>NZ_LQPC01000082.1 GCF_002101705.1 Mycolicibacterium iranicum | reverse complement strand
CCGAAGCCCCTTCGCACGCTTCATCGCCGACCCCATCGAACCCGAACCCCTCGAACCCGGCTGGCAACCACCACCACAACACCACACCGACCGCGACGAACCCCCACCCTTCTAGGAGATGACAAGATGAGAATCCTTGTGGCAACCGGCCATACGCAGGGCACACACCCAGACGACTATCACTTCTGCATCGAGCGCGAGCTCGTGTGGATCCAGGAGCCGTGCAACCGCGACCTCCGCGATCCCGACGGTCCGTGCGGATGCGGCCGTGGTTTCGCGGGCGCTGCATCGCATCGAGCCACCACCACCGCGATGGTCGTGGAATCCGAAATAACCCGCGAGGAAATGATTCTCGCGTTCGAAACCAGCCTGGCAGACGGCGGCTGGCCCCCGTCCTGGGCGGAGGACGTTGCAGACGAGAATCTGGAGATCGCCGCCCGGCTGCCAGTCGGAGCGATCGTCACAAGGAAGCTGGAGAACTTCTTCGTCCGCGGGGCGTTCTTCTAGTTCCGCTCCGGGTCCTCGGCATAGCGCCCGGGGTTGAACAGCGAGGCGATCAGCCCGATCACCATCATGGCTGCCGCGGCGACGAACACCACAACCAAGCCGGAGTGGAAGGGCTCGATGATCAAATGGGGAAAAAAGGTCTTGCCGGTCAGCACCTCGGCATTGACACCGGGTTGCTGCAGAGCATGGTAGGGCTCGAGCAGCTCGGCGATCGGGTTGTAGCCGAGGAAGGCCGCGAACAAGCTCCCCACCGGGGGAAGGTCTGCCACCTGCTGTGCAACGTCGGCCGAAACGCCCTGCTGTTGCAGCCCGCTGCTCAGCGCGGCCGGCAGGGTGTTCGCCAGTCCGACGATCATGAGCGAGAAGAAGATTCCGATCGACAGCGACGATCCCGCGTTGAAGAACGTGGCGCGCACACCCGATGCAGCTCCACGTTCCGACGGGGGAACACTGGACATGATGGCAGCGGTGTTGGGCGCGGTGAAGATGCCACCGCCGACGCCGTTGAGGAAGATCAGCAGCGCGAACACCCAGTAGTGGAAGTCCACCGGGATCATCACGAGCGCGATGAAAGACGCCGCCATGAGCGCCATTCCGCCCACGGTCAGCGGTCTCGCCCCGTACCGGTCAGACAGCCAGCCCGCGACGGGCCCGGCGAGCAGGAAGCCGATCGTAATCGGCAGCATGTAGATCGCCGCCCACAGCGGGGTCGACTCGAAGTCGTAGCCGCGCAGCGGGAGCCAGATTCCCTGCAGCCAGATGATCAGCATGAACTGCAGTCCGCCGCGGCCCATCGACGACATCAACCCGGCGACGTTGCCCATTCCGAATGCGGCCGAACGGAACAGCCGGACGTTGACCATCGGCTGCGCGACGCGCAACTCCACGACGCAGAACACCACCAGCAGAAGCAGGCCGGCGGCGATCGCCCCCAGGACGACGGGATTGCTCCAGCCTGTCGTCGAATCCCCGTACGGCTGAATGCCGTAGGTGATCCCGATCAGCAGGACGGTCAGGCCCACACCGAACGTCAGAGTGCCGGCCCAGTCGAGCTTGCGCGGCGTGCGCACACCGATCTCACGCAGCGAGCGCAGGCTCCAGACGGTGCCGGCCAGGCCGATCGGCACGCCGACCCAGAAGATCGCCTGCCAATGCCATTCGGACAGCACGCCGCCGATGAGCAGACCCAGGAAAGAACCGGCGACGGCGGCCACCATGTTGACGCCGAGCGCCATTCCGCGCTGGTTCGCCGGGAAGGCATCGGTGAGAATCGCCGACGACGAGGCCATCAGCATCGCTCCGCCGACCCCCTGGATCACCCGCCACGCGATCAGCCAGATGGCGCCCCCGTCGAGATGGAACGGGTCGAAGGACAGCGCTATCGCCGCGACGGTGAACACCGCGAAACCGATGTTGTAGATCCGCACCCGGCCGAACATGTCGCCGAGACGACCGAAAGGCACCACCAGAACCGCAGTGACCACCAGATAGCCCATCAGCATCCACAGCAGGTAGCTGATATTGGACGGAGCCAGCGGATTGAGACCGATACCGCGGAAGATCGCGGGCAAGGAGATCAGCACAATCGACGCGTTCACCGTCGCGAGCAGGGTGCCCAGCGTCGTGTTGGACAGCGCGATCCACTTGTAGCGGGGATGGTCGGCGTCGATGCGGCCGGCCTGAATCTCTATCGCCATTGCTTCTCACCTCCCACAAAGAACATATATTAGCTATGCAAATCATCCCTAGGCAATTCGGGCGTCGCCCGCTACGGTGGCAACCGTCAACACGCGGGAGCGCGTACCGAGCGCGCTGAGAGGACGGGTAGGCCCGTCGACCGTACGAACCTGACCGGGTAATGCCGGCGTAGGGAGATACGAAGATGACCGATGTTTCCATCGCACCCTCTGTCACGACGGGCCCCATTGCGGGCAGCACGAAGACCTACCGCAACGGGGTACCGTTTCGCCGCGTTCACCTGACCAACGGTGAGCACCTGGACCTCTACGACACCTCGGGGCCGTACACGGACTGCGCCGCCGCCATCGACCTCGACGCCGGCCTACCGCGACGCACTGTCACCCGCTATCGCGGGACCCAACTGCAACGTGCCCGCACCGGCGAGGTCACCGCCGAGATGTCCTTCATCGCCGAACGCGAGGGAGTGCCCCCCGAACTCGTGCGCGACGAAGTCGCCCGCGGCCGCGCCGTGATTCCCGCCAATCACAACCATCCGGAAGCCGAACCGATGGTCATCGGCAAGGCGTTCGCCGTCAAAGTCAATGCCAACATCGGCAATTCGGCCGTGAGCTCTTCCATCGCCGAGGAAGTCGACAAGATGGTGTGGGCCACCCGCTGGGGCGCCGACACCATCATGGACTTGTCCACCGGTAGCGACATCCACCAGACCCGCGAGTGGATCTTGCGCAACTCCCCGGTTCCCGTCGGCACCGTGCCGATGTACCAGGCCCTCGAGAAGGTCAGCGGCGACCCGGTGAAGCTGACCTGGGAGCTCTACCGCGACACCGTGATCGAGCAGTGTGAGCAGGGCGTCGATTACATGACCGTGCATGCAGGCGTGCTGAAGAGCCACATCCCGCTGACGGAGGGGCGGGTGACGGGGATCGTGAGCCGCGGCGGCTCCATCATGGCGGCCTGGTGCCTGGCCCACGATCGTGAATCGTTCCTATACACCAACTTCGACGAGCTCTGCACGATCCTGGCCCGCTACGACGTGACGTTCTCCCTCGGTGACGGACTGCGTCCCGGATCGATCGCCGACGCCAACGACGCCGCCCAGTTCGCCGAGCTGCGGACCCTCGGCGAGCTCACCGCGATCGCCAAATCCCATGGCGTGCAGGTCATGATCGAAGGGCCGGGGCACGTTCCGATGCACAAGATCGTCGAGAACGTCCGCCTCGAGGAAGAGCTCTGCGACGAAGCCCCGTTCTATACTCTGGGCCCTCTGGCCACCGACATCGCCCCGGCCTACGACCACATCACGTCCGCCATAGGCGCCGCAATCATCGCCCAGGCGGGCACCGCGATGCTCTGCTATGTCACCCCGAAGGAACACCTAGGCCTGCCCAACCGCAAGGACGTCAAGGACGGTGTGATCGCCTACAAGATCGCCGCCCACGCCGCCGACCTTGCCAAGGGGCATCCCGGCGCGCAGACCCGAGACGACGCACTGTCCAAGGCGCGCTTCGAATTCCGCTGGGAAGACCAGTTCAACCTGTCGCTGGATCCCGATACCGCCCGCGCGTTTCACGACGAGACGCTGCCCGCCGCACCCGCCAAGTCCGCGCACTTCTGCTCGATGTGCGGCCCGAAATTCTGCTCCATGCGCATCAGCCACGAGGTGCAGCAAGCAATGGCCGACAAATCCCAGCTACCGGTGGTGACGACATGACCTTCCTTCCGCTGACCCCGCCCGGCCAGACGCCGCTGCGCGTGCTGACCATCGCCGGTTCCGATTCCGGCGGTGGCGCCGGGATCCAGGCCGACATGCGCACCTTCGCGCTGCTCGGTCTGCACGGCCTCGTCGCCGTCACCGCTGTGACTGTGCAGAATTCATTAGGAGTCAAGGGATTTCACGAGATCCCCCTCGATGTCGTCGCCGGGCAGATCGAAGCGGTGGCCTCCGACATCGGACTGCAGGCCGCCAAGACCGGCATGCTCGCATCGTCGGCGATCATCGAGACGATTGCCCAAACCTGGGTCGGCCAGGGACTCGACGGCACCATCCCGCTCGTCGTCGACCCGGTCTGCGCCTCCATGCACGGCGACCCGCTGCTCCATCCGAGCGCCCTGAATGCACTGAAAGACAGCCTGTTTCCGCTCGCGACCCTCGTCACGCCGAACCTGGACGAGGTTCGCCTGCTGGTCGACGTGGAGGTCGTCGACGAGAAGACCCAGCGCGAAGCAGCCAGGAAACTCCAAGCGCTCGGTCCGAAATGGGCACTCGTCAAAGGCGGACATCTGCGGTCCTCGGCTCACAGTCCCGACCTGCTCTTCGACGGGAGTGACTTCCACGAGTTCGACACCACCCGCATCGACACCGGCCACGACCACGGCGCGGGCGACACACTGGCCGCCGCCACCGCATCAGCGTTGGCCCACGGCTACTCCGTGCCCGACGCCGTCGCGTTCGGGAAGCGCTGGGTGACCGAATGCCTGCGCGCCGCCTATCCGCTGGGCCACGGCCACGGGCCGGTGAATGCTCTGTTCAGATTGACTACATGACGCTCGAGGACATCGCCGGCACCGCCCACGAACCCGACGGCACGCCCGCGGGCGTCGTCGCGCTCACCCATGGCGCAGGCGGAAGCCGCGAGTCACCGATGCTCAAAGCGTTGTGCGACGAGTGGGCCCGCCGCGGCTGGCTCGCCGTTCGCTACAACCTGCCCTACCGACGCCGTCGACCGAAGGGGCCGCCGTCCGGCTCCTCGGCCACGGACATCGCGGGCATCGTCGAAGCGGTCGCGGTCGTAAGAAGGCTCGCCGACGGTCCCGTGATCGCCGGCGGGCACTCCTACGGCGGGCGGCTGACGTCGATGGCGGTTGCGGACGGTCTCGAACTCGACGTCCTGACGCTGTTCTCCTATCCGTTGCACCCGCCGGGCAAGCCGGAGCGGGCGCGCACCGAGCACCTTCCGCGGATCACGGTGCCCACCGTGTTCACCCACGGCACCGCGGACCCGTTCGGCACTCTGGAAGAAATCCGACCGGCGGCCGCGCTGATCAACGCCGCCACCACCATCGTCGAAGTGACGGGCGCGCGCCACGATCTCGGGTCCAAGAAAATGGACGTTCCCGCGCTCGCTGTCGATGCGGCGCTTCAGCAGCTCGGCTGAGTTATCGTCGCAGCGTGACCGTACCGCCACCGCCGCCCGGGCCGCCGTCTCCGCCGCCCCCACCCCCGTACGGGCAGCCGCAGTACGGCCAACCCCCGTACAGCCAACCCGCCTACGGCTCGCAGCCCTACCCTCCTCCGCCGCCGCAGCCCTACCAGGGCGGCATGGGCGAGCCGTTCCCCGCACCGGCGAAGCGGACCAACTGGTGGGCGATCGTCTCCCTGATCTTCGGCATCATCGGCGGCATTCTGATCAGCCTCGTCTGCGGCGTGGTCGGCCTGATCAAGGCCAAGGACTATCAGAGCGGCCGCGGCATGGCGATAGCCGGCATCGTGCTGTCGGCGCTGTGGATGGTCGGCGTGCTCATTTTCGTCATCGTCGCCGTGAGCAGTGACCGCGTCACCGCGACCGATGTGAAGGTCGGCGACTGCCTGGCCGAGATTCCGGACGGTGAGCGTGTGCTCACCGTCAAGACGATCAGCTGCGACGAACCCCACGCCGGCGAGGTCTTCGCCGTGCTGACCATGCCCGACGGTGATTTCCCGGGGCAGGCAGCGGTGGAGGCCTACCACGAGAAATGCAGCCCCGAGCTGGTCAGCTATTCGCCGCAGTCGATGCTCGACGACTCGGTGCAGCTCTACGTCCTCTACCCCACCGAGGAGACCTGGGCCAACGGCGACCGGCTCGTGACGTGCATCGCCACCCTGGATCCGCCACGTACCGGATCCATCAAGGGCTGACTTCGTCGATAGCGGTACCTCGGGTACCGTTCTCGCATGACTTCGGAGCAATTCGACGCGGTCATCGTGGGAGCCGGGTTCGCCGGAATCGGCGCTGCCATCCAGCTCAAGCGGATGGGCATCGAGAACTTCGTGATCCTCGACCGCGAGGACGACCTGGGCGGCACCTGGTACGTCAATCACTACCCGGGGCTCGCCGTCGACGTCCCCACGACCACGTACTCCTACTTCTTCGA
Organism: Mycolicibacterium iranicum; assembly: GCF_002101705.1. Taxonomy (GTDB): domain Bacteria; phylum Actinomycetota; class Actinomycetes; order Mycobacteriales; family Mycobacteriaceae; genus Mycobacterium; species Mycobacterium iranicum. The sequence continues at coordinate 35,046 of NZ_LQPC01000082.1, read as the reverse complement.
GCCGAACCCCAACTGGTCGCGGCTCTTCTCCACCGGCAGCGAGATCAAGCAGTACGCCGACGACGTCGCGGACAAGTACGACGTGCGCCGCCACATCCGGTTCAGCGTGACGGTCGAGGGCGCACGCTGGGACGAGGACGCCAAGCTGTGGCGGGTGAGCCTCGCCGACGGCACGACGATCGCCGCCCGGTACCTGCTCACCGCCACCGGCTTCCTCTCGCAGCCGCACATGCCCGACATCCCGGGCATCACCGAGTTCGAGGGCCGGGTCATCCACACCACCGCATGGGATAACTCCTACGATCCGACCGGCGAGAAGGTCGGCATCATCGGCACCGGCGCCACCGCCGTGCAGTTGATCCCTGAGCTGGCCAAGAAGGCCGCTGATCTGACGGTCTACCAGCGCACACCGATCTGGGTGGTACCCAAGGTCGACATCCGGTTCTCCGAGCGCGCCAAGCGTCTCTTCGCCCGCATCCCGTTGACGCAGCGCGTCATCCGCGCCATCACCGACACGATCTACGAGCTCATGGTGTCGGTGGCGGTACTGCACAACCGGCAGACCCGCGGTCGGTTCAACATCGCGGCCGGCGATCTGGCCAAGATGTTCCGGTTCGCGACCATCCGCGACAAAGAGCTGCGGGCCAAGCTGACGCCGGATTACGACTTCGGTTGCAAGCGTCCGACGTTCTCCAACAGCTACTACCGCACCTTCACGAAACCTCATGTTCACCTGCAGGACAACGGCATCGCACGCATAGAGTCCGACGGCATCGTGAACAAGGACGGCACCAAGACCACGATCGACACTCTGGTACTGGCGACCGGATTCGACTTGTGGGAGGCCAACTTCCCGGCCATCGAGGTCATCGGACGCGAAGGCCGCAACCTCGGCAAGTGGTGGCGCGAGACCAGATTCCAGGCCTATCAGGGCGTCTCGATGCCCTACTTCCCCAACTATCTGTCTCTGGCCAGCCCCTACGCGTTCCTCGGGTTGAACTTCTTCAACACGATGGAGTACCAGATGCGGCACATGGACCGCCTCTTCGGTGAAGTGAAGCGGCGCGGCGCAACGACTTTCGAGATCACCGAGGACGCCAACACCCGCTACCTGGACCGAATGACCGAGCTTCTCGGTGACTCCCTGTTCATCAACGGCAGCTGCGCCACGGCTCGCTCCTACTACTACAACCCGGCCGGCGAACCGACGCTGCTGCGCCCGATGTCGACGAAGGACGCGATCCGCGAAGCGGAGGACTTTCCGATCTCCGACTACTCGATCGTCTAGTATCCGCCTGTGCCCAAAGAAAATTCGCGTGCCGCCACGGTCGCCGGTCTAGCGCTGGCCGGAACCGGCCTCTCCCACTTCGTCGTCCCGCAGGTGTACGAGGGACTGACGAAGTCCGCCTTCCCGACGAACACCCGGCAGCACATCTACATCGACGGCGCCATCGAGACCGCCGTCGGTCTCGGCATCGCGTCGCCGAAGACGCGCAAGCTCGCCCTCGGCGGGCTCGTGGCGTATGGGCTCTACATGGCAGTCAACGTCGCCCGTAATCGGTAGCGACCCGGCGCCGTGAGCTCGCCCGACGAGCCGGTCCTGCGTCGTCGCCTCGGCCTCTTCGACACCGTCACCCTCGGCCTGGGCTCCATGATCGGGGCCGGCATCTTCGTCGCGATGGCTCCCGCCGCGGCTGCTGCGGGTACCGGGATGCTCATCGGCTTGGCCGGCGCCGCGGTCGTCGCGGTGTGCAACGCGATGTCCTCTGCCCGGCTCGCGGCGCTGTATCCGCAATCGGGCGGGACCTACGTCTACGGCCGTGAGCGGCTCAGCCCGTTCTGGGGTCATACCGCCGGATGGAGTTTCATCGTCGGCAAGACCGCGTCGTGTGCCGCGATGGCGCTGACCGTGGGGTCCTACGTGTGGCCGGCATACGCCAACGCGGTGGCCGTCGCCAGCGTGGTCGCGTTGACGGCCGTCGGTTACGCCGGGATCCAGCGATCGGCGACGCTGACCCGCATCATCGTGGCGCTGGTACTCGCGCTGCTCGCCACCGTCGTGGTCGTGATCCTGGGTTTCGGCAGCGCCGACACGTCCCGACTGGCCCTCGGCGACGACGTCAGCGCCTACGGCGTCCTGCAGGCCGCCGGCCTGCTGTTCTTCGCGTTCGCCGGATACGCGCGCATCGCGACGCTCGGCGAAGAAGTCCGCGATCCCGCAAGGACGATCCCGCGCGCAGTCGGCCTGGCGCTGACCATCGCCCTGGTGGTATACGCCGTGGTCGCTGTCGCAGTGCTCGCACAGCTGGGCAGCGCCGGCCTGGGTTCGGCCGCCGCACCACTGTCGGAGGCCGTGCGGGCAGCCGGATTCCCTGAGTTGAGCCCGGTCGTGAGCGTCGGTGCCGCCGTCGCCGCAATGGGCGCGCTGTTGGCGCTGCTGCTCGGAGTGTCGCGCACGACGCTGGCGATGGCGCGCGACCACTACCTGCCCCACGCGCTGGCCGCCGTCCATCCCCGGCACGGCACCCCGCACCATGCCGAGCTGGCCGTCGGTGCCGTGGTGGCTGTCGTCGCCGCGCTGGTCGACGTGCGCGCCGCGATCGGGTTCTCGTCGTTCGGGGTGCTGCTCTACTACGCGATCGCCAACGCGTCTGCCTGGACGTTGACCGCGTCGCTGGGTGCGCGTGTCGTTCCCGTGATAGGTCTGATCGGCTGTCTCACAATGGCTTTCACGCTGCCACTGACCTCGGTCCTCGCCGGGGCCGCCGTCGTGCTGATCGGGATGATGGCCTACTTGACTAGCGGCCGTCACCGTCATGGTGTGTAGTCGGGCAATGGTGTTCACCTGGAAGTTGGTCGAATCGAAAGCGGAGCCGGGCTTCGTCGTCGCACCCGACGAGCGGCTGAGCTGGCCGCGCACACTGGGGCTGGGCGCCCAGCATGTCGTGGCGATGTTCGGCGCGACGTTCCTGGTGCCTGTGCTGACTGGCTTCCCGCCGGCTACCACGCTGCTGTTCTCCGGCATCGGCACCATCCTGTTCCTGCTGATCACCGGCAACCGGCTACCCAGCTATCTGGGTTCGAGCTTCTCGGTGATCGCGCCGATCACCGCGGCGATCGCGGCGCAGGGCACCGGCAGTGCCCTGGGCGGTGTCGTGGCGGTCGGCGTTCTGCTGATCATCGTCGGCGGCGTCGTGCATGTCGTCGGCACCCACTGGATCGACGTCACGCTGCCGCCGGTGGTGACGGGCGCGATCGTCGCGCTCATCGGGTTCAACCTCGCGCCGGTCGCCAAGCAGAATTTCGAGACCGGTCCGCTGCTCGGCATCGTCACGCTGGTCCTGTTGGTCGGCGTGCTCGCGTTCTTCCGCGGGATGATCGGCAGGCTCGCGATCTTCATCGCCGTGGTCGCAGGTTATGTGCTGGCGCTGTTCCTCGGGGATGTCGACACCTCGGGCATCGCTGCGGCACCGTGGATCGGACTGCCGCAGTTCCAGACCCCGACGTTCTCGCTGTCGGTGCTGCCGCTGTTCCTGCCCGCCGTGATCGCGCTGATCGCCGAGAACATCGGGCACGTCAAGTCTGTCGGCCAGATGACCCGCACCGACGTGGATCCCCTGATGGGTCGCGCGCTGGCCGCCGACGGCGTCGCGACGACGCTGGCAGGAATCGGCGGCGGTTCGGCGACGACGACGTACGCCGAGAACATCGGCGTGATGGCCGCGACGCGCGTGTACTCCACGGCGCCGTACTGGATTGCCGCCGGCGTGGCACTCGCGTTGTCGTTGTGCCCCAAGGTGGGTGCGGCCATCGCCGCGATCCCCGGCGGGGTGCTCGGCGGTGCGACCGTCGTGCTCTACGGCCTGGTCGGCATCCTCGGCGTGCGGATCTGGCTGACCAACCACGTCGATTTCTCCCTACCGATCAACCAGATGACCGCCGCGATTCCTCTGATCATCGGTATCGCCGACTTCACATGGAGTGCAGGCAGTCTCACGTTCACCGGCATCGCGTTGGGCTCGATCGCCGCGCTGGTCATCTATCACGGCATGCGGCTGCTGGGCTTCAGGACGGGCGCCGGTCGCGCTGATCCCGTGCAGGCACCCCATTGACCCCCTCGATCGACTGCGCGTAGGTGCCGACACCGTAGGCGACCGCCGACGCCATGACCGCCAGCGCGTCCCGGTCGATGTTGTCGATGTTGTCGAGCCGCGTGTGGTAGTTCGGGTCGAACGCCACCCCGTCGCGACCACCCCAGAGTCGCGCTTGCACAGGGGTTTTGATCTGTGACGAGCCGGTGGTGAGGCCGCCGACGGGAATGCCCGCGGCCAGGAAGGGCGCGTAGTCGGTAACCCGCTGCAGCGGGATGTCCGCCGGGCGCACCCCTGTCAGCAGGAGCCGTCCGGCCAGGGTGCGCTCGATGCCGGCGCTGCCTTCGGGCGTAGGCGCGAAATCGCCCGTCTGGGTGGACTGGTCGCCGTCGTCGGTGAAGTAGCCCGCGTTGGGCGAGCCAAGCATGTCGAAGTTGAGGTACAGCGCGATGTCGTCGAGCTGGTCCTTGCTCAGGGAGCTGAGGTACTTCTTGGAGCCGTCCATCGAGACTTCCTCGGCTCCCCAGAATGCGAAGCGCACTGCGTTGGCCGTCCCCGGGTCGCCGCCGAGTTGCAGTGCCGTCTCGAGCACGGCGGCCACGCCAGATCCGTTGTCGTTGATGCCGGCTCCCGACTGCACGCTGTCGAGATGTGCGCCCACCATCACGACGTTTTTCGTGTCGCCGGTCTTGGTCTGCGCGATCACGTTTCTCGATGTCGTCATGACGGGTTCGTTGTCCAGGACCAGCGTCACCTCGGAATCGGTACGACGCAGCGCAGCGTCGGCGCTCGGGTCGATGATGCCGACCGGCACCGTCAGATCGCTGTAATACCCCGGGGTGAACAGGGTGGGCGGAGCACCCACGGGCCGCGACGGCGTGGCTTGGCTGACCACCAGCATCCCCACGGCGCCCTCACGCAGGGCGACATTCTGCTTGTCGACGATCGAGCAGCCAGTGTCGTCGACCACCGCGATCGCTTCAGCCACCGAGACGTTGCCGTAGTCGGCGGCCGTGCATCCTGCAGGCCGGCGGGGGCGCAACGTGATCGCCTTCAGCCCACCGGGGGGCGTGGTGATCATCAGCGAAGCCTGCTCGACGCGGAAGTTGCGGCCGGCCACGGTCAGCACCGGCCTACCGCCCCGGGAACCGGACAACCGTTCGAACTCCGGCGTTTCGACCTCGAAACCCTTGTCGCGCAACAGCTGTGCGACGTAATCCACGCTTGCCTGATAGCCGGGTGACCCGTCGGCCCGGTTTCCGTCGTTGGCGTCAGCGATGTCCTGCAGCTTGAGGAGGTGGCCGTAGACACTGTCGATGGTCACCTTCTCGGCAAGGTCGGGACCCCACCGTGCCTCGGGCGGCGGTGCGCTCGGCGACGAGCAGGAGGCGACGAGTGCGCTCATCGCGACGAGCGCTGTAGTCAGCCGGCGAGCCATCATGGCGTGGTCAACTGGTGGCGGGTGCGGTCCTCGCGCAGCGGGATCCCGTTGCGGCCGCGCTGATCCTGTGCGTACAACGCCACCGCGTAGGCGACCCCGCTGCCGTGGATCCGCATGGCCGTCTCGTCGATGTGCTCGAGAGTGTCGGATGCCTTGTGATAGTTCGGGTCGAACGACTCGTCGGCCTGTCCGCCCCAGAGTTCGGCCTGCTCGGCCGACATCTTCTCCTCGGCTCCCGAGAACAGGCCTCCCGCAGGAATACCCGCTCTCGTGAAGCCGTCGTAGTCCGATCTGCCGTCGAACGAGGTGTCCTCACCGGGCTTTCCGGCACGGTCGAGGTAGGCGGTCAGGGTGCGTTCGATGCCGGCCGAGCCCTCAGGAACCCGCGGCACACCCCGGCGGGGGTCGGGCGTGGCCGACTGGTCGCCGTCGTAGGTGAAGTATCCCGGGTTCGGCGAACCCACCATGTCGAAGTTGAGATAGAGCGCGATGTCTCGCAGCGCCTCGATGTCCAGCGACCCCAGGTAGTCGTTCGAACCCAGCAGCCCAGTTTCTTCGGCGCCCCAGAAACCGAAGCGGACCGCATTGTTCACCTGCGGCGAGCTCCCCAGTTGCAGTGCAGTTTCCAGGACCGCGGCCACTCCGGAACCGTTGTCGTTGATGCCCGGCCCCTCCGGAACGCTGTCCAAATGCGCCCCGACCATGACCACATCGGCGGTCGATCCCGTCTTGGTCTGCGCGATGACGTTGCGGGTCCGCTCGATCCGGACACCCGCGTTGAGATTGATCTCCGCGCGTGCGCCCGGCTCTCGGCGCAGTTGCTCACCTGCGGCCTTCGTGACGCTGATGACGGGGATCTTCACATCGGTGGTTTCACCGAGGGTGCCGCCGGGGATCTCCTCACCGTCCTCGTTGTTGGCCACGATCAGCGCGACCGCGCCGCGTTGGGCGGCCACCGCCTGCTTCCCGCCGAACGGGCATGAACCGCGGTCGACGAGCACGATCGCACCGTCGACGGGTAAGCCGTCATAGTCGCTTGCGGTGCATCCGGGGGTGTCCTCGGATCGGGCGACGACGATCGGGCCGGACGTACCGCCCTCGGGGGTACCGATGGTGTACTCCATCGGTTTGGCCTCGACCTTGCTGCCCGCGACGGTCAGCGAGGGTTCGTCGGACCACGGGATCTTGACCTCGAACTCGGGTGTGTCAACGTCGAAACCCTTGTCCCGCAGAGCATTGGCCACATAGTCGACACTGGCGTCGTAGCCGGGCTGACCGAGGGCCCGGTTGCCGCCATGGGCATCGGCGATCTCTTGCAACTTCGTCAGGTGCGCCATCATCGCCTCGACGGTGACCGACTGCGACAACTCGTCGGCGAACTCGGCAGCAGTCGGGTCAGGCGCAGGTTGCGGCGCCGGGCTGGGTTCGCGCCCACAGCCGCCGACCGTCAGCGCAACGACAGCCAGCACGGTCACGAGTTTTCTGCGGGTCACGACCACCACGTTAGCGCGGCCCCTGACGGTCACCGAGGTAGTCGAGGATGGCCTCGGCGGTGACCTGCGGTCGCTCGATCTGGAGGAAATGCCCGGCCGCGGGAATCATGACCACTCGGCTGCCCGGCGGGAGGACCGACAGCATCGACTCGCAATAGCCGGCCTGCATCGCGCCGTCCTGTTCCCCTTGCAGATGCAGAATGGGTAGCTGCGGCAACTCGAAGCACCACTTCTGCAGTTCGGCATACCGATCGGCGGGTCGCGACGGCCGGACCATGGCGCGGTAGTAGCCGACGGCGGCCCGCCGGTGGGCCGGGCTCGGCAGCGCGGCCAGCGCGTCGTCGAGTTCGGTGGCGGTGTCATAGCCGGCCGGTCCCCAGTCACGCCACAGCCGCGGGATCACCCGGGACAGCAGCCGTTCGGGCAACCCGGGCAGCTGAAAGAACAGGATGTACCAGCTGTTACGCAACTGACGCGGCATCATCCGGAGCTGGCGCGCGATCGATCCGCGGCTGCGGTTTATCGCCCCCACCGGCGGCACCGCGATCGAAATATGTTCGGCGAACGGGGTATCCGGAAACGCGGCGATGGCATTCGACGTGAAAGCGCCCCAATCGTGACCGATCAGTACAGCGTCCGGGGGCGACCCGAGCTCCTCGTACACCGCCAGCGCGTCGTACATGAGTGCGCCGATGTGGTAGTCACCGTCGGCGGCGGGCCCGGTGGGCGCATATCCCCGCGCGAACGGCGCGACGACACGAAAACCCTTGTCGGCCAGCAGCGGCGCCAGTTTGCGCCATCCTCACGCACTGTCGGGGAAACCGTGCAGGCACAGCGCAAGTCGGCCGTCGGGAGGACCCCACGACAGTGCGGCGACGTCGAGGTGGGGCGCGCGCAGCGTCAGCACGTGTGGATCGGTCATCGCAGCCATGCTAAGCGTCGCGGCGGTTCACCGTGACGAGTGCCGCGACGAAGATCGCACCGACGATACCGGTGAAGTAGCCGAGCGAACCCCATGCACCCCAGTGCATCGCATATTCAGGGAACAGCCACTGGACCTCGAGAAACCGGAAGACGTTGGCGAACGGCAGGTACGGGCCGATCTCCCAGCCGCGGCCCGGGAGGTTGCCCAGCAACGGCTCGACGAGCAGCGGCCACAGCAGCAGAACCGTCACCGCACCCGCGGTGTGCCGCAGCAGCACCGCGACTCCGACGCCGAGGACGGCCGCCAGCGCCGCATACAACGCCAATCCGGCCGAAAAGCTCACCGTCGCGGCCACCGTCATGCCGTCGGCAACACCGGGCTCGGCGACCAGCCGGGCCACCATGACAGAGCCGAACACCATCACCACGGCCGAGAATGCCGAGAACAACGCGGTCACAAGCGCTTTGGCACATATCACCGACGTCCGGTGCGGGGTGGCCATGAAGGTGGTCGCAATCAGCCCGCTGCGGTACTCGCTCGTCACGGTCATCGCGGCGACGATCATCAATACCGGGACCCCGAAGACGGCGACGCCGAGGCAGGCCGAGGCGACGGTCATGCGCTCGTAGCCGTAGGCGACCGACGCCTGTAGGGCCGCCAGACCGAAGCTGAGCAGCACCGCGGCTCCCGCCGACCACAACGGGGACCGCAGCGTGGTCAGCTTGATGCGCTCGGCATTCACGACGGGGCCGATCACCGGGACCTCCCCCGATACTCCGTGGCGTCGTCGGTGGACGCCAGGTAAGCCTGCTCAAGGGACACCTGCTGCGCACTGAGCTCGTGCAGCGCGATCGAGTTCCGGGCGGCGAGTTCGCCGACCGCCTCCGTCGTGGTGTCGCTGACTGTCAGGCCCGAGTCGTCCTCATGCACGGTGAGACCGGCCGCGGTCAGCGCAACGGAAAGTTCACGTAGCTGCGGGCTGCGCACCCGCACGACGGCACCGCCGGAGCGGCTGACGAACTCCGCCACCGACGTCGCCGCGATCAGCCTGCCCTTGCCGATGACCACCAGACGGTCGGCGGTGTTGGCCATCGCCGAGAGCAGGTGGCTGGACACCAGCACGGTGCGGCCCTCCGCCGCGAGGGTGCGCATCAGCGTCCGCACCCAGTGGATGCCCTCGGGGTCGAGGCCGTTGACCGGTTCGTCGAACAGCAGCACCGGAGGATCGCCGATCAGTGCCGCCGCGATACCGAGGCGCTGGCTCATACCCAGCGACAGGGTGCCGGCGCGGGAGCCGGCGACCGCGGCAAGCCCGACCATGTCGAGGACGTCGTCGACCCTGCCCTTGTCGATGCGGTTGGTCGCGGCGATCCAGCGCAGATGGTCGCGCACGGCACGGTTCGGATGGACCTGCCTGGCGTCCAGAAGCCCACCGACCGCGCGCAGCGGATCGGTCAGCTGCCGATAGGTCTTGCCGCCGATGGTCGCGGTGCCCGAGGTGGGGCGGTCCAAGCCGAGGATCATCCGCATCGTGGTGGTCTTGCCCGCCCCGTTGGGGCCGAGGAATCCCGTCACGACACCGGGCTCGATGGTGCAGGTCAATCCGTCGACAGCGCGGTGCGGTCCGTTGGTCGCCCGGAAAACCTTTGTGAGAGATTCCAGTTCGATCATGTCGCCGCTGCCACAACGAGGTCGGCGACGGCGCGCATCCCCTCGGCGTTGGGATGCAGGGGCGCGGGACGCCGCGGAAGCGGGAATCCGAACTTGGTGGTCCAGGGTGAGGCCGACCAGGCGTGGTGATCGCTGCTGGCCGCGGCGGCTTCCACCAGGCCGCAGCCGCTGACTCGCGCCGCGTCCGCGGTCAGCTGCTGCAGCGTCGTGGCCATGTGCCTGCCGAGGGTGAGCTCAGGCTCGCGCAGCGGCGGCGCGGAACCGGTGGCCGGCAGCAGCGTCAGGTAGTCGACGAACAGCACGGTGGCCCGCGGTGCGCGGAGCCGGATCTCGCGGCCGACGTCGATCAGGGCGCTGCCCGCCTCCGCGAGTGCGACATAGCGGGCGGACGGATCGAGAAGCTCTCGAATCCTGCCGCCCAGCAAGGGGGCCGAGCGCAGCACGCGGGGCAGCCCGGCGGCAAACAACATCGGGACGTAGCCCGCGTCGTTACCGCCGATCGTCACCGTCACCAGCGTCTCGGTGCCGTCGAGTGCATCGATCTGTGGCGGCGCGCCCCGCTGAGCTTCGGACAGCACGTGCGCGGTGGTCGCACCCGAATAGGTGACGTCGACCAGATCGAGGCCGAGCGTGCGCGCTACGAGGTGCGGATAGTTACGTGCGGACCGTCCCGCCGCGCGAGGCGATCCCGGTACCCGCGGCGTGATGCCCGGCCCGGCCGCCATCGAACTGCCCAGCGCCACATACCTCGTCATCGGGTCACAGCGCCGGGCTGCTCGCCTGAGCCCAGAACCTCTTCGGGATACGGCCGGCCCGCCGCGCCAGGTAGCCGGCCCTGACCGCGGCCGACATCGCCGCGGCCATCGCGGGGGGATCCGAGGCGCGGGTGACCGCGGTGGCGAGCAGCACGGCGTCGCACCCCAGTTCCATGGCCAGTGCCGCATCGCTGGCGGTGCCGATGCCGGCGTCGAGGATCACCGGCACCCCCGCCTGATCGACGATCATCTCGATGTTGTGCGGGTTGGCGATGCCAAGACCGGTGCCGATCGGCGATCCGAGGGGCATCACGGCAGCGCAGCCCGTCGCCTCCAGGCGCCGCGCCAGCACCGGGTCGTCGTTGGTGTACGGCAGCACCACGAACCCGTCGTCGACGAGTTGTTCTGCGGCCCTGATCAATTCGACGGCGTCTGGCAGCAGGGTCCGCTCGTCGGCGATGACTTCGAGCTTCACCCAGTTCGTCTGAAGCGCCTCGCGGGCCAGCTGGGCGGTCATGACCGCCTCCGCCGCGCCACGGCATCCCGCGGTGTTGGGCAGCGGGGTGATGCCGAGGCGGGTGAGCAGATCCAGTACGCCCGTGCCGCCGTCGGCGTCGACGCGCCGCATCGCCACGGTCGTCAGCTCGGTCTCGGAGGCCACGAGTGCGGACTCCAGCACCGCGAGGTTGGCGGCGCCGCCGGTGCCGAGAATCAGCCGCGACCCGAACTCCCGTCCCGCGATGCTCAGCTTGCCCGCCGAAAAATCAGGCACCGAGAAATCAGCCACCCTGCACCGCCGTCACCACTTCGATCTTCGCTCCGTCCGTCAACACGGTGTCCCACTGTGAACGGGGTATCACCGACCAGTCCACCGCGACCGCGATTCCATTCTCGGGGATGCCGAGGTGGTCGAGAAGCCCGGACACTGTCGTCCGGTCGTCCACTTCGACTGCTTCGTCGTTCACTATGACGTTCATTCGGCGACCGTCACCTCCCTCATCGCTGCCTGCAGTTCGGCCGCGATCGTCTCCACGGTCCACGGCGCGAGCAGGAAACCCGACCGGCCGTGGCCAACGGCCACCAGTGTGCGCTCGTCGAGTCGCCCGACGAGCGGAAGGTTGTCGGGTGTCATGGGCCGCAAACCCGCCGCGGCCTCGGCGAACTCGTACTCGCCGAGGGCCGGCATCACTGTGCAGGCATCGTCGAGCAGGTCCCGCACGCCGCTGACGGTTGGTGAGGTGTCGCGGCCGTGTTCGTACTGCGTCGCCCCGACCACCACGCCATCGGCGCGCGGCACGACGTACACCTGCCGCCCGCGCACCCGGGCGCGGACCACACGCTGCGGAATCGGCAGGCATCCGCGTCGCCACCGCAACCGCAGCACCTCACCTTTCACCGGACGCACCGGTAGCCCGGGCCACAGCGACGGCGCATCGATGCCGTTGGCCAGCACGACGGTGTCGGAGTCGGCGGTGTCGGCCAGCGAGCCGACCGGCGGTGCCCACTCAACACCGAGGCTTTCGCACTGTGAAGCCAGCGCCTCGACCACGGCGCGATTGTCGACGGCAAGCTCGGTCTCAGCCCGGAATCCGTGCCGGATACCTTGGGCCAGAAGCGGTTCCACATCGCGCGCAGCGGTCGTCATCGTCACCGGGTGCCCCTGGGCCGACAGCCAGGCACCGACGGTCCTCAGATCGGCGGCGTCGGCCGCATCGACGGCGACGACGAGGGACTCGCGGGCGGTGACGACCTCGGGTGGCAAGCTCGCGAGAAACACCTCGTGCCACAGCGTCAGCGACTCGAGACCGATCTTGAGCAGCTGCTCCTCGCCCGGCCAGCCTTCGCTGTGCGGTGCCAGCATGCCGCCGGCGACCCAGGACGCGCCGGGTTCACCCGTGCGGTGCACACGCACCTGCCAGCCGTCGTGGGCGGCGCGGCGGGCCACGGCCAGCCCGATGACGCCACCGCCGATCACGGCCAGTCTGGGCATTTGTGTCGCTCCCTTCGCCGGCATGATCCGGATCAGGTGTGACGGTAAGAGCCGGCGGCTCACTCTCAGTCCCCGTGCCCGGGACTCCCGTGTGGTCGGCTACCAGCCTACGTGGCGGCAACGCTAGCGTTCGAGTGTGTTTGCACCCCGTCTGTACCTGTGCACCGACGCCCGCCGGGAACGCGGAGACCTGGCCGAGTTCGTCGACGCCGCGCTGGCAGGCGGCGTCGACATCATCCAGCTGCGCGACAAGGGGTCGCCCGGGGAGAAGCAGTTCGGCCCGCTGGAAGCCCGCCAGGAGTTGGAGGCGCTGGAGGTCCTGTCCGACGCGGCTCACCGGCACGGCGCATTGGTGGCGGTCAACGACCGTGCGGATATCGCGTTGGCGGCGGCCGCGGACGTGCTGCACCTGGGTCAGGACGACCTGCCGCTCACCGTTGCCCGTGACATCGTGGGTCGCCTCGTGATCGGGCGCTCCACGCACGACCTCGCGCAGGTCGAGGCGGCGGTCGCCGAGGACGTCGACTACTTCTGCGTCGGCCCCTGCTGGCCGACACCGACGAAACCGGGAAGGCCCGCGCCCGGCCTCGACCTGGTTCGCAAGACCGCAGCGCTGCACACCGACAAGCCATGGTTCGCGATCGGCGGCATCGACGCCGAACGGCTGACCGAGGTGATCGAGGCCGGCGCCCGCCGAGTCGTGGTGGTGCGCGCCATCACGGCGGCGGAGGATCCGAAGGCCGCAGCCGAGCAGCTGGCAGGAATGCTCAGGTCTGCGGATTGACCTTCAAGGGCAGCGAGGCGGTGACCTCGCGCAGCCGGTCCCAGCTCGCGGCGAATCCGGGGTGCAGCGGCAGGTCGGCCACCTCGTCCTCAGCGACCCAGCGCAGCTCGGCGCTTTCCCGGTTGGGCACCGTGTCGAGTTGTTCCTCGGCGTCGGCGATCACGGTCGTGTACGTCCAGCCGGAGTTCTCTGCCGTGACGACGGTGGTCCGCACGGTGAGTTGATCCGGCGGCAGGCCTGCCTCCTCGTGGGCCTCGCGCACGGCCGCCTGCTCAGCGGTCTCGTGACTGTCGCGAGCACCGCCAGGCAAACCCCACGTTCCGCCCTGATGGCTCCACGGGGCGCGGTGTTGAAGAAGTACAGCTGCAGATCCGTCGGGGCCGGGAGCCCGCAACAAAAGGCCCGCCGCACCATGCCTGCCCCAGAACGCGGCGCCGGTCGCCGATACAACCCAGCCGTCACCGTCGCCACGCACGCGTTCAGGATACGAAACCGCCGCGAATTCGTGGCACCTGAATTCACACGCGTCGCTCCGGTTGCTCTTAGAATTCTTTTATAGAGTTCGAGACGACCGTCGGAAAGATCGAGACCAGGATGAGGTCCGCGCAGACGTGACTGTGGAGTTGGCGCACCCGTCGACCGAACCGCTCGCGTCGCGATCACCGACAACCCCGTCGCATCCGCGCTGGTGGTTCCTCTGGACTACCCCCGGCCGCATCCTGAGCATCGGCATGGTGCTTGCCGCGCTCGTGATCGCCAGCGCATTCGCCACTTCGACGACGATCAACGACCGTCAGCAGGCGCTGACCACCGTCCTCAATCACACCGAGCCGCTGGCGTTCGCCGCGGGCCAGCTGTACACGACGTTGTCGGTGGCCGACGCCGCCGCGGCCACCGCGTTCATCGCCGGCGCGGAGCCGCGGGCCGTGCGGCAGCGCTACGAACAGGCCATCACCGACGCGTCGGTCGCCGTGACCAGAGCCTCCAGCGGCCTGACCGAGGAGCCCCTGGTTCAGCTGCTCGGCCGGATCAACGCGCGCCTGGCCGTCTACACCGGGCTGGTCGAGACCGCGAGGACGAACAACCGGGCAGGCAATCCGGTCGGTTCGTCGTATTTGTCGGAAGCCTCCGCGCTGATGCAGCAACAGATCCTGCCCGACGCTCAGCGGCTCTATGAGGAGACGTCGGCGCGCGTCGACGCCGAGACGACCGCCTCGACCAGGATCCCGACGCCGGTGATCCTGGTGGTCACCGCGACGCTGCTGTTCGGGGTGTTCGCCAATCGATGGCTGGCCAAGCGGACGCGGCGGCGCGTCAACATCGGCTTCGTGGCGGGCGGCCTCGCGGTACTGATCATGCTGATGTGGGTCGGTACCGCGCTGATCATCTCGACGACCGACAGCCGCAGCGCCAAGGAGACGGCCGCCGAATCACTCAAGACGGTGACGACGCTGGCCATCACCGCGCAGCAGGCCCGGGCCGACGAGACACTGTCCCTGATCCGGCGCGGCGACGAGGATGTGCGTAAGCAGTCCTACTACCAGCGCATCGACGAGATGAAGCAGCAGCTCGCCCGCTACGTCGAACGCGACGACTCCATCGACAAGACCGACCTGTCCAACGCGGCGCAGCTGCTGGACCGGTGGCGCGCCGCCGATGACCGGATCACCGCCTACATCGCGGTCGGCAACTATCAGGCCGCGACGCAGGTGGCGTTGGGCACCGGCGAGGACGACGCCACTCCCGCCTTCGACAAGCTCGACGAGGCACTGACGAAGGGCATCGAACAGAGCCGCACCCAATTGCGCAACGAGATCGTCAACGCCCGGCGGGTGCTCTCCGGGGCGACCGTGGGCGCCGCGGCGTTGTCGGTGGCGGCGGCGATCGCGGTGGCGCTGGGAATCTGGCCGAGATTGAGCGAGTACCGCTGATGAGCGCTTGCGCGAAGAAGAAACAGCCGCTGATGAGCGCTTGCGCGAAGAAGAAACAACCGCTGATGAGAAAGATTTGGGGTGCGTTGATCGCGGCGGGTGTGGTGCTCACCGGCTGCGCGGAGTCGGCACCACCTGTGCCCAATCCCACCGTCACATTGGCGCCGCCGACGCCGGCCGGGATGGAGGAGCTGCCGCCGGAGTCGGCGCGCCCGCCCACCGCGGCCGATGACGACTGCGACCCCCGCGCCAGCCTGCGGCCGTTCGACACCGAGGCCGAAGCAGAGGCCGCGGTGGCCAACATCAAGGCCCGCGGCAGGCTGATCGTGGGTCTCGACATCGGCAGCAACCTGTTCAGCTTCCGCGATCCGATCACCGGTGAGATCACGGGGTTCGATGTCGATATCGCCGGAGAGATCGCGCGCGATATCTTCGGTACGCCGTCGCAGGTGGAATACCGGATCCTGTCCTCGGCGGATCGCATCGAAGCGCTGGAGAACAACGAGGTCGACGTCGTCGTCAAGACGATGACGATCACGTGCGAGCGTAAGAAGCGGGTGAATTTCTCGACCGCGTACCTGACTGCCAATCAGCGGATCCTGGCGCCGCGCGACTCCAATATCAGGCAGTCATCGGACCTTTCAGGCAAACGGGTATGCGTCGCCAAGGGCACCACCTCTCTGGATCGCATACAGCAGATCACTCCGCCGCCCCTGATCGTCGGCGTGGTCACCTGGGCGGATTGCCTTGTCGCGCTGCAGCAGCGGCAGGTCGATGCGGTCAGCACCGACGACTCGATTCTCGCCGGGCTGGTGTCACAGGACCCGTACCTGCAGATCGTCGGCCCATCGATGAATGAGGAGCCCTACGGCATCGGCGTGAACAAGCAGAACACCGGTCTGGTGCGCTTCGTCAACGGCACCCTGCAGCGCATCAAGCAGGACGGCACCTGGAACACGCTGTATCGCAAGTGGTTGACGGTGTTGGGTCCCGCGCCCGCTCCTCCTGCGGCGAGGTATTCGGACTGATGGCCGAAGCCTTGCCAAACGAGCGGGAAAACGACCGGGACGAGGGTCCGGGAACCCAGCCCGCGGGATACGCGGAGCTTGCCGAGCTCTCCGACGACACGATGTCGACGATGCGGCCGATGGCCACCCAGGCGGTGTACCGGCCCAACTTCTTCGATGACGACGAGGACAGCGACGCGCTGCAGCACAGCGGTGACACCGAGCCGCAGGACAATACGACGGCGATTACCCGGCACATGTCCCCGACACGCAGGCTGGGGGGCGGACTGGTCGAGATTCCGCGGGTGCCCGCGCGAGATCCGTTGGCCGCGTTGATGACCGACCCTGTCGTCGCCGAATCGAAGCGTTTCTGCTGGAATTGCGGCAGACCTGTCGGACGGTCCTCCAATGAAGGCCCGGTGAGGAAGAAGGGACAGTCTGAGGGCTGGTGCCCGCACTGTGGCAGCGCGTACTCCTTTCTGCCGCAACTCAATGTCGGCGACATTGTCGCCGACCAGTACGAGATCAAGGGCTGCATCGCTCACGGTGGTCTCGGGTGGGTGTACCTGGCCTTCGACAAGAACGTCAACGATCGGCCCGTCGTCCTCAAGGGTCTGGTGCACTCCGGCGACGCCGAGGCACAGGCCATCGCGATGGCCGAACGACAGTTCCTGGCCGAGGTGACCCACCCCGGCATCGTCAAGATCTACAACTTCGTCGAGCACGAAGACAAGCACGGCAATCCTGTTGGCTACATCGTGATGGAGTACGTCGGCGGCACCTCGCTGAAACAGGCCACGCTGCTCAAGCACCACTCGCAGATCCGCCTGCCGACGGCGGAGGCCATCGGCTTCATGCTCGAGATCTTGCCCGCCATGGGCTATCTGCACTCACTGGGCCTGGCCTACAACGACCTCAAGCCTGAGAACATCATGGTCACCGAAGACCAACTCAAGATCATCGATCTCGGTGCCGTATCTCGGATCAACTCGTTCGGGTATCTGTACGGGACACCCGGTTACCAGGCCCCGGAAATCGTGCGCACCGGACCGACGGTGGCCAGCGACATCTACACTGTCGGGCGGACCTTGGCTGCCCTGACCATGCGACTGCCCACCAAGAGGGGCCGCTATGTCGACGGGCTTCCCGAAGACAATCCGGTGCTCGCCGAGCACGACTCGTTCGCCAGACTGCTGCGGCGCGCCATCGATCCCGATCCACGCAGACGGTTCCAGAGCGCTGAGGAGATGTCGAGCCAGCTGATGGGCGTGCTGCGCGAGGTGGTCGCCAAGGACACCGGCGTCCCGCGGCCGGGCCTGTCCACGACGTTCAGCCCGTCGCGGTCGACGTTCGGCGTCGACCTGCTTGTCGCGCACACCGACGTCTACCTCGACGGCCAGGTGCACTCGGAGAAGCTGACCGCCCAGGAGATCGTCAAAGCGCTGCAGGTTCCACTGGTGGACCCGACCGATGTCGGGGCGACCGTGCTGTCGGCGACGTTGCTGAGTCACCCTGTGCAGACGCTAGATTCGCTGCGCGCGGCCCGGCACGGCGCACTGGACTCCGACGGCATCGACCTGAGCGAGTCGGTCGAGCTGCCGTTGATGGAGGTGCGTGCGCTGCTGGATCTCGGTGATGTCGCCAAGGCCACCCGCAAGCTGGAGGACCTCGCCGAGCGGGTCGGCTGGCGCTGGCGGCTGGTATGGTTCCGCGCCGTGTCGGAGCTGCTGACTGCTGACTATGATTCGGCCACAAAGCATTTCACCGAGGTGCTAGACACGCTGCCCGGCGAGTTGGCGCCCAAGATCGCGCTGGCGGCCACCGCCGAACTCGCAGGAAACTCGGACCGGCACAAGTTCTACGACACGGTGTGGTCTACCGACCACGGCGTGATCTCGGCTGGATTCGGCCTTGCCAGGACACAGTCCGCTGAGGGCGACCGCGACGCCGCGGTCCGCACGCTCGACGAAGTACCGGCCACTTCACGGCATTTCACGACGGCGCGATTGACGAGCGCAGTGACACTGCTGTCGGGGCGGTCGACGAGCGAGATCACCGAGCAGCACATCCGCAACGCCGCCCGCCGGGTCGAGGCGCTGCCCGACACCGAACCCCGGGTGCTACAGATTCGCGCCCTGGTGTTGGGCACGGCGATGGACTGGCTGGCCGACAACACGGCCAGCACGAACCACATCCTGGGATTCCCGTTCACCGAGCACGGGTTGCGGCTCGGCGTTGAGGCGTCGCTGCGCAGTCTCGCGCGGGTGGCGCCCACCCAGGCGCACCGCTATGCGCTGGTGGATCTGGCCAACAGCGTGCGTCCGATATCTACGTTCTGAGTTCTATGTAGGCGCTCACCACGTCGATCAGTGTCTGCAGATCACGCGAGCTGTCCATCGGCTCGTGCCACATCATCTGCGCGGCGACGATGCCGCGCAAGGTATTCCAGATCAATGTTCCAACCCGGGTGGCGTGCGGAGCCGACAGCCCTTCTCCGAGTTGACGACCGAACGCGGTGAGTTGAGCCATCAGGTCAACCAGGTGGGCGTTCACCGCTTCCGTTCGGGCACCGCGGGTCGAGATCAGGATCTCGATGGCGGCGCGGGACGTCGGGCTCGAAAACGCTTGCCAGACAGCGTTGACGACGAACGCCACCCGTTCGCGCCGGTCGAGCCGAGCCATCTCGGATTCCAGCGCCTGCAACGTTGCCAGAAGTTCGGCGAAACCCGTGTCGACGACCGCCATGAGAAGGCCGTCTAGGTCACCGAAGTGGTACTGGACCACGCCCCAGGTCACTCCCGCGCGGTCGGTGATGCGCCGCACGCTGGGCGGGGCGAAGCCGTCGTCGAGGATGCAGCGGACCGTCTCGTCGATGACGGCCGTCCGGGTGCGCTCCGCGCGGGGCTGGGCCCCGGTGGGCGGTCGGCGCGGTGCGGTCATAGCTCCCGTCTACCACATCACGCCACGCAGTTGGTCCGAGCCGCGGAGGGCGTTCGCGGCGAGGATGCCGGGCTTCGCTGCGCAGACCGCGTGGATGGCGTTGACGGCCCGTGCGGCGGTCGCGATGACACCGCCCTGGTTGTGGTCGATGCCGGATGTGCCGACGTGGGTGTTGATCTCGATGCCTGGACTGCCGTCGACGATCACCCGGTGGACGCCGGGATGACCGTCCGGCGGGAAGGGCCAGTCCGGGGCAGCAACGGGGGTCAGTCTGTTCACGTGTTCCATCGTGAGGACGACGCGCCCACCGGACAATCCCTCCACAGCGAATTTCACCGCGGCGACATGGCCGGGGTCGACGCGCATCATCGTGCAGTCGATTTTCTGCGGGGTCACCCATTTGTCGTGCCGTTCCCTGACCTCGTCGAGTTCGATGCCGAGATCGGAGGCGAGGCTGCGAACCTGGGCGCCCCACATCGAGGCGAGCACGCCGGGGCTGAAGAGTATCGGCGTGTGATCCGGCTTCGTTCCGAAACCGAAAGTCGCGCCGGTGAATTCCGCGTCGTCGTAGGTGCCGTAGTCGAAGACTTCCTGCACCGTCACCGCGGTGGCCCTGGCGGCCAGGCTCAGTGCGGCATACACCAGCGTGTCGCCGGAGAACCCCGGGTCGATGCCGTTGATGTACAACGTCGAATTGCCCTGCGCGCACGCCTCCTGAAGGGGTCGGCGAAGCCAGTCGTCGGCCTGCTCCGGCGCCACCATCCATACGAAGGACGTGCCCACCACGTTCACCCCGGCTCGCAGGAACCGGCTGATCTCGTCAAGCGCTTCCATCGGACGGGTCTCGGCCTGCGACGTGTACACCACGCAGTCGGCGTCCAGTGCCACTAGCGCGTCAATGTCGTCGGTCGCGGTGATGCCGACCGGCTCGGTGAGCCCGCAGAGTGCGGCGGCGTCGCGGCCGATCTTGTCCGGGCTGTTCGCGTGGACGCCGACGAGCTCGAGGTCCGGGCGGTCGATGATGGTGCGCAGCGCGTGAATTCCCACGTTTCCGGTCGAGAACTGGATGACCTTGCGCATCAGTGGTTGGTCCTCACAGCAGATCGGTGATGGTCTTGAGGCCCGATTCGTAGAGCACGCCGGGCATCATGCCGCCGTCGATCTCGATCGTGGTGCCGTTGATGAAGTCCGCCTCGCCCGAGGCCAGGAAAACGCAGGTGCGGCCCACCTCGGCCGGTTCCCCGCCGCGCTTGAGCGGTATCGCGTCGAAATACGTTGCGCCGGTGGGGTCGTCTTTGGGTAGTACGAAAGATCGGAAGTTCTCGGTGATCGTGGGGCCGAGCGCAACGCAGTTGACCCGAACACGCGGGCCCCATTCTTCGGCCAGCGACCGGGTCATATGGTTCAGGCCGGCCTTGGCCGCCCCGTAGGACACCAGCGTCGGAGCGCCCGCAGGGTGGCCCGCACCGCTGGAGACATTGATGATGCAACCGATGCCGTCCTGCATCTTCATCTGCCGGTAGGCACGGATCGCGAACCACATCGGGCTGATCAGGTTCATCTGAACAGCGAAGGCGTGGAACAACATCGTCCGCTCGAGGTCGTCGTCGGATGCGGGCGCCCCCTGGATGCGGGAAACCAGGGCAGGCACCTCCTCAACGCGCGGTGTCGGGACCGTTCCACCGGCATTGTTGACCAGGATGTCCACTCGCCCATGCGTTTCCGCCACCCGCGTGACCAACGCGTCGATAGCGCGATAGTCGCCCTGGTCGCACACCAGCTGGGCGGACCTCTGCTGCCACTGCGGATGCTCCTCGGTGCCGGGCAGGGCAGGCAGCGGCGAACGCGAGCAGCCGATGACAGACGCCCCCGCGCGAAGGAGTTCGTGGGCGATGCCGACGCCCACCCCCCTGCTCGTTCCGGTGACGATCGCGATCTTTCCGTCGAGCACACCTGCCATGCCTGATCCTCTCCTTGGTCAGGCAAAACATTACAGGTTTAATTTTTCATTCGGCAGCAACAACGAATTCCGTTGCTGAGCGCCCTGCGGTGCTGCGAAGGCCCGTGGGTGGTTGAACCACCTCATGCCAGAAGGCCTTAAAACTCCAGGTGAAAGCACATGAAGGGGATTCTCGACAACGTATGGTCATACCGCGGATTCCGTAGTAATGTGACCCCACTACATACGGTGACGTCATCGGCGCAGCTTTGAGCATCTAGGGCCGATCCCCTGACCTCACCCGCGATACGCACAAAATTTCTTGGCTCATCTCTCTGTCAAGGGAGGCCCATACGTGTCCCTATCAGAACCTCTGCCGGCACCTGCCACCCAGCGGGTGTTCCGACCGGATCCCACCTCGTTCGACCTGCGCGAAGAGCATCACCGCGCGACGTTCTCCGCCAGCCAGCTCTCGCCGTCGACAGTTCTCGTGACCATCCACGGTGAAGTCGACGCAACCAACAGCACTGCGCTGGCGAACTATATCGAGAAGCGCCTCGGCGCCTCCCGCAAGCTCGTCCTGGACCTGCAAACCGTTGAGTTCTTCGCCGCCGCGGGGTTTGCCGCGCTGTCCAACATCAACGTCGTGTGCGCCCGCCGCGGCGTTCGGTGGTCGCTTCTGGCCGGCGCCCACGTGCGAAGACTGTTGAAGATCTGCGACCCGATGCGCGAACTGCCCGTCGCCGCGCCGTCAGCCAAGTACTCGCGTGCACGCCCGAGCGATCGCAAGCTCCTCATCGGTGGGTACAACTAACACCGTCGTCGCAGCCCCGTCGGGTGAGATACGCCGTGCATTCCTGTCGGGGCTCTCATTGAGGTGCTCGTCTAGTTCGATACCGAGTGCCGCAAGGCCCGACAGCGCGTCACGCCGGACCGCAGCGTCGTTCTCTCCCACTCCTGCGGTGAACGTGATGACGTCGGTCGTGCCGAGCACCGCAAGGTACGCCCCGATGTACTTGCGTAGCCGGTGGATGTATACGTCGTAGGCCAATCGTGCTGCGTCGTCGCCTGATTCGATCCTGCGGTGAAGTTCCCTGAAATCGATCTCGCCGCCGAGGCCGCGGACACCCGAGCGCCGGTTGAGCATCGACTCGATGTCCTCGACGCTCAGCCCCGCTTCCCGCCACAGATAGAAGATCAGGCCGGGATCGACGTCGCCGGAACGGGTCCCCATCACCAACCCTTCCATCGGTGTGAGACCCATCGACGTCTCCACCGGCCGGCCACCGACGATCGCCGAGGCCGACGCCCCATTGCCGAGATGTAGGACGATCTGCCTCAGCGACTCCAGCGGCGCACCGAGGAAGACAGCCGCCTGCTCGCTGACGTACTGGTGCGACGTCCCGTGGAATCCGTAGCGCCGGATGCGCCACTCGTCAGCGACGTCGGCGTCGATCGCGTAGGTCGCCGCCGCGGGGGGTAGGTCGTGGAAGAACGCGGTGTCGAACACCGCGACGTGCGGCAGGTCGGGCAGCGCTTTGCGTGCCACCTCGATGCCCTTGATCGCCGGCGGATTGTGCAGTGGTGCAAGGGGTGAGAGCTCCTCGAGGCGCTTGATCACCGCATTGTCCACGACGGTCGGCTGGTAGAGATCGGGGCCTCCGTGCACTACGCGGTGCCCGACTGCGACCAGCCCGAGATCTTCCAGCCGATGCCCGTCGGAGGCCAGCGATTCGAACACGACCTGCATCGCCGCGGCATGATCGGCGACGCCCTGCCCGTCATCGCCGGTGTCACCGATCCGCTCGACGATGCCGTCGGCAACCAGCCCGCCCGAATCCGGTTCGACCACCGCATATTTCACCGAGGACGAGCCGGAGTTGAGCACCAGCACCGAGCGGGTCATCGCGGGGTTCCCTGCGCCTGGATGGCGGTGATGGCTACCGTGTTCACAATGTCTTCCACCAGGGCGCCGCGCGACAGGTCGTTGACCGGTTTGTTCAGCCCCTGAAGTACCGGCCCGATCGCGATCGCACCTGCGCTGCGCTGCACGGCCTTGTAGGTGTTATTGCCGGTATTGAGGTCCGGGAAGATCAGCACGGTGGCATGACCCGCCACGGTGGAGTCGGGCATCTTCGTCGCAGCGACGGACGGTTCCACCGCGGCGTCGTACTGGATCGGCCCCTCGACCCTGAGATCGGGCTCGCGGGCGCGCACCAATTCCGTTGCCTTCCTGACCTTGTCGACGTCGGCGCCGGTACCAGAGGTGCCCGTGGAGTAGGACAGCATCGCGACCCGGGGGTCTATTCCGAACTGGGCTGCGGTGCGGGCCGACGAGATCGCGATGTCGGCCAGCTGCTCGGCGGTCGGATCGGGCACGATCGCACAGTCCCCGTAGGCCAGTACCTCGTGCGCAAGGCACATCAGGAAAATGCTCGACACCGTCGAAACGTCGGGCAAGGTCTTGATGATCTCGAACGCGGGCCGGACCGTGTGCGCGGTGGTGTGCCGGGCACCCGAGACCATGCCGTCCACCATGTCGTTGTGCACCAGCATCGTCCCGAAATACGACACGTCGTGGATGATTTCGCGAGCCTGCTCGACGGTGACACCCTTGTGTGCGCGCAACTTCGCGTACTGCTCGGCGAACTGGTCGCACAGCTCGCTGGTCTGTGGATCGAGCACGGCCGCAGCCGACAGATCGACGCCGAGCTCGGCAGCGCGCGCCCGGACCTGGGCCTCGTCGCCGAGGATCGTAAGGTCGGCGACCGCGCGTTGCAGCAGCCGGCCCGCCGCCTTGAGGATGCGGTCGTCGTTGCCTTCGGGAAGCACGATGCGCTTGCGGTCCGCACGCGCACGGTCGAGCAGTTGATAGGTGAACATCTGGGGGGTCACCACGGACGGGATCGGGATCGCCAACTGCGCCAACAGATCCGCGGTGTCCACGTGAGTGTCCATCAGCGTCAGCGCGGTGTCGATCTTGCGCTGCGACGTCGAGGTCACCCGGCCCCGCGTACCGGCTACTCGCCTGGCCGTCTCGAAGGTGCCGAACCTCGTCTCGAGGATCGGCAACCGCTGACCGAGTCCCCCAACCAGCGACGCGATCGCTGGATGCAACGTGAGCCCGCCGTTGAGGATCACCCCGGACAGCGACGGAAACCCTTCCGCGGCATGAGCACTGAGCACCGCGAGGACGACATCGGAGCGGTCGCCCGGCGTGACGACCGCGACACCGTCGGTGAGTCGCTCCAGGACGTGCTCTGCCGTCATCCCGGCGACCAGAACATCGAGCACCTCACGGTGCAGGAGCGCAGGGTCGCCCTGCACGACCGTGCCCTCGACCGCGGCCTGCAGCTCGGCAACCGACGGCGCCACCAACAGCGGCTCCTCCGGCAGCACATAGCTGCGCTGTCCGATCTTCTCCAGCGCCTCCCGAACCTCGGCGAGCTGGGCAGGATCACACCGGTTGGCCACCACCGCCGCGGTGTAGGCGTGCTGAGCGGCGATCTCGTCGACGCACACCTCGACGACCTGGGCAACCTGCTCCGGAGTGCGTCCCTTGCCTTTGACGGCGAGCACCACCGGCGCGCCGAGGTTGGCCGCGATGCGGGCGTTGACCGACAACTCGCTGGGCGCGGCCACGTCGGTGTAGTCGCTGCCGACCACGAGCACGGCATCGCACCGATCCGCGACCCGGTGATACCGGTCGACGATCTCGCCGAGGGCAGCTTCGGGGTCGTCGTGCAGCTGGTGATACGTGACCCCGACGCAGTCGTCGTAGGACAGGCCGGCTGTGGTGTGGTCGAGCAGAAGCTCCAGGATGTAGTCCCGGCTCTCGGCGTCGCCGCGCGTAATGGGGCGGAACACCCCGACGCGGGCGACGGTCGCCGCGAGCCGGTGCAGGATCCCCAGCGCGATCGTCGACTTTCCGGTGTCACCTTCCGGCGATGCGATGTAGATGGCGGAGATGGCCGTGTCGGCAGCATCAGGCACGGGACAAGCCTACGGGCCGGGGCTAGCTGGCGGTCAAGTCGACCGGCACCCGCACTGTCGAGAGCAGTCCGCGATGGTCGGCGCCGGGCACCACCACGGTCTGCGCTGTGACCGCTGACGAGTTCTTCGTCAGGATGTGGTCGATGCCGATCAGCGGCGGCCACTGACCGCGACCCGGGTAGGTGCGAACCAGGCCGGCGCCGGCGTCGGCGCCTGCGTCGGCGTAGCCCTCGTCCAGCAGTCGGCGGAATGGCGCCATGTCAGCAGTGGCGTTAAAATCGCCCGCCACCAGGACCGCGCCAGCACCTGCACTGCTACCGACGTCGCGCAGCGTGGCGGGCAGTCCCGCGATGTCGGAGCGCCATCCGTCGATGGGCGTTGGCCAAGGCCCGACCAGGTGCAAAGACAACACAGTGGCGTCGACGCGCACACCCGGGATTCGGACCCGGGCCCCGACTATCGGGAACGCGTAACCCTCTATGCGGCCGGAGTGCACGATCTGATACCGACTCCAGAGTCCGATCCCGAAGGCACTGTCGCCCGGCAGGAGCACCCGGTAGGGGAATGCGTTGTCCATGCCGGCCGCTGACAAACCGGCCGCCGACTGCGGTGTCAACTCTTGGACGGCAACAATGTCTGCGGTTTCACGGGCGAGGGTGACGAACGCAGCCGGATCCGCTTGTCCGAAGAAGAGATTCGCTGTCAGCACACGAACGTCGACAGCGTCAACCTGCGGAGGCGCTGTCGGTAGATATCGCGGAACGTACGTCCACAGCAGCGCGAGAGTCAGCGCGAACGCGACGAGCGTCAGCACCCATCGCCTGCCGAGACCGAACAGCAGCACCGCCGCCGGTGCCGCTGTCATCAAATACGGCGCCCCCGCCGCCAGGATCAGCGTCGGATGCCCCGAGATCGGCAGGTAGCGGGCAACCAGCCCTGCTATCGCGACGGCCAGAGCACCCAGGCCCAGCAGCGTCGCGAGAAGTCGGATCATCTCGCGGGTGTGTCAGCCGAGCTTGCGCAGCCTCGGTTCAAGATCGCGCTGGAAGAGCTCCAGGAAGCGGCGCTGATCGTGCCCAGGGGCGTGGAAGACAAGGTGGTTGAGGCCCCAGTCCACGTAGTCCTTGACTTTGGCGACGGCCTCGTCTGGATCCGAAGCGACGATCCACCGCTTGGCGACCTGCTCGATCGGCAGCTCGTCGGCGGCCTTTTCCATCTCCATCGGATCATCGATCGAATGCTTCTGCTCGGCGGTGAGCGACAGCGGCGCCCAGAACCGCGTGTTCTCCAGTGCCAGTTCGGGATCCGTGTCATACGAGATCTTGATCTCGATCATCCGGTCGACGTCGTCGGGATTCTTGCCTGCAGCCTCGGCCCCCTCCCGCATGGCGGGCATCAGCTTGTCCTCGTAGAGTTCCCGACCCTTGCCGGACGTGCAGATGAATCCGTCGCCGGCCCGGCCGGCATACTTCGCGACCTGCGGACCACCCGCAGCGATGTAGATCGGGATGCCGCCCTCGGGCACGTCGTAGATGCTGGCGCCCTTCGTCTTGTAGTACTCGCCGTCGAAGTCGACGCGGTCGCCGAGCCACAGTTCACGCATCAGGCGCACCGACTCGCGCAGCCGTGCGTAGCGCTCCTTGAACTCGGGCCATTCGCCCTCGTATCCGGTCGCGATCTCGTTGAGGGCCTCGCCGGTACCGACACCAAGGAAAATCCGGCCCGGGTACAGGCAGCCCATGGTGGCGAACGCCTGCGCGATGACGGCGGGGTTGTAGCGGAAGGTCGGGGTGAGCACCGAGGTGCCCAGCTGCAGGCGCTTGGTGCGCTCACCCACGGCGGTTATCCAGGCCAGCGAGAACGGCGCGTGACCGCCTTCGTGCCGCCAGGGCTGGAAGTGGTCGCTGACAGTGGCGCTGTCCATGCCGTGCTCTTCGGCCGAGACAGCCAGCTCGACGAGTTCGCGGGGCGCGAACTGCTCCGCCGACGCCTTGTAGCCCAATTTCAGTTCAGCCATAGTTATGTTTCTACACTCGCCTCATGGCACCGCTCATCACGGCCGTCACCGATCGCGTCCACTTCGCGCAGACCGACCTGGTGAACTGGACGCTGGTCACCGACGGTGACGGCGTCATCCTGATCGATGCGGGTTTTCCCGGCCACCGCGATGACGTGCTGGGTTCCCTTCGCGGACTGGGCTTCGGCCCCGGGGATCTGCGAGCAATCCTGTTGACGCACGCCCACATCGACCACTTCGGGACCGCCATCTGGTTCGCGTCCGAGCACGGGACGCCGGTGTACTGCCACCCCGACGAGGTGGGTCACGCCAAACGCGAGTATCTGGAGCAGGCCTCCCCGGTCGCCGTGGCCGCACATGCCTGGCAGCCCACGTGGCTCAAGTGGTCGGTGTCGATCATGCGCAAGGGCGCGCTGACGCATGCGGGCATCCCCACGACGGAGTCGCTGAGCGCGGACATCGCCGCCAGGCTGCCGGGAACACCGCAGGCGGTCCCGACCCCCGGCCACACGGGTGGGCACTGCTCGTACGTGGTGGACGGGGTGCTGGTCAGCGGCGACGCGCTCATCACCGATCACCCGGTGGCATCGCGCCGCGGTCCGCAGCTGCTGCCGTCGATGTTCAACCACGACGAGGCGGCCTGCCTACTCAGCCTCGAGGCGCTCGGGATGCTCGACGCCGACGTCATGCTGCCCGGTCACGGCCCGGTGTGGCGGGGCCCGGTGAAGGACGCGGTGACCCAGGCCGCATCACGTTAGCGTCTGATAGCCCAA
This sequence comes from Mycolicibacterium iranicum, assembly GCF_002101705.1. Lineage (GTDB taxonomy): Bacteria > Actinomycetota > Actinomycetes > Mycobacteriales > Mycobacteriaceae > Mycobacterium > Mycobacterium iranicum. Next base: position 7,296 of record NZ_LQPC01000082.1, on the reverse strand, counting down.
CAGGAAGATCGCGGTCAGCGCCAGTCCGCAGGCGACGACGATCGAGGGCATCAGGATCATCGCATCGAGTTCGTCGTCGTCGAGCACATCGCTTTCGAAGCGGCCGAACAGCACTCGGGCGAGGCCGGTACGCCGGAAAGTGTGCACGATGCCGCGCACCATTCTGGTGTCCCGCCTGCGGCCGACGACCAGGCGCGACACCCCGCCGAAGACGAATGTCAGTGCGGCAGCAGCCAGCAACAGCCAGCCCACGGTCGCCTGCGACACATCGCCAAGCCTATAGGCCCAAGTGCTCTCGCAGTGTGCGCCCGGTGTACTCGGTGCGGAACCTCCCCTGCCTCTGCAGTTCCGGCAGCACCGAGTCGACGAAGCTCGCGAGCTCGTGCGCGGAAAGCACGAACCGGTCGTCGCTCGCCGTGGACTGCGAAAAGCCCTGCACCAGAACGGGATGGCCCTGCGGCCGCGCTGGCAGAGTCGCCACACCGCGCACGGTGAATCGGGGTCCGCAATGGTCGAAAGCCCGGATGCGGTCGGGATCGACGTAGCGACCGGAGACGCGGTCGGCGACGACGGCACCGGGTGCCCAGGTGTCCCAGAACTTCATGACGACGGCGACGAACTCGTCCGATCCGTCGGCAGTCCAGCCGGCGCGCCCTTCGGATAGGTGGTCCAGGGTGGCAAGCCGGCGCGCCACCTCGAACGGGATGTCGTGGGCGGCGTCAACGGCCGCCACGAGCCCGATCCGGCCGGTGACCGATGCCAGGGCAGCCAGCGCGGTGAAGTCCTCGCAGAGCACGAAATCGAGAAGTCCGCGCTCGGCGGTGCGGGTCAGCTCGACCACCAGGCCGAAATCGGCTCCGCCCGGAATCAGCACACCAACGTGAATCTGCCTGTCCGCCTTGTCGGTCAACGTCTGATCCCCCACCGTTGCGCGAGCAGCTGATGGGACCGCAACCGGTCGGCATGGTGGTGCGTGACTGACGTGACGACGAGTTCGTCGGCGTCGGTGACCCGCCGCAGGCCCTCCAGTCGGTGTGCGACCTCGTCGGGATCGCCGACGAATTGCGTTGCGGTGCGGTCTTTCACGAGATCTTTCTGCTCTGCGGTGAGGGGCTGCACACGGTCGGGGTCGGGGTACGGGACGGCCCCGTCACCGGCGCGGATCGAATACACCCAGTGCCCGTAGCTGGACGCCAGGTCCTTGGCCGTTGCGCTGTCGGCTGCAACCACGACATCAGCGGAGACGACGACATACGGCTCCGCCAGCACGGCGGACGGCTGGAACGCGGCGCGGTACACCTCGATCGCCTCGAGCGCTGTTGCGGGGGTGAGGTGATAGCTCGCCACGAACGGCAGCCCGTTGGCCGCGGCGACCTGCGCGCTTCGCCCCTTGCTGCTGCCGAACACCCATGGTGTCAGGGGAGCGCCCTCGCCGGGGACGGCGTGCGCATCGACGCCGTCGACCTCAAAGGTGCCTGCGAGGAGCGCAAGGATGTCGCCGACCTGGTCGGCGAAATCCGGCGACACCGCGCCCGGCTGCTGCAGCACCGACATCCTGGCCCTCAATCGAGGATTGCGCATCAGCACGGACAGGTCGAACGGAGACGGCACCACGACGCCGTCCACCACTCGCCATGGCGGCACCGGTTTCGGTGTCCGGGGTTTGTCTGCCGGCCTCGGTGACTCGCGGCGGCGCCGACCCGAGCGCCCGACGCCCAGATCGATGCGGCCGGGATGGAACGCGTCGAGCATTCCGAAGCTTTCGACCACCGCGATCGCGGTGGTCTGGCCGAGCTGTACTGCGGCGGCACCGACGCGAATTGTGCTGGTGGACGCGGCGATCTGGCCGATCAGCACAGCCGGTGACGAGCTGGCCACCGACACGAAGTGGTGTTCGGCGACCCAGAACCGCTTGTATCCCCACTGCTCGGCATGCTGGGCGAGATCGACCGTGTTGCGCAGGGCGGTGGCGGCGTCGGCCCCCTCGGGGATCGGCGACAGGTCGAGAACGCAGAGGGGGACGGTCACGAGATTCGCTCCAGTCCGAGCCGCTGACACAGCGTCTCGCCTGCGCGATACCGGGTGCGAAAAGCGGAGACGCGCTGTAGGGCGGGGACCACCTCGTCGGCGATGACGGGCAGATCGGTGGCGTTCACCGCCGGCCGCAACCGCACACCGGCCACCCCCCGCTGATGCCAATGGCAGATCTTGGCTGCGAGTTCGGCCGGTGTGCCGCTGAACACCTCGGCGTCCGAGCGTTCGTCGACCACGCCGCCGAACGTGACGTAGAGGTCGGCGTAGACCTGCAGGTGGCCGCCGCCGGCGGCGGCGACCTCGGCCAGGATCGTGGCGAGAGACTCATCGCCACGAGGTGTGATGAAAACGAGATCGGCACTGCGGGAGGCGAATTCATAGACGTGGGGGTTGTGCGCCAGGGCTGTGACGACGAGCTGGTCACCGCACATCTTCCGGACGGCGCCGACGGAGTCCGCGGCCCCGCCGAAGGGGTCTTCCTCAGGCACCCGGCCGAACAGTTCGGCTTCGTGCCGGGAGCTGCTGATCCTCACCTGCCACCCCGCCCGGCCTCGCGAGATGTCATCCAGGCCCGCAAAAGCTTTCGCGAGCCGGGACGGATCTGTGTAGGTCGCCACAGCTACCGGGATCAGCCCGAGGTGACGGGTTGGCGGGGCGATGTGCGCGGCGAGCATGACCGCGTCGGGGCGCCCGGCCAGCCAGCGCGGTTCGATCTCCGGGCGGCGCCTGCGTTGAGGGCTGAGGGAGTCGTCGATGGTGACGAAGTCGAGCAGACCGCGTTCGGCGGTGGCTCCGAGCGCTGTCCAGTACTCCCCGTCGGCGACCGGGCGGGTGTCGGCGGTGTGGCGCCACGCCTCCGGGTGCCAGCCGTAGCCCTCCAGCGCCACGGCGAGGCCCGGGGCGGCGGTCACGACAGTTCCTTCAGGAACGCCATCGGATACACCTCGCCCTCGGCGGGCAGCGGCTCGTCCAGCCGGGTGTAGCCCATCGAGAGATACAGCGCCTCGGCCTCGGGCTGACGGTCACCTGTCGTGAGGTAGATCCGCCGATATCCCAGGGAGGCGATCTCGGCTTCGAGTCGCGACACCAGGGCGCGTCCATACCCGAGGCGGCGGTGGCCGCTGTCGGTCCAGATGCGCTTGAGCTCGGCGGTGGTGTCGTCGAAGCGCCGGAACGCACCGCCGGTCACGGGCCGGTCGCCGAGCAGACCGACCACGAGCGCACCGCCGGGGGCGGCGAACTCCTCGGCCGGGTATCCGCGCAGCCAGGCATGCACCCGGTCACGCATTCCGCCGTAGCGGATGGCGTATTCGACCGCCAGCTCGTCGATCAGCGGCGCGGCCAGCGGATCGTCCTGACCCACGGCGACGAACCGCAGCTCGTTCACAGCCGGGCCACCAGCTGGTCAGCGGTCAGCGCCCACCCGTGGTCGTGGTCGTCGAACGCTTCCTGCGGCAGCAGTGAGTGCTCGATCGACATCAGTGTCGCGCCGTCCCCGTGCGGTTCGAACGCGACGTCGACGATGCTCTGTGCCGTCGGGTCCGACCACCCCGAGTGGCTCCACGTGAAACGCAGCCGGTGAGGCCGCGCGATGTGGAGGAATTGACCGGTGATCAGCACCAGGGGTCCGTCGTCGCCGTCGTCGACGTCGAAACGCACCCGTCCACCGACGTGGGCCTCGATCGTGATCGCGACGCAGCGCGACGGGCGCGGGCACATCCAGTCCGCCAGCGCCTCCGGGTCCAGCCATTCGTCGAAGACCACGTCGGGGGCGGCCGGTAGCACCCGCTGCACCCGCACCACCGGAGTAGCGGCACTCATCGGCCGCGGCCCTTGTTGCGCAACCGCTCCGAGAGCGCGTCGGCGCGCGCCGACCAGAACTCGGTTTGCTCGTCCATCCACTGCCGGGCTTCCGACAGACCGTCGGGCTGCAGCGACAACCAGTGCTCGCGACCCCGGACCTCCCGACGGACGAGTCCGGCGGATTCGAGCACGCCGATGTGGCGTGACACCCCCGCGAAGGTCATCGGCAACGGGGCGGCCAGGTCGGTGATGCGCGCGTCTCCGCCGCGAAGAGTCTCGAGCAACCTGCGGCGGGTCGGATCCGCGAGCGCGGCGTACGCGCGGTCCAACACCGAATCTTCAACCATTCTGTTGACTATAGCGGTCGGAGCGTGGTCTCCTGGTTCCAGATATTCAACGCGCTTGTTTAACGATAGGACTGCTCGTGAAACCACCCCGCATCGTGACGGCGCAGGACTGGGACGCAGCCCACGCCGACATGCTGGAGAAGGAGAAAGAGTTCACCCGGGCCCGCGACGCCCTGGTCGCGCAGCGCAGGCGGATGCCGTGGACACCCGTCGACCGGGAGTACCGATTCGACGGACCTGACGGTGCGGCGACTCTGCTCGACCTGTTCGCCGGCCGCAGGCAGCTCATCGTGTACCGGGCGTTCATGGACCCGGATGTAGGCGGCTGGCCCGACCACGGTTGCGTGGGCTGCTCTTTGATGGCCGACCACATCCCGAACCTGTCGCACCTGAACGCCCGCGACACCACGCTCGTCTATACCTCGCGCGGCCCGCAGTCAGACATCGCGCGGATCCAGGCGACGATGGGCTGGAACATCCCGTGGTACACCATGATTCCCGAGCCGCACGCTTTCGATGCCGACTTCGGCGTCGACGAGTGGCACGGCACCAACGCCTTCATCCGCGACGACGACAGGATCTACCGCACGTACTTCGTCAATGGGCGGGGTGACGAAGCGTTCGTCAACACGTGGAGCTTCCTCGACATCACCGCCCTGGGCCGCCAGGAGACGTGGGAGGACTCCCCGCCCGGCTACCCGCAGAGCGCGCCGTATCAATGGTGGCGGCACAGCGACAGTTATCAAACCGCCGGGTCGTGCGGAGGCCGCCGTGCTTGCCGATGACCTTTACCAGGACACCCGGTCGCGGATCGCCGGACTTGTCACGGATGCAACGGACTTCGAACGTTCCGTCCCCGCCTGCCCCGGCTGGTCCATGCGAGATGTCTTGGCGCACATGACCGCCGTAGCGCAGGACTGGGCGGACCGATCGCTGACCGGTGCGCCCACCGACGAGCAGACCGCAGAGCACGTCACCAGGTTTGCCGACCTCGACAACGCGCAACTGCTCGGGGCGTTCGCCGCGGCAGCGGACCGGCTGCACCAGCTGGCCCAAAGTAACGAACTGGAACCGCCTTTGGGCGACATCGCCTGCCACGAGCACGACATCCGCGCAGCAATCGACCGGCCCGGCGCCCGCGATTCGGAGTCGGTGCGGTGGACAGCGCACCGACTGCTGTCGATGTTGACGTCACCGGTGCCGCTGCGGGTCGTCGTCGAGGACGGCGAGTACCGCAGCGGACCGCACATTGGTCACGAAATAGTGCTCCGTACAACGCTTTTCGAGTCGCTTCGCTGGCGGACCGGACGCCGCAGCATTGCGCAGCTCGCCCGGATGGATTGGTCGGCCGACCCGGCGCCGGTACTCAACCACCTCTGCCTGTTCGGGCCCGCGACCCAGGACGTCCTGGAATGAGTGCGCTGCCGCGACCCGTCGATCGCGCCACGTTCCAGGCCGAACTCGACGCGCTGCGACTACGGGAGAAGGCGCACGTCCGCGAGGGTGATGCCATCGCAGCGGCCCGCAGGCAGCTACCGATGGTGGAGGTCGACGGCTTCCTTGAGCTCACCGGGCCACACGGGCCGGTGACCCTGCTCGACGCCTTCGACGGGCGCACACAACTGCTCGCCTACTACTACATGTGGCATGCCGGGCACCCGGCCGCCGAGCAGTGCGAGGGCTGCACATGGGTGACGACCCAGGTGGCCGAGTTGTCGTACCTGCATTCGCGCGACATCACCTACGCGGTGTTCTGCCAAGGGCCGTATCCGGAGAGCGCACGCTACCGCGACTTCATGGGCTGGACGATGCCCTGGTACTCCGCTCTGCCGTCGCTCGACGAACTCCTCGTGGGCAGACACGTCGGGATGATGCACATCGTCGCCTACGTCCGCGACGGCGGCCGCGTCTTCGAAACGTACTGGACGACCCGGCGGGGTGTAGAGGTCATGGACTACAGCCTCGCGCTGATGGACCTGACGGTCTACGGCCGGCAGGAGCCATGGGAGGAATCGCCGCCCGGCTGGCCACAGTCCTGGCAGGTCGACGGCTCGAATACCCGGGTCGACGGTCGCCCCGCAGCACAGTGGTCGCGCTTGGCACAGGGCCGCTCGGATGACCTGAGCACGCCCCTTTCCTCCAAAACTTGACACGTGTAAAGTTTCGCCGCATGGACAACATCCGCGGCAAGACCATCGCGATCACCGGAGCGGCCCGAGGCATCGGCTTCGCAACCGCGCAAGCGCTGCTCAAGCGCGGTGCGCGTGTGGTGATCGGCGACCGCGACGTGGCGATGCAGGAGTCGTCGGTCGCCACGCTGACCAACCTCGGACCGGTGTCGGGCTACCCCCTCGACGTCACCGATCGGGTGTCTTTCGAAACGTTCCTCGACAAGGCCCGCACCGACGGCGGCGGCCACATCGACGTGCTGATCAACAACGCGGGCGTGATGCCGGTGGGCCCGTTCCTCGACGAGACCGAGCAGTCGATCCGATCGTCGCTGGAGGTCAACGTCTACGGCGTGCTGACCGGCTGCCAACTCGCGCTACCGGACATGGTGAAGCGGCGCAGCGGACACATCATCAACATCGCCTCGCTGTCCGGGGTCATCCCGCTGCCCGGCCAGGTCGTCTACGTCGGCGCCAAGTACGCGGTCGTCGGGCTGTCCACAGCGCTGGCTGATGAGATGGCGCCCCACGGTGTGGACGTGTCGGTGATCATGCCGCCGTTCACCAACACCGAGCTGATCTCGGGCACCAAGTCCGGCGGCGCCATCAAACCGGTGGAGCCCGAGGAGATCGCCGCGGCGATCATCAAGACGCTGGAGAAACCGAAGACCCACGTCTCGGTGCCGCCGCCGCTGCGATTCACCGCGCAGGCCGCACAGATGTTGCCGCCCAAGGGCCGTCGCTGGATGAACGAGAAGCTCGGGCTGGCAGACGTCTTCCTGGACTTCGACGTCGCCAAGCGCAAGGCCTACGAAGATCGTGCGCGTTCCGCGCAGGGTGTGGTCGAGGGACCCGGCCAGAGCTAGCTGTACTGACCTGAGAGGTTAGGTACGCGGCTGGCTGGTGGTTGACCGCCGAGTGCGGTGTGGCCGCGGTGGTGATTG
>NZ_LQPC01000081.1 GCF_002101705.1 Mycolicibacterium iranicum | reverse complement strand
CGGCCCCAACCCCACCACCGTCACCACCGTGCCCGCCGGCAGCACATTGGTGTTGCCGTCGACATCAGTCACCGTGAACGACACCGTCTTGATCCCTGGTCCTGCCGATGTCAACGTGATCGACTCCAAGAGCTGTTCGAAGTCATCGATCGACGCGATGCCGGTGAATGTCACCGACCCACCGCCGCTGGACACCACGACACCATCCGGGACCGCACCGTAGCCCAGCACATCGCCGATCACGGCATTCTCGACAGTCACTGTGGCAGAACGAATCTGCTCTGAGTCGAGATCGGTGATGACGGCGATCGGTGTGATCCTTATGGCCGTTTCCGCCAGACCGGTGGCTACCGGAGAAACGATCAGCAACGGCGGGATCTCGACGGGAAGACCGATTACCGTGACGATGGTATTGGCAGGCACGGTGTTCTGATTGCCGTCGGAGTCGACGACAGTGAAGGACACCGATTTCAACGCTGCGGTCGTCGAGGTCAGTGTCACCGACTGCAGGAGCTGTTCGTATTCGTCGACAGTCGCCGATCCCGTGAACGTCACCGACCCGTGACCGGTTGTGACCTCTATCCCCGACGGAACGGTGCCCCAGGCCAGGACGTCGCCCGGCGAGGGATCGTCGAGTGTGACCGTTGCAGAATGGATTTCCTGAGAGTCGAGATCCGTGATCACCACTATTGGGCTGATCGTGATCGGCGAACCAGCAGCACCCGCTGCGACCGGTGAGACAATCACCAGGGGAGGAAGTTCAACGGGAAGTCCCACCACGGTGACCACAGTCACGGCGGGGAGGCTCTCGTTCTCCTGATCGTCGACGACGCGGAACGACACCGTCGTGAGCGCAGCCGTCGTTGTCGTCAGAGTGACCGACGCGAGAAGCTGCTGATAGGCCTGCACAGTTGCCGCCCCGCTGAACGTCAGAACTCCTTCTGCGTAGGAAGCGGTTACGCCACTTGGTAATTCACCATAATCAAGGGACTGCCCGGACTCGGCGTCATCCAGAGTTACGGTGGCTGAGGTCAACGTGTTCGAATCCAGATCAGTGATCACGACGACCGGGCTGACCCGAATTTCATCACCGGCGGTGCCTGCAGCGACCGGCGTGACGACAAGTATCGGCGCCATCTCGACGATCGGATTTACCGTGACCGGGACCATCAGAGTCACCTCATCCGGCTCGGCGAGCCCGATGGCGCGCGCAAGGAAGTGGAACACTCCCTGTATCACTCCGCAGAGACCCGTGAGGTGCTCGGAGGAGTCGCTGATGGTCACCTTGAAGTTGTCGACCAGTGGTGCACCGGTCACGACCGTGGTCGGGGTGTAGATGAAATTTCCTGTGATGGGATCTCGAACCACCAAGCCGTACTTCGGCTGCACGATTGTGAATGTCAGCGGGTCGCCATCGGGGTCGCGCGCCTTGAGGTCGAGCAACACCTGTCCGGTCAGGAGTTGTTGAGACGTGGCCGGACCCCACTCGGGGGACTCGTTGAAGAACGTGTGTCTGATCTGACGTCGCACCCAGGCCAGCAACGCGTCAAACCACGGCGCTCGCGCGGGGATCGCCGGATCGGAGAACGGCGCAAGCACGCTCGACACCACCGTGGTGAGGATGTCGACCGATTCCACGCTGCTGCCGGTGGCAGGATCAGTGGCAACAGTCCCCGTCTCAACGCTCGCGGGGACGGTCGAGCCGAGGTCGACGACCTCGGTCCCACTACCGGCACCGGTTGATACGCCGGCCTCGTCGTCAATCATCGTCGACGATTCGTCGGCTTCGTCGATCGACGGCCCGTCGTCGACGGGAGTCTCGCCGGCGCTGTCGGGAGGCTGGTGTGGTGTTTCGACAGGAACGTCTCGGTCAGCTTCTGATGCAGGTGGAGGGGCATCCCCCACTGAGCCTTCGTAATCGGTCGGTTCTTCTTCGACGACGGTGTCCGTATCAGACGGGTCCCCCGCGTCGCTGTCGTCTCCTTCTTCGTCATCGCCGTCGATCGGGTCGGTTTCGGAGTCGTCGATATCCGGTGTGCTGGCGTCGTCGCCGTCCGACTCGTCGTTGTCCTGCTCGGACTGCTCAGAATCGGCATCAGCATCGGTGCCGGTGCCGGTGCCGGTGCCGGTAGACGTCGGCGATTCTCCTTCTGAGGCGCCCCCATCGTTCTTCGAATCGGATGACGCCGCCGATTCCGACTCCGTACCTGCGTAGGCGACGCCCGACGTACTGGTGATCGCGAATCCGACGCCCAGTGATACCGCCAGCGCCCCGACCCGTCCGACGTGCAGTCCGAATCGGGTCGGCGTTCTGCGCGCATGCTTGGACAGAGCCGCCCCAGGGGACGAGCTCACCAGCTGACGAGCGACCCAGATCCCGGCATCAGCGCATGCGTCGTCGCGACGCGGAGCACGATGCCGGGCAGAGGTTGCGCACATACTTATCCTCCGTTTGCTGCGTCTGCGATGCGATCCGGAAAGTCGTGGGGGTCGCACGCCTCAGCGCAGCGCGCAGAATGCCGGCACGGAACGGTCTCACGCACCTGCGGGCGCACTTTTGTAAGCAGCATCAATGCCGCTCCCCAACCTGTCCGTCATGCACAGCATGGTTTTGCTGAGCAGGCCCACTTTTTTGAACCGCCGCTCGGCTAGACGCGATAGTAGATGATCTTGTGACGGTCTCGCCAATATTTGCCGCAGAAAGTTTTTGCCGCCACGCCGGATGGTCCGGATACTTGCAGCATGCAGCAGCTTTTCTGACACACTCCTGATCAAGCGTCTGCCGTAATCACGATCGCCCATCCGGGACATTGGCTGGCTACGTTGATCAAACGGTGGCATTTGGGTTTGCCTATGAGGTGCACAATGCCCTCTGAGGGTTGGCTTACCGTGCTTACTGCCCGGTAAGCATATGAGGATGGTTGGCCAATTCATCTGGCAATCGAGCTTGCCTGAGGCGCTTCTGCACCCCGCGGCACGCGTGGCGCTCATGTGCGCGTCTTAAAGGCCGTCGCTGCTCGCCCACGATGACCTGCAGCCTGGACGACACAACTGACGTCATTACCGACACAAGGACGGCATGGTTTTCATACAGTTTGCTGCGTGGATCCGCTCGGTGACGGTGCGGTTGCCCCACTACGGTGTACACCATGACGGTTCGACGCGTGGTACCTGTCGTCACCGTCGACGACCTCGACGGAGCAGTCGAAAACTATCGGGCGGTACTGGGTCTCGACGTCGTGATGAATCACGGCTGGATTGCCACACTTGCCGAACCTGACCACCGCCACCAGGTGAGCCTGATGACGCGCGACGCAACTGCGCCCGTCAACCCGTTCGTGTCCATCGAGGTCGACGATGTCGACGCCGCGCATGATGCCGCGGTGCAGGCAGGGTTGACGATCATTCACCCACTGAGCGACGAGGAATGGGGCGTACGCCGATTCTTCTTCGCCGACAGCAAGGGCAATGTTGTCAATGTGCTGAGCCACAAAGCCTGAGGCTCAACGCTTCTCATCCGAGCGCGGGAATGACCTCGCGCTCGAACAGCTCGATGCCGGACCGATTGAACGCGGCTTCTGGGAAGTAGCAGATCACGTACTCGCATCCCAGGCCCCGTAGCTTCTGCAGCGCCTCGACCAGCTGTTCGGGCGTACCGCTACCCGCCTGCGGAGTGCTCATCGAGTCCAGCATGGCATCCGCGGCGGCCTCGCCGGTCAGCCCGCTGATGCGTGAGCGCACCGCGGCGAGCCGGTCCTTGACCTCGTTCTCCGTCGCCGCGACGACGACATTGATGTTCGCCGAGCGGACGATCGCGCCGAAGTCCGTCCCGACGTCTCGACAGTGGTCTGCCAGCACCTGCGACTTGTGCTCGAACCCATCGGGCTCCGACGTGAAGTTGGTGTACTGCGCGTACTTCGCCGCGATACGCAGCGTGACCTTCTCGCCGCCTCCGGCGATCCACAACGGGATCCCGCCATCCTGCAGCGGGCGCGGCGCCACGATGGCGCCGTCGGTCTGATAGTGCTTGCCGTCAAAGGTGACGACACCGTCGCGCCATGCGTCGCGCATGATCTGCACGCCCTCGTCGAGTCGTGCCAGTCGCACCCCGGCCGAGGGGAAGCCGTACCCGTAGGCGCGCCACTCGTGTTCGTACCATCCGCCGCCGATGCCCATCTGGACCCGCCCGCCGGAGATGACATCCGCTGTCGCGGCCACTTTGGCCAGGTATGCGGGGTTGCGGTAACTCATCGCCGTACACATCTGCCCCAGCTTGATCCGTGACGTCGTCGCGGCGTAGGCGGCCATCAACGACCAGGCTTCGTGGGTGGCCTCGTCGGTGGGGACGGGCACAGTGTGGAAGTGGTCGTACACCCACAGCGAGTCCCAGACGTCTCCGCGGTCGACATAGGTGGCGAGATCGCTCATCACCCGCCAGTGGTCACGTGGTTCGATTCCGACGAGGTCGAGTCGCCAGCCCTGCGGGATGAAGAGTCCAAAGCGCATGCATCCGACTCTAGGTGGACGTCAACCTCGGCGACGGTCTGCCGCTGCCACCGAGTTGTCACCCGTGATCGCTAGCGTGGCGACATGGCTCTTTCCAAGGAAGAACGCGAGCAGTTTCTGGCCGAACCGCACATCGGTGCGCTGTCGGTGTCCAACGGTGAGAACCGTGGTCCGCTGACGGTTCCGATCTGGTACCAGTACACACCCGGTGGCGACCTGTGGTTCACGACTGGGCGCGGTTCGCGCAAGCATCAGCTGATCGAAGCGAGCGGCTTCGTATCGATCATGGTGGAACGCGTGGAGCCCACTGTGCGGTACGTAGCTGTCGATGGTCCTGTGCTGCGCATCGAACCGGGCACCGATGAGCAGCTCGTCGAGATGACGAAGCGCTACCTGCCCCCCGAAAGTGTGGACGGCTACCTCGAGTTGGCCCGGCGCGAGCACGGCGAGAGCGTGGCCGTGTACGTCAAGACGGCGCACTGGCTGTCCGCCGATCTTGGCTCGGTGTAGTTACCCGTCGTAGAGCGCCGCGACAGCCGGCAAGCTCACTTTGAGGGCCGGGTTTCGCGGCAGTTCGTCGACCGCAACGAACGCGACGGGCACGTTGTAGACCGGAAGTGCTTTGCGCACCCACTCTTTGAGGTCGTCGTCGGACGGCGACGCAGCGCCAGCGACGGTTTCGATGGCCGCGAATGGAACCTCGCCGAGGCGAGGGTCGGGCACTCCGACGACGCAGGCGTCGCGCACCGCCGGGTGGGAGATCAGCACCCGCCTCACCGCCTCGGGCTGCACCTTGAATCCTCCACGGTTGATGGCGCCGTCGGCACGCCCGTGCAGCGTGACGAATCCGTCGTCGTCGATGCTGGCGATGTCGGTGGTACGGATCCAATCCGGTCCGATCGGGGTGACCTTGGCTTCCAGCAGCCCCTGCTCGCCGGGTGGCAACACGACTCCGCTGTCGGCATCGACGATCCGGAGCTCAGTGTCGGGCAGAGCACGCCCAACGCTGTTGCGCTTCGAGTCGCCGAACTCGCTCAGCATGTCGGGAGTCCACGCGCACAGCGAACCTGCGAACTCGGTGGCGCCGTAAGCGAGCCTGATCGGTATGCCGTACCGCTGCTCGAACTCATCGCGCGTCTCGGGATCCAGCGGGCCCGAAGCGCTGATCAGGAACTCCAGCGACGCGAGGTCGACCGGGGGTACGCCGGCGTCGAGAAGCATCTTGATGACGGCCGGCTGCACCCCTGCGCGGGCTATGCGGTGGCGCTTGACCGCATCCACCCAGCCCTCGATGCTGAACCGCTCCATCATCGCGATGCGACGGCCGTTGTAGATACCTGCGATCAACTGGCACACCCCGATGCCGCCGAACTGCCAGTACGCGAATTCGGGCGGCGCATCGGCGGGCGCCTTCTCCCCCGCCGTCACGCTGAACACCGTGCGCTCCAGAACATGAATCTTGATGGCCTGCCGCTTCGGCGGTCCTGTGGTCCCGCTCGTCAGGATCTGCAGTGCCACACCCGGTTCCGCGGGCGCGTGAGGTTTCGTGGAGTCGCACAACTCCAGGCCGGGGACGCGGTCGACGACCGGTTCGGTGAGCGAGATGGCGATCCCCGCACCGCCGACCCGCCGTGTCGCGGACACGACCGGCGGTGTCCAGTCCTCGGAATCGGCCACTACTGCCGAGAGGTTGAGCTGCTCCACGTCGCGGGCGATTGCCTCCGGCGACTGGAAGGAATAGATCATCGCCACGGTGCGCCCGGCGGCCAGGAATCCCGCGATGGCCGCGGCGTGGTGGAGCCGATTACGGACGATCAGACCGACCGGCGCATCGTCGGCGACGTCCGCCTCGCGCAAGCTCGCAGTGATCGCGATCCCGTACGCCGCGACCTCCTTTCCCGTGTACCAACGCCCTCCGAATTCGATGCACGGGCGGTCGCCGTAGCTGTTCAGTGCTGCCGCAATGCTTGCGGTAAGCCTCTCGGTCACCCCGCCATTGTGGAGCATGAGACCGCGACGGCGCCGCAGAGCGCTTGAGAAGCTCGCAGCTAAGTGCTGAATGCGCTGCGGTAGTCACTCGGGGTGGTGTGCATCTGCCGGACGAAATGGTGGCGGTAGGTCGCGGGCGATTCGAATCCGACACGGGCCGCAATCTGCTCGACAGACAACTCCGAAGACTCCAGCAGCGCGAGGCTGGCCTGGATACGCTGCTCGGTCAGCCACTTGATCGGCGTCGTGCCGGTGGCTTTTGCGAACTGACGCAGATAGCTGCGGCGCGACATCGTCGACTGGGCGGCCATCTCGTCGAGGGAGATCGGGCGGTCGAGATTCTCCACCGCCCAGGCCATTCCCGACGCGATGCGGCCGTCGCCGGCAGGCTCGGGGACCGGTGTCTCGATGTACTGAGCCTGTCCCCCGCCCCTGTGCGGCGAAATGACCAGCCGCCGGGCGACATCATTGGCAACCCGCACCCCTTTGTCGGATCGCACGATATGGAGACAGAGGTCCAGTCCCGCAGCGCACCCGGCGCTGGTGAGGACGCGTCCGGTGTCGACGTAGAGCGGCGCGGGGTCGATGTCGATATCCGGGTATGCCTCCCTCAGCAGGTTCGTATAGAGCCAGTGTGTGGTGGCGGTTCGACCGTCGAGCACCCCCGCAGCTGCCAGGGCGAACGCCCCGGAGCAAATGGAGACCAACCGGGCGCCGCGCGCGTCGGCCGCTTTGATGGCATCAACCAGGTCGGGCGAAGCGGGTGCGTGGACATCCCCGACACTCGGGATCACCACCGTGTCGGCGTCGGCGAGGTCGGCCAATCCGTAGGACGTTCGCACCGTAGCGCCGCCGAGAAGCCGCAGTTCGGTGCTTTCAGAGCACAACTTGACCGAGTACCAAGGCCTTTCGATGCCTGCCGAGAACGTTTCCGACAGCTCGGTCATGCCGAAGATCTCCGCGGCTAGACCCGACTCAAACCCTGACATGCCGTCGTAGGCGAGGATTGCGACAGAGTGCATGTCACTATCTTAACGAGTATCGGCACTAGGGCCACTTTCCGCGAGGGCGGTGGGCGGGCAGCATGAAAGACATGTTCTACGAACGGCACACCCTCCGGCATCGCATGTCCCGAAAGCTCCTCAGCTACAAAGTGTTTAGACACGCGATGGAGCTGGCGGCAGGGGTTCATGTTGCTAACGGCCTCACCCATGCCGTCTCACCGTCCGACGCGTCGATCGCGCGAGAATCCGCCCGCCAACCCTGAGCGTGAGCGAACGCGAAGACTCTCATCCCCGGAAGCCGCTGGGGCGTCAGGGGTCTCGTCGGCATCGGCCGGGCGATCACGGTGTTGCCGCTGGGCGTGACGCAGGCGCTCGCCCGGCTCAACGATCGGGGTGTCCGGCTTTACGACACCATGCCGTTGCCCGAATACGACGAATCCCCCGAAACCGTTGCGGCTCCGGGGGACTCGGCAGACGAAATTATCCCTCCAGCGAAGCCGGCGGGTTGAAGCGGTCACCGTACTTGGCAGCGAGCTCCTTGGCGCGAGCCACGAAAGCGGCCTTGCCGACGCCGCCTGCACCCTGATAGCCGACGATGAATTGCGCGCTACCACCCGTGTACGGCGGGAAGCCGATGCCCATGATCGAACCGATGTTCGCGTCGGCCGTCGAGGTCAGCACGCCTTCGTCGAGACACTTCTGGGTCTCCAGAGCCTCGGCGAACAGCATGCGATCGATCATGTCCTGCAACGGGATATCCACGCCGTCTCCCTTGAAGGTGTCGGCAAGCCCCTCCCAGAGGCCGACGCGCTTGCCGTCGACATACTCGTAGAAGCCCGCGCCCTTCAGGCGCGAAGGACGACCGATCTCGATCATCTTGTTCACGACGGCCTCGGCCGGATGCGGCTCGTATGTCCCACCCGCTGCCTCGGTGGCCTTGCGGGTCTCGGTGGCGATCTTCTGCATCAGCTCGAGGTTGAGTTCGTCGGACAGCTGCAGCGGCGCCGCCGGGTAGCCGGCCTGTGAACCCGCCTGCTCGATGCTGGCCGGGGCCACACCCTCACCGAGCATGGCGAGTGCCTCGTTGACGAACGTGCCGATCACCCGGCTGGTGAAGAAGCCGCGGCTGTCGTTGACCACGATCGGTGTCTTGCCGATGGCCAGGGTGTAGTCGAACACGCGGGCCAGCGCCTCGTCAGAGGTCTTCTCGCCCTTGATGATCTCCACCAGCGGCATCTTGTCGACCGGCGAGAAGAAGTGGATGCCGATGAAGTCCTCCTGGCGCTTCACCCCGGTCGCCAGACCGGTGATGGGCAGCGTGGAGGTGTTGGACCCCAGCAGCGCGTTCGGCTCGACGATATCCTCGATCTCCTGGAACACCTTGTGCTTGAGTTCCTGGTTCTCGAAGACCGCCTCGATGACGAAGTCGACGCCCTTCAGGTCGGCCGGATCGGCCGTCGGGGTGATCCGGGCCAGCAGCTCGTCGGACTTCTCCTGCGTGGTGCGGCCCCGCTCGAGCGCCTTGGCTTCCAGCTTCTCCGAGTAGCCCTTGCCCTTCTCGGCCGCTTCCTGGGAAACATCCTTGAGGACAACGTCGTATCCGGCCTTGGCCGAGACGTAGGCGATGCCGGCGCCCATCATTCCCGCGCCGAGCACACCGATCTTGCGGATCTCCTGCTTGGCGATACCGTCCGGCCGTGAGGCTCCGCCGTTGATGGCCTGCAAATCCAGGAAGAACGCCTGGATCATGTTCTTGGCGGTCTGGCCCGTCACCAGCGAGACGAAGTAGCGGCTCTCGATGCGGGTAGCCGTCTCGAAGTCGACCTGCGCACCCTCGACGGCGGCGTCGAGGATCGCCCGCGGCGCGGGCATCGGCGCGCCCTTGAGCTGCTTGCGCAGCAGCGCCGGGAACGACGGCAGGATTGCCGCGAGTGCGGGGTGCGACGGGGTGCCGCCGGGCATCTTGTAGCCCTTCTGATCCCACGGCTGCGTGTGTGCGTCGGGGTTGGCCTTGATCCACGCCTTCGCCGCCGGCACCAGTTCATCGACGCTTCCGACCAGTTCGTCAACCAGACCGATCTCCTTGGCCTTGCCGGGCTTGAACCGCGTGCCCTGGCTGAGGATCTCCATGAAGGCCTTCTGGATGCCGAACATGCGCACGGTACGCGCCACACCGCCGCCACCGGGCAGCAGGCCGAGGGTGACCTCGGGCAGACCGATCACCACACCCTTGACGTCGGCGGCGATGCGGTGGTGACACGCGAGCGCGATCTCCAGACCGCCGCCAAGGGCCGCGCCGTTGATCGCGGCGACGACAGGCTTGCCGAGGGTCTCCAGCTTGCGCAGGTCGGCCTTGATGAACTCGACCTCGGCGAACGACTCGGCCGCGTTGTCCGGGCCGACGTTCATCATTCCCTTGAGGTCACCACCGGCGAAGAAGGTCTTCTTCGCGCTGGCGATCACGACACCGGTGATCGAATCAGCCTCTGCCACAAGGCGTTCTACGGCATTGTGCATCGACTCTTTGTAGTGCTCGTTCATCACGTTGGCCGAACCCGTCGGGTCGTCCAACGTCAGGGTGACGATGCCGTCGGCATCCTTGTCCCACTGAATGGTGTTCTCTGCCATGGTTTCTCGTTCTCCTAGACGCGCTCGATGATGGTCGCGACACCCATGCCGCCGCCGATGCACAACGTGACCAGCGCGCGACGTGCGTTGCGTCGCTCCAGCTCGTCGACCATGGTGCCCATGATAATGGCGCCGGTGGCGCCCAGCGGGTGGCCCATCGCGACGGCACCACCGTTGACGTTCAGCTTCTCGTCCGGGATGTCCAGGTCCTTCTGGAACTTCAACACCACCGACGCGAAGGCCTCGTTCAGCTCGAACAGGTCGATGTCATCGACCGTCAGGCCGGCACGGTCGAGCACCTTCTTGGTGGCCGGGGTCGGGCCGGTGAGCATGATGACCGGATCGGCGCCGGAGGTCGCGGTCGCGACGATGCGCGCCCGGGGGGTCAGGCCCTGCGACGTTCCCGCACTTTCTGAGCCGATGAGCACCAGTGCGGCACCGTCGACGATGCCCGAGCTGTTGCCGCCGGTGTGAACGTGGTTGATCTTTTCGACGTAGTGGTACTTCTGCAGCGCCACATCGTCGAAGCCGCCCATCGCGCCGATGCCGTCAAACGCGGTCTTGAGCTTCGCGAGCCCTTCGGGCGTGGTGTCCGGACGCATGTGCTCGTCGTGATCAAGGACCACCAGTCCGTTCTGGTCCTTGACCGGAACGACGGACTTGGCGAAGTAGCCGCCCGACCACGCCGCGGCCGCCTTCTGCTGGCTGCGCAGTGCGTAGGCGTCGACGTCCTCACGGGAGAAGCCCTCGATGGTGGCGATCAGGTCGGCGCCAATGCCCTGCGGGACGAACCCGATGCGGTAGTTGGTCTCCGGGTCGGAGGCCCAGGCGCCGCCGTCGGAGCCCATCGGCACACGGCTCATCGACTCGACACCGCCGGCGAGGACGAGGTCGTCCCAGCCCGAGCGCACCTTCTGGGCGCCTAGGTTCACGGCCTCCAGCCCAGAGGCGCAGAAGCGGTTGAGCTGGAAGCCGCCGGTGGTCTCCGGCAGCCCGGCGACCAGACCTGCGGTTCGGGCGATGTCACCGCCCTGGTCGCCGACAGGTGAGACGACGCCCAGGATGACGTCGCTGATGAGTGTCTCGTCCAGGTCGGGGTGGCGCGCGCGGATCTCGTCGATCAATCCGACAACGAGGTTGACGGGCTTGATCTCGTTGAGCGAACCGTTGCGCTGCTTACCGCGAGGCGTACGGATGGCCTCGTAGATGAAGGCTTCTTCGGACATGTGCTCTCCAGGTCCTGTTCAGGTTGGTACCGCGGTCTGCAGACAAGCCGCTACCGCGGGGAGGCTGATCCTCTATCGGCGATGCTAGCAGCCTCGCCCAACCGCTTGGTTGGGCCCTGGTCAAGCCGCGCGAGCAGACACAAACTCGCACGATCCGGGCATGGATCGTGCGAGTTTGTGTCTGGCCGCGAAGGAGCGGTGTTTAGTCCGGAGACCCTTCGGTGTCGTCGAAGAACGACCACTCACCGTCGTGCTCGACCTCCATCCGCCAACCGAGTTCGGAGTTGTCTGCCTTCTGGTCGACGAACCAGGCGTGCGCGTCGTCGGCGCTCTCGATGTCCTTGGTGTCGACGACGTCACCCTGCGGATTGAGTACACGGTAGGTAGCCATGCCGACCGTGTTTCCCGCCGCCGGGTGAGTTCACACCTACGCAGACTGCGACGTCACTGATCGCTCACAGCGCGAAGGCCCGTGGCGGCCCCGACAGCGTCGCTTTCGCATCGGCCGACAACGCGTCCATGATCTCGATGTCGCCGGCTTCCAGCCCGTCGAGAGCCAGCCGGACCAGATCCGCGGGAGCGATTACCGCATTGTCGGGGAGCGCGATTCCGTTGTTGTCGGCGAAGTCGAAGAGCGTCTGGGTGCCAACGAGTCCCGGGACGAGAGCGGCGACGAGCGTGCCCTGGCTGGCGAGTTCCACCCGCACCCCGTTGGTCAGACCCCACTCGGCCGATTTCGCCGCGGCATAGGCAGTGTTGCCCTCGACTGTCATCCATGCCGCCGCAGACAGCACGTTGAGGATGGCGCCACCGCCGTTGCGAGCGAGGATCGGCGCGAACGCGCGAATCATGGCGAGGGTGCCGAAGTAATTCGATTCCATGGTGGCCCTGATGGCGGTCACATCTCCGGTGACCAGGCTTCCGCCGGCGGTTTCAGCGGCGTTGTTGATCAGGATCTGTACGTCCCCGGCACGCTGGGCAGCCGCGTCGACCGACGATTGGTCGGTGATGTCGACGTGAATAGGTTCGACTCCGGGGACGTCGACGAGTTCGGGACGCCGCGCCGCGGCGTAGACCTTGGCGCCACGCCGAACCAGTTCAAGGGCGAAGAAGTGTCCGATGCCGCGGTTGGCTCCCGTGACGAGAACCGTGGTGCCGTCGATTTTCATTGCGCTCCAGAAGTTTTCGCTGCGTGCCATCAAGATGACCGATTGGTCACCTTACGTCGACTGAATCATAAGATGACCGAATGGTCAACTTGATATCCTTCGGCGGTGAACCTCCGAGCAGACGCGGCGCGCAACCGGGAGTCGCTGCTGAGCGCTGCCGAGGCGGAGTTCGCCGAGCGAGGCGCCTCGGCGTCGGTGGCTGATATCGCCCGACGGGCAGGGGTCGCCAAGGGCACGGTATTCCGACACTTCTCCACCAAGGAGGACCTGATCGCCTCCATCGTGTGTCGACACGTCTCCACACTCGCCGACGCCGCGGCACAGCTGGCGGACGCCGACGATCCGGGCGCTGCCCTGCTTCAATTCCTCACCGTGGCGGCCGATCAACGACAACGCCACGATCTGACATTCCTCCAGGCGGCGAGCGAAGATGATCCGCGGGTGACCGACATCATGGATCAGTTGCACGCGCGCCTCGGCACTCTTGTCGACAGGGCGCGCACTGCAGGTGCAATCCGGTCCGATATCACCGAAGCCGACATCTTCTTGATGATGTGCGCGCCGATTCACGTCGTCGAAAACCTCCGCACCCCAGAGCCGTTGCTCTGGCAGCGCTACCTCGCCATCATCTTCGACGGACTCCGACCGCAAGGAGCCCACCCGCTCCCGCAGCCGGCACCGGTCCTTGGCTAACCGGCCAGGCCGGACAGCTCCTCTACGCCGACTTCGTCCAGCGTCGGATAGTCGATGTATCCGGCAGGTCCCGCGGCGTAAAACGTCGACTCATCGGGCCGGTTCAGCGGCGCGCCCTCCTGCAAACGTGTCACCAGGTCAGGGTTGGCCAGGAATGCGCGACCGATCGCGGCCGCACTGATCACGCCCCAATTCGCGAGGTTCTCCAGCAGTGCGAAGTCGGTGTCGACGGTGCGTGGCGTATTGAGGACCAGGGGACCCTCCCATACGGTGCGCACCGCCGCGAACGCAGGCGTCGACGGTTCGATAACCACGTGGAGATAGCCGATATCAAGCGGCTTGATCCGGCACAACAGCGCCTCGTACGCGCTGCTCTCGTCGCGTTCGGACATGTCACCGGCCTTGTTCCCGGGTGAGATACGCAAGCCGACCCGCTCGGGGCCAATCTCATCGGCGACGGCTTCAACGACCTCGGCTGCCAGCCTGGCGCGGTTCTGCGGCGAACCACCGTAAGCGTCGGTGCGTTGGTTGACGACGTCCGAGAGAAACTCGTGCAGGAGATAGCCGTTGGCGGAATGGATTTCGACGCCGTCCATACCGGCGTCGACGGCGCGTCGCGCGGCCGAGCGGAATTGACCGACGATCGAGGCGATCTCACTGACCGTCAGCGCTCGCGGCACCGGCAGTGGCTTCTTTCCGGTCGGTGTATGGGTGAGCAGATCGGCGGCGATCGGTGACGGCCCCACGGATTCGAAACCACTGATCTCCGGATGCGCCATCCGCCCCACGTGCCACAGCTGGACGAACATCTTGCCTCCGGCGCGATGCACCGCAGACGCGATCTCCGCCCACCTGTCCTGCTGCCGGTCGGTGTAGATACCGGGCGTGTTCATGTACGCGCCGTTGGCCTGTTCGCAGACGGCAGTCGCCTCGCTGATGATGAGGCCCGCCTGCGCCCGCTGCGAGTAGTACTCCGCGGCCAGCGAAGACGGGGTGCCGTCCGCGTCGGCACGCGATCTCGTCAGCGGTGCCATGAAAATCCGGTTCGCCACCTCGACTCCACCGATCGACGCGGTAGCCAGCAGCGCAGAATTTTCGCCCAGGGTGAAGGTCATGCCCCACTAAGCGCGCGCAACTCCGGATTCATTCCCCGCTGCGGATTCATTCCCCGCTGCCCACGATCGCGGTCACCTGTATCTCGATGTGCATGCCGGTCGCGCCGAGCACCGTGACACCGGTCTCGGTCCAGATCGGTGCTCGCTCGCCCATGCGCTTGCGAAACTGGTCGATCATGACGTCGTTGTGGGCGTCACCGATCTCCTCTGCACCGGGCGGCAACACGTGATAGGAGTTCACCGACACGACATCTCGCCACGTGGCGCCCGCGGTCGCCAGCACACGTTCGACGTTGTCGAACGCCGCGACGATCTCGTCCGCGAGATCGTCGGGGAAGGTGAGGTCGTCGGCCCAACCGCCCTGGCCGGAGATCTCGACCCGATCTCCAATCCTGACAGCCTGGCTGTAGTGGCGCGTCCGCCGGAACGTTTCGCCCAGTCCAGGAGTGACAAAGAATTCGACGTCGGGCATGGTTGACCACCTCTCGTAATGACTTCAAGCATGAACTCACTAAGTCAATCACTTCACACGTGAAGTTATTCCGCTACGGTACGGACGTGGCACGATCCGACGAACCGCGGTGGCTCGACCCGCAGGAGAAGGAAGCCTGGACAGGGCTGGTTTCGCTGATGATGCTCCTGCCCGGGAAACTGGAGGCTCCGCTGCGCGAAGTTGACTTGACGCTTTTCGACTACCTCGTTCTCAGTCACGTCTCCGAAGCTCCGCAGCGCCGAATCCGGATGAGCGAGTTGGCTTTTCTGGCCAGCGGATCGCTGTCGCGGTTGTCCAATGTCGTCAAGCGATTCGAGCAACGTGGCTGGGTCATGCGATCCCCAGACCCGTCTGACGGTCGTTACACCATCGCCGCGCTCACCGATGCCGGCTATCGCGTAGTGGTCAAGGCAGCCCCGATCCACATGCGCGCGGTACGGGAACTGGTTCTCGACCCGCTGACAGCGACCGACCGACGGTCTCTCGCCCGCATCGCCGCCAAGTTGCGGGTGCGGCCCGCCGACTTCGATTGACCATCAAAACAATTGACGTCAGGCGTGGGCCTGATGGCGTTGCTCTAGACCGCGACGGGCTGCCCGCCGCCAAGGTCACGCAGCACGTCAGCTGACACCAGGCCAAGCGACATGGCGTGCGACGCACAGGAAGCGCGGTTGGCCGCCCCGAGCTTGGCAGATGCACTCTCCAGATGATGCCCGGCAGTGCGGGCACTTATGAACAGTCGCCCGGCGATCTCGGTATTGGTGAATCCGCAAACAGCAAGCGTGAGTGCGTCGAGTTCGCGTGGCGTGATTCCCATCGGCAACGACGCCCGCGTCACCAGCAGCACCGCACAGAGACTGTCCCCGCGATAGCGCGACGTCGTCGCGATGCGCCGCACGTGCAGCCAGGACGTCCCGTCGTGCCAGCGCAGCACGTCAGGTCTGAAGCTCGCAGCATGGAAGGTGAGCGCCAGTTCGCTGATGGTCAAGGGATCGAGCGCGGAGTCAAATGTATCCCCGTGCCGCAACAGGTGCGCTTGGCCGGAATCGTCGACGGCCCAGGCCTGCGCATCGGGGGCGATCAGCTCCGAGACCATCCTTGGCCGCTGCGAGAAGTCCAACTGCTCGGCCATCTGCCCTCGCAGCACGTTGATCTCAGCGACGTCGTCATCGCTCGGGTACCGAGGATCGTCGCAATTGACGTGGATGGTGCCGACGTAGGTGCCGTCGGCCGTCACCAGCCGCGCTGACAGTCCTTCGTCGAATCCGGCGGGGCGGAACACGTTATTGACCGAATAGCCGGTTCGGTAATCAGGGAAGTCCCGCCACCTCAACGCACCGAGCCCGTGCACTCGCATCGCGTCGTAGAGCGGGTCGTTGTCGACAAACCACGAATTGAAGTGCTCCATCACCTCGGCGGGATACTCGTGGTTGGCCACGCCGACATGGCAGCGCCGGATCGGGTCCCACAGGCATATCGCGGAGGCCGACGATGCCGCGCGGCCGGCCAGCGTGTCGAGCAGATCGTGGGCGCGGGTCTGGATGCTGGTGGCGCTACCCAGCACGTCGCCATACTTCCCGGCCATGTCCGTTCCTCCGCCGTCCGTCCGGTCATCATCGGCAGGGCATGTTTCGACGATGTTTCGTAGCCGAGGCGCTGCCGAAAACGGTTCGGTGAAATGGGAGATTCCTCCCATAGCTGCGCGGTGTCGACATTCCTACGCTGGGCGCCAGTAATTCCGTCGCACAGTGTCGTGCGTGCAGTGACACCACTCTTAGGCGGCCTCATGAAACGACTACATTGCTCCGTCGCACTTCTGGCGGCGATCTCCATGATCACCGCGGGATGCGGAAGCCGCGCCGGCGACGACGGGGCGTCCGCAGCGGCGCAGGACAGCTGCGTCGACACTTCCGGCGACACCGTCAAGGTGGGCGCCATCAACTCGCTGTCCGGCGGCCTTGCCGTCAGCGAATCGGTCATCCGCGATGCGATCACGCTGGCAGTCGAGCAGGTCAACGCCTCGGGAGGTGTGCTCGGCAAGCAGCTGGAGCTGATCGGCGAGGACGGAGCCTCCGAGCCGACAATCTTTGCCGAGAAGGCCCAGAAGCTCGTGCAATCCGATTGTGTCGCTGCGGTTTTCGGGGGGTTACACCTCGGCGAGCCGTAAGGCGATGCTCCCGGTGTTCGAAGACTCCAACGCGCTGCTCTACTACGGCCAGCAGTACGAAGGGCTGGAAAGCTCACCCAACATCTTCTACACCGGCGCCACCACCAACCAGCAGATCATCCCGTCGCTGGACTACCTCAAGGAACAGGGGGTGAAATCCCTCTACCTGGTCGGCAGTGACTATGTGTTCCCGCGTACCTCGAATGCGATCGTCAAAGCGTACGCGCAGGCCAACGGCATCGAGATCAAAGGTGAGGACTACACGCCGCTGGGCAGTACCGACTTCTCGACCATCGTCAACAAGATCCGCACCGCGGACGCCGACGCGATCTTCAACGTCGTGGTCGGCGACTCCCTCAACGCATTCTTCCGTGAGTACCGCAGCGCAGGCCTGACCGCGGAGCAGATGCCCGTCATGTCGATGTGTGTCGGAGAAGAAGAGGTGCGCAGCATCGGCGCACCAACGCTCGTCAACCAGCTGTCTTCGTGGAACTACTACCAAACGCTGGACTCCCCCGCGAACGAGAGGTTCGTGGCGGACTTCAAAACACGCTTCGGCGCCGACCGGGTGACCTCCGACCCGATGGAGTCGGCCTACGCCGCAGTCATGCTCTGGAAAGCGACTGTGGAGAAAGCTAATTCGTTCTCCGTTCCCGACATCCAGAACGCCGCAGGCGGTGTGACGGTCGACGTGCCCGAGGGGACCATCACGCTGGACGGCGAGAACCACCACGTCACCAAGACGGCCCGCATCGGGCGCGTCGCCGAGGACGGACTCATCTACCAGGTGTGGGCCTCCCCGGCCCCGATCGAGCCCGACCCGTACCTGAAGAGTTACCCCTGGGCCGCCGGGATCACAGGCTGAGTCATGCACCTGACCCCGAAGGACGAAGACCGACTGCTGCTGTTCCTGGCCGCCGAGCTGGCACGCAAACGCCGCTCGGCGGGCCTGGCCCTCACCTATGCCGAAGCCCGCGCTCTTATCGCCGACGAAGTCCTCGAGTCCGCCCGCGCCGGTTCGACCGTCGCCGAGGCGGCGGCACACGGCGCGTCGGTGCTCACCGACGACGATGTAATGCCCGGTGTGCCGGTGCTGTTGGGCTCGGTACAGGTCGAGGCATTCTTCGAAGACGGACAGAAGCTCGTCACCGTGCACGATGCGATCGCCCCCGGAGAGCGGTCGGTCGAAAGCGGAGTAGTTCCAGGCGAAATCCTGCCCTGTAGCGGTGAACTGGAGCTCAACGCGGGACGCCGCGCAGCGACACTGACGGTCGAGAACACCGGCGATCGCCCCATCCAGGTCGGATCGCACTTCCATTTCTTCGAGGTCAACCGCGCGCTGCGATTCGACCGCTCCGCCACTTTCGGTATGCGGCTGGACATCCCGTCCGGCACCGCGGTCCGCTTTGAACCCGGCGAGGCACAGGAGGTCTCGTTGGTCATCTACGGCGGCGAGCGAACCGTGATCGGGCAGAACGACGTCGTGAATGCAGTGACGACTGCAGCGCCGGACAACGAGCTGATGGGCCGTATGCGTGCTCTCGGATTCCTCGACACCCCGCAGGAGCCCTGACGTGGCACACCGGATCAACCGCAGGCACTACGCCGAGCTGTACGGCCCGACGACCGGAGACCGGGTTCGGCTGGCCGACACCGAACTGCTCGGCAAGGTCGAACATGATTCGTGCGTCTACGGCGACGAATCGGTTTTCGGCGGTGGCAAGACGATGCGCGAAGGCATGGCCGTTCACGGTGACATCACCAACGATGCGGGAGCCCTGGACTTCGTGATCACCAACGTGATGATCATCGACGCGGTTCTCGGTATCCGCAAGGCCGACATCGGGATTCGTGATGGACGGATCGCCGGTATCGGCAAGTCGGGTAACCCGCGAACGATGGACGGGGTCGACCCCGGGCTCGTCATCGGCGCCGGTACCGACATCCGAGCAGGTGAAGGCATGATCGCGACCGCGGGCGCCATCGATGTGCACGTGCACTTCGACAGCGCCGGCCTGGTCGAAGAGGCGATCTCGGCCGGCGTCACCACGATGATCGGGGGCGGGCTGGGGCCCGTCACAGTGGGCATCACGTCGTCGGGCCCGAACAATCTCGCTCGGATGCTGCGCGCCGCCGAAGGGTTCCCGATGAACTTCGGCTTCATCGGGAACGGAAGTGCCTCCAGCACAGCACCTCTCATCGAGCAAGGCCTGGCGGGCGCCATCGGCTACAAGATCCACGAGGACTGGGGTGCGACCCCTGCCGCCATCCGGGCCTCGCTGGATGCCGGCGATGAGCTGGACCTGCAGGTTCAGATCCACACCGACACGCTCAACGAGTCGGGCTTCTTCGAGGACACGATGCGTGCCATCGGCGGCAGGCCGATCCACACCTATCACGCCGAAGGTGCGGGCGGCGGTCACGCTCCTGACATCATGCGCGTCGTCGGCGAGCCGTACTGCCTTCCGTCATCGACAAATCCGACGAATCCGTACACGCTCAACACGTTCGACGAGCACCTGGACATGGTCATGGTGTGTCACCACCTCAACCCACGCATCCCCGAGGACGTCGCATTCGCCGAGTCGAGGATCCGCCGCGAGACCATCGCCGCCGAAGATGTGCTGCACGACCTCGGCGCGATCTCGGCGATGGGTTCCGACTCGCAAGGCATGGGGCGCATCGGCGAAACGATCGCGCGCACTTGGCAGCTCGCGTCGCACATGCGGGCAACCCGCGGGCCGCTGCCCGGCGACGAAGGAACCGGCGCGGACAACGCCCGCATCTTGCGCTACATCGCCAAGCTCACGATCAACCCGGCCCGGCTGTTCGGCATCGACCACGAAGTCGGCTCGCTGGAGCCGGGCAAGCTCGCCGATATCGTGCTGTGGGAGCCGAAGTTCTTCGGCATCAGGCCCGAAGTGGTGTTCAAGGGCGGCTTCCCTGCCTGGTCGGTGATGGGTGAAGCCAACGCCTCGCTGATGACGTGCGAACCCCTGAAATACCGACCACAGTGGGCGGCGTTCGGCCGGACACCGGCCGACGTATCGGTGAACTTCGTTGCCGCCGCGGCGGTTGACGCCGGACTCGGTCAGAAGCTGGGACTCGACACCCGGCTTGTGGCCTGCCGCGGCGCACGGGCCCTCACGAAGACCGACCTGCTGCACAACGACTACCTGCCCGAGATCACGATCGAACCCGACACCTACCGCGTCACCGTCGACGGTCAACCGTGTGTCAGCACGCCGATGACCACAGTGCCGCTGGGGCGCCGGTACACCCTCAAGTAGCAAGGAGGACAACATGCCCGATCCGATTCGCATCGGGATCGGCGGCCCCGTCGGCTCGGGGAAGACCCGGCTCGTCGAAACCCTGGTCCCCCAGCTCTCGGCAGCGGGGTTCAGCGTCGCGGTGATCACCAACGATCTGGTGACCGACGAGGACGCGCAGCGCGTACGGCGCAGCGGCGTCATCGACCCCGAGCGTGTGCTCGCTGTCGAGACCGGAGCCTGCCCACACACCGCTATCCGCGAGGATCCGTCGGCCAACCTCGCCGCCGCCGAGCGCTTGAACCGGACCTTTCCCGATCTCGACCTCATCCTGATCGAATCCGGCGGCGACAACCTGGCCGCGACGTTCACCTCCGATCTGGTGGACTACTGGATCTTCGTCATCGACACCGCCGCAGGTGACGACATCCCCCGCAAGAACGGCATCGGGCTGCTGCAGGCGGATCTGTTGGTCGTCAACAAGATCGACCTCGCGCCGCTCGTCGGTGCCGACCTCCAGTCGATGCGCCGCGACTGCGCCGCAGCACGTCCCGCCAAGCCCACGGTATTCACGGACCTGCGGTCCGGGCTCGGGCTGACGGAGCTCACTGAGCGACTGCTCGAAGGAGCCATGCTGACCGCGAGCCCGACGTGACTGCGGATGTGGCCATCCGGCCGGGCGTCCTCGGCATCGATGTCATCGCCGACGCCTCAGGGCGCACTCGCACGGCGACGCTGCGGCAGCAGTATCCACAGCGGGTGACAATGCCTTTGTACTGCAACCCCGACGACCCGGGGGCGGCAACTCTGTGCGTCCAGAGTCCCAGCGGCGGCGCCTTCTCCGACGACGACCTGGAAACCAGGGTCCACTGCCAACGGGGCGCTCATCTGCACCTGACGACGCAGGCGGCGACCCAGGTGTTCGCCGGTGACGGCCCCGGCGCCCGGCACCAGCTCCACTTCACCGTAGGTGACGGTGCGATCCTGCAGTATTACCCGGGAACGGTAATCCCCCATGCTGATTCGAGTTTCGCGCAGCTGATCACGGTCGACATCGACCGTGGGGGCGTCTACTTGGGGTGGGAGGCTGTCGCCGCCGGCCGGATCGCTCACGGGGAACGCTATGGTTACGCCTGCTATGACAGCACACTCGCCGTCAGCGTCGACGGACGCATCGTCGCGCGGGACCGCCAGCTGATCCGCCCGCAATCAAGCAGCAGCGCAACCTCTCTCATAGGCGGCGATTACCTGGCCACCTTCCTCGCCATCACACCCGGCCGTCCCGTCACCGCATTGCTGGACCAAACCCGGCGCGCGCTCGAGGACGCGGACGGCGTGCACGGTGGGGCGAGCATCATGCCCCAAGAGGCCGGGGTGTTTACGCGGCTGACGGCGCAGCACGCACCCGAACTGCAGCGTGTCAGGCAACACCTCTTCGATGCGGTGCGGGCTGAACTGAGATCGGAAGCTGGTGAGAGGTGAACGCGCACGAGATACTCGGCCACGTCGACGAGCAGCAATTCATGGCGCGCAAGATCCACCGCGTCGATATCGGATGGGGCGACGCGGCCAAGCACCGCCAGGCCGTCACCGCGGATACCGGGCTGACCGTCCAGATCACATTGCCGCGTGGCACTTTTCTGCGCGACGGGGCCGTGATCGCTGACGACGGCACCGACATCGTCGTAGTCCGGCGTCCCGCCGAGGACGCGATCGTCGTGCCGTTCGCGAACAACAGCCAGCAACGGATGCTGATGATTGGCTACGTGCTCGGCAACCAGCACGCCCCCATCGACATAGGCGAGCAGGCAATGGCGGCTCCGCTGCTCACCAGTGCTCACGCCGCCAAGAAACTAATGTCCGACCTCGGAGTCATGGGCCAAGTGACGGCGATGGCACTGGCGCGCGACGGATGGTCTCGAACGTCCTCGGATTCCCATGCCGGCCACCACCACTGACCCAGATGTCGCGCTGGCACTGTGGATGCAGTTGCATGACAGCGCGTTTCCCACGGGTCGGATGGTGCACAGCCAGGGCCTGGAACAGTGGCTGGTTGACCACCCTGGTGCCGACCGGGTGGATATCGAGCACGTTGTGACCTTGTACCTGACGAACAGCTATGCGCCATTGGATGCCACAATCGCGGCGGCCGCCTGGCGGGCGACGAACGACCTGCAGGCCCTGCGCGAGTTCGACGACGTGACAGCAAGCTACAAGCTGTACGGCAACGCGCGGATCGCGTCGGAGTCGGCGGGACGGCAATTGGCAGCCGCGTCCCGGCAGAGCGGCCTGGTCGACGACTGGCCGTACGCCGAAGCGGTCCTCAGCGGTGCGACGCCGGGACACTGCGCCGTCATCGAGGGAGCGCTTCAGGCGCGGCTGGGAATTCCGGTGCACGTTGCGGTGCTCGGCTCGCTGCGGTCCATGATGGCGTCGATGCTGAGCGCGGCGATCAGATTGGGCAGGCTGGGGCCTCTCCACAGTCAGCAGATTCAAACCCGTTGTGCCCCAATGCTGGTCATGCTTGCACGGGAAGCCTGCGAACGTGGCGCAACTGATGTCTGGAGCGTCGCCCCCACGCTGGAGATCAGCGGTATGCGCCACGAAACCCGCACGGCTCGGCTGTTCGCCAGCTGACGGCCGTCGGTCGGTTGCCCGTCAGAATGGTGGTGGTTTGTTGCGTTCGGCGACGTAGGCGTCGTTGAGTGCGCGTTCGGCTTTGATGCGGTAGCGGATTGTTTTGGCGCGGTTGCGTTGTCGCCGCGTGGGCATGGTGCGGATCTTGTGCGCGCTGGTGGGTGGTTGGGCGGGGAGGTCGACGGGGGCGCTGGTGGTGGTGACGGTGGGGAACAGCAGCGCGCTGCCGGGTCGGGTGGTGTAGGTGCGGCCTGCCGGGGTGGTCCAGATGATGGTGCCGTCGGGATGCTGGACCTCTGACCAGCCCGCCCAGAAGGTTTTGGCGAGGTGGTGTTGGCGGCACAGCAGTTTGCCCGCTGAGGCGTGGGTGGGGCCGACCGGCCAGTGGGTGGTGTGGTCGAAATCGGCGTAGGCGGCGGGGCGATCACACTGCGGGAAGCGGCAGGTCAGATCCCGCGCCCGAACCCATTCGTCGAGGGCGGTGCTCGGTCGGTATCGGTTCTGTGGGTTGATTCCCGGCGGGGTTAGATGCCTGAGGGTGGCCCCGGTGGCGATGCGGGCGGCGATTTCTGCGGCGGGCACATGACCGAACCCGACGATGACTCCCGGCGGGGGCCGTAGGAACGCGGCACGCCGATCGGGTTCACCAGCCACCTCGCTGCCCTCGGCGGCTTCGGCGCACTCAGGGTCGTCGCCGTGCTCGGGGGTGTCGCTGCCCGCCACCGCGGTGCCGGCCGAATTGTCGCCGTCCTCGGGGTCGTGGCTGTCGGCGGGGGTGTCGCTGCCCTCGTAGGGACTGGTTTCGGCGTCGTGCGCGGGGGTGTCGCGGGGCTCTGGGGCGCGGTTGTTGAGGGCGCGGCATTCGGGGTCGTCGCCGTCGGTGAGCGGGTCGGGCTGGGCGGTCAGGGCGGCGTTTTCGGCGTAGATGTGGACCACCACCGCCGAGCCGCGGCCATCATCCACCGCTGCGGGACAGTCAAGGCCACCGCATTCACACGCCAGATGAAAGAACCCGGCCCCGATCGCGCCGTGGGCATCAGCGCGGCGCTGATCCAGCGTGCGCGGATCCTGCGGGCATACCCCCTGGGCCATCACGGTGAGGCGGCGCCAGTACAGCGCAGCATCAGGGCCTTTTAGGCGGGCGATGATCTCGGTGACGCCCTCTGTGCTTTCGGTGATGCTCACCCCGCGGTCGCGGACCCGGGCCCGGGT
>NZ_LQPC01000080.1 GCF_002101705.1 Mycolicibacterium iranicum | reverse complement strand
TGGATCCGGCTCCGGTGACGCGGGTTCCGTCGTTGGGTCGGGCGGCTGCTGGTGTGGATCGGGATCGGTTGTTGACGTTGCGTACGGTGCGGGTGCAGCCGCGGGTGGTGCCGGTGGCGCCGTCGTCGCCGTCCTCGCCGGTGGTGCCTGAGGCGATTGGTTATGCGGGTTCGTTGACGTTGACACGCCGTGATCTGGAATTGCAGGCGACCTACGGCGACCCAGCCAAGGCGGCCAGGTACTGGCAGAAGCAGAATTCGGGTGACTGTGTGCTGATGTCGGTGGCCGGCGTCATCGGGATCCTCACGGGCAAGGCCCCGACCGAACCTCAAATCGTCTATCAGGCAATGAATCTCCTCAGCGTGAACAAGGGGAAGTTTGCGGGCAAGATGATGTACCGCGGCATGCGCGATAGCGGCAAGTGGGCGTTCTACGAAGACGCCCAGAATCTGCTCAAGCAATACGGCATCGACTCCAACGTGCACTGGTATGACTCGCGTGACACCGACTACGAGGACGCGGCGCTGGAGAAGCTCAAGACGGCACTCGCCGCTGATAAGGCCGTTATCACCGCCGTGTACAGCCAGATCCTCTATTACAAAGTAGCCACCAGGTACAAATTCGATGCACCCGATCCCGACGCGGGTTCCAATCACGCGGTGGTGGTGACGGGTTACGACCCGAACACCGACACGATCACCATCAATGACAGTGCCGCCGGATGGCCGAATTCGGCCGGCGAACCGTATGGCCGGGCTTGGCAGATCCCACGTGAAGTTTTCATGGAGGCGTGGAATCGGAGCAGCTATCTCACGGTCATCGCCGAAAGGCCGGAGAACCCGCAAGTTCCGCCATCGTCATGGAAGAACCTGCAGCCCCGTCGCGACCAGGCCGCACTTTCCGGACGCAATGCCGCCAGGGACGCACAGCACAGAATCCGCTGACACGCAGGATCGCTGATCAAGTAAGGGGTTGTGATGGGTTCGGATCGTTTGGTGTCGCGGACGGGGGCGGGTGTGTTCGTCCTTGGTGTGGGGTTGTTGGTTGCGGCGGGTCCTG
>NZ_LQPC01000079.1 GCF_002101705.1 Mycolicibacterium iranicum | reverse complement strand
ACTTGAAATCCGTCATCGTTCCGTCCGTCCAATCTCCGCCAAGCATGCTCAAGCTTCACGATTTTTGCAACAGAGCCTGAACGAGTGTGGCTGGGCTCAGCACGGCCAATGCGACCAGCTTCGAGTGAAATCCCACCGCATCGGGTGAGCCTACTGCTCAGCAGGCCCCGCGCTCCCGCGCACCAACGACCTCCAGTGGGGCGGAAATTCATGACGACTGCCGGGGTCAACGGACTTGACGAAATACATGCCTCCGGTGCCACGGAGGTGGCTCCTAGAGGTATCGACATACGTCATCGGCGCTGCATGATTCCGGGTCGACGCTTTCGGCGCCCTGCCGCAGCCGGGCGATGGTCTCGCGCAGTGCCACCAGTGCGCTGATCTGCTCGTCGAGGTCGGTCAGTCGGATGTCGAGCAGGTCGCGCACGTGCGTGCACGGCGCGTGGCCGCTGTCACGGATGTCGAGGATCTGCCGAATCTGGGCGAGGCTGAACCCGGCGGCCTGTCCCCGTCGGATGAAGCCGACCCGGGCGATCGTGTCGGCGGCATAGTCGCGATACCCCGCCGGGGAACGTTCGGCGGGCGGGAGCAGGCCTTCGTCTTCGTAGTAGCGCAGCGTCGCGGTGGTGGCCCCGGTCGCCTCGGCGAGCTTCCCGATTCTCACGATGTCTCCTCAGAACACTTGACCTTCAAGCCTACTTGAAGGTCAAGGATGGGTGCATGAGTCAGGGATTGGACCTCGCGGTCATCGGTTCCGGCGGCGCGGCGATGGCCGCGGCGATCCGCGCTACCGCGCTCGGCAAGTCCGTCGTCATGATCGAGCGCGGCATCTTCGGTGGCACGTGTGTCAACACCGGCTGCGTGCCGTCAAAGGCCCTGATCGCAGCGGCCGAGGCCCGGCATACCGCAGCCGACACTGCCCGGTTCCCGGGGATCGCCACCACGGCCGGCCCGGTGGACATGGCGGCCCTGATCGCCGGCACGCACGATCTGGTGGAGTCGCTGCGCTCAGAGAAGTACCTCAACGTGGCCGAATCGTATGGCTGGCAGCGCATTCAGGGCCAAGCGCGGTTCGCCGGAACCCCGGACGCGCCCGTCATCGAGGTCGGCGATGCCACCATCGAGGCCGAGCACTACCTGATCGCCACCGGCGCGAACCCAGTCATCCCGCCCGCATTCGAGGGCGTCGCCTACCTGACCTCGACCACCGCGATGGAAGTCACCGAGGTCCCGGAGTCGCTGCTGGTGATCGGCGGCGGCTACGTCGCGTTGGAGCAGGCGCAACTGTTCGCCCGGCTCGGGTCAACGGTGACGGTGCTGGTCCGCTCCACGCTGGCATCGAAGGAAGAGCCGGAAGTCGGCATGGCGCTGCTGGAGGTGTTCGCCGACGACGGCATCCGGGTGGTGCGCCGCGCCACGGTGAGCGAGGTCGAGCAGGCCGACGATCAGGTCACGGTCACCGCGACCATCACCGGCGGAACGCAGCAGTTCCGTGCCGCGAAAGTCCTCGTCGCCACCGGCCGCCGTCCGAACACCGACGGCCTGAATCTCGAAGCGGTGCAGGTCAAAACCGGCGAGAACAACGAGGTCGTGGTGAGCGACGGGCTGCAGTCGTCGAACCCACGGATCTGGGCGGCCGGCGACGTGACCGGGCACCGCGAGTTCGTCTACGTCGCCGCCCATCACGGCGCGATGGTCGCCGACAACATCTTCACCGACGCCGGCCGCAGGGTCGACTACCGCCATCTGCCCCGCGTGACGTTCACCAGCCCCGCGGTCGGTGCGGCCGGGACGACCGAGGCCGAGCTCCTCGCCGCCGGGACACGGTGCGACTGCCGGGTGCTGCCGCTAAAACATGTGCCGCGTGCGGTGGTCAACCGAGACACCCGCGGTTTCATCAAACTCGTCGCCGACGCCGGCACCGGCCGCATCCACGGCATCACCGCCGTCGCCAAGGATGCTGGCGAGATCGCCGCCGCCGCGGTCTACATCCTCGACGCCGCGATGACCGTCGACCAGGTCGCCGGGTCCTGGGCCCCGTATCTGACCATGGCCGAAGGCATCAAAATCGCCGCCCAGTCCTTCAGCGCCGATATGTCCCGACTGTCCTGCTGCGCATCCTGACGCATGGCTCACTCGAAAGGTTCCTGATGCCCAATTTCCTTGACCGCCTGACCATTCCGGAAGAGTCCGGGCTCGACCCGACGATGCTGGTGCCGTTGCTGCGGCTGCTCGCCGCCGGCGAGCCGGTCACCGTGGAGGCGCTCGCCGCGGCCGTCGGCCTCCCGGTTGACGAGGTGACCCGGCGTCTGGCCGCGGTACCCGACACCGAATACGACGAGCAGGGCCGCATCGTCGGCCAGGGCCTGACCCTGCGCCCGACCCGCCACCGATTCACCGTGGCCGGCCAAGAGCTCTACACCTGGTGCGCCCTGGACACCCTCATCTTTCCCACCATCCTGGACCGGCCCGCCAGCATCGAATCCGAATCACCCGTCAGCGGGCACCCGATCAGGGTCTCGGTCGGCGAAAACGGTGTCACCAGCGTGCAGCCCGAGACCGCGGTGGTCTCGCTGGTCAACCCCGACGACCTCACCTCGATCCGGTCCTCATTCTGCAACCAGGTGCACTACTTCACCTGCGCGCAGGACGCCGCGCCGTGGCTCGCCGAGCACCCCGAAGGTCAGATCGTCAGCGTCGCTGAGGCCCACCAACTCGGCGCAGCCCTGACCACACAAATCCTTACCCAGCTCCATACCCCGCCAACTGCCCACCCCGGCTGCTGCAGCTGACCAGCCGCACCCAACCTGATGAGGAGAAATCAATGAATCAACGTCCACGAAGAAATCCCGTGCTGCTGGGTGCGGCAGCGGTGCTGGTGACGGCCCTGTGTTGCGCCGCGCCAGTCCTGATCGCCGGCGGCGCGCTCGCCGCCGTGTGTGGACTGCTCGAGAATCCATGGGTCATCGGGGCAGCCGTCGCGCTGCTGCTGGCGGCTGTGGTCGCCTTCGCCCGCCGCGGTCAACGCGGCGATCACTGCTGTCCCGCCGACAGCCATTCACCCGCGACGCACACGCTCGACGACCTGACGAAAGGAAGCATCGACAATGTCTGAAACGCGTTCGTTTACACCCCACAGGTGGGCGGGCGTTACGGCTGTGATGCTGGCAGCGGGCGCGCTGACCGCGTGCGGCCAATCGGCCACAACCAGCAATCCGACCTCACCGCCACACGCCAACGCCACAACCCAGGCGACGGCGGCGACACTGACCACGGTGGACGGCAAAACCGTCGAACTGCCCGCTGCCGCCCCGACCGCGATCCTGTTCTTCTCCTACGGGTGCGGCGAATGCGTCGGCGGCGGTAAATCCCTGGCCGCTGCTCGGGCGGCCGTGGAGAAAGCCAGAGGCAGCGCCAAGTTCCTAGCCGTCGACATCGTCCCCACCGAGAAACCCGCCGATGTTCGCCACTTCCTGGACCAGATCGGCGGCACCAGCCTGCCCGCGGTCGTCGATACTAACGGGGCCCTGACCAGCCGCTACCAGGTGACCGCGCCGACCACCGCCCTCGTCATCGACCCGTCCGGGCAGATCAGCTACCGCGGCCACGCCCCGTCCCAGGATCAGATCCTGGCCGCCCTCGGCAGCAGCGCCGCACGGTGAACCTGCTCGCGCTCGCGTTTACCGCTGGCATGCTCGCCCCGGTCAACCCCTGCGGGTTCGCGCTGCTACCGGCGTGGATCACCGGCACCATCGCCACCGGCGGCACCGATGCGGTGCTCGTGCGGCTGGCCCGGGCACTGCGCACCGGGGCCGTCCTGACCATCGGGTTCACCGGCACCCTCACCCTCGCCGGTATCGCGATCAGTGCCGGTGCCCGGACCCTGGTGACGGCTGCTCCCTGGCTCGGGATCACGATCGGGCTCACCCTGGCCATCTTGGGCGGCTTCATGCTCACCGGCCGCACCATCGGTCTGCGTATGCCTGCCCGGACGCGTCATCGGCCGGACTCCCCAACAGCCGGTGGTGTGCTCGCGGCCGGAATCGGCTACGCCCTGGCGTCACTGTCCTGCACCTTCGGGGTACTGCTCGCGGTGATCGCCCAGGCCCAGGCCACCAGCGGATGGGGCGGTCTGCTGGCAGTGTTCACCGCATACACAGCCGGTGCCGCCACCATCTTGATGCTGGTCAGCGTCGGCACCGCCATCGCCGGCACGGCCCTGACCCGGCATCTGGGTATCCTCGCCCGCCACGGGACCCGCGTCACCGCCGTTGTCCTCATCGCCACCGGCGCCTACCTCGCGTGGTACTGGCTGCCCGCGGCCACCGGGCACACCGCCAGCGGCGGCAACCTGCTCACCGGCTGGTCGGCCACCGCGACCGGATGGCTGCAGGACCACGCCCTCCCGGCCAGCGTCATTGCCGCCTTCGCTGTGGTGGTCAGCGCGGTGGCCGCGTGCTGGACCACCCACCGCCGGCCAATCACCGGCAAGCAGCGCCGCCGGTGATGATTCACCGGCCGATACACCCAGCCAGATACCACTGTCCCTAACGATTAGAAAGCCGATAGATACAACCGTCGGACACAGTCAGATGCACACCACAAGTGCCTTACTGATAAGGCACATTCAAGACTGCCGACCCCTAAGCGCGACACGCCAGTTCTGCGCCGTCTGAGCGTGTCGTCAATACGGCAGTGGCGAATAGGCGTCGGTACTGCGCCCATTGCTCGACGGGGGTGGCGTCGGCATGGTGGGCGCCGGTGCGTTCGTTGATGCGGTCGAGCAGTAGCGTCGGCCAGGCGGGTTCCGTTGGCGTCCTGGGCTGTTCAACCCGAGGGCGAGCTGTGAGCAATGTTGCGGCTACGGCGATCACATCGGGGTAGGCCACCACGTGCGCTTCTAGGCCATTCTGCAGAATCCCCGCCGCCACGTGACGCTCTGCGTGAGCCCAGAAGACCAGGATGTGGCGGGCGTCGCCCAAGGCGTCATGAAGGTCGACCTCTGAATACTGACGGGCCAAGCGCCGATGCGTGCGCCCGGCACTGAGCACCGTGGGCCGGTCACGAAGATCCACCTGGTCGTCAAGAACGCGCGTTGGTGAACCGATCCAGCGTCGGTGACGGTGGCATACGGAGACATGTGCAGGCAGGTAGCAGTAGACGGGTTCGTGTATTCCCTTGCGTGCCATACATCTTTGACACAAAGGGCGGCGGAGATATTGCTTGAGCGCGGTGGGGTCGCCAGCAAGCCCGCAGAGACGGGACCGGATTACCTGCTCAGGTTGGCCGCTGACGACGGCCAACCAGTCCGGTCGCGGCCGGGCTGCGCATGATTCGGCGACATGGCCGCGCAGTGTGGAGACGCCGATATGGTTGGCGCGGGCCAGCCTGTCGATGTAGGACGATACGGCTTCCCAACGGAACGGTGCGATCGTTCGCGGGAGCCGCTGGTGTGGCACCGCTCATCCTGATCGGTCTGCCCGTCAACGTCGCCTCCCTGCTCGCAATCGCGGTGGCGATCCAGCTGCTGCTGCAGCACTCCAACGCCGACTACCGCGTGGGCCCCGCCAAGCACGTCTTGGCTCTCAACGAAGGCCACCGCTTCCATCACCTCAAGTGGGCCGGCATCGGCGACGTCAACTTCGGGCTGTTCACCCTGGTCTGGGACCACCTCATGCGCACCTACTCCTATAACCCCACCCGCCGATTCGACTCCACCCAGCTCGGCATGGCCGCACACCCCGACTACCCCACCGCGTACGGGCGGCAGCTGATACACCCCTTCACCCCCGCCGGAGGGTGCAGCCTCAAGTCCACCACCGCGACGAAGGACCCCACCGCGACGAGACCGACACCGGAGCAGGGCTGAGAGGGACCAGCGTCTAGCGCTCCCGGACCGTGATTGCCTCAAGCGTTCCCGATCAGCCCAAAACGCGTACTAGACCCATAGCCTTCTACGTGGCCCATTTCGCGCCACGGTCCGACGATCGACGAACAAACGATCGGCAGCCCGTTCGGCGCCTGCCAGAGCTAGCCGGATGCCATGTCGGGCAGACCAGAGCGCAAGTCTGCGTCTTTACTGAATCTTCATCGAAGGACTAAGAAAGCCAAATGACGCATCAGCACACTTGAACCATATCCGTGAACGGTGCACCGCCGCCCGCGAACGGCCGTCGCGGCGCACGCAGTGCCCGCTCATCAGCGATGTCAACATTCGGATACGGAGACCACACTGATGCCGCAGGCGACTTGCCTCACACCGTTTCGCAGGACGGCGCAGTGGCTGCGGACGGCCGTCCTGGCGATGGCGGTGCTGCTGATCGCGGCCGCGTGCAGCTCGTCGCCGGCCGCCGCGCCCCAGCCCGAGGTCATCACTGATAAAGGCACCCCGTTCGTCGACCTGCTAGTGCCCAAATTGCAGGCGTCGGTGACCGACGGAGCGATCGGTGTCGCGGTGGACTCCCCTGTTACCGTGTCCGCCGGTGACGGCGTTCTCGGCCAAGTCTCGTTGACCAACGAAGCCGGCGAACTCGTCGACGGACAGCTCAGCCCCGATGGCGTGTCCTGGTCGTCTGCCGAGCCGCTGGGCTACAACAAGCAGTACACCCTTCATGCCCAAGCCCTTGGACTGGGCGGCGCGACCACTACGACAGCGACCTTCGAAACCCACTCGCCCGACAACTTAACGATGCCCTACGTCCTGCCCAACGACGGCGAGACGGTTGGCGTGGGCCAACCCATCGCGATCCGCTTCGATGAAAACATCACCGACCGGATTGCGGCGCAGCAAGCGATCAACGTGACCACCACCCCCCCGGTCGAGGGAGCCTTCTACTGGCTCAATAATCGCGAAGTACGTTGGCGCCCAGCCGAATACTGGAAACCGGGCACAAAAGTAGAGGTGGCGGTCAACGCCTACGGCGTCAATTTCGGTGACGGGCTGTTCGGTCAGGATGACGTCACTACCCGGTTCACCATCGGTGACGAGGTCATCGCCACCGCCGATGATGCCACCAAAACGATGACTGTGCGGCGCAATGGTCAGATCGTCAAGACCATGCCCATCTCCATGGGTAAAGCCAAGACCCCGACCGATAACGGCGCCTACATCATCGGAGATCGTTACTCGTTTCTGGTGATGGATTCGTCCACCTACGGAGTTCCAGTCAACTCTCCCGACGGATACCGCACCGAGGTGGAGTGGGCGACCCAGATGTCCTACAGCGGGATCTACGTGCACTCTGCACCGTGGTCGGTGGGCAGCCAAGGCATCGCCAATGTCAGCCACGGATGCCTCAACGTCAATCCGGCCAACGCCCGATGGTTCTACGACAACACCCGACGCGGCGACATCGTTGAGGTCATCAACACCACCGGCCCCACGCTGTCGGGAACAGACGGTTTAGGTGACTGGAACATCCCTTGGGATCAGTGGAAAGTCGGCAACGCCAACCTCTGAAATCAGATCAGAAGCGGAGACTCACAACCGCCGCCTCCCAGTCACCTCGTGGCACCAGTTACGCGTGTCAGCAGGACGTTCGCATCCACCGAACCGGGTTTCGCATGCCGAGTGTCACCCAAGCATCGCGCGCCGTGGGGCCCACGCCGCACAGGTAGCGCAGCCCTTTCCGCTACGACACCTTTGGTTTGCCGCCCCCAGGTAACGGCGTTTTCACATGTCCGGACCACCGCTACTTCGTAGTCCCGCCATCGACGATCGACTCTTTCAGGCACCCATCGCAAAACACCATTCGCAATTTCAGCCGAAATTCCAGCATTGTAATTATGTTGCTGATGTTACTAATGAGGCATATGTGAGTTAGGCTGATCTACGTATTTGCTACGTATATCGTTGCTGCGCAGTATGGAACGCTCTGTTTCGCCTTTGTTGGCGAAACCAATCACCGGCGCTCCGACAGCCGAAAGAAAGAACGCCATATGGAACCGATGGCCCGATGCGTCCGCCCGGAGGAAGGCCGCGTATCTGCGTTCGGCTTTCGCCTGACTGGGGTGATCGTTGCCGTCGTCGCGACGGTACTTCTGGCGTGCACGCCAGCAGCCTCCGCCGAGCCGACAGGCGGTCCGTGGGATCCACTCCTGCCCAAGATCCCGAGTGCGGGAGCGCCCGGCGATCCGGTTGCCATCGCCAACGCGTCCTTGCAGGCGACGGCCGTTGCCACCCAGACTGCGATGGATTTGGGGCGTAGCTTCCTGAGCAGTCTCGGACTCGTCAGTCCCGCGGCAAGCCCCCAAACGAGCGTCCGCGGCAACCGCCTCTACGGTGCCCAGGCGATCGAATACGTTATCCGCAGGGCAGGAACGCAGATCGGCGTTCCCTACTCCTGGGGAGGGGGCAGCCTCACCGGCCCTAGTCGCGGTGTCGACCAAGGCGCAGGCACCGTCGGTTTCGACTGCTCAGGACTGACACGATTCGCCTTCGCCGGCGTCGGAGTACTGTTGCCGCGATGGTCCGGCGACCAGTACAACGCTGGCCGCAAGGTACCTCCCGCGCAAGCTAAACGCGGTGACCTCCTGTTCTGGGGGCCCGGCGGAAGCCAACACGAAGCGATCTACCTGGGCAACGGAAAAATGATCGAAGCGCAACAAACCGGCGTTCCCATCAAGGTTTCACCGGTGCGTACCGCCGGGATGACACCCTACGTCGTACGGATTATCGAGACCTGACCGAACGCTTTCGCCACAGCTCCTCCCACCAAAAGCCTTGTCCGCACCGGGTAACGGTTCAGCCGGCCAGACAGTAGCCGATGCCGCGGACCGTCCGGACATAGCGCGGACAAGACGGGGCGTCACCGAGCTTGCGACGAAGATTGCCGATGTGCACACCCAGTGCCGACCGCCCGCCGGGCTGCGTTGCCCCCCAAAGGGCTTCCTGAAGTCGTCGGCACGTAACGGGCTCCCCTGGATCATCGGACAAAACCCGGAGGATCGCGAACTCCGTTCGAGTCAGCGATATGA
Source organism: Mycolicibacterium iranicum (assembly GCF_002101705.1). GTDB lineage: Bacteria > Actinomycetota > Actinomycetes > Mycobacteriales > Mycobacteriaceae > Mycobacterium > Mycobacterium iranicum. The sequence goes on along the minus strand of NZ_LQPC01000079.1, from coordinate 35,075 downwards.
CGTTGCCGCGCTGATAGACCCGCCGGACCCCCACGTCGATCACCAGATCGTCGACGTGGCGTCGCTGCGCGCCGCCGTCCTCGCTGCGTTGGTGAGAATGCCTGAGTGTCCGCCGTATTCGCGTGCTGAGCATGTCGCGGGAGCCGATGGGAACCACTCCGACGCGCGATACCAGAGGCGCCACCTCTGTGTCGGCGAGCGCGACGACGCCGCACTGGGCAGCCTGGCGAACACGGTCAAGGACGACGGCGCCGTGCGCGGATGATCCCAGGCACACCACCACCACGTCGGGGTCATCGTCGCGCACCGCGGTGAGCGCTGCAGCGTGTGAGCGTGCGACGTCGACGGCGAACTCTTCGGCGCGCAGGGTGCGGGCCAACATGTCGGCGTAGATGCGCCGAGGTTCAACCAGCAGAACGCGAATGCGCCCAGCAGCTATCGCCGGAGAGGCAACGCTGCCCGAAGCGGGGTGCGGCTCGATGGTCGTGGCAGTCTCCTTGCCAGCGTGGGCCATTCACGGCGTGAAGGTGTTCGCGCGGATGCTGGAACCAGCATATCGCCATCTACGTAGTTATTACGTAGATGGCGATATGGGGTGTCGGGCATGTTCGCGTCTTCGGGTGTTCAGCGGGGGGTTTGCGGGCCAGAGGATGTCAGCTGTTCGGGTTGAAGTCGGCCGCGTCGGTCCAGCCGGAACAAGGCCGCTGCGGAGGCCAGCCCGATTGCCGACAGCAGAACCCACAGCAGCCAGGGTTGCCCGAGATCTCGGGCGGCCTGCATCAGCGAGCCGGTGGCCAGATTGCCGACAAGAATGCCGACTCCGACGATAGTGTTGTAGAAGCCATAGTGCGTTCCGATGAGACGGTTGTTGGCCAATGAGACGACGGTGTCCATCTCGAACGGGAAGACGGCCGCCGACCCGACCGCCAGCACCGCCGTGGCGACGAGTAGCGCGGTCGCGGCGGCGACTCTGCCTGCCCTGGTGTCATCGGGCAGCACGATCAGCGGCAAAAACGACGCCGCGAGGATCAGCATGCCGATCACCAGGGAGCGGCCGGCGCCCCAGCGGTGGGCGAACCATCGGGTGATCCGCATCTGGCCGAGGACGGCAACCAGACCCGAGACCACGAAGATCATGGCGGTGACAACGGAATCGTTGCGCGGAAACAGGTCTCGCGCCTGAAGCGGCAATGCCAGATAGACCTGGAATGACAAAACATACGACCCGATCATGGCCGCGGCGAAGAGCAGAAAGGAGCGGTTGGCCGCTACTGTTCGCCAGTCCTGCAGCACCGATGTCTTCTCATCAGGCGTCCCCGCGGCGCGGTGGGGCAATGCTAAGAGTTGGGCCACGGTCAGCGCTGCGAACACGACCGCTGCGGCGGCTGCTGTCATTCGGAAATCGACGAACATCAAGGCCAGCCCGACAAGGGGTCCGGCCAGGATGCCCGCCTGATAGAACACGTTGAACACCGCGAAGGCTTCCACGCGCCGTGGGCCCGCGTCGGCCGCCAGATAGGCGCGCACCGCAGGATTGAACAGGGCGCCGGCGAAGCCGGTTGCTGCCGAGGCGATCAGGACCGCCGGCAGCGATTCGGCGAAGACGAGCAGGCCGAATCCTGCTGTCCGTAGGACACATCCGCAAACGATGAGCGGTTTGTAGCCCAGCCGGTCTGCCAGAGTGCCGCCGATGAGAAACATGCCTTGCTGGGAGAAGTTACGTACACCCAGCACCAGGCCGATGGCCCACGCGGCCAGCCCCAACGGGCCGGCGAGGTAGCCGGCCAGGTAAGGCATGAGCATGTAGAAGCCCAGGTTGATGCCGAATTGGTTGATCATCAGCATCCGGCTGGGCCAACCAAAACTGCGGAAGGCTGACAGCAGGGTCATCGTGGCTGCACCTCGGTGGGGTCGACAACGGTGGTGCATCGCGTCCACGCCGTGACTGTCTGGGTCATCGGGTCCTCAATGGTGGCGGGATGCCGTGGGGGCGCTGCGTCGAGCAGGCCGTGGGCGCGGCAGTAGTCGTCGTTGTAGATGGTGTCGAAGTAGCGTTGCGGACCGTCCGGGAAGATCGCTGCGACAGTGGCTCCGGCAGGGCTATTGCGTGCGACCCAGCCTGCAACCAGGGCGACCGCACCGACGCTCCAGCCGCCACTGGCGTAGTGGGTGGCCGCCAGGGTGCGGCATGCCCACACCGACTCCGCGGGGGCAACCCAATGCACTTCGTTGAACGCTTGGTAGTCGACGTTGCCGGGATAGATGCTCGATCCCAGGCCGCGCATGAGCCGAGAAGCCGCGGGCTGGCCGAAGATCGTCGAGCCCACCGTGTCGACGCCGATCAGCCGCAGCTGCGGGTTGAATTCACGAAGGACGCGTGCGACGCCGGCCGAGTGGCCTCCGGTGCCCACCGAGCACACCAGGACATCAACGGCGCCGAGTTGTTCGTTCAGTTCCACTGCCAGGCCGCGGTAGGCCTCGACGTTATCGGGGTTGCTGTATTGATCGGGATGCCAGGCGCGTGGGTCGGTGGCCAAGATCTTCTGCACGCGGTCACGGCGGGCCTGCTGCCAGCCTCCCTGTGGGTGCGGTTCAGTGACCAATTCGATGTCGGCGCCGAACGCGGCGAGCATATTCTGGATGATCGGCTCCATCCCGGGGTCGGTGACCAACGTGACGGGGTGCCCGTAGACCGTTCCGGCTAGTGCGAGACCCAATCCCAGTGTGCCGCTCGTGGATTCGACGATGCGGGCGCCGGGGGCAAGTGCCCCGCGGGAGCGGGCGCGTTCGACCATGTGTAGCGCGGGTCGGTCTTTCATTCCTCCCGGGTTGAAGCCTTCGAGTTTGGCCCAAAAGCCCCGCTCTTCTGACGTGAACGGTGCGCTGATTCTCAAGACAGGGGTCTGGCCGACCATGGTGGCCGGCCGCTCGTTGCGGCCGCGTTGTGGCTGTGCCGATCGGGTGTGGGAAGTGCGTGCATGGCGGATTGGCAGGGCAGGATTCATCGATGAATGTCGCTTCTGTGAGGCCGCGACGATGCGCGGCGACTGACGGCAGGTAGCGGTCACCGGCCACCGTCGAAGACGACGGGGCCTGACGCTAGCCGATCAGCGGCGCGCGATACACAGGTGGGCGAGCACGTCGCGGCCGGTGCGCAGGGCGCGGGCGTTCCGTGGTGGACCGCGGATAGGCGCCTTCGCCGCCTGGCACCACAGCAGCGGAAGCACAGCCACGACGAGGCCCAACGCGAGCGCGATCAGGGAGACCGTTCCCCGCGGCAGGATCGCTTCGGCCAGGGTGTCGGGCGTGCACTCGGCGTCGGGTTGGGAGACGTGGGGGTGGTCGAGCTCGACAGACATCGGCGCGCCGACCGCACTGGCGGCCAGTGTGTGCGGTCCGTGCGCAGGTGCCGCATTCACGCCGGGCAGTGCCCACTCGGCTCCGACGATGACGGTCCAGAACGCGATCAACGCCGCGACGATGGCGCGGCGGCGTTGCTCAGAGTTCGCGTCGAAGTACTTCACGATGTTGCCGACTGTAGCAGCGGATCGGCGAATTCAGGCTCGGCCCCTGAGCCGATGCCGGGTTGTGATCAGACAGCGACCGCCGTTGCGCCGAGCCAACCGGCCGTTCCGTCGCATGATCGACTTCGCCCGATGCCCCTGCGAATACGCCCTTTTGAGGTTCCGCGAAGGAGATGCAATAGACCAGTGCGCTGCCTGTACCGCAGATCATCTACGGTTTTACTACGTAGATAATCTGCTCTCTATCGGCCCGCGCGCCAAGCGGTGTTTCCTTTGCTGACGGCCTACGCGCATTGGCTTCACCTGCGGAACGTGCGGCGGGCGTTGAGGCGCTAGTGGTGGCAGAGCACCTGAATGAGAGCGGGTGTGGCGAGCATGGCGGTGATCGCGGCTGTCAGGCAGATGCGGTGGCGCCATCGCACGTGCCGACGTGTCGGGGTGAGCAGGCGCTGCGCTCGCGCGATGACCGCTGTTCCCGCCGCGGCGAGGCCTTCCCGTGCAGGCGGGTGTTCTCCGGCCAGAGCAGATAATCCAGCCAACAGCGGATGCGTGCCGACGCGGCGCACGGCGGTGTCGTCAGCGCACATCTCCAGCAGTTCACCCACACGATGAGGGGCCGTCGCGAAAAGCGGAAGCCACGGCAGTGTGCCCCCCAAAGCGCGGAGCGCCATGAGGATGTGGTGGTGGCGCCCCGAGATGTGCGCGTTTTCATGCGCCAGAACCGCTTTGAGCTGTGATCGGTTCAACGACTTCATCGCCGCGGAGGTAACGATGATGGCGTTCGGGCGTCCGACCACGCAGTAGGCAGCAGGCCGGTCGGCCTCCACGACCACCACATTGGGATGGTCGGTGGGTCGGCCGACGATCCGCGCGGCATGCGCGTGCTCGTGACTTCGCGCCCGCAGCCGCGACAAGCAGCGACCGATCCGCATGACGACGAACCCTGATGTCAGGGTTCCTACCGCGATGAGAACAACAGAACCGATTCGTCCGGCCATGGGTGTGTGCTCGGAGAAGCCAAACAGCTCCAGGCACAGCGTCACGACCGCGCCCGTACGAATACTATCCGTCGTTGCGCCGATGACCAAGATCAGCGCGACGAGCCACGCCGCCAACGTCGCGGCGACGGTGGCCAGCCAGGCGGCCACTCCCATATGGGGGCTGATGCCGTGACTGGTCATCCGCCTCAGAACCGGTGGCGCCCACCAGGCCAGCGCGCTGCCATAGACGAGCAGCCACAGCGCGGCGGTCATCACCGACGCCCCTTGCGCAGAGCCGCCTTCAATTGAGCGGACTGCTCGGCGTTCATCTGCTCAACAAAGAAGGCCAGCACCGCATCGGTATCCCCGCCGGCGTCGAACGCGGCCTTCATCAAACGCGCGGAACGCTCCTCGCGGCTCATGGACGCCTGATACACGTACGCTTTCCCATCGCGCTGACGTTGCAACCAGCGCTTGCGGTACAGGTTGTCCATCGTCGACATCACGGTGGTGTACGCGATCTGGCGCCGTTGAGAGATCTCGTCGAAAACCTCACGCACCGTGACAGGCTCGGCGTAATCCCACACGCAATCCATGACCACCGCTTCGAGGTCGCCGAATCCTCGCTGTTCCATTTGCGCCTCTCCCGCTCTCCGCGACGAGCTGGCCTCCTCGCGCCCCGAGCCCCTTCAGCCCCCAATGTAGCCGCCGAGCTGGCAAAAGCCGCGATACGCCTCACCTCGACCGCATAGGCCAGCATCTCTGCACTACCGGCCGCGGCGCGTGAAACTAGCGCCCGTGGCGCACAGTCGTAACCGATCTGAGACTGTGACAGACGTTCCTCCTGATACCAAAGTGATGTACGTTCCGACTGAGTACTATCGTGCTACGTACTCAGCTCGATAGTAGAAGTGCCGCGGGCGCCGTTCGGCTTAGGTGCGCGGCTCGACAACGCTCACCCCAGCTGAGGAGATTCGATGCTGCGCCTCACTTCTTTTCTGAGTCTCTGCGCACTGACGCCGGCACTGGTAATCAGCGCCCCGGGTACCGCTGTTGCCGGTCACGACGGCACCCCCGACCGCGACGACGTTCCCTCATTGGTTGCAGCGGTCGCCGACGCGAACCAGCGGATGGCCGACGTCGGTAGCGACATTCAGATCAAGCAGGAGGGCGTCAACCGTGCCCTGGTCGAGGTCGCGGCCGCCCGCGACACCCTCGCGCAGGCCCGGCGCGACGTTGTTGCCAGCGACCAAGCCCTGACCGACAGCCAACACGCAATCGAGGCCGCGCAAGAGCGCTTCGACCGCTTCGCCGCGTCGACCTATATGAACGGGCCGTCGGGTGCGTTGCCGCTGGCGCAAAGTCCCGAGGAGATCCTGGCCGGGGCATCGACCCAGCAGACCCTCACTATCAGCTTTCAGCGGGTCCGCAACAACCTCCTGCGCCGGCAGACCGATCAGGCCAACAAGCTTTCTGCTGCGACGGCAGCGCGGGCGCGCGCCGAGAGCGCCGCCGCGGACGCCCAACGCCGCCAAGACGACGCGGTAGCCGCACTCCGGGACGCCCAACAGACGTTTACCGCACAGCAACGCGAGGTCGAACGGCTCGCTACCGAACGCGACTCCGCTCAAGCTCGACTGGAAGCCGCCCGACCGGTGGCGGCGACAGCCGCCGCGCCCAGTGCCGCGCAACCCGGCACTGTGCCGGCATCCGGTGCTCCGTGGGACCGCGGCACCACGTCGCCGGGGGGCGCCACCAAGGGGGGCCTGTGGGACACCACGTTGCCGATGGTGCCCAGCGCTAACGTGGCCGGCGACCCGGTGGCCATCATCAATGCCGTCCTCAAGATCATGGCGACCTCGGCGCAGCTGACGGCCGACATGGGCCGCAAGTTCCTCACCAAACTCGGCATTCTGTCTCCTGTCACCGCCGCCGCAGATCCCGGCATCACCAACGGACGCATCCCCCGCCTCTACGGCCGCCAGGCCTCAGAGTTCGTGATTCGCCGCGCCATGTCACAACTGGGGGTGCCTTACTCCTGGGGCGGCGGCAACGCCAACGGCCCGTCACGAGGCATCGACCAGGGCGCCAACACCGTGGGTTTCGACTGTTCGGGCCTGATGCTGTATGCCTTCGCCGGCGTCGGCATCAAACTCGACCACTACTCCGGGTCGCAATACAACGCAGGCCGCAAAATTCCCTCGTCACAGATGCAGCGCGGTGACCTTATCTTTTATGGCCCCAACGCCAGCCAGCACGAAGCGATGTATCTGGGCGACGGCATGATGATCGAAGCCCCCTACACCGGGTCGGTCGTCAAGATCTCGCCCGTGCGCACCTCCGGCATGACGCCCTACGTCACCCGCTTGATCGAATATTGACATCGCCGCGATGTCGAGCCGGTGGACCGGTCAGTGCGCCGCGGTGCGGCCGCTGCGGATCGGCCTCCTCGGGCACGTCAGGCCGCCCCGAACGACGCGGCCAGCGAGACGCATTGAATAGCGCCGTCGCGCCGGCGATCGCAGCCGCCCACAGCACCACGACCACGGCACACAGGATCAGCCACGCTTGCCACCCGAGACCGTTCGGGCACACGTCCATCAGCCAACGCATGTCAGGCCCTCCTCCACAGTGAGCCTCACCCCACCGCAGGAGGAAAACGGTATGAGTCCTGTGAAGATCTGCTGAAGATCGAGCCGCTCGGGCAGCCACGCCTCGTTACGGGCGCACCAGCAGGCACCATATGGGACATGCAGCACCACCACCTGGGCGCGCCTGAGAGCGCGAAGGGATACCGCGCGCTGGTCGTCGACGACGAACTCCCCCTAGCCGAAGTGGTAGCCAGCTACCTCGAACGCGAGCAGTTCGAAGCCGTCGTCGCCGGCAACGGTGTCGACGCAATCGCCGTCGCACGCGACCTGGATCCCGATGTCGTCATCCTCGACCTCGGCCTACCCGGCATCGACGGACTCGAGGTCTGCCGGCAATTGCGGACCTTCTCCGACGCCTACGTCGTCATGCTCACCGCCCGTGACACCGAACTCGATACCGTGCTCGGCCTCACCATCGGCGCCGACGACTACATCACCAAACCCTTCAGTCCCCGCGAGCTGGTAGCGCGCATCCGCGCCATGCTGCGGCGACCCCGCATCCTGCAAACAGCCGCCGCACCCGCCGAACGAGAGACAGCCCCGCCGCGCCGCTTCGGCGCACTGAGCATCGACGTCGCCGCCCGTGAGGTACATATCGACGACGAACTAATCCTGTTGACCCGCACCGAATTCGACATTCTCGAAGCCCTGTCCGCGCGGCCAGGAATCGTGCTGAGCCGCCGACAACTTCTCGAAATAATCCGCGACGAACCCTGGGTCGGCAACGAACACCTCGTCGACGTCCACATCGGACACTTACGACGCAAACTCGGCGACGACGCCGCACGCCCCCGCTACATCGCCACGGTTCGAGGTGTCGGATACCGGATGGGAACCGGACAGTGACTCCCCCACCTACGTCGACCCCTCGCCGGCGTCGACGGCCGGGCCGTCCCGGTATCGGCCTGCGACTCCTGGCGGCCCAAGCCATCGTGCTGGCGGCCGGAACGGCGACGACCGCGGTGGTCGCTGCCGTGGTCGGCCCACCGCTGTTCCGCGAACACCTCCACCGCGCCGGTGTCCCGATGGACTCCCTGGAAGAAGTCCACGCCGAAGAGGCCTACGGCTACGCAACGGTCATCTCCATCGGAGGCGCCCTAGCGGTGTCAGCACTGGCCGCCCTCGCGGTCAGCTTCTACGTCAGTCGACGCCTCCAACGCTCCGTCACCGAAGTCGCCGCCGCGGCCACCGATGTCGCTGAAGGGAACTACGACATCCGCGTGTCACCGCCGCGCCTCGGCGATGACTTCGACGCCCTCGCAACCGCATTCAACCAAATGGCCTCCCGGCTTCAAGCCGTCGATTCGACACGGCAGCAACTGTTCGGAGACCTCGCGCACGAGATCCGCACACCCGTGGCAGTACTCGAGGCCTACATCGAGGCACTCGAAGACGGTGTGCGCTCCTTGACACCCCAGACAGCAGCCATGCTGCGCGACCAAACCCGTCGGCTGGTGCGATTCTCCGATGACGTCGCCGCGCTGGCGAAGGCGGAGGAAAGTGCGGTGTCTATGTCCTACGCCTCCCTCGACGTGGACCGCCTAACCCGCCAGTGCGTCGCAGCAGCACAAGAACGCTATGACACCAAGGGGGTCAGACTGCACGTACACCTCCAGCAACCGCTGCCGCCGCTGTGGGCCGACGAACAACGACTGTCTCAAGTGTTGGGGAACCTGTTGGAGAACGCGCTACGGCACACACCGCCCGGCGGGTCGGTACACCTTCATTGTCTTCGTGACGGCGACCGAGTAAAAATCGCTGTCGCTGACACCGGAGAAGGGATCCCCGCCAAGCACGTCACCCGAGTGTTCGAACGGTTCTACCGGGCAGACACCGCCCGCGACCGCGAGCACGGCGGCGCCGGATTAGGTCTCGCCATCGCCAAAGCGCTCATCGAAGCCCACGGCGGATCCATCTCGGTAGCCAGCGCTGGACCCGGCGCCGGCGCAACATTCACCATCGCCCTGCCCATCACCCCGATACGCAGCGAGCACCACCCTGCGACGGCTGACTCAACGCGTCCCTGACGAGTGCCCCCTCCGCGCTACTTGTCCAACATTCCCTGCATCGTGTCGATCTCCGCTTGCTGAGAAGACACGATGTTGCGCGCCATCTCGACCGCCGCCGGGAACTTGCCGTTGTCAACTTCCTGCTGCGCCATCATGATCGCGCCCTTGTGATGCTCGATCATCTGCGTCAAAAAGAGTCGGCTTGCCTCAGCGCCTTGCGCGTTCTGAAGTGCAGCCATATCGGCCTCCGACATCATGCCCATACCCCCGCCGCTCATGCCCGGCATGTCACCCGCGTCTCCGCTGGGCATTTGATGGCCGGGCATGTCATGGCCGGGCATTGCGGCGGTGGTGGAAGCAGTTGTCGACGAGGAGGCTCCCCAGTCCTGCAGCCAGCCCTGCATCTGTTCGATCTCAGGACCCTGAGCGTTCTTAATCTCGTTGGCGAGTGACACTACGGCAGGATCAACTCCCTGCTTGCCGAGCAGCATGTCGCTCATCTCGATCGCCTGCTGATGGTGCGGGATCATGCCCTGAGCGAACGTCACGTCAGCATCGTTATGGGCAGCGTCGCGGCTAGCAGTACTGGGCGAAGCCGACGCCGACGCTGCTGCCGAGGTGCTGCTCATCGATGACGGAGACTCGTTTCCCGCATTCGAACAGCCGCTGATAAACAGGGCCGACACCGCAAGCGCCGCAACCCCGAATCCAAAACGCTTGTGCTGCATCGCACATCCTTCCTCGAACATCGTCGTGACACCGTGCCTCAACGGCACGCCCTCGCGCCGCCGCACTCAAGCGTCGGCAAGCCGGGTATGGGTCGGCTCGTGATCCGATGAAGATTTGATGAAGACGTTTCCAGCTGCGAAGAAGTGTTCGAGCTACCCACTGCCGCGTCACGCGGTAGCCGAAAACCGCCCCTCTATTATTGACTTACGTAGCCTGAACCTCGGGTTGTTACTGGAATGGTGCACATCCACGGCCTTGACATCAACCCGTCGAACGGCAGCTTTACGTGGCAACTCAATACTGCCCCTACACCCCTGAGCAAAATAAGGCGCCGCAGCTACTGCACCAGGCGGATCTTCCTCAATTACCGACAGACGGACGTCAGCGGGTCGACGGTCGTCATCCCTAGGAGGCTGCGCAGCGCCGGGCATGCTAGCTCTCTAAGCGTCGCGGCATCAGAAAGGTGTTCCACGGCATTCCCACGGTGGCGCGGACCAGCTGATCACGCGTGAACTGCATCCCGAGCTGGTTCTATTTAGAGAGTGCCTCCTTGATCGCGGTGCCGAGGTCTGCATAAGTTTGGATCTGCAGTTGCTCGCCGTTGAGGAAGAAGGTGGGTGTGCCCTGGACGCCGAGTGCCGTGCCGTCTGCGACATCCTCTTGGATCCGATCGAGCGTGGCCTGCGCGTTGTAGGCTTCGTCCCACGCGGCCATGTCGAGGCCGAGTTCCGTTGCGAATCCGCGAAATACGTCGTCAGCCGGTACCTGCTTCTCGCCCCACTGGTCTTGCGTCTCGAACATCTTCTTGTACATAGCCTCAAACTGGCCCTGCTGGGCGGCCGCCTCGACTGCGCGGGCTGCTCGCTCTCCGTTGAAATGGCCGGGCATCGGGAAGTAGCGCGCAACGAAGTTGACTTGCTGGCCATATTGGGTGCGCAGTTGTTCAACGGCAGGGAAGGCTGCGCGGCAGCCTTCACACTCGAAGTCGAGGAACTCGACAAACGTCACATCGCTGTCCGGAGCCGAGCTCAGGCGATGGCTATTCTCGCGGACCACCTGCGGCCCGCCTTCTGCCTGCGACGTCGGTGCAGATCCCCCGTCCCGGGTCGAGAAGTACACACCCGCGCCAATGGCGACCGTTATGGCGAGGAAGGCGGTCAGCAAAATTCGCGTCATTGGGTTCATGGTGCGTTTCCTTTCGCTCCGTAGCACTTCGCACGCGGAGCGATCTACGGTGTATCTACGTAGATAGTTCTACCATGGTGACGATCATCGGCGTCCGAGCGCCAGTCGCTTCATGCCCCACCAAGCGACCGGAGCAAGCACGATTACCGTCCACATGCCAGGAACATAGGCGAACACGCGATCGTTCAACCACGGAAAGACGAGGTAATGGGCCAACTCGGTGATGCCCATGGAAGTGAAGAACGTCCACGCGAGATAAGTTCCGAATGGGCTCTCGCGCTTCATCAACGGCGGGATCAATGACCACGCGCCGACCGAAACGATCACCAACGCAAGGACCGTCGGCGACAGTGTCGAAGGTTTGCTGGCCCCAGTGACATTCGATAGGAAGTCGAAGAAGCCGAACTGTTTCTCCTCGACGCGGTGGAGGACAAACAAGAACAACGCGATCCAGTATGGCGCCTTCACATCGGCCCAGTTTCCGTTGGATGGTGTCACCAGCCATAACACCAACCCGCCGGCGAATCCCACAGTGAAGATCAGCATGGTCAATGGTCCGAATGCCACCAAACCCAGCACCAGCGTTCCGGCACTGAGGCAGACCGCGAATAGAACCGAACTCAAAGACGCCTTACCTAACGGTTGCTTGGCGGCTCCAACGCCGTTGCCGGATGGCGGTTCGTCGCTCGTCCCGATAGTTCCGCCATCAGGTCGGGCGGAATCGCCATGGGAGTCATCAGGCCGACGGTGGCCCGGCCGGTGTTTCCCGGAGGATAGCGCCCGCTCAGCGAGCCTGGCGCCGCCACGGTCACCCGGAGCAGTTGTCCGAGTGCTTCGCGCCTATCCCGCTGGCACACCGCGAGATACAGCATCGCAGCGTGGTTGCGCGTGTGAAGCCAGGGGTAGGGCTGCGACACGATGTGAGCACGTTCTAGGTGCAGCCAGCGGTCATCGGTTGAAGCCGCTGCTCTGGCCGAGCCCATCTCTCGGTCATACAGTTCACGAACGTGAGCTGAGGGTCGAATCATGGTGTCTGCCGCCTTTCGGTGAAAGTCGCTTGCTTGCCATTCCTCTGTACGACTCAATTCATTCGCGGGTCGCGAAGTTCGGCGCGGACGATCTGAAACGGCACGGACCAGCTGCTGGCAGGGTGATGGTTAGTGACGACGAGGCGATGGTCGACGAACAGATCCGCAAGGCCGCTCCCCAGAACCTCTCGCGCATGCGCGCGCTCAATCAGTCCGATGTACGCCCGATAAGCCCGGCCAAGTTTGGGCGGCGCGTCGTGATCGATCGCGATAATGGCGCCACCGGGTCGAAGCACCCGAACGGACTCCTTGACTGCCTCGCGGCGGGTATCCGTGGGTAATTCATGCCAGCCGAAGACACTCATCACCACGTCGAAGGTGTTGTCGGGGAATGGGAGTATCGCAGCATCTCCTCGGTGAAGTGTGACGTTGCCAACTCCGCTGCGCCGCAGTTGAGAGCGGCCGACGGCGAGCATTTCCGGCGAGATGTCAATCGAATCAATTCTTGTATTGGGCCTGAGCTCGGCGACCAACCGTGACGCGTAGCCGGTACCGCCACAAAGCTCGAGCACTCTGCGCGGCCGCTCGGCCGCGACCTCCTGGGCGAGGCGCTGGTGCGGGCGACCGAGCATGAACCGATTGCCGGCCTCCAGCAATGGCCCGGCGAGGAGAAACTTCAGTCTGTTCCGCGTCCACCGTGACGACGTGCTCATGCTGTTTTGCCCTTCCGTGTTCACCACACCATACATAGTGACATTCGCATATGTCTATATGTTTCTACGTCAGCGAGCGTCGCTCAGCGACTGCAGGAGTGCGGGTATCCGCCGGCATGGCCGTCACCCGTTCCACGAGTCGATCGAATTCCTCGCCCCAGCCCGCGTTGTCGGTGCGCGCCAATCCCCCCATCTCGACCTCGGCGTGCTCCGAATCCAGTCCCTGCCGGATCTTGATCCACAATCGTCGGCGTCTGACGACCAGCGACACCAGAAGTCCCCCCATCATCGTGATGGCGAAGACCAGCACCCAAACCTGCGCCGGGTCGTAGGAGACCTGGAGGCTCACGAAATCTGTGACGGCGTCGAATCTGATGATGGTGCCATCGTCGAGTCGCGTTTGCTCTCCGAGACTCAGATTGACGCGCGCCATCCGGACGAGGCGGCCCTGGTCGATCATGCGTCTGTCGAGCGCGAAGATTGATTGCGGCCTACCGGTGTCGAGCCCCGTGTCACCTTTGTAAATGTCGATAGCCACTGCGGGGTCATTCGCGGCCGGGAATGCTGACGACAAGAGCGTGCCGTCGCGCTGCTGCGTAGGCGCGAGAAGCCCTTCAATCGCGATCTGGTTCTTGCGTCGCTCGCCAGGATCAGGGAACGTACCGGCCGGAGGATCGAATCTCAGTGCGCCCGCGGACAACAGCGTCTGCAGCTCTTCGGGCTGCCATTGCAATGTCTGGGTTCGTTCTTGCCCGTCGGGGAAGACGACCGTGAAGGTTGGCGCGTAGCCATGCCCCAGGAGGTAGACACGAACGTCGCCGACCCGAAGGGGGTAGTTGACCCGTAGCGGGTAGGACCGCCAGGTGCCGTTGATAAGGTCTTCGTCCGCCTGATACTCGACGTCCGCGGAAAATGAGGTCGCCTGACCGCTGGGTTGAAACTCGGCGTCGAAGTTGTTGACTCTCAGACAGATCGGATAGAGCGATGTGCCGTCAACGGTAGTTCCTGGCCGGAACGCGTCGAACGCGGCGGGCGACGCTGAGCACAACCCGGGCCGTCCGTCAGCGATCACGATGGCGTTTCCCTCGTAGGCAAAGAGTTTGCCCGCTGCCATCGCGACCAGGAGGCCGATCAGCGAGAAATGAAAGACGAGGTTCCCCGCTTCGCGCAGATAGCCGCGTTCCGCGGATAGCTCTAGAACATCGCCGTCTCTGCGTAAGACGGTGCGCCACCCGCGGAGTCGGCGCGACATCTCGTCGGCGACCGTCTGCGGATCCCCTATAACAGCGGGGTTCTGATGTTTGGGGAGTCGGCTGAGGTTGCGCGGAGCGCGCACGGGCGTGGCGCGAAGACTGCGCGCGTGATCGATTAACCGCGGCACCAGGCAGCCGATTAGCGATACGAAGAGCAGGACATAGATCGAGGTGAACCACACGCTGGAGAACACGTCGAAGATCTGCAAGCGGTCAAGCCATGGGGCGAGATTCGGATTGTCAGCGATGTAGCGGTCTACGGTCGTCGGGCTGACGGGGCGCTGCGGCCACAACGCCCCGGGAATCGCTGCAAGAGCCAACAAAAACAGCAGGGCCAGTGCGGTACCCATCGAGGTGAGTGTGCGCCACGTATTACGCACCAAGGCGCGAGCGCGTTTCATATCGGCAACGTCGTGTTCGTGACGAATGCGTCTCGGACCCACGTGACGAATTCATTCCACAGTCCGGTCACCAACGCGGCACCGACCGCGACGAGCATCACTCCCCCGACGATCTGGATGGTGCGCGTGTGGTCGCGCAGCCAACTCAGAGCGTGTATTGCACTCGCAGAACCCAAGGCGAGCAAGAGAAATGGGATGCCGAGCCCCATGCAGTAGGCGATGACGAGCACCATTCCGCGAGCAATGTTCGCGCCTTGGGTCGCCGACGCTACGGCGATGACACCGGTGAGCGTCGGCCCCAGACAGGGTGTCCACCCCAAACCGAAGACTGCTCCGAGCAGAGGGGCACCGCCGACCGTGGACAAGGATCGAGGGGTGAATCTGATGTCCCGTTGGAAAGTGGGGACGAACCCCATGAACACCAATCCCATGAGGATGGTGACGACGCCGCCGATACGTTGCAGCAGAATCTGATTGGCGATGACGGACGTCGTCAGCCCGAGAATCGCGATCGTTCCGAGCAGGAAGACGGCGGTGAATCCCGCAACGAACAGCGCGGCCGCCCCCGCCACGCGGAGTCGAGCGCTTCTGGACGCGCGGTCGGCCGACCGGTCATCGACGCCGACCACCGCGGCCAAGTACGAGAGGTAGCCCGGCACCAACGGCACGACACACGGCGATGCGAACGACACTAACCCCGCCAATACAGACACCAGGAGGGCGAGCGCCACCGGCCCAGTGGTGGCGATCTCGGTGAAATCGTTCACTGCCGCCTCCAACACGTCACGCCGTGACTGCGAACGCCCAAAGAGTGTCCTCACCAGAATGTCTACGTATCTACTACGTAGGTTAGTAACATTACGAACACTGGCAAGTTCTTGTCCAACACCGCAGTGCGACATCCCAGCGCAGACAGGTACCGTCTGTCCTACGTACTTCGTTAGTAGATTGCGATCGGGAGGCTGCAGCGTGGCCGATTCCACGTCCTCCGGCTTCGCCGCGCATGTTTGACGGCCTTGGCACGCTCCCGTTAGAGCCGCCCACACTCGGCACGTTGATCGGTTGGTACCCGACCGCCGTCCCGCTGTTCCCGGCGCTGGCCGCCCTGGCAGCCACCCTTTACCTTGTTGGTGTACTTCGCTTGCACAGGCTGGAGCGGCCGTGGCCCTGGCCGCGCACGGTGAGCTTCCTCTGCGGATGCCTCGCCCTGGCGGCGGTCACCGGGCTGGCGATCGAGGGATACGGATTTCGGCTTTTCAGCGCCTTCATGTTTCAGCACCTGACGCTGTCGATCCTGGTGCCGCCGCTGCTCGTGCTGGGCAGCCCGGGGGCCTTGCTGCTCAGGTCGACGCCCCATCACGGTGTTGGCCGGTTCGCACTCATCGTCGCCCTCGGCGCATTGCGCAGCCGAGCTGCGCGGATCCTGCTACACCCCGGCGTCACGATCCCGCTATTCCTGTTCAGCTACTACGGCCTGTACTTATCGAGCCTTTTCGACGTCGTGGCGTCGTCGTGGATCGGCCACACTGCCCTGGAAGCGTTCTTCCTCGCTTCCGGAATCTTGTTCATCGTGCCAATCCTGTCTGCGGATCCACTTCCGGTGCGGCAGTCGAACCTGGGCAGATTTTTCGACATCTTCCTGGAGATGCCGCTGCACGTGTTCATCGGCGTGATCTTGATGATGGCGCCACGGGCATTGACGACTACCTTCGCTTCGCCGCCTCCGGAATGGGGCATCGATCCCGTCGCAGACCAGGCCGTCGCCGGGGCCCTCGCCTGGTCATACGGGGAGCCCATCGCACTGTTGACGGTCCTGATCTTCGCCATTCGATGGCGGCGGGACGAGGAGAAGACGGCAGTGCGGCACGACATCGAAGGCGGAACCCATGATGAAGACCTGGCGGCGTACAACGCCTTTCTGCAACGTCTGCACAATCCTTCAGCCACTGACCCGGATTCCTCGTCGGACCGCACACCCTAGAAAGTCATTACAACGTCCGTTAGTATGTCGAGATGACCGAGTCAATGGACAGTTGCGATCTCCTCTGCCTCGATCTGCCTCACGCGGAATCAATCCGCGCATCACTCCCCAACCTGGCGGCGGTCGAGTCCGCCGCCGCGGCGTCCCGCGCCCTGGGCGATCCCACACGTCTGTCCATTGCGACCGCGTTGAGCAACGGGGACGAGCTGTGCGTCTGCGACATGGCATGGGTAGTCGGGTTGGCACAGAATCTCGTCTCCCACCATCTGAGGCAGTTGAAGATCGCCGGCCTGGTCTCCTCGCGGCGCAGCGGCAAGCTGGTGATGTACCGGCTGACCGAACGTGGCCGCCAGCTCGCCGCGGCAGTACTGGCTCCGATACGCGCCGAGGAGGTTGATCATGTCTGATGCATGCTGCGCGACCGACGTGAAGGATCCAGAGTCAGGGCCCGAACGGCTCTGGCGGGTCCGCGAACTGCAAATGTCAGCCGCCGCGGCGGCGCTGCTCGCCGTCGGCTGGCTGATCGGGCCCGCCGGCTATGAGCGCATAGCGTTGGCGACCGAGCTGATCGCCGCGGTCGTCGCGGCATCGACGTTTGTCCCCGACGCGATTCGAAACGCATGGCACCGCCGCATCGGGGTCGGGACACTGATGACCATTGCCGCGATCGGCGCCATTGCTCTCGGCCAGATTGCAGAAGCGGCCCTCTTGGGCATCTTGTTCTCGATCGCCGAGGGGCTGGAGCACTACGCCGTTACCCGTACCCGCCGGGGTCTTCGCGCGCTGTTGTCACTAGTGCCTCCGCAGGCCTCTGTCATCCGCGACGGTCACGAAGTGGTGGTGTCGCCGGAGGACCTCGTCGTTGGTGATGTCATGGTCCTGCGTCCGGGCGAACGCGCCGCCACCGACGGAACGATCACTACAGGCCGGACCAGCCTCGATCTGTCAGCCATCACCGGTGAATCCGTCCCTGTGGAGGCTGGCCCGGGCAGCGATGTCTACGCAGGTGCGATCAACGGAGGTGGAGCGATCGAGGTCAAGGTCACCGCCTTGGCCGCCGACAGTTCTCTTGCCCGCATCGTTCATATCGTCGAGGAAGCGCAGGAGCGCAAGGGCGTCGGGCAACGACTGGCGGATCGGATCGCACGCCCCCTGGTTCCGGCCATCATGGCGCTGGCCGCAGCCATCGCGGCCCTCGGGGCGCTACTGGGTGACCCGATGCTGTGGATCGAGCGGGCGCTGGTGGTTCTGGTCGCCGCCTCACCGTGTGCGCTCGCCATTGCGGTTCCTCTCACGGTGGTGGCGGCCATCGGTGCCGCCAGCCGCCAGGGGGCCCTTGTCAAGGGTGGCGCCGCGGTCGAAGAACTTGGGCGCATCAAAGTCGTCGCCCTGGACAAAACCGGGACGTTGACGCGGAACAAGCCTCAAGTGGTGGAGGTCGTCACCGTCGAAGGGACGACCGCATCGGAGGCTTTGCGGGCAGCTGCAGCCCTCGAATCACGCAGCGAACACCCTCTCGCACAAGCGATTTTGGCTGCCACAACCAACGTGCCGCCCGCTTCCGACGTCACCGCGATCGCCGGCCACGGCATCGAGGGCCGCATCGACGGAGCGCAACTGCGACTCGGTAAACCCAGCTGGGTAGCCCCGCTCTCCCTCGCCGATGACGTCGCCCGCATGCAGGGTGCCGGCGCGACCGTGGTGGTGCTCGAACGGGACGGCCGAACGCAGGCTGCGATCGCCGTACGCGACGAGCTTCGCCCCGAAGCTCCCGAGGCGGTGAGACTGCTGAGCAAGATCGGTATCGAGGTGGCGATGCTCACCGGCGACAATGCGCTGACCGCCAAGGCGCTTGCGAGGGATGCGGGGATCACGAGAGTCGAGTCTGAGCTCCTGCCGGAGGACAAGGCGCGAATGCTCGGCGAATTGTCGCGCGGTCGCCCCATCGCCATGGTCGGAGATGGCGTCAATGACGCCCCAGCTTTGGCCACTGCCGATATCGGGATCGCGATGGGGGCGATGGGCACTGACGTCGCCATCGAGACCGCTGATGTCGCGCTGATGGGTGAGGACCTGCGCCACCTCCCGCAGGTCCTGGCCCATTCCCGCCGTGCACGGCGAATCATGGTGCAGAACATCGGCTTTTCGATGGCAATCATCGGGTCTTTGATTCCGTTGGCGGCGTTCGGCGTGCTCGGACTAGCAACCGTGGTGTTCATCCATGAGGCTGCCGAAATTCTGGTGATCCTAAACGCAATTCGAGCTGCACGCACCCCATCATTGCCCGGGTTGACAGCGGCGCCCGTTAACAACTCGGCAGCGCATCACCTCAATATCGGTCAGGCGCCTACCCCCATTGACGCGTGCTGCGGTCCTGCCGTCGTCGCACCGCAACGCTCATCGCTGCCGTTGACCCTGATCGAACCTGCCCCTCAGGGCTCGCCAGATGACGGGTGTGACTGCTGCTCCGCGGTTGAATCCTCAGCGCCACAACAGCTAGAGATCAGCAACAGCGAACGGCGCGATCAGCGTTGACGAAAAAATGCCGACGTTGACGCCGTGAACGATCCCGACCCCGATCGCGCTAACCTTCCTTCCTCTGCGGCACTACCCGGCATCGGTGCGCGGACTGCGGCGGTCCTTGTATTCGCCTCGTCGGCCGCGGTGCTCGTCGTCGAGATCACCGCGCTGCGGTTGCTGGCGCCCTACCTGGGGCTGACGCTGGAGACCAGCACACTGGTTATCGGGATCGCTTTGGCAGCAATTGCTCTCGGCTCCTGGGCAGGAGGACGGCTTGCTGACCGCGGCGATCCTCGCCGCTACCTCGGGTTGTCTCTGGGAGTATCCGGCGCCGTGGTGGCGTTCACGCCGGCCGGAATTCGGATGGCGGCCGAATGGGCGCCTCCGACGCTGCTGCTCGTCGCTGCGCTGGCGATCCTGGTGCCCGGCGCTCTGCTGTCCGCGGTGACTCCGATGGTGACCAAGATGCGCCTGCTCACCCTGGCGCAGACCGGGACCGTCGTGGGACAACTCTCCGGACTAGGCACGATGGGCGCTATCGCGGGCACCGTCCTCACGGGGTTCGTGTTCATTTCGCGAGTGCCAGTCAGTGTCATTCTCATCGGGCTCGGCCTCCTGCTGGTTCTCGGTGGCATTCTCATCGAATGGCGCCTACGCCGCTGGAACACCAGGACCGCCATCGTGCTCACCATCGCTGTCTTCGGCGCCGGACTGGCCGGCTATACGGCTCCTGGCGGATGCGATGTGGAGACCAAATACCATTGCGCCCGGGTTCTTTCCGACTCCGAACGAAACACTGGCCGCACGCTCGTCCTCGACGGTGCGCGTCACTCCTACGTCGATGTACTGGACCCGACACTGTTGAAGTTCCTGTACATCCGCGCCTTCGCAGCGGTTGTCGACGGGGCCTTCCCGGCAGGCGAGCCGCTTCAGGCCCACCACCTCGGTGGGGGCGGGTTAACATTCCCGCGGTACCTCGCCGACTCACGGCCGGGAACCCAGAGCCTCGTCTCGGAAATCGACGGTGGTGTGGTGAACATCGATCGCGAACAGCTGGGATTGGTTTCCGACTCGGGTATTGAGGTCCGCGTCGAGGACGGTAGGCGCGGGCTGGCACAACTTGCCGACGACAGCCGCGATCTGATCGTCGGTGACGCCTTCGGCGGCGTCAGTGTGCCGTGGCATCTGACTACTGTGGAGGCGCTTGCCGACGTACGCCGGGTCCTCAAGCAGGATGGCATCTACGTCGCAAACCTTATCGACTACGGCAGCATGGCATTCGCCCGCGCTGAAGTTGCCACACTCACAGAGGTTTTCGACCATGTCGTCCTCAGCGGTGAACCCAACGACATCGGCATGAATTCGGCGGAACCCAACGGCGGGAATGTGGTCGTAGTGGCCTCTGATCGCCCCGTGGACCGTCGCGCGATACAGAGCATCTTGGACACCCGCCAGACGCAGTGGATCACGACAGCTGGTGCCGAACTCTCGACGTGGATCGGTAATGCCCGGGTGCTCACCGATGACTATGCGCCAGTAGACCAACTCCTTGATCCCTATCGGCGGGAACTGAGCGGGTCGTAGTCGGCGCTATGGCGGCGCCCGTCTGATCCGTTTAAAGACTCAAGAGAATTCGGCTGAGTTCGGTGGTCGTAGTGACCCCGTCCTCGTATCCGCCCTCGCCGCCGAGTGAGTTCATGATGGCCAACGTGTATCGCTGCTGTGGTCCGGCGAAGCCAACGGAGTTGACGACCCATCCACCTTCCTCCTGGGACCAGCCGTTCTTACTCCCGGGATTCATGGCCTTTCCCGCTCCCCACACTCCCCACTGCTGATCACCGACGACGCGTTGCATCTCGGCGACGACGGCGGCTGCGTTCGCCGGTGTGAGCTTGGTCAGGACGTAGTTCATCAGTCCGTCGAAATCGTCGGCAGTTGCCTTCTGATATCCCCAGTACGGATAGACATCACCAAAACCAGGCTGTGGTCGCACGTTTGGCATGCCATAGCGCGCGAAATTGGTGTTGAACACCTGTATCGAACCACCGTAGCGAGACCACAGCGCGTCAGCCGCAGCGTTATCAGAACTGCGCAGCATGTCGGCCATCTGCTGCCGGTCGGCGGCGGGCAGGCGAAGGGCACCAGCCTGTTCGCGCGAAAGAAGGTCAGCGACCATCGCAAGCTTGATCGTCGACGCGGTCCAGATCGGCGTGCCGGCCTCGGCATTGCGATATCGAGCCCCCGTCGCGCGATCCCGGAGGACAAATCCTACTGTTCCTGGCCGGGTGGCGATGTATCGCTCAGCGGCGGCGAAGCGATCACGCAACACACATTGGACATCAACGGAGGCACAGGACGAGCTCGTGTCGGGCTGAGCCTGGACACCGGCGGTCACGGTCAGGGATCCACTCACGGCGACGACGGTCGCCAACAACCTCCAGCAGAACGATTGAGCCACTACACCACTCGATTCCAGCCGCGACGCCACCGACCTGTCATCGCTTCTACTGCTTCAGTACGTAGGTAGGTGTAGCACGGACAACACCGTGAGCGGCGGCGCAACCGCGGTGTGTCGATAAGATCAGCGGTGTTTCAGCAACACGGAGATTCGGCGTTGTCACGCAGGGCCGAGACGGCAGCTCCCTCGGGCACATACGTTTGCGGCCGCCGGACAAACTGCTCAGCACAGAGCGGGGAACAGAACCAGTACAAGCGGTCCTCATGCGTCGCCGCTGAATGCCTGGCGTCAGCCGAAAGGTGTACGCGGCAGACCGGGTCGACGTGATCTTGGTGGCTGGACCCTGAGTCGATGATGACGACATCGACGGGCGCACGCACATTACGGATGGTGGTCGAGCCGATGTCCCTCACGAGGTCAGCAGGCACACAGGCACGCGAGGCGACGTCGCGTGTCGTCGCGACTTGTCCGCCGTGGGCGAGTCCAGCCAAGCGCGCTGCGGTATTCACCGTGGCACCAAAGATGTCACCGCGGCGCCAAATCACCGGGCCTTCGCTGAGGCCGGCACGTACCAACGGGAAGCCGGGAGTGCGACGGGCCGCCTCGCCGAGACGAGTGAGATAGGCAAGAGCCGCGTGGGCATCCGGCGCTGTCACCATGACGGCATCGCCGATGGTTTTGATGAGAGCATCGCCAGGGCCCAGGACTTCCGTCGCGATGGAGCCGAATTGATCTGCCAGTTCCGCAGCGCGGTGATCCCCATGGACCTCGGTTGAGTGCGGTGTAGCCTGACATGTCGGCGAAAATGACGACGGCCTTCGCGTCTGCATGCTCGAAGCCGCTCACCCGACACCTCCCGTCACGGTCACCGAACCCACAATACATGCATATATGCGCATATGTCTATGCGCTCGTTAGCGGGGCACACGCCTGTTTGTCCGACCCGGTCAGCTTCGGACTTCGACGTCGTCGATCCTCGTCACGTCGCCGTCTTCGGGTCCGTGGGCACGGCCGACGTGCGCTTCTCGACGCATCCGCTCGATCATGTGCGGGTAGTGCAGCTCAAATGCCGGACGCTCCGAACGGATCCGGGGCAGCTCGGTGAAGTTGTGCCGCGGCGGTGGGCAGCTGGTGGCCCACTCCAGCGAGTTGCCGAAGCCCCAGGGGTCGTCGACCGTGACGACCTCGCCGTAGCGCCAGCTCTTGAACACATTCCACAGGAACGGCAGCGTCGACGCACCCAGGATGAAAGCACCGATCGTCGAGATGATGTTCAGCGTGGTGAACCCATCGGTGGGCAGGTAGTCCGCATAGCGCCGGGGCATCCCCTCATTGCCGAGCCAGTGCTGCACCAGGAACGTGGTGTGGAAGCCGATGAACGTCAGCCAGAAGTGCACCTTGCCCAGGCGTTCGTCGAGCAGCCGGCCCGTCATCTTCGGGAACCAGAAGTAGATGCCCGCATAGGTGGCGAACACGATGGTGCCGAAGAGCACGTAATGAAAATGGGCCACAACGAAATACGAATCCGTCACCTGGAAATCCAACGGCGGACTCGCCAGCAGCACGCCGGACAGACCGCCCAACAAGAAGGTGATGATGAAGCCGACCGAGAACAGCATCGGTGTCTCGAACGTCAACTGCCCCTTCCACATCGTGCCTATCCAGTTAAAGAACTTGATACCCGTGGGCACGGCGATCAGGAACGTCATGAACGAAAAGAACGGCAACAGCACCGCACCGGTGGCGTACATGTGGTGCGCCCACACCGCCACCGACAGCGCCGCGATGCCCAGCGTCGCGTAGATCAGCGTCGTGTAGCCGAAGATCGGCTTGCGGCTGAACACCGGGAAGATCTCACTCACGATGCCGAAGAACGGCAACGCGATGATGTACACCTCGGGGTGCCCGAAGAACCAGAACAAGTGCTGCCACAACAGCACACCGCCATTGGCGGGGTCATAGACGTGGGCGCCGAGATGGCGGTCGGCGGCCAGGCCAAATAAGGCCGCCGTCAAGATGGGAAAGGCCAACAGCACCAGGATCGACGTCACCAGGATGTTCCAGGTGAAGATCGGCATCCGGAACATCGTCATACCGGGAGCCCGCATGCAGACCACGGTCGTGATCATGTTCACCGCCCCGAGGATGGTGCCCAGACCACCGACGGCCAGACCCATGATCCACAGGTCAGCACCCGCACCCGGCGAGTGGATCGCGTCCGTCAGCGGCGAGTAGGCGGTCCAGCCGAAGTCGGCAGCACCACCAGGGGTGACGAAGCCCGCGGTGGCGATCAACGCACCGAACAGGAACAGCCAGAACGAGAAGGCGTTCAGCCGCGGGAACGCCACGTCCGGAGCGCCGATCTGCAGCGGCAACACCAGGTTCGCGAACCCGAACACGATCGGGGTGGCATAGAACAGCAGCATCACCGTGCCGTGCATCGTGAACAACTGGTTGAACTGCTCGTTCGACAAGAACTGCAAGCCGGGAGAAGCGAGCTCCGTGCGCATGAACAGCGCCATCAACCCACCGATGAGGAAGAACGCAAAGCACGCGACGCAATACATCATGCCGATCAGCTTGTGATCGGTGGTCGTGATCAGCTTGTAGATCAAGTTGCCCTTGGGGCCGATCCGCGCCGGGAACGGACGCCGGGCCTCAAGCTCACCGATAGCGGAGACATCCAGTGCCACACCGACCTCCAGAGCTACGGGCCGGGTATTCACAGCCCGTCCATCTACTATCGAGCTTAGTAGATAAACGTCTGGGGTTGAAAGCCCCTATCGTCAGATGGATACAGGAGATGGATGCTCTCGCTTCCACGCCCATTCCGAACCCTCTTCGCCGCGGCTGTCACCACCGTGGTGCTTGCCGCGTGCACGGAGTCCGGACAGACATCGCCGGGTAGCGGAAGCTTCGACTTCGTCTCGCCCGGCGGAAAAACCGTGTTGTTCTACGACCCGCCGACGGACCGTGGATCCATTGGCGCAATGTCCGGTCCCGACTTGATGAACGACGCCACTGTCAGCGTGGCCGACTTCGCCGGCGACATCGTCGTGATCAACGTGTGGGGGTCGTGGTGCGCACCCTGCCGCACGGAGACACCGGAACTGGAGACCGTCCACGCCGAGTTCCAGAGACGTGGCGTTCAATTTCTCGGGATCAATGTTCGCGACAACCGTGAATCGGCACGCGATTTCGTCACCGATCGCAATGTGACGTACCCATCGATATTCGATCCCGAGATGCGCTCACTCATCGCGTTTGGGCGCCGCTATCCGACCAGCGTCGTGCCGACCACCGTCGTCCTCGACAGACAACATCGGGTGGCTGCGGTGTACTTGACGGCGGTACTTGCCGAGGATCTGCGGCCCTTACTCCAACGCCTCACCGCGGAGTCCTGAGTCGTCCGAAGATGGCCTGCGCCAGCCGTCGAGCAGATATCCAAATCCACTAGAAACGAGATCGGCGCGCAGTGCCGGACTTGGCCTGTGAGCACCAAGCCATTGACGTAAGACCTCTGCCTGCTTGCCGTGCGGCGCGTCCGCGGCGCCGGCGTCATCGAGGATGAAATAGCACAACGTTTCCCGCCCATAGCCCCCGAGTTCCATCGTGTAGTCGGCACAGCGCAGGTCCATTGCGGCCAGGTGGAGCTCCAACCACACGGGCATCCACGGGTCGCACGGATCCAATGGCGGCGAAGTAACGAACCACTCGTGAAACTCGTCAAATAGATTCCGCGGCAGCGGTATCCGACACCGCACCAAGGCGCGCACTGACGCGAGAATGACATGGACCGACTCCGAAGCGTTGAGTGCCACACACATCGTTGAACGCTCGGTATCCGATAGACATGAGTCAGCGACCTCCCACATCAATTCGGCGAGTGCAAACTCCTCGCGCATTCAGCCTCCGGCAGACCCGCTAGCACCAATGCCTTACTATCTCAGATAGTACTGAGTTAGTACGTAGATAAGCTGATCGAGCAAGAGGCGGACGATGGCAACTGGTACTGCGATCACCTCGCGGGTGCACTCGCTCAATCGTCCCAACATGGTGAGCATCGGCACCATCGTGTGGCTTTCGAGCGAGTTGATGTTCTTTGCCGGCTTGTTCGCGATGTACTTCACCGCCAGGGCTCAGGCCGAGGAGTGGCCACCGCCTCCGACTGAGTTGAACCTCACTCTGGCAGTGCCGGTGACTCTCGTTCTGATCGCCTCGTCGTTCACCTGTCAGATGGGGGTATTCGCAGCCGAGCGAGGCGACGTCTTCGGATTACGCCGGTGGTACACGGTCACATTCTTCATGGGCCTGTTCTTCGTGCTCGGCCAAGGCTACGAGTACTTCAAGCTCGTCGAAGAGGGCACGACAATCGCGAGCAGCGCCTACGGGTCAGTCTTTTATCTGACCACCGGTTTCCACGGTCTCCACGTCATCGGCGGTCTGATCGCCTTCGTCATGCTGCTGGCGCGCACCAAGATGAGCAAATTCACGCCCGCCCAGGCGACGTCAGCGATCGTCGTGTCCTACTACTGGCATTTCGTGGACGTCGTGTGGATCGCCCTTTTCGCTGTCATCTACTTCGTGAGATGAGATTCCAGCGTTGGCTGGCGGCCGCCGCCGCAGTCGCATGCCTAGCCATCAGCGTGCCATCAATCGCAGTAGCGCAGACCTCGCAGCCCGCCGCTCCGACAACTCATTCCTACGACGACTCCCATACGTCGGAGAACCGCAGCGAATCGCTGCCGGCGTTGTGGATCTTCGTCGGCGCCGTCGGGGGGCTCGCGCTCATCGCCACACTCCTCATTCGGCATAACGCCTCTGGCGGGCGCCATTCGACCACTCAGGAATGACAGATGACGGCGATGAGCACTGGGGCGAGGACCACCGCCGCCAGGGCTGAGATCGTTGCGATTCGCTCGCGCAGGAGGGCGCCGGCTACGGCCGGCACGGCGAGACGCTCAGCCCTGGCTAGCACGGCAGTGTCGGCCGCTCCGAGCGCGCCGTCTGCAGTTCGAGGGGCTCCCGCGAGAGCAATCAAGCCATCCAGAACAGTCTCACGTCCGTGACGGCGCGCCGCCGTATCGTCGGCACACATCTCGAGCAACCGACCTACCACTGCAACGGCGTTGGGAAGCAACGGGAATCTCGGCATCGAGGTTGCCAATGCTCGTAATGCCATCATGAGCTGAGGATGACGGCCCGCCAGGTGGGCACGCTCGTGGGCCAGCACTGCCGCCAGCTCTGCCTCGTTCAGTGTCGACATCGCTGCGCTGGTCACTACGATCGCGTCCGGACGTCCCACGACGCAATATGCGGCCGCGCTTCGCTCCTGGAGCACGACAACTCCCGGATGTGTCGACGGCGACCCGAGGATGTGCGCGGCGTGCGCATGCTCCCGGCTGCGCCGCCAGAATCGACGGACCGCGACCAGCGACCGGCGCGCCACCACTGACGTCGCGATCAATGCGGCAGCGCAGGCCACGATGATGGCAACGTGGCCGGCCCACCCCAGATGGTTGAGCGCCAGCAGTGCGTCCATGCAATAGCGCAAAGGGCCGGCGGGGTGGGGGCCAAAAACTTCAGCAAGCATGCCGACCGCGCCAACGAGCCACGCGGCAATAGCGATCACAATGGTCACCAACCACAGCACGACCGACAACCGAGGCGCTCCACCACCGCGTGACAGCCAGGAAAGAAGTCGCGGCCCCATCCACACCAGTGCTGCCCCATAGACCAGCAGGCAGAGTGCCGCGCTCATGATTTACGAGAGCGACGACTGACTTTGCGCAACGCCGCACGGAGTCGCTCCGACTCGTCGTCGTTCATCTGGCGCAGAAAGTAGCTCAAGACGACGTCGACGTCTCCCCCGTGCTGAAACGCGTCACGCATGAGTTGAGCGGACCGTTCTTCGCGGGTCATTGCCGCCCAGTAGCTATAAGCTTTGCCAACCCGTCGACGCTCCAACCAGCCTTTACGGTGGAGGTTGTCCATGGTGGACATCACGGTTGTGTAAGCGATATCCCGTTCAGCAGCCATGTCATCGAAGATCTCCCGTACGGTGACCTCTTCGCCGTAGCCCCACACGTGATCCATCACCGCCGACTCCAGGTCGCCGAATCCCCGCTGCTGCACCGCCCTGGCTCCTACCCGTCGGACAATATCTGCACCTTATGTTAGCTGCCAGCCTCGTCGAAGTGCGTCAAGCGACAAGCCGCCAAAGGCGGAGTCCCCGCGCATGCCAACGACCGAGCGCCTGATCCACCTGCACAACGCGGCTGCACGAGCGATCGATCCCCGACGGGAGCACCTTGCCCCGCCCACAGCATCATCTACTATCCGCCTACGTACTATTGTACTTAGTAGCCGGTGGCCTCGGCCACGACCCATTGCGCGCGGACATCAAGAGGAGACTTGCGGAGTGTCACTTTCGCATCGAATGCTCGGCAGCCAACCCGGACATCACGCGGGGATAATCCACAACCCACGCACGTACGAGATGCTCGCCAACCTGCAATTCCTCGGCAAGCGGCGACGGATATGGAGACAGTTCGCAACAGCATCTCGCGCCACCCTCGGCGAGAAAGTCATCGACATCGGTTGCGGGACCGGCTACTTCGCCGCGACACTCGCACCCATCGTGGGTAGCGGCGGTTTCGTCGTCGGTATTGATCCGTCCGCGCAGCTCATCCAGTACGCCGACGATCACACTCCCGTGAACTGCGGCTTCACCGTGACGGGCGCTGAGAATCTACCGTTCCCGGACGCAGCTTTCGACCTGGCCGTGTCAAGCCTCGCATTCCACCACATTCCCGAAGAACTCTGGCCCCAGGCCCTCAGTGAGATATTTCGCGTTCTACGACCAAGTGGCCGACTGTTCCTGGCCGACTACCGTCCGCCCGAGCGCCGCTGGGCGCAGAAGTTATTGAAATCTGTCGGAGGCGAGCAAGCCACGCACGACCCTCGGCCAGACCTCAAATCCGCGATTTTGACAGCCGCTTTCGCCATTTCCGACGTAGGCACATATCCTCGCATGCACCACATCGTGGCCTTCAAGACACAGACGGCTGCATGAGGTAGCACTCACGCCACCTCCACCCACCCACTTTCACGTTTGGCAGAGCGCGATGACCACGGCTGGTGCCGAGATGATGAGCGCCATCAATGCCAGCAGCACAACACGGTTGAGGGTTTCGCCGACTCCTCCGCCAGAGGTGCTGAGTCGGCTGGCACGCAAGGTAAACCCCTGGTCGGCGACTCCCAGAGCGCCGCCGGGCGACAGTCGATACGGCGCGGTGAAAACCAGCAGACTGTCCAACAGAGCATCGCGACCATGGCTACGGGCGGCGCGGTCGTCGGCACACATTTCGACCAAGAACTCGACGGTAGCCGCAGCAGCCCGGAATAGCGGTACTCGCGGCACTGATGACGCCAGTGCACGCAGAGTCATCTTGATTTGAGGGTGACGGCTCGATAGATGAGCACTTTCGTGAGCCAAGACAGCGGCAAGCTCGGTCTCCTTCAAACGCGCCACCGCGCCGGTGCTGACCACCACGGCATGCGGGGGCCCTGCTACGCAATATGCCGCGGGCTGATCGGCCTGGATGAGAAAGACTCCCGGATGCTCGGTTACTGATCCGAGAATCCTTGCTTCTCTAGAGATCTCACTGCTTCGCTCCCGAAATCGCCGTAACGTCAGGAAGACACGTTTGGCGATCAAGATGGACACTCCCAGGACAAGAAGCGCGGAAGCGACAAAGACGACGTGCCCACGCCAACCGAAGTGATTGAGCGCGAGAAACATATCCACACAGAGTTGCGCGGGCAGTGCCGCGTGTTTGATCAGGAGCTCGGCCATGACATTGACGCTGGCCGCCATCCAGGCGGCGAGGGCACAACCCACGGCAGTGAGCCAGACCGCCACGGACAGGCGCGGATTGCGTCCACTACGAGTCACCTTCTCAAGGACCGGCGGCAATAGCCAGGCCAGAACGAAGCCGTAGAGCAGAATGCAGAGGGCGAAATTCATGACGCCCGGTGCCGAGGCGCCTTGCGCACCGCAACCCGAAGTCGTTCCGACTCCTCGTCATTCATCTGACGCAGAAAGAAATTCAACACCTGATCGGCGTCGCCTCCGGAATGCAGCGCATGCGCCATCAGGTGAGCCGACCTCTCCTCGCGCGTCATCGTCGGCCAATAGCTATAGGCCTTCCCGATCCGCTTCCGCGCGAGCCACCCTTTCCGATGCAGGTTGTCCATCGTCGACATCACCGTGGTATACGCGATGTCTCGGCTCGCGACCAAATCATCGAACACTGTGCGGACCAACACGGGGCCCCCCGTTGCCCAGACCCGATCCATCACCGCCGACTCCAGGTCTCCAAAGCCCCGCTCCTGCACCGTCACTCCTACCGCGAATGTCGTCACAACGATGATTCCTTCAATATGCCCGCCGCTAACAAGTTAACCGCACGGGGACCACTTACGTACAGCGTCACCGCATTCAATTGGCCACTAAACCCCCGCGTCGAGGTCCCAGGTCTGTGACAAACGTGAATTGAGAGACCAAAGTGATATACGTTGCGTCCACGTACGTAGCTGCGTAGTAGATTGGCTCACCGCGGAGGCGAAAGGTATATCCCAATGGATCCGGCGCAAAGACCGGCACGATGGGTGCTAGCGCTGTCCATGGCTTCAAAGCTGGCGTTCAATTGGGTCGGCACCGCCACTGCAGAACCCGGCTCAGCGCAGGACAATTCCATCGCGCGACTGGGCGGAGATGTTGCGCGCGCCGATCAACGCCTCGCCGATCTGCAGGCCTCTGTCCACAGCCAGTCATGAGAGCGCTCGTCCAGGTCGAAAGCGCCCGCGCCGACAAGACTTCTGTCCAGACTGCCCGCAGCCGGGCCCAAGACGCCACCACCCGGATGGAAGACGCCCAGCGTCGGTCGACGAGTTCACCGCCACGCAGTACATGAGTGGACCCGCGGAGAACACGATCTGGGCCCCAAGCCGAGAAGAGGTCGTTTCCGTCGCGCGAACACAGCAGACGCTCGCGTTGGCCTTCACTCGAAGCCCGTAACGAGCTGAAAGCAGCGAGAACCGAACACACGAATCTCGAATCCGCGGCTCGTCGAGCTCAATCCGACGCGAGATCGCAGAACGTCTGGCGCAGAGTCGCTACGACGAAGCTGTCGACGCTGTGCGCGCCTCCGAGGATGCCTTTATCGCGCCACGGAGCGAAATCGACTCTGCCACCGACGAAGCGCGGACGGCGCGGGGGCGACTCGAGAAGGCCCGCAGTACCCCACCACCGTCCGAGCCGGGTAGCTGGGATTCTGCGCCCGACACCCAGGTCACTGGCACAGAGTGGGACACCGCCGTGCCGGCGGTTCCCGCCGCGGACCTCTCGGATCCGGTGGCGATTGTCAACTCGGTGCTGCAGATCTCGGCAGCGTCCGCACAAGTCACAGCCAGCCTCGGGCGGCAGTTCCTTGTCAAGCTTGGCTTGATAGCCGAACCCTCGCCCTCTGTTGCCGCCGTTCCTGGGCAGATTCCGCGCGTATACGGCCAGCAGGCAGTGGAATTCGTCATTCGCCGAGGCATGACCCAGCTCGGTGTCCCGTATTCCTGGGGCGGCGGGAACGCCAGCGGGGCCACCCGTGGCGTCGATCGAGGTGCTGGCACAGTCGGTTTCGACTGTTCCGGGCTCATGGTCTTCGCCTTTGCCGGGGTTGGCATCAGCCTTCCGAAATACTCTGGCGCGCAGTATGAAAAGGACCGCCGGGTGCCTGTGGGAGAAATGCGTCGAGGTGATCTGATTTTCTACGGCCCCAACGGCAGTCAGCACGTTGCGATCTATCTGGGTCAGGGCCAGATGCTGGAGTCACCGTTCACAGGCTCCCAAGTGCGGATCGCTCCTGTCCGCACCAGCGGGATGACCTCGCACGTCGTGCGACTCATCGACTACTGACAGTCGGTCAGCGCAGGGCGCTTCCGCTGATCCACTTCTCCCAAGGCACGGACCAGTCTCCGTTCTGCCACTGTTCCAGCGGTGCGCCGCCGGTATTGCGAATCTCCACCACGTCACCCGGGTTGGCAAACTCGTAGTACCACTCGGCGTTCTCTGCACTGAGATTCAGGCAGCCCGCTGACACGTTTGTGTTGCCCTGCGCCCAGACTGTTGCCTCACGCTCGTGGAGGTAGATGCCGTCGGGGCTGATCCGAACCGCGTGCGGGACGCTGATCTTGTATCCGGACGCGGAATCCACCGGTAGCCCGTACGTCGACGAGTCCATCAGGACGGGATTCTGCTTCTCCATCACGGTGTACACACCGGGTTGCGTCCAGAACGCAATAGTCTTGCCGCCGACGGTTTCCGTGCCGCCCCTGCCCATCGACGTCGGCATCGTCCGTATGAGGACGCCGTCTTCGTAGACGCTCACCTGCTTGGTGGTGTCGTCGGCGATCGCGATCCGCGATTGCCCGATCCGGAAACTGACCTGCTTGTCCTCTTCACCGAAAAGGCCATCCCCCAGGGGGGTGCCGTAGAGACCGGCCTTGACCGTCACTTCGGTGCCGGAGGGGAAGTATTCGCGCGGGCGCCAGTGTGCCTTTCGGTCGTTGATCCACGTCCAGGCACCCTCGATCTTGGGCGCCGTGGTGACCTGAAGTCGACGCTCGGCGGCAGCCTTGTCCGATATTGCCCTGTCGAATGTCGCCACGATGACAGTTCCGACGCCATAGACGCCGCCCTCCGAAAGGGAAGCGCCATTGGTCATCCCGAGTGTGACGCCGACTTGCGCCTGTGGCGAGACGGTGGAGAACTCCGAGACAGTGGTCACTGTGGTGGCGCCGCTGCCCTGGCCGGTTGCGCTGAGGGTGTATGTCCGTCCATACCCAAGCGGCTCGTCGGGCTGCCAGGCGCGGCCGCCCGCCGTCAACCGACCCGTGACTACTCGACCGTGTTCGTTCTGCATGCGCACGTCGGTCAGCGTGCCTGATGTCGCGGTCACCTTTACCGCGCCGACAGGCACAACATCGCTCGCGCCAGTTCGCGGAAGAATGTCGACCGCGGGCGGTTCGGGCACGGCCTTGGGCTTCTGTTCAGCCTCCAGAGCGCTGGGAGCCACCACTGCGTCAGACAGCCGAGACTTGAGCGCGCTTGTCTGCGATGCGGTCACAAGCACGCCGACCACGGCGAATACGCTCAGCGCAACTATCTTTCGGTGTCCAGCCAACACTTTCATCACAACTATCCGTCGGGGTGGTACCTCGTCAAATTACGTATCCACATAGTAGTTGGTCGATGCGGTGAAGGTGCGACGGCGCGACGACCAGCGGAACGAGTCGCCACACAGGTTCAGTACCGACGCGCGTTGTAGATCGGCGCCATCGTGATAGGGGCGACTTTGACAGGAGTCCCGTAGGTGGATGCGTGCACCATCATGCCGTCGCCGATGTAGATGCCGGCGTGGGAGGCGTCGCTGTAGAAGGTCACGATGTCGCCTGGAAGCAGGGCTTCCAGCGCCACAGGCTGGCCGCCACTGGCCAATGCCTGGCTGGAGCGGGGTAACGATTTGCCTTGCTGCAGGAATGACCACTTGATGAGTCCCGAGCAGTCGAATGCGTTGGGCCCATTCCCGCCCCACACATACGGGGAGCCCACTCGACTCAAGGCCGTCTGCACTACTGCAGCTCCGCCGCCGGTTCCTGCCGGCGGCCCCGGGACGGCGCCGTCAGGGTTCGGCATCGCGACGATATCGGACGGCGGTGGCGGTGCGGCCCCAGAAGGCGGGGGCGGTCCGGGCGCAGCGAGAACGGCGCGCTGCTCCGTGGTCAGAGCCGCATATTGTGCTTCGACACTTGAGATCTGAGTGCGCAGATCACCCTGCCGACGTTGAATGTCGGCGCGCACTTTCGCGGTGGCATCGGTCGCTGCACGCGCCTGCGCGGCAGCGACACGAGACTCGTCTTCGGCCGCGGCAGCACGGGTGCGCGCTGCGCTGAACTGAGTCATCGCGTCTCTCATCTGCCCGGACATCACTCGCTGCACAGACAGCCGGTCGAGCAGCTCCTGGGGTGAGCCGGCACCCAGCGTCGCAGAGATATTTCCGGAAGGTCCACTGACGTACTCGGCGACAGCGACGCGGTCAACAGCAGCTTGATAACTACGCAGATCCGCCGAGGCGGCCTCCGCTCGACCAAGATCCTCCGCCAGTTTCTCCTCAGCGGCTCGCTGCGCCTCGACTTTGAGGTCGAGATCCAATTCAGCCGAATACAACTCTTCGCTGGCTTGTTCGGCTTGTCGCGAGAGCTCCGCCATTCGCGCGAGCGCGTCCGCGGCAGGGTCTGCGCTGACCACGCCCGCGACGCTGGAGGCACCCACCGTCAAGACTGCAAGGGTAAGTAGAGCGATGACGCTTCGCAAAATCTGCGGCGGGCGCCCGTGTCTCAAAGCGACTGTCCTCCGGTGACCTTGATCTACGTAGTTGGTACGTAGATAACGGATCACACTAGAGAACGCTCACACTTTTGTCCAAACAATCAGCCCGCAGAGCATAGGCAAGGCCCGACCCGGGATGACTATGGCGGAATCCCCCGACAGGATTCCGCCATAGCGCCTTCGCCGGGATCAGCCCATACGCGGCGCCGCTCCCGACGTCTGGATAATCTACTATTCAACTTAGTAGATGGTTTGACGTTCTGCTTACGGACGCGTGATCCTCAACCGCCGAAGAGCAGGTACAACCCTGCGAACGTGTAGCCGACCATTGTCAGCATCATCGCCACTTGGCCGGTGATCTGATGATCCCGCGGCAACAGTCGCAGAGCGCGATCATGTGCAGACACCACCGCAACCATGTGTCCCACGACCACGCACGAGACCTTGATCGTCCAGAGCACCGAGGGATGCTGAGACAAGATGTAGCTGACGTCGTCCTGCGTAAGCCCGAGGAGCTGCCAGCCCAGCCCGAAAGGATCTGCTAGGCGCACGATCGTCTCTTGCCCGCGTTCAACGAGGTACGACAAGTAATGGGCGAAGATGTAGCCGACGACGATCGGAATAAGTGAATGCGCCAACTGTCCCGGAAGTTGCTGTCGCTGCTGTGGATTGATGCCCCCCGTCGCCCGAGCGGCGCCACAGAACGTCAGTCCGACGACGGCGACGAACACGAACAGTATCGCCGTCCGCAACGCTGTCGCGCCGCCGGCATCCCCCACGAGTGGAACTGCCGCCGCCGCGCGATCGACGAAGTTCCGAAATGTCGGGGACTGGGAGAAGCTGTCGAACGCCGTGGAGCCCAGCAATACCGCCAGAACTGCCACCGTTCCAGGTCGGACCGGCAGCGTCGGCAGGTGGTCGAGCGGATTGACCCACTCCACGCGTCCGGTGCCTCGGGCACGTCGGAAAGGCGACATCCGCGACACGGCCATGCTGTACACCTCGAAGGGGTCAGCGCGTGCGAACCACCGAGCGCCGAAGACCCAGGCACCGATCCCCACCACCGCCGCGTAGATCAATAGCCACAGCTTGATGGCCGTCAGCGAACCGGGGTCCGGGCTTGCTAGCTGTACTGACCACGGACGTTGGTGACGGCGTGGTGAGGTGACAAGACGAAGACCTCCGAGTGAAGTGCGAA
>NZ_LQPC01000078.1 GCF_002101705.1 Mycolicibacterium iranicum | reverse complement strand
GCTGGTGTTGGCGGTGCCGCAGCCGTTGGGTGGTGAGGGGACGGTGGTGATCACCGGCGGAACGGGTGCGCTGGGTCAGCTGCTGGCGCGGCATCTCGTTGCGGAACAGAATGTTCGACATCTCCTACTGGTCAGCCGAAGCGGCGCGTCGGCAGACGGGGCAGCAGAGCTCGCCGCAGAGTTGAGCGAGCACGGATGTGAGGTACGGTTCGCCGCCTGCGACGTCGCCGATCGCGATGCGCTGGCCGGCGTGCTCGAAGAGGCCGGCCGACAGCATCCCCTCTCGGCGGTCCTACATGCCGCCGGCGCCCTCGACGACGCGACGATCGCCTCGCTCACCAGCGACCGATTCGACCGTGTATTGCGCGCCAAAGTCGACGCGGCACTGCACCTCGACGAACTCGCAGGCGAGGCCGAGCTCGTGCTGTTCTCCTCAGCCGCGGCCACACTCGGTTCTCCGGGGCAGGGCAACTACGCAGCGGCCAACGCTTTCCTCGACGCACTGGCTCAGCGGCGGGCACTGGCGGGCCGCCCGGTGCGGTCACTGGCATACGGCCTATGGGCCCAAACGACCGGACTCACCGCCGAGGTCGGCGACGCCGACCGCGCACGGATGGCACGCCTGGGGCTGCAAGCACTCGACGACGCCGAAGGCCTGACACTCTTCGACGCCGCACGAGAACACCGGCCGGCGGCACTGCTGGCACTGTCACTCGACCTACCCGGGCTGCGCACACAAGCGCGTAGCGGCCTGCTGGCGCCACTACTCAGCGACCTCGTCCGCATACCGCCCCGCCGCACGACGGGCGGTTCATTGGCCCAACGACTCGCAGGCATCCCCGAAAACGAACGTACCGCCATGGTCTTGGCCGTTGTCCGCGACACCGTCGCCGAAGTACTCGGCTATCCCTCCTCGACGGCAGTGGACCCCGAGAAAGTGTTCAAAGATGCCGGATTCGACTCACTATCGGCCGTAGAACTACGCAACCGACTGGCACAAGTCACCGGACTGCGACTCCCAGCCACCCTCAT
>NZ_LQPC01000077.1 GCF_002101705.1 Mycolicibacterium iranicum | reverse complement strand
GCAGGGCGGCGGAGTCGAGGAGCATGGGGGCGACGACGGCGCGGTCTGAGTGCAGTGCCGTGTCGAGGAGAGTCAGTCCCTCCTGGGGTTCGAACAGCCGCATACCCAGGCGTGTGCGGATGTGCTGCTCCACTGTGGCGCGATCACGGCCGCCGAACATGCTGCTGTCGAGCGCCCCCCAGGCCCCGAGGGCGAGAGACTGTGCGGGACGATTCTCGGTGTGTCGGCGCTGGGCCAGGGCGTCGAGGAATGCGTTGGCTGCGGCGTAATTGCTTTGGCCTTGGCCGCCCAGCAGCGGTGCCGCTGAGGAGAACAGGATCAGCGGCACATCGGCGAGCAGTTCATCGAGGTGCACGGCCGCATCAACCTTGGCGCGCAACACACGGTCGATCTGGTCGTCGGTGATCGCGGTGATCGTCGCGTCATCCATGACACCCGCGGCGTGAATGACCGCGTCGGGGCGATGCCTGTCGAGCACCCTTTCCAGGGCGTCCCGGTCGGCGGCATCGCACGCCTCGAACGTCACGTCGCATCCCAGGGCGGACAGGTCAGCGGCCAGCTCCTCGCAGCCCTCCCCTGCGGCGCCGCGACGGCTGAGCAGAATCAGCGCCCGCACCCCGTACTCGGCGGCGAGGTGGCGTGCGACCAGCCGGCCCAGCGCGCCGGTACCGCCGGTGATCGCCACCGTTTGGGCTCCGTCGAGCAGCGTCGGCCCCGAGGGCGAGACGCTGATGCGCCGCAACCGAGGGGCGAACAGCCGGTCACCGCGCACAGCGACCTGCGGCTCACCTATGGCCAGAATCGCCTCCCACGGCGGTTCGGTGTCGGTATCGACATCGACGAGCACCACGCGATCGGGGTATTCGGCCTGTGCAGAGCGGACAAACCCCCACACCGCCGCCGCGGCGGGGTCGGGAACATCACCCTCACCCACCGCAACCGCACCACGGGTGACAAACATCAAGCGCGCCTCGGCGAGATGCTCAGCGGCAAACCAAGCCCGCAACAACGAAAGCGCCGCATGAACACCCACACGCGCCGCATCAGCCCGATGCCCCGCC
>NZ_LQPC01000076.1 GCF_002101705.1 Mycolicibacterium iranicum | reverse complement strand
GGAAGACGAACAACGCGGTCAGGACCAGACGGGCCTTTGACGTGGGTTGCGGCATCCCCGAGCATCACGCCGAGCCGAACTGTCTCCAATGCCCCGAGACATCTATCTCCAATGACGCGAGACATCTGTCGCCGATGTCCTGAACCAGCACACTGCCGGGGGCGCCAGCTCGACTGTATTAAGTCGGTTGTTGCTTGCCATTTCGACTGGCTTGAGGGGCGACAGTGTTTCGACTGATGCTTCACAGTTGCATCGGTTCATCCTTGACCCTCCCTAAATGAGGGAGTTGAGGGTGGTCAAGCAGCGGCATCAGGCTGTGTTAGCGGCGATCAGCGATGGTTCGTCGATTTCGCAGGTCGCAACGACCCTGGGGGTGTCACGTCAGACGGTGCACTCCTGGTCGGCCCGGTATGAGACCCAGGGCCTGGAGGGGCTGATCGGTGCATCGGCCTACGTCGTGTCTTCCTCAGATGCCCGCGCAGCTGGAGGCCGCGCTGCTGGAGCAAGGGCGTTCGCG
Organism: Mycolicibacterium iranicum; assembly: GCF_002101705.1. Taxonomy (GTDB): domain Bacteria; phylum Actinomycetota; class Actinomycetes; order Mycobacteriales; family Mycobacteriaceae; genus Mycobacterium; species Mycobacterium iranicum. The sequence continues at coordinate 142,671 of NZ_LQPC01000076.1, read as the reverse complement.
CCCGTACTGGGTGCCGCGGCGGCCGGTGTTCGAACTGGACAAGCGGGGCGTGAGGCCGGTGCCCTCGGAGTCGGCTGCCTATCGGGCATCGGTGCGCGCACAGATGGTCGACCCGCGTCCACGGGTATCGACGCGTCGTCGGTGGGGGCGCTGACTGATGGCACTTCGGCACAAAGAGTCGCAACGTCACCCATGGGTGGTGTCGACGTGATCGTCCGGCAGTCCCTGCACGTCCGACTTCGGCCGCCCATCATCGGGGATGGTGGACCACACGGCGCCGACCCTCCCCTCATGGACACATCAACTGCCAAATGCTGCCTGGAGCGCAGCACACTGCCGCGCGAAGAAGCTCTGTGCCACTGCCGCTTTGGAGGCGATGATGTCGAATCCGTGGAAGGCTCCTTCGACGACGTCGAGCTCACAGCTCACACCAGCCTCGCGCAGCCTGTGCGCATACTCCACGTCCTGGCCGTAGAGCGGATCCACCGTTCCCACCCCGATCCACGCGGGAGCAAGGTCGGACAGGTCGTCGCGTCGCGCCGGTACAGCAGACTGGCGATCGGCACCATTCAGGTAGGCCTGCCATCCCAGCCGATCGCTCTTTTCGCTCCACAACCGGTAGTGCGGACTCTCAAGGCCCGGGCGACGTGATGGGCGATCGTCGACCATGGGATAGACGAGCAATTGGAACAAGGGTGTCACTTCGCCGCGATCCCGCGCGAGCAGTGCCAGCGCAGCTGCAAGACCGCCACCCGCACTGGCTCCGCCGATCGCGATCCGGCCCGGATCCACGCCAGGCAACCGCGCCAACCATGTCAGCCCGGAATAGCAGTCCTCCAGCGCGGCTGGATAGGGATTTTTCGGAGCAAGCCGGTAGTCCACTGACGCGACCGGTACGCCCAACTGCCGAACGAATCGTCGGCACAGCGTGTCGTCCTGGGCTGCCGTTCCGATGACGTACCCGCCGCCGTGGATCCAGAGCAATGCACCCCCGTGGGCGCACTCACGCTCGGGCCGGTGGAGCCTGATCCCAGCGCTCGGTGTGATTGTCAGGACCTCAACACCCTCGCGCGCCGACGGCGCCAATCGGGTCAGCTTACGCATCGCCGGCAGCGTCACCTTGTTGAACGGCGACCGGGGAAGCACCCGCGCAATACTTCTCAAGTCGGGGTGGTAGTGGTCAGACCGGATACGTGACACCGGTCAACTCCTCGGACACACTCCACAACCGTTCCTGCACCTGTTGGTCGTAGGACTTCTTGCTGGAACGGACGAGTGTCGGGTAGCCCGCCATCTCCAGGAATCCGTCCGGTCCCCAGTACTGGCCACCCTGCACATCAGGCATCGTCGCGGCGTACAGCTGTGGCAGTGCGCCCCTCGCGGGATCCTGGCCGATGAAACGGTCCGTGTACTTCATCATCACCTGGGCCGGTCTCCACATGTTGCGGAAGAGTTCGGAGTGTGAATAGCCGGGGTGAGCAGTTACCGTCATCAGCGGCGCGCCCGCCTTGACCAGCCGTCGATGAAATGTGTAGCAAAACATCAGGTTAGCCAGCTTCGACTGAGCGTAGGCCAGCGCACCGCTGTACCGACGCTCCCACTGGAGATCGTCGAAATGGATGGCACCGCCGAGCTTGTGGTCCAGACTTGCCACCACCACCACTCGAGCCCCCTTGACGCCGAGCATGTTCTCGAGCACCAGTCCCGTCAGTGCAAAGTGGCCGAGATGGTTGGTGCCGAACTGCAATTCGAACCCATCAGGTGTCGTCGTCTTGGGCGGGAACGCCACCGCCGCATTGTTGATGAGCAAGTCGATCCGCGGATGGGCGGCACGCAGTTCGGCCGACGCTGTGCGCACCGATTCGAGCGAGCCGAGATCGAGCAGCTGCGTTGACACGTCCGCGTCGGGCACCGATTGACGAATCTTCTCGCAAGCCGCCTCGCCCTTGTCCGGGTTGCGCACCGCCAGCACCACCCGCGCGCCGCGTTCCGCGAGTACCCGTGCGGTGTCCAACCCGAGGCCCGTGTTGGAGCCCGTCACGACGGCGACGCGACCAGACTGATCCGGAACCTCCGTCTCCGACCATGCAGCCTTCGACACCTTTACAACCTCGTTGATGGCGATTCAGGATGGCGCGAAAATTCAAGCAGCACAGAGCAGCCCGCGTGGGCGGCAGACATCCGTCCTACGCACCCGTTCATCTGACAGCCAGTTCCAATCGATCAAGTCGACGGACCAGAATGCTGGGTAACCATTGGCCGACGTCGGCGGCCTCAATCCAGGTGGTCTGGTCCAGCAGTGTCCGGAAGACGATCTGGGCTTCCAAGCGCGCCAGCGCGGCGCCGACGCAGAAGTGGGCGCCCTTGCCGAATGTGATGTGTCCCTTGCCGCCCTTGCGATCGAGGCGAAACTCGTTGGCGTTATCGAAGTGCCCGGGGTCGCGGTTGGCCGCTCCCCACATCAACAGCAGGCGCGAATCCGCGGGCAGATCGACTCCTGCCAGTGTGGTGTCGCGGACCACGTGACGGTAGTGGCCGCGGAACGGGGACTCGTACCGCAGCGCCTCCTCGATGAACGCACCCAACAGTTCGGGTTGGGCGCGGAGTTGTTCTTGAATGTCGCTGTGCGTAGCCAGGATCCATGCGGCGCTGCCCAGAAGGGAGGCGGTCGATTCGCCCGCCGCACTGAACAACGTGAGCATGATCGCCATCGCCGGCATCTGCTCCACCTCGCCAGATGCATACCTGGCTGCCAGGTCGCCGATCAGCCCTGGCGAGGGGTTCTCGCCGGCCTTGGCGAAATGCTCCATGACGTAACCGGCCAGCTCCATTGCCGCTGCGCCTGCGGCGTCGAGTTCAGTCTGGCTCACGACGCCGTCCAGCAGAGTGGTGGTGGCATAGCCCAGTCGGATCAGCTTCTCGACGTCGTCCTGGGGCAAGCCCAACAGGTCGGCCACGACCATCATCGGGAGCCGATTCGCCATGGCGCTCATCCACTCGATGCGGCCGTCGATCAAGCCTTGCGTCCACAGTTCTCTAGCCGTCGCTTCGGCGAACTCCTCGATGACACGTATTCGCTTGGCGGCCAGGTGCGGCACCAGCAGCTTGCGGTGTGCATCGTGCAGTGGGTCGTCTGCGGTAGCCAGGGCATGCTGCGGACCGCCCAACGGCCCCATGTCGAACGGTGTGACGGTGCCGTCGCGGTACACCATCGTCGCGGTCAGATTGGATGAAAAGTCTTCGACACGGTTGACGGCTTCCATCACGGCGTCCCAGCTGCAGACCGCGTAGAACGTGGAGTCACCGATGCGTTGCACCGGCGCCTGATCGCGCATCCGGTCATACAGCGGGTACGGGTCCTGCAAGGCTTCTGTGCCGAAGAAGTCGGTGGCGTCCGCCAAGAGGGTCATGGGGCCAGCGTGGACGGTGCCAGCACCTGCGTCAATGAGCTTGGGACAATGTGAAAACGCTGTCGACGGGGTCGGGACCACGCCGCTCTCAGACCACGCGCCCCACCAGCGTGTTAACTGATAATTCCGCCGCATCTGTTCTCACGGTGATTAAATATCGTTGTGGATTCGCGGCGACCACCGGCGACCGGCGACTGGCTGGTTGGGGGCGATCGCCGCAGCGTGGCCGCTGACCGCATCTACTCCGCGGCCGTCGAACTGATGTCCCAAACCGGATACGACGCCTTCACCATCGACGCCCTCGCCGCCAAGGTCCACTGCTCACCTGCAACCATCTACCGCCACGCCGGTGGCAAGACCGCCATCCGCGACGCCGTGATGAGTCGGCAAGCCGACGCCGTACTCGAGTCGGTTCGCGAAGCCATCGCCGGGCTGACTGGTGCGGAACGCGTCGTCACCGCCACCACGATCGCGTTGAAACAGCTGCGAGCCGATCCGCTTGCAAAGATCATGCGCTCAATGACCAGCCTCCCCTGCGAAGAGTGGCTTACAAAGTCGACTGTCGTCACCCGCCTCGCCGACGAAATGGTCGGACTCACTACGCCCGATCCCGTTGCTTCACAGTGGCTGATCCGCACATTTCTTGCACTGTGCTGCTGGCCGCCCGCGGATGCCGATACCGAGGAACACATGGTGCGGCGATTCCTCGGACCGCCCTACGACGCACGCGCCGACGGCTCCGTCTAACACCATCAGCCGAGCACCTTCGCGGTCGATCAACAGGTCGAAAGGGTGCTGCCGCAGTAGGTCAGCTCGCTCGGCCTGCCGCGGTCCTGATCGCTGTCGATGACCTGGAATCCCGCGATGAGACAATTCCTGCCGGGGGCGCTGCCTACGGTTTGACCCATCGCCATTGCGCGGTGCACCACGGCGCGGCGCCGTCGAGACTGTCGGCGACAGCCTGCACCACGCCCGGCCAATTCCAGCTGTCGTAGTCGTCGCCGGACAGCCACCCGCCGGACCGCACCTTCGGACGCCAGGCCTCGATGTCCGCCCGCACACTGTCGTAGTCGTGGCGCGCGTCGAGGTGCACCCACGCCAGGGACTCATCGGGAAAGAGCCTCGCCGCCGACACTGAATCATCGATCAGGAGATGGACAGCGTCGGCGGCATCGCAGGCGATCAGATTGCGATGCAGCAGTCCCGCCATCGTGCCCCCACCGAACTCGACGGCGGGCCCGTGGGCGTTGACCTCAGCCGGGCCCTCGGGTCCGCTTCCCCGCGCCCAATCGACTCCGATGATCTCGACGTCGAGCCCGCGCGCGCCCATCACCTCGGCCAGCGAACATATGCTGCGGCCCAGGTAGCAACCCACCTCGACGAACCGGTCCCCGTCAGTGAAGAACTCAGCGGCTTCTTCCTGCCCTTCCCGCCACTGAAACCAACCGGGAATGTCCCGCCAGGTCTGCACCGGGCGGTCGAATCCCGTCATCGCGTCATTCACTGCCGACACACCTTCCTGTTTGCATCCTCGCCCCGGTCACGCCGCGGTCCGTGCTGCCAGCGCACGCCGGTAGACGTCGACGACATGACCCCGCACGACTTCCCGCTCGCGGACCCGCCCATGCCGGCGAGCACGATCCCCAACCCCGCGAGTGGCGCGCACCTCGACCACTGCACCCTCGACGGCGTGCAAAAGACCGGCCGGGTCGAACTCGGCGGGACCGAACCCGAAAACGCCCGAAGCGTGCTGTTCGCTGAAGAACCCGCAGTTCGGAACCACCGGGAGCACGCCGGCATCGAAGCACGCCTCCACCCAACCGGAGTGGGTGCCGAACCGGTACGGCAGCACCATCACGTCGATCTGGCCGAGGTAGTCGACGAGTTCGGTGTCGGAGAAGGGCGGGTGCACTCGCACGTCGACCCCCGCTGCACCGTAGGCCGCCAATCGATCCGGCAGCGCCTGCCCTGGGCGGCGCGCCAGGAGGGCCTTCTCGTCGAGGTCCAAACGCAGTGCGACATCGACCGTCCATTCGGCAGCGACGAGCGCATCCATGATCGGCCACGGATCGACGTTCGCTCGCAAGAACTTTCCGTGCACCCCGACCACCGGGACCGCCCTCGCCGTCCTCGGGGCACCCACATACTCGGCGGGCAGCAGGTGCGGATGAGGTAGCACCATCGGCTCCACTTCCCACCGTTGCGCGATGGCGTGTGCCGCGCCCCGGGTCAACGTGATCACCGCGCTCGCCTCGCGCAGCAATAGATCGAGTCGGGCCTGGTGGGAGGACTGATCTGCCACATGCGGATTGGCCAGGTCGTGCACAGTGATCACGAGTGGCACACGGTGTTCGCGCAGCACCACGAGGACCGCACGCAGATCGTCGAGGGTGACCGCTTCGAATCCGAAATGAACATGCAGGACATCGATTTCGAGGACGTGCGCACGCAGATAACCGGGGTCGAGCCAACGCGGTGGCCACCACTGACCGGCCAGCGTCGCCCCTGGAGGAACCGGGTCAGGGAGAAGCGAGACGACCGCGGCATCGGTCGTGGCGCCGACGAACGGATGGGCGGCAGGCACCGACGCCACTCGAATCAACATCAACCTCCGTCAGACGGCACCCCGGGCAGAAAAATGGGCCGCCGTTGTCTCGACGAATGCGTAACCGGACTTTACCCCCGTCAGTGTGCACGTAACCTCGCTGAGTGAACACCGACACCGGACGCCGGATGCACTACGGCGCCTTTTACGGCGAGGGCGCCGCGCCGCCCGATGACCGCCCGCTATGGCTCGTTGTCGGGAATTGTCAGGCCGAAGCACTCAGACAGGTACTCGAGGCCGTGCCAGATCGGCCGTACCGCACTGTGCGCATTCCGCCGGTACACGAGATCGGCCCCAGCGATCTGCCATATCTCGACGCGCTGCTCGCGACGTCCGCCATGCTGGTCAGTCAACCCATCCGTGTCGGTTACCGGGATCTCCCACTCGGCACTTCCGAATTGGCAGAACGGCTTTCACCGTCCGCGACGTGCCTTCGATGGCCGGTGATCCGGTACGCGGGCTTGTACCCGTTCCAGGCCATCGTCCGGCACCCCGCCGATCGCTCGGTGGTCCCGCCTGTGGTCCCCTATCACGACCTGCGGACGGTGGCTGCCGCTCGGGCCGGACTGTCCCCGACCGCGGCGTGGGATGTCGACGTGACGGTTGAACAATTGCGCGCCGCCGCAGGGGCCAGTCGCGCAGAACTCGCGCGGCGCGAGCAGCGGGACTGCGACGTAGGCATCTCGGATCTCCTCGAACAGTGCGGAGCCCGGGCCGCACACACCATCAATCATCCCGGTAACCCGGTGCTCGAAGCCCTCGGAGGCCGAATCCTGAATGCCGCGGGCCTGCGTCTACCCGTGCCCACGATCAGCCGCACCCTCCTGGACTCCGTCCACGCACCCCTGGAATCACGCGTACTCACCGCCCTGGCTATCGATACCGCGCCCCGCAGCCACTGGATGCACCATGGCACTCCGCTGTCCGTAGACAAAGTGCATGCAGCACAGCTGAATTGGTATGCGGCCAACCCCGAATACGTCGAGCTCGCGATCACCAGACATGCCGAGATGATGGACATCCTCGGGCTTCTCGCAGTCTCGACCGCGTCGTGACCGTCACCCATCTCCTCGTCGGGCCGCGCCCGCACGGCGTCGTCCGATTCGGCTGGGAACTCCATCAGCGCATGCGCACCGACGGCTTCGATGTACGCAGACAGTGGACGGCGCATCACGGCATCTTGTCGACGCCACTGCGCGCCGACGCCATCCACCTCCAATTCACCGATCGTCTGTTCGGGGACAGTCCGGAGTTCGCCGCCGAGAGAGTCGCATCACTCGCAGCCACCGCCCGGGGGAAGGCGACCGTGACGTTTCACGACGTACCTCAACCGTCCGACGGCAAAAATTTCGCGCGCAGGACCGCGGCATACGCCGCCGTGTCGGCAGCTTGCCAGGGAGTCGTCGTCAGCAGCCATCATGAGCGCGAACTGTTGGATGACTGCGGCATAAAGCCATCGCGCCTCACGGTGATCCCGCTGCCGATCGGTCCGCGGGCATGCGCTCCCGCCACCCGCCACTCCGGCCGGACTGTGGGCGTGTTCGGTTACATCTATCCGGGCAAGGGCCACGCCGAGGTGCTTGCTGCGCTCCCTGCAGGTGTCGAGATGCTGGCGATCGGCGAAACCTCCCTCGGGCATGACGATGTGGCGGTCGATCTGCAGCATTCTGCTCAACGCAAAGGCGTCACGTTCCGTGTCACGGGCTACATCGCTGACTCGCAGGTGCCGGCAATGCTGCAGCGTGTCGCCGTCCCTGTCGTGGCCCACAGGCATATCTCAGCGTCAGGTTCGATCAACTCATGGTTGTCGGCCGGCAGGCGTCCGTTGGCACCGGAACACCGCTACACATTGGAGTTCGAGGAGCGCAACCCGGGTTCTCTGATGCTGTACCCAGACACCGCGGCGGGTCTGCGATCTGCAATCGAATACGCCTTGGCCACAACGGAATCGACCTGGCTCACGACCGGCACGGTGCTGAGCCCGGCCCTGGCGGATGTCGCGCGCCACTACTGGACCTTCTTCGCGGAATGCCACCGATGACACCGGGGGATGCACTGCCCTTGACCGATGGCCGGTACGCCGTCCCAGGCAACCGTTGGGACCTGCTCGACGGACAGCCCCCACCGAGGCCGGCCTCGGCGGCGGTCGTGGTGCCCTTCTACGACCAGCAAGCCGAGCTCGACCTCGTGCTGGCCGCACTCGGCGGTCAGGATTATCCGCACGAACTCATCGACGTCGTCGTCTGCGACGACGGCTCGCCGCAACCGCCCGACGTCTCGGCCGCGGCACTGCGCTGTTCGGTGGTCAGCCAGCAGGACAAGGGTTTTCGTGCAGCGGCGGCCCGTAACCTCGGCGTCCGCCACACCGATGCCGAAGTCCTGTGCTTCCTCGATGCCGACACCGTGCCAGAGCCGCACTACATCAGCGCCCTCGTACGGCTGCCCTCGCTGCTGCCCGACGCGCTGGTGGTCGGACGACGGCGTCACGCCGACCTGAGCGGCTGGACCGCCGCGCAGTTGCCGCAATGGTGGTCCGGACATCACGCTCCCCACATTCTCGACGAGCCAGGCTGGCTCAGCGACGCCTACGAACGGACCAACAACCTGCTCGACATCGATTACCGTTCCTATCGGTACGTGATCAGTTCGGTGATGTGTTGCAGTCGCGAATTATTCGATTACTGCGGCGGATTCGACGAGTCGTTCGACAAGTACGGCGGAGAGGACTGGGAGTTCGCGCATCGCGCGCTGGCGTGTGGCGCCGTCTTGCACCATGCGCGCGATGCCGTCGCCTGGCACAACGGAGCCGACTGGGCAGAACGTGACGTCGCCCATCGCACTGCGGCCAAGAACGCCGAAGCACTCGCCGTGTCGCGGCTGGTTCCCGATCCTGAGGCGAGGGTCCACGGACTTCGTTACGACATTCCGGAAGTCGCGGTCGAAATCGATGCCGCAGAACATGGTCCGGGCTCGCTCGTCCGCACCGCGGCCTGTTTCCTCTACCAGGACGTCGGCGTGTTCGTTTCTGGCGCGGGTGCCGAAAGCCTCCTGCGCGCACTGCGCACCGACGATCCACGGATCCGGATCGGCCCCGTGCCCGATGCCGTTCGGCGTCGCTGCCGGGTGGTGATAACGCTGACGGGTCGGCCGGTCTTGCCGCGCGACGCCGTCGCCGAGATCGTCACGGCCGCATCAGCGCCCGGGGTCGCGGCCGTCGAAATTCACCACGACGAGGCGGCACTGCTCTGCCGCACGTCGTGGGCGACGCATCGGGCGCAGCGATGGAGCCGCGGACCGGTTCGATTCCGAAACGACAGCGAAAGCAGCCGCATCGGCGAGACGTACGTCTATCGCGGCCACGAGTTTGACGTGGATGTCGTCTCAGCCGATGCGCCTCTGGCGTGGTGAGAGGCTCAATCAGGTTGCGCGCGTGGTGAAATCTTCGGCCAGAAAGGTCAGCAGAACGTCGTTGAACTCGTCGGGGTGACTGACCGGAATGCCATGAGGTCCACCGGCAATCACATGAAGTCGACTGTCAGGCAGCGCTTCGTGCGTGCGCCGACCGGAACCCTCGAACGGCACCGTCGCATCGCTGTCACCGTGGATGACCAAGCTCGGCACCGTCACCTTGGGCAGATCCTCGCGGAAGTCTGTTCCACCGAAGGCCGCCATACAGGCAAGTGCGGCAGCTTTGCTCGCTTCGCCACACATCGCCAGCGCCCACCGCCGCTGCTCCTCGGTGATCGCGAGCCGACCGTCGACGGAGAAGACATCAGTCATCATCTGCTCGTAGAAAGAGTCCTGGTTCGCGGTCAGCGCCGCCGCCATCTTGGCCGCCTCAACCTTGCCCAGCGGACCCTCGGGATTGTCCTGGCGATACTGCATGAACGGCGTCACCGACGCCGCGAACACCGCACTCCTGATGCGTTCGGTGCCCTTTCGTGCGCAATAACTGGCAACTTCTCCACCGCCCATCGAGAATCCGACCAGGGTCACGTCCCGCAGATCGAGTTCCTCCAGCACCGCGGACAGGTCGTCAGAGAGGCTCTCGTAGGTGTAGCCGATCAGCGGCTTGTCGCTTCGTCCGAATCCACGGCGGTCGTAGGTGACCACGCGGTATCCGGCATCGCGCAGTGCGCCGACCTGAGGAGCCCACGAATCGGCGTTCAGGGGCCAGCCATGGATCAGCACGACCGGGCGGCCGTCGCCGCCGGTGTCATCGACGTGCAGGTTGGTGGTGCGCAACGGCCCTCGGTGGGCGGCGATCACAGTCATGGAAGGACAGGTCCTCTCCTCGGCGTGTTTGTGGTGATGTACCCAAGCCCGCGGGGCCCCTTCATGCGGGTGTGTGGTCGATCACGGTCGCGAGCCCGTCGAGCACACGCGCGAGCCCGAACTCGTACGCGTGATCCGCGCTGTAGGCACCGTCGTACACCTGCCCCGCTGCGGCGCCCACCCGTGCTGCCAAAGGGAATTTCTCTGTGTCGAAAACCTTGGCCAGCAAGGGTTCCGCACGTGCCCACCAGGTTTGGTCGGTGATCCCGCTGTCGACCTGGGCATCGCGGGTGTCGATCGCGATACGGGCCACCGCTGTGACGAAGCCAAGCACATACGTCAGAGCCGAATCCATCTCGAGGTCGCTGAGCCCGAGGCCGTCGAAGGCTTGCAGTTCGTGCTCGTACTTCGCACAGGTTCCGGGCCCCAGCGGCGGACGGGTGGTGGCCAGCTGCACCACCCACGGATGCTCAGCGAGCATCGATCGGTTCTCCGCCGCGATGGTGGAAACCCTTTCTCGCCATTGCATTCGAGAGATGTCGGTACGCGGCATGTGCAGGTACACCGAATCCAGGATCAGGTCGAGGAGCTCGGCCTTGCCCGGCACGTAGGTGTACGTCGCCATGGGGGCGATGCCCAGTTTTTTTGCGACCGCACGGATGGTCAGGGCCGGTAGCCCGTCGGCATCGGCGATGTCGATCGCCGCGGCGACCACGGCATCGACCGACGTGCGCTGCTTCGGTCCGCGTACCGCACGAACGTCGTCGGGTGCCCTCCACAACAGCGCCAGAGTGCGCGCCGGGTCTCCAGCACTACTTCTGTCCACCTGGCGATCGTAGCCTGTTTTTCGCGTACGTTGTACGGTGTACGGTGTACGTAGATATGTGAGGAGATTTCATGGCTTACCTGCCTGCCCTTGGCGGCTTCGTTCCGTCCCCCACCGACGTCGACGACGTTCTGGCGTGGTTCACGCGCTACGACGCATTGGCTGTCGCCAAAGAGATCGACGCCATGGCCGACCAAGCGATGTTCCCGCTCAACGAGGTGACCGACGGTTACGCGGCGTCATGCGACCGTGACACCTTCATCGCTCAGATGACCGAACAACTCGGAGACGTCGGCGACGTCTCGATGGAGTCGGTGCGCACGCCGCATTTCATCAACGAGAACCTGGTGTTCGTGATCACCGATGCAACCATCACCGCAGGTGAGCACAGCCAGCAGGTGCGCTACGGGGACCTGCTGGTCAAGACCGACCGTGGCTGGAAGTTCCAGACGATGGTGCAGGGCGGCTGGGGCGAGTTCTAGCTGCGTGGTGAGATTCCGGCGTCGTTGGTCATCACCGCGGTGACCAACGACGCCCACGCCCCGGGTTCCGCGGGCAGCGAACTCCCTCGCGCGAGACCCGGGCAGCTGGAAACGTCAGCGCGGTGACTGTGCACACCACCTCCCTGCGGCACGACATCGACGGCAGCTTCTTCGACTCTGTCCTGCTCTACGACGACGATGACCGCGACGACGAGGCAGAGTCTGCGCCGACTGTGTTGGTCTTCCACGGCATGGAGGGGCGCAGCGACGCGCAACTGCAGTTCGCGGCGCGCCTCGTCGAGCAGGGCTACCAGGCCATCGCTGTCGATCTGTTCGGTGAGGACGTCAGCCGCGGCGGCATGGAAGCCACCGGCGCGGCGATGGCGGGCTTCGTCGAGGATCGCGTCGCGCTGGCCAAGCGGCTCGGCACAGTGCTTGAAACGATGGCCGCAGCGCCACAGGTTGACGCACAGCGCATGGCGGCCATCGGCTTCTGCTTCGGCGGACTCTGCGTGCTCGACCTGGCTCGGCACGGCCATCCGCTCGTCGGGGTCGCCAGCTTCCACGGCCTTCTCAAACCTTCCCCGGATGCCGAGGCGCGGCGCGACGTCACCGCGAAGGTCATCGTGTTCCACGGCTGGGACGACCCGTTCGCTCCGCCCGAAGACGTCGTCGCACTGGGCGCGGAGTTCTCAGGCAGGGGCGTCGACTGGCAGCTTCACGCCTACGGCGACACGATGCACGCGTTCATGGCACCCTTCGCCAACGACCCGTCGCGAGGTGTGCTCTTCAGCGCGTCCGCCTCCGCAAGAGCATGGACGTCGGCAAGCCACTTCCTCGCCGAATGCTTCGCCGGCGCCGGATGAGGCGGGCATGGCCGATTACTGGAACCACAACACCGCCTACCATCCCTGGCTGGCGGACATCGCCGAGGAGCACCACGGCACCGTCCTCGACGTCGGATGCGGTGACGGGCTGCTGGCCCAACGCCTGGCACCGCTGTCACGGTCGATTGTCGGTATCGACTCAGACCCGGAGGCGGTGCGGCGGGCGCGGGAGCGGCTCTCGGACCGGAGGAACGTCACGATCGTCGAGCAACCCTTCGACGCCTACGACCCCGGCGACGTCCGCTTCGACCTGATCACGTTCGTCGCGACGATCCACCACATGGACCTTCGCGCGACGCTGAGCAGAGCGCGCGACCTGTTGACACCCTCGGGTGAGATCGCGGTCGTCGGACTCAGCGCGAACAAGACTGTGCTGGATTGGATTTGGGCGGGCCTCAGCTTGCCTGCGGTCCGCGTCGCCTCACGGCTTCATCGAGAGACACCCGATGTCGGATTGGTGATGAGGGACCCTCGGGAAAGTCTGGCGGAGATCCGCGCCGTCGCCGACGACGTGATCCCCGGAGCGACGGTGCGGCGCGCGCTGTACTACCGGTACCTGCTTCGGTGGCGCCAAACCGTAGGCTGACCGTCGATGGCTACCGAGGACGCGAACCGTCGCCTGGCCGCGCTGCCGGAATCCGGCTACGTCTACCGCACCGCGTGGCGCGTCGCCACGGGCGACATCGGCAGCGACCTGAACCTTCGCCTCGACGGCGTGGCCCGGTACATCCAGGAGGTCGGCGCCGAGAACCTCGTTGATGCCGGCGAGGCCGAAGACCACCCGCACTGGCTGGTCCAGCGCACCGTGATCGACGTGATCGAACCGATCGAATTCCCCAACGAGGTTTCGTTCAGCAGATGGTGTTCGGCGCTGTCGACACGCTGGTGCACCATGCGCGTCGACCTTGTCGGAAGCGATGGCGGACGCATCGAGACCGAGGGGTTCTGGATCGCGATCAACGCGAAAACCCTGACGCCGCAACGCGCAACCGATTCCCTCATCGCCCGGTTCTCGACGACAACCGACGAACACCGCCTCAAATGGCGTCCCTGGCTGCAGAACCCGGACGTCACCGACGAAGAGGTCCCGTTCGCACTGCGCCGCACCGACATCGACCTCTTCGCGCATGTCACCAATACGGCATACTGGCACGCGATCCACGAGGTCATGGCGCTGGTGCCCGAGGTGTGCACGCCGCCCTACCGGGCCGTGATCGAGTACCGCAAACCGATCAAGTACGGCGAGGACGTGACCCTCGGCTGGCTGCGTCGAGAAGGTGCGGACGCCCCCGCTGTGGACATCGCCTTCACGGTCGGCGACGAGATCCGCGCGGCGGCTCTGCTGACGAAGCTCTGAGCAAGTCTCGCTGAGTGAGACCGCGCCTTGTCGCGTGTTCACCCGCCGTTCACCGTGGGCGCTGTCCTGAACAACGGCGGGAGGAACTGTTCCATGAATGATGCGTCTTCGTCGGGCGCGACAAGACGGCCGAAAGTGTGGCGCCGAAGCGCGCTGCTGCGCACCCTCGTGGCCGCGGCCGTAGCCGCGACCGTGCTGATCGGTGCGGCGCTGCCCGCCTCGGCAGCCGAACTGATGCGGGTCACCTTCGTGCGCCACGGACAGTCCGCGGGCAACGCGTCGGGCCTGATCGACACATCCACGCCGGGTCCGGTGTTGACCCCAACGGGTCAGCAGCAGTCTCAGGCCATCGTCGGCGTCCTCGGCGACAACAACTACGACGCGATCTACGCCTCCACGATGGTGCGCACCCAGCTCACGGCGGCACCGATGTCGCAGTACCTCGGGTTGCCCATCCAGGTGCTCTCGGGGCTGCAGGAGATCGAGGCAGGTGTCTTCGAGGGCACCCCCGAAAGCCAGGCACAAACCGGCTACGGCCTCTTCCCACTTGCGTGGGCCATCCAGGGCGACCGCGATCTGCGGATCCCGGGGTCGATCGACGGCAACGAGTTCGACGCGCGGGTCGACGGCGCCCTGCAGACCATCTACGACAACGGCGACCGTAACCCGGTGATCTTCTCTCACGGAGGAGCCATCATGTTCTGGACGATGATGAATGCGCAGAACCTCACTGCCGCCGAGAAGATCGACTTGCTGCGGACTGTGCCATTGAGCAACACCAACTACGTGATCGTCGAAGGCAACGCCGAAGACGGCTGGACTCTGGTCAACTGGAACGGAAAGCTGTTCAGCCCCGAGCCGACGCTGGCCGCCGAGGTCCGCCGCCAGTGGCGGACCCTGAACCGCCAGCTCAACGCCAGCGGCAGGGAGTTTTTCGCATCGTTCGCATCTGGTGACTTCGCCACCATCGCAACGGCATTCAACCGCAGCATCGCGGAGGCCAAGTTCTCGATCGCAAAGTATCACCGCGCGGTGCAAGCGAAAATCATCAGCGACCTCGACAAGAAGTTCGAGCGACCCGAACCGGAGCAAGAGACCGCGACCGCGGTCGCTGCGGCGGTCGAGCAGGATGATGCCGCAGAGGTCGCCGACCAGTCGGATGCCGACGATTCGTCGCCGACAGGCAGGTCCACCTCCAAGGCCGACGTTGACCGTGCCGTCGACGACAGCGTGGTCGACGAGGTGAAATTCGACGACGAGGACGGCACCGAGCCCGAGGCGGATGAGGTGTCGGACGCCACCGATGCGAACGACGCCGCTGACACGGACGAGGACGTCGAAGAGTCCGTCACGGAGGACTCCTCGGAGTCTGACGACGACGCCGCTGACCAGGGCGGTGAGGACGCTCAGCGCGACGCCGCCTGACGACACCGTCATCGGCCCCCTCCCCCAGCGGGAGGGGGCCGGTGCATGTCGGGCGTTTCGGCTCCGCCGTGTCGGCTGCGGCCCTACCGTGTCGGGGTGGTCCTTCACGCCGACGCGCCGGCATCGATGGTGGCGCGGGTCGCGCTGATCCTCGGATGCTTCGACCGGGCCGGCCGCGTGCTGCGACTCGACCAGGTGGCTGCCCGCGCCGGGCTACCCAGATCGTCGGTGCACCGCATCCTCACCCAATTACACGCCGCGGGCCTGCTGCAGCATCGCTCCGACGGGTACTGCCTGGGCGCATCCTCGCTGGCGGGGGCAGGCACCGGCGACCACTCCGCTCTGCGTGCCGCCGCTGCGCCGGTGCTGGACCGCTTGCAGAGCGACACCATGCTCGTCGTGCACCTTGGGGTGTTGCTCGGCTCGGATGTCGTTTACCTGGACAAGATCTCGGGCACCAGCGGCGTCGCGGTCCCGGTCGGTGTCGGGGATCGGACGCCGGCACACGCGAGCGCGCTCGGAAAGGCCATTCTGGCGACACTTCCCGCCGAGACGGTGGACGAGTTGCTCGGCGGCCCGCTTCGCAAGTGCACTCCCGCCACGATCGGGGACCCGTCGTCCCTGCACGCGGAGCTGGCGCGGATTCGCTCCCGACACGGGCTGGCCTATGACGACCAGGAACTCGTCGTGAATCTGGCTGGCATCGCGGCACCGATCCTCAGCACGGACGGCTCGATGGCAGGACTTTCGCTGATCGGTCCCGCGCCGGCCGAGCGCCTCACCCGGATGGCACCGTTTCTGACCCGTGCGGCGCGCAGTATCGCCGGCCGGGTCGGGACGGCGACGACTGCCGCCGACCGACAGCCCGACCTCGCCGCCGTCACCGATGACATGTTGTCTCGGGTGCTACGCACCCTGTCGTCGGACGACTGGGTATGAGCGCTCCTACCAGATCAGATCATCGACGTTTAGTCCCAACGCGAATCGGCCCGCGACGGCCAGGACCTGGTCGATATTGCTCGACACGTGCTTGCGTGCAGTCTGCATGTCCCGCCACACCCGCTCGAGGAGTTCTTCATCGCCACTGCCGTGCGCATCGGAGACAATGGCACCGACCGCCTTCAAGGCCCGCTCGCAGGCCATCACCTGATCTCGACGAGTGCGCAGGACCAACTCCGCATCCGGCTGGCCACCGGAGCTGACACACTCCACCAGCTCGCCCACATTGCGCTGGATCTGTAGCAGCGAAAGCTCGATGTCGTTGTGCGCCATAGCGATACCGCTCAGCGGTGCGGAGCCGGTCGCGGCGCTCTGCGCAGCCAACACCCGCTGAGCGCCGCCCAGCAGCGGCATTGTCCCCGCGAGCGTGAACACGGTCGGCTGCGGGAGGCTGTCGAGGGGCGTCGCGGTGGCGTTCCGCCCGGAATGCAGCCAGCTGAACGTGCGATGGTCGGGCACGAACGCGCCCGACACCAGCACGTCGTCCGCACCGATCCCCCTCAGCCCGAGACCGTTCCACGTGGGTTCGACGACATAGTCGGCCCGTGGCACCAGCACGGCCATGAAATCCTGTGCCGCGCCGTCACTGCCGAGGCGAAGCGCCGCGGCACTCAACCACGAGGATTGCCGCGCGCCTGTGCATCTGGTCCAGCGACCGGACAGCCGGAACCCACCGTCCACGCGCTGCAGCCGGCCGGTCGGGGCATACGACGAGCAGAGGAGCGCACGGTGATCGGTACCCCAGATTTCCTGCAGCACAGTCTCTTCGCGCACCGAAAGTCCCCAGCTGTTGACACCGAGCCATCCCGCGAGCCAGCCGGTCGACATGCAGGCCGCCGAAAGCTCCCGCGTAGCGGTCAGGTATTGCTGCGGCCCGCTGTCGAGACCGCCGAACGCCGGGGGCTTCAGCAGCGAGAAGTAGCCGGCGTCGTGCAGCGCATCGATGATCTCGGGCCTTACCTCACCGCTGCGATCGACCGTTGCGGCGGCGGCGCGGATGGTGGGCAGCAGCGCGCGTACCGCGTCGAGGACGGACTCCGGCGTCGGAGTTGCCTTCACCATGCCCCGCTGCGTGCCACGATCATGCTTACCATCTGCCGCGTCCGGGAAGGAGGCGTATGTCCGCCGGTGCTCGCGAGTTTGTCTCGCAAGTACTCGAACTCGCTGTCGCCGACAGTGCCCGGGCCTGGCTGACGGTCGCCTTCGACGCCGACGCCGAGGTACATAACGCCACCGCCGTCGCCGGTGCGTACCCGCTGGTGGCTGTCTGTAGGTATGGACGAGGGCATCTCGCCGACGGCCGCCTCACGGGCCGGTGGCCCACCGTGATCGGCGCCGCTCATGCGGACTGGGTGCTGCTGCCGGCTCACGAGGCGACACGGGATGGGACTGGCTGCCGGGTCCTGGTCTCCCGAGAAGACGCGGGCGTTGACGGTGCTGCCGGCGAGTCCGCAGCGGGCGCCATCGACGTGACCATCTCGGATCTGTCCGTGGAGCACGCGTGTGTGTTCGCGGCCGAGGAGAATACCGGCATCGTTCGGGGGGTCGCCGGAGTGGCGGCGGTGGTCGTCGGGACTGCTGAGGGAATGCTGCAACAGCACATTCGCCAACTGCGTACCCAGCTCGCAGTGTCGTCGAGCGCGGCCGCCGTCACCGAGACGGATGCGGCACATATCGCCAGGGCGGCATCGGACATCGACGCCGCCAGGCTTCAGATCACCGGAATTCCCGATAGCCGAGGCAGTGTGGGTGTCGCGGTCGGAGCGAGCCGACAAGCCGTGGCGCGGGCGCGGGCCGCCGCCGACCACCTGCTCGAACACAGCAGGCACGCGCTGGACGCAGCCAATCCCGCCACAAGGCGGTGGCGCGACGTCGACGCCGGCAGCCGCCTCGCCGTGCGCATGCTCGACGGGTTGGGCACGCCGTTAGGCTGAGCAGGTGTCCGATCTTGTACTGACGCAGGTCGAAGACCGCGTCGCGCTTATCACCATCAACGATCCCGACCGGCGCAACGCGGTGACCGCAGAGATCTCGGCGGCGCTGCGCGCGGCGGTCGACGCCGCCGAGGCGAACCCGGACGTCCACGCGGTGATCGTGACCGGCGCAGGCAAGGCGTTCTGCGCCGGCGCGGATCTGACCGCACTGGGCGCGGCCACCGAGGACGGACTCCGGGTGATCTACGACGGCTTCCTGGCTGTCGCCGACTGCACCTTGCCGACAATCGCGGCTGTGAACGGCGCCGCGGTCGGGGCGGGACTGAATCTGGCGCTCGCGGCGGACGTCCGGATCGCCGGACCCGCGGCGATCTTCGACCCACGCTTCCAGAAGCTCGGCATCCACCCCGGCGGCGGCGCCACCTGGATGCTGCAACGACTCGTGGGGCCACAGGTGGCTCGGGCCTCGCTGCTCTTCGGCATGCGCTTCGACGCCGATGCCGCCGTGCGCCACGGCCTTGCACTCGAGGTCGCCGAGGATCCGGTGGCAACCGCGCGCACTCTGGCGGCGGGCCCGGCCAGTGCGCGGAGGGACGTGGTTCTCGCGACCAAGGCCTCGATGCGCGCCACGGCGAACCCCGGCACCGTAGATTCCGAGCAGCATCGGCTCGCAGTCGATGTCGAGATCGGCCCGCAGGCAACATCGATCGAGTCGCCGGAGTTCGCAGCCCGGCTGGCGGCCGCCAAACGCAAGTAGCTACGGCGCGAGGGCGACGATCCGCTCGGCGCGCCGAAGCACCGGCATGTCCACCATCTGCCCCTCGAACTGGAACACGCCGCGCTCGTCGCGCGCCGCGGCAAGGACACGTCGCGCCCAGTCCGCTTCCTCGTCGGTCGGCGCGTAACCCTCTCGGATGACGGCGATCTGAGTCGGGTGGATTGCGATCTTGCCGTCGAATCCGACGGCGACCGCATCGTCGACCTCGGCGCGCAACCCGTTCAGGTTCTTGATGTCGAGGAACACCGAGTCGAAGGCCAACCGGCCGTAGGCTTTTGCGGCCAGCAGAGTCTGCGACCGGACGTGCCGCGCCACTTCGCGATAGGCGCCGTCCGGATACCGGTTCGCCGTGCCGCCAAGCGCCGCGAACAGATCCTCGGCGCCCCACATCAGTGCGTACGTGTTGTCCGCACGCGCGAGCTCCACCACATTGAGTGCGGCCAGCGGCGTCTCGATCAGCACGAAGACATTCAGCGGGGCCAGCGCAGCGACCTGCTCGGCGGTCTCGGACTTGGCGAGCATGACGGTGGTGTAGCGCGTATTCGCAACGGCTGCCAGGTCGAGGTCATGGTCCGATGTCCCGCTGGGATTGACCCGCACCACCGTGCGGTCGGGGTCCAGTGGCGTATCGACCAGTGCTTGACGCGCCGCAGGACGATCCTTGGCTGCGACACCGTCCTCGAGATCGAGAATCACGACATCGGCCGTGGCTGCGGCCTTGTGGTAGCGCTCCGGACGATCGGCCGGACAAAACAGCCACGCGGTTCCGGCGGCCAGGCTCACTCGATTTCTCCTTCGGGTCGCTTGCGCACCATTGTCTTTCGCGATGCCGTGGCCACGATGTCGCCGTGCTGGTTGCGGCCGACGTGGCTGAAGGTCACGATCCCCTCACCCGGCCGACTCTTGGATTCGCGCTTGTCGGTCACCTCCGTCTCGGCGTACAGGGTGTCACCGTGGAAGAGGGGTTTGGGGAAGGCCACCTCGCCGAATCCGAGGTTGCCCACGATCGTGCCCTGCGTCAGCTGGGCGACCGACAGGCCGACCAGCGTGGACAGCGTGAACATCGAATTGACCAGCCGCTGGTGGAACGGCGGCAGCGCATCGGAGAAAGCCGCATCGAGGTGCAGCGCCTGGGTGTTCATGGTCAGCGTGGTGAACAGCACGTTGTCGGCCTCGGTGATGGTTCGCCCGGGGCGGTGCTGGTACAGCACACCGGTTTCGAACTCCTCGAACCACAGCCCCCGCTGCACGACCACCTTTTTCCGGGTTGTGTCGCTCATTAAAGGCCCAGCTCCCGCCCGATCAGCATCAGCTGCACTTCCGTTGTCCCCTCGCCGATTTCGAGAATCTTGCTGTCGCGGTAATGCCGCGCCACCGCGTACTCGTTCATGAAGCCGTAGCCGCCGAAGATCTGTGTGGCGTCGCGGGCGTTGTCCATCGCCGCCTCACTGGCCACCAGCTTGGCGATCGCGGCCTGCTTCTTGAAGGGCTTGCCGGACAACATGAGTGCGGCGGCGTCGTAGTAGGCGGCGCGGGCGACGTGGGCCCTGGCCTCCATCCGCGCGATCTTGAAGGCGATGGCCTGGTTGCTGCCGATCGAGCGGCCGAACGCCTCGCGCTCTTTGGAGTACTTGACGCTCTCGTCCACGCAACCCTGCGCCGCGCCCACCGACAAAGCGGCAATTGCAATGCGGCCCTCGTCGAGGATGCGCAGGAAGTTGGCGTAGCCGCGTCCACGCTCGCCCAGCAGATTCTCCTGCGGCACACGGACATCGTCGAAGCTCAGCGGATGGGTGTCCGAGGCGTTCCAGCCAACCTTGTTGTATGCGGGTTCCGCGGTGAAACCCTGGGTCGGGACGGGCACCAGAATCGACGAGATCTCCTTCTTGCCGTCGCTTTCCCCCGTGACGGCGGTGACGGTGACGAGCTTGGTGATGTCGGTACCCGAGTTCGTGATGAACTGCTTGCTGCCGTTGATCACCCAATGGCCGTCGTCGAGGCGTGCGGTGGTCTTCGTCGCCCCGGCATCGCTGCCGCCGCCGGCCTCGGTCAGACCGAACGCGCCAAGAGCCTTGCCGGAGGCCAATTCCGGTAGCCACTCCTGCTTCTGCTCCTCGGTGCCGAACCGATACACCGGCATCGCACCCAGCGACACCCCGGCCTCCAGCGTGATCGCCACGCTCTGGTCGACCTTGCCGAGCTCCTCGAGCGCCAGGCACAGGGCGAAGTAGTCGCCGCCCATGCCGCCATACTCCTCGGGGAACGGCAGCCCGAACAGGCCCATGTCGGCCATTCCCGACACGACCTCGTACGGAAAGGAGTGCTCTTCGTCGTGTTTGGCCGCGACGGGGGCGACGACGCTCTGGGCGAAGTCGCGCACGGTTTTGGCCAGCTGTTCGTAGTGATCGGGCAGTGTCCCGGTCGCGAGGAAATTACTCATGCTTGCGGCTCCTTGGTTGCCGTTATCCGGGCCAACACCTGGCCCACTTTCACCTGCTCGCCCGCGCCGACCAACAGCTCCACCACCCCGTCGACGGGCGCGGAGAGCGCGTGCTCCATCTTCATCGCCTCGACAGTGACCACGACGGTCCCGGCCGTCACCGTCGCGCCGTCGTCGACGCCGATCGCGACGACAGCACCGGGCATCGGGCTGGTCAGTTCGGCGTCGCCGCTGTGCTCGTCGTCGGGACGCACCGGAGCTTCCCGCACCTCCTCGACCATCACCACGCGCCCCGCACCTGCCAGCCACAACTGCCCGGCCACGTCGGCGACGAGATGCTCAGAGCGCAGTCCGCCGATCGTGACGGTCAGCACTTCGTCGGTCAAAGACGCTCGCAGTGTGCGGTTTTCACCACTCTCCACCGCAGCCGTCGCATCGTCGGGCCTACCGGTGAGCCAGACGTGGTCGGTTCGCTGTCCCGCACGCAGCCGAAACGATGTCGGCGCGCGACCAGCGATGCGCCACCCCGATGGCACTTCCCACGGGTCGGATGCGGGTGTCGGCCAGGACTTCAGCCAGCGATACGCCGCCGCGGCGACCAGGTCGTCGTCCGACGGCGGCGCCGGAACGAAATCTGGCAGCCGTCGGTCGAGGAGCCCGGTGTCCAGGTTCCCGGCCGCCACCTCGGGGTCGGCGAGCAGGAAGCGCAGAAACTCGACATTCGTCGTCACGCCGAGTACTGCGGTATCGGCGAGCGCGGTGTCCAGTGCGCGCAGCGCGGCCGTACGGTCCTGTGCGTGCGCAATCACTTTGGCCAGCATCGGGTCGTAGTCGCTGCCGACCACGGTGCCGCACGCCAGTCCGGAATCGACGCGGATCCCGGTCCCGGCCGCCTCCCTCAGCCCGATCACCTGACCGCCGGTCGGGAGGAAGCCGCGGGCGGGGTCTTCGGCATAGACGCGCGCCTCGATCGCATGCCCGTCGAGGCGAATGTCGTCCTGTGCGACCGGGAGCTTCTCCCCCGCGGCAACGCGAATCTGCAACTCCACCAGGTCCAGTCCCGTGACCATCTCGGTGACGGGGTGCTCCACCTGCAGCCGGGTGTTCATCTCCATGAAGAAGAATTCGTCGGGCCGGTCGGCGGACACGATGAACTCGACGGTGCCCGCCCCCGTGTAGTCCACGCTGCGGGCCGTGTCGCAGGCCGCGGCGCCGATGCGGGCCCGGGTCTGCGCATCCAGCAACGGGGATGGCGCTTCCTCGACGACCTTCTGATGACGGCGCTGCAGGCTGCATTCTCGCTCGCCCAGGTGCACCACGTTGCCGTGGTTGTCGGCGAGCACCTGCACCTCGATGTGCCTGGGATTGAGCACGAATCGCTCCAGGAACAGGGTGTCGTCGCCGAACGACGATGCCGCTTCGCGACGCGCGCTCGCGAGTGCTGCGGGAAGTTCCGACGCATCGTGCACGACGCGCATGCCCTTGCCGCCACCCCCGGCCGACGGCTTCACCAGCACCGGGAATCCGACATCCGGGGCGCCCGAGATCAAGTCGGCGTCGGTGAGGCCGGGCCGCGAAATTCCAGGCACGACAGGCACACCGAACTCAGAGACCGCGGCTTTCGCCGAAATCTTGTCGCCCATCGTCTGGATCGCCGTGACCGGAGGGCCGATGAACACCACACCTGCCGCGCTGAGCGCTTCGGCGAATTGAGCGTTCTCGGAGAGGAATCCGTAGCCGGGATGGACGGCCTGGGCTCCCGTGCGTTCGATCGCCGCGAGCAGCGCATCGATGCAGAGGTAGCTCTGCCGCGCGGGCGCCGGGCCGATGTTGACCGCGACATCGGCTTCGGCGACGTGACGGGCGTGGGTATCGGCGTCGCTGAACACGGCGACCGAGCGGATGCCCATGGCCCGCAGTGTGCGGATCACCCGGACGGCGATCTCCCCGCGGTTGGCAACCAGAACTGTTTCGAACATCGTCACATCCTGAAGACGCCGTAGGACACCGGCTCCAGCGGAGCCTGGCCTGCCACCGAGAGTGCCAATCCGACAACAGCTCTGGTGTCAGCGGGATCGATGACCCCGTCGTCCCACAGTCGAGCCGTCGAGTAGTACGGGTTGCCCTGGTCCTCGTACTGCGCACGGATAGGCGCCTTGAACGCCTCTTCCTCCTCTGGCGACATGTCGCCCCGCACAGTGGCCAGGACCGATGCGGCTTGCTCGCCACCCATCACCGAGATCCTGGCGTTCGGCCACATCCACAGGAACCGCGGCGAATAGGCCCGGCCGCACATCGAATAGTTGCCGGCGCCGTAGGACCCGCCGATCACCACGGTCAGCTTCGGCACCCGCGCACAGGCGACCGCGGTGACCATTTTCGCCCCGTGCTTGGCGATACCGCCCGCCTCGTAGTCGCGGCCGACCATGAAGCCGGAGATGTTCTGCAGGAACAGAAGTGGGGTATTGCGCTTATCGCACAGCTCGATGAAGTGGGCGCCCTTGACGGCCGACTCACCGAACAGCACGCCGTTGTTGGCGACGATCCCAACCGGATGTCCATGGATGCGGGCGAACCCGGTGACGAGCGTGGTGCCGTATTCGGCTTTGAATTCGGCGAACTCGCCACCATCGACGATACGGGTGATCACCTCGTGCACGTCGTAGGGCACCCGGGGGTCAACGGGGACAACGTCGTAAAGCTCGGACTGATCGGCGACCGTATCAACGACCGGCGCGACATCCCACGGTGCCGCCGCTTTGGGCGCGAGCGTGCTGACGATCCGGCGGACGATCCGCAGCGCATCCCGATCATCGTGGGCCAGGTGGTCGGTCACACCGGAGACCTTCGAGTGCAGGTCGCCGCCCCCGAGTTCCTCGGCGGTGACAACCTCACCCGTGGCCGCCTTCACCAGTGGCGGGCCGCCGAGGAAAATCGTGCCCTGATTTCGCACGATCACGGCCTCGTCGCTCATCGCCGGAACGTACGCTCCACCGGCGGTGCAGGATCCGAGGACGGCGGCGATCTGCGCAATTCCCTTGGCACTCATGGTGGCCTGGTTGTAGAAGATGCGCCCAAAATGCTCGCGGTCGGGGAACACCTCGTCTTGTCGGGGCAGGAACGCACCGCCCGAATCGACCAGATACACGCACGGCAGCCGGTTCTGCAGCGCGATCTCCTGGGCGCGCAGATGCTTCTTGACCGTGATCGGATAGTAGGTGCCGCCCTTCACCGTCGCGTCGTTGGCGACGATCATGCACTCGCGGCCCGAGACGCGCCCGATGCCGGCGATCATTCCCGCGCCGGGGCACTCATCGTCGTACATGCCGTCCGCGGCGAGCGCAGCGAGTTCCAGGAAAGGGCTACCCGGGTCGAGCAACCCGTCGACGCGGTCGCGCGGCAGCAGCTTGCCTCTGCTGACATGCCGCTCACGGGCCCGCTCGGACCCGCCCAGCGAGGCAAGGGCGAGCTTGGCCCGCAACTGTTCGACCAACGCGACGTGATCGTCGCGATGAGATGTCCGCGCTGGCATCGCTGAAACCACCTTTAGTTAATGGCGACTAACCGAGTGGTATGTTAATCATCATTAACTGATGCTGTCCACCATCGGCCGGAGGTTTACGTCATGACGACTCCTGCCCGATCGTCGGCTCAGCCGACACCCGCCGCCTCGCCGCGCCGCAAAGCCAAATCCGACCGGCGCTCCCAACTGGTCGCCGCCGCGGAGCGACTCTTTGCCGAACACGGCTACCTCGCCGTCCGACTCGAGGACATCGGGGCTGCCGCCGGCATCAGCGGACCCGCGATCTACCGCCACTTCCCCAACAAGGAAGCGCTACTCGTCGAGCTTTTGGTGGGTATCAGCACAAGGCTGCTTGCCGGTGCTACCGAGGTGGCGAACGAAACCGAGGATGCCGACCACGCTTTGGCCGCTCTCATCGACTTCCATCTGGACTTCGCCCTCGGCGAGTCAGATCTGATCCGTATCCAGGACCGGGATCTGGGCAACCTACCGGCCGCGGCGAAGCGTCAGGTGCGGCGCAAGCAGCGGCAATACGTCGAGATCTGGGTTCACGTCCTGCGCCGTCGCGACCCCGAGCTCACCGAATCCGATGCCCGCCTGATGGCCCACGGAACTTTCGGCCTGCTGAACTCGACGGCCCACAGCATGAAACCCGGGGCCACGAGAACGGCCGAGGTCAGCTCCCGGACCGTCCTGCGAGAGATGACGGTCGCGGCGCTGACCTCGGCCAGTTCCGTAACTAAACGTCGCGATTAAGCGCTCTAATACCAAGCTCTCCGACCGCCGACCGGGCGGCCGACGGATCCGAGAACCCAGAACACCGCACCGATCACCAGAAGAACGACGCCGATATACGTCAAAATCGCCGTGTTCAAGATGAGACCCAAGATGAGAAGGATTGCTCCGAAGACGATCATTTCCACTCCGTTCCGCGACGACCAGATAGAGAGTTACTGACTGGGTTGCGGGACATCGCAATCCGTGACCTTCGGATTGACTCCCGCGTAATTCAGGGGTCCCGCCACGACCGTCAGAGCAATACTTCCCGCGGTGGCGCAATTGGCTTCGCCACCGGTGAAGTAGTCACGCTGATAGGCGGCAAAGACACCGATCAACAACCAGACGAGCACAATGACGCCGAGAATTCCTCGCATGCCGTGCTGCCACCTCCGTCTGCGCGCTCCGTAGTGGCGCGCGAGGAAGTTTTACCCCGCTGAAAATTCAGATAAACCTCAACGGGGGCAGGTCAGCTGGCGAACGCGGAGGTGAGCCAATCGCACATCGCTTTCCGCAGCACCGCACGGTTTTCCCGCTTGTCGATCTCGTGGCCGTCGTCGTCGAACGTCAGCAGCCGCGTCTTTCGCCCCAGCGCGGTCAGCGCATCGCACATCTGTTGCGATTCGCTCGGAGGGACGTTCGTGTCGTTGAGTCCGTGGACCAGAAGCAGCGGAGCCGTGACCGCATGCGCACGGGGCAGCGGGGACAGTCTCTCCAAGAGATCCTGATCGCTGACGGGGTGACCGTACTTCGGATAGGCGGCGGCCGCGATCCACGGCTCGGTGTTGCGGTACCAGGTGTTGAGGTCGCTCATCCCGCAGATACTGATGCCTGCAGCAAAGTCATCGGGATGGAACGCCAGCGCAGCCTGCGTGAGATAGCCGCCGTAGGACCAGCCGCAGCACGCCACCTTGCCCACCGGGGCGTGTCCGCTGTCGACGAGGAACCGCACCGCGTCCGAGACGTCGTCGATGGCGGCGAAGCGGCGCTCTCGGTCGTCGGCGTGCATGAAAGACCTGCCGAACCCGCCGGACCCCCGCACGTTCGGAAGGAACACGCAGATGCCTTCGTCGAGCAGCGCGGGAAAGAACTCGTTGTACCCGGGGCGGCCCTGTCCTTCGGGTCCGCCGTGCAGGAACAGCATCGCACCGATCGTCTCGACACCGTCGGGCGGACGAAACAGCCAGCCGGTGAATGTCAGGCCGTCACGCGCGGTGACGGTCTCCAGCGTGGGGTCGGCCGACACCGGACCGCTGCTGGGCTCGCGGTCGACGAGTTCCCATTCCCTGGTCCTCGGATCCACGAGTTCTACGGTCGGCGGTTTCGACGGACCCTCGACCGTCAGCGCCAGCATCGAGCCGCCCGCGCTGATGCTGAGCTCGCTGGCCACCATCCCCGGCAGCGGGATCGGGTCGTACAGGGTGCCGTCGGCGTACTCGAGGATCTGTAACTCGCTGGCGCCGTGCAGGTTCCACAGAATCGCCACGGTGGACAGATCGTCGCTGACGGTGAATTCGTCGAGTTCACATCCGGCACGTTCGGCGATGACCTGGTAGGAAACGCCTTCGGCGGACACAGTCACCTCGAGCAGACGCGCATGCTCGGCACCGTTCTCGCTGCGGATCAGCGCCCGGACATATCCCTCGGTGCTGTTGACGCCGTATTCCTTGGCCGGGTGGTACAGCTCGGTGAGCTCTCCGTCGAGCCCCGAGCGCAGCCGGCGCGGATGGTGGTCGTCGAGGATGACGCCGGTGTCGGTGGTCGAACCGGGGTCGTACGGCAACAGGCCGATCTCGGTCAGCCCTCTCAACATGATGAGATCTCGGTAGCCACGCGGTCCGACGCGCACCAGTGACGCGCCGGCCCACGCGTCGACCAGCCTGCCGCCCGAGCGGCGGTCCAGCACGGTCGTCGTATCCCCGGACGGGTCGATCAGACACGAACTTCCGACGCCGTCTTCACCGGTCAGGATCGCCGACACCAGGGTGCCGTCCCAGCCGATCAACTCGGCGGTGCCCTCCACCCCAGACGGCCAGTAATCGATCCTACGAGCCGCGCGGTCGTCGGGATCCGTTGTCACGACCCAGATCTGGCTGCGTGTGCCGCCTTCGGGGGCGACCTGGCAGGCCAACCAGTAGCCGTCGGCCGAGTGCATGACGCGCGTGACGGGGCCTTCGATCGGCAAGTCGACATCGCGCGAAGAGCTCGCGCGCCAGCCTCGCAAAAACCGCTGTACCGCCCTCGGGTATCCGCCGTCGTCGACGAGATGGGCGAACGCGGTGGCGTCAGGAGACATCGACGCGCCGTAAATCCGGCGGACCTGTTCTGCCACGGTTCCCGATTGTGCACGGTCGGCGCCGACGCCGATGTGTGGGCCGGTCCGGACGCACTGAGCGGCTGCACAGGTACCCTGCAGCCATGAGGTGGGCATGACGGATTCACCGAACCCCGGCGGACGTGAGGAGCGATCAGGCTTGGGCGGACGTGAGGAGCGATCAGGCTTGGGCGGACGCGACGAGCAGTGGGGCAACAGCGGCCCCGGGTACTCCGATCCTGCGTACGCGAGCCAGGCGCCGTACGGCTCTCCGTATCAGCCGCCGCAGGCCCCCCACCCCACCGAGCGCCTCCCGGCGTACCCGCCCTACGGCTACGACCCTTACGCGACGGGTCAGTACCCACCCCAGCATCCGCAGGGATTCGGATCCGAACCGCCGCCGGAGGGGCCGAAGTCTCCGCGCTGGCTGTGGATCGTCGCCGGGGTCGCCGTCGTGTTGGTGATCGGCCTGGTGATCGCTTTGGTGATCGTCAACAGTTCCCGGCAACAAACGGTGGTGGCACCTTTGCCGTCGCAACCCGAGCCGACCTACACGCCCTCCCCCACCACGACATCAAGGACCCCGACCACGAGGACCCCCACGACCAGGCCGTCGACGCCGGTGCTTCCGCTTCCGACACTGCCGAGTTCGCCGACCACCCCGACCGAACCGGCGTTCCCCGGCGCCACTGACGCCGTCGTCTACACGGTCGAGGGCACCGGCCGCGCCATCAACATCACCTACGTCGACACTGGCGGTCTGCTGCAGACCGAGTTCAACGTGATGTTGCCGTGGAGCAAGGAAGTGTTGCTGCCACAGCCCGGCGAGACGTCGGCGAGCATCAGCATCATCAATGTCGGGCGTGAAGTGACGTGCTCGATCTCGGTCAACGGCGCACAGATGGATATGCGGACGGGCGCAGGTCTGACGATCTGCACGCCGGAGCGTTAGTCGAGCGGTCGGTGCGGCGCGTGCACCGGCAGGAACAGCACCAGCCCGAGGACCAGCACGAGCACCAGCCCGCCCATGCCGGCTCGGTAACTGTCGAACACGTCGATGAACAACGAAAAGAGCCACGGCGCGAGGAAAGTCGCGGCGCGCCCGGCCGTCGTGTAGAGCCCGAACGTGACGCCTTCTTTTCCGTGGGCAGCCATTCGCATCATCAGCGTGCGAGCCGAGGACAGGGTCGGACCGATGAACAGGCACAGCAGCAGGCCGCACACCCAGAAAGCCATGACGCCAGAAAGCACCATCAGCGTCAGCCCGACCACGATCATCGCCACCAGGGAGGCGAGGATCACCGGCTTCGACCCGACCCTGTCGTCGACGCGTCCGCCGACCACAGCGCCCAACGCGGCGACGACACACGCGGCGACCCCGAACAGCAGCACGTCCGCCTGAGAAACTTCGTAGACGTTCACACCGAGCACCGCCCCGAAGGTGAACACCCCGGTCAGGCCGTCCCGGAACACAGCGCTGGCACCCAGGTAGTACACGACGTTGCGATCGCGGCGCCACTCGGTGCGCACCTCCTGCCACAGCCGCCGGTAGGCGCTGAGGAAGCCGACCCGTGGCGGCTTCTCCTGCGCGTGCCTGGGCGTCAGGATCAGTAGCGGCAAGGCGAAGAGGGCGAACCAGGCGGCCACCAGCAGCATCGCCGCGCGCACGTTCTGCCCGTCGTCGACCGGCAACGCGAGCAGGCCGCGGGTGTCCCCGTCTCCGGAGATGAACCCCAGATACACCACGAGCAGAGCCAGCACACTGCCGAAATAGCCCAGCGCCAAACCGAATCCGGAGATCCGCCCGGATGTCAGCGGTGTGGAGAGCTCGCGCAGCATCGCGTTGTAGGGCACTGTGGCCAGCTCGCTGCACGCCGCCGTGCAGGCCAGCAGTATCAACCCCGGCCACAGATAGCGATGATCGTCGCGGATCAGGCTCAGCGACGCGGTCAGCAGCACCACCATCCCGGTCAGGATCGCCAGCGCTCTGCGCCGCCGGGACGGCGCGTCCACCCACACCCCGGTCACCGGCGCCAGCAGCGCCACCACCAGCCCGGCCAACGCCAGCGCACGTCCCAGCCAGCTGGCCGGCGTGGTGTCGCCCGGCAGATCGTCACCGACAGTCGTGGTCAGGTACACCGTGAACACGAATGTGATGACGATCGCGTTGATCGCGGTGGCTCCGAAATCCCACATCGCCCAGGCCGCCACACGCGAACGGGTCGCGGTATCGGTAGGCGGACCGGTCGTGCGCGACACGTCGCTCATGGACGCCCACGATATAGTCCGGCCCATGCCAGTACCCGCTCCCCGCGCGGACGCCCGAGCCGTCGTCACCGGCGCATCACAGAACATCGGCGAGGCGCTGGCCGTCGAGCTCGCCCGCCGCGGCCACCACCTGATCATCACAGCGCGCCGTGAGGAGGTGCTCAACGCGCTGGCCGAGCGGCTGCGCGCGGAGTACGGCGTGACCGTCGAGGTGCGCGCCGTCGACCTCGCCGATCCTGCGGCGCGCGACATCTTCTGTGAGGAGCTGGCGACGCGCGACATCTCGATACTGTGCGCAAACGCGGGCACCGCCACGTTCGGACCCGTTGCCAGCCTCGATCCGGAAGGTGAACGGAAACAGGTGCAGCTCAACGTCCTCGGCGTGCACGACCTGGTTCTGGCGGTGCTACCCGGCATGGTGCAACGCCGGGCGGGCGGCATCCTCATCTCGGGGTCCGCGGCAGGTAACTCCCCCATCCCCAACAACGCCACCTATGCCGCCACCAAGGCGTTCGCCAACACGTTCAGCGAATCCTTGCGCGGGGAGGTCAAATCGGCGGGCGTGCACGTCACGGTGCTGGCGCCAGGGCCGGTGCGCACCGACCTGCCCGACCCCGACGAACAGTCACTCGTGGAAAGGCTGATCCCCGACTTCCTGTGGATCGACACCGAGTACACGGCGAAGGTCTCGCTGGATGGGTTGGAGCGCAACAAGATGCGGGTCGTGCCCGGCGTCACGTCGAAAGCGATGTCGGCGGCCAGCGGCTACGCGCCCCGCTCGATCGTGGCCCCCATCGTCGGTGCGGTCTACAAGAAGCTCGGCGGCGACTAGCCTCCCCGCCGGAATGGCATTCCGGCAGCGAAAGTCGAAAGCAGGCCTGCCGGAATGCAATTACAGCGCGCCAGCGTCAGCGTCTGCGCCTGCGCCGGCCCGTGCCGAAGATGCTGCGGGTGATCTCACGTCCGATGACGGTGCCGGCTGACCGCATCGCGCTCTTGAATGCCGGGTTCGCCATCATCTGGTCGAGGAAGCCCGGCTCTTCCCGCTGCGCGGGCGCGGGCATCGGTGGGACCTCGACCGGCGGCGGTACGTACACGGGCGGCGGCGCCGGCGCAGGAGGCGGCGCCAAACTCGCGGCAAGCCGTTCGTAGGCCGAGTCCCGATCGATCGTCTGACCGTACTCCGCCTGCAGCGGACTGGCTTTGGCCGCGGCGGCGATCGCGTCGGGTCCGATGGTGTCCATCAGTGAGCGCGGGGCGCGAATCCTGGTCCACGCCACCGGCGTGGGCGCGCCGCGGTCGGAGAGCACGGTGACGATCGCTTCGCCAATGCCGAGCGACGTCAGTGCCGACTCCAGATCGTAGACATCGCTTTTCGGGTAGGTACGCACGGTCTTCGCGAGCGACTTCTGATCGTCGGGCGTGAACGCGCGCAACGCGTGCTGGATGCGGGCACCCAACTGGCTGAGCACCTCTTTGGGAATGTCGGTCGGCATCTGAGTGCAGAACAGGACCCCAACACCTTTGGAGCGGATCAGTTTGACCGTCTGTTCGACCTGCTCCAGGAACGCCTTGGATGCGTCGGCGAAGAGCAGGTGGGCCTCGTCGAAGACGAACACCAGCTTGGGCTTCTCGATGTCGCCGACCTCAGGCAAGGTGGTGAACAGGTCGGCAAGCACCCACATCAGGAACGTCGAGAACAGCACGGGGCGCGTGGCCTGGCTGCCGAGTTCGACAAGGGTGATGATGCCCCGGCCTGAGGGGTCGACGCGCAGCAGATCGCCGGGTTCGATTTCGGGCTCACCGAAGAACGTGTCGCCGCCCTCGGCTTCGAGGTTGACCAGGGCGCGCAGAATCACCCCTGCCGTTGTCGTGGAGACCGCGCCGATTGCCTTGAGTTGCGGCTTCCCCTCGTCACTGGTCAGGTACTGGATGACGGAACGCAGATCCTTCAGATCGAGCAGCGCCAGCCCCTGCTGGTCGGCCCAGTGGAAGATCAGGCCGAGCGTTGACTCTTGAGTCTGGTTGAGTCCCAGCACCTTCGACAGCAGAATTGGCCCGAAGCTGGTGATCGTCGCGCGGACCGGCACCCCGGTTCCCGACGTGCCCAGCGACAGGAACTCGACGGGATAGGAGGTCGGCGTCCAGTCGTCGCCGGTGTCGGCGGCGCGCTGGGCGACTTTCTCGCCGGGCTCCCCGGGTCGCGATAGTCCGGACAGGTCACCCTTCACGTCGGCCATCACCACCGGCACTCCGAACGACGACAGCTGCTCGGCGAGCACCTGCAGCGACTTCGTCTTACCCGTTCCGGTGGCACCTGCGACCAATCCGTGCCGGTTGAGCATGGCAAGCGGGATTCGTACCCGCGCCGCGGGGTTGCACACGCCGTCGACGACGACCGCCCCGAGCTCCAGCGCTGTACCTTCGACGGCGTAACCCGAGGCGATCTGCTGCGCCGGAGTGCTCGTGGGCTCCGTAGTCATGCGACGAACCCTATCTGGGCAACGCCGCGATTCGGTGGGTGTGGGCAGCCCGTGTCAAGCCCCGGGTCACTGCGGGGCTTACTGTTGAGCGCTGTGCGCGATGAACTGGTGTGGATCGACTGTGAGATGACGGGCCTGGACCTCAAGTCCGACCGCCTGATCGAGATCGCAGTATTGGTGACCGACTCCGAGCTGAACATCCTGGGGGACGGCCTCGACGTGGTGATCCACGCCGACGATGACGCGTTGGACTCGATGATCGACGTCGTCGCGCAGATGCACACCAAGTCCGGCCTCATCGAGGAGGTGCGTGCGTCGACCTTCGACCTGGCCACCGCCGAAGACATGGTGCTGACCTACATCCGGGAACACGTCAAGACGGCCAAGACGGCACCGCTGGCAGGCAACTCGATTGCCACCGACCGCGGCTTCATCGCACGGGACATGCCCAAACTCGACGACTACCTGCACTACCGGATGATCGACGTCAGCTCGATCAAGGAGCTGTGCCGCCGCTGGTACCCCCGGATCTACTTCGGCCAGCCGGACAAGGGCCTCGCCCATCGCGCACTCGCCGACATCCACGAGTCGATCCGCGAGCTGCGGTATTACCGGCAGACGGCGTTCGTGACGCCCCCGGGCCCGTCGACCAGCGACATCGCCGCGGTCGCGGCGGAACTGGGACCGTCAGCGCCTGACGATTCGGCTCCAAGGGACTCGACCGGCTAGTATGACCAAGCCGCTTTTCGAGCGGCGATGGTGGCTGTAGTTCAGTTGGTAGAGCACCAGGTTGTGATCCTGGCTGTCGCGGGTTCGAGTCCCGTCAGCCACCCCGGTACGGGGACGCCGTCTACTCAGGTAGGCGGCGTTTCTCGTATCAGATGCGTTGCGTGGCCCTCGATGACAAGGCCCTCGTCGTTGAATCGGAGCACCTCGCTCACCACACCGCCGTTCTGGTTCCGATAGGCGATCACGACGGTGTCGATGCCGCCGAACACACCCTCGACGGCGAAGGTGAGGTCTGGGACGCCCGCCAGCGCCCTCGTCCAATACTCACGCAGGGCATCTTTCCCCTGCACCACGCCGCCGGTGGATGGCAACAACTTCAGCGCGACGGGCGAGGTGAACAGGACAGCGTCGTCGAAGTGCGCGAGAACAGCTTCGACGTCGTGGTCGTTCCAGGCCCGAACCCACTCGTGGGCGAACTGCTCCGCGTCGATCAGCGGCGCGTCAGACGTTGGCGTTGCCGGCCTTCCACTGCTCCCACGGGATGTTCCAGTCGCCGAGACCGTCGGTGCCCGACAACGGCGAGCCGACGGTGTTGATGATTTCCACGATGTCTCCACGCTTGGAGTTGTCGTAGAACCACCGCCCATTGCTGGTGCTTACGTTGATGCAGCCGTGGCTGACGTTGCTCTCACCCTGGCTGCCCACCGACCACGGGGCCGCGTGCACGTAAATGCCGCTGTAGGAGATCTGGGTGGCCCAATCGACCTCGGTGCGATAACCATTGGGCGAGTTGGTCGGGACGCCATATGTCGAAGAATCCATCACCATGTGCGATCGGCGGTCACCAACGATGTACACCCCGTTGTTGGTCGGCGTGCTGTTCTTGCCCATCGACACCGGCATGGTTTTGATGACTTCACCGTTGCGGCGCACCGTGAGCGTCTTGGTGGTGTCGTCCACGGTGGTGATCATCTGGTCGCCGATGGTGAAACTTGTCTCAACGTTGTCCTGACCGAACAGGCCGTCACCGAGGTCGACACCATAGGTGTTGACCTGAACCTCGACCGTTGTGCCTGGCTTCCAGTATTCGGCTGGGCGCCAACGGACTTCGCGGTTGTTGAGCCAATAGAAGGCACCCTCGACGGGCGGGTTCGTCTTCACGGTGATCGCGCGCTGAGCCGCCAGCCGG
The DNA here is from genome assembly GCF_002101705.1 of Mycolicibacterium iranicum. GTDB lineage: Bacteria > Actinomycetota > Actinomycetes > Mycobacteriales > Mycobacteriaceae > Mycobacterium > Mycobacterium iranicum. Next base: position 107,970 of record NZ_LQPC01000076.1, on the reverse strand, counting down.
TTCGGGATGTTCTCGTCGAACTGGATCGCGACCGGCTGCCCGACACCGACGACCTCACCGTCATTGGGCAGAACGTAAGGCATCGTGAGGTTTTCGGGCGAGTGCGTCTCGAACGTCATCTGACGGCTGGTCACGCCGCCGAGCCCGAGCGACTGCGCGGTCAACGTGTATCGCTTGTTGTAGCCGAGCGGTTCCGCGGTCGCCCACGTCAGCCCGTCCTCGGACAGCTCGCCGGCGACGGTTTCGCCGTCCTCGTTGACCATGGTCACCGACCCGAGCACGCCGTCCTCGGCGCTGACGGTGACGGGCGATCCGGCGCTGACCCCAACGGCCCCGTCTTGGACGGAGGCGGTCAGCTTGGGAATGAGGAGATCGCCGAAGGGGGTGCCCTTATCCGTGATCACCTGCGGCTTGGGCGGTTCGGCGTTCCCACCGCAAGCCGACAGTCCCAGCACCATCGCGGGCACAAGCGCAGCAACCACCAACCAGGACCGCTTCCGGCGCGCCCGGGCCACTGAGTTGACCTGCCACATAATTCGGCTCCACCTCGCATACAGGGCTCTTCGCCCACAGTTCGTCGGCGACAATTCTACGGTCAATTCTGGTATGTGCACGCGACGACAGCGTCGGCATCGGCCACGGCTTATCGCGATTTCATCCTGCGCCGCGGGCCTGTTATTGTCTCACACGCGCGCCGTTAGCTCAGTTGGTAGAGCAGCTGACTCTTAATCAGCGGGTCCGGGGTTCGAAACCCTGACGGCGCACCACACGAAATTCCCGCTCAGGCGGGGATTTTGTCGTTTCGGGGGTTGTGCCGCACGAGCTGGGCATCCGCCTATCGGGAGAACTGCCGCGGGTTCGACCTACCAGGGCGCCAGTAACCGATCACGCACAAACGAGCGGTGGGATCTCCCGGCCATCCAGCCGAGAAGTGCACCGCCCGTTTGAGTGCTGCCGCGTCAGCGGCGCGGGCCACCGGCGCCGGGCTGACCCAGCAGCGGGTTCATGGGCGCCCCGCCCTGAGCAGCGTGTTCGCGCTGATGCTGTTGCATCGCCTGAACCAGCGGATTCTCTTTGATCAGCTGCCGCTTGTCTTCCTCGGACAGCTCGTAGAACGTCCACATCCCCCATGCCGCAGGGCGCACATAAAGGGTGACCTTCTGACGCTTCCTGGTGTTCTGCGGCAACATCGCAGGGATAGCCACCACACGGTCCAGCGTCACGGCACTGGCGAGTTCCGCGGCGAGCTTGTCGACGTCGGTCCCCTCTTGCAGCTCGTACACCGAAGCCTGGTGGCTTGGCTGGGCCGGGCCTTGCAGGGCGAGAAACCACGCCATCCGGGGTCTCCTTCGCATTCGCTCGTCGTGGGTCAGCGTCAGCGTAGAGGACACCTCCGGCCGCCACCTCCAGGCCCCGGGCGGCAATCCCGCCAGCAGCTACTGGCAACGTCGCGGCGCAGCATATTTTACGATTGTGAAAATTCGCTGCGTTTTCGCACGCAGAGATCGCATTATATGCTAGATGTCACATGCGGGTAACCATGGTCTATTCCATCGTTACCACGCACGCAGTAACGGCTTCCAGCGCCTTCGCTAATTGGACGCCCATTGCGCTGGGCAAAGGCGACTCGTGATGTTATGGTGCAGTTAGCTGAAGCGTCTGGAGCGAACCCCGCCCTAGGCCACGGAGTGGAAATCGAGGAATTTGCTGATGTCAAGCCCCGTCGATTCGGTTGTCACCGAAGCCGATGGCGAGGAGTCCGCTCGTGGCGTTACCGCTGCGCAGCCGCTGGCAATCCGCAACTGCAGTCGCCTCGGCCGCGTAGCTAATCCGCCCGGCTTCTCGATTGCCGACTGGTTCCGGTCCGGCCGCCGTCGCTGAGGTTCTTCAGGGCCTGCGCGCGCGACGGATGACGACCACGATCACGACCGCGCTCAAACCGGCCAATGAAATCGCCACAGGCGGCCTCGTCACAAACCTGAGAACACCCGCCTTGATGTCGTCGGCAACACGACGAGGATTCGCCCGCTCGGCCAGCGAGTCGACCGTCAGCGCGAGCTGTTCGCGTGCCACATCGATTTCAGCCTTGATGGTGTCGGGATCCCGGTCCGCCACATCTACCTCCATGCCTCCAGCGCGCTGCGCGCCGGCAACGCCCCACCAACGGGCCCCAACCAACAGTTCTCGTCGCACTACCCTAGATGAGCCGGAGCGCCCCTGAGCGCCCCGGTCGAAGCAACGATCCGCATCTGCAGGGACTGCCCGGAGGAACATCCACCCATGTCGCAAACCCCCCGTCTCGAGGTCGGAGACAAAGCACCCGCGTTCAGCCTCGCCGACGCCGACGGCAACGCCGTCAAACTCTCCGACTACAAGGGCCGCAAGGTCATCGTGTACTTCTACCCGGCTGCGTCCACACCCGGCTGCACCAAGGAAGCCTGCGATTTTCGTGACAACCTTGCCGAGCTGAACGACGCCGGTCTCGACGTCGTCGGGATCTCCCCCGACAAACCCGAGAAACTCGCCAAGTTCCGCGACGCCGAGAAGCTGACATTCCCGCTGCTGTCCGATCCCGATCGCAAGGTGCTCGAAGCATGGGGCGCCTACGGAGAGAAGACGATGTACGGCAAGACCGTGCAGGGCGTCATCCGCTCGACGTTCGTCGTCGACGAGAAGGGCAAGATCGAAGTAGCCCAGTACAACATCCGCGCGACCGGGCACGTCGCCAAGCTACGGCGCGACCTGTCCGTCTAGGTCTCCCAGCCGGGCCAGCAGCAGCGCCTCTGCGGTGGCGGCCCGTTCCAGCACACCCAGGTGCAGGCTCTCGTTGATGCTGTGTGCCTGGGTGTCCGGATCCTCGACACCGGTCACCAGGATCTTGGCGTCGGGAAACGCCGTCGCGAACGCTGCGATGAAGGGGATCGACCCACCGACGCCGGTGTCGACGGCGTCATGTCCCCACGCCTGACGGAAGGCCACACGCGCGGCGTCATAGACCGGTCCGGTGGCGTCGATGGCGTACGGCTCGCCGAGGTCGCCGGGAGTCACGGTGACCTGTGCGCCCCACGGGGCGTGGCTTTCCAAGTGCCGGGTCAGCGCCGCGAGGTGCTCGGCCGCATCTCCCCCTGGTGCCACCCTCATACTGACTTTCGCACGGGCCCGCGGGATCAAGGTGTTCGAGGCTTTCGCGATGGAGGTGGTGTCGATGCCGATCACCGTGACAGCTGGCTTTGCCCAAAGTCTTTGAGCCACAGAGCCTGAGCCGATTTCCTGGACACCGGCCAGCACGCCTGTGTCGGCGCGCACGCGCTCTGATGTGTAGTCCACGTCGGCAGCCACCGCCTCGTGCAGGCCTTCGACAGCGACGTTGCCCTCCTCGTCGTGCAGGCTCGCGAGGAGGCGCACGAGCACGGCCAGGGCGTCGGGCACGACACCGCCCCACATCCCCGAGTGCAGCCCGTGGTCGAGCGTCGCGACCTCCACCACGCAGTCGGCCAGGCCCCGCAGTGACACGGTCAGCGATGGGATCTCGGTGCTCCAGTTGTCGGAATCGGCGATGACGATGACATCGGCGGCCAGGGCATCCCGATGCGCGGCCAGCAGTTTCGACAGCGACGGCGAACCCGATTCCTCCTCGCCCTCGACGAACACCGTCACCCCGACTGGCGGCACGCCGCCGTGGGCGCGGAATGCGGCGAGATGCGTTGCGATACCGGCCTTGTCGTCGGCGGTGCCGCGGCCGTAAAGCCGTCCGTCGCGTTCCGTCGGTTCGAACGGGGCGGTTGCCCATTGCGCAGGGTCGCCCTCCGGCTGGACGTCGTGATGGGCGTACAGCAGCACCGTGGGCGCACCCTCGGGAGCCGGGTGCCGCGCGATGACGGCCGGCGCACCGCCTTCTTCGACGATCCGGACGTCGCCGAATCCCGCCTCCGACAACAGCTTCGACACTGCCTCAGCAGACCGGTGCACTTCGGGGCGACGGTCGGGATCGGCCCAGACGGACTGGATCCGCACCAGGTCTTCGAGGTCGGCGCGGACCGAAGGCAGGACATCGCGGACGCGTTGCACGAGATCGCTCATGTGGTCAGGTTAGTGGCGCTCCCCGGGCTCGCTCTCTTCGGCGTCACGACGCTCCTCCTGCAGACGGTCCTTACTGCGGACCAGACGCAGCAACGTCACCAGCAGCAGTCCGCCGACGACGTTGCCGACCGCGGTGTATGCGAACCAGCCGAGCCAGTCCAGATATCCGAACGGCGCCTCGCCGGCGATGAGCGCGCCGAAGATCAGCAACGAGTCGAGCACAGAGTGGAACAACTGCAGACCCGCGAGCAGGAACGCACCGGCGACGGCCGCGGCGATCTTGGCCGGCATCGATTCGGTGCCGTGCTGCATGCGCGTCATCAAGGTGATCACCATGCCGCCGAGCAGAGACAACGCCACAGTTTCCACCGAGAGCGGGGCCGTCGCATAGTGGGCGGCCGATTCGACGGTCTTCTCGTGCAGCCGCGGTAGCGCAGTCATGATCAGCCACATCAGCATCCAGCCGCCGGCCAGATTGGCGAACAGAGTGCCGCCCCAGAGCTTCAACAACTGCCCCACGCTGGCACGCTTGGCCGCCACCGTGGTCACAGGTATCAAAAAGCCCTCGGTGAACAATTCGCTGCGGCCGAGGAGCAGCGCCAAAAAGCCGACGGAGAACGCGATTCCGGCAAGCAGCGGCTGATCCGTCGCCTGAAGCACGGCCAGGTACGCCACCACGCCGATCGCGATGTCGGTCCCACCGAAGAATCCCGTGACGAGCACTTCACGCCAGGTGCGGTGAAGACGCTGGGTGCCTTCGTCGACCATCCGCCGGAAGGCGTACTCGAGTGCGTCTTCGATCGGACTGTCGGAATCTCCGAGTTCGCGCTGACTCGTCTCCGGCATACTGACGCCCCCTTCGATGTGGCGTGTGGACCGCCGGGTACCCGGCTTGAGCGAACCGCCGGGATACCCCGATCGACGTACGTCAACCCGTTGGAGACGAATTAGTTTCGTTGCGTTCCACCGCGACGAGCGCGCGCGTACGCACGGTGCGCACCGGCGTGGCGACGTGCAGACACGCGCGCTCGCGGTGCGAGTCCTAGCGCTCCTCGAGGACGGCGACCGCGGCTGCGACGTCGGCTTCATGGGTCAGGGACAAGTGGATCGTCACCTCTTTGAGGTGCTCTGCCACCGCACCGGACAACCGCACCCGGGGACGCCCCCACATGTCGGTGATGACCTCGATGTCGCGGTGGATCGCTTCCGGCAGCACAGGGCGCTTCGAGAAGCGCGAGCCCGACCAGGCCTTGATGACAGCCTCCTTGGCCGCCCACCGCGCCGCGAGATGGCGCGCCGCCGACGAACTCTTGTCGGCGGCGTCGCGCCGCTCGCCCGGCGTGAACGTCTCGGCGAACACCGTGCCCGGCCGGTCCACCTGTTCCGCGAACTCCGGAATGGAGACGAGATCGATGCCTATCCCGACGATGCCCACGCGCAGCACGCTATCTCACGGGTCAACGCCGATACACGCCGCTGTCGTCGAGCCGGGACGTCACGTCGAGCAACATCGCCGCCTCCTGAGCCTTCTCCGGATGGTCCTGGTCGAAGCGACGCCCCTCGGGCCGCTCGTACATCGGGCGACCGCCGGCGATCGCCGACGCCAGCCTGCGCTGGCCTGCCAGCGCCCGCTCCTGAGCCTGGGCGGTGTACGCCGCCCGCTGCTCGGGGCTCAGCGTGGCCAGGAATGCCTGCGGATGTACCAGTGCGATCAGACCCGACACGTGACCGAAGCCGAGGCTGGTGACCAGACCCGCCTTCAGCGGGTACTTGTCGCCGAGTCGCAAGGTTTCGCGCGGCCACACGAAGTGCGCCGAGGTGGCCAACTCGTCGTCGACACAGTCGAGGCTGCGGTTGGGCGGGATGACGCCGTCGCGCAGCACCTGGCACAGGCCCATCATCTGGAAGACTGCCGCGCCGCCCTTGGCATGCCCGGTCAGGCTCTTCTGACTGATGATGAACAGCGGCGCGCCGTCGGAGCGACCCAGCGAATCCGCGAGCCGCTCATGCAGCTCGGTCTCGTTGGGGTCATTGGCCAGCGTCGACGTGTCGTGCTTGGAGATCACCGCGATGTCATCGGCGCCCACACCCAGCTTGGCCAGCGAGCGCGCCAGCTGCGAGTCCCTGCCGCCTCGGCCTGCACCCAACGCGCCGAGACCCGGCGCGGGGATGGACGTGTGCACACCGTCGGCGAACGACTGGGCGTAACCGACCACCGCGAGCACCGGAAGACCCATCTGCAGCGCGAGGTCACCGCGGGCCAGCAGCACCGTGCCACCGCCTTCTGCCTCCAGGAAACCGAGGCGGCGACGGTCGTTGGCGCGCGAGAACTTCGAGTCGCTGATGCCCTTTGCTCGCATCACCTCGGTGTCGGCGGTGGCTGCCATGTCGCCGAAGCCCATGATGGCCTCCAGCGTCATGTCGTCGAAACCGCCTGCCACCACGAGCTCGGCCTTGCCGAGGCGGATCTTGTCCACACCCTCCTCGACCGACACAGCTGCGGTGGCACACGCGCCAACCGGGTGGACCATCGCGCCGTAACCGCCGACGTAGCTCTGCATCACGTGTGCGGCAACGACATTCGGCAGGACCTCCTGCAGGATGTCGTTGGGCTTGCTCCGACCGAGCAGATTCCCGTGGTACATGGTCTGCATCGACGTCATGCCGCCCATGCCAGTGCCCTGCGTGGAGGCCACCAAGCTCGGGTGCACCCAGCGCATCAGCTCCGTCGGGGTGAAGCCCGAGGACAGGAACGCGTCCACGGTCGCGACAATGTTCCACAGCGCCACCCGGTCGATCGAGTTGGCCATGTCCGGGGTGATGCCCCATACCGTCGGGTCGAACCCGGTCGGGATCTGGGCGCCCACGGTGCGCGACAGCTTGGTCTTGCGGGGCACGCGAATCTCGGTGCCCGCCTTGCGGATCACCTCCCAGTCACCGGAATCCGGGATCGGCCGGGCCAGCGTGTGCTCCGGATCGAACTGGACGAACGCCCGCGCATCGGCCTCACTGGAGACCACGAAACGGAAGTCCTTGTCCAGGAACACACTGACCAGCAGCGGTGACGCGTGGTCGGGGTCGATCGCGCCGTCGTCGACGAACTCGCGAATGCCGCAGCGGCTGACCACCTCGTCGTGGTAGCGCTCGACGAGCTCGGACTCGTCGACCAGATCGCCGGATTCGACGTCGTACCAACCTGGTTGGGGATCGTCTTCCCACGTGATCAGGCCGGTCGTCCACGCCAGCTCCAGCACCCCGGCCGCCGACAGCTCGTTGTCGACCTCCATTTCGAAGCGGGTGCGCGACGAGCCGTAGGGGCCCAGCTCGGCACCGCCGACGATGACGACGAGCTCGGACGGGTCGACGTCGAGGTCGGCCCACTCGGGTGCGGGCGCACCGGCGATCGGGCGCGGCGGTGACGGCAGCGCGGCGATCATGTGATCGGCCGGCTCCTCGTCCCCGCTTCCGTCCTCGGAAGGAGCTTCGGCAGCTTCCTCCCGCGCCTTGGTGGCAAGTGCCGAAAGGTCCAGTTCGACCTCAGCCAGGCCGCCGGTCAGGTCGGCCTCGACGGGCTCGCGTGCTGCGGCCACCTTGTTCTCGACGTCGCACAGATCCAGCAGCATGCTTGCCATCTGCTCAGTCGAATACGTGGTGACGCCGGCCTCCTCGACCGCGTCGACGATCACGTCGTTGTGGCCCATCAGCCCGGTGCCGCGAGTCCAGCCGATCAGTGCGTGAGCCAGGCTGACCCGCTGCGCCCAGGACGTTTCGGCCTTCCATCGCGACACGACCGCATCCAGAGCCGACTTCGATTCGCCGTAGGCGCCGTCGCCACCGAACATGCCGCGGTTCGGCGAGCCCGGGAGCACGACGTGCAGGCGTGCCGCGATATCGCGGTCCGCTCCGATGCGCGACAGCCCGCCGATGAGCCGCTGCACGGCCCACAGCAGCACCTTCATCTCCATCTCGGAGCGCGAGCCGGCGTCGGACAGGTCACCGCCCACCCGCGGCGCCGCGAACGGGAACAGCAGCGTCGGGGTCAGCGCGTCCTTGATGTGAATCGACTTGGGCCCGAGGCTTTCGCTCTGCTCGGTCCCGACCCACTCGACCAGTGCATCAATGTCGTTGTAGGAGGCCATGTTCGCCGGCAGCACCCACAGCTTCGCGCCGAAGCGGGCATTGTCGCGGTAGAGCTGCCGGTAGAAGGCCAGTCGGTCGTCGTCGAGCTTGGACGTCGTCGCGACCACCGTCGCGCCGCCGTCGAGCAGTTGCGCCACCACCGATGCGGCGATGGAGCCCTTCGAAGCGCCCGTCACGACCGCGACCTCGTCGGTGTAGCGACCCTTGCCCGGGTTCTCGGCACCCGCGGCGACGCGGGCGTAGAGGGAGGCGTGGATGTTGCGCCCCGCTGCCAGGGCCTTGCCCTGCCAGTAGGTGGCCTGGGTGCCCACGACGTGACCGGTTCCCTCGAACCGCTCCGAGAGTCGGGCCCAATCAACCTCGATCTCGTCTTCGTCCATCAGCCAGATGCGGACGAGATCCTCACGGGCGCTGGCCCAGCGGTCGTCGAGCACCACTGCCTTGCGGCCGTCGAACACCGGCGCCACCAAACGTGGCCAGTCCGAACCCAATTCAGCGGTGACCAGATCGATCAGCTCTGCATCGGCCGTGGCCTCGGGGGTCGCGAACGAGTCGCCGAGGCCCAGCTGGTCGAGAATGGTGCGGGCCGCCGACGCGAGCACGCCGTCGGGTCCGGTGACCTGCTCGGCGAACTCGCCGAGCGCAGCGGAGTCCACGACTCCACCGCCACCGCCGGCAGCCGACGGCAACGACACGGGAACGCCGCGCCGGGCGCCGACCGCGGCCACCGCGGCGTCGATCGCCTTGTCGACGGCGGCGGCGTCAGCCAGCGCACCGTCGTGCAAACCGCCCAGCGCACCCCCGCGAACACTGGATCCCTCTCGGGTGCCCAGCGCGACCTCGACGGTGACGTGCTTGGCCCAGCCGTCGCCGAGCTCCCAGGTCTTCTTCACCCGCTCGGTGATGTAGGCCGGCCGCTTGCCCGACGGTCCGAAAACCGTGCGCAGCTGATCGTTGATCGCGTCGGACAGCACCGGCCCGAACGGCTTGTAGGTACGGGCCAGCTTGGTGACCTGTCCCTTCAAACCGGCGAGATCGGCTTCGGCGGCACCGTCGATGGCGCCGAGGTTCAGCTCGGAGCCGAGGTCGACCAGCATCTGGTTGCGGCGCGAGGACGCACCGTCGGTGATCGACTCGATGGAGTCCAGCGCCTCGATCTGATCGATGCGGATCTTGGCCGACAGCGCGATGAGCGCCATCGTCGCATCGGCGGCATCGAAGCCGATGTCGTCGGGTCGCGGAGCGCCCCCGGGCGCGACATTGGGCGCAGGTCCCCCGCTGGGCGCCGCAGCCGGAGCAGCCGGCGCAGCAGGGACGGCTTCGGCGGCCGGTGCCGGAGCAGCCTCAGCAGCCGGTGCCGGCGTGTCGTCGATCTCGGGCTCTGGATCGGTGTCGGTCGCGAACAGCACCGCGGCGTCACGCTCGGCGTTGAGCACCTCGGTGGTGTTGTGCGAATACTCCGGCAGCTTGAGTGTGTTAGCCGCTAGCCCTGCCACTGTGGGAGCTGATTTCACGCCGATCTCGACGAACCGCTCGATGCCCAAGCCCCCCGCGGCTTCCTCGATGAACAGCAGGTCCTGTGTCTCGATCCAGCGCACCGGGCTGGCGAACTGCCATGCCAGGAGCTCGATGACGACCTTGCGGCACAGCTCGCGCGGCCGCTCGTTACGCCAGGTGTCGTAGTCGGCGAGGATCTCGTCGAGCGGCTCGGCGGGCACCAGATCGCGGATCTCCTGGATGAAGTCGCGGTCCAGTGTGAACGGCCGCGGCACCAGGTTCGGGATGTAGCGCCCGATCAGCAGCTCCGGATCGGCGTCGGTGGGCATGACGCGCTCCAGCGAGCGGCGGAAGTCGGCGACGCCGACCCGCAACACCGAGGAGTGGAACGGCACGTCGATACCGGGGACCAAGATGAACGAGCGCTTGCCGCCGCTGATTTCGCGACGCCGCTCGACCTCGGCCTCCAGCTCCTCGAGGCCGCGAACCGTACCGGCGATCGCGTACTGCGAACCACGCAGGTTGAAATTCACGATCTGCAGGAACTCGCCTGTGCGCTCGGCGATCTCGGCGACGAAGTCGGTGACGTCGTTGTCGTCGAGGTCGATCTGCGACGGGCGGATCGCGGCCAGCCGGTAATTGGATCGGCCCTGGGCGTCGCGGGGCACGATGTCGTGCATCTTGGATCCGCGGTGGAACACCACCTCCAGTAGGGCTTCGAGCTCGTACACCCCGGACACGCATGCCAGCGCGGTGTACTCACCGACCGAGTGACCGCAGGCGATGGCGCCCTCCACGAAGGCACCCTGCTCGCGCATCTCGGCGACCTGGGCGGCCGCCACGGTGGCCATCGCAACCTGGGTGAACTGCGTGAGGTAGAGCACACCCTCGGGGTGGTGATAGTGCACGCCCGAGGCGATCAGGCTGGTCGGGTTGTCGCGCACGACGTGCAGGACCGAGAAGCCCAGGGTGTCGCGGGTGAACTTGTCGGCGTTGTCCCAGACCTTGCGGGCCGCCTTGGAGCGGGCGCGCACGTCCATGCCCATGCCCTTGGACTGGATGCCCTGGCCGGGGAAGGCGTAGACGGTCTTCGGGGCGGCGAGCTGGGCCGTGGCCGACATGACGAGCTCACCACCCGAACCACTCCCCTGGCTCGCTTCGCTCGCTGCCCGCCGAGCCTTCGCGGTGACCTCGATGATCTCGGCGCCACGGTCGATGCCGACGCGGTCCACCCGGAACTCGATCTCGTCGCCGGGCAGGACCATGCCGAGGAAACGGGAGGTCCAGCCGACCAGCCGGGCGGGCGGAGTAGCTCGACCGTCGGTTGCCGTGACGGCGTGCTGCGCCGCGGCCGAGAGCCACATGCCGTGCACGATGGGCGTTTTCAGCCCGGCCAGCAGTGCGGCCGCCCGGTCGGTGTGGATCGGGTTGTGGTCACCGGAGACGACGGCGAAGGCACTCATGTCGACGGGCGCGGTGACGACGACGTCGCGGCGCCTGCGGCGCGGCGTGTCGGTGGCGTTGTCGGTGATGGCCCCACCGGCACGCGGCGGGTCGGAGAGCTCCAGCGCTCCGGTGCGGCCACGGATCGCGAAACGCTCCTCGAGCGTCGCCAGCACCGTGCCGTCAGCGTCCGAGATGGTGACCGAGACCGGGACGACCCGGCCGACCTCGGTGTCGGTGGCCGCCGAAGCCGTTGCCTCGACGGTCAATTCGGACTTCACTGCAGGCATCGACTGCAGCAGGTGGGCGGCGTGATCGAGGTGCACCAGGCTGAGCAGGCCTTCGACGACCGGGAAGCCATCGTCGGTCACGGCCGATCCGATCGCCGAGAACACTGCGGGCCAGCACAGACCGACCAGCGCGTCGGGGACCAAGGTCAGGCCCGGCGCCAGCGGGGCGCCGAACGTCGCGGTGACGCCGGTGTGATCGGCGACCTTCTCGGGGTCCCACTCGACGGTGACCGTCGATGTGTTGTCCACAACGGACGGAAGGGATTCCGGTCCTTCGACGCCGGCAGCGATCGCCAGCACCGCGCGCATAGCCTTCGATGCGTCTTCGACGGTGACGATCGGCGCACCGCCGTCGGCGGTCGTCGCGGGCAGCGTGAAGCGGATGTCGATCCAGATGTCGGACAGCGGCACGCTCAGCGTCACGGAGGTGTTTCCGGCGTTGTCGGTCGACTGCTCAAGGCGCGCACCGGTATTGGGGTGTGTCGCGCTGGGCTTGCCGGGCACGTCGTTGACCTGCCACTCCTTCGGCGCACCGATGCGATGCACCGGGTTGATCGCGGTGCGTCCCGCCCACAGCACGTCAGGCGAGTCAAGCACCACGGCGAGCGGCCCGCTGACGTCGGCGCGGGCCTGACGTCGCGACACCACCGCGACCGGCTTCGCACCTGAGGCGAGCACGCGATCGACGATCTCCTGCTCGAAGCGATCGAGCAGCTCACCGACGGGCTCGTCGACGCGCGTGATGCCGGCGACGGCCTGCGTTCCGGGGATGATGCAGACCTGATCGGCGGTGTAGCGGGCGTCGTGGGCCTGCCACAGCGAATCCGAACGCCACCAGCGCCGCACATCCTTATCGATGACGGGCACGAAGTTGACCGGCTTCCCGGGCTTCTTGCACAGCGTCACGAAGAACGGCACGTCGGCGGGATGCAACCTGACGGTCTCGGCATCCGGGTAACGGGCCAGTAGCGCGGCGATCGCGGTTTCCGGATTATCAAGCAGCGCTTGACCTTCCGCGCTGGAGTCAAACAGCGACTCGATCGGACCGGAGTCCTTCTCGTTGAGGCGGGCCTCGGCGCGCTTGAGCATCTCCTCGAAGCGGTCGCGCCAGGTGTCGGCCAGCCACGGGCTGCCCGGCGCTGCGGTGTCGGCGGTGCTGTCGCCGTCGCCGATGGCCAACTCGATGTAGCGCTGCAGCCACTGCAGGTAGGACATGTCGGCGATGTCGCCGAAGTAGGGCTTGGCGGTGTTCGCCATGGCCGCGATGATCTCGTCGCGACGCTCGGCGACGGCATCGGCGTCACCGGCCACCTCGTCGAGCAGGCGACCGCAGCGCGACGCGGTGTTGTCGATCTCGTGGATGTCGGCGCCCAGCTGGCTACGGCCGCTGGCCATGCCGTTGATCGCCTTGCCCGCGCCGACCCAGGTGTCTGTTCCGTTGGTGTCGACCAGCAGCTGCTTGACGGCCGGTGAGGTCGTGGCCTCCAGCGTCGCCATGGCGGCGGTCCCTACGAGGATGCCGTCGACCGGCATCTCGGGGAAGCCGTAGGGCGTGGCCCACTGGCCGGACAGGTACTCCGCGGCCCGCTCGGGGGTGCCGATGCCGCCGCCGACGCAGATCGTGACGTTGGGATACTTGCGCAGCTCGCCGTAGGTGCTCAGCAGGAGGTCGTCGAGGTCCTCCCAGGAGTGGTGCCCGCCGGCGCGGCCGCCCTCGATGTGGACGATGACGTCGCGGTCGGGAACCTCGGCAGCGATCTTGATGACCGACTTGATCTGGTCGACGGTGCCCGGCTTGAAGGTCACCATGCTGATGCCGACGGAGTGCAGCTCTTCGATCAGGTCGACGGCCTCTTCGAGGTCCGGAATGCCCGCGGTGACGACCACGCCGTCGATCGGTGCGCCGGACTGGCGTGCCTTCTGCACCAGACGCTTGCCGCCGATCTGCAACTTCCACAGGTAGGGGTCGAGGAACAGCGAATTGAACTGGATGGCTCGGCCCGGCTCCAGCAGCTGCGTGAGCTCCTGGATGCGGGCGTCGAAGATCTCCTCGGTGACCTGGCCGCCTCCGGCGAGCTCGGCCCAGTGGCCGGCGTTCGCGGCGGCGGCGACGATCTTGGCGTCCACGGTCGTCGGCGTCATGCCGGCGAGCAGGATCGGCGAGCGTCCGGTGAGTCGGGTGAACTTCGTCGACGCCTTGACCGAGCCGTCGGGCAGCGCGACGGGCTTGGGGGCGTAGCTGGACCAGGCCGGCGCGACGGCGGGCGCGGCGCCGACAGTGAACAGACTGCGCTGGCCGGCTCGGGTGGCAGCCGGCACGATGCCGATGCCCAGACCGCGGATCACCGGTGCGGTCAGGCGCGTCACGGTGTCGCTCGGACCGAGGTCGACAATCCACTTGGCTCCGGTGGCGGCGAGACCTTCGACTTCGGCCACCCAGTCGACGGGCTTGACGAAAATGGTCTCGGTCAGTTCGCGGGTGAGCTCAGGATCCAGGCCGGTGCGCGCCGCCCACTCGTTGACGAGGTCCACGCCGCCCGCCAGGCGCGGGGTGTGGAAGCCGACCTCGACGTTGAGCTGGTTGAAGATCGGACGGAAGATGGCGCCGCCGCGGGTCTTGTTCTTGCGCTCCGCCTCTTCCTTCTCGGTGATCTTCTCGCAGTAGAGCTCGAAGCGGGCGAGCTGTTCCGGGGTGCCGGTGATGACGACCGAGCGCCTGCCGTTGCGGATGGACAGCGCCGGGGGCAGGACGGTGCGCACGTCTTGGGCGAACTCGTCGAGGAGCTCCGCCATCCGGTCTGGGTCGACATTGAGCACGGAGACCATCGGCGCCTTGTCGCCGCGACCGACCATCCCGCAGCGACGGGACACCAGCGAGCCGGCGGCGCCGATCAATTGACCGATGGCGAGCAGTTCGACGTCCCGGGTACCGCGGGCCTTGAGCGATTCCACGGCAGTGACGCCCTGTGAGTGGCCGGCGATGGCGATCGGGGGGTGACCGTCGAGGTCGAGGCCCTGGCGCTTGAGCGCCCGCTGAGCGGCCATCTGGGTGAGCAGGATGCCGGGCCCGGAGATGGCCGCGGTGGTGAGGTCTTTGGCCGAGGGCAGCGGCTCGTCGGCCGCCAGGGCCCGGATCCACTTCATGGGTTCGAAGCCGATGGGGCGGACGACGACGAGTTCTCGCGCCAGCGGCTCGAGGAGCAGCTCGGCTTCCGCAACCAGCTGGCTGATCTCGGATTCGATGCCGGCGGAGTTCACGAGCTCCTCGAGGTTCTCCAGCCAGGGACCGCCCTGGCCGCCGAACGCCACGGCGTAGGGCTCTCCGGAGTGCAGCCGATCGACGAGTGCGTGCGTTCCGGTCAGGGGTTCGAAGGCCTGGTCGGCCTCGTCGGAGCCGGTGGTCGCACGGTGCTGGTCGTTGATCGTCACGTCTTGTGTTCTCCTCGGTGCTATTCCGCGCTCTACATCGCTGGGGTGAGGCTCGGTGCTGTGCTTCTGGCGGGTGCCTGCCTGAGCACCCGGCGTGGGCCTTGCGATTCGGCGTCGAATCCGGCTGGTCTCGTCCGCGGCGCTATGGGTCGCAGTCGTCGCGTTCCATGACGCCCTTGGGCGGACACTCCAGCCGTACTAAGAGTGTCATAAGAGACGGACCCAGTTTGGCGCCTCAAATGGTTACTGGCGAGTTCTACGCATCGGTAACAGTGCGTTGCATAACGTGCTGTTTACTGCGGCCCGAAGCTATCCGGGACAAACGTCCTGCATGCGGGTGGTTACGGTCGAGTAAGGAAGAATCGCAGTTCAAAGCAGTATTGTTATCGAATCGTTATCTAAGAAATTTCGGCCTCAGCTGGTGTCACGATGCCGAACGGCTGGGCGACAAGATCAGAGAATGTGTCTTGTCAACGCTTCGCTGCGCGGACCGAAGTTTGCTGCCAAAACCTACTAATCAGTAAGTCCGGGTGCGAAAGTCAGGGAGTTCACCTCCGCTGCCCGATACCGGACCCGAGGATGTGGTCGACGGCGCCCGACGCCCCGCTGTGTCCAGCTGCCAATCGCACCTGACACCCGCGGGGCACCGCGGGGACTTCGCATACTCGGCGCCGGTGGTTGTGCTGCCACAATGAGCGCACGAGGCCGCATTACGCGTCCGATCGATCGCCGAGGAACCAGCGCGGACACGGCGCCACCCTGACACCGACGCCGTTCGTAGGCGAGGTCGTCACCAATGGCCGCGCAGGTCGGGCATCCGACGTATCACCTGCGGCTACGTGTGGTTGCCAGCAGCCGTGCGCCGCACTTACCCCGGTCGGTTCACGCGCCTCGACGCCAGTGCTCCCATGCTCCGCCGAGCAGGATTCCCGCGGTGTAGTCGGATGCGGATGTGACGATGTGACGACGCGTTGCCTGGTCGAAGCGGGCGGCGATGACGTTCTCCCCCAAAGCGCGATAGTCCTGGACAATCCTGCGGATCTCGTCCAACTCGTCTGCGTATGGCAGATAGTTGGCCCCGATGCGCGTCCGGTAGAGCTCGACGAGACTGGCGACGAACGCCTCGGCAAGATCGTCGACGGACTTCGCGGCGGCCTCGACGAACCTGACGAGCGCCCGCGCGTAGAGCCGCTGGTCGGGAGACCGTTCGAGGATCTCGGCGGCTGCGCTGTCGTTAACCCTGAGCTTTCCTCCGACGATCTCGGCGAGGCCGTATTCAACGAGCTTTCGGGCATCATCGCTGTCCGGATCGACGGTCACCGACGTGCTGTTGTTGTGCGACTTCTTCGACGGGCCCAGCACTGCCCGCTGCAAGCCGAGAATGTCTGCCAGGTCCGTTCCCTGACGCATGCTCGCGAAGAACTCCGCGATGTGTGCCGAGTTGTAGCCCTTGCGCAGCAGGTGGCTGATGGTGTTGAGCTGTGAGAGGTGATAGTCGTCGTACAGCGCCGACCGGCCGACCCGGCGAGGCGCGTCGAGCAGCCCGCGCTCGCGATAGGCGCGGATGTTCCGAGCGCTGACCCCCGACACCCGGGCGAGGTCTTCGAGTCGATATTCAGCCATGCAGCAGCGTCTCCACGGTTGCGGCGCACCAGGCACGTCGGAGACCTGGGCGGGACATGCACACACTGTAGCCCCCCGCGGTGCAAAACGAGCGAATTATCTCGATCATCAATCTTCAGAATTGCCTTTGCTCAATACGAACTTCTATCAGCGCGAATAATGAGCATATAGTCAATTTGTCAACGTTACTGTGCAGCTTTAGCCAACTTCTACACCCATAGGGTGAGGTTTGACCCCGCTACCTGTGAGCAATCCGATTGGCGTAAGGCACCGATAGTGCGCGACGATGGGCCTACCTGCCGCGTCGCGCAGGACATTAAGACAAAGCCAGCTAATTGTGAGGTGCCCGCTCGTGCGTGCCTGGATCGTCTGGGCGACCGGGCTGCTCGCCTACGTCGTCGCTGTCCTGGATCGAACCACGCTAGGCGTGTCCGGACTCGCCGCGGCGGATCGCTTCAGCACAGGACCCTCACTGTTGTCGACGTTCGTCGTCCTCCAAGTTGTCGTGTACGCGGGCGCCCAGGTCCCGGCGGGGCTTCTCCTGGACCGGTTCGGCTCCCGCGCGATGATCGTGGCCGGAGCCGCCACGATGGGTTCGGGCCAGCTGGTTCTTGCGTTCACCGAGTCGCTGCCTACCGCCATCGCTGCCCGCGCCGTGGTCGGGCTCGGAGACGCCTTCACGTTCATCTCCGTCCTGCGTCTCGTCCCCCACTGGTTCGCGCCGCGACAGATTCCGCTGGTCACGCAGCTGACGGGGATTTTCGGCCAGCTGGGCCAGGTGCTGTCGGCCATACCGTTCCTGGCCCTACTTCACGCCGCCGGCTGGTCGGCCGCGTACGTGTCCGCCGGAGCGCTCGGGGTGCTGTCGATAGTGCTGACCCTGCTCGTCGTCAAGAACACTCCGGACGGCGCCGCGACCACCGGCGAGGCGATGTCCGTTCGCGAGACCCTGCACAGCGTCAAGACCGTCTGGCTACGTCCGGGCACTCGCCTCGGATTCTTCACCCACATGGGGACGCAGTTCTCGCTCACCGTGTTCGCGCTGATGTGGGGCGTTCCATATTTGACGGAGGCGCAAGGACTCTCGGCCGGAGTAGCCGGTGCGTTGCTGAGCTTGTCCGTAGCCACTGCGGTCGCCTTCGGCGTGTTGATCGGGTTCTTGACGGGTCGGCTCCCCCACCGCCGGTCCCGATTGGTGCTGGCGATCATCGCGAGCAACGCTCTGATGTGGACCATCGTGCTCGCGCTGCCAGGCCCCGCACCATTGTGGTTGCTCATCGCGCTCATTACGGTGATGTCTTTCGGCGGGCCCGGTTCGATGGTCGGTTTCGACTTTGCGAGGACGTTCAACACCCGCGCGACCCTGGGCACGGCACAGGGCATGGTGAACATGGGCGGGTTCCTGGCGTCGCTGCTTCTCATGCAGGCGATGGGGATGGCGATGGAGGCGGCAGGCGGCATGTCCTTCGAGTCGTTCCGAGTCGCCTGGACCCTTCAGTACGTGGTGTGGACGCTGGCGATCGCCGGCATCCTGATCACCCGCCGGAAGGCGCGCAGGCAACTCGCCAAGGACGATCCGGTCGCATTTGCGGCTATGACGAAGTAGCCGACGTATTCCTCGCGACCGCGGCGGCTGCGTGCCGGTGTCCGACCAGTTCGTAGCCAACGACGGACACCACCGGCGCCAGCGTGACGACGAGCAGACTGTTGGCCATCGAAATGCCGTTGGCCGCCAGCAAAACCGCCAGACCGAGCACTGCCGCGGTGAGCACCACCAGCAGTACGTGAAAGCGTTCCACGGTGTACGCCATCAGTGAATAGAGCACGTAGATCGCCAGGATGTAGATACCAACCGGAATGACGACGGTCATCACCGTGGCCAGCGACGACAGCTTGGAGTGGTCCTCGATGTAGTAGGCGGCGGCGTGCAGGCCCGCCCCGGTCGCCACGATCGAGGCGAACACGACGATGTGCAGATAGCCGAACCAGAAGGAACGCTCTCGGCGGGCGTGCAGGATGTCGGCCTGCGGCAGGACGAAGTAGGTCCACCACATGCCAAACGTCAGACCGATGCCGGCGACGGCCACGAACACCGCTTCGATCGACCAGCCCTGCTCGCCGACCACTGCGGTCAGCGATGCGACTGTTCCCACCACGCCTTCACCGAGGGCGATGATCGTGAAAAGTCCGTACCTCTCGGCGATGTGGTGGGCGTGCCACGGCGTGCCGCCTTGCCGCAGTTCGGCGATCACGGGACCCATGATCTCGATCAGCACCAGCGACAACACGATGGCGATCGTGAGGGGCACCGACGTGTGGACGAAGATGGCTGCGACCCAGCCGATCTGGGCAACGGTGATCCACATCGCGTAGGTCAGGCATGCTTTGCGTCGCTGGGGATCCTGCCTGGCGGCCCGCAACCACTGGGCCACCATCGCGACGCGCATCACCACGTAGCCTGCGACGACCACGGCATTGTCGACGTGGCCGCCGTGCTCGATCGACGCATACATCTGGGGTAGTCCGAGCGCCAGGATGATGACGCCGACCATCTGCAGCATCGTCGTCAGCCGGTACGCCCAGTCGTCGGTGTCATAGGCCGAGGCGAACCAGCTGAAGTTGATCCAGGCCCAGCACACCGCGAACATCGCGAAGAAGAACGCGGCCAGCCCGGCCGCCACGTGTCCCTCGGCGAGCAGGTGCGCGAACTGCGACGCGGCGATGCCGAACGCAACGACGAAGGTCAGGTCGAACAGCAGCTCCAGCGGCGTTGCGGCTCGACCCGTCTCGTGCGGGTCGCGCCCGGCCATCTGCCTGATCCGGTGCAACTGGCCGATCGGTCGTTGCGGTTGCTCGCTCACTGCTGGTCCCCTTTCCTCCGCAGGGCAGAGCGTAGCCGCGCGGAGCGCGCTCGACGCGTCGGCCGAAGTCCGGCGCCCAATGCTCGTCGTCGACCACGTTCGTCCCGCCGCCACGATAAGGTTCGCGTCATGGACGCCGTCGGTGTGGTCTTGGCCGCGGGCCTCGGTACCCGCGTGGGCGCCGACGGGAACAAGGCATATCTGCCGTTGGCCGGGCGGAGCATGCTGTCGTGGTCGCTGGACACTCTGGCCCGGCTGCCAGAGATCGCGAGGACGATTCTGGTCTTCCGCAAGGGCGAGTTCGATCTGGCTCGCGATACCGTCCACCGCGAACTCGGCGATGCCGCAATTGAATTGGTCGAAGGTGGCGACACCAGGCATGCTTCGGAAACCAACGTCGTGCGTTATCTGGCCGGCGACATCGAGTCGGGCAGCGTCGACGTGATCGCCATCCATGACGCCGCCCGCCCCCTCGCGGGACCTG
The DNA here is from genome assembly GCF_002101705.1 of Mycolicibacterium iranicum. Taxonomy (GTDB): domain Bacteria; phylum Actinomycetota; class Actinomycetes; order Mycobacteriales; family Mycobacteriaceae; genus Mycobacterium; species Mycobacterium iranicum. The sequence continues at coordinate 88,123 of NZ_LQPC01000076.1, read as the reverse complement.
AAATGTTCCGCGAGGCGATCACGCTGGCACGCAAGTTCGGCGGCGCGTTGCCCGCCCTGCCGGTCGAGAACCTCGCGGCATCGGGCGACGAGGGCCTTGGCCCCGTGCCCGGCCGCGCAGCGCTGGTCAGAGTCCAGACGCCGCAGGCCTTCCGCGCCCGTGATCTGCTGTACGCCTATCGCAGCGCGGAGCGCGACGGGTTTGAAGGCACCGACACCTCCTCGTGCATCGAGCACTACACCGATGTCGAGGTGCGGACCTTCATCGGGGACACGGCCAACCTCAAGGTGACCTATGCGCGCGACATTGCCGTCGCACAGCGAATGCTCACCGATCCGAGCCGTCACTCCGGCACTCGATGACCGCGGCGAGATAGCTTGCATCGCGCGGCAATTCGACTGCCATGGTGTCGGTGTCGCCGTCGACCGAAGTCACTGACACCCCCGAGGTGAGCACCGCGTCAAGCTCGTCGATTCCAGGGCCGTGCGTGATCAGCCGGGTCAACACGGCGGCGTCGAAGCCCCGCGGGTACTGGACAGTGCGTAGCGGGGTCCGCTCCACGGTGGCCGTCACTGCGCCGTTGGAGTTCACCGCTTTGATGCTGTCCGTGACCGGACATACCGGAAGCGCCGCAACTGATCCGGCCCTCAGCGCAGCCACCACACGATCCAGCGTGGCGGGCGAGACCAGCGGCCACGCGATGTCGTGCAGCAGCACCTGGTCGGCGACTCCGGGGACGCGCAGCGCCGCGGAAATGCAGTCCCTCCTGGCGCCCGGGTCGTCGGCCACGCATACCCGCATGGCCGAAAGCCCCTGTTGCGCCAAGGATTTCTTCACCTCGTCGAGCAGCGGCGCAGCTGCTGCCACGATCACGTCAGCGACCGGCGCCAGGCTTCGCACGATGCGCGCGAGGGACGACTGCCCTGCGACGGGCGAGAACACCGCCTCGCGCCGGGACACCAGGGTCGTCGGAACGGGCAGGATCGCCGTCACAGTCACGGCGCTCGAGGCTATACGTTCTATACGGGATCGAACGAGTCGATCAGCCAGTTGCCGTCAATTTTCGTCAGACCGACCTTGACGCTGCTGGCCGCGAACGCGCCGTCGGGATTCTCCTTGCTAGTGGTGGTCTGGTTGATGAAGACCAGCACCTCGGCGGTATCTGGCGCAATTTCCGACACCGCAGCCCGGACTACCGACGCCGCGGTCTTGACGGACTTCTCCCGCGCCGCCGGTGTGACGATCTGCTCGGTGAATTGCGTGTAATAGGACAGGAAATCGCCGGTGAGCTTCGATTTGGCGTTGGCAAAGTCCTGGTCGAGAGACTCCGGCGAGTAGGACAGCAGCGCGACGGTACCCGTTTTGGCCGCATCGAGGGCGACCTGGGCCGCCGCGGGATCCGTCTCCTGGTCGGGGCGGTAGTCGTTGACGTAGAGCCAGCTCGTCAGCCCGGCCGACGCGGAGAGCAGAACGAACGCCAACACAGCGGCGGCGACCAGGGCACGGCCCGATCGCCGGCGTGTCTTCTCGGTAGGCGGGTCCTCGTCGATCTCCTCGTCGGCCGGCTCCGCGACCTCGGCCGCTTCGTCGGACGCTTCCGCGTCGGGCGAGTCACCGACGGTCTCTTCGACGTCGGTGTCGTCAGCGGTGATCTCGGGAGTGCGGTCTTCGTCGCTCACGGCACGAACTCGACTTTCGCCATCTTGATCTGACCGTCCTCACGCTCAAGGCTGACGCTGAGGCGCCATGTGCGTGGTTCCTGATTGGCTCCGGCGGTGTTGGTGACCCGCGATGCCGCCGCCACGAGCACCTCGGCCTTGTCGTCGGACATCGACTCCACGGCGGTGGAGTTGACCGTGACTTCGGTGACGACCTTCGAATCCTGGGCCACCTTCACGAAATCGGCCGCCTGAGACTCGAAGTCCGACTTGAACTGGCCGGTCGAGTTGTCGATGATGCGCTGGACGTCCGCCTCGGCGTTGTTGAAGTCCAACGACATCAGCGTGACGACGCTCTGCCGGGCGGCTGCCGAGTACTCGGCGGTTTGCTGCCGAACCTTCTCGGCGTTCCGGTGCTCGATGATCATGTAACCGCTGGCGGCGAGCCCAGCCACGGCACCCAGGATGGCCACGACGATCGCCGCGACAGCGACCCCGAACTTCGTCGGCTTCAGCCGCATTCTGCGGCGCTTGCGCGGCGCCTCGGCTTCCTGCGCCTCCTCGATGTCGGGGTCGGCGTCCGTAGACACCACGGTCTCGACGTTCTCGGGTTCGACGCCGTCGGCCTCGGCCGGCTCGGCGGAGGTCTGCGCCTCCGCGTCTACTGCGTCCGGCGCGGTGTCGGTGCCAACCTCCAGAGCCTCCCTGCGCAGCCTTGCTGCCCGGGCCCGAGCCCTGGCGGCCGCGGCCATGGCATCGGCCTCAGCGGCCTCCGCCTCGGCTTCTTCGGCGAGCGCCCGAGCCTGGTCGGCATCCGTAGGACGGTCAGCTTCGGCTCTCGCTTCGTCGACGCGATCGGCGTCGATCACGGAGTCGCGGCGCCTGAAAGACGGCACACCGACCTCCTTGTCTGCTGTGTCATCGCACGCTTGCGGTTGTGAGAATGTCGTTCTTCTTTTTTGAGTATCACCTATGACGATACCCCCGTCTCGGAGGTCCGGACAAAAGGCCTGTCAGCGGAAATGCTGTTTACGCGCTGTGCGGTCGCTCAGCGATCGAGGTTCAGAAGTTTGTCCTTCATCACCTTGCCGGTGGCGTTCAACGGCATTTCGTCGACGAACTCTACATAGCGGGGCACCTTGAAACCGGCCATTCGGTCACGACACCATGCGATCAGATCGTCGCCGTCGAGCGGCACCCTGGTGCCTTTGCCGGCGTTCTCGGCCACCACGAATGCCTTGCCGACCTGCCCCAGGCGCTCGTCGGGGACGCCGACGACAGCGGCCTGCGCCACACCGGGGTGTTCCAGCAGGAAGCCCTCGATCTCGGCGGGGTAGGCGTTGAAGCCCCCCACGATGAACATGTCCTTCTTGCGGCCAACGATGCGCAGGCGTCCCGCGTCATCCACGGTGCCGAGGTCTCCGGTGTGCAGCCAGCCGTCGCCGTCGATCGCCTCGGCGGTGGCCGCAGGGTCGTCGAGGTAGCCCTGCATGACCGTGTAACCCCGCACCAGCACCTCGCCGTCGTCGGCGATGCGCATCTCGACACCGTCGCAGGCGACTCCCGCGGTGGTCGCGATGTCGGTGAACGAATCTCCGGGCCGCGACAGCGTGACGGTGCCTGCCTCGGTGAGGCCGTAACCCGTCGCCAGCGTCTGGAAAGGCAGCTCTTCGTGTACCCGCCGGATCAGTTCGACGGGAATGTCGGCCGCGCCGGTCACCCCGGCCCGAAGTGTGGCGAGCTTCGACTTGTCGGGCAGCGACAGCAGCGAGTGGTACAGCGTCGGCGGGCCGGGCAGCATCGTGACGCGTTCACTGGCAATGAGTTCCACGACCCGGTCGACGTCGAATACCGCGACCGGCAGCATCGTCGCTCCACGAATGAACGACGCGATCAGACCGGCCTTGTAGCCGAAGGTGTGGAAGTACGGGTTCACCATCAGATAGCGGTCGCCCTGGCGCAGATCGGCCAGGTTGCACCACTCCTCGTAAAGTCGCAGGTTCTGCGCATGGTGCATCATCACGCCCTTGGGCCGCCCCGTGGTGCCCGACGTAAAAATGATGTCCGAGATGTCGGTGGACGCCAGGGGGCGACTGAAAGGTGTTCCGCTGGAAAGGAAATCAGACTTGAGGTCGATCACCGGCGGCCGCGCGCCGGACCACGAAGAAGGCAGCGTGTAGTTCACACCCAGGAAGCCCTGCTGCACCAAGACCGCCTTGGCGCCGCTGCGGGCGATGATGTCGCCCGCCTCCTCGGTCTTGAACCTGGTGTTGACGGGCACGAGCACCCCGCCGGCGGTGAGCAGACCGAATGCGGCGATGACCCATTCGGCGCTGTTGGGCGCCCAGATCGCGGCGCGATCACCTTTTTCGATACCGATCTCGGCGAATGCGCCTGCGGCACAACGAATCCGCTCGACAAGTTCGGCGAAGGACAATCGCAGCGAACCGTCGACGACAGCCTCGCTGTCGCCGAACCGGTCCGCTGCGCTGGCGACCAACTCGGGGATGGTCTGCCAGGGTTTGTCGGCGCTACTTCTCATCGGGCGTGGGGCGCCCTTGATCGTCGCAACGCGTGAGCCCGATACGTCACGTCGTGACGAGACGTCCCAGGTTGCCGCCCATGATCTTGGCCTGATCCTCCACGGACAGGTGCTCGAGCGCTGTCACGTAATGGGTGGGCTCAGCCAGTCCTTCGGGGTGCGGCCAGTCGGACCCGTAGAGCACCTGGTCGACGCCGATCAAATTGATCAGGTCGTCGATGCCCTCCTCGTAGAACGGGCTGACGTAGATGCGGTTCTTGATTTCCTCGATCGGGTTGCCCAAAAAGGCTTCCGGCGCCTTCTTCCATACCTCGGCCATCGAATCGAGCAGCGGGAACATCCACTTCGAGCCGGCCTCGACGATGCCGACCTTGAGCTTCGGGAAGCGGAACAGTGCGCCGTGAATCACCCACGAGGCCACCGCATCCTGGATGGGGCGCCACTCGTTGAGGATCGACATCGCGTTGGTCTGGAACGGCAGCATCTCCTGCGCCTGGCCATCCCACTCGGAGGTGTAGCGCGAGTAGCCACTGTCCGAGGAGTGCATGCCGACAAAGACGTCGTGGTGCACCACGCGCTCCCAGAACGGGTCGAACTCCGGCAGCGCGAACGAGCGCGGTCCGCGGAAGCCGGGCACCGGTGCCGGCCGGATCAGGATGGCACGGGCACCACGCTTGACGCACCACTCCAGCTCCTCGATCGCCTTCTCGACGATCGGCAGCGTGATGACGGGCGTGGTGAAGATCCGGTTCTGGTAGTTGAAGCCCCAGACCTCGTGGAGCCACTCGTTGAGCGCGTGGATGATCACGTGGATCGCCAGGGGATCGTCGGACAGGCGCTCCTCGATGAGGCTGGCCAGCGTCGGGAACATCAGGCTGCGGTCGACGCCGAGTTCGTCCATCACCTTGATGCGGGGTTCGGGCTCGAAGAACGCCGGAATCGCCTTCATCGGCTCGCCGAACAGCTCCCTCTTGCTCTTGCCGTCGGGGTTGCCGTACTTGAAGTACTCCTCCCATGCACCCGGCTTGGCGACCACCGAGAACGTGGGATTCGGGATGTAGTTGGAGATCTGACCTTTGAGCGCGATCTTGGTGCGCCCGTTGATCTCGACGTACTGGACGACGTCCTTGTACTCCTTGGGGAGGTACTTGGTCATCGCCTCCGGCGGCTCATAGAGGTGGTTGTCCGCATCGAACAGCGGGAACGGGATATCGACCCGGTGCGACAGTTGTCCCATGAAAGACTCCTTTTCCTATCGAGAGAATCGTATTCTCATTTTTGATGGGCCGCAACGGCCCCGTATTCACCGGCCGCCACCCTTTGACGGATCACGTACTTCTGGACCTTGCCGCTGGCGGTCCTCGGAAAGTCCTGCCCTGGCGGGACCCGGTGCAGTTCCTCCGGCCACTTCTGAGTGGCCACCCCGGCCCCCTTGAAGTGAGCACGCACGTCGTCGAGACTCGGCATCTGCTCGCCGTCGCGGATGCGCAAGACCGCGGCGGTGCGCTCCCCCAGCCGAGGGTCCGGCGCGGCGACGACGACCGCCTCGGCGACGGCCGACATGGATAGCAGGACCTCTTCGACTTCCAGGGCACTGATGTTCTCGCCGCCGCGGATGATCACGTCGGCCTTGCGGTCGGTGATGGTGAGGTATCCGTCGTCGTCGAGCACCCCGATATCGCCGGTGCGGTACCAGCCTTCGTCGTCGAAGGCCCGCGCGGTGAGCTCGTCGTCGGTGTAACCGATGCACAGGTCAGGGCCGCGGCTGAAGATCTCGCCGTCGGGCCCGAGCTTGATCTCCACCCCGGGGCGTGGATCTCCGTCGGTAAACAATCGTTTGGCTTCCGGCGCACTGGGTCGCGAGCCGGTGATCGAGGGGTGTTCGGTGCTGCCGTAGGAGCGGAACACGAACATTCCGAGATCGGTGAGCCGCCGCGTCACCGCGGCGGGCACCGTCGAGCCGCCCAGCCCGACTGTCTTGAAGTGGCGCAGATGGTGAGGCCTGCAGTCGGGGTGATCGAGCAGGCTGGTGACGAAGTACGGCGGGCCTCCCCCGATGGACAGGCCGTCGCGCTCCATCAACTGCAGAACCCGGCCGGGATCCCAGACGTCGCACAGATCGATCGGTGCACCTTCGAGGACCGGGATCAGCAGCGCGCCAACCATGCCGATGAAATGGCCGACTGGCGTGGCGGTGAGTTGCCTGCCGCGTTCCGGTGGATAGTTCTCCAGAAGCTGGCGCGTTTCGCAGCTCAGCGTCTGGTGGCTGTGAATCACGCCTTTCGGATCGCGGGTGGTCCCCGAGGTGAAGGCGATGAGCGCCGGTGCCGCAGGATCTGCGGGGATCGTTCCGGTCAGCGGCTCGTCGGCGAGCAGATCGTCGAACGGACGCGCATGGCCTGCGGCTGAATCCATCCCCACCAGAGCGACGATCGGGACATCCGCGCAGAGATCAGGCTGATAGCGCATGCGACCGAACTCCTCGGTCGTGATGAACACGCGCGGCTTCGCGACGGCCAGGATGTGACCGATTTCTTTGCGCCCATAGAAGTGCACGATCGGCACGATCACGGCTCCGAGGAAGGACGACGCCCAGAACGCGACGGCCGCCTCTCGCCAGTTCGGCAGCTGGAACGCCACGACATCGCCGGGCCCGACGCCGCCCGCCTGCAGTCCCGCCGCGAGACGTCGGGCGTCCCGTCCGACGTCGCCGAACGTGCCCGAGTAGGGGCGCGTGGCCGAATGCACGAAGAAACCGGCATCAGGGCTGTTGGCGAGCCCCCTGGCCAACAGATCCCCGAGCGTCTCGCGGGTCCAGTAGCCGGCCTGTTCGTATCTTCTGACCAGCTCCGCAGGAATCGTCCGCATGACTGCCGGCCACCCTTTCCCGTCTGCGAGGAGATACCGTCACGAGGACGTTGAGATCCTCGCAATCCGACGGTGATGCTATTCTCCGCCTGCGAGAATGCCAATACCGCAGAGGGAGAATGCCCGATGGTCGACCTCGAAATCGACGATGGTTTGGCGACCATCACCATCGACCGGCCGCACGCGCGTAATGCGATCTCGCTGGAGACCATGGATCAGCTCGACAAGGCGCTCGACGGCGCCGCGGGGGCCGCTGCGCTCGCCCTCACCGGCGCAGGCGACAAAGCCTTCGTGTCCGGCGGCGACCTGAAGGAACTCAGCGCGCTGCGGACCGAGGACCAGGCCGCGGCGATGGCCTTCCGGATGAGGGCGATCTGCGACCGCATCGCCGCATTCCCCGGCCCCGTGCTCGCCGCGCTCAACGGTCACGCGCTCGGCGGCGGCGCCGAATTCGCGGTGGCCGCTGACATCCGGGTGGCCGCCGACGACATCAAGATCGGCTTCAACCAGGTCGCCTTGGAAATCATGCCCGCGTGGGGCGGCGCCGAACGGCTCGTCGATCTCGTCGGCTACAGCAGAGCCTTGCTGCTGGCCGGCACCGGGCGCATCCTGGCGGCCACCGACGCAGAGCGCATCGGCCTGATCGATCAGGTCATCCCGCGCGCGAGCTTCGACGAGCAGTGGCGGCTGACCGCCCGCCTGCTGGCTCGCACCCCTGCCGGCGAGGTCAAGCGGGTGATGCGGGGCGTCTCGACCACCGAGGCCGTCGCCGCATTCGCCCGGCTGTGGGTGTCCGACGAGCACTGGACGGCTGCCGACAAGGTGATGAACAAAGGCAACAGATAGCCGCAGTCGCATACGCGCATTCATCGACCATGTTCTCGCTAGACGAGAATGGCATTTCCAGTTATCGTCAATCCCGTGTCGAGCACGCAGCGGGCGCTGGCGCCCGAAATTTCCACCTGGCCGAATGACGATCCGCAGCTCATCGGGAGTTGTTGTGGCACATGCGGTGCCACGACCTTCCCGACCCAGCAGCGCTGCCCCAAGTGCAGTGGCGGCGACATGTCCGACGTGCTACTCCCCCGCCGCGGGACTCTCGTGGCATGGACCACGCAGGGCTTCCCGCCCGGGCCGCCGTACAAGGGTCCTACGGGTAAGGATTTCGTGCCGTTCGGCGTCGGCCTCGTACAGCTCGATGACGTCATCCGCGTCGAGGGCAGGCTCACCGAAAACGACCCGGCGAAGCTGCAATTCGGCCAGCAGGTCGAACTGACCATGATCCCGTTCACCTCCGACGAGGACGGGACCGAGGTCGTCACCTTCGCGTTCCAGCCCGTCAGCAATTAAGGGGCACTGCATGACCAACTCCAACGATGTCGCGATCATCGGTGTCGGCCTGCATCCGTTCGGCCGGTTCGACAAGACCGCGATGCAGATGGGCGCCGAGGCTATTCAGTCCGCACTCACCGACGCCGGCGTGGATTGGAAGGACATCCAGTTCGGCTTCGGCGGCAGCTATGAGGTATCCAATCCCGACGCCGTCACCCGCCTGGTCGGCCTGACCGGCATCACGTTCACCAACGTGTTCAACGCCTGCGCCACTGCGGCGTCGGCGATCCAGCAGACGGCCGACACGATCCGATTGGGCAAGTACGACATCGGTATTGCCATCGGACTTGACAAGCACCCCCGCGGAGCCTTCACCGACGACCCCGCCAAACTCGCACTGCCGCAGTGGTATGCCGAGAACGGTCAGTTCGTCACGACCAAGTTCTTCGGGATGAAGGCCAACCACTACATCCACAAGCACAACATCTCGCAGGAGACGCTGGCACGGGTGGCGAACAAGAACTTCCGCAACGGCGTGATCAACCCGAATGCGTTCCGCCGCAAAGAGATCTCCGTGGACGAGATCCTGGCGTCGCCGGCCCTGAACTATCCCCTGACCCAGTACATGTTCTGTGCGCCCGACGAGGGGGCGGCGGCAGTGATCATGTGCCGCGGCGACATCGCCCACAGGTTCACCGACAAGCCGGTGTTCGTACGTGCCAGCGAGATTCGCACGCGCACCTTCGGCGCCTACGAGGTGCACGCGACGTCTGCACCGCTGGACGAGGATCCGTCCCCCACGGTGTACGCGGCCAAAGCCGCCTACGAGGCGGCCGGCATCGGCCCTGAGGACGTCGACATCGCTCAGCTTCAGGACACCGACGCGGGCGCCGAGGTCATCCACATGGCCGAAACCGGGCTGTGCGCCGACGGCGAGCAGGAGAAGCTTCTCGCCGACGGCGCCACGGAGATCCACGGCACCATTCCGGTCAACACCGACGGCGGACTCATCGCCAACGGCGAGCCGATCGGCGCCTCCGGGTTGCGACAGGTGCATGAGTTGGTGCGTCAGCTGCGCGGCGAAGCAGGCGAGCGGCAGGTGCCGGGCCAGCCGCGCGTCGGACTGGCCCAGGTCTACGGCGCGCCGGGTACCGCCTCCGCGACGATCCTGTCTCTGTAAGCATTTCGCGCGCCCCTCGCGGTTTGGTAGCCGATCGGCTACTCTCGCCTGAGGCGAGTAGCCGGTCGGCTACTCGAATCGCGATAAGGGGGTCGGATGCAGATTCTCGCCGAGGCCGAGGACCTGCCCCAGACGGCGAACATCCGGACCCAGCTGATCAGCCTGTGGACGGCACCCGTCTTCGGTGCCGTCTTTCTGATCGCGTTCGTCGCGTTCCCGGGCTTCCTGCCGCCGATGTCGCCGCAGATGAGCGCCGATCAAGTGGCGGCGTTCTACGCGGACAACACCGCGCTGATCCGCTTTTCCATGATCACCTACAACCTCTGCGGCATCATGCTCTTGCCGTTCTTCATGGTGATCGTGGTCCAGATGAAGCGGATGTCGACGCAGAGCCACGCGCTGGCGTATTGCTACCTGACCGCCACGGTGAGCGGCGCAACGCTTTTCGCGCTGGCCGACATCTTCTACCTCGTCGCAGCGTTTCGTCCCGACCGCAGCCCTGAGTTGCTTCTGCTCCTCAACGATCTTGCCTGGATCACGCTGGTCGCTCCGGTCGGTATTCTCGTCGCGCAGAACCTGCTGCTGGGTCTCGCGGTCTACCTCGACGCGGGCCCCCACCCCGTATTCCCGCGCTGGGTGGGCCATTTCGCCGTCGTCACCGGCCTGGCGATGGCACCCGCTGCGGCCGCTGCAGTATTCCGGACCGGCCCACTGGCCTGGGACGGGTTCATCTCGTTCTGGCTCCGTGGGGGCGCTTTGGTCGTTTTCGTCTCGGTGATGTTCTTCGTCTTGCGCGCGGCGCTGCGGCGGCAGGCGGTCGAGGAAGGCGTGTCGGCCCCTTGAGCACGACAGTCTCACCGCCGTCGGCCGGTGTGCCCACCCAGTCGGCGAGCAAGCGTGATATCTGGATCGTCTTCTCGATCGTGCCCGCGTTCTACACGGCTTTCGGCGTCATCTTCTTCGCGCTTGCCAGAACCATGCCCCCGCCCCGACCGGATGTCACGACCGCGCAGAAGGTGGAGTTCTTCGCCGCACACGGCCTCACCATCCAGATCGGTTTCGGCATCCTGATCCTCGTCGTCGGCGGTGCGGGCGTGGCCAACGGCATTGTCGTGTATCACATGAAGCGCATGACGTCGGGCTCGGTGATGGCCTACGTCTACCTGGGCGGCATGGCCGTCGGCGCACTTCCCGGTTGCCTGCTCGTTGCCTTCTGCTTTCTGGCGGCCACCTTTCGGCCGGATCGCGATCCTGAAGTGATGGCGTTGCTCTACGACCTCGGGTGCCTGTCCTATGTCGGATCACTCGGCTGCTTTACCACCGCGTATTTCGGATTCGCCATCGCGATCCTCTACGACCGCAACAACATCTTCCCGAAATGGCTTGCCTACGTGACGGTGTGGCAGATCGTCACCGAGATCTTGGCCGTCCCGGTGTTCGTCGCACCTTCGGGTCCGTTCTCTTGGAACGGTTCGATGTCGTTCTGGACCGGAACGGCGATCTTCGGGTTCTGGTTGTCCTGCGTAATCTTCTTCCTGAAGAAGGCCAACGAGCTGCAACCGGCCGACCAGGCGCCGCTGCCGTGAGCGATACGCAGGCCCAAGCGCGCTCGACCGCCGGAGCGCCGGGGACCGGGCACCTACCCGGAGACGTGGCCATCTGGGTCATGGTGCTCGGCGATCTCATCATCTTCGGCTCGTATTTCGTGATCTTCATGGTGCACCGCACCATGGCGGCCCCGGAGTTCCTTGCGGCGCAACAGCACCTCAATCTGACGATCGGCGCGCTGAATACTGTTGTGCTGCTGACCAGCTCGTGGTTCGTGGCGCGCAGCGTGGTGAAGGCCCGCGCCGGCGACATCGCCGCCGCCCTGCGGCTGACCTACTTCGGTGGCGCCTGTGGAGTGGCGTTCATCGCCATCAAGGCCTACGAGTGGACGGCCAAGATCACTGCTGGGCAGACGATGGGCGGCTCCTCCCAATTCGGCGAATTCTTCAACTTTTACTACATGCTCACAGGCGTCCACCTCTTCCACGTCTTGCTGGGTCTGCTGATCATGGGAATCGTGGTGCGCGAGTTGCGGAATCCGCGCAAACGCAGGATGTCGATGGTCGAGTCCGGTGCGATCTACTGGCACATGGTCGATCTGTTGTGGGTGGTCATCTTCGGCCTGCTTTACGTGATGAGGTGACCGATGACGACCAGAATCACCGCAAGAGATAACCGTGCCATCACTACTGTGTGGCTCGCGCTCACGGCGATCACCGTCGTGTCGTGGTGGCTGGCACCTGGTCATTCCGGGGGCCATGCCGGGGCGAGCGTTCCGATCACCATCGCGGCGATCGTGTTGGGTTTCGTCAAGTGTCGGTTGATCGTCGGCTACTTCATGGAGGTGCGGACGGCACCGAAGTGGTTGCGCCACAGCACCGATGCATGGCTCGTCACACTGTGGACCGCAGTGCTGGTGATCTACCTGTGGTGACCGGCTGTCACACGCGGGCCGACGACGCGTCCCAACCCTGAGCGAACTCCGGCAGTGGATCGCCCTCGAGGCGCCGAATCCACCGCTCGCAGAAGGCGAAGGTCTCGGCGTGGCCGGTGCTGATCCCCAGTGCCCGCTCCATGACCAGCGCCTGGGACACGCTCGTGGCGAAGACGGTCCACACCACGGGAGGCACGTCATCCGAGACCATCCCGTACCGCTTCAGCGCCTCGTCGATCGCTCGGTTCTGCTCCTGGCGGAAGCGCTCCGCGTAGTAGACGATCTCGGCCCGCAGCGCCTTGCGGTGATTAGCCAGCCCCATGAACTCCATCGTCAGCCTGGTCGCCTCGGGGGCTGTGCTGAACCTCCACAACGCCCACAGCGGCTGCGGGGACTGCAGTGCGGTGGCCAACACGGCAAGCCCCTCTTCCGCCCTGCGGTGGAACACCGCGAGGAACAGATCCTCCATCGTGCGGAAGTAGTAGTGCACCAGCTGCGGCTTCAGCCCCGCGTGATCGGCGACCCGACGCGAGGTGACCGCCGCGTAGCCCTCTTCGATGAGCAGCTGCTCGGCGGCGTCGAGCAGCACGACGCGATTCTTCGCATCCGGTGCCCCGATCCGACGCGGCGATGCCATGCTGACCTCACTCCTTTGCTGGTGTTCTACCCCAGACCGGCTTCGGCGATACCCGACGACATGCAGATCGCGACTCGCACGCCGCCCGAGATCCTTGACCCTAACTCTTACACCATGCTAAGCAGGTGCTCAGCATTTCTGAAACGGTGGTCGAGATCACTCGCCCCGTACGACCCGCAGCCCGGGAGGCCATGGACATGAGCGACTTCGACACGATCGACTACTTCACCGATCCCTCGCTCGTGCCTGATCCGCACCCGTACTTCGATCATCTGCGTAGCAAATGCCCGGTGGTCAGGGAGCCGAACTACGGGGTCCTGGCCGTTACCGGCTACGAGGAAGCTGCGACCGTCCTCAAGGACGCCGACACGTTCTCGTCCTGTATCGCGGTGGCGGGGCCGTTCCCGCCGCTGCCGTTCACACCCGAAGGCGACGACATCACCGACCAGATCACGGCGCACCGGCCGCAGATGCCGATGTTCGAGCACATGGTGACGATGGATCCGCCCGACCACACCAACGCCAGGTCGCTGCTCAACCGACTCCTGACGCCGAGCAGGCTCAAGGAGAACGAGGACTTCATGTGGCGCCTCGCCGACGAAGTACTCGACGACTTCATCGACAACGGCCGCTGCGAGTTCCTGTCTGCGTACGCAAAGCCTTTCTCGCTGTTGGTGATTGCCGACATGCTCGGCGTACCCGAGGCCGACCACGATGAGTTCCGCACCGTGCTCGGCGCGCCCCGGCCCGGCGCGAATGTCGGTTCGCTCGACCACAGCGACCTGGTCGGCGCCAACCCGCTCGAGTGGCTGGACGAGAAGTTCATCGGTTACCTGGAGGACCGCCGCAAGGAGCCGCGGGATGACGTTCTCACTGCGCTCGCGACGGCGAAGTACCCGGACGGCTCGACTCCGCCGGTGATCGAGGTTGTCCGTTCGGCGACGTTCCTCTTCGCCGCCGGGCAGGAGACCACCACGAAGCTGCTGTCGGCGTCGATGCGGGTGCTGGGCGACCATCCCGACGTTCAGGAACGCCTGCGCCGCGACCGTAGCCGCATCCCGGTCTTCGTCGAAGAGGCCCTGCGGATGGATGCGCCGGTCAAGAGCCAGTTCCGGCTCGCCAAGAAGAACACCAGGGTCGGCGATCTCGACGTCCCCGCCGGTACCACGCTGATGGTCTGCCCGGGTGCGGTGAACCGCGATCCCGGCCGTTTCGAGCACCCCCACGAGTTCGACCTGGACCGCAAGAACGTCCGCGAGCACATCGCCTTCGGCCGCGGCGTGCACTCGTGCCCCGGCGGCCCGCTGGCCCGCGTGGAAGGCCGCGTGTCGATCGAACGCATCCTCGACCGGATGGGCGACATCCAGATCGACGAGGAGCTGCACGGCCCGCCCGGGGACCGCCGCTACACCTACGAGCCCACGTTCATCCTTCGCGGGCTCACCGACATCAACATCACCTTCGAGCCGTTGCGCTAGGTCCGGCGAATCCCCCACGGCAGCTATAGCGCCGTTCTAAAATCCGGAAATGGTGTTCTACAAGACGCTTCCGCTTCTCGCTGCCTCCATGGCGGGAGCCTTCACCGTGAGCGCGGTCCTAGCCGGCGGTACGGCCGCGGCGCAGCCGCCCATGCATCACGTGAAGTACACCGTCGGCGCCAGCCAGGACATCGCGAACGCCGAGATCTACTACCGGCAGAACGATCCGCCGAATTGGGGCGAGTACAGCCACAATCCGTACCTGTACACCCCGAATGTGGAAGCAAACCTCGGCCCGAACCAGCCGTGGGTGTTCGAAACCTGGCTGGCCGACCCGAATCAATGGTCCATGGTCGTCGTCGGGCTGCCGTCGTCGTTGACGCCGCCGCTGGCCGATCCGGGGTTCGTATGCGAACTGCGAGTCGACGACGTTGTGGTCGCGACCGATTCGGGTACCAAGGGTGCGCTGTGCTCGCAGCGCCCCTGGTAAACCCCGCGGCCTACTGCGGAGGCGGGTTTCCCCCACCGACCGAGGCGTCGCCGCGCGCCCAGTAGGAGCGGTTGTCCTTGGCGATACACGTCAGGAACAGCCCGTCCGGCGCCTGCGCCACCTGACCGTCGAGCGCGGGGCACAGGTCGCCCTCGTTCTTGATTCCGTGCATCTCCGGTGAACGGAACCAGCGCGGCTCGTAGCGCCGCGGCGATCCGCAGAACACCAGGCGTCCCCAATTCGTCACGCCGAACGCGTAATACGTCGTGTTGGCGCAGTACGAGCCGAGAACCACGTCCGGCAGGATTCCCGGGGTGCAGTTCGGGTAGTTGCATTCTCCGCCGGGGGGCGGTGGGGGCGGTTGAGCCGCTGCGGCAGCCGCGGTCATCAGGACGGCAGGGGCCGCGATGGCAGCGAGCGCTGCGACGAGAGATCGCATCCGAACATTTTCCCATGCGGCGGAACGAAATTCTCGCTTTTGAAGAGCTGTACTTCGGGCACGGTTAGGCTAGATCCCATGCGTGCTTCACGTCTGGTCACCGGCCTCGCCGCAACCGCGATCACCCTGCTGGGAAGCATGGGAATCGCCCCCACGGCCTCAGCGGACGAAGAGGACTGGGGTGTCAACCTCAGCGGAACGTGGCGGGTGTTCTCCGACGGCGAGTGGGCACGCACCAACGAGGTGAAAATCAAGCAGCAGTCGGTCCTTGAGACGTGGACCGTCAACATGACGTGCCTCAGCCCGATCGAATGCACGGGTGAGGTGAAGAGCTCGCTCGGGTGGACCGGATCGGTCAGACTCGATGACTTCTACTACGTCGAACACGTCGTTCCGAACTGGATGCCTTGCCCCAACGGCACTTTCGCGACCGGATACCAGAAGTTCCTGCTCTGGGGTGTCGATCCCCCGACCCAGCACCGGATCAGGCGGAACATGTCGGTCATCGCCGGCCGCAACATCACCAAGAGCGACAGCGGCGCCTGCGGGGTCAATCTGTCGAAGGTGATCGAGCTGCCGGCGCGGCTCGACAAAATCGCCTGAGCCGCACCGGGTTCCTCGATCGATCACATCGGCAGCAGGTCTTGCCAGGTCTTGGGCGCTGTTCCCGTCGCCACATTCGTGACCTGGTGCATCGTTCCGTCCGGAGCGAGGTACTCCCCTGTCTGCGGGTTGTACTGCGCCGTGCCGACGGTCGGGACACCGGAATCGTTGCCGCCGAACGCACTTGGCGCCACCGGAACCGCGCCGCTGGCAGGTGCCGGCGCAACCGGTACAGCCTGCCCCGGTAGCAGCGGACCTTGGCCGGCAGGCAATGGGGCCGGCGGAAGGATCGGCGGTTGCGCCGGAGGCGGTGCACCGGGCACCATCGGGGCGGGAGCCCCCACCGGGAACGGCGGAGTGCCAGGCGCCGACACCGGTGGTGTCCCCGCCCGCACGGCACCCGGGGGCAGTGGCGTTCCCTCGATCGGAGTGTAGATACGGTCCGGCCCTTCGACGAACGAGTCGATCGGGACACCCTGGGACACCAGGTTCGGATCGAACGGATAGGGCCCGGTGATGTGGTTGCGAATCGCGGTGGGAATGAATCCTCGTGGATCGTTGCACAATTCGACGGTGGGGGCGCGCTTGCCGGGGTGCTCGATGCACGGGTAGTTACGCGCGCCGCGGACGTTCATCGGAGAGTCCTGCGGCAGCTTGCAGTACAGACCGTCCGGGGTGTCGACGGTCGTCTCGTCCTCGGGAGAACGCCACTGCGTCGACGGCAGGAATCCCACCGTGCACGGGTTCGGATCGCTGATGGTCAATGCGAAGTCACCCATCGGCAGACCGGTGGGGCTGTTCTGTGGGAGACCGAAAGACTGCTGGGCGGCGATGATTCCGGGGAACAGCACGAGCAACTGTTCGATCGCAGGGTTGTAGGTGAGCAACGTCTGCCCCACCGTGCTGAGGTTCGCCAGCAGGACCGGCAGCGTCGGCTTCAGCTGATTGAGCAGGGTGCTGACCTCCTGCGCGAATCCCGGGCCCTGCTGCAGCAGCGCGCGCACCTGCGGGTCGTTCTGCACCACCTGCGCCGAAATCCCGTTCAGGCTCTGCGCCCACGTCCGGATCGCATCGGTGGTCTCGGCCTGCGAATCGATCAGTGGTCGGCTGTCGTCGATCAGCCCGCGGAATTCACCGGAGACACCGTTGGCGTCCTCGGTGATCTGTGCGGCGGAATCGAGCAGCGAGCCGAAGTCCGGCCCGGCGCCGTTGAACGCTGTGAAGGTCTCGTCCAGCAGATCCGGGATCCGCTCCTTCGGCAAGCTGTCGACCATCGCGCTCAACTGGTCGAGCATCGGACCGACTTGTTGCGGAACCTTGGTCGCGGTGACCGGGATTCGGGACCCGTCCTCCAGGTAGGGTCCGTCGTCTGTCTCAGGGAGCAACTCGACGTACTGCTCGCCGACCGCGGACACGCTGCGGACCTCGGCACGCAGATTGGCAGGAATCTGCGGCGAAGTGTCAAGGGACAGTGTGGCTTCCGCTCCGTTCTCGGTGAGGGCCACCCCGGTGACCTTGCCGACCTGAACTCCGCGGTACGTGACGTTGCTGAACCGGTAGAGCCCGCCCGATTCGGGCAGCTCCAGGGTGACCGTCAGCCGGCCGACACCCAGCAGCGTGGGCACCTGCATGTAGGCGAACAGCATCACCGACACGCCGACGATCGACGCGATCGTGAAGATGATCAACTGGGTCCGGACGAAGCGGGTGAGCATCAGCCACCTCCTCCAGGTGTCGGCACGGCGGGTGCGGGTGGCACGGCCGGGGGCGGCGGTGTTTGCGCCCCATATGGACCGGCGAAGATTTGGTCACCACGCAGCGGTTGGGCTTGCGAAAGCCACGGCGCCGCAGGTGGTGGCGGCACCACCGGCAGAATCGGTTCAGCAGGGATGACCGGAGCCGGCGGTGGCGCGACACCTTCCGCCGCGGGCGCCACAGGCGCCTCCGGAGGCGGCGTCACTCCCATCATCAGCGGGTTGTACATGTAGTTCAAGTAGTACGGATCACCCGGTGCGGGAATCAGTTTGGCGTTTTGGTCACCCCACCGTGTTCCGGCGAGCAGCGTCTTTTTCAACCGCGGGTAAGTGAGGTCGAAAATCGCGTAGAGGTTGATGTAGTCGCCCCTGGTGATGCGGTCGGCGAACGTCGGCCCGTATGGGAACGCGCTGGCCCACAGCACCGCCTGGTTGAGGTCGGGTCCGATGTCGGCGAGCGCACCGAGGACGGGACCGAGGTTCTCCAGGTTCTTGACGAGATCGTCTCCGGCGTCGTTGACCAGCTGGGTGGCTGTGTCGCTGAAGGTTCCGAGCCGCTGAAGTGCTGTGGTGAAGGTCGGACGTTCCCTGATCAAGACATCGATGGCCGGCGGGATCTCTTCGAGCGCCCGGTCGATCACCTCACGCTGGTTGGCGAATGTCCCTGCGACTTGGCGCAGTTCCTTGATCGAGGCGATGATGTTTTCGCGCTGCTCGGCCAGGACCCCGACGAAATTGTCGAGCCTGGT
Organism: Mycolicibacterium iranicum; assembly: GCF_002101705.1. GTDB lineage: Bacteria > Actinomycetota > Actinomycetes > Mycobacteriales > Mycobacteriaceae > Mycobacterium > Mycobacterium iranicum. The sequence continues at coordinate 69,911 of NZ_LQPC01000076.1, read as the reverse complement.
GAGCAGTTCGCGCACCTCGGGCTCCCGTCCCGACAGCGCGGTGTTCATGTTGTGGATGATGTCGCCGATCTGGCCGAGCCCACCTCCGTTGGCGACGGTCGACAAGGATGACAGTGTCTGCTCGGTAGTCGGGTACGTCGACGACGAGTTCAGCGGCAGCGTGCTTCCGGGTTGCAACTTGCCCGTCGGCGCCTCACCCAGCGGCGGGTTCAGCGACAGGTGCATCGACCCCAGCAGGCTGGTCTGTCCGACAGTGGCTACGGCATTGGCGGGCACCACGACGTCGGGTTTGACCGAGATTTCGACGTCGGCGTGCCAGTTCTGCACCGTCATCTTGCCGACGCTGCCGACGACGACGTCGTCGATCATGACCGGCGAATTCGACTCCAGTGTCGCGACGTTCGGCACCTGCACGTGGTAGGTGACCGCGTCTCCCCCGCGTCCCACCGCACCCGGTAATGGCAGCGAGTTCACCCCTTGAAACGCGCAGCCCGAGAGCGACAGCGCTGCAGCGCAGCCCACGATCGTCAATGACTTCGCTCCGCGGATCATGATGGCGGCATCCCTTCTGCGGGCAGCAGGGGCCCAGCGGGCGCGGGTGCGGGCGCTGGCGTGGGCGGCAACAGCAGTCCGTCGACCGTCTGCGGCGGCTGAGGCTGCGCCGGGATGTTCGACAGGATGTTGGGCGGACCCGGCAGTGGCGCACCCGGATACAGAGCCGGTGACGGCGTCGCAGGCGCATCGGAGTCGGGCTGGTAGATACCCGGGGGTCCAGGAGGTGCACCCCACCCCGGTGGCGGCGGGATGTCGCCGGAGCCGGTGTATGCCGAGACGGTCGGCGGTATCTCGGGCGGGTCGCCCGGCCCGGCGCCACCGGGGGCAAGCTTGGGATCGGTGTAGATCGTCCGGTCGGGACTCACCGCGGGCCGCAGGTAGGCGTTGATCGGGAACGGCAGGTTGTGGATCGGGATCGAGCGCAGCGCGGGCCCGAGGTACTGCGAGCACAGCTTGGCGGTCTCAGGAGCGGTGGTGTTGGCGACGCCGCCGATCAGGCCGCACACGAACCACACCGGGTTGGAGAAGTTCGACACCGAGAACGCGCCGGTGACCGATCCGCCGTTCGGGTAGTAGATGTTCTCGAAGTTCGCGATCGCGTTCGGCGTGATGTGGAGAACGTTCTCCAGTGCCAGCTTGTTGTCGGCGAGCACCTGCATCACCTGGCCGAGGCTGCGGACCTGCTCGGCCGTCTGATCCCTGCTGCCGACGACGAACCGCTGAACCTCACCGATGGCGAACGACAGGTCGGTCAGCGCGGCGTCGAGGTCTGACCTGTTGTCGTCGATGACACTCGTCAAGGTGGCCAGGCGGTTCTGGAACATCACAATCTGTTCCTTGCTGTCGCGCAGTGCCGACACGAACACCTGGAGGTTCTTGATGATGTCGACGATGTTCCCGCTGCCCTCGGCGAAAATCCTTGCCACACCAGACAGTTGACGTAGCGTCTCGCGCAGCTTCTCGCCGTTGCCCTCCATTGCGTTGGCGGCGCTGTCGACGAAGCGCGAGATCGACGTCCCGTCCATGCCGGTCTGTGGTCCCAGTTCCTCTGAGAGACGCATCAATTGGGTTTTGACCTCATCCCACTCGACGGGGACGGCGGTCCGGGTCTCCGGAATGGAGCTGCCGTCGTCCATCGTGGGACCACCGCCTTCGCGGTAGGCCGGCGTCAGCTGCACGTAGCGGGCGGCGACCAGGTTCTGCGCGACGATCACGGCTTTGGCGTCGGCCGGGACGGGCACGTCCCTGTCGACGTTGAGCGTCATCTTCGTCAGCGTGCCCTCCGGCTCGATCTTGTCAATCGTGCCGACCTTGACGCCTGACACTCGGACCTCGTCGCCCGGGTAGATCGCCGTCGCCGTCGGGAAATACGCCGTGATGGTCTTCGGCCCGAAGAACACCTGCCGGACGAGGAAGGCCGCGCCGGCGATCAGGAGGATGGCCAGCAGGATCGCCGTGCCGGCCACCAGCCGCTTACGGGTTGCCATCATTGGGGAGGTCTCCAGGCTGGGGAAGGCTGTTGACGGGGAACGGAAGCTCGGCCCGCGGTCCGGCGTTGTCCGGCGGCTGTCCCTGTTCGACACCGCGCCGGAATCCGAAGGCGTATTCCAGGAACGGCTGTAACAGCTGTGCGGGTTGGATGTTCGGGATGAGCGCGTTGTAATACGCGCCGTTGGAGACGATCTCGCCCTGCGTGAGGTAGTACTTCGCCGCCCCCGGAAGCATCTTGGCGAGGTTGTCGCGGTTCTTCTCCAGCATCCGCGTCACGTTGTTGAGACGCTCCAGTGCGGGTGCGAGCTCGGCCTCGTTGTCGGCGACCAGACCTGACAGCTGCTGCGACACCGTCGAGATGTTGGCGAGCAAGCTGGTGATGGCGTAACGGCGCTCGTTGAGCACCGCGAGCAGGTCGTTGGCGTTGAGAATCAGCGCGTTGACCTGTCTGCTGCGCTCGGAGAAGATGCCGGTCACCTCGCCCGCAGTCCTGAGCAACTCGGCGAGGCTCTCGTTGCGGCTGTTGAGTGACTGGGACAGCCGCGAGAGGCCGTCGAATGTCGGACCCAGTTGCGGCGCAATCTGATCCAGCGTTGCCGACAGGGTGTCCAATGATTGGTTCAGCGACGCGGTGTCCGTGTTGGCGGTGTTGTCCGTCAGCTCGCTGACGGCATCGGTCAGCGAGTAGGGCGACGACGTCCGGGTGGCCGGTATGGCCTGCTGGGGATCGAGCGTGCCACTGCCCGCCGAGTCCAGCGCCAGCACCCGCTCACCCAGCAGGGTGCCGGTGCGGATGTGGGCGGTGGTGTCGGAGCCGAGTGCGTACTTGCCGTCGATCGTGAACCCGACAAGGGCGTCGCCGTTGTCCAGTTCGATGGACGACACCGAACCGACCTTGATGCCGGACAGGGTGACGTCGTTGCCGACGGTGAGACCGCCCGCTTCGGTGAACAGCGCCTGGTAACGCACGGCGGTGGCCCACTGCAGCAGGCGTTCGGGCTGCAGGCCGACGGCGATGACGAGGATGATCAGGACGACGCCGATGAAGCCCGCCCTGGCAAGTCGAGCACCACGATATTTCAGCATTATTCGTCCACGCACCTTCCCTCTTCTTGCTTGATCCAGGGGAAGACGACCGTGCGTCCCTCAAGATCGCTGGCGCGGAAAGAGATGCCGCAGATGTAGTAGGGGAACCACGCGCCGTACGAACCGACGCGGGCGAGCTTGCGATAGATCTCAGGCAGACGCTGAAGTGTGGCGTCGAGGCGGTCGAGATCGTTGTCGACCAGCGGCGCAAGCCTGTGCAGCTCGTCGACGGTGTTGGACATCGGCACCCGGCCTCGGCCGAGCAGGTCTGCGATCGAGGCGGTTCCGTTTTCGAGCGACGTGATGGCGGTGCCGATCGGGTCGCGATCGGCCGACAGCCCGCTGACGAGCTGCTCCAGTTTGTCGATGGCTCCGGAGAATTCATCACCGTCCTCGGCGAGGGTGTCGAGCACCGTTCGCAGGTCGACGATCAGCTCTTCGATGACCTGGTTGTTGTCGGCCAGCGAATTGCTGAACGACGACGTCTTGGCGAACAGTGAGTCCAGCGTCCCACCCTGGCCCTGCAGGATCTGGATCAGTGACGTCGTCAACCCGTTCACGTCTTCAGGATTGAGCCCCTGGATGACGGGCTTGAGCCCACCAAGCAGCACGTCGAGGTCAAGCGCCGGAGCTGTCCGGTCCTCGGGAATCTGACCGCCAGCCGGGACGATCTGGGTGGAGTCGGGGGTGTCGACGAGCTCCAGATAGCGATCGCCGACGAGGTTGAGGTACCGGATTGCGGCCTGGGTGCCTGTGGTCAGCACCGTGTTCTTGTCGGCGTCGAAGGTGACGAGCACCGACCTGTCGGCCTGCAATTCCACGTCTTTGACGGTGCCGACCCGGATACCGGCAATACGCACGGTATCCCCCGACTTCAGCCGGGACGCGTCCTTGAAGACCGCTGAATACTCGTTGGCCGGCCCGGTTCTGGTGTCACTGAACACCAGGAACAGGAACGCGGTCAGCACCGCCATCACGAGCCCGAAGATGGCGAACTTGATGAGGGTCGACACGGAGCGCGTCATCCCGGCATTCCGATCTGCGCCGTGTTGCGCGGCGGCCCGTCGAGGGGACCGAACAGCCAGTTCTTCAAGCCCTCAGAGTTCAGCAGAATGCCCTGGTTGCCGTACTGCGCGGGATTGGACCCGACGTCACCGACGATCAGGGGCGGGATGAACTCGGCAGGCATCTCGGGCAGGCCCAGTTCCGTGCAGTAATCGCGTCCGCCACTCTTGGCGGCCACCTTCGGGAGATCGCCGGGGTAGCGGTACCGCTCGACGCCCAGCGTCAAGCCCGACGACACGATGATGCCCGAGTATTGCGGTGGCGATTTCGCGAAAGGCACCAAGCCGCCGATGCCACACCACAGCGACTTCTTGTACAGATTCAGCAGACCGGTGGTGGGTTCGAGCTTGTCGAGCACGAAGGTCAGCGCTTCACGGTTGCCGCCGATGACCTCGTTGCCGAGGTCGGCCAGCCCGATTGAGCTGATGAGGAACTGGTCGAGATTGTCCTGTTCATCGACGATCGAATTGCCCAGCGTGGTGGTATTTTCCACCGTCGACACCAGGTCTGGTCCGGCGTCGGCGTATGCCTGTAGCGCCGGGACCATGGCCTCGATGTCGTGCGATAGGTTCGGCAGGCTCGGTTCGATCTTGGCCAGCAGCGCGTTGAAATCCGACAGCGTCTGCCCGAACTTCTCCCCACGGCCGTTGAACGCCTGCGAGATCGCCCCCAGGGTTTCGTTGAGTTTCGTCGGATCGACGCTGTCGAGCACCTGCACGAGCTGCTGGAACACGGTGTTGATCTCGACGGTCACGTGATCGCCTTCGAGCACCTGACCGCGCTTCAGTTCACCGCTCGGATTCTGTGGCGCCTCGAACTGGACGAACTTGGCGCCGAACACCGTCGACGACGCGATGTCGACGCTGACATTGCCCGGGATGAGGTGCATCTGAGACGGGTCGATGTCCAGCTGCAACTGGGCCTTGCCGTCGGGCAGATACGAGATCGACTTGACGGTGCCCACCTGAACACCGCGCATCTTGACCTTCGCGTCGGGGTTCATCACCAGGCCTGCGCGCTCCGAGAGCACGGTCACGGGGACGGTTTCGGTGAACTTGCCTGCGAACAAACCGATCGCCAGCGCAAGGATCAGCACCAGTGCGACCACAAGGCCGAGACCGGCAAGCGGCCGTCCAACGCTCTTGCTCATGTCCGCCTCCTAGCCCGACAGGTTGAAGTTGCCGTTGGAACCGTAGATCGACAGTGACACCAGCAGTGTCACCGACACGACGACCACCAGTGAGGTGCGCACCGCGTTACCGACCGCGGCGCCCACACCCGAGGGTCCGCCGGAGGCGAAATACCCGAAGTAGGTGTGCACCAGCAGGATTGCGATCGCCATCAGCACGGCCTGAAGGAACGACCACAACAGGTCGATCGGGTTGAGGAAGGTGTCGAAGTAATGGTCGTACAGTCCGCCGGACTGCCCGAACAGGACCACGGTGGTGAATTGCGATGCCAAAAACGACAAGATCACCGCGATCGAGTACAGCGGCGTGATCGCGACCATGCCGGCCACGATGCGCGTCGAGACCAGGTATTCGACCGGCCGGATGCCCATCGACTCCAGGGCGTCGATCTCCTCGTTGATCCGCATCGCGCCCAGCTGCGCGGTCACACCGGCACCGAACGTGGCGGCCAGGCCGATGCCGGCTACCACGGGCGCGGCGATGCGCACGTTGATAAACGCCGCCAAAAAGCCGGTCAGGGCCTCGATGCCGATGTTGCCCAGCGAGCTGTAGCCCTGGATCGCCAGCGTGCCGCCCGCGGCCAGGGTCAAGAAACCGACGATCACCACGGTGCCGCCGATCATCGCCAACGTCCCTGCACCCATGGAGATCTCGGCGATCAGCCGGATGATCTCCTTGCGGAAGTGCACCGCCGCGTGCGGCACCCCGCCCAGCGCACGACCGTAGAACAGCACATGGTCACCGAGGCGGCCCAGCAGCGACACCGGCCGGCCAAGCTGATCGATCAGCCGCGGGAAGCGCGACCTGATAACCGTCGAAGTACCCATACCCGCGCTATCCCGTCGTCATCCGGATGCCGATGGCGGTGACGACCACGTTGATCACGAACAGCGCCATGAACGCATACACCACCGTCTCGTTGACCGCGTTACCGACGGCTTTCGCGCCGCCACCGGTGATCGTCAAGCCGCGATAGCAGGCCACCAGCCCCGCGATCAGCCCGAACAACGCAGCCTTGATACACGAGATGATAACCTCCGGAACCCCGGTCAGCAGGGTGATCCCTGCAGCGAACGCTCCCGGGTTGACGTCTTGGACAAAGATCGAGAAGAAGTATCCGCCAAGGATTCCGATGATCACCACGAGGCTGTTCAGCAACAGAGCGACCAGCCCGGCCGCCAGCATCCGCGGCGTGACCAGTCGCTGTACCGGGTTGATGCCCAGCACTTCCATCGCGTCGATCTCCTCGCGGATGGTGCGCGACCCGAGGTCAGCGCACATCGCGGTGGCGCCTGCGCCGGCGACGATCAGCACCGTCACCAGCGGCCCGACCTGGGTGACCGCACCGAACGCCGCACCCGCACCCGAAAGGTCGGCGGCGCCCAGCTCGCGCAGAAGGATGTTCAGCGTGAACGACACCAGCACCGTGAACGGAATCGCCACCAACAGCGTCGGCGCCATCGACACCTTCGCCACAAACCAGCACTGCTCCAAAAACTCACGCCACTGAAACGGCCTGCGGAACACATACAGCACCGCATCCATCGACATCGAGAAAAACCCACCCACCGCCTGCATCGCACCCGACAACCCATTCGGCAGCGCAATACCCGTCGTCCAACGCTCCGGTCCCTTAACCGCCATGCGGGCCCTCCAGGATGGTCACTGCTGATACTGCTGTCGGTCCGCCTATGTTGTGCGCCAGAGCGATTCGCGCACTGTCAACTTGGTTGACGGCCTCGCCGCGCAGCTGAGAGAACAGTTCGACGCACTGAGCGACGCCGGTCGCGCCCGGTGGGTGCCCCTTGGCCTTGAGCCCACCACTGGGATTCACCGGCAGCGCGCCGCCGACGCTGGTCACTTCGGCCTCTAGAAGTTTGTAGCCGCCCAGCCTTTCGGCGAAGCCGAGATCCTCATAGCTCATCAACTCGATTCCCGTGAGGAAATCGTGCACCTCGGCGACGTCCACATCTTCGGGTCCCAGCCCCGCCATCGCGAAGGCCTGTTTGGCCGCCTTGGTGGTCGCCGGGAATGTGGTCAGGTCCTGCTTGTGCTGATGCATCACCGAATCGAGGCCCAGCCCGACACCGCGAACCCAGACAGGCCGGTCAGTGAAGCGATCGACGACATCGTCGGCGGCAATGACGAGCGCTGCGGCACCGTCACTCTGCGGTGCGCAGTCGTACAACCGGAACGGGGTCACCACCGTTGGCGCGTTCAGGGCCTGCTCCATCGTGATCTCAAAGCGCAACCGCGCCTTCGGGTTGTTCACTCCATGGCGATGGTTCTTGACCGCCACCATGGCTAAGTGTTCTTCAGTTGCCGGAGATTCGTGGAGATATCGACGAACATGTAAGGCAAAACCTGCCGGAGCGACCAGACCCAGCGGGTAATCCCAGGCCATGTCACGCGCCATGGCCTCCCATTCCCACAGCATGTCGGCCGACGTGGTGTCGCGGAGTTTGTCGGCTCCGACGACGAGAGCGACATCGAACGCTCCCGACGCCACCCCGAACATGGCGTTGCGGACCGCGTCATGTCCGGTCGCACAGGAGTTCTCGACACGTGTCACGGGAACGTCTGGCAGACCCAGAGTGTCGGCCAGGATACCCGACGGAAATCCGTCCGCGGTGCCCATTGCGCCGAACCACGCCGCCTGCACATCGCTCTTGGCCAGACCCTTGTCGACGCTGGCTGCGCACGCCGAGAAGGCCATGGGGAGAAGATCTTTGATTCCCAGCGCGAAGTGTTCGGCGAACGGCGTCATGCCGGCGCCGACGATGGCCACCCGCCTCATGCGGCGTCCTGATCGGGTTCGAATGCGTAGCCGTAGTCCGGAACCCCCGACCGCACGGCGACCCGGCGCAGCGCCATCCGGCCCCTCTCCCCGATGTCCACCGTGCCTGGCGTCGCGCCGGTGACCTTCACGAGTGCCCGGATACCGACGCCGTCCAGCTCGACGATCACCAACGAGTACGGCGTCGTCAGCCCGGGAACGGGGATGTGCACCGTCGTCTCGGTATAGACCGTGCCTGTGCGAGGCAGCGGAACCAACTCGTAATCGGTCGCCAACGCGCCGTCGGCCCCGACACGGTAGCGCGGCGGGAAGTCGAGCTCGTCGGAACCGGCGAATTGTCCTGCCTCCCAGCGGACCTTCGCCTCGAACGCCCGCTCGTAGGCGGCCAGCGAGATCGGGATGTTCGCATCGGATCCAGGCGTGCTCTCCGGTGTCGGGCGCGGCCGGGGCTCCCTGCGGTGGGTCTGTGCGGTTCCACCGCTGACGCTGATCCCTGACAGGATCGCCTGCTCGACTGCCACCAGTGGGCCGGTCCGGCCCTGCTCGGCAAGGCCCGCCAGGGCGAAGAGGCTGGCGCTCGCGCCGACCGTCGGCAGCACCGGCGGATCGCCGAGGCACAGATCGACCGCCCGTGCATGGTCGACGCCTGCGACGGCCACCGGGGTGTCCAGCCACGCCGCGGCCAACGAAGCAATCAAACCGCGCTCGTGCAGCAGCCGCGGGTCTCCGTAGTCGTGGACGTCTCCGGTTGCCCGCCGTGTGCGCACAGGAAGACTTCGTGCGACGCGCGCCGCGGTGCGTACCTGCAGCCCGCGTTCGGCGGTCAGGATTGCCGCCGCTCCCGCGGGCACAAGGTCGGCCCCGATGATCAGGGTGCGTGGACGCGCCGAACTCAGGGCGTCGACCGTGGCAGGCGCGCCGCCGAGACGTTCGTCGACCTCCAGCTCGGGATCCAGTCCGAGACCGGCCAGCAGGACCGCCGCGTTGCTGCTTTCCACCAGCGGCAGGTCGCGGCTGACGAGAACCACGCGTTCGACCGCGCCACCACCTGTCAGAGCCGCCCGCCCCGCCTCGACGGCCATCGTGACCGCGTCCTCGTCATCGCCGGCAACCCGCTGCAGGGACGAACCCCAGCAGGGAAGGTAGGTGCCGACGGATGCGACGTAGGGCATTCGTTAACTCCGGGCCGCTGACGTCACGTGACGGCGCCCGCGGTCTTGAGCTCGATGATGCGGTCCCAGTCCATGCCGAGTTCGACAAGGATGTCGTCGGTCTGCTCGGCGAAACCCGGCGCGGGACCTGAGGTGGGGGCGGCGACATCGAACTGCACCGGGTTGGCGACCAGCTCGAGTTCGCCTGCCTGCACCAGGTATTCGTTGGCGCGGATCTGGGCATCCTCGACGGCCTGCAGCGTGTCCTGCACGGGTGCCCACGGTCCTGCCAGCGTCGCGAACCGCTCGCTCCACTCGGGCAGCGACCGCTTCTGCATGGCCTCGGTGAGGATCTCGTTGGCCGCGGCGGTGTTCTCGGCAATCGATTCGGCGGTCGCGAAGCGCGGGTCGTCGATGAGGTCGTCGAGTTCCATGTGCCTGCACACGTCGGCCCAGAACTTCGTCGGCTGCATCATCACGAAGGAGATGTAGCGGTCGTCGGCGGTCGGGTACAGCCCGACGAGTGGATTGAACGGCGACCCTTGCGTTCCCGGCGGGAACGCCTCCATCCGTTGACCCAGATGTTTGGTCAGCGCCACCGTGTGACCCATCGACCACAGACCGCTGCCGAGCAGCGACACATCGACCACCGACGGCTCACCGGTGCGCTCCCGCTTGAGAAGCGCCGCCGCGATGCCGCCGGCGAGGTTGGTGCCCGAGATGGTGTCGCCGTAGGCAGGTCCGGGCGGGCCGATCATGCCAGGCATTTCCGGAGGCGTGATCGTGGCGGCGGTGCCCGCGCGGCACCAGAAGGCGGTCATGTCATAGCCACCCTTGACCGCCTCGTCACCGCGGGGCCCCAGTGCGCTGCCGCGGGCATAGATCACCGAGGGGTTCACTGCACGGATGTCGTCGACGTCGATGCCGAACTTCTGGCGGTGGCCCGGCAGAAAGCTGGTCAGGAAGACGTCGGCACGGCGCGCCAGTTCCAGAAGTACCTCGCGGCCTTCGGGCACCGACATGTCGAGCCCGATACTGCGCTTGAGGCGATTGGCATGCTCGATGTTCGGGTTCGGGTCGCCGTCGACGCGCAGCAGCCCCGTCTGACGGAGACCGCGCTGCGGGTCGCCGGTGACGGCGTGCTCGACCTTGATGACGTCGGCGCCCCACTCGGCGAGTACCGCGCCCGCCGACGGAACGAAGCCATACATTGCGACTTCGAGAACGCGGATCCCGTCCAGCGGCTTGCTCACGAGACCACCTCGGCAAATGTCTTGCTCTCCAGGAACTCTTCGAGCCCCGCCTTGCCCATCTCCCGGCCGATGCCTGACTGCTTGTATCCGCCGAACGGGCTGTCGGGACTGAAGTAGTTGCCTCCGTTGATGGAGAAGGTGCCGGTGCGGATCCGTCGCGCCACGGCCAGCGCACGGTCCTGGCTGCCGAACACCGCTCCGGACAGCCCGTAGATCGAGTTGTTGGCGATGCGTACGGCGTCGTCGTCGTCCTCATAGGCGATGACGGCCAGGACGGGACCGAACACCTCTTCCTGGGCGATCTCACTGTCGGGATCGACATTGGCGAGCAGTGTGGGGGTGTAGAAGTAGCCCGGATCGACTTTCTCTCCACCCGTGACCAGAGTGGCTCCCGCCTCGACGGCGCGCTTGACCATGCCGTCGACCTTGTCGCGCTGCTTCTCGCTGATCAGCGGGCCCATGTAGGTGCCTTCGGCCTTCGGGTCGCCGTATCTGACGAGACCGAAGTTGTTCTTGATCATCTCGACGAGCTCGTCCTTGTGTTTCTTCGGGACGAGCAGACGCGACGTCAGGGCACAGCCCTGACCTGCATGGGTGACCATGCTGAACGCGGAGAACAAGGCGGCCATGTTGAAGTCTGCGTCGTCGAGCACGATCGCCGCCGACTTGCCGCCGAGCTCGAGAAAGACCTTTTTCAGCGTTCCGCTGGCTGCGGCCATGATGGCGCGACCGGTGGGCGTGGATCCGGTGAACGTGACCATGTCGACGTCGGGACTGGTGGTCAGCGCCGCGCCGACGGCGGGGTCGGCGCCGGAGAGCACGTTCACGACGCCCGCGGGGATGTCGGTGTGGTTGGCGATCAGCTCTCCGAGGGCGAGCGTGACGAGCGGGGTGTCTGGTGCGGACTTGAGTACCACCGTGCACCCGGCGGCAAGCGCGGGTGCCAGCTTCGCCAGAGCGAGCTGGTTGGGATAGTTGTAGGCGATGATCGCGGCGACGACACCGCCCGCCTCCTTCTCGACCCAGCGGTGGTGCTGCATGCCCCGGCTCTCGATGTTGCCGAGGTCCTCGGTCAGCGGATAGGTCTTGAGCAGATCGGCGTAGTACCGCACGATCTCGATCGGCTGATCCAGTTGCGCGCCCTGGCACAGCGCGGGCGTGGCGCCGACCTCGGCGATGGTCAGGTCGGCGAGCTCGTCGCGATGCTCGACCAGCGCGGTGTGCAGCTGCTCCAGGCAGCGGATCCGCAGCGCGGTGTCCGTGGCCCAGCCGCTGTTGTCGAACGCCTCGCGCGCGGCGGCTACCGCAGCCTCGGCATCGGCGACCCCGGCGTCCGGTGCGTAGCCGAGCACCTCGCCCGTCGCCGGGTTGAGCGAGGGAAACGTCCGGTCCGCCTCGAGCAACTGTCCGCCGATCAGAAGGCGGCGGCTGACGTCGCGCTCAGCGGTCACCTCGCCCGAGATCGTGGCTGTTTCCGGCATCGTCCTCCTCAGTCCGAGCGTCATGCGATGGCTTGATGTGGGCTAATGTGATGGAAACTGCATTCTCATCTCCGGCGAATCATACATTCGCAGGATGAGAACTCAAGAAAATCGGAAGAACCATCGCTGCCTGGGAAGAACGGTGCGACAATCCACGCGCAAACGTCTCACCAGTGCGAACACACCCGGTCTCATGTCTTGCGATCCGGCATAATGCGAGAGTACGGTTCTCATAATCGGAAGGAAGATTCTTGATGATCGAGGAGATGGCCGGGGTTCGCGCGTGAAGAACGCTGTGGTGACTGGTGGAGCTTCGGGTATCGGCGCTGCGATCGCTGAGCGCCTACGCAACGACGGCCTGCGCGTCGCGACGATCGATCTGAACGCGGGCGACGAGAAGTTCTCCTACACCGCCGACGTCACCGACCGCGCCGCCGTCGACGCCGCGATCGAGGAGATTCATGCCGAACTGGGACCTGTCACGGTTCTGGTCAACGCCGCGGGGCTCGATCGTTTCAAGAAGTTCCTCGATCTGACCTTCGACGAGTGGCAGAAGGTCGTCGACGTCAATCTCAACGGAGTCTTCCACTGCACCCAGGCCCTACTGCCCGACATGATCGAGGCACGGTGGGGCCGCATCGTCAACATCTCGTCGTCCAGCACACATTCGGGGCAGCCGTTCATGTCGCCGTATGTCGCGGCCAAATCGGCGGTCAACGGACTCACCAAATCTCTTGCGCTGGAGTACGGGGAGTTCGGGATCACCGTCAACGCCGTCCCTCCCGGCTTCATCGACACCCCGATGCTGCGCAAGGCGGAGAAGCGGGGATTTCTCGGTGACACCGAAAAGCAGATCCAGCAGACACCCGTGCGCCGCATGGGCCGCCCCGAAGACATCGCCGCCGCCTGCGCATTCTTCATCTCGGACGAAGCCAGCTACATCACCGGCCAGATCCTCGGTGTCAACGGCGGTCGCAACACCTGACGAGGCAGCAGATTTCAGCGAAAGGACGAGAGTACATGGGACGTGTCCAAGGCAAGGTCGCCTTCATCACCGGGGCGGCACGTGGGCAGGGGCGCAGCCATGCGGTGCGACTCGCCGAAGAGGGCGCCGACATCATCGCGGTGGACCTGTGCGAGAACGTCGACACCATCGGATATCCACTGGCCACTCCCGAGGACCTCGACGAGACGGCCGCCTACGTGGAGAAGACGGGCCAGCGGATCGTCACCGCCAAAGCTGACGTGCGTGACGCCGCTGCGTTGAAAAAGGCACTAGAGGACGGTATTTCGCAGCTCGGCGGTGTCGACATCGTCATCGCCCAGGCAGGAATCGCCGGCATGAAGGGCACCCCGCCGCTGCAGGCGTGGACCGACGTCGTCAACACCAACCTGATCGGCACCATCAACGCCATTCAGGTCGCGCTGCCGCACCTCAAGGAAGGTGCATCGATCGTGGCGACCGGCTCCACCGCGGCGCTGATGGATGCACACAATAAGCCGAACCCGGGCAACGATCCTGGCGGCATGGCGTACATGACGTCGAAACGGCTTCTTTCGCAGTATGTTCACGACCTCGCCACCGAGCTCGCGGTGCGTGGCATCCGCGCCAACGTCGTGCATCCGACGAACTGCAATACCGACATGCTGCAGAGCCCGCCGATGTACAAGTCCTTCCGGCCGGATCTGGAGAACCCGACGCGCGCGGACGCCGAGCCGGTGTTCGGCGTGCAGCAGGCAATGAAGGTCAACTTCATCGAGCCCGAGGACATCAGCAACGCCATCCTGTGGCTGGTGTCCGACGAGGCCAGGTACGTCACCGGCATGCAGCTGCGCGTCGACGCGGGCGGCTATTTGAAGTGGTACGACTACCACGCCTAGGAGGGAAGGCCCGTGAAGGTTTTTGTCGACTCGGGGCGGTGCCAGGGGCACACGCTGTGCTCGATGATCGCACCAGATTCTTTTGAGCTCAGCGACATCGACGGTACGGCTTCACCGGTCAACGAGGTCGTGCCGGCCGAGCAGCAGGACGCGGTCCGCGAAGCGGTCCATTCGTGCCCTGAACAAGCCATTTCCATCGAAGAATAGAGCGATTTGGGTGTAGTTGGTCGCGCTGACAGTGACCAACTACACCGAAATCACCAGAGGGAGCAGAGCCTTGAGTGTCGACGACGTCGTAGACGGCACCGCCGACGACAGCCGCAAGAAGAACAGGTACCACTTCGACCGGCACACGCCCGAGTATCGGCTGCAGTTCGAGAAGATCACCGAGGAGATGCAGTCCAAATGCCCGATGGCGTGGACGGACGCCTACAACGGGCACTGGGTGGCGGCCGACAGTAAGCACGTCTTCGAGCTCGCTCGCTGCCCAGCGGTGTCCAATCACCATGACATCTCCGGGGAGACGCCGTTCCAGGGCATCACCATCCCGAAAGCCAGCCGCGCGACTGTTGTTCGCGGCGGCATCCTGGAAATGGACGAGCCCGAACACAGTATTTACCGCGGCGCCCTGAACCCGTACCTGTCCCCCGCGGCGATCAAGCGGTGGGAACCGTTCATCGACGAGATCACCCGCGCGGCATTGGACGAGCACATCGAGTCGGGGCGCATCGACTTCGTCGATCACCTGGCCAACGTGGTTCCCGCGGTGTTCACGCTCGCGATGATGGGCATCAGCCTGAAGAAGTGGAACGTCTACAGCGAGCCCACCCACGCATCGGTGTACACCCCGGAGCACTCCCCCGAGCGCGAGAAGATCAACGAGCAGCACCGCGAGATGGGCATCGATCTCATCAACAACATGATCGAGATCAGGGAGAACCCGCGCCCCGGTCTGGTGAACGCGTTGGTGCAGTTGCGGATCGACGGGGAACCGGCCCCCGACATGGAACTGCTGGGCAATCTGGGCCTGATCATCGGCGGCGGTTTCGACACCACCACCGCGCTGACCGCGCACGCGCTGGAATGGCTCGGCGAGCACCCCGATGAACGCGCGAGGCTCAGCCGCGAGCGCGAAACGCTGCTGCACCCGGCGACCGAGGAGTTCCTGCGCTTCTTCACCCCCGCACCCGGTGACGGACGGACGTTCGCCGAGGATGTCGAGGTCGAGGGCCACCATTTCAAGCAGTACGAACGCCTCTGGTTGTCGTGGGCGATGGCCAACCGCGACCCGGCCGTTTTCGAGAAGCCCAACGAGATCATCCTGGATCGAAAGGGCAACCGGCACTTCAGCTTCGGTATCGGTGTACACCGGTGCGTGGGATCCAATGTCGCGCGCACGGTGTTCAAGTCGATGCTGACCGCGGTGCTGGACCGGATGCCCGACTACGTGTGCGACCCCGAGGGCACCGTGCATTACGACACCATCGGCGTCATCCAGGGCATGAGGCACCTGCCCGCAACGTTCACACCGAGCAAGCCGCTGGGCCCCGGGCTCGACGAGACGATCGAGAAGCTGCAACGCATCTGCGACGAGCAGGAGCTCGCCCGGCCGATCACCGAACGCAAGGAAGCAGCGGTCATCGACTAGCTGCGCTGATCTCGCCCACGTTCCGCGGCGAAATGGTTCCATGAGTAGCGGCGAGAGTTGAAAGGACGGGCGATGAGGCTCAGCAAGATCGGGATTGTGGCGACTGCACTGATGGCGGTCGCGACACTTCTCGCGCCGCCGTCGTCGGCCAATTTCGCGATCGGCAACTACGACCTGCTCACCAACAGGTACACGCGCGCGTCGTGGTTCTGGTTCGTCTCGCTCTGCATTCCCGAGAAGAACCCGAATTGTCTCAACGTCGCCGCACGTCCACGCCTGGCGTACTACCAGTATTACGAGAGCAAGGTGTGGCTCGACAACGGCCGCTACACCTTCACCGTCGACGTGCCCGACGGGCTCCAGTGCCCCGGCCATGTGATGCCGACGCGCGAAACCTATTCCTGGGATGCTGTGACGCTACTCGGCACCATCGACTCGAAGTTCAACGTCGGCTGTTTCAACGGCCCGCCCGGCAGCCAGTTCTGGACCTTCAAGCTCCAGCGCCTGTGATTTGACCCCTTGCACCGCGAGCGCGCGTGTCTGCACACCGGCACGCCGCGCGGTGCGTACATTTCGCGCGCGTTCGCGGCCAGTCACAGCGACGAATAGCGCCGCAGGATGGCGTTGAAACGCACCCACATCTGCGCGGTGCGCTCTTCGGCGGTGACGACAGCAGTATCAATCGGCAGCACCTCTGCCAGTGCCGAGTGTTTGACGACGCGGGTGTCCAATACGGCGGGCGACCCTTCGAGCATGTGCCGGTAAGTGAGATTGCCGCGCTCGAACCCTTGCGTGTCGATCCAGTTGTGGAATCCCGGGTCGGTGTGGGCAAGGATCAGCCGCACCTTGCCGTCGTCGTCGACGAGTGTGCGGCTCGGCGTGTAGCTGACCGGACGGTAGAGGAAGTCCATGCTGTTGAAGAACACCCCCATGTTGGTAAGCGTCCACAGTCCGTCGTGAGCATCGAATTCGACGACGAGCGCGTCGTCCGGGGCGAGTGTCCAGTACATGTTCGCCGCGGCGCGCCCCCTCTTGACGTCGCCTTCCTCTTCACTGACGGCTGGGAAGCGGTTGGGCCGTTCGGCATCCACTCCCCCGTACATGAAGGGGAACTCCGGCCAGTCGGCCATCACGCCGGTCACGAATTCGCCAGCCCATGCAATCGCGTCGACCATCTGCTCCGCGGTGGGTACCGGTCTCGGCGAAGCCATGTCGGTCCGCTCGATCCGCAATCGCGCGGGCTCTTCGTTCCAGTGGTCAAAACCCTGTCGGATGAACAGCTTTCGCGATCCCGGTGTGGTCGGCAGCCAGTTCTCCCCGCGCCGCGGTCCGCCGACGTACACCTCGAATGTGCCGTCGGCCGCCGTGACGAGCTCTGCGCCGGTCAGGTTCGCCTCGGGCACATCGCCGAAAGGCTCATGCAGCACCCCGGGTCCCACGCGCCGGGGGCCCTGCACGGTGATGTTGAAGAACCGCGCCGTTCCGCGATCACCCACGATGCGGTAGGCCGATTCGCCGTCGATCCAGGCCTGCTGATAGGTGAAGTCCGCGCAGTCACCGCCCAGTTTGCGGCTCGGCCCGCAGAAGGCATGCAGGCTCGGATACCGGGTGTCCCTGGTCTCCAACGCGAGGTCGAACGCCTGCCCGAGGTTCTGGGTGAGGAACCGCAACGCGTCGACACGCTGCGCGCCGGACGCGGCGTTGTGATCTTTGAAGGCCCGCTCCCCGGCCGCTTTCAAGCGTTCGCAGAACGTCTCCCAGGCGCCAAGCAGCGCAGCGTCGTCCTGGCCGTCCCCATACGCCATCGCTATCTCGCACTCTCGCAGCGCGACAACATCGTCGACACAACGCCGCAGGCACGGCGGGCGGCCTCGACGGGCCCTTCACGGTCGATGCGGGGGCCGATCAGCTCGAGATCAAAGCCGTGCCGGTAGCCACCCCGAGTTGCCTGTGCGATCAGTGTTTCCAAGGGGATGGCGCCGTCGCCGGGAACTGCCCGCGCGGGCAGTTCCCTGTCGCCGAGGACGTAGTCGCTGAGCTGGATCAGCTCAGTGCGGGGCAGGGCACGGTCAAGCAGCGCAGGCAGGTGCGCCTCCGTCCAGCAATGGAACAGGTCGACACAGACGCCCACGCCCGCCGCTTCGGCCAATTCGATGGTGTCCCTGAGTGTGTGGGCGATATGGATGTCGGCGTAGAGGCTTGAGGCGTTCTCAATGGCCAGCGCGACCCCTGCCGCTGCCGCATCGTCGAGACATGGCTGTACCGCGTCGCAGAACCGGGACGCGGCATCTTCCCATGTGAGGTCGCCGCGGCCACCGGTCAGCATGTAGATCACTCGGGCGCCGGCCTCGCCGGCGGCCTCGATGACCCGCCGCAGACCGTCGGCGGTGTCGAACAGATGGAACACCGACTCCACCGAATAGCCCTGCGCGGAAATGAGTCCGGGCAACTTCGACTCGCTCAGTTGAGCATCGGTGAGACTGAGCCGGCGCAAACCCAGTGCCTCCCAGTGTGAGCACATCTGCCCGAGTGTCGCGCCGTGGAAAGTGACGGAGTGCACGGATAAACGCCCGATCGGGCCAGGCGGCTCAGCCACGATTCTCGATGGCAACCCCGAAGCGTTCCCGGAAGGGCCGGAACTCTTCGTGCAGCGCGTCCAGGTTCTCGCCGATGTCGGTGAGAAGGCTTGTGGAGTAATGGAACTTGCCGTGGCGGTCACCCTTGTTGGTGGCCAGGTAGTGCCGCATCCGGGACTCGGCGTCCTCGGTCAGGAAGCGGTCGCTGAAAGCGTAGAAGTCGCGCACCGTTGTCACCGGGTCGCCGACGAAGTCAGTGTACCGCACATGCCGTATCCGGGGATCGTCGACCAGCGGATTCGTCATCGTGTTGGCGACGCCGGCCCGTGTGAGGTCGAGGTGCATCTTCGCCGCGGCGTGCAGATCGATGGGACCGACGATGCCTTCCAGGATGTCGGCCATCATCATCGTGCGTGACGCAGCCACTTGCACGGGGTCTCGATGCAGCCACAGCAGAGTGGCATCGGGGTAGGTGTCGAACAGCTCGGCCAGACGAAATCCGTGGAAACCTTTGAGCACCCAGCGTTTCCGCGGCCGGTTGTATTGAAACTGTTGCAGCATCGCCCGGTGCAGCCGGTACTGGGCGGTTGGATCGGTCGGCAGCCCGCCGACCACGGTCTGCATCGGCACCCGCCACCACGCCGTCGGCGTCATGACGCGGAAGTCGAACGCCCAGGTGCGCTCGTCCTCGGGTAACCCGTCTCCGAGCATGTCGTTGTACGGATGGCTGTGCAGCCACTTGGGCATCTTGGTGTTGATCTCATGCCAGTGGGCGTCGGCGCGTGCCCGGCGCATGTCACCGGGCTCGACGATACCGGGCGGAGGGGACGGATACATGACTTCCCAGAACCGCAGCGCGCGCGAATCCGGGTCGACCGACATCAGCGCGTGCATCAGCGTGGTGCCCGAGCGAGGTTCACCGGTGACGAACATCGGTCGTTCGATGACCTCGTCCGCAATCTGGTATCTGTTTCGGTCCTCGATGAATTCGAGCCGCGTGGTCAGCAGCCAGTGACAGACGTAAGCAGCCTGACGGCAGCCCTGGGCATCCATCCCCAGGTTGTTGAGATGGCCGACGGCGATGCCGAAGCGCTCCGGCAGAGTGGGATCGCCGTAGTCGCGCAGGCCCGTTTCCGTCTCGGCGCGGCTCAACATGTCGGTAGCACTCAGCATCATGAGATTTCTCCGCACAACTGCATGAGCTCGTCCTCTGCTTCCCTGACGTTGCGCGCCGATTGCGCCGCGAATTCGAGACCCGCCATTGCCCCGTAATCAAGGATCTTCGGAACGCGCAGTCCAGCGTCGACAAACTCTTTGACCCTGTGCGCCACGTCTTTCGGCGTCCCGTGTGGGACCATCGCCAGGATCATCTCCGGCTCGACACGACCCAGGAACTCGACGAGTCGGTCGCGGGTCAGCGCGCCGGGATCAATGTCGTGGAAGCCTCCCCAGTCCTGCCCCATGGGATGCTGAAATCCGAACGTAGCCAACGTCTGCGCCGAAACCTGCAACAGGAAGGACTTCACCAACGGCGCATCGAGAATCTTCGCCAGCTCGGCGTCGTCGCGCCCGACGATGCAGACCTGGATGAAGCAGGGCGTTATCCGGTCGGGGTCGCGGCCCGCCCGATCGGCGGATCCCTTGATCCGCGCCAGTTTCGCGGCGTAATCCTCAGGGGTCCATGCCCCGGCAGGCCACCAACCGTCGGCGTAGCGCCCCGCAATGTCGAGGGAGCGGGGTCCGCTGGCGCCGATCCAGATCGGCGGATAGCGGCCGTCGAACGGCTCGGTGTCGAGCCTTGCGTGCTGCAGCCGGAAGTACCTGCCGTCGAAGTCGACGGGTCCGTCGCTGTCCCACAGCAGCCGGATCACCTGTAACGCTTCTTCGAAACGGCTGACGGGACGGCTGAATTCGAAGCCATAGGGTTCGATGTTCTCGCGCTCGCCGCTGCCCAGGCCGAGAATGAACCGACCCTTGGCCAGGTGATCGATGGTCAGCGCGCTCTGCGCCAGCGACGCAGGATGGCGCCGCACCGTGTCGACCACGCTGGTCACCAGCGGCACCTTCTCGGTCAACACCGCGGCTGCCGCCGCCACCGCCATGCCGTCGAGGTGCCGGTGCGGGGACGGCGACGCAACAGCGAGGTCGGTGAATTCTGGCGTCCAGATCGAGTCCGGCCAGAAGCTCACCATATGGTCCGGCAACCAGATCGAGTGATAGCGCCCGCAGTCCAACTGCGCCAACTGGCTCAGATCGAGCGGCAGTGTGGTGCGCATAAAGGCCGCGGGCTGGACCCTCATCCGAGGAGCTCCTACCGTCTGGGCAGACCGAGTACCTGCTGGGCGATGATGTTGCGTTGAATTTCCGACGTGCCCCCGGCAATCGTGCCACCGAAGCTGCGACAGTAGCGCTCGAACCAGCTGGCGAAGTAGTGGTCGAGGTTCATGTGGGCATAAGGGCCCGACGTCGTGGGATGGACCAGCCCGTCGGGGCCGGCGGCTTCCAGCGCGAGCCCCTCCACTCGCTGTTCGGCCTCTGCGCCGAGCAGCTTCGGGATGGACACCGACGCCACGTCCACCTCACCGCGGGCCGCTTTGGCGATGCCGACCGAGCCGAGCAGCCGCAGTGCTTCGTAGTCCATGATGCTGGTGGCCAGCGCATCCCGCTCAAGGACGGTCTTCGGCCGGAAGTCGGCGATGCAGTTGGCAATTCGATCGGCGAAGCCCAGCCACATCATGGTCCGCTCGTGCCCGAGTGATCCGTTGGCCACACCCCAGCCACCGTTGAGCGGCCCGACGAGGTTCTCGGCGGGGACGCGCACGTCGGTGAAGAAGACCTCGTTGAAGTCCAGGTTCTCGATACCGCACATGTCGGCGAACGGCCGGCACACGACACCGTCGAGGTCGGTGGGGATCAGCAGCACACTGATTCCCTTGTGCTTGGGGGCATCCGGATCGGTGCGGACGAAGGTGAGCAGGAAGTCGGCGTCGTGAGCGCCGGATGTCCACACCTTCTGGCCATTGACGACGAAATGGTCGCCGTCCTTCACAGCTTTGGTACGCAGGGACGCGAGGTCGGAGCCGGCACTCGGTTCGCTCATTCCGAGCGACGCAGTACGCTCGCCGCGCAGCACCGGGACGGCCCACTGATGCTTCTGCTCCTCGGTGCCGAACGTCAGCAGCGAGGCGGCAACGATGTTGACGCCCTGTGGGTTGAAGCTGTGGTAGATGCGGCGCCGGCACAGCTCTTCGGCATGAACGAAAGTCTGTAGGACGGAAGCGTTGCGCCCTCCGAACTCGGGCGGCTGCGCGGGCAGCAGCCAACCGTTGTCGAACAGCTTGCGTTGCCAGTCGCGCGCCCACTGCGGCATGTGTGAGACCGAGCGGGGACGCTCCAAAGTCTGCGCCGCCGACGGCGTGTGCTCGTCGAGGAACGCGGAGAACTCGGCGCGGAACTCCTCGACGTCAGCGTCGAAAGCGAGCTGCATCAGATATCACTCCCGTATTCCTGCGCGATCATGGCCCGGTGTTCGGCGGCCCCGCCGAGCAACAGCTCGCCGGCCTTGGCTCGCTTCAGCGCAAACTGCAGGTCGTTCTCCCATGTGAATCCCATGGCGCCGAACAGCTGGATGCCGTGCTTGAAGACCAGCGACTGACACTCGCCCGCGGACGCTTTCGCCATCGCTGCGGCCAGCCGGCGACGCGGGTCATCCGCGGCGATGGTCAGCGCGGCGAAGTAGGACAGCGCGCGGGCGCGCTCGATGGCGACGTACATGTCGGTCGCCTTGTGCTGCACCGCCTGGAATGTGCCGATCGCGACGCCGAATTGCTGGCGGCTCTTGGCGTGCTCCAGCACCAGGTCGAGGACGCGCTGGCATGCACCGACCATCGTGATCGCCATGCCCATCAGCGCGACGTGGCGGGCGCGTTCGGTATGGGCGTGCAGCCGCTCGGAGTCGGCGACGTGGGCACCGCGGAACGACACCTCGGCAACGTGCAGCACCGGGTCGAAGACGTCGACGCGGCGAGTCGTCGCCTTGTCTGCATCGACGAGAAAGACACCGGCGGGGGTGACCACGGCGATGCGCTCGGCACGGTCGCCGTCGAGGACGAAGCGGTCGGTGCCGGCGAGGACCCAGCCGTCGGCGTCGCGGACGGCGCTGACGCCGGAGTACACCGCGGCTCCGGCGCCGCCGGCGTCGAACCGGTCGCCGACGAGCGGTGCGAATTGCGTCAGCGTGGCAAGAAATGGAGTGGGATCGGTCGCCCGCCCCAGCTCCTCCAGGACGATCGCGAGTTCGACGGCGTTCTCGGGATCTGTCAGTTCGGTCCAGCCGGCGTCGAGATAGCTGTTCCACAGCGGCGCCGGGTCGACTCCGTTCTCGGCGATATCGCGAATCAACGACGCCGGGCACTGCTTGGCCACCGCGTCGCGCACGGTCTCCTGCCACAGCCGCTGATCTGCATCGAACTCAAGTAGCACCCGTACGCCTCCTAAAGACCACCCGTGTTGGAGAATAGCATTCTCAGAAGCGGGTGGAACGTTCTCGCCAAGCGCACATTCATTTTCGCAATACGACGGCTGAGCGACTGGTCAGCAACGACAACTACCAGCGCAGATGGTAAGCGAAGCGCTTGAGAACAGAATTCTTGCTAATGAAGAACAACGATCTACACTGAGGTTTGTGCCGTCGGTCGCGCCCTCGACCGCGAAGCGAAGAACGGACGTGGAGTGAAGGACAGAGTTTCGTGAAGGTTCTCAATGACGAGGCCGGGACGGTGCCCGTCGTCGTCCCGGTTGTTGATGCCAGCGTGCACATCTTCTGCCAGTCGAACAAGGACTTGCGCAAGAACTTTCTGCAGGAGCCCTTCCGCAGCCGCGGGTTCCCGGACTACGAGATGGACTGGTATGGCGCCCCCGGGGGCGAGTACGCCAAAGGTACTGAGGGTCCCGACGGGCAGTACCCCGGTTCCGACCCGGCGTTGGCCGCCAAGCACCTGTTCGACGAGCGCGGTGTGGATATCGCGATCCTGCACCCGATGACCCGCGGCATCATGCCGGACCGCCACCTCGGCACCGCCATCGCGTCGGCGCACAACGAGATGATGGTGACCCGGTGGCTGGAGCACCCCGAGTTCGGCGACAAGTTCCGTGGCACGTTGCGCGTCAACCCCGACGACATCGCGGGTGCGCTCCGCGAGATCGCCAAGTACAAGGGACATCCGCGGATCGTGCAGCTCGGCATTCCGCTGCAATCCCGCGAGCTCTACGGCAAACCGCAATTCTGGCCGCTGTGGGATGCGGCCGTCGACGCGGGCTGGCCGGTGGCAGTGCACTTCGAGGTGGGGTCCGGAGTCCAGCTGCCTCCGACTCCGAACGGCCTGACCCGCACGTACGAGCAGTTCGTCGGCTTCACGGCACTCAACTTCCTGTACCACTTGATGAACATGATCGCCGAGGGCGTGTTCGAAAGGTCTCCTGAGCTGAAGTTCGTCTGGGCCGACGGCGCCGCCGATCTGCTGACGCCGTTCATCTGGCGGATGGACTGCTTCGGCAGGCCGCATCTGGAGCAGACGCCGTGGGCGCCGAAGATCCCGAGCGACTATCTGCCCGGCCATGTCTTTTTCGTGCAGGGCAGCCTGGACGGACCCGGCGATGTCGACTTTGCCGGCGAGTGGGCGGGGTTCACCGGAAAGGACGACATGGTGATGTACGGGTCGAGCTACCCGCACTGGCAGCTCAACGAGCTGTCGGTGCCCCGCACTTACAGCGATGAGCAACGAGACAAATTGTGCTGGCGCAACGCCGCCGAGCTCTACGGCCTCGAAATTGGGGCAATCCCTGCCGCCGCATCGACCGGTGCCGCACAGTAGAGGTAGTGAGGAGGCCCCCATGACCACCACAGCCAATCCCCGCGTTCCCGCCGCCGAGCGGATCGCCGTCCGGTGCGTGGACTCCGACGTTCATCCCGCGCCCCGCAGCGGCGATCTGGGTCAGTACATCCCCGAGCCGTGGCGCAGCAGGTACTTCGGCACGCACAAGGTGGGCGACCAGATCTACTACGACGCCCCCGACTACGCGCACTCTTATGCGATGCGGGTAGACGCGTTCCCCCCGGACGGTGAATTCGCCTGCAGCGACCCTGATCTGGCGTTCAAGCAGTTGATCATGGAGGCCGGTGCCGACATCTGCATCCTGGAGCCCGCGGCGTACCCGGCGCGGATCCCCGAGGCGCAGCACGCGATGTCGGTGGCACTCAACCACTGGCAGGCCAACCATTGGCTCGACAGCCACAACAACTGGCACGAGCGCTGGCGCGGTTCGATCTGCCTGGCCATCGAAGAGCCTGAGAAAAGCGTCGAAGAGATCGAGAACTGGGCCGGGCATCCCTTCATGTCGCAGATTCTGATCAAGGCCGAGCCGCGGCCGTCGTGGGGCAACCCCAAGTACGACCCGATCTGGGCCGCCGCCGCCAAGCACGACATCCCGGTGAGTTGCCATCTGTCGCGCAGCCACTACGACGAGTTGCCGATGCCGCCGGTCGGATTGCCCAGCTACAACCACGATTTCATGGTCACGTACTCGCTGCTGGCCGCGAACCAGGTGATGAGCCTGATCTTCGACGGGACCTTCGACCGTCACCCGACACTGAAGATCGTGTTCGTCGAGCATGCATTCACCTGGATCCTTCCGCTGATGTGGCGGATGGACGCGCTGTACGAGGCGCGCAAGTCGTGGGTGGACATCAAGCGCAAGCCCAGCGAGTACGTCAAGGACCACATCAAGTTCACGACGCAGCCGCTTGATTATCCCGAGGACAAGACCGAATTGACCCGCGCGTTCGAGTGGATGGAGTGCGAGAAGATTCTCCTGTTCTCCAGCGACTATCCGCACTGGACGTTTGACGATCCCCGCTGGCTCGTCAAGCACCTTCCTGAACATGCCCGCGAACCCATCATGTTCCGCAACGGCATGGAGACTTATCGCAATGTGCCGGAGACCGTTCCGGCGCTCGAAGGTCAGATCCGGGTCTTTTGAACATGACCGAACCGAAGACACCCCGACTAGCACAGGGGCGCGAACATGTCGTCGCCACCATCGACGAAATCCCGCCCGGCACACACAAACTGGTTCCGATCGGACGCCACGGCGTCGGCGTCTACAACGTCAACGGCACGTTCTACGCGATCGCCAACTACTGTCCTCATGAGGGAGGTCCGCTGTGCGCGGGACGGACGCGCGGACTCAACATCGTCGACGACGGCGTGCCCGGCGACGCTGTGATGGTGCGGGACAAGGAGTTCATCTTCTGTCCATGGCACCAGTGGGGCTTCGAGCTGGCGACGGGCACCACTGCGGTCAAGCCTGAGTGGAGTATCCGCACCTACCCCGTCCGGGTCGTCGGCAACGACGTACTCGTTCAGGCCTGATCGGCGGAGCTGAGTTGCCCAACAAGAAGATCGAGATCAACGGCGGCTACGTCGTCTACGAAATCCTCGGCAAAGAGGGTGAGTTCATCGTCCTCACCCCGGGTGGCCGGTTCAGCAAGGACATCCCCGGTCTGAAGCCGCTGGCGAAAAAGCTGGTGGAGGGCGGCTACCGCGTACTGCTCTGGGACCGCCCCAATTGCGGCAAGTCCGACGTGCAGTTCTACGGCCAGAGCGAATCTCACATGCGCGCCGAGACATTGCAGCAGCTGATCACCAAGCTCGACATCGGGCCCGTCATCCTGCTCGGCGGGTCCGGGGGTGCGCGGGACTCGATGCTGACGACCATGCTCTACCCCGAACTGGTCCGGAAGCTGGTGGTGTGGAACATCGTCGGCGGCGTGTACGGCTCCTTTGTTCTCGGGTCCTACTACATCGTGCCCAGCATTCTGGCGGTGCGCGGTGCAGGCATGAAGGGCGTCGCGCACGTGCAGGAGTGGCAGGAGCGCATCGACGAGAATCCTGACAACGAGGCACGCATCCTGGAACAGGACCCGGCGGTCTTCCTCAAGCTGATGTTGCGCTGGCTGAACGCATTCGTCCCCAAGCCGGGTCAGACGATCCCCGGTGTCGAGGACGAGATGTTCGACAACATCACCGTCCCGACGCTGATCATCCGCGGCGGCGAGAACGACCTCGACCATCCGAAGCGCACCTCACTTGAGGTGAGCTGCCTCATCAAGGGTTCGAAGCTCATCGATCCGCCCTGGCCCGAGGACGCCTGGGAGCGTGCCGGCGAGGCGCGCGCCTCCGGAAAGGTGAAGCGTTTCAACATGTTCGACACATGGGTCCAGGCCGCACCGGCGATATTGGATTTCCTGAAGAAGTCGAAATGACACCCACACGCCCACCCCGGTCAGTCGACGGCCACGATCCGGACCTCACAGTTGGTCGACGCCTCAAGGGCGGTGTGGATCCGGCTTTCCGGGACGCGGGCCAGGTCGGCTCTGCGCAACGTGACGGTGATGATGTCCCAGCCTTCCTCACCGGCGACGCGCTCGATGACCCCTGTCATCCCGAACCCGGCCAGGACACCTTCGGCGTCCTCGTCGGTGCCGTGGCTGACGAAGGTCAACACTCCGAGCACCGGCTCGGTGGGGAACGCTCTGGCGCACAGGGCCGCCGCCGTGGACTGCAGCGCCGTCGGATCCGTTCCCCGCATCAGCAATTCGACTTCGCGGCGCCTGGGCGGCAGCGTGGGCAGCTTGTTGTCGATCACCTCGATGCCCGTCTCGGTCGCCAACCGCGCAAGTTCTGCGAACCCCGTCGCGAGCTGATCGGCAGTCAGTTCCCCCGCCAGATCGACGCCGACACGCACCACCGCTGTTCGCATGCAGGGAAGGGTAGCCGCAGATGAGTACGGCGATGAACACCGAGCTGACCGTCGCCGCGTGGCCCGGCCTGAGCCCGCGGCTGCTCCACGACGGGGCCGCCTCCGAATCGCTGGACGCGTACCGGGATTCCGGCGGCTATCAGCCGCTGACCGATCCCGGATCGCTGCTCGACGAGATCGGCAAGGCCGCGGTCGTGGGCCGGGGTGGTGCCGCGTTCCCGATGGCGGTGAAGCTGACGACGGTCCGCAAAGCGTCGCTTCGGGGGCTGGATACCGTATTGGTGGCCAACGGGGAAGAAGGCGAACCCGCCTCGGTCAAAGATCGCTGGCTCCTCCGCCACCGCCCTCACCTGGTGCTGGATGGACTACGCCTCGCTGCGCTCATCATCGGGGCGCGCCACGCACATGTTTACGTCTCGGATCACGCTGCGGCCGAATCGATTCGCGCCGCACTCGGCGAGGTGGGCGCCGATGGTCTGGACGGCGTGACCGTCAGTGTCTGCAGGGTGGATGCCGGTTACGTCGCCGGCGAGGAGACCGCCGCGGTGCGGGCCATCAACGGTGGCCCCGCGAAGCCGGCCGACAAGCCCCCGCGACCTTTCGAAGAGGGCGTGGGCGGGCTGCCGACCGTGGTCAGCAATGTCGAGACGCTGGCAAACCTGCCGTATGTCCACCACCACGGGGCTGCCGCCTATCGGCAAGTCGGAACCGAGGGCTCGACGGGCACCTTCCTGGCCACCGTGACCGGTGGCGGCGGACCGCCAGGTCTCTATGAAGTGCCGTTCGGAGCATCTGCCGCGGAACTCATTGCCCTGCACGGCATCCCCACAGACAGGGTTCGTGGCGCCTTGATGGGCGGGTACTTCGCGGGCCTTCTCGATCGACGCATCCTCGACATCACGATGGATCACGAATCTCTGCGGGCCGCCGGCAGCGGTCTCGGCTGCGGCGCGGTGTCGGTGCTCACCGACGAATGCCCCGTCGCCGTCGGCGCGTCGGTGCTGGCCTACTACGACCGAGAGAACGCCGACCAGTGCGGCTCATGCTTCAACGGGACCGCGGCGATGGCTGCTGCCGCCGGAGCTCTGCGCGACGGCACCGCCGACACCGACGACGTCGCGCGCCTGACTCGGTGGTCCGAAGTTCTTCGCGGCCGGGGCGCGTGCGCGACGCTGGATGCGGCCTGCAATATCGCGGCAAGCATGCTGGCCATGTTTGCCGACGACGTCGCCAGGCACCTGGACCGGCAATGCCCCGGCTGCGACGAGACCGCCTTCGCCGCCCTACGTCCGTTCGAGGTGGAGCCCCAGTGAGCGACAAGTTGCGGATCAAGCTCGACCGGACACTGTGCGATGGCTTCGGCACCTGCGCCAAGCACGCGCCCGAGTACTTTTCGCTCGACGACTGGGGCTACGCCGTCCTTGTCGGCGACGGGAACATCCCCGACGAGGACCGAGACGCGGTGCGACGCGCCCTGTTGGACTGTCCTGTGCACGCAATCATGGAACTCACCGAGCGCAGGCCCGACGAGACGCCCACTCCCCTGCTCGACGAACCCGACCTGGAGAACTTGAAGACCAGTGCTGATGCGGCGCAGTGGGATATGACGCGATGAGCCGACTTCCGTTGCCGCAATTGACCTTCGACAACGAATTCTTCTGGAAGTCCGGCGCCGACGGAGTGCTGCGGATCCAGGGGTGCGACGACTGCAAGTCGCTGATCCATCCGCCGCAGCCGGTGTGCCGTTACTGCAAGAGTCACAACCTGAGCCCGCGCGAAGTGTCCGGGCGGGCCGTCCTGTCTGCGTTCACGGTGAACGAACGCTTCTCCATCCCCGGGCTCCCCGCCCCCTACGTCGTCGCGCAGGTCGCGATCGAGGAAGACCCTCGGGTTCGGTTGACCACCAACATCATCGAGTCCGACCCCGACGAACTCGAGATGGGACGCGTCGTCGAGGTCGTCTTCGACCAGAACGACGACGTCTGGCTGCCACTGTTCCGGCCGACCGCCGAACCGGAGACGGCGCCACTTCCCGACGACGAGATCGCCCCGGAGGACTTTCCGACGTTCGTCCGCCCGATGCTGACGACGACGAAGTTCGAGGACGCTGCGGCGATCACCGGGATCGGCGCGTCCAAGCTGGGGCGGCGTCTGATGGTCCCCCCGCTGTCGCTGACTGTCGAGGCATGCGAGATGGCGATCGCCGATGCGGGATTGACGCTGGCCGATATCGACGGCCTGTCAACGTATCCCGCGATGGACGCGGTGGGCATGGGCGAGGGAGGCTGCACCGCGCTGGAGGGAGCGCTCGGCATCCGCCCGACGTGGATCAACGGGGGCATGGACACCTTCGGGCCCGGCGGTTCGGTGATCGCCGCGGTGATGGCCGTGGCCACCGGCATGGCCCGCCACGTGCTGTGCTTCCGCACGCTGTGGGAGGCCACGTTCAACCAGTTGATGAAGGAGGGGAAGGTCTCGCCGCCCGGCGGTGCGCGAGCCAACAGCTGGCAGGCACCGTTCGGCGCCACGTCGGCAGCGCACACGCTGGCGTTGAACGCGCAGAGGCACTTTCACCGGTACGGCACCACGAAGGAGACGCTGGGCTGGATCGCCCTGAACCAGCGCGCCAACGCGGCCCTGAATCCGACGGCGATCTATCGCGATCCGATGACGATGGACGACTATCTCAACGCCCGGCCGATCACGACGCCGTTCGGTCTGTACGACTGTGACGTCCCGTGCGACGGCGCCGTCGCGGTCATCGTGTCGGCGGTCGATGCCGCCGCGGACGCACCGAAGCCGCCCGTGTTCTTCGAGGCGGTCGGCACCCAGATCATCGAGCGCACCGACTGGGACCAGACCACGCTCACGCACGAGCCGCAGGTACTCGGCCAGGCCGCGCATCTGTGGACGCGAACATCGTTGCGGCCCAGCGACGTCGATGTCGCCGAGCTGTACGACGGCTTCACGTTCAACTGCCTTTCGTGGCTGGAGGCGTTGGGCTTCTGCGGTATCGGCGAGGCGAAGGATTTCCTCGACGGCGGCACGGCCATCGCGCGCGACGGGGTGATTCCGCTGAATACGCACGGCGGTCAGCTGTCCCATGGACGCACGCACGGCATGGGGCTTGTCCACGAGGCCGTGACGCAGCTGCGCGGCGAGGCGGGCGAGCGTCAGGTCGCCGGCGCCCGGGTCGCTGTCGTCAGCAGCGGTGGCCTGACGCCCAGCGGGGCCATACTGCTGCGGACGCAGGGATGACGGCGCCACCTCGCCCCCGCGTCGTCCTGGTCGACGGCGTCCCGATGTCGGCGCTCGTCGCGCAGGCGGACGAGCCACGCGCGGTGATCGTCGCGGTGCACGGCGGAGCGACCTCGGCGGCATATTTCGACTGTCCCGGTCGGCCGGATCTGTCGCTGCTTCGCGCTGCCACGGCTGCGGGTTTCACGACGATCGCACTGGACCGTCCGGGCTACGGCACGTCGGCGGTGTACGCCGCCGAGTTCGCCGACCCGGCCCGTCGCGTGGCCGCGGCGTCGGCCGCGGTGGACAAGATCATCGGCGGTGGGTCCGCGGGCGCAGGAATGTTCGTGATGGGCCACTCGGCGGGTTGCGAGCTTTCATTGCGCCTGGCCACGACACGCAACGACATCGTGGGCGTCGAACTCGCCGGCACCGGGCTGCGCTACAGCGAACCGGCCAAGGCGATCATCAGCGAGGCCACGGTCACGGCCCGTCCTGCCGGGCTGCGGGACCTGTTGTGGCAACCCACTGATCTCTATCCCGCCGAGGTGCTCACCGGTGCGCTGTCCGCGCCCGGCGTCGCCTACGAGGGCGAGGTCACCGCCCATTGGGCTCGTCGCGACTTCCCCGCCCTCGCGACCGAAGTGGCTGTGCCGGTGCAGTTCAGCGTCGCTGACCACGAGAAGGTGTGGGATTCCTCCCCCGCTGCCGTGGCCGCGATCACCGCGCTGTTCACCGCCGCACCACAGGTGCGGGTCAACGAGATGGCCAACAGTGGGCACAACATCAGTGTCGGCCTGACCGCCGGCGAGTACCACCGAAAAGTGCTGTCGTTCATCGAAGAATGCATCGCGGACGCACGCGGTCGCGATCGTGAGCAAGTGGAGGCGAGCTGATGCGGGTCGGATTCATCGGGCTGGGCAGCCAGGGTGGGCCCATGGCGCGGCGCATCGCGAAGGGCGGGTTCGAGACCACGCTGTGGGCTCGCAGGCCGGCCAGCCTGGAGCCGTACTCCGACACGCCGGCCAAGAGTGCATCCACACCCGCCGAGCTTGGCGCCGCCAGCGACCTCGTCTGCCTGTGTGTGGTCGGCGACGACGACGTCCGAGAGGTGCTCTACGGAGACACGGGTGTGCTCGCCGGGCTGGCCGAGGGTGGAATCATCGCGATCCACAGCACCGTGCACCCGGACACGTGCCGCGAGATCGCCGAAAAGGCGGCTGCCCGGGGGGTTTCCGTCATCGACGCCCCGGTCAGCGGCGGCGGGCCCGCTGTCGAGCAGGGCACGCTGCTGGTCATGGTCGGCGGTGACGAGGACGTCGCCGAGCAGTGTAGACCGGTGTTCGCCACCTACGCCGACCCCATCGTCTATCTGGGTCCACTCGGCAGCGGTCAGAACACCAAGATCCTCAACAACCTGCTGTTCAGCGCGAACCTGGGCAGCGCTGTCAGCACCCTGGAACTCGGTGAATCTCTGGGCATCCCGCGCGACAAGCTCGTCGAGGTGCTCAACCGGGGCTCGGCTACCAGCAAGGCCGTCGGAAGCATCGCGATGTTCGGCGGGACGCTGGAAGGCCTCGCCCCGATCGCCGGGGCGCTGCTGCAGAAAGACGTCCGCCACGCAGCGAGCCTGGCCGCGACCGCGAAAGCGCCGGAGGGGGCAGTGTTCACCGCGGCGGACGCGGCGCTCGAATCCATGGATTACCGGCGATGACCCACGTCGGTTTCGTCGGCGTGGGACGCATGGGCACCCCCATGGTGGCCCGCCTCGTCGGGGCCGGCCACC
Organism: Mycolicibacterium iranicum; assembly: GCF_002101705.1. Classification (GTDB taxonomy): domain Bacteria; phylum Actinomycetota; class Actinomycetes; order Mycobacteriales; family Mycobacteriaceae; genus Mycobacterium; species Mycobacterium iranicum. The sequence continues at coordinate 37,891 of NZ_LQPC01000076.1, read as the reverse complement.
AGGTCACGGTGCTGGGCAGAACCGAGGAGAAGCGCACGGCGATCGCCGAACTGGGAGCCACCGCCGTGACCACAGTGACGGACACCGTCGACGGCGCCGATGTGGTGGTGGTGTGCGTGTTCACTGACGATCAAGTGCGCCAGCTGTGTCTCGAGGGCGAGCTTGTGGAGGCAATGGCGCCGGGCACCTCGCTCGTCCTGCACACCACGGGGAGCCCGAGAACCGCACAGACCATTGCGTCGACGCACCCGCATGTCGATGTCATCGACGCGCCGGTCAGCGGCGGTCCGCATGACATCGCCGCGGGCACCGTGACGCTGTTCGTGGGCGGCGACGACGCGGCGCTGGATCGCACCCAACCGGTACTGGCCAGTTACGGCGACCCGATCCTGCGCGCCGGCCCGACGGGGGCGGGGCAGCTGGTCAAACTTGTCAACAACACGCTGTTCGCCGCGCAGATCGCGCTCGTGGCCGAGGGAGTGCGCCTCGGCTCACAACTGGGGGTCGACGAGGCGCCATTGCTGAACGCGCTGGTGCACGGCAGCGCCCAGAGCCGGGTGCTGTCGATGGTTGCCGGAGCGGGCTCGGCGGAGAAATTCGTGTCGGCCGTCGGCGAGTTCATCACCAAGGATGTGACGGTGGTCCGCGACACCGTCGCACGCCTCGGGGGTGACCTCGGCGAACTCGATCGTCTCGTCAGGATGGTGAGCGCGTGACACGGCAGGGCACCATTGCCCAATCGGCTGACTTTCGAGACCATATGTCGCATACTGGATTCGTTACAGTAAAACAGCCTTTCGTAACGTTTCCGGCCCTGATCACGGCGCCGAGGAGGACATGATGACCAAGCCCAAATTGGTGTTCAATCCGGTCGCCCAGGAGTATTTCGACAATCCGTACGAGATCTACCAGCGGATGCGCGACGAAGCCCCGATCTACTACGACGAAGAGGGCGACTTCTACGCGCTGACCCGACACGCTGACGTCGCCGCAGCGTTCAAGGACTACGAATCGTTCTCGTCGGCCCGTGGTTGCGATTTGGGCATGGTGCGCTCGGGCGAACCGCCGCAGAAATCCATCATCTTCATGGACCCGCCGGATCACCGGCACATGCGCAGCCTGCTGAACAAGGCGTTCACCCCGCGAGCGATCCAGTCGCAGCGCGCCACCGTGATCGAACTGGTCCAGCACTACTTGAGCGTCGCCGACCCGGAGAACTTCGACGTCGTCCAGGACTTCTCGGGTCCGTTTCCCGTCGAGGTCATCACCCGCATGGCCGGCGTACCTGAAGAGTTCCGCCAGCAGGTTCGGCACTGGATCGACACCAGCTTGCACCGCAAGCCCGGTCAGATCGACATCGACGACGAGAACATGCAGGCCAACATCGACTCAGGCGTCTACTACTACGGCCTGGTCCAGGAACGGCGGCTGAATCCGCAGGACGACATGATCAGCCGGCTCATCGCAGCGGAGATCCCTGACGACGAGGGCAACCTCCGCAAGCTCGACGACGTCGAGATCGCCGGGTTCGCCACGCTGTTGGGTGGTGCGGGCGCCGAGACGGTCACCAAGCTGGTGGGCAGCGCAATGGTGGTCTTTGCGCAGCATCCTGAGCAATGGGAGATGCTGCTCGAGGACCGCGACCTGATCCCTGCCGCGGTCGAGGAACTGCTGCGCTACGTCGGGCCTGTCCAGTACAACGTCCGCTACAGCGTGAAGGACGTCGTGTTGCCCAGCGGCACCGTTCCCGCGTTCAAGCCCGTCTTCCTGATGGGTGCTGCGGCCAACCGCGACCCCCGCGCCTTCGACGACGCCGAGACGTTCGACATCACCCGCGACCGCACCCAGGCGCAGAACCTTGGCCTCGGCTACGGCATCCACAGCTGCCTCGGAGCGGCGCTGGCCCGGATGGAGACCGCGATCGCGCTGGACCACCTGCTCGACTTCATGCCGCGCTTCGAGGTCGATTTCAACGGTTTGCAGCGCGTCAACATGCAGAACGTCGCCGGATATCACCATGTCCCCGTGAAGGTTCTGCGGTGAACCTTCACGGGAACGGCGGGAGGGAGAAGTTGGCATGACCAAAAAGATCGAGGTCGATTTCGAACTCTGCGAGAGCAACGGCGTCTGCATGGGCATCATCCCGGAGGTTTTCCACCTCGACGATGACGACTATCTGCATGTGCTGCAGGACGAGGTCACTCCGGAGAACGAGGAACAGATCAAAGAATCCGTGCGGCAGTGTCCGCGGCAGGCGATCGCGATCAGAGACGAATGACGGCAACCGAGCTCGTCTTCGATCCGTTTTCAGAGGAATTCTTCAACGGGGCGTGGGAGACCTATCGGCGCATGCGTGAGGAAGCGCCGGTCTACTACAACCCGGAGCACGACTTCTATGCCTTGTCGCGGCACGAGGATGTCGCTGCGGCGTACAAGGATTTCGAAAGCTATTCGTCGGCATACGGTCTCGATCTGTCGACGGTGCGATCCGACGAACCGCTGATGGCCAAGATGATCATCATGATGGATCCGCCAGAACATCGGCAGATGCGCAGCCTGGTCAACAAGGTCTTCACACCGCGTGCCATCGAGGCGTTGCGCCCCATGGTCACCGCCACGATCGACCGTTATCTGCCGCCGGCCGATTGCGAGAAGTTCGATGTCGTGCAGGACTTCTCGGCGTTGTTCCCTGTTCAGGTGATCACGCAGATGCTCGGCGTGCCGGAGGAGTATCGCCAGCAGGTCGGCGAATGGGTGGATACCTCACTGCGGCGGGAACCGGGTCAGATCGACATGTCCGACGAGGGCATGCAGGCCGTTGGCGAGCTCATGGGGCTCTACTACCGAATCATCCAGGAGCGTCGCGCCGAACCGCGCGATGACATGTTCAGCAGGCTGGTCGCCGCCGAGATCGTTCGCGAAGACGGCGAGAAGCAGTCCCTTGATGACTTCGAAATCGCTGGTTTTGCAACTCTTTTGGGTGGCGCAGGCGCGGAGACCGTCACCAAGCTGGTGGGCAACGCGGCTGTCACCTTCGCACGTAATCCGGACCAGTGGCAGAAGCTGCTTGACGACCGAAGCAAGATCCCCGCCGCTGTCGAGGAACTGCTGCGCTACGAGGCACCCAATCAGTACAACGTCCGCCGTTCGATGAAGGACATCGAGCTGCACGGCGTTACCATCCCCGAAGGCAAACCTGTGTTCCTGCTGGCGGGTTCGGCGAACCGTGACCCGGACGCGTTCACCGACGCCGACACGTTCGACATCGACCGTGACCGCACCGAGGCACAGAACCTCGGGTTCGGGTATGGAGTGCACAGCTGCCTGGGCGCCGCGCTCGCCCGGATGGAAAGCGCGATAGCTCTGGAGCGGCTCCTGGACTTCATGCCGCGCTACGAGGTGAACTTCGACGAGTGCGCCCGTGTTTCCGCGCAGAACGTCGCGGGCTGGTCCAGCGTCCCCGTGCGGGTGCTGAGGTAGCGCGGCAACCGCACCGCGAGCGCGCGTGTCTGCACGGCAACACGCCGAAATCTGCGGCGGTCAGCGCGCGCTCGCGCGCCGCGAGCGTGCCCGTAAAGCCCCCGATCAGAAGCCGGAGATGATGATTCCGTTGCAGTCGGCCGCCGCCTGGCGCAGCTTCAGCGCCTCCTGATAGGCATCGGAGTAGTACCACTCCTTGGCCGCGTCGACGGATTCGAACTCCAGCAGCACCGTTTGGGTCCCGTGCCACTGTCCTTCCAGTGTTTCGGTAGCGGGCCCGAACGCCAGCACCTTCGCGTTCGCCATGGTCTGGGAGGCGAGCTTGGCGTACTCGGCCATGCCGGCCGGGTCCTTGATCTCCTCGGTGATGATCACGTAACCCTTCGGCGTTGTAGCCACAGGTGAACCCTCTCAGTCGATTTGGTGAATTGCTCGTTCGGGACAGTTGTCGATGGCTTCCTTGGCGGCCGCCTCCAAATCGGCGGGCACGTCTCCCGGATTGGCGACCGCCCAGCCGTCATCGGTCATCTCGAAAACTTCGGGACACAGCGTTAGGCACATTCCGTGGCCTGCGCACCGATCTTCGTCGACCGCCACCTTCATCGGACGTCGAACTCCAGATGCAACTCCGTCAAGCCACGCAGGATGTAGGTCGGAATATATTGGTAGCGCCTGTTTTCCCGCGGTCCGTGCATCTTCTCCGAGATCCGGATGTCGGTGGTGCGGTCGAGAAGTCGCTCCAACCCGACCCGGGTCTCGGCGCGGGCGAGCGGGGCGCCCGGGCAGCTGTGGATGCCGCGGCCGAATGCCAGGTGCTGACGCGCATTCTTGCGTTCGGGATCGAACGTGTCGGGATCCTCGAAGCGGCGCGGGTCACGGTTGGCGGCGCCGTTGATGACCATGACCGTGCAGCCGGCACCGAGAGGCTGGTCGCCGATGATGGTCGGCACGCGCGACAGCCTGAAGTCGCCTTTGACCGGGCTTTCGATGCGGAGGCACTCCTCGATGAAATTGCCCAGCAGATCCCGGTTTTCACGCAGCTTCGCCTGGATCTCGGGTTGGTCACCGATGACTTTCAGCGCCGTGCTGAGCAGCCGGACGGTGGTCTCCTGTCCGGCGGAGAAGACGTTGGTCGCCACGCGCACCACATCGCCGACTTCGGGTAGCGTGCCGTCCGGGAACGTCGCGGTGGCGAGTCCGGTGAGGACGTCGCCGCGCGGTTCGGCGCGGCGTTCCTCGACATACGTCGCGAACACCTCGTACAGGTACTCCAGCGGGGTCTTGTTCATCGTCTTGTCGGCGTTGCCGACGGCGCTGCCGTGGGTGCCTCGGGCCAGCCGTTCCAGCAGGTCGTCGCGGTCCTCCTCGGGCACACCGAGCAGGTCAGCGATCACCTGCAGCGTGAACGGGCCGGCGAACCCCTTGATGAATTCGCCCTCGCCCGGCGCCAGGAATCGGTCGAGGTTGTCGTCGGCCAGCTGCCACATCGCGTCCTCGTTCTCCTTGAGACGCTTGGGCGTGATGAGCCGCATCAGCAACGCGCGGTGGTCGGTGTGTATCGGCGGGTCCAGCGTCGGCAGCTGATCGCTGAACGGAATCTCGTCGCGGTGCTCGACGATCAGGTCGGTGACATCGTCGCCTTCAAGTGGTACCGGGAAGCCCGGGAACGGGCCTGTCACCGAGATGCAGGACGAGAAGGTCTCGGAGTCGTTGTAGACGTCGACGGCCTCCTGCCAGCCGGTGACCATCGTGACCCCGTAGTGCTCCTCCTTGCTCACGGGGCACTTGTCACGAAGTGCCTTGTAGAAGGTGTACGGGTCATCCGTGAGCCGGCTGTCCCTGAAGAAGTCGACCGTGGTGAGGTCTTCCGTCATGCCCACTCCGTTTCGACGATCTCTCGCAACGAGAACGCAATTCTCATTATTGCGTATCAGATTTTCATACTGGCACCGCGACGTCAACGAGAGCCGCGATCAGGGGCCTCGGGTTGGATGCCCAGCACGTTCACGGCGGCCCCGAGCAGTTGGTAGCAGCCGATCGTGAAGATCAGGTCCATCACCTGGCGCTCGTCGAAGTGTTCGCGCAGCGCCGACCACGTGTGGTCACCCAGCGTGTTCGACTCGTGGAGCTCGTCGACGGCCCGCACGACGAGTCGGTCCACGGGGTCCCGGGGGTCTCCCGCCCGGATCGCGTCGATGTCGCCGGCCGTCAACCCCGCGCGCTGGGCGATCGGGATGTGGTGGTCCCACAGGTAGCCGCAGGGGCGCACGTGTACGGCACGCAGCAGCGCGACCTCTCGCACCCGGGGCGACAACGTCGACGACACGAGCAGGTGCGCATTGAACGTCAGATAGGCCCGAGCCAGCTCGGGGTGGTGCAGCAGCGTGCCGAGTACGTTGCCCGCGTCGCGCGGATTGGCCCGCTCTGGAGGAAGGAGCGGGCTCAGCGCCGCTCGCGCCGCGTCGTCCCACTGCTCGGCGGGCAGCGGATCCAGCCGCGGATGGTCGGCCACTACTGGATCGGCTCGTCGCCGAGCACCGTCGTGCGCAGCATCTCGCGCTGCGAATCGGGGTCGTACGGCGCCGCCCGGTGCAGGACGCCGTTGTTGTCCCAGATGACGGTGTCGCCGACGGACCAGCGGTGGCGGTACACGAGTTCGGGTCGGGTGGCCCGCTCCAGCAGTTCGGCCAGCAGCGCCTGGCCTTTGTCGCGGTCCATGCCGACCACATAGTGCGCTGACGCACCCAGCACGAGGGACTTGCGGCCACTGCGGTGTGTCCACACCAGCGGGTGCTCGTGCGTCGGGCGGGACCGCCACCGTGCCACGTCCTCCGCGCTCGGGTTCGGGTGGACGCGACTCTGCGAGGCTTCCAGCGAATGCACGACCCGAAGTGTCGAGAACCGCTCCTTCTCCTCATCGCTGAACGCCTCGTAGGCGGCGTAGGAGTTGGCGAACTCCGTCTCGCCGCCGCGCTCGGCGACCTGGACGGCGGACAGCACGGTGGCCTTCTGCGGGCACTCGTCACCGGTAGGCGTGCATCCGTCGATGTGCCAGTCGAAGGTCGCCCGCAGATAGGAGGCCGACTTGTTCTTCGACGTGTCCAGGGTGATCGGATAGATGCCCGCCACCGGGTGGTGCCCGTCCGAGGAGTGGTCGACCGCGCCGAGGCGACGGCTGAACGCGACCTGTGCTTCGGGGTCCAGGCCGAGGCCCGGGAACACGAGCACCCCGTTGGCTTCCAGTGCGTCCAGTACCGCCTCGCCCAGCGAGTCATCGGCGGCCAGGCGATCGGGATCGACATCGAGCACTTCGGCGCCGACCGAGGGGGTCAGTTTGTTGATCGTCAGCAGAGTCATGGGTCCTGTCCTGTCTAGGGCACCGGTGCGCTGACGCGGTCGATGACGGCGTCGGCGGAATCGGCGGGTTTCTGCGTACCGAAGACCTCGACGGCCATCGAGACCATGATCATCGAGTAGACGAGGTGCAGCAGGTTGAGCACATCCTCGGGCAACTCGTCGAGCGAAAACTTGTCGCAGTAGTCGATGGCTTCCTCGAAGCGGGGTGTGAACGCGTCGTAGAAGGCGTGAATGTCCGCCATGGGAGTGTTCTGTCGGGCCTCCCAGCGCTCGGGTTCCGTTGCCAGACACCACTTCTCGGCGAACAGCTCGAGCTCGGCGAAGGGCTCGGGAAGACGGGGCATGGTCACACCCCCGCCGGGCTGCGTTCGGCCTTGTACCGCTCGACCCAGTCGACGGCGACGTGGTGGAGGTGACGGACCAGGATCTCCTGGTCGTTGAGCGGATAGTCGTCGACGACCGGTTCACCCAGGCCGTATTCGAGGGCCGCCTGGGTGCCGCCCAGCATGCCGGCGTCCTGGAGGGCGAACTCCTTGAGGACGACGGAGGCGACCTCGTGCTCGATCCGTTCACGGACGGTGCGTGCGGGATGAAAGGCGTTGTAAGCCTCGAACTTGTGGGTGTTGTGCGAGGTGGGCCAGTAGCGATAGAGAAGGTACCAACCGTGATAGATCAGGATTTCCAGGTTCGGGAAGATCTGGAAGTTGGTGATCCCCCACGGCTCGATGCCGCCCGGGTTCAGGCCCGCGGACTGGTGCGTCTCCGGGGTCCGCCACGGACCCACCAGTCCACTGCGCGTTGCCCTTTCGACCGGGTACATGAACTCGGGCGCGAGCAGCCACCGCCGGGTTCCCGCTGTCGACACGAGGCGGTGCGGCCCGTCGATCTGGAAATGCCCGCACTCGAAGGTCGCGTTCGGCTGACGCACTTCGGTCGGCACCTGCTGCGAGTGCAGGGACGGCACGTGGTAGTACTCCTGGAACGCGTCGGCGAAGATCTTCCAGTTGCTGTTGTTGTGCGCGACGAAATCGTAACGCTCGGTCATCATCTCGAACGGATAGTCGTCCAGCGCGGTGATCATCGGCCCCAGGAACTCGCGCAGCGTCTGCCGCGGCTCGGGGTCGAAGTTGATGAAGATGAAGCCGTTCCACACATCGCACCGCACTGGCTTGAGACCGTACTTCGTGGTGTCGAGGTCGAAGAACTCACCGGGCTGTTGCACGAACTTCAGTTCTCCGTCGAGTCCGTAGCGCCACCCGTGGTACTTGCAGGTGAACTGCCGGCACGCGCCCTTGACCTCGACGTCCGGAAAGTCGTTCCACACCAACTTGTTCCCGCGGTGCCGGCACAGATTGTGAAACGCGCGAATCTGCTCGTCGCGCCCCCTGACCACGATCACCGATGTTCGCGCGGCATCGATGTCCTTGGTCAGGTAGCTGCCGACACGCGGAAGTTCCTCGACACGACCGACGTTGAGCCAGGCGCGTTTGAAGACGGCCTCGCGTTCGAGTTCGTAGAACTCGGGCGAGATCGAGTCTCGGAACGAGACGGGTCCGGTGCCGAGCTCCGGATAGTGCTCCGTCCAGCTGCCCTCGGCGGGCTTGGGCCACTTAGGCATGCCGATCCCCTCGTCGTCGGAACCCCGTCATCACATCACCGACCCTCCGTTGACGCCCAGCGTTTGACCGGTGATGAAGCCTGCCTCCTCCGAGCAGAGGAAGCCGACCGCGGCGGCGATGTCGTCGCCGGTGCCGAGGTGGCCGACCGGGATGCTGGCCACCATCTGCTCGTTGGGGGGCAGGAAGCCCGCCGCCTGGGATTGGTGTTGCATCGGCGTCTCGATACCCGACGGCGGAACGTTGTTGACGGTGATGCCCATCGGGCCGTACTCGCGGGCCAAAGACCGCGTGAACGAGATCAGCGCTCCCTTGGAGGCGGCGTAGTGCGCCATGCCGGGCGAGCCCCGCTGGGCGCTCGAGGACGAAATCATCACGATCCGGCCCCACCCGGCCTCGAGCATGTCGGGAACAGCGACCTGTGTGCAATGAAACGTGCCGTTGAGGTTGACGTCGATCAGCCGCTGCCACGATTGCGGTGAGATCTCCAGGAACGGTGCGAAATCCACCAGACCCGCACTGGTCACGAGAATGTGAACGGGCCCTAGTTCGGTGCGCACCTTGGCGAAGGCTTCCTCGACGGCCGCGCGGTCGGTGACGTCGGCCACGACGCCGAGCGCGGTGACGCCATCGGCTCGCAGCTCCTCGGCAACCCGTTGCGCCGCTTCGCCGTTGAGGTCGAGGACGGCGACCTTGTGGCCCCGTCTGCCGAGTTCATGGCATGTGGACTCCCCCATGCCGGAGGCGCCGCCGGTCACCACCGCTACGCGCTTACTCATCGATGCTCATTCTCAATTGTTCACTCATAGACCACGTGGACCTTTCGACTTGTGGGCAGCGACTGGCAGGTCAGGACCCAGCCTTCTTCGACTTCGCCTTCGTCCAGCGCGTCGTTGATCCTCATCCGCGCGCTGCCCTCGATGATCTTGGCCATGCACGTTCCGCAGGAACCCGTTTCGCACGAAGCCGGCGCTTTCAACCCCTTCTGGCGTGCGGTCTGCAGCAGGGTCTCGCCCTGCCGGTGGGTGGCGGTGACCTTCTTGCGGTCGAGCTCGATGATGATCTCTTCGCACGCCTCGTGCCTATCGTCGGTGACGCCAGGAGGCACCTCGGCGATCGTGAACCGCTCGAGATGCAGGCGGTGTCTGGGCACCCCGGACTCCTGCAGTGCCGCTTCCACGGTGTCCATGAACGGGGCGGGCCCGCACACGTAGTAGTGTCCGGCACCGTTCGGAGCCACGAATGAGGTGACGGCCGATGCGGTCACGACTCCGGCGTCCTCGTCGTAGTGGTGTTCGACGGTCAGGCGGTCGGCGTGCTGGTCGATCAGGTGCGCCAGCGGATCCGAGAAAATGACCGAATCGCGGCCCCGGTTGGCGTAGAACAGCCACACCGGCCTGTCCGAGTCGGCCAGGGCGGTGCGCACCAGCGACATGATCGGGGTGATTCCACTTCCCCCCGCGAAGGCGACCAGCGGTTCGGATGCCGAAACATCCTCGGGCAGAACGAACTTGCCCTCGGGCGCCGCGGCGTGCAACTCGTCGCCCTCCGCGGCGGTGTCGTTGATCCAGTTCGACACCACGCCGCCGGGATCCCGCTTGACCGTGATCCGCAGTTCATCTTCCACGGGCGCCGAGGACATCGAGTAGCAGCGGCGCAGGTCGCGCCCGTCGACACTGACCCGGACGGTGAGGAACTGGCCGGCCTTGTAGCGGAAACGGTGCGAGCAGTGCTCCGGCACATCCAGTACCAGGGACACCGCATCGGAGGTCTCGCGCACGACGCGCCTGATGCGAAGCGGCGCAAAGCCGTCGGCGGTGGATTCCTCAACCATCCCCGCCATATTATCAAGTACTTGTCATTAAGCTCAAGGCTCCGCCTCCCCGGAATTGCATTCCGGCGGGATATTGTCGAGAAATCCTCTGCCGGAATGCGATCCGGCGATTACTGGTCGACGTGGTCGGCAAACAGTGTGTGTCCGGTCCCCTGCTCGACGACGCGCCCGAGCAGTTCCCTGAGAGTCTTCTGCTCGGCCTTGGACAGCACTCCGAACACCTTGTCGTGCGCCTCGATGGCGTCGTGCACGACGGCGGCGGCGACCTTGCGGCCCTCGTCGGTGAGAAACGCCTGCAAGATGCGGCCATGGGCGGGATTCTGCTTGCGCTCCACCAGCCCGCGCTTCTCCAGGGCCGTCAGCGCCAACTGCACGCCCTGGGGGCTGATCAGCAGCCGCCGCGCCAGTTCCGCCCCCGACAGACCCGGCTCGTTGGACAGCTGACGCAGGACACCGATCTGTGCGGTGCTCACACCGTGCTCGCTGACCGCCTCGTTCACGCTGGTGAGCGAGAAGTAGAAGGCCTGCTTGAGCAGCCACAGAATGTTGTCCGTGAGCTCGATACCCGCCACGTCGTGCACCTCCATGCCTAGACGTTAGCCGTCCCGGCCGTGATCCCGACTGTCTACATGGATCACGCCGTCCTTCATGACGAAGCGGATGTCCAACGTGGTCGCGATGTCGCGGGACGGATCACCGCCGACCGCGATGACGTCGGCGAGATAACCGGGCGCGAGCCTGCCCAGTTCGTCGTCGGCCTCGATGAGTTCGGCACTCGTGATCGTCGCGGCACGCAGCGCCTGCATCGGGGTCATCCCGCGGGCGACGAGCGCACACAACTCCTTGGCGTTCTGTCCGTGCGGTACTGCGGGCGCGTCCGTGCCACACGCGATGCGCACTCCCGCCGCGATGGCCTTGGGCAGCATCGCCTGCGCCTGCGGGAAGACGACCTCGGCCTTCTTGCGCAGTTCCGGAGCGATCCGGTCGACGGCCATCGCCTCGGTGAGGTAGGTCGTGGACACCAGGAAGGTGCCATGGTCGACCATCATCTGGATGGTGTCGTCGGTGGCGAGGAAGCCGTGCTCGATGCAGTCGATGCCGGCCCGGATACACGCGCGAATCGCACTGTCCCCCACCGCATGAGCGGCAACCCGGACACCGGCACGATGCGCCTCGTCGGCGATCGCGGCGAACTCCTCGTCGGAGTACTGCTGGGCTCCGGGGGCGGTGCTGTGCGACATCACGCCGCCCGAGGCCGAGACCTTGATGAGCTTGGCGCCGTGGCGGATCTGATACCGCACGCAGGCGCGGACGTCGTCGACGCCATTGGCGATGCCCTCGGCCACCGACAGGGGCATGATGCCCGGCGCGAGCCGCTGGAACACCGTCGGGTCGAGATGTCCCCCGTACGGGGTCACGGCGTGACCTGCCGGATAGATCCGCGGTCCTGGGTGCCATCCCTGTTCGATGGCACGCTGCAACGCGACGTCGAGGAGATAGCCACCCGTCTTGACCATCAGCCCCAGGTTGCGCACCGTGGTGAACCCGGCCTCGAGCGTGGTGCGCGCGTTCACCGCGCCACGTAGCGTGCGGTACGCGGGGTCGTCCTGGACGCCGTGCATCGGGCTGGGCAGCCCCTCCGGACCTCCCGGGCCACCGATGAGCAGGTTGAGCTCCATGTCCATCAGTCCCGGCAGCAGGGTGACGTCCCCGAGGTCGATGACGGTCGCATCGTCGGGTTCGGCGGGCGGGTTGACCGCCTGGATGCGGTTGCCCTCGACGACCAGGACCGCGGGTGCGCTGACGACGCCGGCCTCGACGTCCGCCCAGCGGGCGGCCCTGACGACGGTCGCGGTCACGGGACCGGTTCTGCGTCGCAGTCCAGCGACGTGGCGCCGGTGTCGGGCACCTTCGGCTGCTTCCAGCATTCGACGGGGAAGGACGCCTGGATCATGGAATAGAGCATGTGCATCAGGTTGAGCACATCGTCGGGCAACTCGTCCAGGGAGAACTTGTCGCAGTAGGCGATCGCCTCTTCGGCGCGCGCGGTGATGGCGTCGTAGAAAGCTTGCAATTCGGCCATCGAACTGCCCAGCCGCTTGGCGTAGCGCTCCGGTTCGGAACCCAGGCACCAGTCGGAGAACTCTTCGAGGTCGGCGAATTCCGGCGGCAGCTTGGCCACAGACTCATCGACGCTCATCGTCACACCCCCGCCGTCTTGCGGCGGTAATCCTCGACCCAGGCCGCGGTTTCGGTGTGCAGGTGGCGGATGAGCACCTCCTGGTCGCAGAGCACGAAGTCGTCGAGCACCCGGGACTCGACCATCGACTGCGTGGCTTCGAGAGTGTTGGCGTCCTGCAGGCCGTACTCCTTGAACGAGACGGCGGCCAGTTCCTGTGCGATGCGCTCCCGCGGCGTGCGCGGCGCGGGGAAGTACACGGTGCCCTCGAACAGGTGTGTGTTGACCGACGTCGGCCAGTAGTGGTAGGTCAGATACCACCCCTGACCCCAGAACAGAATCACGAAGTTAGGGAACAGCTGGAACGAATCCAGGCCCCACGGATCGCATTTCGCGGGATTCAGCCCGGCGGGCATCTCACCCAGGTCCGGTTTGTCCCATGGTCCGAAGAGGCCGCTCTGGCAGATGTCCTCGATCGGTTTGCGCATCTCGTCGGCCATCTCCCAGGCCCGGACACCCGACGTGCTGACCAGCCGGTGCGGGCCTTCGATGCGGTAGTGCGGCGCCTCGAAACCCGCCTCCGCGGCGGCCTTCGAGTACGCGGTCGGCGACTGGTTCGCGTGCAATACCGGTGCGTGGTAGAACTCCTGGAACGCGTCCATGTAGAGCTTCCAGTTGGCCTTGACCTCAGACCGGTAATGGAATCGCGACGTCATCCTGTCGAACGGGTATCCCTCCAGGTTGGTGATCATCGGGCCGAGGAAGTCACGCAGGGACTGTTCGGGCGCTTCGGTGTGACTGGCGAAGTTGACGAAGATGAACCCTTCCCACACCTCGCAGTGCACGGACACGAGGCCGTAGCGACTCTTGTCGAGGTCGAAGAACTCGCCCTCCTGCTGCACGAACGTCAGGTTGCCGTCGAGGTCGTAGCGCCACGCGTGGTACTTGCACGTGAACTGCCGGCACACTCCGCTGGTCTCCTCCAGCGGCATGTCGTTCCAGACGAGCTTGTTGCCCCGATGGCGGCAGATGTTGTGGTAGGCCTTGACCTCGCCCTTGGTGGTCCGCACGACGATGATCGAGGTGTTGACGACCTTCATCTCTTTGGTGAAGTAGCTGCCCTTGCGCGGAATCTGTTCGACGCGGCCAACATTGAGCCAGGCACGCTTGAAGACCGCCTTGCGCTCGACTTCGTAGAACTCCGGGTCGACGGAGTCCTCGTAGGACACCGGCCCGGTGCCCAGCTGCGGATAGTGCTCGGTCCAGCTGCCTTCTGCCGGCTTGGGAAATCGGGGCATCAAGTATCTCCTCGGGGCTGCCGTCACTGCCGCGCCGCCCGCGTGCGAAGCGACCAGGTGAGTCTCGCAGGCAAACACACAGGCGCAGACGCCTTTTCGTCATTTCGCAGAAGACGACATCGCCGACGGTATATGGTCGACCCATCAATCGCAAGTAGTTGATATTCACCGCTACCGATCAAGGGGAACGACACGGTGCGTCACGACGAGCTGTTCATCGCGGGGACCTGGCAGGCACCGAGCACAGAACGGCGCATCGAGGTGGTCTCTCCGCACACCGAGACGACGATCGCGTCCGTGGCGGCCGCCGCACCCGCCGACGTGGACCGGGCCGTCGCCGCCGCACGGGAGGCGTTCGACAACGGTCCCTGGCCGCGCACCGACCCCGCTGAACGCATCGCGACGGTGCGCGGGCTGGCAGAGATCTACGGCGTGCGCCGGGCCGACATGGCGGACCTCATCACCGCCGAGATCGGCGCCCCCATCGGTTTCGCCCAGCGCGCGCAGGTGGCACTGCCGTGGACGATGATGTCGGCGTTCTGCGATGTGGCGCAGCGCTACCCGTGGCGCGAGGACAGGCCCGGGCGCTACGGCGCCGACATCCGGGTCCTGCGTGAGCCGGCAGGGGTGGTCGCCGCGATCGTGCCGTGGAACATGCCGCAGTTCCTGATCGCCACCAAGCTGATTCCGGCGTTGCTCGCCGGGTGCGCGGTGGTGCTCAAGCCCGCCGCCGAATCACCCCTCGATGCGATCCTGCTCGCCGAGATCATCGCCGAGTCCGATCTGCCGCCGGGCGTGGTCAGCGTGCTACCCGGTGACGGCGCCGTCGGTGAGCACCTCGTGCGCCATCCCGGCGTCGACAAGGTCTCGTTCACCGGCTCGAGTGCCGCAGGCAGGGCCGTCGCGTCGGCGTGCGCGCGCGATTTGAAGCGGGTCAGTCTCGAGCTGGGAGGTAAGTCCGCGGCAATCGTGCTCGACGACGCGGACCCTGCTGCCGTCGCGTCGGGTGTGCGCTCGGCGAGCCTGTCCAACAGCGGCCAGATCTGCAATGCGCTGACGCGCATTCTCGTTCCGCAGACGCGCGCCGCGGAGTTCACCGACGCACTCGCCGCAGAGATGAGTGCCCTGGTGGTCGGCGATCCGACCGACAGCGCCACCCAGGTCGGACCGCTGGTCGCGCAACGACAGCAGAGGCGCGTCACCGGTTACATCGAGCAGGGAGTGCGAGACGGGGCACGTGTCGCACTCGGGGGCACCGGGATGCCCGACGGACTGGACCGCGGCTGGTATGTCAAGCCCACCCTGTTCGATAGCGCCGACAACTCGATGACCATTGCCCGTGAGGAGATCTTCGGGCCGGTGCTGACCGTGATCCCGTATGCCGATACCGAGGAGGCGATCCGCATCGCCAACGACTCGGACTACGGTCTGGCCGGCTCGGTCTTCACCGCCGACGACGAGCGCGGATTCGAGGTGGCGGCCAGAATCCGAACGGGCACGTTCGGCGTCAACCAGGGCTACCCGATGGATCCGTTCGCGCCTTTCGGCGGCGTGAAGGCCAGCGGCTACGGCCGCGAACTCGGGCGAGAGGGCATCGACGGCTACACCGAGACGAAATCGGTTGCCGTAGCGCCCCGTTGAGAGTCGTCTTCGATGCCGAACGTCTCGATCGCCATCGCCAGCGTGCACGTTCCCGACCGTGTCGGGCCGCGCCCGCTCCGGCGGCATCATCACCGATAGAGCACGCACGACACCGTCGTTCCACTGGTCCGCGGGTAGCGGCGACAGCCTCATTTCAGGCAGCTCCCCCAATCGATCGGCATGGACACCCCGGTGACGTAGCGCGAGTAGTCGGAGGCGAAGAACATCACAGCGTTGGTGATGTCCTCGATCTCGACCCCCGGCCGCGGCACGCTGTGGAACATCTGGCAAATCGGCGCTATGTCGTCCGGACCCGGGTTCTCCAGATCGGGGCGGAAAAGCCGGAAGGTCTCGTCGTTCATCACCATCGGCGAGTTGACGTGCGTCGGGTGCACGCTGTTGACCCGGATCATGTGAGGTGCGAGTTCGGCCGCGCACGACCGCATCAGGCCGACGACGCCGTCTTTGGCCGAAACATAGTGGCTCATCTGCGGATACGCCTTCATGCCTGCCACCGAGCAGACGCAATCTCGCATGAATTCGGGTGCAAACGTGCGATTTTGCGTCTGCTCGCCACCCATTGGGGGGTCAGTCGGGCAGCTTGATGACCGACGTATACATTTCGACGACCGGGCGGTAGAGGTCGACATCGTCGAGTTGGCTGCCCAGAACGACGGAGTCGCTCGTGGCCACCAAGGCCTGGGCGAACGTCAGCGGCGGGATGAGCAGCGTCGCGCCGAGCCGCTCCATTCCCTCGACGATGAAGTTGGCCAACTGGTCGACGACCTCAGCCCGCTTCTGCGCGACCCGATCACGCGCCTCCGGGTTGCGCAGGAGATACAGCGTGAACTCCAGACCCAGTGCGGCATGTTCTGCGCCGCGATCCTGGCTCAGTTGACGCCAGCGCTCGGCGATCTCATCGAGTTCACGGGCTCCGACGCGACTGGCGCTCGACATCACCTCGGCGAAGTTGTCGAAGTATCGGCGCCAGTATCGGTCACTGACCGCCAAGAAGAGGTCTTCCTTGGTGGCGAAGTGCTTGTAGATCGCACCCTTGGTGTAGCCGGCCGAGTGAGCGATGTCATCGAGAGTCGCAGGAGTGAAACCCTTTTCGGCGAAGACCTCTTCAGCGGCATCCAGCAGCACCGAACGCGTGTGTTCGAGCCTGCGTTCCCTCGTCCAGCGCTCCGCCATGACGGAAGTCTGCCACAGATTCTGGGTGACCTGTTGGATTCTCAGATACCAATGAGTATATTTGCACCCGACAGGTCGTTCCGGTTGCCGATGCGCGCCGGGCGGCCGCCATATTCGGCAAGGGGAATCGTCATGAGTGACCTGTCCAAGAAGGCCGCTGTCACCGAATCGCTCAGCGGGGCAACCAGTCTCAGTCCGCGAGGACCGTCCTGCAACGCGTTCAAGATCTGGGCGACCGTCGGCGGCATCGCCTTGGTATTCACCCTCTATGTGTTCATCCGTTGGGTCACGGGACCCTTCTTCGAGCCGGTCGCCGGAGGCCCGAGCGAGCCGCCGATGTACATGAAGATCCCGTTGATCGCCAACTCGGTAGTGCTCTGGGTCGGTTTACCGGTTGCGTTGTGGTTCTTCATTCTTCGGCCCTGGATACGGGAAAGGCGGATCACCCTCGACGGCATGCTGTTGGTGTCGATGGGTCTGATGATGTTCCAGGATCCGATGCTCAACTACTACAGCACCTGGTGCACGTACAACGCGTGGCTGTGGAACCGGGGTTCGTGGGCTCCGCACATCCCGGGCTGGGTCGCGCACGAAGAACCGGGCCACACGGTGCCCGAACCGCTGCTGACCAACATCCCCGGGTACATGTACGGCGTCCTACTGCTGACCATCGTCGGATGCGCCATCATGCGCAAGATCAAGAACCGTTGGCCCGAAATCAGCAATCTACGAATGATTCTGGTCACCTACGCGATCGCCTTCGTCTTCGACTTCGTGATGGAAGCCCTGATCATGCTGCCGATCGGCTTCTACTCCTACCCCGGGGCCATCCAGGCGTTGTCGTTCAATGCGGGCACGTACTACCAGTTTCCCGTCTACGAAGGTCTGATGTGGGGCGGCGTTCAAGCGGCGCTGTGCTGCCTGCGGTTCTTCACCGATGACCGGGGACGCACCGTCGTCGAGCGCGGGCTGGACCGCATCCGTGGCGGGTTCGTCAAACAGCAGTTCGTCCGCTTCCTGGCCATCTTCGGCGGTGTCAGCGCGTGCTTCTTCCTGTTCTACAACGTCCCGGCCACCTGGCTCGGCATGCACGCCGATCCATGGCCCGAAGACGTACAGAAGCGGTCGTACTTCAATCCGGGCATCTGCGGCGAGGGGACCGACCGGCCGTGCCCGAATCCCGACCTGCCGCTGCCGACCAAGCATTCGGGGTACATCAATCACGACGGTGAACTCGTGCTTCCCGAAGGCGTCGAGTTCCCCCCTGTCGTGCCGATCCAGCGCGCGAACGACGATGACGGGCAATAACTCACGGCTGCTGACGCCGACGCCGCCGTTCTACCGCACCGTCGGCGGGGAGGCCGACACCTTTCGGGCGGCGGCCCGCCGCGGCTCGCCGGTACTGCTGAAAGGGCCCACCGGTTGCGGCAAAACGCGTTTCGTCGAGGCGATGGCGCACGAACTCGGCCGCGAGCTGATCACCGTCGCCGGCCACGAGGACATGACGTCGGCCGATCTGGTGGGTCGCTTCCTACTCAAGGGAGGTGAGACCGTGTGGGCGGACGGACCGTTGACACGCGCGGTCCGCACCGGGTCCATCTGCTACCTCGACGAGATCGTCGAGGCACGTCAGGACACCACGGTGGTCATCCATCCCCTCGCCGATCACCGGCGGGAACTACCGATCGACCGCCTCGGTGTGACTTTGCCTGCGGCGCCCGGTTTTCAGCTCATCGTGTCCTACAACCCGGGCTACCAGAGCATCCTGAAGAACCTGAAGGAATCGACCCGTCAGCGGTTCGTCGCCATCACCCTCGACTTTCCGCCTGCCGGCATCGAAACCGAGGTGGTGGCCCACGAAGCGGGCGTCGAGGAAGCGGTGGCCGGGTCGCTGGTCGCCATCGGGAACGCGATCCGCGGGCTGGACCGTTCGGCTCTCAACGAGGTCGCCTCGACCCGGATGCTGATCCTCGCGGGTGGCCTCGTCGCCGAAGGGTTGAACCTGCGCGACTCGATCCAGTCGGCCATCGTGGAGGTCCTGTCCGACGACCCCGACGTGATCCGGGGCCTCGGCGAGTTGGTCGACGCCCTCCTGCCGCGTCGGTGATCTCCGATCTCCCGGACCCCGGGCGCTTTCGGTTCCTCGCCGCGTTCCTGGCAGGCAAGCCGGTCGAGGTGGCCGTGGCGGCTCCGGGCGAACCCGCATACACCGATGGAAGGACGATCTTCGTCGCCGCCGATGCCGACGCTGACGGACAACGTCTCCAGATACTCGTGCAGAGCGCGCTTCTCGGGGCGGGAAGCCTCGACGACAGGTATGTCAAACGGCTTCGGGGGCGGGCGACTTTCGCGCGGCGCTACCTGGCAGTCGAGGGCCATCGCGCGCTGGCCCAGGCGGCACGCGGGCTCCCCCTGGCGGGGGAAGTGAGCCGCGCCGCCCCGCCCCGGTCGGCCAGCCCCGAAGAATCTTTGCAGATCGTCGCGGGCAGAACCGAAGTGGACGCCCCACCGGAATGGTTCGGGGCGATCCGGCCATCGAAACTCCGCCGCCAGCAAGCAGATTCGACTACCAGGGCCACCGATGGCGACGTCGGCGTCCAGTTCGAATCCGTGGATCCCTCGGCTGCCGACGACGAGGACGACGAACCGTCCGAGAAGAGCCGGATCCTGAGACTGTTCGAGATGCCCCTCGGCGCCCGGACGGTCGCGGAGTTCCTGCGCACACTGTTCGGGAGTTCCCGTTCCGCCGCAAGCGAGGGCGCCGGCGGCGAGTTGTCGGTCGGCTCGACACGGCGGACGTCACGGGCGGGCACCGATGCGAGACCGACCCCGACCCCGATTCGCTTCACCGATGCCGAGAAGCCAGGTGCCGCAGTAGGAGTCGGAGGATCGTGGTTCCCGGAGTGGGACGTCCACCGCAACGGTTACCGCAAGGACTGGTGCCGCGTCGTCGACTTTCCGATCGCCGCCACGGTGGAACTCCGCACCCCCGGCCCCATTCATGACGCCGTCCTGCGGCGCAAACTCGCGCGGGTCGGCCTCGACCCGACGGTGTTGCGTCGACGACCCGACGGCGACGATCTGGACACCGAGGCGCTCATCGACCTGTCGGTAGATCTGCGCTCGGGCTACTCACCGCCCGAGCACGTGTACATCGACCGCCGCAAGCTGACCCGCAACCTCGGCGTGCTGATTCTGCTCGACGCATCGGGGTCCGCCGTCGACGCCGACGGCGACGGCCTGGCCGTGCACGACCATCAACGCCACGCAGCCGCCACCCTCACCTCGGTGCTCGATGAGCTCGGCGACCGCGTCGCCGTGTACGGATTCCGCTCGCAGGGCAGGCGGGCGGTGCAGCTGCCGCTGGTGAAGGGCTTCGGCCAGCCGTTCGGCGCGGCAGGCCGGGCCCGTCTCGGCCAGCTGCATCCGGCGGGTTATACCCGGCTGGGAGCAGGAATTCGGGGTGCGGGCGAGATCCTCAAACGCTCTGCGGGAACGCCGCACCGGCTGCTGCTGGTGCTCTCCGACGGCTACCCCTACGACGACGGATACGAAGGCCGGTACGCCGAGGCCGACGCACGCAAAGCTCTCGACGAGCTCCGCGGCGACGGGGTGGCGTGCCTCTGCCTGTCGATCGGCGCCGCCACCGACGCCGACTCACTCGAGCGTGTCTTCGGGTCGGCATGCCACGCGGTCGGCGCGACGCTGGCCGAGCTGAGCCCCCGAATGGACGAACTGTTTCTGACAGCCCTGCGGGAACTATCCGCTCCCCGCCCGCGCCGGGTATATGCTTCGCCCGGCAATCACAAGTAGTTGATAAAGGGCGGATAGAGGTGGCGACGTGACGACGCCTGAGCAACATGAACCGAACTTCGCCCAGCCCTGGGCGCCGCACCGGCTGAAGATCTACACCTGGACCGGGATCTTCACCTTCGCGATGTTCCTGTTGGTCACTGTCGGCGTCAGCATTGGCTTCATCGCGCCGACGTTCACGACCGACGTCGTCGTCAATCTGATCTTCGGCGTCCCGGTGATGCTGCTGCCGTTCGTGATCCTGTGGAACGCGCCGGGCGAGAAACGCACTCGGCTCGACAAGGCAGCCGAGTTGACGCTGTTCTACCTGCCTTACACCGCGGGTAGCCAAATCGGCTACGAACTGATGTTCCTGATCGGGCATCCACTCGGACTGTGGGCGCCCACGACCGACCCGGGGTGGAAATGGCTGTGGTGGCAGTACGGCCTCGCCGACACCCGCTACGTCAGCGGCAATCCGTGGATCTTCGCGCTGGAGATCGTCGGCGTGCTCACCGGGATCACGGTGTTCGTGATGTGGACCCGCCTCGTGCGCCCCGGGCTGCCCGCCGAATCGCGCATCCGCGCCCTCTGGATCACCTTCGCCGGGTGCGCGATACTAATGAGCAGCACCGCGGTGTACTTCCTCGCCGAAGTCGGCGCGGGGTTCAGCAACATCGGACAGGGTGCGTTCGGACTCGGGTTCAAGTTCATCGGCGAGAACATCCCCTTCATCGTGCTGCCGCCTCTGGTGCTCTACTCGATCCACCTGCAGATCGACTACCTGACGCGACGGGCAGGCGCGGAAGCGTTCAGCGCGCAGGCAGTCCGAGGATCCGCTGCGCGATGATGTTGCGCTGGATCTCCGAAGTCCCGCCCGCGATGGTGCCTGCGAAACTCCCGAGGTAGCGCGTGAACCAGCTCGCCGCGTACTGCTCCGGAGCGAACGCGTTGTAGGGGCCGGTCGGCGCGTTCCCGAGCAGCGCATCGGCCCCAGAGGCTTCCAGCACGTGGCGGTAGGCGTTCTGCTCAGCCTCCGATCCCAGCACCTTCAGGACAGATACCGCCGGGACGTCCCGTTCCCCCCGGGCGGCCTGCCCGAGTGCCGCGGACCCGAGCAGCCGCAGGGCGTAGAGGTCCATGACTGTGGTGGCGTATTTGTCGCGATCCAACTCGCCGCTGGGAATGTACGTTTCGAGCGTCTGCGCCATCCTGTCGGCGAACGACATCCACATCATCGTGCGCTCGTGCCCCAGCGACCCGTTGGCCACCTTCCACCCGTCGTTGAGCGGGCCGACGAGGTTGGTCGCCGACACCCGCACATCGGTGAAGAAGACCTCGTTGAAGTCCAAGTTCTTTCGGTCGTGGACGCTGGCGAACGGTCTGCGCTCGACACCAGGGGTGTCCGTCGGGATCAGCAGCGCACTGATTCCCCTGTGCCTGACCGCATCCGGGTCTGTCCGGACGAAGGTGAGCAGAACGTCGGCGTCGTGGGCGCCCGAGGTCCACACCTTCTGCCCGTTCACCACGAACTCATCGCCTTCCCGCGCCGCGCGCGTACTCAGGCCCGCCAGATCCGACCCCGCCCCTGGTTCGCTCATGCCGAGGGATGCCGTGAGCTCGCCCCGCAGGATCGGCACTGCCCAGCGTTGTTTCTGCTCGTCCGTGCCGAACGTCAGAAGTGACGCGGCGATGATCCCGACGCCCTGCGGGTTGAAACAGTGGTAGATCCGCCGGCGCGCGAGTTCCTCCCGATGGACGAACTGTTCGAGAACGCCTGCGTTGCGACCTCCGAACTCGGGCGGGTTCCCCGGCAACAGCCAGCCGTGCTCGAACTGCAGCTGCTGCCACCGGCGGGCCCATGGCGGCACATGCGCTGTCGATCGGGAGGTTTCGCGCGCGGCTTCGGCCTCGGCGGGCAGATTGGCTTCGAGGAAAGCGATGAACTCCGCGCGGAAGGCTTCGACCGCGTTGTCGAACGTCAGCCGCACGGGGCCCCCTTTCGATCCACGGTCCCTCAAACATATCAAGTACTTAACATTAGCGAGCCTATGCGCTATGACTGAATAGCGAAGGGAGGTCACTCGTGCTGCACGGCGAGAAGATTCTGATCACCGGGGCCACCGGCAAGATCGCATACCCGATCGCGCGGGCCCTCGCCGCGCGCAACGACGTGTGGGGCGCGGCCCGGTTGCGCGACCCGGCAGACCGGGACAAGCTCAGGACAGCTGGGGTCACCCCACTACCCCTCGATTTGAGTGCGGGCGACTTGTCCAGTGTCCCGGACGATTTCAGCTATGTGTTTCACGCGGCCGTCGACCCAGGGACGAGCGGATGGAAGCAGGCCGTCGAGACGAATGCGCACAACTCGGGCGACCTGCTCTACCACTGTCGTGCCGCGAAGGGCTTCGTGCTGTGCTCGACGGGTTCGATCTACGGGTATCAGGGCAGGCGTCCGCTCACCGAGGACGATCCCCCGGGCGTACCACTGCGCGCCAACTACAGCTTTTCCAAGGTTGCCGCCGAAGCGGTGTGCGACTGGGTGTCACGGCGCTACCGCATCCCGCTGTCGATCATCCGGATCTGCTCAACCTACGGACCCGAAGGGGGGTCTGCGGCCGACCGGCTGGATGCGATCCTGGCGCGCAGGCCGATCCGTTTGCATCCCGACAAGCCGAACAACTACAACCCGATCTACGAGGACGACTACGTCGAGCTCGGCATCCGTGCCATGGAGGTCGCCCGAACACCGCCTCAGGTGGTGAATTGGGCGGGCAGCGAAACCGTCAGCGTCGAGGAGTACTGCACCTACATGGGTCGGCTCGTAGGAGTGGAACCCATCTTCGAATACACCGCCGACGCCCACACACCGCTGTGGCCGGACGTGACTCACATGCACGAAGTCCTCGGCCGGACCAAAGTGCCGCGGCGAGAAGGGTTCCGGCGTATGGTGGCCGCCCGCTATCCCGAGCTCTCACTCGCCGACGCCGGACCGACCACATGAGGACCACCATGCAATTTCCCGGAACGCCGTCCGACGAGGTCGACGGAGTCCTCGCCGCGGGCCGCGGAGACATCACGACGCTGTTCGTGTCGATGGCCTCCCGCCACCCCGAGGGCCGCGACGCCGACTACCTGCGATGGCACACACTCGACCACCGACCGGAACAACACCGACTCCCGGCGGTGCGGGCGTCGCTGCGTCTGGTCTCGACGCCGCAGTGCCGGGAAGCCAGACTTCCCGGCGATACACGGTTCGATGCCATCGACCACGTGATGACGTATTTTTTCGCCGATCCGCTCGGACTCGAGGCGTTCAACGACCTCTCGCGCGCACTAGGGAATGCGGGCCGCAAGATCTCCCTGCTCCCGCCGGTCGACCGCGGTGTCTACGGAGTGCAGAGCAAGGTCGCCGCACCCAGGGTGAAGGTGGGCGCCGACGTCCTGCCCTGGTGGCCCGTACGCGGCGTATTCGCCGTGCTGGAACGCGAATCAGTGCAGGGCACAACGTTGCTCGATGTCGATGGGGTAGCCGGGGTGTGGTCGGCGTCGACCCTCGACGTCGATGCGGCACTCGCAGGCGCCAGATCCGGCCAGCACCTGACGTACTGCTTTCTTGACGACGACCCGGTGGTGGTCGCGCGCAGACTGGCGCCGGTGCTGACGAAGCGCTGGGAGGAGGCCGGCACGCAACCGCTGTTGGCCGCGCCGTTCTATCCGGTGACGCCGCACGAATGGGACCGCCATGTGCCGTGACGAAGGAGTGCCATGCGGGTCGGCTTGATGATGGGCTCGGACAAGGAGCGCGGTCGCCAGGACCGTTTGCCCGGGCTCATCTCCGACGGCGTCGCCGCCGAAAAGGCGGGGTTCAGTTCGTTCTGGTTCCCTCAGGTGCCCGGCTATCTGGATGCGATGACAGCGATCGCGCTTCTGGGTGCGTCGACGAGCACGATCGAACTCGGCACCGCGGTGGTTCCGATCCAGACGCGCCACCCGCTGATCCTGGCCCAACAGGCGCTGACTACCAATGCCGCCTGCCGGGGCCGCTTCACGCTGGGCCTCGGCGTCTCGCACGACTGGATCATCAACGGCCAGTTGGGCCTTCCGTACGGCAAACCGGTACGGACGTTGCGAGATCACCTCGACGTGCTCGCTGCCGCCTTCACCGGTCCGGGCCAGATCGGTGTCGAGAACGACGGCTTCCGGGTGCACAGCCCCATCGATGTCACCGACATCGCACCGCCGATCCTGCTGGCAGCACTGGGCCCGGCGATGCTTCGAATAGCCGGCGAACGCGCCGACGGCACAGTCCTCTGGATGGCGGACGAACGCGCGGTGGGTGAGCACATCGCGCCGCGCATCACTGCGGCCGCCGAGGACGCGGGCCGACCCGCGCCACGAATCGTCGCCGGGGTGCCAGTGGCGCTCTGTTCGCCTGGCGAGGTCGACGACGCGCGGACGCACGCCAGCGAGATCCTCGGGCACGCCCATTTCTCCCCCAACTACATGGCGCTGCTGGAGCACGGTGACGCCGAGGACGTCGGCGACACGATGGCGGCGGGGGACGAATCCGCGGTTGGACGCCGGCTTCGCGCCTATCGCGACGCGGGCGTCACCGACCTGGCCGCGCGCATCATCCCCCTTGGCGACGACTCCTCGGCCCGGCACCGCTCACGCGAACGCACCGCACAGTTCCTGGCGTCCGTCACCGCGGAGCTGTGAGGCGGGTCTGATCAGCGGCGCGCGCGAAGCACTGCGGCGATCACGGCGGCTCCGACCGAAATACCCACAGCACAGGCGAATCCACCGAGGACGAGGTGGCGTGGTGAGCCGCCCGACGCGAACGCCAGCAGCTGAAGACCTCCGGCGGTCAGCGCCAGCGCAGCGAATGCCAGCGCAGCGATCTTGAGGGCGCTCATCCCGTCATTCTGCCGTGCGCCGGTCGTCCTTCCCGAGCGCGTAACTCCCCATGAACTCCATCGGCACGCCGCCGACCGTGCAGAAGAACAGGTCGACACCGGGCACGCCGGCATCGAATACCGTGACGTCGTCGGCGTGTTTCCCCGCGGCGTCCCGGCTGCGCGCGAACTCATCGGTCAGAAACGACAGCGCGGCCAGCCCTTCGGGTGCGACGGCCCGCAACTCTTCGGGAACGTCGAGCACCTCGATCAGGCCGGCGTCTCCACTGCCGAGGATCGTCACGTCGGCACCGTCGGACGGCGGCCAGCCGAGCGTCGTCTCCAGGACCGGTCCCGGCACCCGCATCTCGTAGGCGACAGTCATCCCGACGACGTCGGTCAGGAAGGCGACAAAGTCGGAAGCCGAATGACTGCGCATGACGACGTGGTGAAGGTGATTCGGCATGGCCGAACGCTACCGAGGGACGGCGCCCGCGGACAGGGAATTCGCGAAACAGTTAGTTTTACTCTGGTCAACTATTGGCGTACGGGCCTTCTACTGCTAATTTCGCTGCGTGGCCGGAACCAAGCCCGAATCTGCAGCTGACCGAGGTCAGCGTCGGGCATCGTTTCAGCGGGCGCGTTCGACCGAGACGAAGCGGATGCTCGTGCAGGCGGCCATGGCGCTGTGGCGGACCAACGGCTACGCCACCACGACCGTCGCCGACATCTGCACGGCCGCGGGTGTGTCCAAGGCGCTGTTCTACTTCTACTTCCCCCGCAAGGAGGACGTGCTGTTCGAGGTCGGTGTGCTCTCGACGCGATCGGCACACCGTGCGATCCATGAGTTGCTCAAACGGCCCTATGAGATCGCCGACGTGTTGTCGGCGGCGCTGAGCGCCTTCGAACGATCGATGGCCCGCAACCCTCCCGAACTCATCATCGAAACGATCCTCGAGGGCTACCGGCACGAACACCGCATCCTGGCCGAAGCGGACCCACCGGACGCCGACGCGGACATGTTCACCGAACTCTTCACCCGGGCAAAGGCCGACGGAAAGCTACCCGCCGCGGTCGATGTCACGCATCTGGCGTATCTGGCGCAGACCATGGTCAGCGAAGGCGCAAGGCACTGGGCCGCCGGAGCATTCGGGAAACGGTCGTTCGCCGACGTCGTGACGGCGGACATCTGCACACTCATCAACGGATATTCGGCAAGGAGGCCGCATGTGGGATTTCGAGACCGACCCTGAGTACCAGAAGGTGTTGGACTGGGCCGACGAGTTCGTCCGCGAAGAGATTGAGCCACTCGACCTGGCTTTCCCGCATCAGCAGTTCACGCCGCTCGACGGCAAGCGCCGCGAGGCGATCGATCCCCTCAAGGAGGAGGTGCGCAGACGCGGGCTGTGGGCCACGCACCTGGGCGCCGACCTCGGCGGTCAGGGCTACGGCCAGCTCAAGCTCGCGCTGCTCAACGAGATCCTCGGCCGCTCCCAGTGGGCACCGATCATCTTCGGCTGTCAGGCGCCCGACACCGGCAACGCCGAGATCATCGCGCACTACGGCACCGAGGAGCAGAAGCAGCGCTATCTACGCCCCTTGTTGGACGGCGAGCTGTTCTCGTGCTACTCGATGACCGAGCCGCATGCCGGCGCCGACCCGACGATGTTCACCACTTCGGCGGTGCGTGATGGCGACGACTGGGTAATCAATGGCTGGAAGTTCTTCTCCTCCAACGCCGCCACCGCCTCGTTCCTCATCGTGATGGTGGTGACAAACCCGGACGTCAGTGCCTATCAGGGCATGTCGATGTTCTTGGTGCCCACCGACACCCCCGGCGTCAAGATCGAACGCAATATGGGCCTATACGGCGAACGCGCTGACGAGGGGTCGCACGCGCTGATCCACTACGACAACGTCCGCGTGCCCGCCGACGCGCTTCTCGGCGGCGAGGGCCAAGCCTTCGTCATCGCCCAGACCCGGCTCGGCGGTGGACGCATCCACCACGCGATGCGCACCATCGGCCTGTCCCGCAAGGCGCTGGACATGATGTGCGAACGCGCCCTGAGCCGCGAAACCCAGGGCAGCAGACTGTCGGACAAGCAGTTTGTCCAGGGCTACGTCGCTGATTCCTACGCCCAGCTGCTCCAATTCCGGCTGATGGTGCTCTATACCGCGTGGGAGATCGACAAATACAACGACTACAAAAAGGTCCGCAAAGACATCGCCGCCGTCAAAGTCGTCATGCCGACCGTGCTGCACGACATCGCTTGGCGCGCAATGCAGGTCCATGGCGCTCTCGGCGTCACCAACGAGGTGCCGTTCCTCGGCATGGTGACCGGAGCCGCGGTGATGGGTCTGGCCGACGGGCCCACCGAAGTCCACAAGACGACCGTCGCCAAGCAGGTCCTGCGCGACTACCGTCCCGCAGAGGGCACCTGGCCATCCGAGTGGATACCGGCGAAACGCGAAGCTGCACAGGCGAAGTACGCACAATTCCTCGAGCATGAGGTGGGCAACCTGTGAATGAGATCGACACCGGTCGGCTAGCCAGCTGGATGGATGGGGCCGCACTGCCCGGCACGGGCGATCCGTTGTCGGCCCGATTCCTCTCCGGCGGAACGCAAAACGTCATCTTCGAGATCACCCGTGGGGAGCATCGCTGCGTGTTGCGCATGCCGCCGCCGGGAGCTCCGCCCGACCGGGACAAGGGGATCCTGCGGGAGTGGCGGATCATCGAGGCGCTCGACGGTACCGATGTCCCGCACACGGCGGCGGTCGGCGTCTGCGACGATGCGTCGGTGCTCGGCCGCCCGTTCTACTTGATGGGGTTCGTGGACGGTTGGTCGCCGATGGACACCCATGGCCGCTGGCCCGAGCCGTTCGACAGTGACCCCTCCACCAGGCCGGACTTGAGTTACCAACTAGCCGAGGGGATTGCGCTGCTATCGAAGGTGGACTGGCGCGCGAAAGGCCTGCACGATCTGGGGCGGCCGGACGGCTTTCACGAACGGCAGGTCGACCGCTGGATCGGCTTTCTCGAGCGGATCAAGAAGCGCCCTCTGCCCGGTCTCGAGGTGGCCACCGGATGGCTCAAGGCGCACAAGCCGCTCGACTTCATTCCGGGCCTGATGCACGGCGATTACCAGTTCGCCAACGTCATGTACCGCCACGGCGCACCCGCCCAGATGGCCGCGATCGTGGACTGGGAGATGGGTACCGTCGGTGACCCCAAGCTCGACCTCGGATGGATGGTGCAGTCATGGCCTGTCGGCCATGACGCAGGTGACATGACCTACGTCGACATGAGCGGAATGCCGTCGCGCGACGACGTGGTCGCTCACTACGCCGAGGTCTCGGGCCGTCAGGTCGACGACCTGGACTACTACCTGATACTCGCCAAATGGAAGCTGGCCATCGTGCTCGAGCAGGGGTTCCAGCGCGCCGGTGACGACGAAAAGCTTCTGGCGTTCGGACCGGTCGTCACCAGCTTGATGGAATCCGCGGCGGGGCTGGCCGAGTCCACCGACTACCGCGGGTGAACGTACGGGCCGCGGTCTGTCCACGTCACGGGCCACCAGAGGTGGTGCGAGTCGAGGAGCGTGCCGTTGCCGCGGCCGGGCCGGGCCAGATCGGCGTGCGGGTCGCGGCGGCCGCCGTCAACTTCCCTGACGTCCTGCTCGTGGCCGGTTCCTACCAGGTCAGTGTGCCTACTCCGTTCGTGCCGGGAAGCGAGTTCGCGGGAATCGTCGAAGAAATCGGCCCGCAGACATCGGGTTTCGCCGTAGGTGACCGTGTGACCGGGACGGGGATGTTCGGCGCGTTCGCCGAACGCGTCGTCGTCGATGCCGCTTCCCTTGCATTGATCCCACAGGAGGTCGACCTCCAGGCCGCTGCCGCGTTCGGCGTCGCGCACCGAACGGCGTATCACACGTTGCGCTCCGCGGCCCGGTTGTCGGCGGGCGACGAACTCGTCGTGCTCGGCGCCGGTGGCGGCGTCGGCCTGGCGGCGGTGCAGCTCGGCGTCGCACTCGGCGCGCATGTCACCGCGGTGGCATCTTCACCCGAAAAGCTCGAAGCGGCAGGCCACTACGGCGCCGCACGGTTGATCAACTACACGACCGACCATCTCAGGTCAGCATTGAGGTCGGCGCTGCCAGACGGCGCCGACATCGTGATGGACCCCGTCGGCGGCGACCTCAGCGAACCGGCCCTGCGGTCACTCGGCAGGGGAGGTCGCTTCGTCACCGTCGGCTTCGCCTCGGGAACGATTCCCCGTATTCCGTTGAACCTCTTGCTCATCAAAGGGGTTCAGGTTCTGGGTTTCCAGTTTCAGGATGTCCCGCCTGACGAGTTCACCCGCAACGAACAGGAATTGCATGGACTTCTCACGACGGGGCGCGTCAAACCGCATGTGGGAGCGATCTTTTCGCTCGAAAATACTGCGGCAGCGCTGCGTCACGTCGCCGATGGCCGGGCGATCGGGAAGGTGCTGATCGACCTGAGCTGAGATCAGCTGGCCGGGACGAGGTCGGCAGCCACCGACGCCATCATGCCGCAGCAGAACACCTCGGTCGAGGCGACGGCCACGCCGTCGCCGCCGCGCGCCGCGGCGAGCGCCTGCGCCTTGAAGGCTCTAGCGGCTGCACTGAGGCGATGCTCGACGGCGTCGACACTGCTTCCCAGCTCAGCGGGAAGCTCTGCGCCCCAGAGGGTTACCTCGGTAGCGCCCTGATCGAGCGCGCCGAGCACGCCCCGCCGGACCCGGTCATCCTGGCCGAACAGGTCTGCAGCCACCGCGACGGTCTGCGGGTGCGGTCGCTGCTCCCAGGCCTCCAGAACCGACTCGAGGTCGAGGGTCTCGGCGCCGAGAATCTGCAGCGGACGGACGTCTTCCTCCGTGCCGACAAGGACGTTGACGTCCCAGCCCGCCATGACTCGGTCGTAGATCCAGCCGCCGGCGTACCGCACTGCGTCGAGCACGGTTGGTGCGACGACGTCGAGGCGGTACCTCATGTCGGGTTGAACGGTGCCGCCAGATCGCGCGCCAGCGACTCCGCGTATCCCTTGAATGCTTCGGTCAGCGGGATTGAGGGATCGAGCAACCATAATGTCTCCATTCCGTTGATGAAGGCGAGAATCTCCGTGGCCTTGATGGCCGCGTCGAAGTCTTTGCGGTACTTGCCTTTTTGCTGGCCGCGGGTGATGTTTTCCTTGAGGATGTCGGCCGCATCGCGGTAGCGCTTCTGCAGGCGGTCGTGCAGTGGGGCATCGGGCGAGATGTTCTCCACCAGCAGCACGATGAAGGTGCCGACCAGTTCGGGTGATCGCTCGAACCTCTCGGGCACCCTCGCGAGTTCGGTCACCAGGTCTCCAGACCTGTCGGCGTGCATCTCGTCGTCGAGGTCGCGCGCGTCGAGCACGGCGTTGAGCAGCTGCTCCTTGGACTCGAAATGGTGCAGTAGCCCCGCTGGCGTCACGCCGGCTTCTTTGGCGATCTGCGCCAGCGACGTGTTCCGCCATCCGTTGCGCGCCAGCAGTCGCTCGGCCACGGCCAGGATCCGCTGTCTGCGGTCCTCGCCTTTGGCGAACAGCGTCGCGTACGGGCGTCTGGACGATTCCAGATCGGTCCCGGCGGATTCGGGGGCTGACACTCGACTCCTCGGGGGCTCTAACCAACCTAGTGAACACACAGTAGGTAGGTTTGCCCGCTGTGACAAGGGTCTCAATGAACATTTCTGGGACAAAGTGTCACGCGGACCTCCGACCGGACGAGTGCGCAGCGTCCACCACCTGGTCTATACCGTAACCCCGGTGTGACATCGTTTTACCTGGTCAACACACATCGCTCGGGATACTTGGACCTCGATCCAGGGAGAGATACCGATGCCCGAACTGAACCATGTCCCCGCCGATACGCCGGCACACGAGATCGCCGATCGGCTTCGCCGAGACGGTTACGTCATCGTCGACAACCTCGTGCCGACCGCTGTGATGGATGCGATCGACGACGAACTGGCGCCGTTCTTTGCCGCCACCCCGCTGGGCTACAACGCGATGATCGGCACGAAGACCCGCCGGACCGGGGCCCTGGTAGCCCGCTCCCCCGCCTGCCGGACCCTCATCCAGAATCCGACCATGATGGATGTCTGCCGGGACTTCCTCGGTCATGCGTCGGCATTCCAGCTGATGCTCACCCAGGTGATCTCCATCGAGCCGGGCGAATCAGCCCAGTCCTTGCATCGCGATCAGAACGCTTTCGACTTCTACCCGTTCCCCGACGACTACCACGTGCAGTGCAACACCCTGTGGGCCCTGTCGGACTACACCGCCGAGATGGGCGCGACACGTGTGGTGCCCGGCAGCCAGTTCGGCGACAAGAAGCCCACGGACTACACCGATGAGGAGTGTCTGCAAGCCGAAATGCCACGCGGGTCGGTGCTGATCTACACCGGCAAGATCGTGCACAGCGGTGCCGCGAACCGCTCGACCAAGGTGCGCCGGGCCGTCAACATCAACTACTGCGTCGGCTGGGTACGGCAGGAGGAGAACCAATTCCTTTCCGTTCCCATGGAAGTCGCCCGGACACTCGACGACGAGCTGCTGAAGCTGATCGGGTATCAGGAAGGAGCCTGGGCAATGGGCTATTTCCGCGACTTCGAGGACCCGCTGCGCGCCGTCCGCGGCGAAGCAGTCGCATACGGCTTCGACGGCAGCAAGCTCACCGGCAGCGCAAGCGCCGCCTTCGAGGACCAGCTCGCCAACAGCGAATAGCCCTACAAGCCAAGCGACTTCGCGATCATCACCTTCATGACCTCGCTGGTGCCTGCATATATGCGCGCCACCCGGGCGTCGGTGTACAGCCGGGCGATGGGATATTCCATCATGTAGCCGTACCCGCCGAAGAGCTGTAGGCAGCGGTCCACTACCCGCTGTTGCATCTCGGTGCAGAACAGTTTGGTCCGTGCGGCGTCGGCTCCCGACAGTTCGCCCTCGACATGCAGCGAGATTGCACGGTCGAGCATCGCCTGGCCCGCCTCCACGTCGGTGGAGCAGGCCGCCAATTCGAATTTGGTGTTCTGGAACGACGCCACCGGCGTGCCGAACGCTTTGCGACTCTGCGTGTACTCGACCGCGGCGGCGATCGCCGAGCGCGCCTGGGCGACCGAACCCACCGCGACGGTCAGCCGCTCCTGCGCGAGGTTGTGGCCGAGATAGCCGAATGCCTCGTCCACCTCACCGAGCACATTGGCCGCCGGGACGCGGACGTCGACAAACGACAACTCGGCGGTGTCCTGAACCTTGCACCCCATCTTCTCCAGCTCGCGGCCACGCGTGAATCCCTCCATACCGTCCTCGACGACCAGTAGGGTCAGGCCCTTGCGCCGGTTGTCCGGGTCGGTGGACGTGCGGGCGACGACGATGACGAGATCGGCCTGCATGCCGCCCGTGATGAAAGTCTTTGCGCCGTTGACGATGTAGTCGTCACCGTCGCGCACTGCGGTGGTGCGCATACCGGCGAGATCGGATCCTGTGCCTGGCTCGGTCATCGCGATCGCGGTGAGCAGCTTGCCTGCTGCGAGTCCCGGGAACCAGCGGTCGCGCTGCTCGGCATTCGCGTAGTGCAGGAAATACGGCAGGATCACCTCAAGTTGCGTCCGCACGGTCGACAGCGTGACCAGAGCGCGGGCGGCCTCTTCCTGCAGCACCACGTTGTAGCGGTAGTCGGTCTGGCCACCGCCGCCGTACTCCTCAGGGATGGCGATGCCGAGGATCCCGAGTTCGCCCATCTGCTCGAAGACATCGCGGGGCATCCGGCCGCCCTTCTCCCATTGCGGATAGTGCGGCACGACCTCCTTCTCGACGAAATCGCGGGCAAGTTCCCGGAACGCCTCATGGTCCTCGGTGAAAAGATCTCTGCGCACGTGGTACTCCCTGACTACTTCACAAGTTCGACGAGTGTCGCGTTGGCGGTACCGCCGCCTTCGCACATGGTCTGCAGACCGTAGCGAATCCCGTTGTCCCGCATGTGGTTGATCATCCGCGTCATCAGCACCGCGCCGGAGGCGCCCAGGGGGTGGCCGAGCGCGATGGCCCCGCCGAGCGGATTGAGCTTGGACTCATCGGCACCGGTGTCGGCCAGCCACGCCAGCGGAACCGGCGCGAACGCCTCGTTCACCTCGAACACGCCGACCTCGTCCAGCGTTACGCCCGCTTTGTGCAGTACTTTCTCGGTGGCCGGAATCGGGCCCGTCAGCATAAGTTTCGGGTCAGCGCCGGTGACCGCGCCCGCCCGGTAGCGCACCAGCGGCGTCAGGCCGAGATTCACCGCGTTCTCGGCGGTGGTGACGAGCAGTGCCGCCGCGCCGTCGGAGATCTGCGAAGAGTTCCCGGCGTGGATGACGCCGTCCTCGGTGAACGCCGGCTTGAGCCCGGAAAGCTTCTCGACTGTGGTGCCCCGCCGGATCCCCTCGTCGTCGGTCACCGGGCCCCCATCGGTGAACACCGGGACGATCTGATCCTTGAAAGCACCGGCGTCCTGCGCGGCAGCGGCCCGCTCGTGCGACTGTGCGGAGTACTCGTCGAGCCGTGTCCGCGAGAAGCCCCACCTCTGCGCGATCATCTCTGCCGAGATCCCCTGGTTGAACGAGAAATCGTCGTAGCGCGCAAGGACTTTCGGCCCGTAGGGCATTCCGGTGGAGCGGGCGGACCCGAGCGGGACGCGGCTCATCACCTCGACTCCGCCGGCCACCACCACATCCTGCTGGCCCGACATCACGGCCTGCACCGCGAAGTCGAGCGCCTGCTGGCTGGACCCGCATGCCCGGTTCACCGTGGTGCCCGGGATGTGCTCGGGCCAGCCCGCGGCCAGCACCGCATAGCGCCCGATGTTGCTCGACTGGTCCCCCACCTGCGATACGCAGCCCCACACGACGTCGTCGATCACCTCGGTGTCGATCCCGGCGCGCTCCACCAGCTCGTTGAGCACCACCGCGGACAGGTCGGCCGCATGCTGATCGGACAACCCCCCGTTGCGCTTGCCGACCGGCGTGCGCACCGCTGCGACGATGACCGTTTCCCGCATTACCCTCACTCCTCGTTCGTGTCGTAGAGCGACCACGCTCCGGTGAACTCCGGCTCACGCTTGGCGGCGAACGCCGCGTAGGCCTCGCCGGAGTCCGCCGTGGCGAAGTTACCCGGCTGCGCACGAGCTTCGTTCGCCAGCGCCTCCCGCAGCGTCGCGTTCGCGCCGTCGTTGAGCAGCGCCTTGCTCTGCGCGAGCGCGAACGGCGGGCCCCCGGCGAGCCGTTTGGTGATGCCATCGACGAACGCGTCGATCTCCTCTGCCGGTTTCACCCACGTGACCAGGCCCAGTGCGTGGGCCTCGTCGGCGCTGATCATGTCGGCGAGCAAGACCAGACGCTTGGCCTGCTGCAGCCCCACGATCTTCGGCAGCAGCCACGAGCCGCCCAGGTCGACGGAAAGGCCCCGCTTCGAGAAGATCTGGCAGAACCGCGATTCCGAGGTGGCCACCACCAGGTCGCATCCGAGCGCCAGATTCCAGCCGGCCCCGACGGCGATTCCGGTGACCTTCGCGATCGTCGGGATCGCCAATTCGTGCAGCGCCAACGCGACGTCGGTGAGGCGGTCGAGTTTGTACCTCGGATGGATCTGCTCTCCGGTGCCGATGTCGGCACCCGAACAGAACGCACCCCCCGCGCCGGTCAGCACCAACGCTCGAACGTCGCGGTCACGCTTGAGCGCCCGCAGCGCATCGGCCAGCTCGACCCAGAGCCGGGCGTCCAACGCGTTCTTGCGCTCGGGACGATTCAGCGTCAGTGTGCGCACCCCGTCGCGATCCTCGGACAGCAGCACGTCACCCATAGGCCGGTCCGATCGCGCCGTCGGCCCGCAACTGCGCCACTTCATCGGTGGTGAAACCAATTTCGGTGAGCACGGTGTCCGTGTGTTCGCCCAGCCCCGGTATTGCGCCCATCGGTTGTTCGAAGTCGCTGATCACCGGTGGTGGGCGCAGCGCCCGGATGTCGCCCCGGGGTGTGCTGACCGTCCGCCAGCGGTTTCGTGCGGTGAGCTGCGGGTGCACGACGACCTCGCTGGGCTTGTTATAGCGTGAATTGCCGATGCCGGCGTCATCGGCCGTCTTCTGGATCTCGGCGAGATCGTGCCGGGCACACCAGCTTCCGATCGCCTCCTCCAGGATCTCCCGGTGCGCGCAGCGGCCGGGATTGGTGGCGAACCGCGAGTCCTCGGCGAGGTCGGGACGGTCGATGATGTCGCGTGCCACCCGTTGCCATTCGCGGTCGTTGGTGGTGCCGAGTACGACGGTCTGCCCGTCGCGGGTCGGAAACGCACCGTAGGGTGCCACCGCCGGCGAGCCGACGCCGAGCGGCTCCTGGTCGATGCCCGAATGCTGGGTGTAGGTCAGTGCATAACCCATCACATCGGTCATCACGTCGAAGAGGCTCAGCTCGACGTGGGGCGCGGGGCCGGCTTCTGCCTGCTGAGCACGCCCGTACAGCAGGGACACGATCGACATCGCGGCGTACAGACCCGTGGTGAAGTCGGCCAGTGCGGGACCGGGTTTCGCGGGCATCCCGGGATAGCCGGTGATCGCGCACGAACCGGACTCGGCCTGCACCAGAAGGTCGTAGGCGCGCTTGTGCGAAATGGGTCCGCCGGGACCGTAGCCGTCGATCTCGACGGGGATCACGCCGGGATGCCTCGCGGCGAGATCCGCGGGCGCGAGGCCGAGGCGTGCCGTCGCACCGGGCGCGAGGTTGGACACGAACGCGTCGGCGCGGTCGAGCAGCCTGTGCAAGATCTCCATCCCCGCGGCGGACTTGGTGTTGAGCGTCACCGATTCTTTGCCGCGGTTGCACCAGACGAAGTGTGCGGCAAGACCGCCCGGCCCGTTGACCACGTCGTCGTAGTGGCGGGCGAAGTCGCCACCGTTCGGGTTCTCCACCTTGATGATTCGGGCCCCGAAGTCGGCGAGCACCCTGGTGCACATCGGAGCTGCCACCGCCTGCTCCATGGCGACCACGGTGACGCCGGCCAACGGCCCTGCAGCTGGCTGTCGTCCTGTCACGTGCTCACATAACCATGCCGGCGATCGAAGTAGTTCATCGGTGGCGCTCTATCAGTAACTGCGGGGAAGACCGAGGACATGCTCGCCGAGGAAGTTCAGGATCATCTCCTGACTCACCGGGGCGATCTTCATCAGGCGCGCCTCCCGGAAGTACCGCGACACGTGGTACTCCTCGGAGTAGCCCATACCGCCATGGAGCTGCAGCGCGCGGTCGGCCGCACCGAAACCGGCGTCGGCGCACAGGTACTTGGCCGTATTGGCCTCGCGGCCACATGGTTTCCCGTTGTCGTAGAGCCACGTGGCCTTGCGCAGCACGAGCTCGGCGGCGTCGAGCCGGGCGAGCGAATCCGCGAGCGGGAACTGCAGGCCCTGGTTCATGCCGATGGGGCGGTTGAACACCACGCGCTCGTTGCCGTACTTGACGGCCTTCTCCAGCGCGACGCGCCCGATTCCGAGAGCTTCTGCGGCGATGAGCATTCGCTCGGGGTTCAGGCCGTCAAGGATGTACTTGAAGCCCTGGCCCTCTTCGCCGACCCGGTCGCTCACCGGAACCATCAGGTCGTCGATGAACAACTCGTTCGAGCTGACCGCGTTTCGTCCCATCTTGTTGATGGGCCGGATATCGACGTGGTCGCGATCGAGGTCGGTGAGAAAGAGCGTCATGCCGTCGGTCTTCTTCGCGCCGCGTTCCTTCAACGCGGCCGGTGTCTCGGTCCTCGTCAGCAGCAGAATCTTCTCCGACTCCAGCGCCTTGGAGATCCACACCTTGCGGCCGTTGACGCGGTAGTGGTCACCTTCGCGTTTGGCGAACGTCGTGATCTGC
This sequence comes from Mycolicibacterium iranicum, assembly GCF_002101705.1. Lineage (GTDB taxonomy): Bacteria > Actinomycetota > Actinomycetes > Mycobacteriales > Mycobacteriaceae > Mycobacterium > Mycobacterium iranicum. The sequence goes on along the minus strand of NZ_LQPC01000076.1, from coordinate 669 downwards.
GAAGTGTCCAGTCCCGCACCAGGTTCGGTGACGCCAAAGCACACATGCAGGTCACCGTCGACGATGCGCGGAAGTGTGGCGGCCTTCAATTCGTCGGAGCCGTGCTTGACGACGGGCTGCATGCCGAAGATCGACAGGTGGATGGCGCTGGCGCCGTTCATCGCCGCGCCGGAGCGGGCCACTTCCTCCAGGAGCAGCGTCGCCTCGGTGATACCGAGCCCGTGGCCGCCGTACTCCTCCGGGATCGTCATGCCGAGCCAGCCGCCCTTGGCGATCGCATCGTAGAACTCAGTCGGGAACTCGTGGTTCTGGTCCTTCTCCAACCAATAGTGGTCGTCGAACTTCCCCGCCAGCTCCGCGACGGACTTGCGGATCAGCTCCTGATCCTCGCTCAGCTCAAAACTCATACCCGTCATTGCGGTTACTCCTCCTGACCGCCGAAACTGCATTCCACGCGGCTGCTTCTCGAGATTCGTCGCATGGAATGCAGTTTCGGCGAAAAGTTGCTCAGTCTTTGTTGCCGGTCAGATTCTTGGCGTTGGCCGCGAAGTCGGCGAAGGTGGCGCCGGTCTTCTCCTTGTTCGACAAGGCCTGGATGGAGACGTCGTGTCCTTGGGCGGCTTGGCGTAGGGCGCCGACGGTGGCTTGGTCTTTGGGGATGTGGGTGAA
>NZ_LQPC01000075.1 GCF_002101705.1 Mycolicibacterium iranicum | reverse complement strand
CGGGATCCACCGAGGAGCAGGTCGACCAAGGCCACTCAGGCGCCGAGGGGGATGGTGTTACCCCCGCCGACGACCCAAGCGAACCCGGCGGACCCGCACCACCGGACAACCAAGCCGCCTGACGGCGAACCTCACACCGGCGGCTCGGGATCGTATTGAATCCCGCGGCGAACCTCACGCGCGCGACCCACGCCGGCAAGACGAGAGACCAGGTGCAGCGCCATATCGATACCGGCGGACACACCCGCGGAGGTGATCGTGTCGTCGCAGTCGACGTAGCGCGCCTCGGCGCGCACATCGATCGTGGGATCGATCTCGGCGAGCACATCGAGAGACTTCCAATGCGTGGTGGCGGCACGGCCGCGCAGAATGCCGGCTGCGGCATACACCAGCGAGCCTGTGCACACGCTGGTCATCAGTGTGCCGTCGTCTCGGCGGCGGCGGACCCACTCGAGTCTCGCTTCGTCCTTGAGTTGCGGTCGGGTGCCCTGCCCGCCGGGGTATATCAGCACGTCCAGGCCGGGACGGTTGGCGTCGCTGTAATCGGCGTGAACCGTCAATCCCTTGGCGCACAACACTTCACCACCCGATTGGGAGAAGGTGTACACCCGCCAGCCGTCTTCGGGCCACGTCTTGGTCCAGAACGACAGGACTTCCCACGGTCCGATCGCATCGAGTTCCTCGACACCGGGGAACAGCAGGATTCCGATGTGCTTCAGGTCGTCCGCCATGAATCAACGATGCCGCATCAGGACGCACTTGACGGAGGTGGGTCGCCGCGAAAGAACGCGATCGAGTTGTCAGCGGACCGGCGCGCCACGCCGGCATCCTCGCCGGAGGCCACCTGCGCTGCGTACCAGCCCTCGCCGGCGTCGCGGATGTAGTTCCTCCCCTCGCCCGTCGTGGCCCACTCCTCTTCCTTGAATTCGTCGGGCACGGCCGCGCCGGTTCCCAGGTGAATGGCGAGCCCGAGCAGCGCCAAATCCCAACCGATGCCGACGGCTCCCGGGCCGTACTGCGGCCACATGTCGTCATCGGCCACAGCGATGTGGTCGAGTTGCATGCGCGCCTGTTCCGGGCCTTCGTCGATGATCGTCAGCTCAATCCAGCTGACGCCGCCGCCGAATTCCCATGTGGCGGTGAAGGTTCGGGGCGGATCACACGTCAGAATCGTGCCGGATGCGTTGCCCTCGACCTGATACGTCCCGTTCAACCGGAGATCTCCATGCACCGGGGCGAACCATCTCGGCAGTCGCTCGGCGTTGGTGCACGCATCCCAAAGGTCCGCGGCATCGGTGGGATAGCTGCGGCTGAGCGTGACGACGCGAGCCTCCCCAGCGTCCAAGGTCCGGCTCCCCACCGTCCGCTGGACTGCGTTGACGTGATGGCTGACATCCATGCTGTGGTTCTCCTTCAGTGGTCGTCGCGCGGGCCCGGACGGCGCTGTCGCTTGCCTCGGGCGATCTCGGTGGACAGCGCGTCCAGGCGCGGCGTCCAGAATCGGCGGAAGTTGTTCAGCCACTCGTCGACGTCGCGCAGTGCTGTCGGATCCACCGCATACATCCGCCGCTGCCCTTCGGGCCGCACCGTGGTGAAACCGTTGTCTCGCAACACCTTCAGATGTTGCGAGACCGCGGGTTGGGTGATCGAAAATTCCTCCTGGATCGCCGCGGTGAGCGCCCCTGCGGACTGCTCGCCCTGTGCGAGCAGCTCGAGGATCCGGCGTCGCACCGGATCACCCAGGACGTCGAACGCGTGCACGACTAAGATTAAAACCGCTGACTTATATAAGTCAATAGTTATTTACGGGGCGGATGCGCCCATCGCCTGTTGCAGTCCGCGGGTTGCCAGCACATCGGCGAGTTCGTTGTCGGCGACCCCCGAGTGCCCTTTCACCCAGAACCATTCGACCTGGTGGCGGGCACAGGCCGTGCGCAACCGGCGCCACAGATCGGCGTTCTTCACCGGCTGCTTCGCCGCCGTCATCCACCCGTTGCGTTCCCACCCGAGCACCCATTTCGTGATGCCGTTGCGGACGTAGGTGCTGTCCGTGTACAGGTGCACCGTCACGGGTCTGGTGAGCGCCTCGAGCGCCATGATCGGCGCTGTCAGTTCCATCCGGTTGTTGCTCGTCGAGCCGGCCTCACCGCCGCACATCTCGCGGACATGGTGGCGTTGCCGCAGCACGGCTCCCCATCCGCCTGGTCCGGGATTGGGGCGGCAGCCGCCGTCGGTGTGAATCACCACGACGTCGTGATCGACTGAGGCGCGGTCGGTCATGTGCCGAGAATAGGCGAGGAGATGAACGCCGTCCGGACCGACATTCCGAAGTCGCGGTGACGCAGTGTGGTGATCCGGCGACCTGGCTGCACGGCGTCCTTGACCGGCGTGGTGTGCTCGCCAAGGAAGGCCGCAGTGGCATCGATATCCGCCACGGTGAACGTGATGCCCCACAGTGTCGAGGGCCCATCGCCGGCAACCCCGGGCGAACCGACGACCTCGACGATCACCTCGCCGAACCGGAAGAAGATCTGCCGGATGGGTCTGCCGCCGAGTTCGGCGTCACGCTCCCGACGCGGCGCCGCGCCGATGGCACCGAGCGACGCCACGGTTCGGACGAGGTCGGGAGACAGCAGGACCACATGATCGATCGCGACGACGCCGTTGGCGTGCGTACCCGCGGGTTGCGCGTCTGAGTCCGACATCGTGGTGGGAATGCCGTCCATTTCAGGTGGACTGTCCGCCGGGAGCCCCCGGAGCGACCACCCGACGATGCCGTCGCCCGACTCACGCCCCACCAGGCGAATACCGACCTGTCCGACACGACATCGATCGGCGGGCCCGACCTCGAAGCCGGCCCGCGCCCACGCATTCGCGGGATCGGCGACGACGAGCTCGTCGACGGAGAGGCTCAAGGAGTGAAGACGTCGATGGGCTCGCCGAGCGCCAGCATCACGAGTGGAATCCGGCGACTCGTGGACTGCTGATACGTGATGTAGGGCGGATAGAGATGCGTCATGTAGGACCACACTTCGTGGCGTTCCTCGTCGCTCGGCTCACGCCACGTCGCCGCGAAGGCCTGCGTTGCGATCTGAACCTCGACCGAGCTGCTCGCCTGGATGTTGAGGTACCACTCGGGGTGGTTGTCGGCGCCACCTTTGGACGCCACGATGACCAACTCGCCGCCGAAATTGCCATAGATCAAAGGTTTTACGTATGTCTTGCCGGAGTTGCGACCGCGGAACCTGATCAGGCAATGCGTGGTGAACGCCCGGCCGCCGACGTCGGCGAGGTCCATGATGTGCCCGCGGGTGCCGCCAGAGCTCAGATATTCCTCGAGATGTCGGCTGATCCAATCCCCGCGTTCGGTCCGGATCGCGTCGGCGTTACCCATCGGCAGTCCCTTCGTCTGTTCGTCCGAACCCGCTGCTGACTGTAGCGCTAGGTCCGCGGGAGACGTGAAGGGTCAGTCGTCGTCCTTCTTGTTCTCGTCGTCGGACTTCTTGTCGTCGGACTTCTTGTCTTCGTCCTTGTCGCTGTCGTCCTTGCTGTCGCTGTCGTCCTTCTCGCCGTCGGACTTCTCGTCGTTGGACGCCGCGCCGCCGAGTTCGAGGACGGCCCAGTGGCTCGGTGACAGGTACACCGACCACTTGCCCTTCTCGCGACCCAGCTTGAGCACACCGTCGTCGATCTCCCACGCGGTGTCATCGTCGTGCTGGGATTCTTGTCCGTCGGAATACGTGAGTTTGAAGGCCATGGTGGGGGATGCCCGCAACCCAGCGCCGCTAATCGCGCGCGAACCGGTTGTCGCTGTGCCTCTGCAGCACCACCGACACGGTGAGAATCGCGATCCCGGCGAGGGCGAGCGCCGCACCGGCGGCGGCAGGAGCCGTGTAGCCGAACCCCGCCGCGATCACCAGGCCGCCGACCCAGGCCCCTGTCGCGTTTCCGATGTTGAGCGCTGAATGGTTCAGTGCCGCAGCCAGAGTCTGGGCATCGTGGGCGACGTCCATCAGCCGGGTCTGCAGTGCGGGTCCGACCGCGGAGCCGGTCAGCCCGATGCCGAAGAGCACCAGCAGCGCGGTCCACGGGTTGTGGGAGGCCACCACGAAGATGGTGAGCATGGTCGCCAACGCGCCCATCGACAGGTAGAGCGCCCGGACCACCGACCGGTCGGCAAGCCGCCCGCCGACCAGGTTCCCGAAGAACATCCCGAGGCCGAACATCATGAGCGCCAACGGAACCAGCGAACGCGACAGGCCCGCGACGTCGGTCATCGTCGTGGTCACGTACGTGTAGACGGCGAACATGCCGCCGAACCCGATCATCCCGACCAGCAGGGCGAGCCACACCTGGGGGCGGCGCAGCGCACCCAGTTCGGTGAGCGGGCTGGTGGCGCGGATGGCCTTCAACTGGTTCGGTAACCAGAACCACAGAGCAACCAGCGTCAGAACGCCGACGACTACCACGAGGCCGAAAGCTGACCGCCACCCCAGAGATTGGCCCAGCCAGGATGCCACCGGGACGCCGACCACGGTGGCGACGGTCAGCCCGGTCAAGACGTGTGCGACGGCCTTGGCGCGGTTCTGCGGGCCCATCAGATGTGCGGCGGCGAGCGCCGCGACACCGAAGTACGCGCCGTGCGGAAGGCCGGCGAGAAATCTCGCGGCGATCAGCGACTCGTAGGACGGAGCCACCATGCTGGCGAGGTTGCCGATGGTGAACAACGCCATCAGCGCGAGCAAAAGTTTCCTCCGGGCCATCCGCGCCGTGAGCGCCGCGATCAGTGGTGCACCCACCACGACGCCGAGGGCGTAGGCCGAGATGACGTGCCCAGCGGTGGGTTCGGATACTCCGAGAGCAATCGCGATGTCGGGCAGCAGTCCCATGGCCACGAATTCGGTCGTGCCGATACCGAATCCGCCGAGCGCGAGTGCCACGACGGCGAGCCAGCGCACGACGGGATCGGGGGCCACCACCGACACGGGGCCGGACGGGCGGTCGAGGATCGCGGTCATAGCGCTCGGACTGCGGTCACGGTCGGCTTGCTGAGCTTGACGGCGACGTCGGCGAGCCTGCGAACGCGTTCCCAGTCGCGGCGCCGCACCGCCTCGGTCGGAGCGAGCCAGTCCGCGCTGACGCAGCCGACGTTCGGGGCGGCGAGGTAGCCCGTCAGGTCGGCGGCGGTGACGCCACCGGACACGCAGAACCGGGCGGTGGGCACGAATGCGGCCAGCGTCCGTAGATGCCGTACACCGCCCGCGGCGGCAGCCGGATGCAGCACCATGTCGGTGTAGCCGTTCGCCACGAGCTCGGCGGCCTCGTCGGCAGTCTTGGCGCCCGGGAGGTGGGGCAGCTCGGTGGCGCACATCGCGCTCCGCAACGCGGCAGGGCTCTCGGTGGCGACGAGGAACTCCGCGCCGGCCGCGCGGGCCAGCTCCGGCTGCTCGATGTGGGTGATCGCCCCTGCGCCCACGATGACCTCGGGGGCCTCCGCAACGATGCGCGCGATGGCTTCCAGCGCCAGGGGGCCATCGAGAGCCACCTGGACGAGAGGTAGACCGGCGTCGCTGATCGCGCGCGCGACAGACGCTGCAGCCGACACCTCGGATGCGCTGTGCACGCTGATGATGGGCATCACCGGGGCGACGTCCAACAGCGATCTCGGTTCTTTCATGTTGTCGACGGTAGACGCGCTTTAGGTACTTCTCAATGCGACTTACGTACTTGAAATACATAAGTAACCGGGGTTACGCTCCGGACATGGCCTTGTTCAGGACTCCGTCAGCAATCTCGGTGGGAGAGCTTTACGCCCTGATCAGGAAGAAGCGGGACCTGACGCGCACCGAGATTGGCAAACTCACAGGTTTGTCGCGAACGGCAGTGACGGCCAGGGTGAGGGAACTCACGTCCCGCGGGTTGATCGTCGAGCACGAGCAGGCGCCCTCGACCGGCGGCCGCCCCGCCGCGCTGGTGAGCTTCAACGCCGGCGCGGGCGCGGTGCTGGCGGTGGCCATCGGCGGAAGTCGGACCCGCCTGGCGGTGTGCAACCTGGCCGGCGACGTCCTGGTGGCCGCCGACGTCGACCAGGAGCCCGGGCTTGCGCCGGGAGATCTGATGCCCAAGGTCGTCATGCGCCTCGGCGCGCTGCTCGCCGAGGCGGGGCTTCGTGGTGATCAGGTCTTCGGTGTCGGACTCAGCCTCCCCGGCACGGTGGACCAACTACGGGGCAGCAGTGTCGACACCCCGGTGCTCAGCGGATGGGACGGCGCTCCGCTGATCCCGTACTTCCGTGAGCTCACCGACGCGCCGGTCGTACTCGGCAACGACGCCAACGTCATCGCCCTCGCCGAATGGCGCGCAGGAGCCGGTCGCGGCTTCGACGACGTGCTGGCTATCAAGGTGTCCACCGGGCTGGGCGCGGGCATCATCTCCGGTGGCGCGTTGCAGTGTGGCGCCATGGGAGCCGCCGGCGAATTCGGCCACAACAAGACCTCCGCGGCAGACGGCCGCGCCTGCCGATGTGGTGATGTCGGCTGTCTTGAGACCGTCGCGGGTGGCTGGGCGCTGACGCGCCTTCTCGGGGACGAGGGCAGGGCGGTGCAGAATCTGCGGGACATCGTCGCGTTAGCCCACAGTGGAGATGCGCTGGCGCGCAGGCTGATTCGTGACAGCGGGCGGCACGTCGGCGAGGTGCTCGCCGCGGCCGTGAACTTGCTCAACCCCGCAGCGCTGGTGGTCGGCGGTGACGTGGCCGGAGCCTACGACATCTTCGTCGCCGGCCTGCGAGAGACGTTGTACGGCAACGCAACCACGCTCGCAACGCGGGCTCTCGAAATCGTCCCGGCCGAATTCGGCGACAGGGGCGGAGTCATCGGCAGCGCGATGATGGTGCTCGACCACGTGCTCGACCCGCAGGCCGTCGACGCCCTCGTCGCCGCCTGAAGGCCCCTCAGTTGGCGGGCTCGTCCGCGGGCGCGAGAAGATGGGCCGTCCCGTCGGCGTCCTGGCGCCGCACGGTGTGCAAGCGCTCCGCATAGAGCAGGTCGTCGCGCCAGAGCCGGTTGGCGGCATGCTTCATGAACGGCTTGATCAACGGCGCGGCTGGAATGGCCCGGGCGAAGCCGGATCGATCCGAATGCGCGATCACCGCTTCGGTGACGGTGCTGCGGGGCTGCCCGTCAGACCCGTAACCTGTTGGAGTGGCATGAGTTTCGACGACGCTGCCGGCGCCTTCGCCTTCGACGATTCGCATCACGAGAGTGCGTGGCTCGGGGCTGGTGAATTCGGCGATGACAGGTACGCCGAGCCGGCCGAGCCGAAAGGTCACCGCGACGAGAAACCGATCCAGCTCCTCGGGTACGTCCGGTGACTCCGGTGGTGCGCTGAGCACCTCCAGGCGGGTGAACGAGTACGGATGGAACCAGGCACCGTGCCACGGGTCCATCCGGTTGGCGACGATGTCGGCGGCCTCGCAGGCACCCGTGAGCTGGGTGACGGCCGCGATCTGCGCTCCGTCGGGCCGGACCGGCAGGATCGGTTCCGGCGTGGGGGTCTCGCCACCAACGCGGTCGAGGCGGGCCCAGATCAGCACGCCGTCATCGAACGCGGGCACGGCGGGCCAGTCGGGGCGCGACCGGCCCGTCAGCCGTAGCCCGTGCCACGGGCACACGAGGTGTCCGCGGTCCACGGTCCCCGTGCACAGATCCGCCCCGAGGTGGGGGCACCTCGCAGGCCCGATGCGCACCTTGCCGTCGGTGTCGCGCCAGCAGACGAGCTCGGCACCTGCCACGGTGGCCGCGAACGGTTTCGATGTGACATCGGCGCTGGCTGCCACGACGAACCAGTTGCCGCTCGGACGGGCCTGGGAGCGGGCAAGTGCTGCGGCGATCACCTCGGGGGACGCCTGACGGTAGGTCGGCGTCTGCCGTGCCCACGCGGTGCGCGGCAGCAGCTCCAACGGCGAGGCCTTGCTGACCGATGCCGTCAGCCGGCTCAGAAGACTCATCGCGATGTCCGCCTTTCCACGCGACCTGCGAGGTGCCGCAGCACGGGTGACCGTCCGCGTACCGGCACGGTGTACATATCGTGCCCTCTCACGCCGAATCGGTCGAGCAGGACGTTGGCAGCCGCGACCCCGGTGGTGGCGGCCCGCTCCATCAACGCCACCGGCAGGTCGATGCGGATACCGTCCCCGGCGAGCGCGAGTCCGGGAGTCGACGTTCGTACTGTCGGTCTCGTCGCGAAGTCGCCGGGTCCCAGGCGGGGACAGTCTTCGCGGGTGAGCGTCTTTTCAGTGACGATCGACGCCGATGCGGTCTCCGGATACAGCTCGTGCAGCCTGCCCAGCATGTCGCGACGCAGTTGCGGGGTGTCTTCGGACACCGAGTACGCGTGAAGCTCGACCACTGATCCGCCGGTTCGGTGCGCCCACGCCGAGGCTTCCCGTTCATATCTGTCGAGAACGCTGATGTTGTCCAGCGGCGGCAGTCCACCGGTGCCCAGGAACGCGGGCCGATCCGAGCGCACGGGCCGGTCCAGCCAGAGGCGCTGCACGACGAACGGGGCAGCCGTGCCCAGCCGCTCGACTCGGGCGCGCCACTCGGAATCGCCGATATTGACAGAGTTCGCGACGATGGATTTCAACGCGGGGACGTCAGCAGCCAGCACGACCCCGTCGGCATGGACGGACGCACCGGACGCGACGGAGACGGTGAAGCCGTCATCCTTGTGCGAAACACTCTGCACGGCAGTGCCCAGGTGCACACGCACGCCCAGATTCTGCAGATACTCGCACAGCGGATTCCACAGCGCCACATCGAAGTTCGATGTGGCGACATCAAACACCAGCCCTTCACTGGAGCCGAGGAAATAAATGTGGAACATCGTGGCGAGCTCGGCCGCCGACAAAGCGGCCGGCCGGGTGAAGAAACTTCGGGAGAACACCTCGAAGGCCAGGTGCTGGGCGGCCGGCGGAAAGTTGATGTTGTGCAGGAAGGTTTCTGCGTCCAGGTCGTCGAGTTCCTCGTAGGTCCGCGGAACGGAGACCTCGGCCAGCGGCGCGGCGGCGCGGGCATCCAGACGTATCAGATCACGCAGCCGAAAAGTGGGGCTGCGCAGCGCGAACATGATCGCGTTGAGCGGCGGAGTGCTGGGCAGGCCGCGGAAGGTGTCCCGGCGTCCTTCGGCGTCGACGAGGGGGTAGTCGTCGAGCGGCGCCAGCATTCCGAGGTCGGGATCGATGCGGCGCAACAGGTTACGCAGGTTGTAGTACTGGCGGAAGAACGCGTGGAAGCCTCGGTTCATGGCAAGGGATGAGCCGCCGGAGTCGGGCTCGGACCATCCGCCCACCCGGCCGCCGAGGTAGGTCTCCCTTTCGAACAGGTCCACCGCGACACCGCGTTCGGCCAGCGCGGCGGCGGCGGACAGGCCGGCGATTCCACCTCCGACGACGGCGGCACGCGGCCGCGTCGGAAGACCGGTCGCCTCTGGCAGCCCCGGCTTGGCGGGGTGGCGGACCCGGCGGGGATCGGTCACCGCGGCGCCCGCGCGAGGAATGTGTGCACGATGTTGCGCTGCCACCCCGAAACGGTTTCACTGTGCACATCGGCGAACCCGATGCGCTGCAACCGTTCCCGGAACTCTGCGGCACCGTCGAACTCGTTCACGCTTCGACGTAGGTAGCGGTAGAGAGCGCCGTCGCCGTCGCGAAGACGTCCGAGGGGGATGATGACCGTCGTAGCCACCGCATTCCAGATCGCCCGGGCGAGGCGCGAGTCACGCACGGAGTATTCGTGGGCCGCGAAGACGCCACCGGGCCGCAGCAGTGACAGCAGGGTACGCAACACGGGGTCTGGATCGCTGAGGTTGCGCACCAGATAGGCCGCGAGGATGCCGTCAAACGGGCCGCTCACACCGGCTTCGGCGAGATTCTCCGCGCGGCTGTGGACGAACGTCACCGTCGCAGGCCACGACTTCCGCCGCGCCTGCTCCAGCATGCCCGCCGACCCGTCGACCGCCACGATCTCGGCGTGCGGTGCAGCCTTCAGCAGGGCCGCCGTCGAAGCCCCTGTGCCACAGCCGATATCTAGGAGGCGCAGCCCCCGGCCGCCGTCGGGCAATCCCATCCGACGCGCCGAAAGCTGCAGATGCTCGTGGTATCCGGGGTTGGCCCCGACGAGCCCGTCATAGGACTCCGCGCCCGAGTCGAACGCGTCGGGTACGTCGTAACGTCGGAGACTCATACTGTTTTTCGTTCCTGTCTGTCGCCGCCGCGGACCCACAGAAGGAGCACCGCGGTCACCATTGCCCACCCGAAAAGAAAGTCTTCGACGGGAATATCCCAGGGAAACCTGATGCCGGTCGAGTGTTGCTCGTTGTACACGACGATCGGCGCGCTGAGCTTGGTCAGCCACCCGTCCACGGGCACCTGGAAGGCGAGCACAATCGCCATCGAGATCCAGTAGGCAGGTCGGCGGAACAACCCGGTGCGCAATACACGCAGCTCCCAAACGAGGATCACCAGCACGGCGACGATCGCGGGCACGGTGTAGCCGAGGCCCGTCATCGGCTCACCCCACGGACGGGCCGCCTGCGCGACAGCCAGCCGAGGATGGTGCTCACCGCCGAATAGGTGAGCAGTCCGCACAGCGGGACGACCAGGAAGAAGACGAGCTCCTCCAGCGGCAGGGCGCCGATGCCGAGGCCTGACACGTAGCGCGGGTTGTACGTCCACACCTCACCGGCGATCGCGATCAAGTCCCACACGATGAAGACGAGCGCCACCGGGATGATTGCGGCCGCCGTCCTTCTTGCCTGGCGGTAGACACCGTCGCCGAGCACCTCCAGTGGGCCGGTGAGGAGGAGGCACCCGACCATCAGGAGCAGGTACTCGTAGCGCTCGATGTTCGCTACACCTCCTGGCGGCGAGCCCGTGCGCGCAGCGCCTTCGCCAGGCCCACCGACGCGACCCGGAGGCGTCGCGGGATCGATACGGTGGCACGCTGGGCGAACACGGCGTAATCGATGTCCTCGATGCGCTTCAGGATTCCGGAGTACAGCGTCAGGGCGGCGCTGATGCACGGGCGGGACTTCGGCGCCAACATCGCTATCCCGGGCTCGGCACTGCGGTAGACGGTGCGGGTGATCGCGAGCTGTTCGACGAGTGCCGCTCGCAGGCGCTGGTCGGTGCGCCGATTCTTCTGGCACCAGGTCAGCACGTCGCGGTCCACACCGTGCGCTGCGAGCTCGTCCGCGGGCAGGTACACCCGGCCGCGCGTCAGGTCCTCATCGATGTCGCGAATGAAGTTGGTGAGCTGGAACGCTTTTCCGAGGGCTGCGGCGTGGGGTGCCGCTTCCTCACGGGGAACGACGGTGCCGAGGATCGGCAGCATCTGCAGCCCGATCACCTCGGCCGAACCGTACATGTAGCGATCCAGCGCGGCCCGGTCCGGGTAATCGGTGACGGTCAGGTCCATCCGCATCGACGCGAGGAAGTCGTCGAACAGCTGCCAGTCGAGGTCGTACTTGCGCGCCGTGTGCACGACGGCGTCCAACGTCGGATCGTCCCCGCTCGGCTGGTTCTCAACCATCCGGGTGAACAGGGCGGTTGACAGGCCCTGTAGCTCGTCCGCGCGCTCTGCTGTTGTGCGCGAGTCGAATTGGTCGAGGACGTCGTCGGCGCGCCGGGCAAAGCCGTACAGGGCATGCACGGCAGGGCGCTGCTCGGGAGCAAGCAGGCGCGTCGCCAGGAAGAACGTTCGGCCGTGCTGCGCGTTGATCGCGCGGCACTTTTGGTAGGACTCTCTGAGTGCCACATCGTGGACGCCCGCGGCGTCCAGTTCCGAGCTGATCATCGTTGCTCCGATCATTGCGACATTACTTGTGGCTGCTTGCGGGTCGCGGCCCCGGTGACGCGGTCCGCGGCGAGGCGTCCCGACACGATCGCGGTGGGTATCCCGACTCCTGGCACCGTGGAGGAACCGGCGAGCACCGCGTTGTCGATTCCGCGCACGGTGTTTCCCGGCCGGAAGGGGCCCGTCTGCCCGAAGGTGTGCGCCAGCGCGAACGGCGTGCCCGACGCCATGCCCTGCCGGGCCCAATCCTGGGGCGTCACGACGTGCAGGAGTTCGGCATCCTGGCCGAGGTGCGGCAGGCGAGCGGTGACGGTCTCGAGCATGTGGTCGGTGTAATCGTCGCGGTCTGCGTCCCAGTCTTTGTGTCCCACATCGGTGTTGGGCGCCGGAGCGAGAACGTAGAGCAGCTCCCGACCGTCCGGTGCGAGCGTGGGATCGCCGAGCGTCGGCCGGGTCACCAGCAGCGACGGGTCGACCATCGGCCGGCCCTGATCGATGATCTCATCGAAGGTCCGGTCCCACGCGTCCCCGAAGAGGATCGTGTGGTGCGACGGGTCGGACTCGGTGGGGGCTGCGCGGCATCCGACATGCGCCACCACGGCCGACGGGGCGGGCCGCAACTTGACCAGACGGCGTGGTGTCCGGCCGAGGAGCCGGTAGGTGTCGGGCAGTTCGGTGGTCAGGATCACGGCGTCGGCGGGGAACCGCTCACCGTTGACGGTGCGGACCGCCGTCACCCGCGAACCCGATCGTTCAAGGGCGGAAACGGATGCGTTGTAGTGGAATTCGACGCCGGCGTCCGCCGCGGCGGCAGCCATCGCGTCGGGCAGCGCTCGCATTCCCCCGCGGGGGAAGTACACGCCCGACACCGTGTCCATGTAGGCGATCACCGCGTACGCGGCCAATGCGCGCTTGGGGGGCACCCCGACGTAGAGCGCCTGAAACGTGAACACCCGCAGCAGCCGCTCATCGGACAGGAAGCGCCGCACCATCGGCTCCCAACCGCGGAAGCCGCCGATCGCGGCCAGCTTCGCAAGCTGAGGCGTGAGCAGCGACAGCGGGGAGTCGAAGTTGGCGTTGATGAAGCCGTCGAACTCGATCTGGTAGAGCCGCGTCAGCCAGCGGCGGAGTTCGGCATAGCCCTGCGCCTCCTTCGGCCCCGCGAAGCGCGCGATCTCGGCGGTCATGGCCTCGGCGTCGGGATGGACGTCGATGCTGCTGCCGTCGGCGAACAAGCCGCGGTAGGCGGGCAGCACCGGTTGCAGGTCCAGCCGTGACGACGTCGACTCGCCGACGGCGGCGAACGTCTCGTCGAGGATGTCGGGCATCGTCAGCACCGTCGGCCCGGTGTCGAGCCGATACCCGGAGATGTCGGCCCGGCCGACCCGGCCCCCAGGGTGCGCGCCGCGCTCCACGACCGTCACCTGCCGTCCACGTCCGGCGAGGTGCAGCGCGGCGGACAGGCCCGCCAGGCCGGCGCCGACGACGACCACCCGGTCGGTCGCGCCCGTGACGGTGCGCATCAGGCCACCCGCTCGGTGCATGCGGCGGCCATCGAGGCCAGCGCCGATCGGACGCCGCCGTCCAGCGAGACGCTGTCGAGGCGGTGCAGGGCCCACGCGAGGCGTCGGTCGATCAACTGTTCCATCCATTCCACGGTCCCGATCTCGGCGATCAGGCACTGCCAACGTGTGATGTCGTCGTCACGGAGATCCGTGCTGGTCATCAACTGCTCCAGATGACGTCGCTGTGAGCTGCTGCCCAACTGATACGCCGCCACCACAACCGTAGTCGCCTTGCGCGCGGCAAGATCAGATCCAGACGGCTTACCGGTCGTCTCGGGCTGGCCGAACACTCCTAGCAGGTCGTCGCGCAGCTGGAACGCCTCCCCGACCGCGACGCCGTAATCCCCGAGCGCGCTGACCGTCGGCTCGTCGCACCCGGACAGTGCCGCGCCGATCTCCAGCGGCCGCCGCACGGTGTAGTTGCCGGACTTGCGCCTCGCGACGTCGAGGACGTCGTCGAGCGACGGGAACACCGATGTGTCGTTGACCAGGTCGGCGAACTGTCCCACCGCGAGTTCTGTGCGCATCGCGTCATAGCGCGGCCAGGCCCTGGCAAGGACATCGTCGGCCAGCCCGCTCTCACGCAGCATCTGCTCGGCCCAGACCAGGCACAGATCGCCCAGCAGAATGGCGGCCGATTCGCCGAACCTCGCCGAAGATCCGGGCAGCCTGCGGCGGTGGTGCCAGTCTTCAAAAGCTCGGTGCGCGCTGGCCCGCCCGCGGCGCATAGGTGACCCGTCCATCACGTCGTCCTGCATCAACGCGAACGCGTGCAGGAACTCCAGGCTCGCCGCCGCTCTGATCGCGGCCGATTCAGGGTGGGCGCCCGCGAGCCAGCCGAGATAAAGGAACGTCGAGCGCAGACACTTTCCGTCCGCAAGCAGTGACCGCAGCACGTTTTCGGCGATGTCGACGCGGCTGCCGGGCAGCGATTGCGCACAACGGGAGTCGAGGAACTCGGAGACCGCCGACAACACCGACTCGCGCACTGACGACTGCCACGGCCCGTCCAGTCGGTCGGCGGTGCCGAGCGCCTGGGTATGGCCCGTCGTGCCGTTCCTACCCGCGGGCATATCGCTCCGGTCCCTCGTGAGCCTGGCGCCGGTGATCATCGAATCGAGCCATTACCCATTTCTAATCCGTTTATGCCGTCTCGACAGCGTTTATCGGCCTTGTTTGGGGGCCGAAAAGCAGTGTTGCCGAACGGTGCGACGGCCGCAGCATGGGCTGCGGGACCGGATCGCGCGTTGCCGGAGCACTTCTGCCGCCATCTCCTTCGTATTGGGAGTGCGTCAATAATTAAGCGCCAGAAGGGAATTCGGTCCAGTGTGGCAGGTGTCAGCGCCGCTCTGTTGCTTGCGGGAACGGGTCGCGATCTCCGCTGCCAGAGGGCCCGCGGCGGTTATTACATGTCTATGACAAATGGCTATAAACCCGTCGTCGTCGACGGTTTCGGCGGCGTCTGCGCCGTAACGTTCGCGGGTCGTCCCCGGCTCCGGGATTGACCGCGGGCGCGGCGGCCACCATGCACCACGTCATCGAGGGCCCATCGCGGCGATGACTCCAATAGCGCTCTCCTGGAGGCGCATTCGAGATGCTCGCAGTTTGCCGCTGCGAGGCCGGCGGCTGTCACACCTTCGCGATGACGTTCTCGGCGAACCACTCCAGGTTGCGGATCTTGTCGTCGAGGGGTTCGGTGTCCTGGCCCGTGATGTAGGGGATCCGGAAGCCGACGATGACGTCGGTGACGCCCTTGTCCTCCAGCCGCTTGACGCCGTCGAGGGTGAACCCGTCGATCGAGATGACATGGATCTGGAATTCGTCGGCCAGGCCGATGCGCTCCTCGGTTTCCCGGTAATGCTGCAGCTTCTTGAGCAGCGGGTCGAGTTCCTCGGGATCGCCGCCGCCGTGCATCCAGCCGTCGTTGCGGGCCGCGCGGCGCAGCGCCGCGTCCGCGTGACCGCCGATCAGGATCGGGATCGGCTTCGTCGGCGCGGGCGTCATCTTGAACGTCGGGAAGTCGTAGAACTCGCCGTGGTACTCGAAGTATTCGCCCGAGGTGAGGCCTCGGACGATGTCGATGCACTCATCCATTCGCTTCCCGCGCTTGGCGAACGGCACACCCATGATGTCGTAGTCCTCCGGCCATGGACTGGTGCCGACACCGAGATTGATGCGGTTGTCGAACAAGGCGGCCAGCGAACCCGCCTGCTTGGCCACCAGCGCGGGCGGACGGATCGGCAGCTTGAGCACGAAGATGTTGAAGTGAAGCCTGGTCGTCACCGCGGACAGGGCGCCGATCAGCGCGAACGTCTCGATGAACGACTTGCCGTCCAGAAACTCGCGGTTGCCGTCCTCGGTGTACGGATACTTCGAGTCCGAAACCTCCGGATAAGCGACGCTGTCGGCGATCGTCATCCCGTGGTACCCTGCCTCGTCGGCGGCTTTGGCCAACGGGATGTAGTACTTGGGATCGGTCATGGCTTCGGCGTAGGTGAATCGCACGTCGTCTCCTGCTCGTCGGTGACCGCATACTAGAACACGTTCTAATATGCCCGTGACCGATTGGTCTTACAGAAGCGGGACGTCCACCTCGACGGCTTCCAGCGCGAACGGCGGCGCGCCGAGGCCGACCACCGAGAACGTCGACCACGGGGTACGTTCGGTCAAGCGTCCGCGCGCGGAGCGGTCGCCGATGGTGACCGTCACCTCCAGGGGCAGCCGCACGTCGACGTCAGCAGCGAAAACGGTTCCCTGCCAATGGTAATGACCGTCGATCGGATCAATCCTGCCCGTCAGGCGCACCTTCGCGTCGAGCACGCGATCGCCCATCGCGACTGTCGCCGCTCCGTCGAAGACGCTGTCCTCGGGGCCGTCCTCAAAGCCCAGGAAACGCACCTCGAAGGACGACGGAATGCGCCTGCCGACCTTGCGCCAGTAATGGCCGCCGCGGCGGTTCCTCCCGCGCGAACGGCCGTCATATGTGCGCTGGGTGCCGGCCCGCACCTCGATGCGGGTGGCGTCGCTGCGTTCCAGGTAATCCAGGCACTTGGCGATGTAGCCCTTCTGAGCCGCCGCGTCGGGTCCCGTCACGAGGAACCAGTTCGGTACGCCGTGCACGGCGACACCGAGATAGGGCCGCAGATGTTCCATCCGGCACGTCAGCGCCGAAGGCAGCGTCCCGTCGGTGGCGACGACGACCCGCGCGCTGCGGCCGCCCGCCGTCCACGTATGGGTGGCCTCGTCGAACTCCGCATCCCGCGTCGCGTCGGCGTCCAGGTAGACGACAGGTTCGACCGGAGCGGTCACAGAAACCCGCCGCGCTTCCACAGGCGCCGCGCGATCGGCCCGAGCAGGCCGACCTCGTCGAGGAAGGCCGCCAGCGGGGCGAACCCGCTCACCTGAACCTCGCGCCGGTGGGCGCTGGCGCGCGCCATCCGGCGGGCCGCGTCGGCATCGAGGCCAACCCGCGAGTACTGGACGCGATTGGTGAACAGGTGCCGGAAGAACAACCCGCCCACCCCGTTGATGTTGGCCACCACGAACTTCGGAAGGCGCCGCATGTGGGGCGCCCGCTTGCGCAGGCCGTCGCGGGCGAACTGGATGTGCCGCGCCTCTTCGGTGACGTGGATGCGCATCAGTCGCTGCACCATCGGCTGCAACTCCGGGTCGTCCATCATCTGGCGCTGAAGAGAATCAAAGATCTCCTCGCCGACCAGCGCCGCCACCCACAGCATCGAGCCTTGGAACGCGAACGGCAGGGCGTTGATGATGACTCGCTGGTAACGCTTCGGCCGCACCGGTTTTGCGCCGATCCGGTCTATTGCCTTGCCGAACATCACCATGTGCCGGGTCTCGTCGCCGAGCTCGGTGAGCTCGTAGTGCGTGGCACGCGCGGTGGGGTCCTGATGCATCATCTTGCGCAGCAGTGCCTGGTTGAGGATGTTCTCGAACCAGATCCCCGCTGAAAGCGTGTTGGCAAGCTCCTGCCGGGACAGCTCGATCTGCTGCTCGCGCGTCATCGATTCCCACAGCGGCGTGCCGTAGAGCGACACGGTCTTCGGCGGCAGGAAGAACTTGTCCGGGTCCAACGGGGCGTCCCAGTCGATGTCGACGACGGGCGCGTAGGACTTTTTGACCGACCCTTTGAGGAGGCGTTCGGCGAAATCCTGACGTGCCGCCGGTTGTGACTGTGCAGGAGCCGTCATGGTGGTCCTTCCGCCGACCGGGGTGTCCCTCGACGTTAAGGAGCGCCATCGAAAGATGTCAATACCTCTGGTACCGGATACTTGCGGTATTGCATTCCTGTGACCTTCGAGGGGGATCATGAGCGGCATGGGATCGTTTCTGCTGCGCGCCGGCCTGACCGGGCTCGCGCTCTGGGTGGTCACGCTGCTGGTGCCCGGTATCGAGTTCGTCGGCGGTGACTCGACGGCGGCGCGGATCGGCATCATCTTCGTCGTCGCCGTCATCTTCGGGCTGGTCAACGCGGTCATCAAGCCGATCGTGCAGATCATCTCGATACCGCTCTACATCCTCACGCTGGGGCTTTTTCACATCGTCATCAATGCCTTCATGTTGTGGATCACTTCCTGGATCACCGAGCACACCACCCATTGGGGTCTCTTCATCGACGACTTCTGGTGGACCGCGATCTGGGCGGCCATCGTGTTGTCGGTTGTGAGCTGGCTGCTCTCGCTCGTCGTGCAGGCAGACTGAGTGATATGCCTGAACTTCCCGAGGTCGAAGCGCTCGCCGATCATCTGCGTCGCCACGCCGTCGGACTGACTGTCGGCCGGGTCGACGTCTCGGCGCTGTCTGTCCTCAAAACGTTCGACCCGCAGGTGGCGGCCCTGGCCGGACAAGAGGTCACCGGCGCCAACCGGTGGGGCAAGTACCTCGGATTGCAGGCCGGCGATCTGCACCTGATCACCCATTTGTCGCGGGCAGGGTGGTTGCGCTGGTCGGACAAGCTGGCGGCCGCGCCGTTGAAGCCGGGCAAGGGTCCGATCGCTCTGCGCGTGCATCTGGGTACGCCGGGTGAGGCGCCCGGTTTCGACCTCACCGAGGCCGGCACCCAGAAGCGGCTGGCGGTGTGGCTCGTCACCGACCCGATGGCCGTTCCGCAGATCGCGTCGCTGGGGCCCGACGCCCTGTCGTTGAGCGTCGACGCATTGGCCGATGTGCTGAAGACCGAGGGCGGGCGCATCAAGACCGTGATCACCGACCAGAAGGTGATCGCCGGCATCGGCAACGCCTACAGCGACGAGATCCTGCACGTCGCCAAGCTCTCTCCGTTCGCGACCGCCAACAAACTGACCGCCGCTCAGCTCGCGGCGCTGCACGACGCGATGATCACCGTGCTCACCGATGCGGTGACGCGCTCGGTCGGCCAGCAGGCCGCGACCCTGAAGGGGGAGAAGCGGTCGGGGCTGCGCGTGCACGCCCGCACCGGGCTGCCCTGTCCGGTGTGCGGGGACACCGTGCGGGAGGTGTCGTTCGCCGACAAGTCGTTCCAGTACTGCGCGACATGCCAGACCGGCGGCAAGGTGCTCGCCGACCGGCGGATGTCGCGCCTGCTCAAATAGTGCCGAAACTGCATTCCATGCGGCCGCCGAGGCGTTTCCAGCGCACGGAATGCAGTTTCGCCGAGTTTCTAGGACTTGTCTAACTCGGTTATCCTTCGCCCATGACTCGGCAGAAGATCCTGATCACCGGCGCAAGCTCCGGTCTCGGCGCGGGGATGGCCCGCCAGTTCGCGGCCAAGGGGCGAGACCTCGCCCTGTGCGCACGCAGGCTCGACAACCTCGACGAGCTGAAGGCCGAGCTCGCCGCGCGCTACCCGAACGTCAAGGTCGCCGTCGCCGCCCTCGACGTCAACGACCACGAGCAGGTGCCGAAGGTGTTCAACGAGCTCAGCGACGAACTCGGTGGGATCGATTGCGTCATCGTCAATGCCGGTATCGGCAAGGGCTATCCGCTCGGCGGCGGCAAGCTGTGGGCCAACAAGGCGACCATCGAGACCAATCTCGTTGCAGCACTGGTGCAGATCGAAACGGCGCTGGAGATGTTCAAGGCTGCGGGCGCCGGCCACCTGGTGTTGGTGTCGTCGGTGCTGGGCAACGTCGGTGTGCCGGGATTCAAGGCCGCCTATTCCGCGAGCAAGGCCGGCGTGACATCACTCGGCGAGTCGCTGCGCGCCGAATACCCGTCCGGACCCATCAAGATCACCGTGCTCGAGCCCGGCTACATCGAGTCCGAGATGACGGCGAAGTCCAACTCGACGATGCTCATGGTCGACAACGAGACCGGCGTCAAGGCCATGGTCGATGCCATTGAGAAGGAGAAGGGCCGAGCGGTGGTTCCCGGCTGGCCGTGGTGGCCGCTGGTCGAGGTCATGAAGCTGGTGCCGCCGCGTTTCACCAAGTTCTTCGCCTGAGCCGACGCGGTCTGCGTGACTTGCGTAACGCAGTGGCGGAAAACAGGGTCGAAAGCCGCCGTAGCGTTACGCAACTGTTCTGCCGAGGCGAACTCCTTGACAGGCTGTTGGGTTTTCCTAACAATCGATTAGGTGAGTCCAGTGCGCCGCGGGGAAACGTTCCCCATCCACAACCGCATCGGTGTGCTGCGCGCGGAGCGGCGGCTGTCGCGGGCGCAGCTGGCAGAGCTCATCGACGTCAACCCGCAGACCGTCGGAGCGCTCGAACGTGGCGATCACTACCCCAGCCTCGATCTGGCGTTCCGCATCTGTGAGGTGTTCGACCTACCCGTCGAGGCCGTCTTCTCCCGCGAACCGTTCGCGCCACTGTCAACCGCGCTGTACCGCCGAGAACAAGGAGGAAAGACGAATGCGTGAAGCCACCTTGATCGACCGCTACCAGAACTACCGCACCAAGCAGTTCCTGAAAAATGAATCGAAATATGCGAATTCGCTCCCCGGGTGGCGGACTCAGCGCAGACGCCGCATGCTCGTCACGGGGTTGGCCGCGACGTTTGCGTTCATGTTCGGCGTAAGCCTGTTGTGCGCGTTCGGCATCCAGTGGGCACCGCTGCTGTGGCTGCCCGCATGCCTGGTGTTCTTCCCGCTCTGGGTGACCTTGCAGATCGTGTCCGGGCGCCAGGGTGACGCGCCGGACGCCACACTCGACGAATACGAACTGGCGCAACGCAACAGCGCCAGATCCATCGGGCTGACCCTCACGCAATACCTCATGATGGTGCCGATCTTCTACCTGATCTTCGGTGCCGCATTCACCGGTGGAACCGACACCGACATGGCCTACGCCGGCGGCCTGATGGCATTGAGCGTGCTGCTGATCGGCGGATGCTCACCGGCGATGATCCTGGGCTGGACGCGTCCCGACCCCGAGGCTCTCTAGCGATTTCGGCGTGCGCAGTCGCGCTCGGCGCAACCCAGCACGCCGAAATCACGCTGATCGGCCTCGCTCCGCCCGGTATCGCCGGACGAGCGCGTCCGTCGACGAATCCGACTGCGCGGCAGGCGATTCGTCGGACGTGATCACCGGCAGCAGAGCCTTGGCCTGCGTCTTGCCCAGCTCCACACCCCACTGGTCGAACGAGTCGATACCCCAGATGACGCCCTCGACGAACACCTGGTGCTCGTAGAGCGCGATCAGCTGGCCCACCACGGACGGCGTCAGCTTGGTCGCGAGGATCGACGTGCTGGGCCGGTTGCCCGGCATCACCTTGTGCGGCACCACATTCGACGGAGTGCCTTCAGCGGCGATCTCGTCGGCAGTCTTACCGAACGCGAGCACCTGCGTCTGGGCGAAGAAGTTGCTCATCAACAGGTCGTGCATGCTTCCGGTGCCATCGGCGGTCGGCAGGTCATCGGTCGGCTCGCTGAACCCGATGAAGTCGGCGGGGATCAGCCGGGTGCCCTGGTGTAGCAGCTGATAAAAGGCGTGCTGGCCGTTGGTGCCCGGTTCGCCCCAGAAGATTTCGCCCGTACTGGTCGTCACCGGTGAGCCGTCGGCCTGCACGGACTTACCGTTGGACTCCATCGTCAGCTGCTGCAGGTAGGCCGCAAACCGCGCCAGGTCATTCGAATACGGAAGCACCGCACGGGTTTCCGCGCCGAAGAAGTTGTTGTACCAAAGCCCGATCAGGCCGAGCAGCACCGGTGCGTTGGCCTCCAGCGGTGCGGCGCGGAAGTGCTCGTCGACGAGGTGGAATCCAGCGAGGAACTCCGCGAAGCGCTCCTTGCCGATCACCGCCATCACCGACAGCCCGATCGCCGAGTCCACCGAGTAGCGGCCGCCGACCCAATCCCAGAAGCCGAACATGTTGTCGGTGTTGATGCCGAACTCGTCGACCAGCTTTGCGTTCGTCGACACTGCCACGAAGTGCTTCGACACCGCCGCATCGCCGAGCGCCTCGGTGAGCCAGCGCCGAGCAGCCGTCGCGTTGGTCAGCGTCTCCAGCGTCGAGAACGTCTTCGAGGCGACGATGAAAAGCGTTGTGGCCGGGTCGAGTCCGGCCAGCTTGGCGACCAGATCGGCAGGGTCGACGTTGGAGACGAAGCGCGCCGAGATACCGGCGTCGGCGTAGTGGCGCAGCGCCTGATCCACCATGACAGGCCCGAGGTCCGAGCCGCCGATGCCGATGTTCACCACGGTCGTGATGCGCTCGCCTGTCGCGCCGCGCCAGTCACCACTGCGCAGCCGGTCGGTGAAGTCGCCCATCCGGTCGAGGACCTCGTGCACGTCGGCGACGATGTCCTGACCGTCGACCGTCAGCTCCACATCGCGCGGCAGCCGCAGCGCCGTATGGAGCACTGCGCGATCCTCGGAGGTGTTGATGTGCTCGCCCGAGAACATCGCGTC
The DNA here is from genome assembly GCF_002101705.1 of Mycolicibacterium iranicum. GTDB lineage: Bacteria > Actinomycetota > Actinomycetes > Mycobacteriales > Mycobacteriaceae > Mycobacterium > Mycobacterium iranicum. Next base: position 7,119 of record NZ_LQPC01000075.1, on the reverse strand, counting down.
GCGCTTGACCTCAAGCCCGGCGGCGCGCGCCAGATCGAGCAGCAGTGTCAGCGTCTCGCGGGTCACGCGGTGCTTGCTGTAGTCGATGTAGAGGTCGCCGACCGTCAGCGCCAACTCGGTTCCGCGGGCCGGATCCTCGGCGAAAAGTGATCGTAGATCGGTCGCAGCGACGTCGTCGTGGTGGCGGGACAGAGCTTCCCAGGCAGGTGTGGCCGTGATGTCGGAACCCATGACAAGAACCCTAGTGCGGCCACTTGACCGAAGGTGTAAGACGTGGGGTATGGATAGCACCGCACTGTTGAAGTCCGTCCCGACCGGCCTGTGGATCGGCGGTGAGGAGCGGACAGGCGCGTCGACGTTCGACGTGCTCGATCCCAGCGACGACGAGGTGCTGACCCAGGTCGCCGACGCGACCCCCGACGACGCCCGCGCGGCGCTCGATGCGGCCTGCGCCGTCCAGGCCGAGTGGGCGGGCACTGCGCCTCGCAAGCGGGGCGAGATCCTGCGCTCGGTTTTCGAGATGATCACCGCGCGCGCCGACGACATCGCCGCGCTCATGACGCTCGAGATGGGGAAGGTGGTCGCCGAGAGCAAGGGCGAGGTCACCTACGGCGCCGAGTTCTTCCGCTGGTTCGCCGAAGAGGCGGTCCGCATCGACGGCCGTTTCACGCCGAGCCCTGCGGGCACCGGGCGCATTCTCGTCGCCAAGCAGGCTGTCGGTCCGTGCTATGCCATCACACCGTGGAACTTCCCGCTGGCGATGGGGACTCGAAAGATGGGACCGGCCTTTGCCGCCGGTTGCACGATGATCGTCAAGCCGGCGCAGGAGACGCCGCTGACGATGCTGCTGCTGGCCAAGCTGATGGACGAGGCGGGCCTGCCCAAGGGTGTGCTGTCGGTGTTGCCGACCAGCAACCCGGGCGGCGTCACCGAGGCGCTGATCAACGACGGCCGACTGCGGAAGCTGACGTTCACCGGATCCACGGGCGTCGGCAAGGCGCTGGTGAAGCAGTCCGCGGACAAGCTGCTGCGGACGTCGATGGAGCTCGGCGGAAACGCTCCGTTCGTGGTGTTCGACGACGCCGACGTGGACGCCGCCGTCGACGGAGCGATCCTGGCGAAGATGCGCAACGGCGGCGAGGCGTGCACCGCGGCCAATCGCTTCCACGTCGCCAACGCGGTGCGCGAGGAGTTCACCGAGAAGTTCGTGAAGCGAATGAGCGAGTTCACCCTCGGCAAGGGCCTCGACGAGAAGTCGACGCTCGGCCCGCTCATCAACGCCAAGCAGGTCGCCACGGTGACGGAGTTGGTGTCGGACGCGGTCTCGCGCGGTGCGACCGTCGCCATCGGCGGAGTCGCCCCGGGCGGGCCCGGGAACTTCTACCCGGCCACGGTGCTCACCGACGTCCCCGCTGACGCACGCATCCTCAAAGAAGAGGTGTTCGGCCCCGTCGCGCCGATTGCCGGCTTCGACACCGAGGAGGAAGGCATCGCCGCGGCCAACGACACCGAGTACGGCCTGGCGGCGTACATCTACACGAAGTCCCTTGACCGCGCGCTGCGGGTCGCCGAGGGCGTCGAGTCCGGCATGGTCGGCGTCAACCGCGGCGTGATCTCCGATGCCGCAGCCCCGTTCGGCGGAATCAAGGAGTCCGGATTCGGCCGCGAGGGCGGGACCGAGGGGATCGAGGAGTACCTCGACACGAAGTACATCGCGCTGACGAAGTAGTCGACTCGCCGACGGCGGCCCCGCCCGCCGAGCAGACACAAACTCCGGCGTGTCTACGGTGACACGCCGAAGTTTGCGTCTGCTCGCTGAGGTGCCCCCCCAGTCCGCCAACGAGACCCGCGCGCGCCTTCCCGATCGGCGGACTGCCCGACCATAGACTTCCTTGCTCGGACAGGTAGGGAGGGCGCTCGACTGTGACTGCCGTGAGTGCGGCGCCAACTCGGGTAGGCCCGCGCCGATATGTCGGTCCAGGACAGTCGATCCCGGCACTCGACGGGGTCAGGGCCCTCGCCGTCGCGCTGGTGCTGGCCGACCATGGCGGCATCCCCGGCCTGTCGGGCGGCTTTCTTGGCGTCGACGTCTTCTTCGTACTCAGCGGCTTTCTCATCACCTCACTACTGCTCGACGAGATCGGGCGCACCGGCCGGATCGGTTTGAAGGCTTTCTGGATTCGCCGCGCGCGACGACTGCTCCCTGCGCTGATCGTGATGGTGCTGGCCGTGGTGGCATTGAGCGAACTGTTCTCCGAAGAATCCACCGCGACGTTGCGTGACGACGCCGTCGCCGCCTTCTTCTGGATGTCCAACTGGATGTTCGTGGCCAACCAAACCGACTACTTCGCCCAGGGTGCGCCGCCGTCACCTCTGCAGCACACCTGGTCGCTGGCTGTTGAGGAGCAGTACTACGTCCTATGGCCGGTATTGATCGCGGCCGTCATTGCGGGGCTGGGAGCGATCGCCTACCGGCGCGGGGCGACGCTGTCGCGGCGCGCCGTGCGCACCGCGGTGTTCTGCCTGGCCACCGCGGGCGTCGCCGCATCAGCGACAGCGACGTTCTTCCTGAGCTCCGCCGACAACCTCAACCGCGTCTACTTCGGCACCGACACCCGCGTGCAGGCCCTGCTGGTCGGCGCGGCTGCCGCAGCCCTCGTGGTCCGCGACTGGCGCGGTCTGACCGCGGGCCTGGCGATGTTCCGTTCGCGGTGGACGCGATGGGTCGCCTGGGCGCTTCCCGTGGTCGGTCTCGTCGTGCTGTTCATGGCGGCACGCATCGCCACCGGCAGCGCCGAGGAGTTCCGCAGCGGTCTGCTGATCGTGGTCGCACTCGCGGCGATCCTCGTCATCGCCCCGGTGGCGCTCGCACAGGACGGTCCGATCGCGCGTCTGCTCTCCGTCGGACCGCTCGTCGGGCTCGGCGCGATCTCCTACGGCGTCTACCTGTGGCACTGGCCGATCTTTTTGGTACTCAACGGTGAGCGCACCGGAACCGAGGGCTGGCAGTTGTTCGCGCTGCGGTGCGCGGCAACCGTCGCGGTGGCGGCGGTGTCCTGGTGGCTCATCGAGCAGCCGATCCGCGAGTGGCGGCCCGCCTTCGTGCCGATGCTCCCGCTCGCAGGAGCGACGGCTGCCACCGCCGCGGTCGTGACGATGACGGTGTTGCCGGTCAAGGTGCTCCCCGAGGTGCCCAAGCCCGGTCCTCTGGTCGACACGGCGGCCCTGGTCGGGCCGGAGGTCCCGATCGAGGTCACGCAGGCGCCGCGTCCCCGCGCCCCCGGCGATCTGCGCGTCGCGGTGTTCGGCGACTCGATCGCGTGGACAATCATGCGCTACCTGCCTGAGACCCCCGGACTCGACTTCGTGGACTTCACAACGATCGGATGCGGCATCGCCCGCGGCGGCCCCTACGAATACGTGGGTCAGGAATTGCAGCAGAAGCCCGAATGCGATGCATGGCCGGCGCGGTGGGCGCAGCGCATCGGCCACGAGAAGCCCGACGTTGTGCTGCTGACCGTCGGTCGCTGGGAGGTCGTGGACCGGATGAGCGAAGGGCAGTGGACGCACATCGGGGAGCCGGGTTACGACGCGTACCTGCGCGGTGAGCTCAACCGAGCCCTCGACATCCTAGGCTCGACGGGGGCCCGGATCGTGGTCACGACTGAGCCGTACAACCGCCGCGCGGAGAAGCCGGACGGCAGTCTCTACCCGGAGGATCAGCCGAAACGGGTCGAGCGCTGGAACGCCTTGTTGCGCAGCGTCGTCGACGAGCGTTCGAACGCGATGGTGCTCGACCTGAACAAGAAACTCAGCCCCAACGGCTACTACCAGACCAGGGTCGACGGCATCAGGGTCCGCAGCGACGGCGTGCACCCGACACCGGAGGCGGTCGAATGGATGACGCCCTGGTTGGTCGAGGGACTCAAAGCCGAGTAGAGCGCGGCGCCGAACTCAGTGTCCGAGCCGGCCCCGCCCGAGGCGCAGCAGCAGCATCGCGAGGTTCTTACCCTCTTCACCCAGCACGCTGTAGCGCTCGATCACCTTCATCTCGCGACTGTGCACCAGGCGGGTGCCGCCGGAGGCCATCCGGGCCTTGCCGATCATCCGCGACACCTCGGTGCGGCGCTGGATGGCTTCGAGGATCGCGGCGTCGAGCCGGTCGATCTCCTGACGGAGTTCGTCGATATCAGGCACCGTCGTTGATCCCGTGGTTTCTGTGTGCGTCGTGGTTTCGGTAGGTGTCGTCATGTGTTGGTTCTCCGGATTCTCGTTGTGTGGAGGGCCTTTCCGGATTTCGGGCCTCACACAAGAGACGAGCCCCGGATCCGGAAGCGGACCGCGGGGCTGAAGGAAGCAGCTATACCACGGGCACCGCTGGCCGGTACCCGTAGAAAAATCGGCGATGAGCCCCTCGGGCGAAGAGCAGAATGCCGGGTTGCGCAGTGAGCACGTAGCGAGTGTGCCACTAGCGACCAGCACTGCGCAAAGAGTTCGGCAGCCCAGGTCGACCGCCGTTCATCGTTGTCTGTGCCAGGCCCGGGCGACGGCGGCAACAGCGGCAGGACTGGAGACGCGACCAACCTCGACGGCGACGCAGCTGCCTCGGTGGAGCAGGCAGGATCGGCGCACGAGCAGGAGAAGACAGAGGTACGGCACTACCGCTTGGCGCGGGTGCGCACGTCTTCGCGGAAGTCCTTGCGCGAGTCGCTACCTGCTTACTCTCACGAGCGAAAACAGGAGAAGTTTTCTTTAGCAAAGCTTTGCTATTGACGAGCAGGCAGATATAGGATCCTCGTCAAGTCCGCCGCCATGGATGAAGGGGGTTCGGGGATTCGATCGGCCGGTGCGCCGATTCTTGAGCGTCGACGATCATGCCGCTGATAGTGCTGCCGAGTGCTGGTGTGCTACCACCTCCACCGGCTCAGGGTGCGATCGAAGCCGCAATTGTGGCGACGGAACGCCTGATGCCCTCTGGGTGTGCTTCGGCATGCGCTGATATTGGTGATTGCCTGCACGAAACTAGTTCGCCGGATTGCTTCAGATTCATTGCTGAACCAGATCTGCGGCAGAAATGAAGCCGGACATTCCGGGTACCTGATGGCCGGTTATTTATTGTCGGAATAGGGATGTCGGTTCACTGTCAGGTAGTCGATTGCCTGGTTGCATCCTGGAACATGCGTATGAAAAGTGACTATTGACAGCGCTATTCATTGGCTCATGCGCTTGCTGCCGACGACCTGAGGGCGGCGCGTGCACGGGGGCGATCACTGCGGAACCCATGCTGCAAGACGGCACCCATAGGAAATTTTGAACGCGTAAATTGTTTCCTTGACAAGTTGCTGAAATGCAATTTACGTTTAGCTGGCTCCTGTCATCGAGGAGCAGCGATAGAGGCCGTTGGGGATGGAATCGGCCATCGACCGGAGGGGATTGCAAGGTGGCGAAACACCATGCTGCAGTGACGTTTTCGGCACGCCGCCAGATCGCGGCCGGAGTGCTGGGAACGGCAGCGGTAGGCGTTGGACTCGCGTGGGCGACAGCCACAGTTGCGCCCACTCCGACGACAATCGACATCCAGCTGGCCTCGACGGGATCGGCGCTGCCCGACTGCTCCGGTGCGAGCTCTGCCGCAGACGGGTGCGGTCTGAATCTCGGCTTCAACGGCGCCCCCACGCCGCCGGCGCTGGCTGCGGCGAACGCGACGATGTTCCGGCCAATCATCGGCAACGGCGGCTGGCTCATAGGCAACGGCCTGGACGCGGCGCAGGACTGTGTAGCAGAGGCGTGCCGCGGCGGCGACGGTGGACTGCTCTGGGGTAACGGCGGCGACGGGCTCTACGGCTGGGACGGCGGCGACGCCGGCCTCATCGGCAACGGTGGCGCCGGCGGCGCGGGCGTCAACGCGCAATATGACGCGTCTACAGGAGCGCGTCTGAACTGGGCCGGCAACGGCGGCAACGGAGGTCAGGGCGGCAGCCTGTTCGGTCGCGGAGGCAACGGAGGCGACGGCGGCCGCGATGAGAACACACTCGACTCACCTTTCACCGGTGGCAACGACGCCTACGGCGGCCATGGCGGCATCGGGGGACAGGGCGGCCGGCTCGGCGGTGACGGCGGCGCGGGTGGCTGGGGCGGTGACGCTTTTTCGGCGAACGGCAACGCTGCGGCAGGTGCCGGGGGCACGGGCGGCGCGTCGGGCGGGCGGGGTTCCCGTGGAAGCGGCGGCGTGGGCGGCGACGGCGGCAACGCCGAATCGCAGATCGGTAATGCCAACGGCGGATTCGGCGGTAAGGGCGGTGGCTCCGTCTCCGGTGACGCCGGCGCGGGCGGATCGGGCGGTGACGCCGCGGCGTTCTTCAAAGACGGGCAGGCGACGGCCGGCAATGGCGGTGACGGTGGCTCTACCGAGCGAGGAAACGGCGGCGACGGTGGCGCTGGAGGCAGCGCTGTTCCTGCCGGTGAAGCCAACGCCCAAGGCGGAAACGGCGGCAACGGCGGTGGCACACGGGTCGGCGACGGCGGAAACGGCGGCGACGGCGGGTGGGGCCGCGCTGTCAACGGCGCCGCTGCCGGTGGTGCAGGTGGTGATGGTGGCGACGTGGCGCAGCGCGGATCCGGCGGCGCGGGCGGCGAAGGCGGTGATGGCACCGTGCTCGGCGACGAGGACGGTGACTCCGCGGCGACGTCGAACGCTTACGGGGGCAAGGGCGGGACTGGCGGTGACGGTGGCTCCCGACAGGGTGACGGCGGCGCCGGAGGTAAGGGCGGCAACGCATCGATACCGCCCGTGCAGAGCAATGGAACTTCCGGTGGTCGGGGCTCTTTCACCGCGGGCAGCGGCGGACAAGGCGGAAAAGCCGGTGGAGGCGGTGACTCCGGCGAAGACGGGGCTGACGGCTGGCAGGGCCGAACCAACGCCCCCGATAATCCGGCGAACCAGCCGGACACGAATGGTTCTCGCCAAAGTGTTCCGGCACAGGGAACTTCGGACTAGCCGCGAGCATCGATCGCACGAGCGGGAAGTAGGGGTTGTGATGGATTCGGATCGTTTGGTGTCGCGGACGGGGGCGGGTGTGTTCGTCCTTGGTGTGGGGTTGTTGGTTGCGGCGGGTCCTG
>NZ_LQPC01000074.1 GCF_002101705.1 Mycolicibacterium iranicum | reverse complement strand
TGTACTGACCACGGACGTTGGTGACGGCGTGGTGAGGTGACAAGACGAAGACCTCCGAGTGGAGTGCGAGCTGTCTAGGAACGCTCACCGATCTCGGAGGTCTTCGTGGTTCACCGTAATGCCCCTTTGTCTGAAACCGGTCGCCTGAGGCTGGCTCGATGCGTTGTCGATGACGGGTGGTCGCGTCGGCGCGCGGCCGAACGCTTCCAGGTGTCGGTCACCACCGTCTGTCGATGGGTGGACCGCTACCTGGAGCTGGGCGAGGCCGGGATGGCCGACCGCAGCTCACGACCGCACCACAGCCCCAACCGCACGCCTACACGCCTTGAGCGGCGCATCATCGGCGTACGCGTCACTCGACGGTGGGGGCCGGCCCGGATCGCCTACCTGCTGGGGATGAACGTCTCCACCGTCTCCAACGTGTTGCGCCGCTACCGCATCGCCAAGCTGCGATGGCTCGACCGAGCCACCGGCCGCGTCGTGCGCCGCATGGAATCGACCGCATGCGGTGATCTGGTGCACGTCGATGTCAAGAAGTTGGGCAAGATCCCCGCCGGAGGCGGCTGGCGCATGCTCGGCCGTTCGGCCGGAAAGCGCAACGCTTTCGCCGACAAGAGCAGCGGAATGACGAAGAACCGAAAGCCGGTGCGCGGTTATCACTTCCTGCACACCGCCCTGGACGCGCACTCCCGGTTGGCCTACTCCGAGATGCTGGTCGACGAGCGCAAGGAGACCGCCGCCGAGTTCTGGGATCGGGCCAACGCTTGGTTCATCGAGCAGGGCATCATTGTTCGGAAGGTGTTGACCGACAACGGGTCCTGCTACCGGTCACATGCATTCCGCAACGCGCTGGGCGACGAAATCGAACATCGCCGCACTCGGCCCTACCGGCCGCAGACCAACGGCAAGGTGGAACGCTTCCACCGCACCCTGGCCGACGAGTGGGCCTACGCCCGTCTCTACACCAGCGACGCCGAACGCTGCGCCGAATATCCGCGCTGGCTGCACAACTACAATCACCACCGCGGCCACACCGCACTCGGCGGTCAACCACCAGCCAGCCGCGTACCTAACCTCTCAGGTCAGTACA
>NZ_LQPC01000073.1 GCF_002101705.1 Mycolicibacterium iranicum | reverse complement strand
GGGAATTACGTGACGGCGGGTGAGGAATTACGTGACGGACAACCCCTCATACCTGGGGAATTACGTGACTGCTGACATCAACGTGCGCGTGGCCTTCTCCAGCACGGCCTGCGACTCGTTCGGATCGGCCGCTTTCTCGGCTCGCTTCACCGCAGACGAAATGGTCATTCCCTTGGCGTATCCGTCGACCACACGAGGGTCGACATACGACGCTCGGGCCACCGCGGGGGTGTTTCCGAGCTCCCCGGAGACCTCTTTCATCACCGCCGAAGTCTCCTTCTTGATCCTGGTCGGCGAGGTGGGCTCCTTCGCGCTCGCAAACGCCGCTGCCGCCAGCACCGTGCCGTGCCAGGTGCGGAGATCCTTGACGGTGAACTCCTCTCCCACGAGCTCCTTGAAACGTGCGTTGAGATCGTCGGCGCGGACGTCCACCCAGGCACCGTCGGCTCCACCCCGGCAGACCAGCAGCCGCTCGGACCCGCCGTTGCGTCGCATCAAAGACTTCACGGCGCGCACGACCTCGGGATCCTCGATCTCGATGCTGCGCTGCACACCGCTCTTAGCGGGATACTCGAACGCCACCACTCCCTTACGCAACGTCACGTGCTCACAGAGCAGCGTCGCCAGCCCGTAGTGCTCGAACTCCTCGGCGGACTGTTCGCCGCCGGCACGGAAATATCCCCGGTCCAGCAGCTGAAGCGCGAGGGCCAGCACGCGGTCGCGGGTCAGTCCTCGGGCGGACAGATCCTTGGACACCTGGGCGCGCCACTCCGGAAGCCTGGTCGACAGTTCCAGCACACGATCGAACTTCTCTTCGGCCCGTTCCTGCTGCCACCGCTCGTGATAGAGGTACTGGCGCCGACCTGCGACGTCCGTGCCGACCGCTTGGATGTGCCCGCTCGGCGTCGGGCTGATCCACACGTTCTTCCACGCCGGCGGAATCACCAGGTCTTTGATGCGTTGCGCGGTGTCGTCGTCGGCGAGGAGTTCGCCGTCGGGACCGTAGTAGGCAAACCCCTTGCCGCGGCGCTTCCTGACAATGCCCGCCGAATTCAATTTGCTACGTGTGAGCCGCACAATCGGGGACCTCTCAGGACCGTGACCTTACCCCGCCGGGGTGCCCAATCCTCGTGTCGCCCAAACTATTACCCCTGCTCAGGGCTGCAATATGACCTTGACGGCACCGTCCTGCTTGTTCTGGAAGATGTCGTAGGCGTGCGGCGCCTCGTCCAGGGGAAGCACATGGGTGGCGAACGTGTCCACGCCCAGGGGGTCGGAATCGGTGAGTAGCGGCATGATGTCGTCGACCCACCTCTTCACATTGGCCTGTCCCATCCGTAGCTGAATTTGCTTGTCGAACAGGGTCAGCATCGGCAACGGATCGGCCATCCCGCCGTAGACGCCGATCAGCGACAGCGTGCCGCCGCGCCGCACACAGTCGATGGCCGAGTACAACGCGTCGAGCCGGTCGACCCCGGCCTTCTGCATCATCGGCTTCGCAACGGCGTCGGGAAGCAGGGCGGCGGCGCGCTGAGCGACCTTGGCCACCGGGGAGCCGTGCGACTCCATGCCGACGGCGTCGATCACCGCGTCGCTCCCGCGCCCCTGGGTGAGCCTGCGCACCTCGTCGCCGACGGACCCGTCGACATTGCCGGCGTCGATGGTGTGGATTCCGCGGGCGATCGCCCGCTCAAGCCGCTCAGGAACCATGTCGACCGCGAACACCTGGTAGCCCAGATGCTGGGCGATCCGTGCGGCCATGTCCCCGATGGGGCCCAGTCCGAGGACAGTGACGGTGCCACCTTCGGGAATGCCTGCATAGGCGACGGCCTGCCATGCGGTCGGCAGCACGTCGGACAGGTATACGAAACGCGAATCCGGCGGTCCCTCAGGAACTTTGATGTGGGTGAACTGCGCCTGCGGGACACGCAGATACTCGGCTTGGCCGCCGGGAATCGAGCCGTACAGCTCCGAATAGCCGAACAGCGCCGCGCCCATCCCCTGGTCCCGTACCTGCGTTGTCTCGCACTGGGTAAACAGCTTCTGGTCGCACATGAAGCAGTGCCCACACGAGATTTGGAACGGGATGACCACCCGGTCACCCACCGCGAGGTTGGTCACCGCGGAGCCCACCTCCCGCACGATGCCCATCGGCTCGTGCCCGAGCACGTCGCCCTCGTTCATAAATGCGCCGAGCACCTCATAGAGATGCAGATCCGATCCGCAGATGTTGGTGGACGTAACCTCGATGATCGCGTCGGTGGGCTCTTTGATTTCGGGGTCGGGGACGGTGTCGACGCGCACGTCGCGCCTACCGTGCCAAGTCACTGCCTTCATGGCCCGTCACTACCCGGTGACGACCCTGCCAAACGTCGCTCACCGGCGTCTGTTTGACGCCAGTGTCGAAGGGCAATGCTGGTCCGCGCGAGGAGGTCCTTGAATGCACGACGAACCGGGCGCCGTCGAGAACGGCAGTGCGGCATTCGAAAACGTGGTGTCGCTGCTCGACTATCCGATGTTCATCGTCACGACGGCATCGGCGGGCCACCTCGCCGGCTGCTTGGTCGGATTCACGTCACAGACAAGCATCAACCCGCCCAAGTTCATGGTGGGCCTGTCCCGCAAGAATCACACGTTCACCGTCGCGAGGAAGGCCGACCACCTCGCGGTGCACCTGCTGCCGAGGGCAGAACTGGACGTGGCGAAGTTGTTCGGTGGCACCACCGGTGACTCGACCGACAAGTTCGTACAGTGTGGCTGGCGCATCGGCCCGGAAGGGATGCCGATACTCGACGCTGCTGCGGCATGGTTCGTCGGCCGTGTCGCACAACGCTTCGACCTGGGAGACCACGTGGGCCACCTCCTCGAGCCCATCAGCGGCCGCGCCCCAGAACAATTGGGCGACCTGATCTCGTTCTCCGATGTCCGCGACATCGAACCCGGACACGACGCATGACTGAATTGACTGCTCTGCCCACGGGCAGTCCCGTCGAGGACCACGGGTATCGGCCTGCGCCGGAAGGGCTGCGCGGCAACATGATCTTCAGCGCCGACGGTGCCGCCGCATTCACCGGCCGTGCCGGACCGCTGTCGTGTCCGGCCGATTTCCAGCTGCTGCTCGCGTTGCGCGCCTACGCGGACGTGGTGTTGGTCGGCGCGGGCACCGCACGGGCGGAGAACTACGGCCCGGTGCGGTTGCGGCCCGAACACCGTGAGCAGAGACGAGAGTTGGGGCTCGGTGAACAGCCACCGCCGATCGCCGTCGTGTCCCAATCGGGTCGGCTGCCCGAGAGCATCTTCGGCTCGCCAACCGCCCCGATCCTCGTCACCAGCGAACGGGGTGCCCGCGAAAATCGCGAAACACGCTGTGAGGTAGTGACGGCCGGAGAAGACACCGTCGATATCGGCGCCGCTGTCAGTCAGCTCCGCCAACAGGGAATGTCGCGGGTGCTCTGCGAGGGTGGGCCGACTCTGCTCGACGAACTCGTCACCGCCGACCTGGTCGACGAGCTTTGCGTCACCCTGGCGCCGCGCCTGGCCGGATACCAGCCGGTGGGGTCAGGAACGCCCGCGGGCCTGACGTCCCCGATCTCGCTGCGGCTGGGGCACGTGCTCGTCAACCCCGACGGTTACCTGTTCCTCAAATACGTCAGGGAGTCAGCCGGGTAGCGTCTCGCCGCCGATGGGGGCGAGCACCTCGCCGTCCTTCTCCTCCAGGTAGGCAATCGCCACGTCGGCCCCCTCTTTGGCGAAGGCCACAACGACCGCCCTGCCGATGCCCGAATCACCGCCGGTGACAAGAGCTTTCCTCCCTGCCAGCAATCCCGTGCCCGTGTAATCGGCCATCTCGTCGCGAGGGCGCTCAGCCATGTCCCCCGTCGCGCCGGGGTAGGGAATCACGGCATCGGGTGTCACATCGTCAGACATGGCGACCACGTACCCGTGGTGAAACGCCCAAAACGGCTATCGCTCGGCTATGCGCTTCGAGAACGGCCACACCAGCCAGAACGTGGCGAACAGCACCAAAGCGCAGCCACCGGCGATCAGCGCCGAATAGAAGCCCGCGACGGCGTCGAAAATGATCATCGTCATGCCGACCACCGCGATCGCCAGCAGGAGCAGACCCGCATAGGCGCACCGATGCGCCGCCCGGACCAGTACGTCGAGGCGGTGCCGACGGAACAAGAACCTGTGCATCGCGACGGGAGCGATCAGTAGCGCGGTCGACGCCACCGCCGCACACACCGTGGCCAGATACACACCCTGCATGTGGTCACCGAGGATTTCGAAACGCTGCTGGAACGGCAGGGTCAGCAGGAACCCCGTCAACAGCTGAACCCCGGTCTGCACCACCCGCAACTCTTGCAGCAGGCTGGCCCAGTTGCGGTCCAGCCGTTGAATTTCGGTCTCGTCGCGCTGGGCCAGGTCCCAGTTCTCATCATCATGGGGCCGGTGATAGGGCCGACCCACCGGGTGCGGATGCTCGGCGTCCATCGACCGATCCTCCCACCAGCAGCCTCGCCGTGTAGCGCGTTTGACTGGCACCTACCGGGGTAGTCGGGTCTGGACCCGAACTGCGCCGCATACGCATTGGAGTGACGATGAGCAAGGTCGCGCGATCCCTGTACACGCCGCTGTCGGTGGCCACCGGCGTCGGAGGTGGCCTGCTGGCCGGTGCGATCTTCGGCCAGGTCTGGAAGCGCATCGGCGACAACGACCCGGAGCCACCCGACGCCAAAGACCTCACCCAGAGCGCCAAGACCGTGTTCGTGGCGGCCGCCATCCAGGGCCTCATCGTGGGCCTCGTTCGCGCCGCGCTCCAACGCGCAGGCGCTCGCGGCTACCGTGCCGTCACCCACGAACTACCGCCGGCTTAGCAAGCTCACGTCGACTTCAAAGGATTTGCACAGCTATCGGTGAGGCCACTCCTAGCAGGCGGTCTCACTGTAAGAGTCATGGCTGGAACCGTAGAGTTTCCCAAAACGCGCAACGTGCTCGGCGGCGAGACGCAGCGAACGTGGCTAACGTCCGTGTTCGCGTTGGCGGCAAGCCTGGCGATGATGCTCGTGGCGTCGCCGGCCACCGTCTCACCTGTCGCCCACTGGGTCGTGTCGTCGATCGCGCTGGCCACCGCGCTGGTGGTCTTCGTGGCCGGCCTGCACGCCTGGGGCGAGATGGTCTCCAGTGCGCAGGCGGCGGGCGTCGTCGAGCGCTGACGCCTACATCCCCAGCGGCGCCAGCACCACCGCTGGCCGCGGCAGACGCCACCGTGCGCACCCCGCGTCCAACGCGTCGTCCACCGCGGATGCGATCGCCTTCAGCTCCTCTGCGCCACCTGCCAACCACCTGCCGGCGGACCCACCCGCCAAGCTGATCCGCGTCAGCTGCAAACCGCAGGTCTTCATCAGCGCCATCCGGCTCAACAATCGTTCCGCCGCAACACCCCATTCGACTGCACCCTGCGAATCATCGACGTCGCAATGCATTCCGACGACATCCAGCCGTCGCTCTCCGAGGACAGCGGGACCCTGATCGTCGAGAAGCACCTGTCTCGGAGGGTCCTCCCACCTCGACAGGACGTCGACGTGCCGCTCGGTCGACACCACGAAGCGCACCACCCCGAGCGCGGCCGCGCGGCGGATCGTGGGCGTCACCGGGTCGCACCGCAGGATCACGTGAACCGGTTGGACGCCACTCGACTCAACCAGGTCCAATTCCTCGTCACCGCATGCCGCCACCGCCAGGCCGTGCGCGCGCACCCATGCGGCCACCCCAGGGTTGCGTAGTGCCGCGGCGGGCACCGCGCATCCGGCCATCGGCAGAATCCGCCGCACCGCGTGCACCGAAGTCGACAGCCGGTGCGGCGCTATTGGGACGTCCACGATCGTCATGAATTCGGTGTACGCCCGTCGGCTGGCAGCAGGGGTCGATCCATACAGATCCTTGACGGAACGCTCCCAGATTTTGACGCCGCGCATCCCACTGCATGGAGTCCGTAAAAACTCCGGCGACCGGCGTCAAGAAACCGTTAACGCCCAGCTCAGGCGCCCTGCTTCGGGCATACGTTGGCGTGCGCATCCCGCCACCACCGGCGGGGGCGTAAACGAACGCAGGAGCACTGATACCCGATGGCTGTTTTCTTCTATGTCCTGTTGACGGTGGCGGTGTTCGCACTGCTCGCCGGGGCAGTGAAGGTGCTGGAGCGATGAGCGTCGCCAATACCGTCGGGCTGATCCTTGCGATCGCGATCGGCATCTTCCTTTTCGTCACCCTCTTCCTTCCCGAGAGGTTCTAGTGAGCAGCACCACCGCGGGAATCCTGTTCCTGGTCTCCCTCGTCGTCGCCCTTGCTGCCGTGCACGTTCCGCTCGGCGACTACATGTACCGCGTGTACTCCTCCACCAAGGACTCACGCATCGAAAAGGGCATCTACCGCATCATCGGTGCCGACCCGAAAGCCGAACAGACCTGGGGCGCGTACGCCCGCAGCGTGCTGGCGTTCTCGGCGATGTCGATCCTGTTCCTGTTCGCGTTCCAGCTCCTGCAGAACTATCTGCCGCTGCACCTGTCCGACCCGGCCACGGAGGTGACGCCGGCGCTGGCGTGGAACACCGCCGTCAGCTTCGTCACCAACACCAACTGGCAGGCGTACTCCGGTGAGTCGACCTACGGCCACCTCGTTCAGATGGCCGGACTGGCGGTGCAGAACTTCGTTTCCGCCGCCGTCGGCATGTCCGTCGCCGTGGCCGTGATGCGCGGTTTCGTGCGTACCCGCACCGGCGATCTGGGCAACTTCTGGATCGACCTGGTGCGAGGCACGCTGCGTATCCTGCTCCCGATTTCGGTCGTCGCCGCGATCGCGCTCGTCGCTGGAGGCGCCATCCAGAATTTCTCGCTGCACTCCCAGGTGGTCGACACCGTTGCCGGTGCGCAGCAGACGATTCCGGGTGGCCCGGTCGCCAGCCAGGAGGCCATCAAGAACCTCGGCACCAATGGCGGCGGCTTCTTCAACGTCAACGCGGCGCACCCTTTTGAGAACCCGACGACGTGGACGAACTGGATCATCATCTTCCTGCTGCTGGTGATCGCCTTCTCCCTGCCGCGCACGTTCGGCCGGATGGTCGGCAGCACCAAGCAGGGTCTGGCGATCGTAGCGGTTCAGGCGTCCCTGGCGACCATCAGCTGGGCGGCGATCCTGTGGACCCAGCTGCAACACCACGGCACGGTGCCCACCGCTGTCAACGCAGCGATGGAAGGTGTGGAACAGCGCTTCGGCGTTGCCAACTCCGCGATCTTCGCCGCATCCACGACCTTGACGTCGACAGGTTCGGTCAACTCGTTCCACGACTCCTACACCAGCCTCGGCGGAATGGTCCTGCTGCTGAACATGCAACTCGGCGAAATCGCGCCTGGCGGAGTCGGATCCGGCCTCTATGGCATGCTCGTGCTGGCAGCCATAACGGTTTTCGTCGCCGGGCTGATGGTCGGTCGCACCCCCGAATACCTGGGCAAGAAGATCACCCCGCGTGAGATCAAGCTCGCCGCAACCTATTTCCTGGTCACGCCATTGATCGTGCTCACTGGCACCGCACTGGCCATGGCGTTGCCCGGGCAACGGGCCGGCATGCTCAACACCGGTCCGCACGGCCTGTCGGAAGTGCTCTACGCATTCACCTCGGCGGGCAACAACAATGGATCCGCGTTCGCGGGCATCACCGTCAACACCGATTGGTACAACACCGCGCTCGGGCTGGCGATGGCGTTCGGCCGTTTCCTGCCGATCATCCTGGTGCTCGCACTCGCCGGCTCACTGGCCAAACAAGGTCACACGCCGGAATCTGTCGGAACACTGCCGACCCACCGGCCCCAGTTCGTCGGAATGGTCTCCGGCGTCACGCTGATCCTGGTCGCGCTGACGTTCCTGCCCATGCTCGCGCTGGGACCCCTTGCAGAAGGACTCCACTGAAATGACGGTCACCATGATTGAGTCGGCCAACACCCGTGCCGCCGAAAAGAAGAAGCGCGAGAAGTCGCGTGTTGGAGGCGGACTGCTCGACCCCAAGATGCTCTGGAAGTCGGCGCCCGACGCGCTGCGCAAGCTCGACCCGCGCACGCTGTGGCGCAACCCGGTGATGTACATCGTCGAGCTCGGCGCGGCGTGGAGCACCGTCCTCGCTTTCCTCGACCCATCGTGGTTCGCCTGGCTCATCGTGTTCTGGCTCTGGGCGACCGTCATCTTCGCCAACCTCGCCGAGGCCGTTGCCGAAGGGCGCGGCAAGGCGCAGGCCGATACCCTGCGAAAGGCCAAGTCCGACACGGTGGCCCGACGTCTGATGTCGTGGGAGCCCGGCAAGCCGGGCACCGAGGAGCAGGTGGCCGCCCCTCTGCTCGCCCAGGGCGATTACGTCGTGGTCGAAGCAGGAGGTGTCATACCGGGCGACGGTGACGTCGTGGAAGGCATTGCCTCGGTGGATGAATCGGCCATCACGGGCGAGTCGGCACCGGTGATCCGCGAGTCCGGCGGCGACCGGTCGGCGGTCACCGGCGGCACCACCGTGCTGTCCGACCGCATCGTCGTGAAGATCACCCAGAAGCCGGGTGAGAGCTTCGTCGACCGGATGATCGCGCTCGTCGAGGGCGCCAACCGGCAGAAGACGCCCAACGAGATCGCCCTGAACATCCTGCTGAGCGCGCTGACGATCATCTTCGTGTTCGCCGTCGCGACGCTGCAGCCATTGGCGATCTTCTCCAAGGCCAACAATCCAGGCGTACCGGACACACTGGCACTCGACGGCAACGGCGTCACCGGCATCGTCATGGTCGCGCTGCTGGTGTGCCTGATCCCGACCACCATCGGGGCTCTGCTGTCGGCGATCGGTATCGCCGGCATGGACCGGCTGGTGCAGCGCAACGTGCTGGCGATGTCGGGTCGCGCCGTCGAGGCCGCCGGTGACGTCAACACGCTGCTGCTCGACAAGACCGGCACCATCACGCTGGGCAACCGGCAGGCCAGCGACTTCTTTCCGCTCTCGAACGTCGACATCGACACGCTCGCCGACGCCGCGCAGCTGTCCAGCCTGGCCGACGAAACCCCTGAGGGTCGCTCGATCGTTGTGCACGCCAAAGAGGCTCACGGGCTGCGCGCCCGCCACCCGGGAGAACTCTCCGGCGCGCACTGGGTCGAATTCAGCGCCACCACAAGGATGTCCGGCGTCGATCTCGAAGACGGACAGTCGCTGCGCAAGGGCGCAGCCGCATCCGTCGCGGAATGGGTGCGCAACCACGGCGGTGAGGTACCCACCGAACTGACCGACATCGTCAACGAGGTGTCCGGCTCCGGCGGCACCCCGCTCGTCGTCGGTCGCGTGCACGGTGGCGACGCGCACGTGCTCGGCGTCATCGCGCTCAAAGATGTCGTCAAGCAGGGCATGCGGGAACGCTTCGACGAGATGCGCCGCATGGGTATTCGCACCGTGATGATCACCGGCGACAACCCTTTGACCGCCAAGGCGATCGCCGACGAGGCCGGCGTCGACGACTTCCTCGCCGAAGCGACGCCGGAGGACAAGCTCGCGCTGATCAAGAAGGAGCAGGCCGGCGGCCGGCTCGTCGCCATGACCGGCGACGGCACCAACGACGCTCCTGCGCTGGCTCAGGCCGACGTGGGTGTCGCGATGAATACGGGCACCTCCGCGGCCAAAGAAGCTGGCAACATGGTCGACCTCGACTCCGATCCGACGAAGCTGATCGAGATCGTCGAGATCGGCAAGCAGCTCCTCATCACCCGCGGCGCGCTAACCACGTTCTCCATCGCCAACGACATCGCCAAGTACTTCGCCATCATTCCGGCGTTGTTCGTGACGCTGTTCCCCGGCCTGGACCTGCTCAACGTGATGCGGCTGCACAGCCCGCAGTCAGCGATCCTGTCGGCGGTCATCTTCAACGCAATCGTCATCGTCGCGCTCATTCCGCTGGCACTGCGGGGCGTCCAGTACACCCCGGCCAGTGCGTCAAAGCTGTTGAGCCGCAACCTGTCCATCTACGGGCTCGGCGGCATCGTCGCGCCGTTCATCGGCATCAAACTGATCGACCTGGTTGTCCAACTCTTCCCCGGGATGTCCTGACATGAAGTTCTCTGTTCTGGTTCGTCAACACTTTGCCGCGCTGCGCGCGCTGCTGGTCCTCACCGTCATCACCGGGCTGGCCTACCCCGTCCTCGTGTGGGCCATCGCGCAGCTGCCCGGACTCGACACCAAAGCGAATGGCTCGATCGTCGAGGTCGACGGAAAAGCCCTGGGCAGCAACCTGATCGGGCAGCTGTTCACCGACGCCGACGGCAATCCGCTGCCGCAGTACTTCCAGTCCCGCCCGTCAGCGGCGGGTGACGGGTACGCCCCGCTGTCGACCAGCGCGTCCAACCTCGGCCCCGAGGACATCGTCGACACAGCCGATCGCACCAGTCTGCTGACCGCCGTGTGCAGTCGCAGCCTGGCTGTCGGAGAACTCGACGGCGCCAATGGCGCACGCCCGTTCTGCACCGGCGACGGTGTCGGCGCGGTGCTGTCGGTGATCGGGCCGCGCGACGCAGCAGGCAATGTGGTCAACCCGACCAGGGTCGTCAGCGTCAACCAGCTGTGCGAGAACACCACAACGCCGTTCCTGGACACCTACGAGGGCGTGCGGGTGCAGTGCAACGACGGCAGCGACTTCTCACAGGGCCAGATCGTCGCGATCCGCGGCGCGGCGCCCGCCGACCCGGCCGTGCCCGCCGATGCGGTGACAGCCAGCGGCAGTGGTCTGGATCCGCACATCTCACCGGCCTACGCCGAGCTACAGGTCAACCGGGTCGCCGAGGCTCGCGGTATCAGCGCGGACGAGGTACGCGCACTGGTCGCCGACCACACCGAGGGACGCTGGCTGGGCTTCCTCGGCGAGCCGCGGGTCAACGTGCTGGAACTGAACCTGGCCCTCGACAGCCGAGGGTGACGGGCAATCCCGGGAATCGCGCCGACGATGAGCACACCACCAGGCACCGGCGTGGATGATGAAGTGGTGGCGACACCGCACCATCGGCCGAAACGGGGTGAGCTGCGCATCTATCTGGGCGCGGCTCCCGGTGTCGGCAAGACCTACGCGATGCTCGGCGAGGCGCGCCGACGCCTCGAGCGCGGCACCGATCTCGTCGCCGCCGTCGTGGAGACCCACGGCAGAAAAAAGACCGCCGAGCTGCTCGAAGGCATCGAAGTCGTTCCCCCGCGGTACATCGACTACCGCGGGGGAACCTTCCCCGAACTCGACGTGCCGGCCGTCATCGCCCGCGACCCCGACGTCGTCCTGGTCGACGAATTGGCCCACACCAACACCCCGGGCAGCAAGAATCCCAAACGCTGGCAGGACGTCGAGGAACTGCTCAACGCCGGAATCAACGTCATCTCCACAGTCAATGTGCAGCACCTCGAGAGCCTCAACGACGTCGTCACCCAGATCACCGGCATCGAGCAGAAAGAAAAGGTGCCCGACGAAGTCGTCCGCAACGCCTCGCAGGTCGAGCTGGTCGACATCACGCCGGAAGCACTGCGGCGCAGGCTCGCACATGGAAACGTCTACGCGCCCGAACGGATCGATGCGGCGCTGTCGAACTACTTCCGACGCGGAAACCTCACGGCGCTAAGGGAACTGGCGTTGCTGTGGCTGGCCGACCAGGTCGACGCCGCACTGGAGAAATACCGGGCCGACAACCAGATCACCGCCACGTGGGAAGCCCGAGAGCGTGTCGTCGTCGCGGTGACCGGAGGCCCGGAGTCGGAGACTTTGGTACGCAGGGCGTCTCGCATCGCATCAAAGTCCAGCGCCGAACTCATGGTCGTCCACGTGGTTCGCGGTGACGGCCTGGCCGGAATCTCTGCGCCGCAGATGGGCAAGGTCCGCGAGCTTGCGACATCGTTGGGCGCCACCCTGCACTCCGTCGTCGGTGACGACGTCCCCGCGGCGCTGCTGGAGTTCGCCCGCGAAATGAACGCCACCCAGCTGGTTCTGGGCACATCCCGGCGGTCGCGGTGGGCCCGTATCTTC
Organism: Mycolicibacterium iranicum; assembly: GCF_002101705.1. Taxonomy (GTDB): domain Bacteria; phylum Actinomycetota; class Actinomycetes; order Mycobacteriales; family Mycobacteriaceae; genus Mycobacterium; species Mycobacterium iranicum. Next base: position 63,648 of record NZ_LQPC01000073.1, on the reverse strand, counting down.
GACGAAGGTATCGGCGCCACCGTGGTGCAACAGTCGGGCAGCATCGACGTCCACATGGTCACCCACGATCAGGCCCGCGGTGAATCACTTTGGTCGCGAATCACACCACGGGACCGCCACGCCATGTCCTGGATCGCCGCCGTCGTCGTGCCCGTCGCGATCTGCGCCCTCAACGTCGCGATTCTGGACATCTTTCTCGGTGTCAGTGGCGAGAGCGCGGTCTTCTTCATCGGCGTGCTGGTCGTCGCCCTGCTGGGCGGCGTGGCACCGGCGGCCCTGTCGGCGGTGCTGTCGGGCCTGCTGCTGAACTACTTCCTGGTCGAGCCCCGCTACACGTTCACGATCAACGAACCCGACAGCGCGATCACCATCGTCGTGCTGCTGGCGGTGGCGGTTGCCGTGGCCGCGCTCGTCGACGGTGCCGCCAAGCGTGCCCGCGAAGCCCGAAGCGCCGCACAGGAAGCCGAACTGCTGGCCCTGTTCGCCGGCTCGGTCCTGCGCGGTGCCGACCTCAACACCCTCCTCGAACGCGTCCGCGAGACGTATGCGCAGCAATCGGTGAGCCTGCTCCGCGACGGACCAGATGGCCATGCGATCGTGGGATGCGTGGGCTCCACGCCCTGCGTGGACGTCGATACCGCCGACACAGCCATCGAGGTCGGCGACAACGAGTTCTGGATGCTGCTCTCCGGCCACAAACTCGCCGCGCGCGATCGCCGGGTGCTCGGTGCGGTCGCCAAGCAAGCCGCCGGACTGGCCACGCAGCAAGCGCTGACCGAGGAGGCCGACAAAGCCGCCGCCATCGCCAGAGCCGACGAGCTGCGCCGGTCACTCCTATCGGCTGTGAGCCACGATCTGCGCACACCGCTGGCGGCTGCCAAAGCGTCGGTGTCGAGCCTGCGCAGTAGCGATGTCGACTTCTCCGCCGAAGACACCGCCGAGCTGCTGGCCACCGTGGAGGAATCGATCGATCAGCTGACCGCGCTGGTGGGCAACCTGCTCGACTCCTCACGGTTGGCGGCCGGCGCCGTCAAACCCGAGCTTCGCGAGGTCTACCTCGAGGAGGCCGTACCGCGCGCCCTCCTCAGCATCACCCGCGGCAACACCGGGCTGCGCGCCGGGCTGGAGCGGGTGAAGGTGGAAGTCGACGGCGCCGTCGTCATGGCCGACAGCGGGCTGCTCGAACGCGTCCTGGCCAACGTCATCGACAACGCCGTGCGTTACGCACACGACGGCCCGATCCGCGTGACTGCCGGCCGCATCCGCGATCGAGTGCTGATCGCGGTGGCCGACGAAGGGCCAGGGATCGCCCGCGGCGCCGAGACGCAGCTGTTCGCCCCCTTCCAGAGACTCGGCGACCAGGACACCAGCAGCGGTGTCGGACTTGGCCTTTCGGTCGCTCGCGGCTTTGTGGAAGCGATGGGCGGCACGATCTCGGCGTCGGACACCCCCGGCGGCGGATTGACAGTCGAAATCGACCTGGCAGCCGGCGGCGCGTCATGACCACGACGCCGGTGAAGACGCGTGTCCTGGTGATCGACGACGAGCCGCAGATTTTGCGCGCTCTGCGGATTAACCTCTCGGTTCGCGGCTACGAGGTACTGACGGCGGCCACAGGCACCGAAGCGCTGAAACTGGCCGCCGAACGGCGACCCGACGTCATCGTCCTCGATCTCGGACTGCCCGACATGTCGGGCATCGAGGTGCTCGGCGGCCTGCGGGGGTGGCTCACGGCACCGGTGATCGTGCTGTCCGCTCGCAGCGACTCGCTGGACAAGGTCGAAGCACTCGACGCGGGCGCCGACGACTACGTCACCAAACCCTTTGGCATGGACGAGTTCCTGGCCCGGCTGCGCGCCGCGGTGCGCCGGGGCGCTGCCGCTGCGGAGACAGACGAGCCGGTGATCGAGACGTCGTCGTTCACGGTGGACCTGGCCGCCAAGAAGGTCACGAAGAACGGCGCCGAGGTGCACCTGACACCGACCGAGTGGGGCATGCTCGAAATGCTCGTCCGCAACCGCGGCAAGCTCGTCGGCCGCGAGGAACTCCTCAAAGAGGTGTGGGGCCCGACGTACGCGAAGGAAACCCATTATTTGCGAGTCTATTTGGCGCAGCTTCGGCGAAAGCTCGAAGATGATCCGTCGCACCCGGTGCACCTGCTGACCGAGGCCGGGATGGGCTACCGCTTCCAGGAGTGACGCTACTCGCGATGGACGCCACGACCGCGCCACCGGTCGAGGAGCGCCGGAATCTCGGCGAGCAGGAAAGTGTAGAAGTCCCGCATCTCGGTCAACCGCTGCTCGGCAAGGCTCCCGCGATCAGCCACCGCTATCCCTGCCTCTGCAGCCGCCAGCATGCCCGTCAGCGTCTCGTTCTGATGCGTGAACAACACCGCCCACGCATCGCTGCGAAGCCGGAAATGGTCACGCCGACTCCCCGGCATCGGCACCTGCTCGGCCAGTCCGACTGAGGTCAGCGTCTTGAGAGCTCCTGAGATCGACCCCGAACTGGCGTGCAGGATGTCGGCCAACTCGGCCATGGTGACCGTCGCCTGCTCGGTGAACAACAACGTGGCCAGAACGCGGGCGGTCATTCGCTGCAGACCGTGACGGGTCAGGACCAGCGCGAGCTCTTCTGCGGCAGACTGCAGATCAGGCACCTGCGCCATGGGTGAAAGCCTCTCTCCAAAAACAAGCTTCAATATTCTCTGAAAGTTTAGTAGCCTCTTCTTCGGCGCTCCGGGAAGTCTGGTCGGAACTTGAGAATGCACTCTGCGTGCCGCCGGTACGCAGAGCCGACTGACGGAGCCCCAATGACCGACCCTGCAAGTACCTCGGCCCGAACCGATGTCATCGATGTCCGTGGGTTGACCTTCCGATACCCCGGATCGCCCAGACCGGCGCTGCAGGACATGAACTTCGCAGTCGGCCCCGGAGAGATCTTCGGCTTCCTCGGGCCGAGCGGCTCGGGGAAGTCCACCACCCAAAAGCTGCTCATCGGCTTGCTCCGCGGCCACGGAGGCGATGTGTCGGTGTGGGGTAGAGAGCCGACTGCATGGGGTCCGCGCTTCTACGAGCGCGTCGGAGTCTCGTTTGAAATGCCCAACCATTACCTCAAGCTCACCGGATTGGAGAACCTGCGCTTCTTCGCCTCTCTCCAATCGGGAGCGACGCTGGATCCTCGCGAACTGCTCGACGCCGTCGGCTTGGCGGACGCCGCACATACGCGAGTGGGCAAGTACTCCAAGGGCATGCGGATGCGGCTGACGTTCGCACGCTCGTTGATCAACGACCCCGAATTGCTGTTTCTCGACGAGCCGACGTCGGGCCTCGATCCCGTCAACGCACGCACCGTCAAGGACATGATCCTCGACCTCAAGGCACGCGGACGCACGATCTTTCTCACCACGCACGACATGGCCACCGCCGATGAGCTCTGTGACCGCGTGGCATTCGTCGTCGACGGGCGCATCGCCGCGCTGGACAGTCCCGCCGAGCTGAAGATCGCCCGAAGCAGACGCATCGTCGAAGTCGGTTATCGGACAGTTGACGGCACCCTGACGACAACGGAATTCACCCTGGACGGACTTGCCGACAACGCCGACTTCCACGACGTTCTCCGCCATCAACGGATAGAGACGATGCACAGCACAGAAGCCAGCCTGGACGACGTGTTCGTCGACGTGACCGGCAGGACACTGGGATGACGCGTCTGGTGAGCACGGTGAAGCTGGAGACGACGATGATGGTGCGGCAGGGCTTCGCAGCGGCCGCGGTGATCTCCGGGTTGCTGTGGCTGACGGTGTTGTTGCCGATGCCCCACGATCTGCGCCCGATCGTCGAACCTTATGTGCTCATCGGTGACATCACGATCATCGGATTCTTCTTCATCGGCGCATCGGTGTTCTACGAGAAGCAGGAGGGCACCCTTCACGCCGTCGTGTGTTCGCCGATGCGGTTCTGGGAGTATCTTCTCGCCAAGATCGTTGTCCTGATGGCAATCTCGCTGTTTGTGGCGATGATCGTCGTGACAGTGGTCAACGGAACCGATTACCGCGCAATACCGGTGCTGGCCGGCGTCACCCTGGGCACGGTGGTGATGCTGCTGACCGGGTTCGCATCATCGCTGCCGTTCACCTCGGTGAGCGACTGGTTTCTCGCCACCACGATTCCGCTGGCGCTGCTGGCGCTACCGATCCTTCACCTGTCCGGGGTGTGGCCCAGTCCCTTGCTCTACCTCATTCCCACACAGGGGCCGCTACTGCTCTTCGGCACGGCGTTCGATCAAATAGCGCTCGCCCCATGGCAAATGGTCTACGCCCTCATCTACCCCCTGCTGTGCAGCGCAGGGCTTTACGTCCTGGCGCGCAGACTGTTCGTCCAGCACGTCATCGAGCGAGCGCAATGATGCCTGATCGCTCAGTGCTTCGCGCCTGGATATCGTTCGGCCGCAATGATCTTCGTGGGACCTACCGAGACCCGCTCCTCGTCATGCTTGTGCTCGCTCCCGTGATCTGGACCGGCGGCACCGTCCTCCTCATCCCACCCCTCACCGATACCCTGCTGCGGCGCTACGACTTCAACCTCGTGCCCTACTACCCGCTCGTCATCACCGCGCTGCTGCTGCTCACCAGCATCATCATCGCCGGAGCGCTCGCGGCATTCCTGGTCCTCGACGAAGTCGACAGCGGCACCTTGACGGTGTTGCGCGTCGCGCCGGTGCCCTTGGGCGCGTTTTTGTCCTACCGCGCGGCGACCGTCGTCGCCGTCACCACCGCCTACGTCGTGACCACGATGACTTTCAGCGGACTTCTGCGGCCAGGCCTGACCCTGACACTGGTGCCGATCGGGATGGTCGCCGGATTCGCCGCCGTCGTCACGATGTTGACGATCGTCGCGGTGGCCAACAACAAGATCCAGGGCATTGCCATGGTGCGACTGCACGGCATCATCATCGCCGGGCTTCCGTGCCTGCCATGGTTCGTCGACTCGGCCTGGAACCTGGCATTCGGGGTCCTGCCGCCCTACTGGGCAGCGAAAGCCTTCTGGGTCGCCACCGCCGGCGGGCTCTGGTGGCCGTACCTACTCGCGGGAGTTGCGTACAACCTCGCGCTGGCGTGGCCACTGTACCGACACGTCATGACCAAGAAGGCCGCCTGACCAGTCCGTCGTCATCGGAACGTCAAGAAACGACGGCCGGCCGTTTGGATGCCGTAAAGATTGTGGCGAGCAAGCCAGAGCGCGCGTGGAATCGAAGCATGGCTTCTCAGATGGGTGACCCGACGATCTTCGATCTTCTGTTCGTCATTCTGCTGCTCTCAGCAACGGCCTCGGTCCTGCTGCTGTGCCGGTACCTCAACACCCGCGACGACGGCACGCGGCGCGCGCCGACATCTGATCGACGCCCAGCATTCGCTTCGCGCACGTCCGACTAGGCTCTCGCGGAATAGCAATCCTGGCTGCGGCCTGAGCCAAATTGGCAGCCCGGAATGCTATTCCGCGGCGCCGGGGTGGCTACTTGGCAGGGAACTCCTCGGCGAGTGCGATCAGCTTGGCGCGCACCAGATGTGGACTCTCGTCGACGATGAAATGGCCACCCTCGACGACCTCGATCTGGTAATCGTCGGAGCGAGCTGTCTGCGCTGCGGCCAGGTCCGGATGGATCGCAGTGTCTGTTCTCCCGAACAGCACGCGGGTCGGCACCGTCGAGCGCCGCCGCTCGCCATTGCGCACCGCCGAAGGCACCTCCTTGAGCAGGAAGGTCCGATAGGTGTCGCGCGCGGTGCGGGCGACCACCGGATCGCGGAAACGGTCGGCGTAGACGCGGACCGTCACCGGGTCGAGGTTGGGCGCCGCCGCCCGGAAGACGAATTTCTCCAAATACTTGGTGCGTTGCTGCAGGGGCACCCCGATCGACGCCACCACCGGCTGGTACAGCAAGAACCGCCACAGGTGCGGCGCCATGACCTTCGGCGGGACCCACGGGTGGGCGATGTTCAGCGCGAGGTAGGCGTCGATGCGCTCCGGGATCCGCAGCGTCAACAGGTGCCCGATAAAGCCGCCCCAGTCGTGGCCGACGAGCAGGAAGCGGTCGATCCCAAGCGCGTCGACGAGGGCGACCACATCGGTGACCACGTCCTCTTTGGCCCACCGGTGCGGCGGCGGCCCAGACCACCCGTAGCCGGGCAGATCAGGAGCGATGATGCGCAGCCCGGCGGGCGGATCGGCCAGCAGGTCCCGGTACACCCAGTGATGCTGGGGCCAGCCATGCAACGCCAGGACGGGCCTGCCGTCCTCCGGCCCCGCCTCGGTCACGTGGAAACTGACTCCGTTGACAGTCACATGGCGTCTGCGTACCCCTCCAATTGGCGGGGGTTGGTTCGTCATGGCCCTGAGAGTAATCGGGAGGGTCTACGGTGCTGATATGCCCGGGTATCGCGACCTCTTCGACGCCAGCATCAACGATCCGACAGCCTTCTGGGCCGACGCAGCCAAAGCCGTGACCTGGACCAAGCCGCCACAGCGAATCCTCGACGACAGCAACCCGCCGTTCTACCGCTGGTTCCCCGACGCCGAACTGAACACCTGCGCCAATGCTCTGGACCGCCACCTGGAGAGCGGCCGCGGCGAACAGCCCGCGCTGATCTACGACTCGGCGGTCACCGACACCAAGCGCGTCTACACCTACGCCGAGCTGCTGGATCAGACCGCCCGCTTCGCCGGGGTGCTGCGCTCCCTCGGCGTCGGAAAGGGCGACCGCGTCGTCATCTACATGCCGATGATCCCCGAGGCCGTCATCGCGATGCTCGCGTGCGCGCGCCTCGGCGCCGTGCACTCGGTCGTGTTCGGCGGCTTCGCGCCGCACGAGCTCGCGGTGCGCATCGACGACGTCAGGCCGACGGTGGTGGTGTCCGCGTCGTGCGGCATCGAGCCGACGCGCGCCGTGGAGTACAAGCCGATGCTTGATGCCGCGATCGCGATGACGGAGCATCCGCCTGCACATTGCGTTGTGGTGCAACGGGATCGGCTGCGCTGTGACCTGGTGGAGGGCCGCGACCTGGAGTGGGCCGAGGTGATGAAGGGCGCCGAACCCGTCGACGCCGTACCCGTCGCCGCGACCGACCCGCTGTACGTGCTGTACACGTCCGGCACGACGGGCAAACCGAAGGGCATCGTCCGCGACAACGGCGGCCATGCGGTCGCGCTGCTGTGGAGCATGCGCCACATCTACGACATCGCCCCCGGCGACGTCTTCTGGGCCGCCTCCGATGTCGGCTGGGTGGTCGGCCACTCCTACATCGTCTATGCCCCTTTGCTTCTGGGTGCGACGACGGTGCTCTACGAGGGTAAACCGGTCGGCACCCCGGACCCCGGGGCGTTCTGGCGGGTGGCCTCCGAGCACGGTGTCAAGGCGCTGTTCACCGCGCCGACGGCGATCCGCGCGATCCGCAAAGAGGACCCGGAAGGCAAGTACGTCTCCGAGTACGACCTGTCGAGGTTGAAGTATCTGTTCCTGGCCGGCGAGCGCCTTGACCCCGACACCTATCACTGGGCATCGGAGAAGCTCGGCATCCCTGTGATCGACCACTGGTGGCAGACCGAGACCGGCTGGCCGATCGCCGCCAATCCGATGGGCGCCGAACAACTTCCGATCAAGGCCGGCTCCCCCACCGTCCCGATGCCCGGCTACGACGTCCGGATCCTCGACGAGCACGGGCACGACTGCCCCGCCGGCAAAGAGGGCGCGATCTGCATCCGGCTTCCCCTGCCGCCGGGGACACTGCCGACGCTGTGGAACGCGCAAGACCGCTACCGGGCGTCCTACCTCACCGAGTACCCCGGCTACTACCTCACCGGCGACGGCGGCCGCTACGACGACGACGGCTACCTGTTCGTGATGGGACGCATCGACGACGTCATCAACGTCGCCGGGCACCGCCTGTCGACCGGCGCGATCGAAGAGGTGCTGGCCACCCACCCGGCCGTGGCCGAGTGCGCGGTCATCGGCGTGGCCGACGAGATCAAGGGCCAGGCCCCGCGCGGCCTGGTCGTCGTCAAGTCCGGCGCCTCCGCCGAGGGGCTTGCCGAAGAGCTCGTCAAACTGGTCCGCGACGAGATCGGTGCGGTCGCCGCGTTCAAGCTCGTCGACGTGGTTCCCGCGCTGCCGAAGACCCGCTCGGGGAAGATCCTGCGCAAGACCATGCGCGGGCTCGCGGCGGGCCGTGACGAGCCGGTGCCGTCGACGATCGAAGACCCGTCGGTGCTCGACGCACTGGGACCGATCCTGCGCTCCTGAGACCGGATGTTATGCCCGTCGCAAGTTGGGTATCTCCCCATCACAGACGTCAATATGGCTCGTCGTGACGGGAGGCGCGAATGTCCGAACACCCCAAATACATGGCGGTCCAGGGCGCGGCTCTGATCATGGCGGGTGCGCTCTTGCTCATCGGCGTGCTGAGCTTCATCCCCGGCGTCACGTCAAACCTCGGCGAGCTCGGCTGGATCGGACAGCATTCCGGCGCAAGGCTTTTCGGCACGTTCGTGGTGTCGGCCGGGCTCAATATCGTGCACCTGGCCGTCGGCGCCGCCGGCTTCTACTTCGCGCGCACCTACGCCGGTGCGCGTGCGTACCTATTGGGCGGCGGGCTGCTCTACCTGGGGCTATGGCTCTACGGCGTGCTCGTCGAATTCGGCAGCGACGCCCACGTCATCCCGCTCAACACCGCCACCAACTGGCTGCACCTGGGCTTGGGCGCGGTCATGGTGCTGCTCGGCGTGACGCTGGGCGGCCAGCACGACCCGACCAAGCGCCGGCCGCGGCTGCGCCGAGCACCCTCCCACTAGCGCCGAAACTGCATTCCACGCGGCCTCTCCGCGACTTTTTGCGCGTGGAATGCAGTTTCGGCGAAGGCTCAGGCGATGGACAGTGCGATGCCGTCGAGGATGTCGTGCTCGCTGACCACCAGGTCGGTGATGCCGGCCTTCTCACCCAGCACCCCGGCCAGCTCCTGCACGATCAGCGCGCCGCCGCCGATGACGTCGACCCGGCCCTCGTGCATCGGCCCCAGCGCCGCACGCTGCTCGCGCGTCATGGCCAACAGTTCGGCACAAACGGGAAGCAGCTCGTCGAAGCTGACACGCGACAGATGGATCGCATCGGAGTCGTAGGTCGCCATCTTCTGCGCGAGAGCGGCGAGCGTTGTCATCGTTCCCGCGACGCCCACCCACGTCCGGGCCTTCTGGACGGGCACCTGCCGCAACACCTCGGCCAGGGCGTCACGCACGACTGCCCGCGCCGCGTCGATCTCGTCTCCCGTGGGCGGATCGGACCGCAGGCACCGCTCGGTGAGCCGCACACAACCGATGTCCGCGGAGTACCCCGCCTCCGCGTCCTCGGAGCCGAGCACCACCTCCGTGGACCCGCCACCGAGGTCGACCACCACGAAAGGCGCTGCGGCGGAATCGAGATCGCCGACCGCGCCGTAGAACGACAAGCCCGCTTCCTCGGTGCCGGTGATCACCTCGGCCACCGCGCCGGGGACGACGGACCCGAGCACCTCCGACGTCATCGCGAAGAACTCTTCACGGTTGGACACGTCACGCGCCGCCGACGTCGCGACCATCCGGACCGCGCCGACGTCGTGACGACGCATCAGCTCGGCATAGGCGCTCAATGCAATTCTGGTGCGCGCCAACGCTTCCGGCGCGAACTCGCCGGTCGCGTCGACACCCTGCCCCAGACGCACGATGCGCATCTCGCGGTGGACGTCGCGCAGGCGGCCGTCGATGACGTCGGCGATCAGCAACCTGATCGAATTCGTCCCACAGTCGACCGCCGCGACCCTCACGTCCACACCTTCCTGTCCAGAATTCCCGCCATCTCGGGCTCGGCGGCCAGCACCGCCAACGCCTCGTCACCGAACGGGTTGACCCCGGGCCCTTTCGCCAGGGAATGAGCAATCACCACGTGCAGGCATTTGACCCGGTCGGGCATTCCGCCCCCGGAGAATGTCGTCCCCAACGGCTCGATGGCATCGCGCTCCTCCAGGAACGATTCGTGCGCCTGCCGGTAGGCGGCGGCCAGGTCCGCATCCTCGGCCAGCCGTTCGGTCATCTCACGCATCATGCCCGAAGACTCCAGGCGACTGGCTGCGGCCGTCAGCACCGGGTGGGTCAGGTAGTACAGCGTCGGAAACGGCGTTCCGTCAGGCAGTTTGGGTGCGGTCTTGACGACGCCGGGCTCACCGTTGGGACAGCGATAGGCGATCTCGAGCACACCGCGAGGCTCCCGACCCAGCTGCCGCGCCACCGCGTCGAGATCAGACTGCTCAACCACCGGGCGGGGGCGCACTAGGCGGGATGGGCTCTGGCGCCGACGGTGCACCAGGAGGCGGTGTCGGCGGAACACCGTGGGGCGCTTCGGCGATCGTGTGCCACAGCGCGGTGTACCACGGGTCGTTGCTCTTCGTCTCGGCCAGGTCGGTGGTCGGCGCGCCGGGCGCCGCGGCACCCGGAGGAAGCTGCACCTGATACGGCGTCTCGCCAGGCATCACGAAGCCGAGCCGCTCGCGCGCCTGCGCGGCGATGAACACCGGGTCGGCGAGCTTGGCCTTCTGCTCCTCCAGGTCCGCGATCTGTTCTCGCAGTTGAGCTTCGCTGGCCTCGAGCTGCTTCATCTCGGTGCGCTGAGCGAAGTAGGTCCGCACCGGCCCGGCGATCGTCAACGTCAGCACACAGATGACCGCTGCGAGGATCGCCGCCCGCCGCGCGGCCGAACCGAACCGCTGCTCTGCAGCCGCCTCCGCCGACGCGATGATCGACTCCCGGATCGAGCCACCCTCGGGAGTGTCTGCGAGATCGACGAACTCCGCATCCTCCTGTGTCGGCGCGGTCGGCGCCGCGCGGGGCGCCTCCCGGCGTGCCGACGTTCCTCGCGGCTTTGCGCGCCCGCCGTCACCGGGCCTGGCCGGACGGGACGCGGGAGCCTTCTTGCTCCTCGCGTCCCCGCCGGTACGCCGCTTCGGATCGGGCCGCTTCGCTTCGGGCACGGGCTATTTGGTCTCCACACTGAAGCGCGGGAAGGCGAGGTCGCCGGCGTAGCGAGCCGCATCGCCGAGTTCCTCCTCGATGCGCAGCAGTTGGTTGTACTTCGCCACCCGCTCGCTGCGGGCCGGTGCACCGGTCTTGATCTGACCGCTGCCGACCGCCACCGCCAGGTCGGCGATCGTGGTGTCCTCGGTCTCGCCGCTGCGGTGGCTCATCATGGTCTTGTAGCCGGCGTTGTGGGCCAACGACACCGCGTCGAGCGTCTCGGTCAGCGTGCCGATCTGGTTCACCTTCACCAAAAGGGCGTTGGCGGCGCCCTTTTCGATGCCGTCCTCCAACCGCTCGGGGTTGGTGACGAACAGGTCGTCGCCGACGAGCTGCACCCTGTCACCGATCGCGGTGGTCAGCGCGACCCAGCCGTCCCAGTCGTCCTCCGACAGCGGATCCTCGATCGACACCAGCGGGTAGGCGCCCAACAGGTCGGCGTAGAACGCGGCCATCTGATCAGCGGTGCGCGTCTCCTTCTCGAACGCGTAGCCGGTGCCGTCGGTGTAGAACTCCGTCGCGGCGACGTCGAGGGCCAGCGCGACATCGCTGCCGACCTTCAACCCGGCCGCCTCGATGGCCGTACCGATCAGATCCAGCGCCGCCTTGGTGCCGGGCAGGTCGGGTGCGAAACCGCCCTCATCGCCGAGGCCGGTGGCCAGCCCCTGCTTCTTGAGCACCGACTTCAGCGAGTGATACACCTCGGCACCCCAGCGCAGCGCCTCCTTGAAGCTCGGGGCGCCGATCGGGGCGATCATGAATTCCTGGACGTCGACGCCGGTGTCGGCATGGGCGCCGCCGTTGATGATGTTCATCATCGGCACGGGAAGGATGTGGGCGTTCGGTCCACCGATGTAGCGGAACAGGGGCAGCTCGGCCGCCTGCGCGGCGGCCTTGGCCACCGCCAGAGAGACACCGAGGATCGCGTTCGCGCCCAACCGCGACTTGTCGGGGGTGCCGTCGAGATCCAACAACGCCTGATCCACGAGCCGCTGTTCGTCGGCGCCCAACCCGATCACCGCAGGCGCGATCTCGTCGAGCACCGCCTCGACGGCCTTCTCGACGCCCTTACCGAGGTAGCGGGAACCGCCGTCGCGCAGCTCGACGGCCTCATGCTCGCCCGTCGACGCGCCCGACGGCACGGCCGCCCGGGCCACGGTTCCGTCCAGCAGGCCCACCTCCACCTCGACCGTCGGGTTTCCCCGGGAATCGAGGATCTCGCGGGCTCCGACCTGCTCGATGATGGGCACTTTCGCCTCCTGGGTCTTTCGCTCGGACGTTTTCGGTGTTGAGCCTAGAGCGTGCGTGTTCAGCGGGTGATGTCAGAGCGGATGTCCCTGGGCGTAGGCCGTCGCCCAGTCGCGCACATTGCGGGCGTACGCGTCGGAATGGTTGTAGGCGCGCAACGCCTCCATCCACCCCCGCGGCTTCGATAGATCCTTGCCGCGCCAACACAGATAGCCCGCCGCCGACAGGGCCGCATCGTCGATGTTGTCGGCGCTGATGTCGCCGTCGTTGTTGGCGTCGACACCGTAGAGCCGCCACGTCTCCGGGATGAACTGCATCGGCCCCATCGCGCGGGCATAGGGTTCTTCGCCATCGTGACTGACGGAATCGTGGTCGAGGATCTCCAGGTTTCCGTTCGACCCGTCGAGCAGGACACCGCGGATCGGCGGCGTCACCTCGCCATCCGGCGCGACGGTCGAACCGCGGTAGGTGCCGTGATGGCTTTCCACCTGGCCGATGCCGGCCAGCGTCGTCCACGGCAGGTGGCAGTCGGGATTCTCGACCTCGGCGACCCTGGCGGCGTAGGCATAGGCCTCCAGCGCGGTCACCGGAATGCCGAGGGCGGGCGCCCGCTCGGCGGCCCACTCGCGCAACTGGTCGGCGGGCCGCCCCTTGGCGTAGGTGTCTATTTGCGGGACGGGATCGCCGGGCGGGGGCGGGACACCGTCGGGCACCAGCGTGCCGAGCTGCCACGAGCAGCTCGAGGCCAGAAGCAGCGCTGTCGCGCCGATCACGGCCACCGCTTGTAGCCAACGCACCCGCGTCACCGGACTCCCTCGAACCACTTTCGTTGTAAGCCATGCTGCCACGCAGGCAGGGACTTAAGGCTCACCTCGGGCGGCGGGGCATGGGTGTACATTCACTGTGCGCTTCGGTAATAGGTGAGCCACACCTTCGTTTGGCAAGCCAAAGCAAACACGCGCGCGGCGTAGCGAGGAAACTTCATGGTTGCTGAGATCGATCTGGCGGTCACCTCCTACTACGCGGCTCCGAACATCACCTCACAGCTTTTTGGCAGCGGACTCATAGGTTTGCGTGAAGGCCTGGAAGCCGCGATCGTCGTCTCGATCCTGGTCGCGTTCCTCGTGAAATCCGATCGCCGCGACGCGCTGAAGTGGGTGTGGCTGGGCGTCGGTGCGGCCATCGCGATGACCCTGATCGTGTTCCTAGCCATCCAGTTCGGTACCCACACCATCACCGGCCTCGGCGCGGAGGCCATCGCCGGCGTGGCGTCCCTGATCGCCGTCGCCATCGTCACGACGATGGTGCTGTGGATGAAGAAGGCGTCCGCATCGATGTCGGGTCAGCTGCGCAGCGAGATGTCGCGCGCACTGGAGACCGGCCCGCTGGCCATCACCGCGCTGGCGTTCCTCGCCGTCGGCCGCGAAGGGGTCGAAACCGCCCTGTTCATGGTCGGGTATGCCGAGGCGCAGACGGCGTGGCCACTGGTCGGCCTCATCGTCGGGGTGCTGATCGCCGGGGCCATCGCCTATGGGATGTACCGCGGCGCGCTGAGCATCGACCTCGCCAAGTTCTTCTCCTACACCGGCGTCTTCCTGATCGTCGTCGCCGCCGGCATCCTCTCCTATGGCATCGGCGCCCTGCAGACCGTCGGCTGGCTGCCAGGCCTGGGCAGCAAAGCATTCGACATCAGCACGTCGTTCAACTGGTCGGCCTGGTACGGAGAGGTCATCCAGGGCATCTTCAACGTCACACCGACCCCCACGGTGCTGCAGCTGGTCGGCTATCTGACCTACCTCGTCGTCATCCTGGCGCTTTTCCTGCGCCCGACCACTCCGGCGGCACGCCGCCGAAACCCAGAGACGCCCACAACCAATCCATCACCTGAAAGGTCCACCACGTGAAGGTTCAATCCTCCGCAGCAGTGATCGCGGCGGCCCTGGCGGCACTTGCGCTGACCAGCTGCCAAGCCAAGGAAGAGGCACCCGCTGCGTCCGAGGACGGCGGCACCGCCGCGCCGTCGGAGATCACGGTCGAGGCGTCCGACACCTCGTGCGAGCTCTCCGGCACCGAGGGCAAGACCGGGGCCAACACCTTCGTGATCACCAACAACGGCAACAAGGTCACCGAGTTCTACGTCTACGGCGAGGGCGAGCGGGTGATGGGCGAGGTGGAGAACATCTCCCCCGGCCTCCAGCGCAAGCTGATCGTGCAGCTCAGCCAGCCCGGTACCTACCAGACAGCCTGCAAGCCCGGCATGATCGGCGACGGCCTGCGCGGCGACTTCACCGTCACCGGCGACGAGGTGCAGGTCGACACCGAAGGCAAGTTCAAGGAAGCCGCCGACAACTACAAGCGCTACGTCAACAGCCAGGTCGAGGCCCTCGTCCCGGCGGTAGAGGCGTTCGCCGCGGCGATCAAGTCCGGCGACATCGAGGCGGCCAAGGCCCAGTACCCCACCTCGCGCGTGTACTACGAACGCATCGAGCCCGTCGCCGAGTCGTTTCCCAACGACCTCGACCCGCGCATCGACCTGCGCGAGGCCGACCTCGAACCCGGCCAGAAGTGGACCGGCTTCCACCGCCTGGAGAAGGACCTGTGGGTCAGCGGCCTGCAGCCCGACACCAACGCGATCGCCGACCAACTGGTGGCCGACGTCAAGGAATTGCAGGCCGGCGTGAGCGCCCCAGACTTCACGGTCGACTCGACCCAGATCGCCGGCGGCGCCCAGGGCCTGCTCGACGAGATCGCCACCAGCAAGATCACCGGCGAAGAGGACATCTTCAGCCACACCGACCTGTGGGATTTCAACGCCAACCTGCAGGGCTCGCAGACGGCCGTGGCGTCGGTCCGGCCGATCCTCGACGAGCGCAACCCCGACCTCGGCAAGCGCGTCGATCAGCGCTTCGAGGAAGTCGAAGCCCTCTTGGAGAAGTACCGCGAAGGCGATGGTTTCGTGCTGTACGACACGGTGACCGAGCCTGAACGACAGGAGCTCTCGCGCGCGATCGATGCGCTGAGCAAGGAGGTAAGCCAGGTGCAAGGTGTCATCGCACCCCAATGACGTGAATCCGGCGGCTGAGCCCGAACCCCAGCGGTCCGGGCTCAGCCGGCGCAAGCTCTTCGGTGCCGCAGGTGTCACCGCGGCGGTCGTCGGCGCGGCCGGCGCGGGAGCGCTGGCCGGCCGCTCGTCGGCCGCCTCGACGCCCAACCACCTCGACACCGCTGTCCCCTTCCGCGGCGAGCATCAGGCGGGCATCATCACCGAGGCCCAAGACCGCATGCACTTCGCCACGTTCGACGTGACGACGAACAGCCGCGACGACGTCATCAAGATGCTCGCCGACTGGACCGAGATGACCGAGCGGATGACGCAGGGCAAGGAGGCGTTCCCCAACGGCTCCACCGGTCAGAATCCGTACTCCCCGCCGTCGGATACGGGCGAGGCACTCGGCCTGCCGCCGTCGCAGCTGACCTTGACCATCGGGTTCGGGCCGTCGTTCTTCCTCAAAGACGGTGTGGACCGGTTCGGCATCGCCGACAAGAAGCCCGCCGAACTCGTCGACCTCCCCAAATTCCCGAACGAGAAGATCGATCCGGCCCGCAGCGGCGGCGACATCGTCGTGCAGGCATGCGCCAACGACCCGCAAGTCGCGGTGCACGCCATCCGCAATCTGGCGCGGATCGGCTTCGGCACCGTCGCGGTGCGCTACTCGCAGCTGGGGTTCGGCCGCACGTCGTCGACCACACGCAACCAGTCCACACCGCGAAACCTGTTCGGATTCAAGGACGGAACAGCCAACCTGCGCTCGGACGAGACGGAGAAGCTGAACAATTTCGTGTGGGTCGCCGATGGCGACGGCCCGTCCTGGCTGACGGGCGGAAGCTATCTGGTGGCGCGCCGGATCCGGATGCGCATCGAACAGTGGGACCGCACCACGCTGCTCGAGCAGGAACGCGTCATCGGCAGGCAGAAGGGCACCGGCGCCCCGATGGGCCTGTCCGACGAGTTCGACGAATTGAACTTCGACCTGAAGAACGACAAGGACGAGCCGCTGATCGACACGCTCGCCCACGTCCGGCTGGCCTCGCCCGAGAACCTTGGTGGCATCGAAATCCTGCGCCGCGGATACAACTTCACCGACGGCTCGGACGGCTTCGGACACCTCGACGCGGGGTTGTTCTTCATCGCATTCGTTCGCAACCCGGTGACGCAGTTCGTGCCGATGCAGAACGCGATCTCCCGCGACGACGCTATGAACGAGTACGTGACACCGACAAGCTCGGCGGTGTTCGCTTGTCCCCCCGGCATTCCCGAGGGTGATACGTCGACGTTCTGGGGCTCGACGCTCTTCGACTGAGGTGACGACGCGCGTCCGGCGCGGCGCGGGGATCTGGACGCGACGCTTGAACGTCGTGCAGCGAAAGTGCGAGAACGGAGCTGCTAAACGTCGGACTGTGGGTCGTCCCGGTTGTCCCGGTCCTCGGCGTCTTCAGGCTCGTCGGCGCCTTCAGGCTCGTCGGCGTCTCCAGGATCCTCAGCCTCGTCGGGCTCCTCAGCCTCGACCTGGTCAGCATCGGCGTCGTCCACGACCCCGACCGTGACCGGCCAGTGCGCTCGCCACTGGTCGGCCGAGATCACCCCACGCGGAGCGTCGTCGAGTTCCTCGGCAACATCCGCACTGCGCCCGGCCGTGACAGCGGCCTTCTCGGCAACGCGGACGTCGTCCATGAATTCCAGAACGGCTGAGCGCAAGGCATTCTCGGCGTCGACGTCGGCGGAGACCGTCACCGACGTGATCGACGCCGGGATCAGATCGTCGGGCAATCCCGCGGTGTCGGCTCTGGCGAGCACCTTCTGCGCCAACGCCAACGCCGGCTGCGCGGTGGGGATGTCGTCCATGCAGGATTCGCGCGTCGACCGTTCCAGCGCTTTGCGGTGCTCCCACTGCGCCAGCTGATCCTCAAGCGAAATCGATTCTCCGGCAAGCACTGCCGGCACGCGGTTGCCGAGCTTGCGCACCAGCGCGTCGGCGACGTCGTCGATGTCGAACGACTTCTCGGGGGCCTCTTCAGCGATACGCGCGTGGAACAGCACCTGCAGCAGGACGTCGCCGAGTTCGTCGCGCAACTCGGTGAGGTCACCGCCGTGGACAGCATCGAACAGCTCGTAGGTCTCTTCCAAGAGATAGCGACGCAGCGAGTCATGCGTCTGCTGGCTCTCCCACGGCCCCGCGGTGCGCAGCTTGTCCATCATCGACACCGCATCGACCAGACGTTCACCGCGCTGCGCGGACGGCGCCGAGATCACCCGCTCGCCCGCAGTGACGCGGGCCACGACGTCGGGATGATCAGGATCAGACGACAGCAGCACCTCTGCCGCCTCACCCGTATAGGCGGGCCGCGCCGACGGTAGCGACCAAGGGACCTTGATCGGCATCTCCTCGGTGTACTGCACGTCACCGGCCAGCAATTCGATCGCCTCGACAGGGACCAGCGACGGGCGGCGTGGATCGACGAGGACGACGGTCATCGCACCGGTTATATCAGCTTTGCCCTGCGGCAAGCCATCTGTTGCCCGCCGTTGAGTCCTAATCGTGAAGCACTTTGATGAGACCCGAGACGAACTCGATCAGCTCCAGATCGCGGATCCGCGGCGCGCCGACACCGCTGCCTGCGCGCGGGATCGGCACCTGCACGGTCGACGTCGTCGCCCGGTAGTTCGCGCCGGAGTAGAGCCGCTTGAGCCGCAGCTGCGCAGAATCGGGCAGCGTCAGCGGCGAGATCCGCAGCGTCGACGCCGCCGATGTCACCGCGCCGATCTCGGTGAGACCGTGGGCGCGCGCGAGCAGCCGCAACCGGGCGACGGCCACGAGCAACTCCGCCGGCTCGGGCAGCGGACCGTACCGGTCGACGAGCTCCTCGATCACCGCGTCGACCGCGGTGTCGTCCGGCGCGGCGGCGAGCCTGCGGTAGGCCTCCAGCCGCAGCCGGTCGCTGCCGATGTAGTCCGGCGGCAGGTGTGCGTCGACCGGAAGGTCGATCCGCACATCCTTCGGCTCTTCCGGCGTGGCAACGGTTTTCCCGTCGGCCGCGGCTCGATATGCTTCCACGGCCTCGCCGACCAGGCGCACGTAGAGGTCGAAGCCGACACCGGCGACGTGGCCGGACTGCTCGGCTCCCAACACATTTCCGGCGCCGCGGATTTCAAGATCCTTCATCGCGACAGCCATGCCCGCGCCCAACTCGTTGTTCTGCGCGATGGTCGCCAGCCGGTCGTAGGCCGTCTCGGTCAGCGGAACCTCGGGCGGGTACAGGAAGTACGCATAGCCGCGCTCGCGGGAACGGCCGACGCGGCCCCGCAACTGGTGCAGCTGGGACAGCCCGAACGTGTCGGCGCGTTCCACGATCAGCGTGTTGGCGTTCGAAATGTCCAGGCCCGTCTCGACGATCGTCGTGCAGACCAGGATGTCGAACTCCCGGTTCCAGAAGCCCTCGACCGTCTTCTCCAGCTGTTCCTCGGGCATCTGCCCGTGCGCGACGACGACCCGCGCCTCCGGCACCAGCTGCCGGACCTTGGCCGCGGCCTGGTCGATCGAGCGGACCCGGTTGTGGATGTAGAACGCCTGTCCGTCGCGGAGCATCTCGCGGCGCAGTGCCGCGGCGACCTGTTTGTCGTCGTGCGGTCCGACGTATGTCAGGACCGGATACCGCTCTTCGGGTGGGGTGAGGATCGTCGACATCTCGCGGATGCCGGCCAGGCTCATCTCGAGCGTGCGCGGAATCGGGGTGGCGCTCATCGTCAACACGTCGACGTGGGTGCGCATCGACTTGATGTGCTCCTTGTGTTCGACGCCGAAGCGCTGCTCCTCATCGACGATGACCAGCCCCAGGTCCTTCCACGTCACCCCGGTCTGCAGGAGCCGGTGGGTGCCGATGACGATGTCGACGGAACCGTCCTTCATCCCCTCCATCGTGGCGCGCGATTCGGCGGGATCGGTGAAGCGCGACAAGCCTTTCACCGTCACGGGGAAGCCGGTCATGCGGTTGGTGAACGTCTGCAGGTGCTGGTCGGCCAGCAGCGTCGTGGGCACCAGCACCGCGACCTGCTTACCGTCCTGCACGGCCTTGAACGCGGCACGGACGGCGATCTCGGTTTTGCCGTAGCCGACGTCGCCGCAGATGACGCGGTCCATCGGCACGGGCTTCTCCATATCGGACTTGACCTCGGTGATCGCGGTCAACTGGTCGACGGTCTCGGTGAACCCGAACGCGTCCTCCATCTCCGTCTGCCACGGGGTGTCGGGACCGAACGCGTGACCGGGTGAGGCCTGACGTTTGGCGTAGAGGGTGACGAGCTCGGCCGCGATCTCCCGAACCGCCCGGCGCGCTTTGGTTTTCGTGTTCGCCCAGTCGCTGCCGCCCAGCCTGCTCAATGTCGGAGACTCGCCGCCGACGTAGCGCGACAGCTGGTCGAGCGAATCCATCGGCACGTACAGGCGGTCCGAACCGCCGCCTCGCTTGGCTGATGCATACTCCAGCACCAGATACTCGCGGCGCGCGCCACCGACGACGCGTTCGGTCATCTCCACGAATCGGCCGATGCCGTGCTGATCGTGGACGACCATGTCGCCGGCGGTCAGCGCGAGTGGGTCGACGACGTTGCGGCGTTTGGCTGCTAGCTTCTTGCCTTCGGTGGCGGCCGCACGGTTTCCGGTCAGATCGGTCTCGGTGATCACCACCAGGTTCGCACCCGGAATGACGACGCCGTCGTGCAGCGGCCCCTTCAGAACGCCGACCACGCCCTCCTTGGGCGACGCTCCGGGTTCGAGAATGGCTGCAGGCGTGTCGGATTCGGAAAGTTGCTCGACGACGCGCATCGCGGTACCGGTGCCTGGGGTGACGACGGCGCCGAACCCGCCGGTGCTGACGTGGGCGCGCAGCATCGCGAAGATCTCGTCGAGATTGTGCTGCTGGCCACGCGCCGACGGCGCGGGCCGGATGTCGAGGGCCGTCGACTCACCGGACCCGCTGTCGAGCTGACTCAGCGTCCACCACGGGTGGCCGCCGGCCCGGGCCGCGTCACGGGCATCGCCATAGCTGACGTAGCCCGAGGCGCCCAGTGCCTCAATGTCGATCGGCACGTCGCCGCCGACCGCCGCTGTCGACCACGACGCCTCCAGGAACTCGCGGCCCGTCTTGATGAGGTCGGCGGCGCGGGTACGCACCTTTTCGGGGTCGCACACCAGCAACGGAGTGCCGTCGGGGAGATGGTCCGGCAACGTCGCATAGTCGCTGGGGCGCAACAGCGGAAGCAACGCTTCCATGCCCTCAACCGGGATACCTTCGGACAACCGCGCCAGCATGTCGGGCACGCTGCCCGGCACACTGTTCTCAACCACCGGATGCTCGGCCGACAGCGCCGCCGCCCGGTCCCGGACCTCGGCGGTGAGCAGCAGTTCCCTGCAGGGCACGGCGATCAGGGTGTCGATGTCGATCTCGGGGATGGATCGCTGGTCGGCGACCGAGAACATTCTCATCTCGGAGACCTCGTCACCCCAGAACTCGATGCGCACCGGATGCTCTGCCGTCGGCGGAAACACGTCGAGAATGCCTCCGCGGACGGCGAATTCGCCGCGTTTGCCGACCATGTCGACACGGGTGTACGCCAGTTCGACCAGACATGCGACGGTGTCGTCGAAGTCCGCGTCGGCGCCGACGGTGAGAGTCACCGGCTCGACCTGTGCCAGGTCGGGTGCCATCGGCTGCAGCAGCGAACGCGCCGTCGTGACGACGATCCGAAGGGGCGCGCCGAGGCGGGCGTCGTCCGGGTGGGCCAGGCGGCGCAGCACCATCATCCGCGCGCCGACCGTGTCGACCCCGGGCGAGAGCCGCTCGTGCGGCAGCGTTTCCCATGACGGGAACAGCGCAACCGCATCTGCGAAGACGCCCTGCAGCTCTGCGGTCAGGTCGTCGGCTTCCCGGCCGGTGGCTGTGACGACGAGAAGTGCGCCGGACTGGGCGAGCGCGGACGCCACGAACAGGCGTGCGCTGGCCGGCCCGACGAGGCTGAGATCGGAAGGCCGGTCGGCGGCGCGGCGAGCGATCTCCTGCAGAGAGGGGTCGCGCAGCGCGAGGTCAACGAGGCCCGCGATCGGGGTTTGGACATGGCTGAGCCCCGAGACGGTCATGATGCGTCCATCGTAGGCACTGCCTCCGACAGTGCAGAGCGGCACCGGGGGCGACCCGGGCGGGTGAAATTCGTGCGTAGACCCCCCGACTCTCGGTGTTAGCGTCGGTGCGAGTTGGCGGGGAACGGGAGAGGCGATGGTTGCGACGCTTTCGATCGTGGAGGGCACCCAACCATCGCAATTGCTGGTTTCCGCAGGCCAGCAGGACGGCAAGGCCGCTGAGCTGGCCACCCAGACCGCGGCGTTTCAGAGCGGCCTCGACGCCCTGCGCGCGGCCTGGCAGGGCGGAGCCGCCGACGCCGCCCTCGCGAAGGCTGAGGTCGAACTCACACGCCAACGTGGGATGCACGCGAAACTGACGAACTTCGCGGCCGCGTTGCGGTACGGCGGTGTCAACCTCGATCCGTTGCGCAGCCAGATCCTTGCGATGGCCTCTCAGGCCCGCGTGCTGGGTGGCACGGTGGCCGACGACGGGACCGTGACCGGTCACGACACCATGGGTTTCATGTCGCCGACGCTGGCCGGTGCGTACACGTCGTCGCTGAAGACCATGCTGACGTGGTTCACCCGCATTGACGAGACCGTCGCCGAGGCGTTGCGCACCGGCGAGGCTGTGCCCGACACTCCGGTGCCGACCCTGAAGTGGGGTGAAGACGACCTTTATGACGGCGAACCCAAGGGCTCTGACGTCAACCAGGACGGCATCGGCGACTGCTACCTCGTCGCCACGATGAGCGCGGTCGCGAACGCCAACCCGCAGTGGATCAAGGACCGCATCTCCTACGACCCGCACACCGGCCTGTTCGACGTGACGTTGTGGGACGGGCGCGAATGGCGCCACATCGCCGTCACCCAGGCCGACATCGACGCCAACATCGTCCAGCACGGCGCCAGCGGAGTGGACAACAACGTGCCCGATGCGCCGTTGTGGCCCGCGGTGTTGGAATCCGCGTACGCCAAGATGAAGACCTCGGGCACCGATCTGTCGAAGATCCAGAACGGGGTGACTCCACCGGCCCTGGAAGCGCTCACCGGCAACAACGGCGACTGGATCTTCCCCGCCACCGAATGGATGACCCCGAGCCAGAACATCGACACCCAGATTGCCGACGCGTTGGCCGGCCATCAGCCCGTAATGCTGTCGACCAGCGTCTTCACCAAGGACTCCCTGGCGCCGATGCACGTCTACTCGATCGAGGGAATCACCGGCACGGGAAGCGACGCCACGGTGACGTTGCGCAATCCGTGGGGCCCGGGCAGCGACCTGCCCCCGGTCTTCGACGTCCGGCTCGGGGATCTGATCGGCACCAACCCGCTCAGCGGCGTCGGCTTGGGCCCGACCGCGATGATCAACATCGGCCGGATGGGGTCTTGAGTGTTCAAACGCATCCTGATCGTCGCCGTGACAATCGCGCTCGTCGCCATTCTGGGTGTCACCGCCTATTCGAGGCTGTACCTGCCGACGACCCGCCCGATCCTCAACGGGGCTCCGCTGGTTCTGCCCGGCAAACTGGAGAGGCTGTCCGCGGACCCGCTGAGCGGCCAGCCGCAGGCCGATCAGGAACGGTTCACAGTCGCCCTGCACGACGCGGTGACCGCCATCGCACCGGACTACCGGATCGAGACCGAAGAGCTCTACGTCCGTCGCACCGGGTACGACTGGGTCGCGCTCCGAAAGATGGCGGGCCCCTATCTCGACCAGTACGGCCTGACACTTGCGGAAGAGGGTCAGGAAGAACT
Organism: Mycolicibacterium iranicum; assembly: GCF_002101705.1. Classification (GTDB taxonomy): domain Bacteria; phylum Actinomycetota; class Actinomycetes; order Mycobacteriales; family Mycobacteriaceae; genus Mycobacterium; species Mycobacterium iranicum. Next base: position 40,379 of record NZ_LQPC01000073.1, on the reverse strand, counting down.
CGGCGGTGAGACCGTCGACTATCTCATGTGGCGCCCGGAATGGTTGCGCAGCATCGTCGACGACAGGATCGTCCTCGCGGTCGCCCTGCGCACTCTGCTCGAACCCGATTACGGGACAATGGTTTTCGGCTACTTCGTGCTGCGGCCGCGCTAGCGGCTACTCCTCGTGCAGCACAGGGTCGGACTCGAGGTGGGTCAACCCGTTCCAGCACAGGTTCACCAGATGCGCGGCGACGACCTCCTTTTTGGGCTCCCGCACGTCGAGCCACCACTGCGCCGCCATCGACACCGACCCGACGAGCGCCTGCGCGTAGAGCGGAGCGAGGTCGGGGTCGAGACCGCGGCGGGAGAAATCCCCGGCGAGGATCGACGCGACCTGGCTGACGGCATCGTTGAGCAGCGTGGAGTAGGTGCCCTGCGTGATGCTCGCCGGCGAATCCCGGATCAGAATCCGGAACCCGTCGGTGCGTTCCTCGACGTAGGTCAGCAACGCCAAGGCCACCCGCTCCACCCGAACCCGCGACCTGTTGTCGGCCAGCGAGGACGTGATGCCGTCCAGCAGTGCCGACATCTCACGGTCGACGACGACGGCATAGAGGCCTTCCTTGCCACCGAAGTGTTCGTACACAACAGGTTTGGATACGTTGGCCCGCAGCGCGATCTCCTCGATGGAGGTGCCGTCGAACCCCCGCTCGGCGAACAGCGACTTGGCGATCTCGATCAACTGCTGGCGGCGTTCACTGCCGGTCATCCTCGCCCGTGGCGCACGAGGATGACTGTCCGGCTTATCGGGGCCTGCCACGCGTTTCAGCGTAAACCGTGCCCAGGTGAGAACCGCGTAACGTCAAGCGTGTGATCACGCTGGACCGCTTGATCAACGTCCTCGGTGGCTACGGCGCCCGCTGGCTGACCGGGGTCGCGGACCGTCAGACCGAGCTGCGCAGTGTGGTGCTGCCGGAGGTGGTCGACGGACGCACGGTGGCAGGCGACGTCCTGCTGGCCGTCGGCGCGGCCTCGCTGGACGAGGCGCTTCGCTGGGCGCGGTCCGCGCGTGCAGCTGTCGTACTGACCCGGGGCGCAGTGTCCGATCCGGCACTCGACACCGGGGGTGTCGCGGTGGTCGTCGTCGATTCGGCGATGCCGTGGAGCGATTTCGCCGCCATCGTCTACGGCCTCGTGATGGAAGGCCGGGAAACGGAGTCCGGCCGCGGCCCCACAGACCTGTTCGCCCTCGCCGACAGCCTGGCCGACGCGGTCGGGTGTGCGGTGGTCATCGAGGACCGGGCATCTCAGGTGCTGGCGTTCTCCCGAGAACAGCGGGACGCAGATCCGGCGCGCGCTGCGACCATCCTCGCTCGCCAAGCCCCGCCGGAGCTGCGGGCCGTTTTCGACGCGCACGGCGTATTCGCGCACCTCGCGGAATCCGACGACCCGGTGTTCGTACCGGCGGATCCTGGTGTCGGCCTGACCGGGCGCACGGTGGTGGCCGCGCGGGCGGGACGTGAACTCCTCGGCTCGGTGTGGGTGGCGTCCCTCGAACCGCTCGGCGAGCAGAGGCGCCGGGCGCTGGCCGACGGTGCGCACACCGTGGCGCTGCATCTGCTGCGCTCGCGAGCCAGCGCCGACCTGGAACGCCAGGTGGAATCCGAGCTGGTGATGCGGCTGCTGGAAAGTCCTGCCGACGCCGAGATGGTCGCCAGCCGGCTGGGCCTGCCGCCGTCCTCGCTGCGGGTGATCGCGTTGCGGGGTCGCGACGACACCGGCAGGCACTCTGCGCTGCTACAGATGTTCGAGCGCTCGACTGCCGGTTTCGGCTGGTCTCGCCCCTCGCGCAGCGCCCTCGCCGATGCCACGGTCTACACCGTTCTGGCCGCTGGGGACAGCGCTGCCGCGCGGAGCTGGGTCGACGCGCTGATCGCCACGCTGCCCGGCCACCTGAGCGTGCAGGCCGGTATCAGTGCGCCCGCCACAGCGACCGAACTCGCCGCCGCACGCAACGAGGCCGACGAGTGCCTGGCGCTTCAGGAAAGCACGGCCGCCGCCGAGCCGCCCGCCTACGACGAGTCCTGGGACGCTCTGCTGCTGCGCCGCCTGAAAACCGCGGCGCGCTCGGGGCGTACGCCGCACCGCAGCGCGGTCGCCGAACTCGCGGCGCACGACGAGGCCAATGGCACCGCCTACATTTCAACCCTGCGCGCCTGGCTGCAGGAACAGGGCGACCCGAGCCGCGCCGCCGTCCGTCTCGGGGTACACGAGAACACCGTCCGCTATCGGATGAAGCGAATGGCTGAACTCGCCGAGCTGCATCTCCATGACGCACACAAACGCTTCGCGATGACCATTGAGCTCAACGTCCTCGACTAACCGCGATTGTTCTGATCCGACACTTCACTCCACACCGTTTGTCGTCCTCTGACAACACGTTGTCCTCGTCGGCCACCGACCATGAAGTCGTAGGCACTGACACAACGAAAAGGACAGGCGATGTTCGGCGGCGTAGGGGCAGACCACGGTCCTCGATCGGTGATTGTCGTGGGCGCCGGCATCATCGGCCAGGTCGCGGCGTCGACCTACGTTGCCGGCGGACACGGCAGGTGGGGGCTGGCCCATGGTCCCGTCACCGGCCGCCTGCTCGCCGAACACATCGTCACGGGAAAGCAATCCGAGACCATCCGCCCGTTCGACCCGCTGCGCGGACGCCGGTCTGTCAGCTCGGCCGAAACTCTCACACTCCCCCTCTGACGAGGGATTCCAGTCGTCAGGGGCGGTGCGCTCATCCCGCCCCTGGCGACGACCATTGCCATCGAAAGGACAAGACGTGCACACAGCCAGCCCCATATGGATGACGCCGCGCTCTCGCGAGAGCCTGGAGCGCGAGCTCTGCGCGCTGCTCGCGCTGCCGAGAAACGCCGGGGCCGACGACATCGTGGATGCCTGGTTGACGCGCAAGGAACGCATTCGCCACATCCACGAGCTGTTGAGTCGAGCCGACCACGCGATCGACCCCGCCGATGACGGGATCGCCGAACCCGGAATGGTGCTGACCGTGCGCTTCGACGACAGCGGCGACACCGAGACCTTCTTGCTCGGCACTCGCGGCACCGCGGATGCAGAGTTGGAGGTCTACACCGTCAACTCTCCGCTTGGCGGCGCGCTGCACGGCGCAACGCCCGGAGAGAAGCGCAGCTACCCGCTTCCCGGGGGCGGCATCCAATCGGTGACCTTGGTCGCCGCCACACCGTTCGGCGCCCACCAGGCCGCGGGCGCGGGATCGCCGCGGGGTTGAGCCGACGTCTCGGTGGGTTAGAGTCGCACGCGTACTGGTCATCCGGTCCGTCGTGGTGTAATCGGCAGCACCTCTGATTTTGGTTCAGATAGTTCAGGTTCGAGTCCTGGCGACGGAGCTTTTGCAGCCGCGAGCGTGCGCGAAAAGACATCCAGAAGCGGTGTGTCGGCGCGCAGACACGCGCGCTCGCGGTGCAAGGGCGCTCGCGGTGCAAGGGCGCTCGCGACGGCGAGGAAGGACATCTATGCGTGACACCGCGGTCCTGATTTTGGCGGCCGGAGCGGGCACCCGGATGAAATCCGCCACCCCGAAGATGCTGCACACGCTGGGTGGCCGCAGCATGCTCGGCCACAGCCTGCACGCCGTGGCGCAGATCGCGCCGAAGCACCTCGTCGTGGTGGTTGGCAAAGATCGCGAACGCGTGGGCCCGGCAGCGCAGCAGATCGGCGAGCAGCTCGGCAGGACGGTCGACATCGCCCTGCAGGAAGAGCAGCGCGGCACCGGGCACGCGGTCGCGTGCGGGATCACGGCGCTACCCGAGGATTTCGACGGCGTCGTCGTCATCACCGCCAGCGACGTCCCGCTGCTGAACTCCGAGACGCTGGCCGAGCTGGTTGCCGCCCACCAAGCCGAGCCCGCGGCGGCCACGCTCCTGACGACCACACTGGCCGACCCGACCGGCTATGGACGAATCCTGCGCAGCACCGACGGCGAGGTGCTCGCCATCATCGAACAGGCCGACGCCACCGAGTCCCAGAAGATGATCACCGAGGTCAACGCCGCGGTTTATGCGTTCGACATCGGCGCGCTGCGTTCGGCACTGAGCAGACTGCGCTCCGACAACGCCCAGCAGGAGCTCTACCTGACCGACGCGATCGCCCTCATCCGCGGCGACGGCGGCCACGTGCGGGCTAAGCACATCGACGATTCGGCACTGGTCGCCGGCGTCAACGACCGCGTTCAGCTGGCCGAACTGGCCGGCGTGCTGAACCGCCGCATCGTCGCGGCGCATCAGCGCAACGGGGTGACGGTGATCGACCCGGCAACGACCTGGATCGACATCGACGTGACCATCGGCCGCGACACCGTCATTCGCCCGAACACCCAACTGCTCGGCGCGACCACCGTCGGGGACCGCTGCGAGATCGGGCCCGACACCACGCTGACCGACGTCGCCGTCGGAGACGGTGCCCAGGTGATCCGCACCCACGGCAGCTCCTCGACGATCGGCGCGGACGCCGTCGTCGGCCCCTTCACCTATCTGCGTCCCGGGACAGCGCTCGGCGTGTCCGCCAAGCTCGGCGCGTTCGTCGAAACCAAGAACGCCACCATCGGAACCGGCACCAAAGTGCCGCACCTGACCTACGTCGGCGACGCCGACATCGGCGAGCACAGCAACATCGGCGCCTCCAGCGTGTTCGTCAACTACGACGGAGAAACAAAGAGCCGCACCACGATCGGCTCCCACGTGCGCACCGGGTCCGACACCATGTTCGTGGCGCCCGTCACCGTCGGCGACGGCGCCTACACCGGCGCGGGCACCGTCGTTCGCGAAGATGTGCCCCCTGGCGCGCTCGCCGTTTCGGCCGGTCCGCAGCGCAACATCGAGGGCTGGGTGCAACGAAAGCGACCCGGCAGTGCTGCAGCAGAGGCCGCGGCGCGAGCAGCGAAGGCGGCCGAGCCGGAAAAGCCTCGAGCTACCAGCGAGTAGCATTCGGTCGCCGTTTGTTGGCATTCTGGTAACCCGCCAGCGTATGAACGTCAGCGCTACGTACGATGACCCGAGAATCGACACCCGACCGCCGAGGGCAGACCGTGAGTCACGACTGGACCGACAACCGCAAGAACCTGATGCTCTTCTCGGGTCGGGCGCACCCTGAACTCGCCGAGCAGGTCGCCAAGGAACTCGACGTGGCGGTCACTGCACAGACCGCCAGGGACTTCGCCAACGGTGAGATCTTCGTCCGCTTCGACGAGTCCGTCCGCGGCTGCGACGCCTTCGTGCTGCAGAGCCATCCCTGGCCGCTCAATCAGTGGCTGATGGAACAGCTGCTCATGATCGACGCGCTCAAGCGCGGCAGCGCGAAGCGGATCACGGCGATCCTGCCGTTCTATCCCTATGCGCGACAGGACAAGAAGCACCGCGGGCGTGAGCCGATCTCCGCGCGCCTTGTTGCCGACCTGCTCAAGACCGCTGGCGTGGATCGCATCGTCACCGTCGACCTGCACACCGACCAGATTCAGGGCTTCTTCGACGGGCCGGTGGATCACATGCGCGCCCAGAAGCTGCTGACCGGCTACATCGCCGAGAACTACGCCGATCACGACATGGTGGTCGTCTCCCCCGACTCCGGCCGCGTGCGCGTCGCCGAGAAGTGGGCAGACTCTCTGGGCGGTGTGCCGCTGGCCTTCATCCACAAGACCCGCGATCCCCTGGTGCCCAACCAGGTCAAGTCCAACCGCGTCGTCGGCGACGTCAAGGGCAGGACGTGCATCCTCACCGACGACATGATCGACACCGGCGGCACCATCGCCGGAGCCGTGCGGCTGCTCAAGGAGGACGGGGCGGCCGACGTCGTCATCGCCGCCACCCACGGCGTGTTGTCCGACCCGGCGCGCGAACGGCTTGCCGACAGCGGCGCGCGTGAAGTCATCGTCACCAACACGCTGCCGATCGGCGAGGACAAGATGTTCCCGCAGCTGACCGTGCTCTCGATCGCGCCACTGCTGGCCAACACCATCCGCGCGGTCTTCGAGAACGGCTCCGTGACAGGACTTTTCGACGGATCGGCCTAATACCGACGAGCGCTTGCGCGAGGAGATATGACTTTGGCGCGGATCTTGCACAACCCGAAATGCTCGACGTCGCGCAAGACCCTGGAGTTGTTGCGCGACAACGGAGTCGAACCGGAGATCGTGCTGTACCTCAAGACGCCGCCGTCGCGCGCCGAGCTGACGACGATGATCTCCGAGGCGGGCATTGACGTTCGGGCGGCGGTACGCAAGCGCGAATCACTCTACGGCGAGCTGGATCTCGCGTCGGCCTCCGACGACGAACTCCTGGACGCGATGGCCGAGCATCCGATCCTGATCGAGCGGCCGTTCGTCATCACCGACAAAGGCACGCGGCTGGCCCGGCCCATCGACAACGTCCGAGAGATTCTGTGACTGTTCGCCTGCGGCTGGCCGTGACCGCGGCGGCGGCAGTGGTCATGACCGGGTGTGCGACCGAAACGCCTGACTACCAATCGGTTTGGTCGACAACCACCGCGCCGCCCACGACCACGACTGACGCGTCGACGCCGCCGAAATCGATCGCGGCGTTCCTGGAGGAATCGGGTGTCGGCGGGCAACCCGTCGCCCCGGACAAGCTGACCGACTTGACGGTGTCGATACCCACGCCGGCCGGCTGGCAGCCCTACATGAACACCAACTTGGCTCCCGGCACCCGGACGATCGCCAAAGGCGACACCTATCCCATGGCCATGCTGATGGTGTTCGAGCTCGACGGTGATTTCGACGTCACGCAAGCCTTGAGCCACGCCAATGCCGACGCCCAGATGTCGGAGAATTTCCGGGAGCTCAACACCTCAGCGGAGCCGTTCAACGGATTTCCGTCGTCGATGATCGAGGGCAGCTACGACCTCAACGGCTCCAGGATGCACAGCTACAACCGCATCGTCATCGCCACCGGCGCACCGCCGAAGGCTCAGCGCTACCTCATCCAGTTCACCGTCACCGGGTACGCGGACAAAGCCGCCGAGGAAGCACCCGACATCGAGACCATCATCAAAGGGTTCACCGTCAAGCTTCCGTGACGTTCGCTGACCGGCCATCCCCGCGTTGAGTTCGTCCACCGGATACGCCAGCAGATCCCGTTACTGTGTGGGCTATGAGCGACTGGACCGCCGCGGACCTGCCTTCGTTCGCCGGGCGCACCGTCGTCGTGACCGGTGCCAACAGCGGACTCGGGCTGGTGACCGCCCGCGAGCTCGCCCGGGTCGGCGCGCGGACGATCCTTGCGGTGCGCGACCTCGACAAGGGCAACGCCGCCGCGGCCGGCATGACCGGCGACGTGCACGTACGCCACCTCGATCTGCAGGATCTGGGGTCGGTGCAGTCGTTCGCCGAGGGCTTTTCCGGTCCTGATGACCGGGTGGACGTGCTGGTGAACAACGCCGGCATCATGGCGGTGCCGTTCGCGCTGACAGCCGACGGTTTCGAGAGTCAGATCGGCACCAACCACCTCGGGCACTTCGCACTGACCAACCTGCTGCTGCCCAAGATCACCGATCGTGTCGTGACCGTCTCGTCGATGATGCATCTGATCGGCTACGTCAGCCTCAAAGATCTCAACTGGAAGTCCCGGCCGTATCTTGCGTGGCCCGCCTACGGTCAATCCAAGCTGGCCAACCTGCTGTTCACCAGCGAACTGCAGCGCCGGCTCAGCCTCGCCGGGTCCCCTGTGAGATCTCTCGCGGCCCACCCCGGGTACTCCGCGACCAACCTGCAGGGACAAACGGGCAACCGGTTCGGGACCCGCATCTGGGACGCCGGCAACCGGCTGTTCGCCACCGACGCCGACTTCGGAGCCAGGCAGACGCTGTATGCGGTGTCTCAGGAGCTGCCCGGCGACACCTTCGTCGGGCCGAAATACTCCATGCGCGGTCCTACGGTGGCGCACTGGCGCAGCCCGCTGGCACGTGACCGCGCGCGGGCCACCGCGCTGTGGACGCTGTCCGAGCAGCTCACGGGTGCCGACTTCCCGCTGTGATTTTCAGCTGAGCAGGGGTTTGCGCTACCCTTGCGGACGCGTCACGGCGAGGGTGACCTGCATCGGCTTTTCAGCAGGACACCGTTATCGACGGGAATCGACACTTGATGTGTGACCCCTGGCCGTGCCCGAGAACCGACCACCGGCACAGGAGCGACACACATGGCGAAGAACGCCCCCAACAATCTCAAGGCTGCCGTCCGCAGCGCTACCGGTAAGGGTGCCTCCCGTCGCGCCCGCCGCGACGGCCGCGTTCCCGTGGTCCTCTACGGCCACGGCACCGACCCCCAGCACCTCGAGCTCAACGGCCACGACTTCGCCGCCGTGCTGCGTAACGCGGGCACCAACGCCGTGTTGACGCTCGATATCGACGGCACGGAGCAACTCGCGCTGACTAAGGCAATCGAGATCCACCCGATCCGCCGCAACATCCAGCACGCCGACCTGCTCGTCGTGCGCCGCGGCGAGAAGGTGACCGTCGAGGTCACCGTCATCGTCGAAGGTGACGCCGCACCGGGCACTCTGGTCACCCAGGATGCCAACGCGATCGAGATCGAGGCGGACGTCCAGTCCATCCCCGAGCAGCTCACCGTGTCCGTCGAAGACGCCACCGAGGGGACCCAGATCCTGGCCGGACAGGTGGAGCTGCCCGGCGGCGTGACGCTGGTGTCCGATCCCGAGTTGCTGGTCGTCAACGTCGTCACCGCGCCCACTGAGGAAGACCTCGAGGCCGAGGGCGCCGGCGAGGAAGGCGAAGCGGCCGAGGAGCCCGAAGCGGCCGAGGGCGAGGGCGGCGAGGAAGCCGCCGCCGAGTCCGACTCCGAGTAGGCGAATCGCGTAATGGCCGAACCCGTGCTGGTGGTCGGCCTGGGCAACCCCGGACCGCAGTACGCCACAACCCGGCACAACCTGGGGTTCCTCGTGGCCGACGTGCTCGCCGATCGCATGGGCGAAAAGTTCAAGGCGCACAAGCGCTCTGGCGCAGACGTCGCCACCGGACGGCTTGCGGGCCGTCCGGTGGTGCTCGCCAAACCGCGGGTCTACATGAACGAGTCGGGTCGCCAGGTCGGTCCGTTGGCGAAGTTCTACTCCGTCGCCCCTGCGGACGTCGTGATCATCCACGACGAACTCGACATCGATTTCGGCCGGATCAGGCTTAAGTCCGGCGGCGGTGTCGCAGGCCACAACGGCCTGCGTTCTGTCGCTTCAGCCTTGGGCGGCAACGACTTTCAGCGCGTCAGGGTCGGCATCGGCCGACCGCCCGGCCAGAAGTCGGGCGCCAGTTTCGTACTGGAGAACTTCAACTCCAAAGAACGCCCGGAACTGGGCACCATCGTCGAGCTGGCCGCCGACGCCACCGAGCTCCTGGTCGAACTCGGCGTCGAACCGGCGCAGAACATCGTGCACGCCTGGAGCTGAACAGCCCTACCAGGTCAGGACGATCCCCGGTCCCCGGCGGTTGTAGCCGCGCGGAATCGTGTCGGCCACATTCGGCGCCCGGGTACCCGGAACCGCCTTGATGGACACGCTCCCACTCGTCTCGCATCTGGTTAAGCTGCCGGCCTCCTTACAGGTGGCCTGCGCGCCGGCCACCGGAGCGACCATCAACGCGGCCGCTACTACGCTGGGCGCCAACAGAATTCTCACGTAACGCCCACAACTGCTCATGTCACTCCTCACGGGCACGATCCCGCGAGAACACGGGCACTCGGGTCGAGAACCAGATTCGCACGCGCAACATTGGCGAATGCATCGTCACGCGCCGCTTCGATGGTTGCCCCGGCACCGCCCGAGACGATGCCACTGCCGTCGTCGGCTCCGACTGAGACCACGCAGAAGACGTCGTTGGTCACTTCGTCGCTACTGCATTGCTCGGCGCCGGTGCTCTGGCAGGCTGCCACCACCGCAGCCGATGCCGCATCGTTGGTCGGACCCGAGGCCGAGAAACCGACGAGCAACCCGTCCATGACTCCGGACCCCACGGCCCGCGAGATATCACCACCCGTGACGACCCCACCGGGCCCGCCTGCCCACGAGATCGCCGCCGTCACCACCATCACGGTGAGGCCGGTTGCCGAGGCCATTCCCATCCGAACACCGAAACGCCACGCGATTGTGGTCATCCTGCCCCTTTCTTGAGAAGGATTCGACCGTCATCATAGGGTCCGGGCTGACACGCCACTGTGGAATCCGCCGCTTTCCCCGGACTGCTCAAAGGCGGCGGATTCCGCTGTCGACCCTCTTGACCGGCTTGTGGGGATAGCGTTTCGTAGCGTGCGCTTCGGCATCGGAACCTGGTAGTACGTAAAGAGTTTCGCGCTTTTCCTGAAGCGGTTTCAACACCAGGTCCATGAACCCCTTGCGGTCTTCGAGGTAGGGCTCGATGACCTCTTCACCGGCCGGGCATACCGCCAGGCAGTAGGCCGCCTTGTAATTGGGCTTGAACGACAGGCTCTGCCACATCGATAGGTTTTCCGAATCGGTGACGCGGGACCGGAAGTCCTCGGCGTCGGCGCTGTCGGCGATGGTCTGCACCCAGTCGGTGAAGCCGCCCATGAACTCGCGATAGTTGTGCACCGAGCACGCAAAGAAGTCGAAGTCGCCGTTTTTCTTGATGGCCCCGACCGGGCATGCCGACACACACAGCTTGCATTCCAGACACGGCGAATAGTCCAGCGGCGCATCGTATTCGCTGATCTCGGAGGCGACCAGGACGGTGCCGAGCAGGATGAAGTTGCCGAACTTCGGGTGGATCACGTTGCGGTGGATGCCCATCGCGCCCATGCCCGCTGCGACCGCGACGGGCTTGTGTGCAACTACCCAGATCCGGCCGGGAAACTGGTCCATCTCCATGGGGAACGTCGCCGACGGATTGACGACGCGGTGACCCGCGTCCTGGAGCACCCGGGTGATCCGGTGGGCGGCCTCGTTCATGAGTTCGCCGCTGCGGTGGAACTCCTGGTTGGCGACACTGCGCGCGATCGAGCGGACATTGTCACGGTTCATCTTGACCACGAGCGAGATGTAGCTCACCGCCCCGGGCAGCGCCGCCTCGACGTGGGGCAGTTCGGAGGTCAGCTCGGGGTCGTCGACTCGGGCGAAACCGACGTCGTCGACACCGGCCTCCAGGCAGACTTTTCGCAGCCAGTCGGCATCGATGGCGCCCGGAGCGGGCGTCGGACGGGACCGCACCGCGCGCACGGTCGGATGGTCGGCCAATCGGCTCGGCAGCTTCTCCACATAGCTGAGTATAGCTTGCAAGACTCAGCTGGACCGTTAAGAATCCGTTTGGAACGGCGGCACTGCCCGATCCGAGGCGTAGACCTGAGACATGCACAGCACACGGCCGACAACCATGCGCCAGGCGTGGGAACGGACGGTCCGCGGGGACCGCCGCTGGGGTTCGTTGGCCATCCACGCCGACCGCATGGGTGTCACCCGCTACCGGCTCGTGATGTATCCGCCTGGGATTACCGACGCCGAGCGCCGCGACGTGAGGATTGCGCGGGGCTGGCCGGTCTGGGGGCTGATGTTGTGGCTGGGTTGTGAGATCGTGCTCGCCCACCGGATCGGGCCGTGGACTGCGCTGGCGGTGTCGACGGCCGCGGTTCTGGTTGCTGGAGTGATCGCGAGGATCCGCGCAGGAAGGCAATATTCACGAGTGCGCTCGATGACCGTCGCTGTGCTGGCGGGTTATCGCGACGACGACGCGGCAGCGGCCCGCGTGCGTCTCGTCACGCTGGCTGCCGAAGTACTCGAGGCCGATCAGCGTCTCGAGCGCGGCGATATCACCCCGGCCGCTCACGAAGCTGTGTGGTGGAGCGTCTACGACCGGCTGCCCGCGCGCTCGGTGTCGACCGGCTAGTCCGCGGTTCTGCGCTTGTAGGCGTACAGCGCGAACGGCGCGAACAGCGCCGTCAGCGCCAGCGACCACAGGATCGTCGACAGCACCGGATAGTGCAGCGGCAGCTGGGCGCTCTCAGGCGCGGGACCGCCATTGCCCCACAGTTCCCTCATCGCCTGCGCCAGTGACGACACCGGGTTCCACTCGGCGATCACCCGCAGCCAGCGCGGCATCGGCTCTGTGGGCACAAACGTGTTGGCAAGGAAGGTGATCGGAAACAGCACCGTGAACATCACGCCGTTGACCGCCTCGACGGTGCGCATCAGCGATCCCACGAGAACGCCGAACCAGATCATCCCGAAGCCGAACACCAGCAGAAGGACGAACGCCAGGATCGCCTCCCCCACGCCGTTACGAATCCGCCAGCCGATGGCCAGGCCCGTCACCGCCATCACGAGCACCCCCAGCGACGAGTGGATGACACTGGCGATGCTGCGGCCGATCAGCACTGAGGACCGAGAGATCGGCAGCGACCGGAAGCGGTCGATGATGCCCTTCTCGACGTCGGCGGTGATTCCCGCCGCCACTACGAAGGCCGAGAACACGATGGTCTGCGCCTGGATGCCCGGTAGCAGGAACTCCCGGTACGACGCGCCTCCGGTGTTGGTGATCGACGCGCCGAATACGAACGCGAACAACAGCACGAACATGATCGGCTGCGCCGTGACGTCGCTGAGCATCTCCGGCATGCGCTTGGTATGGATCATGTTGCGTTTCACCATGATCCAGGACTGCTGAGCCAGATTGGTGCGATGCGTGGTGACCGGTTCGGGCCGCACCGACGTGGTGGCGTGCGTTTCGAGCGCCGTCATGCGCTGAGCTCCTCGTTGTCTTCGGTGCGGTGCCCGGTGAGGGTCAGGAACACATCGTCGAGGCTGGGTCTGCTCAAACCGATGTCGTCGACGGTGATTCCGGCGTCGCGCAGCCAGCCCGCCACCTGGATCATGTCGTCCAGACCGTCCGCGGACGCCGTCAGCCTGCGGGCTCCCACGTCGACGAACACGTCGGCCCCCGTCCTCGCCAACAGGGCGCGGGCGGACTCGAGGTCGGCTGCGTCGGCCACGGTCACGACCAGACTGGCCCGTCCGGCCTGCTGTTTGAGTTCCAGCGGAGAGCCCTCGGCGATGATGCGGCCGCGGTCGATCACCACGATGTTGTCGGCAAGCTGATCGGCTTCCTCCAAGTACTGGGTGGTCAGCAGCAGTGTGGTGCCTTGGGCCACCAGGTCGCGCAGCACGTCCCACAGTTCGCTGCGGCTGCGGGGATCCAGCCCCGTCGTCGGCTCGTCGAGGAAGAGCACCGGCGGCGAGGCGAGCAGACTCACTGCGAGGTCGAGTCGGCGACGCATCCCCCCGGAGTAGGACCGCACCACGCGGTCGCCCGCATCGGCGAGGGAGAACTGGTGCAGCAGCCGATCGCAGATGCCCTTTAGGTCTTTGCGCCGGACACCGAGAAGCCCGCCGATCATCCGGATGTTCTCGCGGCCGGTCAGCAGCTCGTCGACGGTCGCGACCTGACCCGTCAGCCCCATGTGGCGGCGCACCTCGTCGGGCTGGGTGACAACGTCGAACCCAGCGACCCGCGCTGTTCCGCTGGTGGGCTCCGTCAAGGTCGTCATCATCCGCACGGTCGTCGTCTTGCCTGCACCGTTCGGGCCGAGCAAGCCGAGCACGGTCCCCGGAGGAACGGCGAAGCTGACACCGCCGACAGCGGTCTCGTCTCCGAACCTCTTCACCAGATCGATCGCTTCGATCGCGGGAGGGGTTGGCATGGCTTCGACGCTACGGGCCACCCCTGACATGAGCCAATCGATTATCGGCCGTCACCGTTGCGCTCGACAGTCACGAGCGTGCGCGAAATGCCAATGATCGCGGCGTGTCTGCGTGCAGACCCGCGCGCTCGCGGTGCGAGTGCTGCCCGTGCGGCCCGGGTTAGGTGACCAGTGAGACCGAGGTGGAGCGGCGCAACTTGCCCGACGAGGTCTTCGGGATGCTGCCGGGGCCGAGCACCACGACGTTGCGGGGACGCACGTCGACCTCGGCGACGACCTCATGCGCGACCTGATGCTCGATGCGGCGCACCTCGACCGGGTCCTGCCAGTTGTTGGACTCCACCGCGACGGCGAACGTCTCGCGCGAGTGTCCGGCGTCCAGGCGCACCGCGACGGCACAGCCGGGGCGCACACCCTCGACACGGCCCGCGGCGCGCTCGATGTCGGTCGGGTAGATGTTGCGGCCGGCCATGATGATGACGTCCTTCACGCGACCGCAGACGACGACGTTGCCTTCCTCGGTGATGTAGCCGAGGTCGCCGGTGTCGTACCAACCGTGCTCGTCCTGAGCCGGGATGAACCCGCCCATCGTCATGTAGCCGGGCGTCACGCATTCGCCGCGCAGCTCGATGACGCCGACCCCGCGGGGTGGCATCACGTTGCCGTGGTCGTCGATGACGCGCGCCTCCAGATCGGTCAGCAGCGGGCCCAGCTCAGCCAGCCGCTTGGTGTGGCCCTTGGTCGCGGGAACCGCGCGGCGCAGCGCAGCCAGCAGGTCGGCGTCGACTTCATCGACGGTCAGGCCCTGCCCGCACGGGGAGAAAGACACCGCCAGCGTGGTCTCGGCCATGCCGTAGGCCGGCAGGATCGCACCGGGGTCCAGCCCGAACGGCTTACCTGCATCGAGCAGGTCCTCGACATCGGCCGGCTCCACCGGCTCGGCGCCGGACAGCGCGAACCGCAGGGTGGACAGATCGAACTCGCCCGGCTTGGCCTGGCGGCGCAACCGCTTCGCGAACAGTGCGTACGCAAAGTTCGGGGCCGCGGTCATCGTGCCCTTGTACTTGTCGATCAGCTTGGCCCACAGCAGCGTGTCGCGCAGGAAGTCCATCGGGGTGACCTTGACGAGCTCGGCGCCGAAATACATCGGGATGGTCAGGAAGCCGACCATGCCCATGTCGTGGAAGCACGGCAGCCAGCTCACCATGACGTCCTTGTCGACGTCGTACTGGGCGCCGATGAACATCGCCTCGGCGTTCGAGTGGATGTTGCGGTGCGTGATCTGCACGGCTTTAGGAGAACCAGTAGATCCGGACGTTAATTGCATCAACGCCAGGTCGTCTTCACCGACCTCGATCGGGTCGATGGGCTCGCAGGCCAGCAGGTCGGTGACGGTCAGGACCTTGATGCCCTTCTCCTCCAGCACGGGGATCGCGACGAGGAAAGGCTCGGACACGATGACGGCCTTGGCCTCAATCATGCCGATGACGTTCATGGTGTCCTCGGCCCAGACCACGAGGTCGGTGCGCGGGGTCGGCTGGTGCAGCATCGTCAGGCTGGCGCCGCGCATCCACAGACCTTGAGCGGTTGGTGCGATCTCGACGGGGAACCCGGCCAGTACGCCGACGGCGTCGCCGTGGCCCACTCCGGCCGCGGCCAGGCCACCGGCGATGCGCCGCGCCCGCTCGTGCACCTCGGCCCAGGTGTGACGGACGGGCTCATACGGCTCGCCTGTCACCATGCCCCGATCGGTGGTGCGGGCATTCAGGTACATCTTTTCGGTGAATCTGCTCACGACGACCTCCTCGCCGACATCTGCCCCGGTGCACATGCCCGTTTGCCATGCTCCGCCTGATCAGCGGCCTTTTCATGGAGGCGCGCACACTTTTGGGGAGCGGTTGTGTCTCGAATCGGTGATGTTTCGCAAACTCGGCCGGACGCGATGCGGATCCCGTTCGCCACCCCGCCGGCTCCGCCGGTGGGGCAACTTGTTGCGTGAACTACTCGACCGCTAGCTCTCACCGTCGCTCATCTTAAGCAACTCTTAAGTAGCTGCCAAACTCGCGCGAGTTTTGAGGCGTGCGTCACACCTGTTCGTGATCGCGCCTTGACCTGTCAGCCGGTGGCTGACGGGCTCGGCACCACGCGTGCCCCCTGCACCGGACCGCTTGCCACCCTGACGGTGCGGCACACGCCCGCGCCTGCCAATTCGGTGCCGACGTCGACCGCGGCTCCCGCCGAGGTGCACAGGAAAGCACAGGTGGGACCCGATCCGGACACCACGCCCGCGAGGGCGCCCGCCTCGACACCGGCCCGCAGTGTGCGACGCAGCGCCGAATCCAGGCTCAGCGCCGCGGGCTGTAGGTCGTTGCCGAGCAGCGGTGCCAGCTGAGCCGGGTCCCCCGACGCCAGCGCCGCCAGCACCGGCTCTGGCGATTCCAGGCGCGGGGGAAGCGTGCGGTCCCCTTCGGCGCGCAGCCGGTCGATCTCGGCGAACACCGCGGGGGTGGACAGTTCGCCCGGCGAGAACGCCAGCACCCAATGAAAGGTGTTGCGCGCCAACACCGTCGCCAGCTCCTCCCCCCGGCCGGTACCGAGCGCGGTGCCCCCGTGGAGAGCGAACGGCACATCGCTGCCGAGCTGAGCGGCCAGCGCGTGCAGATCACGCCGCGGCACGCCGAGCTCCCACAGGTGGTTCATCGCCACCAGCACCGCGGCCGCGTCGGCGCTGCCGCCGGCCATACCCCCGGCCACCGGGATCGTCTTCTCGATCGATATCGCGACGTCGGGGGCGCGGCCGACGTGGTCGGCCAGCAGCTCGGCGGCGCGCCATGCCAGGTTGCGGTGGTCTGTCGGCAGGGATTCGGCGCCCTCTCCGGAGATGTCCAGCGACAGCACATCGGCGGTTCGCACGGTCACCTCGTCGAGCAGCGACACTGCATGAAAGACGGTCGTCAGCTCGTGGTAGCCGTCGTCGCGAACGTCGCCGACGTCCAGATAGAGGTTGACCTTGCCGGGCACGCGGACCGTGACCGAGCCGGAAGGAACCCAGTCTGGTGCAGTATTACCGTCTCGCGCGGACACTCGAACGACACTAATCCCGCAGCGACACCTCGTGCATTCCAGGCGTAGTCGGGGTGTCGCCCCGCGACGGCAGCGGGTGCCGACACAAAACCGGCCCCGGCGAGCAGCCGGGGCCGGTTTAGTGAAATCAGCGGCGGATCAGACCGTCAAGCCCTGCGAATCATCGCCGACATCGACCGGCTCGAGCTCCTCAGGATTCTCGGTCTTGGGGACGACGTGCCAGTCGGCGCTGCGCTGCAGCAGCCGGACGAAGTCGTTGATGCTCAGCGTCTCACCACGAAGGGCCGGATTGATGCTGGCGGCGAGGAGTCGGCTGGCCGACTCGTTGCCCGAACCCGCCCATTCGGCGAACGCATTGCGCACGGTCTTTCGGCGCTGCGAGAAGGCGATGTCGATGAGCTCGAAGACCTGCTCGCGGAACTGGGCGTCCGTCGGCCACGGAGAGGTCTCGTAGCGGTCGATACGCACCAGGCCCGAATACACCCGAGGGATAGGCCAGAACACTGTCGGGGACACCATGCCGTAGCGGCGCACGTTCCCGAAGAACCGAATCTTGGCGCTGGGCACGCCGTAGTCCTTGCCGCCCGGCTCGGCGGCGAGGCGCTCGGCGACCTCGGCCTGCACCATCACCATGACGGTCCGGATCGACGGGAACTCGGCCAGCAGGTGCAGCAGGGCCGGCACCGCGACGTTGTACGGCAGGTTGGCCACCAGCGCGGTGGGCATGTCGGTGAGGTCCGACTGCTTGAAGGTCAGGATGTCCCTGTTCAGGACGGTAAGCCGATTGGCCTCGCTGTGCGAGTGGTCAGCAATGGTCGTCGGCAACTGGTTGGCCAGAACCGGATCGATCTCCACCGCGGTGACCCGCGCGCCCCGATCCAGCAGCGCCAGCGTCAACGAGCCCAGCCCGGGACCGACCTCAAGCACATGATCGGAGCGGTTGATGCTGGACGCGGAGACGATGCGACGCACCGTGTTCGCGTCGTGAACGAAGTTCTGACCGAAAGACTTTCTTGGCCTGAAGTCAATTGACTTAGCCAGATGCCGAATTTCAGTTCTCCCCAGCAGCCGTATTGTCACGACGCACCGATCCTCCCACTACAGGTCGGCCACGCTCCCCAACCTTGGCGCGCCCGAGTTACCTCAGCAATCGCGATCTGCTCTTCTCTTGTTGCCAGATCTGCTCGCTGAGCATACCTCAGACCACCGTTGCGCTCCCAGGTGTTTTGATCAAATTGGACGCCACCAAAATAGCCATTGCCGGTATTGATGGCCCAATTACCTCCGGCTTCGCACCGCGCGAGGGCGTCCCAGGTGCCTCCGTTGGTCACCGCGGGCACCTCAGTGCCCGGCTTGGCACCCACTCTCAGCACACCGTCACGGGCCGGTGCGATGACGACATTGGCTACTGGCAGCCTTCCGGTTTCCACGCCATTCACCGTCGACACCGCGAAAGTCACGTCCTGGACACCGGGATTTCCGGGATCCTCCACAATTTGGCGGCTCATGTTGAGGGTCATGTCCTCGATGCGCTGATTGTTCGGATTCAGCGGCAATCGTTCGGTGACTTTCGCGATGCGCACACGTGTCACTTTTATGTGCATACCGTTCACAATTGGGCTTGACGGCGAGGGGGTAACTGTGTCTCTTTGCTGTAGCGGCACCCCGGCGGCATCTAGCAGCGCCGCCACATTCGGGGCAGCAAGCCGCACCGTGCGCGTCACGCCGGCATCCTCGATTTGCACGTTTTGCGCGCTGACCACCGGAAGCGCCATGCCGTCCAGCGGCAGACGGCTCCCGCGAGACGCCGCGACGGGCGCTTTGTCGGTCATCTGCAATTGCGCGAGCGCTTCGTCGACGGTCGACGCCGTCGTCCACACCTGCTCGGCGCCGCCACCGTCAGTCGAGATTTCCAGTGGCCTGCTGCGGCGCAGGACGATCGTGTCGGCCTGGTTCACGGGCGCGTCGGCAGCAGGAAACAGGTCGTCGCGCTCGTCGACGTCGAAGCCGTTTTCGGTCACGACATCGATGACGCGCGACTTCATGGTCGACACCGTCATCGACGAGCCGTCGATCGTCAGGGTCACCGTCTTGTGCGCAGCGACAGCTGTGACGCCGGCGAAAGCCAATGCCAGCAAAGTCGCCGCGACGAGAAGTCGCAGCAGGGGCGAGCGCGTCTGATGAAGTTTGGTCAATGCATTCAAAATGTCGTCTATCCCGACTTAGCCTGGCGCGGGCAGCGTAAAGGTGGGGGTGGCCACCGCGCGATTTATCACAAGACGGTAACGAACAGGTCTAGGTCCAGCAACCCGCCAGCCCGTAAACCCGCATCGCCGTCTCAGAACTCTCCTCGGCGAGAGCCTCGGCAGGCCGGCCGACGAGGTCGGCCAGCGCCCGGACAGTGTATGGGAGGCAGTAGGGCTCGTTCGGCGCGCCGCGAAACGGGTGCGGGGTCAAAAACGGCGCGTCGGTCTCCACCAGGAGCTGTCCGGCCGGGATCAGAGCTGCCGCTTCCCGCAGGTCACGAGCATTTTTGAAACTAACCGTGCCGGACAGACTCAGCAGCCAACCCTCGTCGATACAGGTCCGCGCCATCGCGGCATCCGACGAAAAGCAGTGGAAGATCACAGTCTCGGGGGCGCCTTCGGCGCGCAGCACTTCGAGAACGGCCGCGTCGGCGTCGCGGTTGTGAATCATCAACGGCTTACCGGTGCGCTTGGCCAGGTCGATATGCCACGCGAACGCCTCGCGCTGCTCCTTCGGCTCGGCGCAACCGTCGAGGCGACCCGGCCAGTAGAGGTCCATCCCGGTCTCACCGATCGCGACCACCCGGGGATGCTCGGCGAGCCTTTCGACCACCGTGCGCGCTTCTTGCGTCAGTGCATTGGACCTGGTGGGGTGCAGTGCCACCGCCGCGTAGACGCGCGCATCCCAGTCGGCAGCCTCGGTGACCCACCTCGCAGATTCGAGGTCGTCGGCGATCGTGACGACGGCCTTGACGCCCGCCTGTTCGGCGCGGTCGAGGATCGCATGGACGTCGTCCGCATCGCGGGCGCCGCAGGCGTCGAGGTGGGTGTGCGCGTCGATCAACGGGCCGACAGGTTCGGGAATGGGCGGCGGCTCGCGCTTCTGTGAGGGACTCACCCAAGACACCTTAGGGTTGACGTCGAAATGAGCGAGAAATGAGCGAGCCTTACTACATCACCACGGCGATCGCGTACCCCAATGGTGATCCCCACGTCGGTCACGCCTACGAATACATCGCCACCGATGCGATCGCGCGGTTCAAGCGGTTGGATGGTTTCGATGTCCGCTATTTGACCGGCACCGACGTGCACGGCCTCAAGATGGCCGAGACCGCCGCCAAGCTGGGCATGCCGACCGCGGAACTGGCCCGCGCCAACTCCGACGTCTTCCAGCGTCTGCAGGAGAAGCTGAACATCTCGTTCGACCGCTTCATCCGGACCAGCGACGCCGACCACTACGAGGCGTCGAAGGCGATCTGGACGCGGATGGTCGACGCGGGCGACGTGTACCTCGACAAGTACTCGGGCTGGTACTCGGTGCGCGACGAACGCTTCTTCACCGAGGGCGAGACGACTGTCGACGGTGACGGAATTCGGGTGGCCTCCGAAACTGGCACCCCGGTGACGTGGACCGAGGAGGAGACCTACTTCTTCAGACTCTCGGCCTACACCGACCGGCTGCTGGCCCTCTACTCCGAGCACCCCGACTTCATCGAGCCCGAGGTCCGGCGCAACGAGATCGTCAGCTTCGTCTCTAGCGGCCTGCGCGACCTGTCGATCTCGCGAACGACGTTCGACTGGGGTGTCCCGGTGCCCGACCACCCCGATCACGTCATGTACGTATGGGTGGACGCGCTGACCAACTACCTGACCGGGGTTGGATTCCCGGATACCGAATCCGAGGCGTTTCAGCGGTACTGGCCGGCCGACCTGCACATGATCGGCAAGGACATCATCCGGTTCCACACCGTGTACTGGCCCGCCTTCCTGATGTCGGCCGGCATCGAGCTGCCGAAAAAGGTGTTCGCGCACGGCTTTCTGTTCAACCGCGGCGAGAAGATGAGCAAGTCGGTCGGCAACGTCGTCGACCCGAACGACCTCGTCGACACGTTCGGGCTCGATCAGCTGCGCTATTTCCTGCTACGCGAGGTGCCGTTCGGGCAGGACGGTAGCTACAGCGAGGACGGCATCATCGGCCGCATCAACGCCGACCTCGCCAACGAGTTCGGGAATCTGGCGCAGCGCTCGCTGTCGATGGTCGCCAAGAACCTCGACGGCGTGGTGCCCACCCCCGGCGAGTTCACGCCCGAGGACTCGGAGCTGCTCGACGCTGCCGATGCGCTGCTGGAGAAGGTGCGAGGCCACTTCGACGCGACAGCGATGCATCTGGCCCTGGAGTCCATCTGGTCGGTGCTCGGCGCCGCGAACCGTTACTTCTCAGCGCAGGAGCCGTGGGTGCTGCGCAAAAGCGATCCCGCTAGATTCGCGACCGTGCTCTACACGACGCTGGAGGTGGTGCGGATCGCCGCGCTGCTCAGCCAGCCGGTGATGCCGGACGCGATGGCCAAACTGCTGGACCTGCTCGGCCAGCCCGCGAATGACCGCGCGTTCACCGCGATCCGGACGCGGCTGGCAGCCGGCACGGCGCTGCCCGCGCCGACGGGCGTCTTCCCGCGCTACCAACCGGAGTGACGCCCAAGGTGTGACGTGCATCACAGCATGTCACACATCGTCGCTCACCGGTGTCTTGAGGTCAGCCCGACCCGTTACGGAGTCGACAACCTCGAAGGAGATGCTCATGGGCGCGAAAGCTACGACTGTGCTGGTGATCGGCGGCGGATACGCCGGCGTAATGGCGGCCAACCGGCTGATGTCACGTGACGATGTGATGGTGAAGCTGATCAACCCCCGGTCCGAGTTCGTCGAACGCATCCGGCTGCACCAGCTGGCGGCCGCCGGCGACCCGCACAGCACGGTTGCGGTGACCGACTACGACACCGTGCTCAACGCCGGTGTGCAGCTGGTCGTCGACAGCGTCGCACGCATCGATGCCGACTCCCGTCAGGTCACGCTCGCATCCGGTGCGACGCTCGCTTACGACTACCTCGTCTACGCGGTCGGCAGTACCGGCGCCGTCCCGGCATCGGTGCCGGGAGCGCGCGAATTCGCTTACCCTCTCGGTGAATTGGAGCAGGCGACGCGTCTGAGGTCACGCCTGTCGGACCTTCCGGCGCGGGCGCCGATCGTCGTCGTGGGAGGCGGCCTGACCGGCATCGAGGCGGCAGCGGAGTTCGCCGAAGCGGGCCGGAAAGTCACCCTGGTCAGCCCCGTCGTCGGCCCGTCGCTGAGCAAAGCGGGACGCCGTTCGGTGACCAAGCGGCTCGCCAAGCTGAACGTCACGATCGTCGACGGACCGCAGGCCACCGTCACCGCCGTCGGCCCCGACCAGGTCGCCCTGCCCGGCGGCAGCACCCTACCGAGCGCGGTGACCGTCTGGACAGCCGGTTTCGGAGTTCCCGCGCTGGCCGCCGAGAGCGGGTTGACGACCGACGGGCTGGGCCGGCTCCTCACCGATGAGACGCTGACCAGCGTTGACGACGAACGCATCGTCGCCACCGGCGACGCGGCGTCACCGTCGGGCCTGCCCTACCGGATGAGCTGCCAGGCCGGGTTGCCGCTCGGCGCCCAGGCCGCCAACACGGTGCTGGCCAGGATCGCGGGCACCCCGCCCGCGGATGCCACCGTCATGATGACGGGTCAGTGCATCAGCGTCGGCCGCGGTGCGGGAACGGTGCAGTTGGCACGCAAGGATGACACTCCGATCAGCCTTTACATTGGCGGACGCACTGGCGCGCTCGTCAAGGAACAGGTGTGCCGGTACACGGTGAAGTGGCTGGCCGGCGAGGCCGCAAAACCGGGTTCCTACAGGTACTTCCGCGGGCCCGACCGTACCGATCTGATCGCCGCTGCACAGACGGTGCCGGTCCGATGACCGCGACTGCCGGAGACGAACACGCCGAGCGGTTCACGCACCTGCGGCCGCTGCTGTTCACAATTGCCTACGAGATCCTGGGCAGTGCAACAGAATCCGACGACGTGTTGCAGGAGAGCTACCTGCGCTGGGCCGAGGTCGACCTTGGTGCGGTCACCGACACCAAGGCCTACCTGGCCCAGCTCGTCACCCGGCAGGCACTCAACGCGCTGCGCGCCCAGTCGCGACGCCGCGAGGACTACGTCGGCCCCTGGCTGCCGGAACCCCTTCTCACCGAAGCCGATCCGTCCGCCGATGTGGTGCTGGCCGAATCGGTGTCGATGGCGATGCTCGTGGTGCTCGAAACCCTCAGCCCCGACGAGCGCGCGGTATTCGTGCTGCGGGAGGTGTTCGGATTCGGCCACGACGAGATCGCTGCGACGCTCGGGAAGTCGGTGACCGCGGTGCGCCAGATGGCGCATCGCGCGCGCGAGCATGTGCAGTCGCGCCGCAAACGCTTCGAGCCGGTCGACCCCAAGGTCTCGAACGAGATCACGACGCAGTTCTTCACCGCGGCGGCGACCGGGGACCTCGACGGGTTGATGGGAATGCTTGCGCCTGATGTGGTGTGGACCGCAGACAGCGACGGTAAGGTCAGCGCCGCGCGCAGACCCGTCGCCGGGGCCGAGCGGGTGGCGAAGCTGATTCTGGGCCTCATCCGTCTGGGCGGACCGGACGGCCGCGCAGAACCAGGGATCTACAACAACGCCCCCGCCCTGGTGCTCTACACCGGGGACAAACTCGAAGGCGTCGTCTCGGTCGAGGTGATCGACGGCAAGATCACCAACTTCTACGCGATGCGCAATCCGGAGAAGCTGGCTGGCGTGATGGAGCCGCGACGCATCAGCCGATAATGGGTCGGTGCGCATCGAGCGGCTCGGCGACCTGGGCCCTGCCCCGCAGGTCCTGCGGGCGCTGACCGCGGCCACCGCCCCACTGGGGCTGGCACCGCCCGCCGCGTTGATCGGAGACTGGTTCGGCGCGCGTGCGGTGATCGCGCCGTCGGTGACGGCAGCGCCTGTCGCCCCGTCGGAGGTGTTCGACGTAGCGCCCGGTCATCGAAGTGACGGGGCGGTCGGTGGAGGATGGTTCGGGTATCTCTCCTATCCCGACGCCGGTGCCGACGGGCGCGGATACCGAGTTCCCGAAGCGGCGGGCGGCTGGTCGGACTCGGTCCTCCGATGCGACAGGGAAGGCTGCTGGTGGCACGAAAGCCTCAGTGGCGCACCGATTTCTGCCTGGGTCGCCGATTCGCTGCGCACAGCTGCACCCCGCCGCACCGCCGCCGTCGAGTGGGGCGACGCCGACCGCGACGCCCACCAACGTGGCGTCATCGCCTGCCTGGACGCCATCGCGGCGGGCGAGGTGTACCAGGCGTGCGTCTGCACACAGTTCACCGGCACGCTCCACGGCGATCCCGTCGACTTCTTCGCCGAGGCGGTGGAGAGGACAGCGCCGTCGCGCGCGGCCTACCTTGCCGGCGATTGGGGTGCGATCGCATCGTTGTCGCCGGAACTGTTTCTGCGCCGGTACGGCGAGCACGTCACGTCGAGTCCCATCAAAGGCACTCTGCCGCGCGATGCGGACCCCGCCGCACTGCGCGCGTCGGTCAAGGACGTCGCGGAGAACATCATGATCGTCGACCTCGTCCGCAACGATCTCGGTCGGGTCGCGCGCACGGGTTCGGTGTCGGTGCCCGAGTTGCTGGCCATCCGTCCGGCACCGGGAGTCTGGCATCTGGTGTCGACGGTGTCGGCACAGGTGCCCGCGGAGCTGCCGATGGCGAGAATGCTGGAGGCGACGTTCCCGCCCGCGTCGGTCACGGGCACCCCCAAACTCCGCGCCCGTGAGCTGCTCATGGGGTGGGAGCCGCGAAGACGCGGAATCTACTGCGGGACAGTTGGATTGGCCTCACCAGTGGCAGGCTGCGAACTGAACGTCGCGATCCGCACGGTGGAATTCTCCGCCGACGGCGCCGCGGTGCTCGGCGTCGGCGGCGGCATCACCGCCGATTCCGATCCCGGCCGCGAATGGGACGAGTGCCTGCACAAGGCCGCGCCGATCGTCGGTGCGGCCGCCTACTCCCGCGCGCGCAGAACCGCATCGTAGAGCTCACGCCGCGACGGGGAGCCCGGATGGGCCGCGACCACCTGCGCGCACGCGTCCTTGACCCGCATGCCGTCGTCGTCGACAAGGCGGATCACCTCCGCGATGAGCGCGTCCGGGTCCGCCGTCGGCGTCGCGCCAGCGAGCACCACGGTGATCTCCCCCAGCACGCCGTCGGCCGCCCACTCGGCGAGTTCACCGAGAGTCCCTCGCGCGATCTCCTCGTGCGTCTTGGTCAACTCCCGACACACCGCGGCCCGCCGGTCCGGGCCCAGCACGTCGACGGCGTCGGACAGCGTGTCGGGCAGCCGGCGTGGCGATTCGAAGAACACACAGGTGCGCGGCTCGCCGGCCAGCGACTGGAGCCATGACGTCCGCGCTGCCTGCTTGCGCGGTGCGAAACCCTCGAAGCAGAACCGCTCCGATGGCAGCCCGGCGACAGCCAGGGCTGTAATGACCGCGGACGGTCCGGGCAGGCACTGCACCGGTAGCGCGTTTTCCGCGCAGGCTGCGACCAAGCGATAGCCGGGGTCGCTGATCAGCGGCATTCCGGCGTCGCTGACCAGTAGCACCGTCGCTCCGCTGCGAATGTCGTCGAGCAGGGCAGGCACCCGGGAGGCCTCGTTCTGGTCGTAGAGGCTGACGATGCGGCCCACCGGCTTCACCTCGAGCGCGGTGGCCAGCGTCCGGATCCGGCGAGTGTCCTCGGCAGCGATGACGTCGGCGCTTCCCAGCGCCCGGATCAAACGGACGGATGCATCCGACGGCTGTCCCAGCGGCGTGGCGCCCACGAGCAGTCTGCCGGCCGTCATCGGAGGGCAGGAGCAGAGCGACAGGGGATCAACACAGCAGACAGCCTACGATCGCATGCGTGACCGCCCCGACCGACGAGCTCTCCAGGAGCGGGCGCACAGTCCCAGTCATCAGCCCTGGCCCCGTCGTGCCCGTCGCCGACTTCGGGCCTCTCGACCGTCTGCAGGGCTGGGCGATGACGGCGGTGATCACCGCACTTGCGGCCGTCACGCGATTCCTGAACCTCGGCTCACCCACCGACGCGGGCACCCCGATCTTCGACGAGAAGCATTACGCGCCGCAGGCATGGCAGATGGTCCACAACAAGGGGCTCGAAGACAACCCCGGCTATGGGCTGGTCGTGCATCCGCCCGTCGGCAAGCAACTGATCGCCATCGGTGAGGCGATCTTCGGCTACAACGGGCTGGGGTGGCGGTTCTCCGGCGCCGTGTGCGGGGTGGTGCTGGTCCTGCTGGTAGTCCGGATTGCCCGGCGCATCAGCCGGTCGACGCTGGTCGGCGGTATTGCAGGGCTGCTGCTCATCGCCGACGGTGTCAGCTTCGTGACCGCGCGGACGGCACTTCTCGACGGATTTCTGACGGTGTTCGTGGTCGCGGCGTTCGGCTGCCTGATCGTGGACCGCGATCAGATACGCGAACGGATGCACCTCGCCTTCCTGGAAGGCCGCATCGCCGAAACCCCGTGGGGACCGCGGCTCGGGGTGCGTTGGTGGAGGTTCGGCGCGGGGGTGCTGCTCGGGCTGGCCTGCGCCACCAAGTGGTCGGGGCTCTACTTCGTGATGTTCTTCGGCGTCATGACGGTGGCGTTCGACATCGCCGCGCGGAGGCAGTACCGAGTGCCGCGGCCGTGGCTGGGGACGTTCCGGCGAGACGTGGGGCCGTCGCTGTACGCGCTGGTGCTGATCCCGTTCGGCGTCTACCTCGCGTCGTACACGCCGTGGTTCGCATCCGAGACCGGAGTCAACCGCCATGAGGTGGGCCGCTCGATCGGCCCGGACAGCGTGCTCCCCATCCCCGATGCGTTGCGGTCGCTGTGGCACTACACCTACGCGGCGTACCGATTCCACTCCGGGCTGACGAACGCTGACGGCAACCACCACCCGTGGGAGTCGAAACCGTGGGCGTGGCCGATGTCGCTGAGGCCGGTGCTCTATGCGATCGACTCCGAGAACGTGTCGGGCTGCGGGGCGCAATCGTGCGTCAAGGCGGTGATGCTGGTCGGCACGCCCGCGATGTGGTTCATCGCGGTGCCGGTGCTCGCCTGGGCGGTGTGGCAGACATTCGTGAAGCAGGACTGGCGCTACGCCGTGTTGCTGGTCGGCTACAGCGCGGGCTTCCTGCCGTGGTTTGCCGACATCGACCGGCAGATGTACTTCTTCTATGCCGCCACGATGGCGCCGTTCCTGGTGGTGATTCTCGCGATGATTCTGGGCGACATTCTGTACAAACCCGGCCAGAATGCCGAGCGCCGAACGCTCGGCCTGCTTGTGGTGTGCATCTACGTCGCAGTGGTCATCACGAATTTCGCGTGGCTCTACCCGGTGCTCACCGGTCTGCCGATCTCGCAGCAGACGTGGGACATGCAGATCTGGTTGCCGTCCTGGCGCTAGGGTCGCTGCCGCCGAACTGCATTTCGCGAAACCGCCATGACGGTAGCTCGCGAGCGCATTTCACTACCGTGGTGGCCGTCTCGCGAGGTGTCAGAGCGGATCGCGGCCTGCCGGGCAGGACATGCAGCGCGGACCGCCACGGCCGGTGCCGAGTTCGGAGGCCGAGATCGGCAGCACCTCGATGCCCGAATCCATCAGCCGCGCATTGGTTTCCGTGTTGCGCTCGTATGCCACCACCACACCGGGCGCGAGTGCGAGCGTGTTATTGCCGTCATCCCACTGTTCCCGCTCGGCGGTGACGGGATCGAGACCGGTGTCGATGACCCGCAGCTTGCCGATTCCCATCGCGTCGGCGGCGGCGTCGACGAATGGCGCAGCCCTGTCGATCGTCACGCCTTCGGCCCGGCGACGAATCGTGAACGCCGTCAACGAGTCCTGAATGTTCGGGTACATCACGACGGCGTCCTTGTCGACCATCGTGCACACTGTGTCGAGGTGCATCTGGGCGCGCTCCTGCGCTATCGGCACCGCCAGTACGGTATGCGCAAGATCATCGTCGAACAGGCTGCGCGCCAACGCTTCTGCCCCTGCCGGCGTGGTTCTCTCCCCAACCCCGACGGCCACAACGCCGGGCGCCAGCAGCAGCACGTCGCCGCCCTCGATCGGAGCCGACCGCGACTCATAGGCCCGCCGCACCCCGAGGAACCGTGGGTGATGCGCATAGATCAGATCCGTCAGCGACGTCTCGCGCACCCTAGCGCGCATCGCCAGCGACGTGATGGCAACGCGCGGCCCGATCCAGAACGACGAGTCCCGCGTGAACAGCAGGTTCGGCAGCGGGTCGATCACGAAATCTCCGCCATGGTGCATGCGCCGCACCAGCGAGAGCTCGTTCTCCCCGAACGGCAGTTCGTCGAAAGTCATTCCGGCCATCAGGATCCGGGCCAACGCCGGAGCGTCGAGGGTGCGCAGGTAGGCCGAGAGCTCTTGAGCCAGCGGCGCGCCGAGGCGACGAGAATCGACCGCGGCAGAGATGCCGTGCATGCGGGCCGCTCCGCTCTTGGCAAGCGCCTCGGTCAGCAGATCGCCGAGCACGAGCACCTCGACACCCCGCGACCGCAACAACTCGGCGAACGCATCGTGTTCCTGCTGCGCCCTGGCCACCCACGGCAGCCCGTCGAAAAGCAGGGTGTCGTTGTTGCGCGGCGTCAACCGCTGCAGCTCCGGCCCTGGTCGGTGCAGGATGACCACCCGAAGCGTGCCAACCTCCGAATTGCACCCGAGCACCGCATCCGTCACATCTAGCACCGTAACCCCACGGACCACCTCAACTATGGTTTAGGTCATGGAGTGGCCGCACGAGTTGACGCCGAGCGAGATGTCGGCGCGAAGCGGGGTCGCCGTTTCCGCGCTGCATTTCTACGAGCGCGAAGGGCTCATCACCAGCAGACGCACCGGCGGCAACCAGCGACGCTATTCACGAGAGACGCTTCGCCGGGTGGCATTCATCCGGATGTCGCAGCGTCTCGGGATCCCCTTGGCGCGCATTCGCGAAGCCCTGGCCACCCTGCCCGACGATCGCGTGCCGACCAGCAAGGACTGGGCGCGACTGTCTGCCGGATGGCGTGAAGACCTCGAGGAGCGGATCCTTCACCTGCAGCGGCTGCGCGACAACCTCACCGGATGTATCGGCTGCGGCTGCCTCAGCCTCAAAGTGTGCGCTCTTGCCAACCCCGGTGACGTCCTCGCCGACGAGGGTCCGGGCGCGGTTCGCCTCTGACCATTTCGAACGCCTGTGCGATAGACTGCGCGGCATGGAGCAGGCTCTGCAAAGCTCGCTTTTCGACCAGTCCGATCGGCGAGACCTCGGCAACGGCGCGTGGCTCGAAGTGCGTTCCGGGTGGTTGTCGCAAGACGATTCGCCCGATGACACCCTCTTCGGCGAGCTGCGCGACCAGATTCCGTGGCGGGCCGAACGTCGCCAGATGTATGACCGGGTGCTCGACGTCCCGCGT
This sequence comes from Mycolicibacterium iranicum, assembly GCF_002101705.1. GTDB lineage: Bacteria > Actinomycetota > Actinomycetes > Mycobacteriales > Mycobacteriaceae > Mycobacterium > Mycobacterium iranicum. The sequence goes on along the minus strand of NZ_LQPC01000073.1, from coordinate 10,960 downwards.
CTGGTCAGCTTTCACAATCTGGTGGACGGCACAGTCCCCCACCCGCGGCTCAAGCAACTCCGCAGAAGGCTCAACGACGCCTATGCCGGTGAGCTCGGCGAGCCCTTTGTGACGGCGGGTCTGTGCCTATACCGCGACGGCAACGACAGCGTCGCCTGGCACGGCGACAACATCGGCCGCAGCAGTACCGAGGACACCATGGTTGCCATCGTCGGCCTCGGTGCGACAAGGGTCTTCGCGTTGCGACCGCGCGGCGGCGGACCGTCTCTGCGATTGCGGCACTGCCACGGTGACCTTCTGGTGATGGGGGGGTCGTGTCAGCGGACCTGGGAGCACTCGATCCCGAAGACCACCAGGCCGACCGGGCCGCGGATCAGCATTCAATTCCGTCCACACGACGTGCGCTGATCGTCTTCCGCCTGTGGCACATCCGTCGGATTCCTCAGCGCGGCTCGTCCCTCGCCGCTTGATCGTCATCCGCCCTTGACAAGCTCGACTGTCTGCGTGACGAGATCGCGGGCCCGCTGAGTATCCACGTTCGCAAGAGGCCTGTCCGCCACCACGAGGGGATTCGCCGTGACGATCACGATGAAGTTCCCGAAGCGGGCGACGTAGTTGTAGAGCTCGCCGGTTCGTGGTCCTTCCCCGGTCATGGTCTGCAGCACGCGGTGCGTCCCGACGACGTCCACGCCCTCGATCTGCGGCGCCTCCACCACCTCGACGAGCCCGCCGATCCCCTGGCCTCTGAACGTCACCTTCTGACACTGCTCGCTCGGGTTATTCGCCGGAACGGGCTCGGAGGTCTCCACGGCAAGGGCGATGTAGCGCATGCCGTCTCCCTCGGCGGTCGTGGCAGCCATGTTGCCTTTGACGCCCTCGGGAATCGTCTGCTCGCCCGCGGACGTCCCGCAATCTGCGGGGTCGAAAGTCAGTCCGGGCGGCAGCTTCTGCGCTTTCAGGAACTGCGGGTCGATTGCCGCGGGGCCGACGGTTTTCACCGTGAACGGCGGCGGGAAACCCGCCTTCACCTCGGCGACCCGCGCGATATCGGCGTTCGACAAGTCGTCGGGTTGGCTTGCGTTGCACGCCGACAAACACAGTCCGACGACCGCCGTCATCGTGATCGTCAGACGCTTCCGGGGGTTCGACATCGCCGCCAATGTACCTGCGCTGCCGAGTTCAGCCGCGCAGCGTGGACACCGTTTTGACGAGCAGATCCGATGCGAATCCCGTCCCGAGGGCGGGCTGAGGAGAACCCGGATCGGTCACGACCGCGACAAAGCACACGTATTCGCCGAGGTAGGCGACGAATGTCTCGGCATGCAACCGGGTTTGGGTGCCACCTTCGACGACGGTCGTCGCCGCGGTGTTCATCCCGATCGTGTCCGCAGCCGCGATGTCGGGACCCGGCAGCCCCGTGACCGTGCCCGTCGAGGGGCCCGAAGTCACCGTCCACCGCCCGCAGTCGGCCACCACCGCCGGATCGGGCACCGCGCCGGGACTTGCGCTCGCGACGACGGCGTAGACGATGCCACCGGGTCCCGATGCCGTCCACCCCACCGTCGTCGCCGCATCGACTGACGGCGCTCCCAACGTCGCACACTGCACCGGATCGGACACCGCGGAATCCCGGAAACCCCACGCCGCGAACGGTGCTGGCGCGCCGGTATAGCCGGTTACCTCGTAACCGGCAGGCAGATCATCGCGGGCTCGGTCGATCCGGGCCGGGTTGACCGTCAGGTTCGCAGGTACCTCCGGCACCGGAGGCGGCGGAGGTTGAGATGGCTGCGCGCAGGCAGCACACAGCAGAACCGACACACATGCGGCGGTGAGCCTCACGCGCTGTTGATACCACGCGTGCGCGGCGCGGAGGCCTCAAGCAGCTTCGGCCGCGTCGCTTTCCGGCTCACTCTCGTCGTCGGCGGCAGGGTCCTCCACCGGGGGAGCCTTTTCCTCCTCGACGTCGGCGTTGCTCTCGGGCTCGGCCGGAAGCTCATCGTCGGCGGCCGGCGGCTCATCGTCGGCGGCCGGCGGCTCGTCGTCGGCGGGCGCGATCTCGTCGTCAGTGTCCTCGCGCCGTGCGGCGCCTTCGGCCTCGTCAGCGACGACGGTGGCGACCTCTGCGCGCTCCGGGTCAGGCGAAGCCGAATCCGACTCGGACGCAACAGGTTCAGCGTCCTCCGCTTCCTCCGGCTCGGAGAGCAGCTCTGGCCCGCCCACCCCGAACGGGCCTGGATCGGTGGTGCCGAGAACACGCCCGAGCCCGAATCCCTCGGTCAGGTTGTCCACCGCGACCGGAATTGATGCGACGAGGTGGACGACCATCCCGACGAAGTCCCTGAACGGACGCCAGCTCGCCGGCGTCGGAACACCCGGTCCGATGTCACGGTCGTAGGCGTCCTCGATGATGACCCGCAGCGGCGCATCGAGCGCCTTCAGGATCGGCTTGGGAACGAACAGCTGGAACGGCTGCAGCAGCGGCACGGTGTCGGTCTCGATGAGGTAGTACCTGGTGTCGCCCTCACGCCCCTGGTACTGAGCCTCGGACAGCGGGACGTTCACGGTCTCACCGTGGAGCATGCCGTAGCCCAGAAGGGCATTGAGCGTGGCGATCAGGTTGAGTGGCCGCACCGGGAAGTCGCCGCCCAAGCCGTCGTACTGCCGGGCGATGTCGATCGTTCGGTAGACGTCGTCGACGCTGTCGGTCGGTGACGCACCGGGGAACGGGATCCCGAGAATCGGGATGGTCGGCCAGTCGTCGAAGCGCATCAGGATCCCGCCGTTGGGCCGCATCGAGTTGGCATCGAGCAGGAACGACACCGGCGGGGCATCGGGCCCGTACTTCTCGATCAACTCACGCTTCAACAGGGACGCGATCACGGCGCTCTGCGAATAGCCGAACACCACCTTCGCGTCGTCGACTTCCGGCGCGACCGAGCCGACCATTGGATCCTGGTTGAACACGCAGTCGGACGCCGCCGCCACGCAGAGCCGCAAGTTTGCCAGGCCTTCGGCGAGCGACTTCTCGAAGGTGAGCCGCCCGAGCGGGAAGAAATCCTCCGGCGTGTAGACCGCGACCGCGTTGGTCACCGGGCCCGATCCGCCGAACGCCGGGTCGAGGAGACCGGTCACAGCATTGTCGAGGTAGTCCTTGACGAAATCCGGGGGGTCCTTCGGGCCGATCAGCGGATGGAACGACCCGCCCATGATCAGCGCTGTCGTATTCGCCGAGAGGATGATGGCTCTGGGCACCGCCCATGACAGCGCGGTGGCAACCACGCAAGCGACTGCACAGCACACCGCCACGAGCGAGCGAACAAGAATTGCCATGCCCCAACCCCCAACCCATCCCATCCGTACAGCTCACCTGTACCACTCGGACTGCATCGGCGGGAGGTTTCGGCAAACGACGTAATCGACAGTCCAGCTAATTGACTAGCCTTGACCCCTGACGAACAGGAGATCCCATGACCTTCGGCAAGCGCGCCAGCACCACGATCGTTGCCGCGATACTCGGAATCGGGCTGTCGGCCTGCGCGTCCGACACCTCGGGCGAGGCCCAGAAAGCAACGGACACCTCGGCGTCGTCCACGACGCAGCAGTCGGCCACCAGCTCGCCGGCGGCGCCACCGGCGTCGCAGACGCCACCTGCGGCCGCTCCCGGGATGACGCTTGACCAGTACATCCTGGACAACAACATCGACTCGTCAGGGGTCCTCAAGGGCGAGGACGGCGCGCCGACGATCACGCTGCCCATTCCGCCGGGCTGGGAGGCTGCCGGACCTCGCGCTCCGCGCGGCGCGTACGACGCTCTGGTCTACACCGGGCCGCCGCCGTCCCAGAGCCCGCCGACGATCGTGGCGTACGTCGTCAAGCTGACCGGCAACGTGGACCCGGCAAAGGTCCTCGAGTACGCCGCCAACGAGACGCGGGTCCTTCCGGGCTTCCAGGGCGCCAACGAAGGCAAGCCCAGCACCCTCGCCAACTACGAGGCATCGCAGATCGGTGGCTTCTACACCAAAGACGGCGTGGAACTGCTGATCGCTCAAAAAACCGTGGTGATTCCCGCCCAGGACGGCTTGTTCGTTCTCAAGATCACTGCCGAGGGTGCCGAGGATTATGCGATGCCGCTGATGGACGCCACGGCAGCGATCGACGAGCAGACCACGATCACGGCCTAGCGTTCAGGCCCGCGACAACGCTGACGCTTCGGCTACCTGGTCGGGGCTGGGACGCACCCCGGTGTAGCGCTCGAACTGCTCGGCGGCCTGCAGCGCGATCACTTCGGCGCCGGTGACGACCTGTGCACCGGCCGCCCTGGCCGCCTTGATCAACGGCGTTTCCGACGGAAGCGCGACCACGTCGAATACCGTGCGGGCAGCCGCGATCGTCCGCTCATCGAACGCGACGTCGTTTTCTTCGGGCCCACCGGACATGCCGATCGGCGTGACGTTCACGATGATGGGGACGGTCAGCGATCCGACCTCCGGCCGGTACTCGTATCCGAGTCGATCAGCCAGTGCCGCACCGGTTTCGGCGTTGCGGGCGACGATGAAGCCGGTGGTGAAACCGGCGCCGGAGAACGCGGAGGCGACGGCCTTGGCCATGCCGCCGCTGCCGCGGATCAGCACCGGATCATCGGTGTCGAGGCCGTACTGCGCGATGAGGCGTTGCACGGCAAGGTAATCGGTGTTGGACGCCGTGAGCCTGCCGCCGTCGTTGACGATCGTGTTGACCGACTCGATGGCCCGCGCCGACGGCTCGATCTCGTCGACGAGGGCCAACACGTCTTCCTTGAACGGCATCGACACCGAGCAGCCTCGGATGCCCAGAGCGCGCACACCGCCGATGGCTGCCGCGATGTCGGTAGTGGTGAACGCCTTGTAGATGAAGTCCAGCCCGAGCACGTCATAGAGATGATTGTGGAATCGGGTGCCGATGTTGCTCGGCCTGCCCGACAACGAAATGCAGAGCCGCGTGTCTTTGGAAAGCGGCGGTCTCATCAGCCCACCGCCCGGATCGCCTGCCGCGCGACATCGCGGATCTGCTGCACCAACTCTGGGGTCAGCCCCAAGTCGTCGGCCGAGGGCACCGGGATCGCTGTCACGACCACACCGAGATCGTCGCGGTGCCAGACCGCGCCGAAGCGGTCCAGAATCGCCCGCATCGGGACGTTGTCGGTGAGCACCCGAGCGGTAAACCGGCGCACCCCGTCGTAGCCCGCCGCGACGGAGATCGCCGCCATCAGGAACGTGCCGATGCCCTTGCCCTGGTAGGCATCCCCCACGATGAACGCGATCTCGGCTTCGGCGGGATCGTTCTCGTCGCGGACGAACCGCACGTCGGCCACCACGGGACCGTCGGGCCCATCAGTCAGGACGAACACGAAGTGGTCCTGATAGTCGACCTCGAAAAGGTAGGCCATCAACGTCTTCGACGGCGACTGCACAGACTGGAAGCGCCGGTAGAGGGTCTCGCCGGAAAACTCCACCGGCCCGTTGGTGGTGCGCTCGTTGTCGCCCGGCAGGACCGGCCGCAGATGCAGGACGGTGCCGTCCCGCATCGGTACAGGGATGGGCGTGATGAACGCAGCCAGGCGTTGCCGAGCGGTGCGCACCAGCCTGTCCATCAAGCCCGGCACCTCGAGCATCGTCGAGAACGCCTCGCGGCCGCCGACCCAGCCGGTCAGCGCCTCGGTGGCGACGACCGTCGCCGTGCGGGGCGCGTCGCGCAACAGCGCTATCTCGCCGACGATCAAGCCGGGCTCGAGCGCGATGACGGTGTCGTGTCCGTCGACGCCGATGTGGGTGACTTCCGCGCGGCCGGATCCGATCAACAGGAACGAGACCGCAAGCTCGCCCTGTTGCATGAGCACCTGGCCCGGGGCCGCAGTCAGCGGGCGCAGCCGTGCGGCCAGCGGCACGAGAGCTTCGGTTCTGATGCCGTCGAAGACGGCCAGCGCGGCGAGGTCATCGGCGCGAACGACAGCCAGCCCGGACACAGTAACGAGGCTACGGGCGGTCGGGAACCACCGGCAAGGAAGCGGTGAGACCGCCAGCAAACGGTTGGTGTGAGTTGGGTTCCAGGGGGGCGGCCCATCTACTCGGCGTACACCGGCATGTTGGATGACAGATAACTCACCGGCGACGGGATGATGTGGCATGCAGCGGGATGACGGACGCGCGGATCACTACGAGTGGTTCAGCGGCTTTCTTGAAGCGCGTGGTGTCACGCTGCCTGTGCGCCTCTTCGTCACCGCCCTCACGCTGTCGATGGCGGCCGCCGTTCTCGTCCTGCTCAACAGTGCGGGAGGGCCGACGGAACCACCTCAGCGCACGATGATGTGGGCTGCCGCTGCCGGTGGTGTGGCGGGTGCGGCACTGTGGCTGCGAGGGTGGCCGACCAAGACTCAGTCGGCCGGCTTCGTAGTGGTGACGAGCATTTCGATCGCGCTCGCCTGTCTGGCCTATCCGGACCCGCTGGCCGCGCTGCTGGGATGTGTCGCCTTCACCACCAATGGCGCCATCAGCGCGTTCTTCCACACCCTGCGACCGGTGCTCGCCAACGTCGCGATCGCCGCCGGGGTGGGTGCGTACGAGGCCATCCAGCTCGCCGCGCAAGGACGCACAGCACTTGCCGCGGTCGACTTCTTCCTCATCATGCAGATCAACATTGGCGTGCCACTGGCCATCCGCCTCCTGCTGCATGCGCTGGAAGGCGATCTTTTCCACGCCGATCTGGATCCGTTGACCGGACTTCTGAACCGGCGGGCGTTCGGCAGACAGATGGTGAGCCTTCTCTCGCGCCGCTACGAATCGGACCGTTACCTGGTGGTGGCGCTGCTCGATCTCGACAACTTCAAAGCACTCAATGACGAGCACGGACACCTCGCGGGAGACCGGGCGCTGGTCGCGGTGGCGGACGCGCTGCGGGCGACCGCGACGCCAACGGCGGTCATCACTCGCAGCGGCGGGGAGGAATTCCTGATCGCCGACGTCTCGTCGTCACCCCGGGCTGCCATCCGCTTCGAGGACGTGTGCGACGCGATCGCTGCGCTCCCGGTGCGCGTGCGGGCCAGTGTCGGGACGGCGTTCACCGAACTGACCGGTACATCCGCACAGGCCCTCGAAGCCGCCGTCGACCACCTGATCGCAGCCGCCGACACTGCGATGTACCGTGCAAAACGTAACGGGGGCAATCAATGTCACCATCACGGAGTCTGGCCCTCGCCTGGGTCGACGTCATGATGCCGTGACGAAAGGGAGTGAAAGAACGTGCGGACGTTGATCACGGGAGTCGACGCGGACGGCCGGTCCTGCGTCGTGAGTCAGGACGAGCTGACACTGGACCGGCTGGCGCCGGGCTTTGCCATGGGCATTCCGTTCGCGACGTCGCAGAGCCCTCCGCCCGCCCGTCCTGCCGGCAGCGCGCCGCTGATCGACCAGGGAATCGCACCCGGGTTGGTGCGGTGGATGTTCGTCGAACTCGGCCCACATTTCGAGACGCCGATGCACCACACCGACACCCTCGATCTGCAGACGGTGCTTTCCGGCAGCGTCGACCTCGTCCTGGACGACGGTGCCCACCACCTCGAGCAGGGTGACCTCGTGGTGTTGACGGGCGTGGACCACGCCTGGCGCGGCGGTCCCGACGGCTGCCGGCTCAGCGCCGTGCTGATCGGCACCCCGCCGCCGACCGAGTGACGCACGCGATATTGCTAGCACCCTAACTATTAGGGAACTATCTAACTATGGTTGCCTCCGCCGCCGCCGAAGTGGATCCGCTCGCGCTCGAACGTCAGGTCTGCTTCGCGCTGGCGACCACCAACAGGGCCGTGCTGGCGGTCTACCGTCCACTCCTGGAACCGCTCGGCCTCACCCATCCGCAGTACCTCGTCATGCTGGCGCTGTGGGACCACCATAAGAAGTCACCGACGAGGTCCGCGTTGTCGGTGAAGGCGATCGCGACTGCGCTGCAGTTGGATTCGGCCACGCTCTCGCCGATGCTCAAGCGACTCGAGACCCTCGGTCTGATCACCAGAGCCCGCAACGCCGCCGACGAGCGGTCCACAGATGTCCAGCTCACGGACAAAGGAGCAGCCCTGCGCGAACAGGCGCTGAGCATCCCGCCGGCCGTCGTCGCGCGCCTCGGTGTCGACCTCGCCGAACTCGAACACCTTCACACAGTCCTGACCCGCATCAACTCGGCCGCGTTGGCGGCCGGGGCGCTGCAGTCCTGAATCGCGCAAAGGAGCGCCGATGACCCCCCAAGAGCCAGCGGGCACCGACAAGCCCAGCCTCTGGCAATACCTGCTCTACAGCTACGGCAAACGACTTCCCGCGACGATGAACCGTTGGGTCGCAGAGGATCTCGCGGGCCAGGGCGCGGTGCGGCGGCACATGATCCGGTATGCGATTCCGCCGCTGATCATCCTCGCTCCGCTGTGGTTGCTTCCCGCGCCGATCTACATGCGGCTCGAGATGACCGCGCCCATCTACATCTGGGCGCTGCTCATGGCGTTGGCACTGAACAAGGTGTGGCGCAGGCACCGACTGGCGCGCCACGGGCTGGACCCCAACCTTGTCGACGTCATCAAGCGCAAGAAGGACGCGAAGATGCACGACGACTACATCCGCAAGTACGGTCCTCGCCCCGACGACGCAAAGTCGCAGTCGAACAGCAGTCCGTTCTGACAACACATCTTGACGCGATACGTATGGTCATGCGTAAGGTCGGTGCATGCCGAACTCGGTCGATGTCGACCTGACCGACCTGGACCGGTTCACCACCGGTTTCCCGTTCGAAGTTTTCGACGTGCTGCGGCGCGACGCCCCGGTCTGGTGGCACCCACCGACACCGCACTCCCCTGGCGGCGAAGGCTTCTGGGTGCTGAGTCGACATGGGGACATCGTCGCGGCGGCCGCCGACAGCGAGACGTTCTCGTCCGAGACCGGAGGCGACCGCCAGGGCGGGGGCACCACGCTCGAGGACATGCCGATGGGCTTCGCGGTCGGCGCGCTGCTCAACATGATGGACGACCCGCGGCACGCGCAGTTCCGCCGGCTGCTGGCACCCAGCACGACACCCCGCGCGCTACAAGCCATCACCGACGACCTGCGTCGGCGCGCGGTCGGCATCGTCGACGCGGCACTGACCAAGGGTGAGTGCGACTTCCTCATCGACGTGGCCGCCGAGTTGCCGCTTCAGGCTGTGGCCGAACTCGCCGGGGTGCCCCAGGAAGATCGGCACGAGTTGATGAATTGGGCCAACGTCACCCTCGACTACGAGGAGCGCGAGATCGGCCAGGTCAGTGACCGCGTCGCCCAGGCGCAGGCTCAGATGTTCACCTACGGCACGAAACTGTTCGAGCGCAAGCGCAGTGAACCACCGACAGCGGACCTGCTGTCGATCGTCACCCATTCGACGATCGACGGTGCACCGCTGAGCGAGAACGAGCAGCGCCTGTTTCTGAGCCTGATCATCGCCGCGGGCAGTGAGACGACCCGCAACTCGATCGCGATCGGGATGTCGGCGCTGAGCGAGCGACACGAAGTGTGGGACCGCCTGCGAGACAACAGAACTCTCCTTCCGGCCGCGGTGGAGGAGATGCTTCGGTGGGCCTCCTCCACCCCGTACAACCGGCGGACCGCGACCAGGGATGTCGAGCTGCACGGGCAGCACATCAAGGCGGGCGACAAGGTGAGTCTGTGGTGGGCGTCTGCGAACCGCGACGAGGAGGTCTTTACCGCGCCCTACGTGTTCGATGTGGCCCGGAACCCGAACCCACACCTGGCGTTCGGCCGCGGAATCCACTTCTGCCTCGGGGCGTCCTTGGCCCGGATGGAGATGGCGGTGATGTTCGACGTGCTGCTTGACAAGGTCGGCAGGATCACGCCGACGGGGCCTGTCGAGTATGTCCGCAGCAACAAGCACAGCGGTGTTCGGCACATGCCGGTCACCGTCGAGCCCCGCGCCGAGCGGCGTTCGTGACGGCTGCGCGACCCCCGAGCCGGTCACGACCCCCATGCCGCCGAAACTGCATTCCGTGCGGTATTGCCGCGAAAACGACCGCATGGAATGCAGTTTCGGCGGGGAAGACGCGCTGATTGCCCGAAAGTCGTAACCTGAAACCCTTGGCGAGCGATCAAAGAAGAGCACGCGGTGGGCGAATTCGCGGTCGCATCCTCTGGTCGTGGCGGTAAGGGGGAACGGGCATGAAGAACATGACGATGATGGCGTTGGCCGTCGCGGGGGCGTCGTTGGTGTGCGCGCCGGTTGCCGCCGCCAGTGAGGATGCGTTCCTCGCAGCAATCGACTCGCTCGAGTACTACGCGATCAACTGCCCGGGGTGTGCCGAGGATGCCCTCGGTGTGGGTTACCGGGTGTGTGCGGCGTTCGACTCCGGCGGGGAGAGCGCGGCGATCGCCGAAGTGCTGAAGTCCTACAACGGTCCCGGGCAGACGCATCCGGAGTACTACGCGACCCTGTTCGCGCAATACTCCGCGTATGAGCTGTGCCCTCAGCACAACGGGAAAATCGACCCCATCTGACCGGGGTGTCAGCTACTCCGCCGCGCGGAAGTACGGTTCGACCGTGCCGTTGAGCTTCATGACCATCGGGTTGCCGCGACGGTCCTTGGCGGTGGGCACTTCCACCCGCACCCAGCCCTCGTCCACGTTGTATTCGAGAACGTTGGTTTTCTCGGCGCCGTTGAAGCGAATCCCGACACCTCGGCTGAGCACCTCTTCGTCATAGAGAGGGCTGCGCGGATCAATCGAAAGGGCATTCGGCGGAACGTCGGCGATCTGGTCCTCGGACATAGTGGCTAAAACCTACGCGACCCCGACCGGCGCAACCAATTCGCAGAACTGCCGACGTACTGAGTGGAGCTAAGGGTGTCTGAGTTCATGACATAGGTGACAGATGAGTCGCGTCATGCGTGACATCTGGAACACTGGTC
>NZ_LQPC01000072.1 GCF_002101705.1 Mycolicibacterium iranicum | reverse complement strand
GCTTAGTCGGCGGGGGTAACACCATCCCCCTCGGCGCCTGAGTGGCCTTGGTCGACCTGCTCCTCGGTGGATCCCGCCGCCGGAGTGTCGTTGTCAACGCCGAACTCCGAGTCCTCGGTCGGACGTAGCAGGCGTTCGGGTCGGTGGTAGGTGTTGACCCGGGCTTGGCCGGTGTCCAGGGGTTCCGGTGGGATCCATTCGACCTCGCAGCGGTCGTTCATCTGGGTGGCCCAGCCGCCGTCGGTGACGCTGCGGTTGTCGGGCCCACACGCCAGGCCGAGGTCGTCGACGTTGGTGTTGCCGCCGTCAACCCAGTCGGCGGTGACGTGATGGACCTGGCAGCCGTAGGCCCCGATGGTGCAGCCCGGCTTGGTGCAGCCGCCCTCGCGGGCGATCAACATGATCCGCTGCGCCGGGGAGGCGATGCGTTTGGTGCGCAACAACTCCAGGGCCGAACCGGTGGCCCGGTCAAACACCGCCAGATAGTGGTGGGCGTGGGCGGCCATACGGACGACATCTGTGATCGGCAGCCGGGTGCCGCCGCCGGTGACCCCGATCCCGGCGCGCGATTGCAGGTCTTGGATCGTGGTGCGGATGATCACCGACACCGGCAGCCCGGTGAGCTTGCCCAGATCTCCGCTCATCAACGCGATCCGTCCGATAGCGAGCATCGCATCGTGTTGACGCTGGGCCAGGCTGCGGTGATCGTTGTCGATCTGTTCCTGGGTCGGGGTGCCCGAGGTGCAGGGCTGCTCATCGTCGGGATTACACATCCCCGGTGCGGCGTACTTGGCGAAGATCGGTTCCCACACCGCCCACGCCTCCGGGGTCAACGTCGCCGAGATGTCGACCATGCCGTCAGCGCGCTGCTTGTGCTTGGTGACCCCGCGCGTGCGGCCTCGTTCGAGGTCATCGGGTTCGGGGCCGTCCTGATCGAGCAGAAACAGCATCAACTCCGCGGCCTCGCGCAGTTGTTTGGGCCCGTTGCCGACCGCGGCGCGCACCAGGGTGATTTCGAACTGCTCGCGCGTCGTTTGATCGACGAACCCGGGGAGTTTGTTGACCGCTTTGCCGATGACCGAGACGTGTTCGGCGTTGATCAACCCCTGTGCCTGGGCGCGGGCGGTCGCGGGCAACACCGGCGGTAACGCGGG
>NZ_LQPC01000071.1 GCF_002101705.1 Mycolicibacterium iranicum | reverse complement strand
TGGCCGCGGTGGTGATTATAGGTGTGCAACCAGCGCGGGTATTCGTCGCAGCGTTGCGCGTCGCTGGTGTAGAGCCGCGCATAGGCCCACTCGTCGGCCAGAGTGCGATGGAAGCGCTCCACCTTGCCGTTGGTCTGCGGCCGGTAGGGCCGAGTGCGACGATGCTCGATATCGCCGAGGGCATCGCGGAAGACGTGCGATCGATAACAGTTCCCGTTGTCGGTCAACACCTTTCGAACGGTGATGCCGCAATCGGTGAACCACGCGTTGGCACGCCGCCAGAAGCCGGCGGCGGTGTCCTTGCCCTCGTCGGCGAGTAATTCGGAGTAGGCCAGCCGCGAATGCGCGTCGATGGCGGTGTGGATGAAGTGGTAACCGCGGACCGGGTTGCCGTACTTGTTGGTCACCCCGCTGCTCTTGTCGGCCCTGGCGTTGCGGTTGCCCTTCGTACGGCCCACCATGCGCCAGCCGCCGCCGGCGGGGATCTTGCCGAGTTTCTTGACATCGACGTGCACCAGGTCGCCGCAGCCTGCGGACTCCATTCGGCGAACGACGCGTCCGGTCGCGCGGTCGAGCCAGCGCAGCTTGGCGATCCGGTAGCGGCTCAGCACCCGATGCACCGTTGAGGGATGAATCCCGAGCAGATAGCCGATACGGGCTGGCCCCCACCGCCGGGTGACGCGCACGCCAATGATGCGCCGCTCAGTGCGTGTAGGTGTGCGATTGGGGCTGTGGTGTGGGCGTGAGCTGCGGTCGGCCATCCCCGACTCACCCTGCTCGCGATAGCGGCCCGCCCACCGCGAGGCCGTGGACACCGACACCTGGAAACGTTCGGCAGCCCGACGCAAAGACCAGCCATCATCGACGACGCAACGAGCCAGCCGCAGGCGACCGGTTTCGGACAAAGGGGCATTACGGTGAGACACGAAGACCTCCGAAGTGAGTTGGTGCGTTCCTAGGCAGTTCGCACTTCACTCGGAGGTCTTCGTCTTGTCACCTCACCACGCCGTCACCAACGTCCGTGGTCAGTACAGCTAGCA
>NZ_LQPC01000070.1 GCF_002101705.1 Mycolicibacterium iranicum | reverse complement strand
GGCCCTTCCACCGGACCCAACCCCACCACCGTCACGACAGTGAACGCCGGGACCACATTGGTGTTGCCGTCGGCATCAGTCACCGTGAACGACACCGTGGAAATCCCCGCCGAAGCGGAGGTCAGCGTGAGTGATTGCAGCAGGTCTCGGTAGGCGGCCTCCGTGGCAGCCCCAAAGAACGTCACCTGGCCGGCCACCGAGTCATCAGCATCGATGCCGCCGGGCAGAGTTCCCCAGCCCAGCACGCCGTCCCCATCGACGGTGACAACGACCGAGTCGATGTCGGAGTCGGGATCGGTGAGCACCACCACCGGAGACACCGTGATCGGCTGCCCGGCCAACCCTGCCGCCGCCGGAGCAACCACCAGGATCGGGGACACCTCGACCGGACCCAACCCCACCACCGTCACCGCGGTGGCCGCCGGCAACACGTTCGTGTTGCCATCAACATCAGTCACTTCAAAGGACACCGTCTGCACCCCAGCCGTCGCCGAGGTGAGTGTGACCGACTGCAGGACTTGCTGATACACCGCCGCACTGGCCGCACCGCTGAACGTGACCTGACCAGCGACCGAGTCATCGGCATCAATGCCACCAGAGAGCGTCCAGCCCAGCACCCCGCCACCATCGACCGTGACCACCACCGACTCGATATCGGAATCCGGATCGGTGAGCACCACAATCGGGCTGACCGTGATGGGTTGGCCGGTCGTCCCTGCGGCGGCCGGGGCCACGATCACCACCGGCGCAACCTCCACCGCCCCAAGACCCACCACCGTCACCGCCGTAGCCGCCGGCAACACGTTGGAGTTGCCATCAACATCAGTCACCGTGAACGACACCGTCGAGACGCCTGTTGAGGCCGAGGTCAGCGTGAGTGATTGCAGCACTTGCTGATACACCGCAGCACTCGCCGCACCCGTGAACGTCACCTGACCAGCCACCGAGTCATCGGCATCAATGCCACCAGAGAGCGTCCAGCCCAGCACCCCGCCACCATCGACCGTGACCACCACCGACTCGATATCGGAATCCGGGTCAGTGAGCACCACAATCGGAGACACCGTGACCGGCTGACCCGCCAACCCCGCCGCCGCCGGAGCCACCACCAGGATTGGCGACACCTCCACCGGACCCAACCCCACCACCGTCACCACCGTGCCCGCCGGGACCACATTGGTGTTGCCGT
>NZ_LQPC01000069.1 GCF_002101705.1 Mycolicibacterium iranicum | reverse complement strand
GGGGGTCAGCCAGTAGGTGCGGTGTTCGAAGGGGTAGGTGGGTAGGTCGACTTTGGTGGCGCCGCGGCCGGCGAACAGGGTGGTCCAGTTGATGTTCACGCCGTGGGTGTGGGCGTGGGCGAGCATGGTGAGGAATGTTTCGGTGTCGTCGCGGCGGCGGCGTAGTGCGGGTGCGGCGAGGGTGTTGTCGGGGGTCAGGGTGCATAGCACTGGGTCGGGGCCCAGTTCGAGGTAGTGGGTGACGCCGGCGTCGGTGAGGGTGGTGATGCCTTGGGCGAAGTGCACGGTTTGTCGGACGTGGTTGACCCAGTAGTCCGGGGAGGTGGCTTGGGTGTCGGTGAGGATGGCGCCGGTGAGGTTGGAGATGATCGGGATTTGTGGTGGTGAGTAGGTCAGCGTGGTGGCGGTTTGGTGGAGTTCGGTGAGGATGGGTTCCATCAGTGGGGAGTGGAAGGCGTGGCTGACGTGGAGTCGTCGGGTGGTCAGTCCGGCGTCGGTGAGTTGTGTTTGGAGGGCGTCTAGTTCGGCCGCTGGTCCGGACAGTACGAGGGAGCGGGGGGCGTTGACTGCGGCGATCGCCACGGTTTCGGGGAGTAGTGGGGTGATTTCGCCGGTGGTGGCGGTGACCGACATCATGGCTCCGCCGGGGGGCAGTGAGCCCATCAGGCGGGCTCGGGCGGCGACGAAGGTGCAGGCGTCTTGTAGTGACCACACTCCGGCGATGTGGGCTGCGGCGAGTTCGCCGATGGAGTGTCCGATCAGGTAATCGGGTTGGATGCCCAGTGATTCGGTGAGTCGGTAGAGCGCGACTTCGAGGCTGAACAGGGCTGGTTGGGTCCACTGGGTGTGGTCGAGGGTGTCGGGGTCGGTGAGGGCGTCGCGTAGTCCGGGTCCGAGCAGGTCGTCGAAGTGTGTGCAGCACTGGTCGAAGGTGTGGGCGAAGACGGGGAACACTTCATGCAGTCCGGCGCCCATGTTGATGCGTTGGGCGCCTTGGCCGGTGAACATTATTGCGGTGCGGCCGGTATCGGTGCGGCCGGTGATGGTGGCTCGGGGCAGCACCACTGCTCGGTGCTCGAGGTGGGTGCGGGTGGTGGCGGCGGTGAACGCCACATCCAGGGGTGGGGCGTTCACCGCTTGGAGTCGAGTGATCTGTTCGGTGAGGGCTTGTTCGGACCGTGCCGAGGCCAGCAACGGCACCACCGGCAGCTCCGCCACCACCGGGGATTCATTGGTTGAAGCATTCTCGGGGGTGGGGGGTTCTTCGATGATGACGTGGGCGTTGGTGCCGCTGATGCCGAAGGAGGACACCCCGAATCGGCGTCGTCGGGG
>NZ_LQPC01000068.1 GCF_002101705.1 Mycolicibacterium iranicum | reverse complement strand
GTGGAGCTAAGGGTGTCTGAGTTCATGACATAGGTGACAGATGAGTCGCGTCATGCGTGACATCTGGAACACTGGTCGATGAGTCGCGTCATAGGTGACAGTCATGATTCATGTCGAAAGCCCGTGTGGCCGTGTTGGAAGTCGTCAGTGGAAACCTCACCGTCACCGCCGCCGCACGGGCCTACGGGCTGTCCCGACAACACATCTACCGCCTACTCAAGCGCTACCAACTTGGCGGCCTGCCCGCCATCGAGCCCCACTCCCGCCGCCCCGCCAGCAACCCCCGCAGAGTCAGCGACGAAGTCATCACCGCGATTGTGCTGCTGCGGGAAGAACTCACCGCCGACGGCCTGGACGCCGGCCCACTGACCCTTCAACAACACCTCACCAAACAAGGTCTACCCGTGCCGGCAGCCTCCACGATCCGCCGCATCCTGCACCACCACGGCCTGATCACCCCCCAACCCCGAAAGCGACCACGCAGCTCCTATCACCGCTTCGCCGCCGACCAACCCAACGAATGTTGGCAATCCGACTTCACCCACTGGAGATTGGCCGACGACACCGACGTCGAAATCCTCAACTGGCTCGACGACCACTCCCGATACCTCCTGGCCTGCACCGCCTACCGACGCGTCACCGGCCCCATCGTGGTCGCTAGCTTCACCGACACCGCAGCGCGCCACGGACTACCGCAATCAACTCTGACCGACAACGGCACCGTCTACACCGCCCGATTCACCAAAGGCCACAACGACTTCGAACGCCTCATCGCCAACCTGGGCATCACCCAAAAGAACGGCCACCCCAACCACCCACAAACCCAAGGCAAGATCGAACGGTTCCACCAAACCTTCAAACGCTGGCTAGCTGCCCGACCACGACCGGCCACCCTAGCCGAACTACAAACCTTGCTCGACACCTTCGCCGAGCTCTACAACACCCAACGCATCCACCGCGCCCACACCCCACCGGCCACACCCGCGCACGCCTACGCCACCCGACCCAAAGCAACCCCCGCAGGCCAAACCACCGCACACCTGCGCATCCGCCACGACACCGTCGATCAATTCGGCAAACTCACCCTGCGCTACGGCGGGCGCATCCACCACCTCGGCATCGGCATCACCCACGCCAACACCCCAGTGCTCATCCTGGCCACAACCAACACCGTCACCGTCATCAGCAAAACCGGCCACCACGTCCTCAGCAGCCACCAGATCAACCCCGAAAAAAACTACTGGCGCAACCAAAACAAAAACCCCGGCCGATGGCCGGGGAATCTGTAACCGATGACGCGACTCAGGTGTAACCCATCACCCGACTCATCACAG
>NZ_LQPC01000067.1 GCF_002101705.1 Mycolicibacterium iranicum | reverse complement strand
TCGGCCTGAGCAACTCCTTCGGATTCGGCGGACACAACAACGTTCTCGTCGTCGCCGCCGGAAGCGGCCCCGAAGCCGCCTAACAACCATCCCCACGGTCAGCGACCAACTCCACGGATCGCCAGCGTCGCCGCCTAGGGTTCGACAAGGAAGGCAGCTTGTGCCCGAGTCCCCGATCTCGAATGTTTCCGACACGGCTAGGTGGATGGCGGTATATCGAGCTGCAGAGTCCGCCCGTCACGACGCGCTGTTCAAAGACCCGCTCGCTGAACGCCTCGCCGGTGAACATGGTCGCGCCATCGCCGCGGTTGCGCCCCGGATGGCACGCAACGGCTGGTGGTGGGTAACCCGCACTATCCTGATAGATCGCCTCGTCGCCGAAGCCGTCGGCGGAGGCTGCGACCGGGTGGTCAACCTCGCGGCTGGGTTCGACACTCGCCCCTACCGGCTTGATCTGCCCAGCGGGATCGACTGGATCGAAGCTGACACCCCTGAGCTCATAGCCGAGAAAGAGCGGCTGTTGGCCGACGAAACACCCCGGTGTCGAATGTCTTCGGTAGGTGTCGACCTTGCCGACACAGCCAGCCGTCGCGCTTTCTTGAACGACGCGCTCGGCGGCGCCCGCAACGCCTTGGTGATCACCGAAGGGCTCATTCTCTATCTCGATGCGGGCCAGGTGCGCGGTCTCGCGCAGGATCTGCACCGTGACGAGATTCGCTCGTGGATCACCGATCTGCTCAGTCCGTTCATCGTGCGGCACATGATGCGAAAGATGCCGAGTTTGGACAGGGCGCCGATGAAGTTCGGGCCGGCAGAAGGCGTCGCATTCTTCGAGCGAGAGGATTGGTCCGTCGAGGAAGTGCGATCAATATTCAAAGAAGCCGGACGACGGAATCGGCTGCCGTTCATGCTCCTCCCGTTCGGATACCTTCCCGACCCCAATCCGCGTAAGCTTTCCCGCATTCCGTGGTCGGGAGTCGTCCAACTTGCACCGCGCGCGTCCCGACAGGCCGGCGAGTGAGCCAGTACCACCACCGATGCCGCGTCACGGCGTTTGATTCGGCTGAGCGGAGTGCTACGCAGATCTTCGTGCACAGCAGAGACTGCGCAGCCACCGCGACCCTTGGTCAGACTCATGGGCCTATCGCCGGATTCATTCAATCGCCGACTGGCCCCGTGTTTCCTGCGTTTGGTGCAATTCGAGGACGCCACTACGTGACAGCGCTAGGCTCGGTTCAGTGAAGCTGTCAGACGACCACGATCGTGTCGCTGTCATCGGCGGCGGTATGGCAGGAATCGCCACCGCCTACTTTCTCCAGCGAGCGGGTCTACGCCCTGAAGTATTCGAGGCCCAACCCGCTCTCGGGGGGCGCTGCGCAGTCACCACACTTGATGGTCGTGAAATCACCTACGGCGGCAAGAACATCGGCAAGACCTATCGAATGTTCCGCGAGTTCACCGAAGCAATGGGCGACCATCCTTACGAATACTTCGGCATCAACTCATCGCGAGTCGAGAACGGCACGTTACGTACGTTCGACAGCAGCCGCAAGCTGCGGGGCTTCGCCGATGTCATCGCCCGAGCTCCCAAGCGCGATATCATGCGCTTCGGGAGAATTGTTGCGGCAGTGCGTCTTAACGAGTCACGTCGGTACCTTGGCTCTCGCTACGCTGAGCGCAGGACGCGGCGGGGTGACCGCGTACTCACTGAACGGTTCGGCGCCCAGTTCTGCGACGCCACGCTGCGCTCTTTGACCATTCGTCCCAATGGAGCGGAGCCCGATGAGCTCTACGTCGGAACGCTCAATGCAAATGTCGGTATGGTCCTCGACTCTTACGACCAGCTTAGCAACGGATTCGGGCCCGTTCTCGAATCGTTCGCCGCCACCCACGACGTACATCTTGAGACGCGCGTCCTGAGTCTGCTTGTCGAAGACGATCGCATCACGGGCATTCGCACACAGACACGCGGCCAACCACCTGAGGACCGGCGCTACGGTGCTGTTGTAATCGCCACTCCCGCCTTCGTTGCCGCTGAGCTCATACGTCCCCACCGGCCGACCCTTGCCGAATGGCTGGACGACGTCCGTTACTTCCCCGGTGCGGTGGTCGTTGCCCACTATGCGCGTGACATCTTCACCGAGCAGGTGCGTGCGCTGGTCTTCGGGAAGGAAGAGCCGGTGAGCAACGCCGGTGTGTACGGCGTGAATGATCGTGATTTCGTGCGCTACACGTTCAGCGGACGCACGGCTCGCCGCCTGCTGGCCCGAGGTGCCGACGGCGAAGAACTGCTCACACAAGGCGAAGCTTGCCTTGACCGCTACATACCTGTGAGCGCCGAAGACCGTCTTGGTTATGTGTCTCGACGTTGGGACCACGCGTACTGCGCTCACCTCAGCGACCATCCGGCGTTTCTCCGAACCGTCGATGAACACGTCGGAAGCCTCCCAGGCCTGTTGCTGGCAGGCGACTACCTGCGCGGTGTCTCGATCGAGTCGTGCTTCAGATCCGGCTACGACGCCGCTCAGCGATTGATACCCACCCCGCCAGGAGCTGACGTCAGCACCAATAGGCGAAGGACGCTAGGGGCGGCGGCCAAGTGATGAGGAACTACCGATCGATGGTGCGACCAGCAGCGAGAGTCGGTGCTGAGGAAGCGGCGGCGAACCAGCCGTCACAATCACACGGAGGACGAACATGGTAGCGAAAACCCCTGTATGGCAACGAGTGGCTTCCGGCGTCGGCGGAGCGTTGGTCATCGCATCCCTTTTCCTGCCGTGGGCCGCTGTCGACGGCGCGCACCTGAACGGCTGGGACTTCAATACCGTCGCGGCCCTGTATTTCCTCATCTGCGGTGCCTTCGGCATCCTGACGGCGGTCACAGGCGGCCAGTACGGCTTCATGCGTCCCGATGTGTCGATCATCGGCGGAACCGACCTCCTCAACGTCATCTCGATGCTGCTCTTCGTGTGGCTGCTCTTCAATTTCCCGGAGAACGCCACCCGGGAATACGGCGTGTATGCCGCGCTGATCTTCACTGCGATCGCGGCGTTCCCGATCGCGGATTATCGCCCGCTGCGCGGAGCGCCGTGGTTCCCGCCCGTGAAGACCGGCGAAGCGGCGAGCGCCGGTACCTCGTCCTGAGTGCTCGCCGGCTCTCTGGAAATCGTCAGCACTGATGATGAGTTTGCACGACTAAGTAATCCTGGAAGTCCCGGTAGCACGGCGGTAACCTCGGTGGGCCCAGCGCGCCTATGGGCCCACCGAGCGCCTTTGACCTCAAACCGGGCGGGTAGTCACGTCAAGACGTCTCCGAACGGTCGCGCTGAGCGACCATACGAGTCATGCAATCCGTTCCAGTCAATCAAGTGCGATGACGGTCAATGCGCTTTCCGCCGCGATAGTGCCGCTTTGACCGATGGTCAACGTGACGGTGAGTTCTCCGCCGTCAGGCGAGCGGCGAAGCGCGCCAACTTTAGCGGTCACGGCCGTCGGTGCGTCGAGCTCCAGAAAGCTACTGAACTCAATGTCTACCTTGGCGATGTACACCTTTTCCGAGTGAAGGTTGTGGTGCACGCATGCTGCGCGGAGCGCTTGCTGACGGATGGCCTCAATAAGAAGCGGGCCAGGGACATGGTCCTGAGGATGGTCGAAGAAGACCCTGTGATCTGGTCGGATCACGAGTCCGGCTGTATAGGTATCAGGAGTGTCGCCGCTCGCGAACGCGCCGATGACGACATTGCGTACGTCGCGTCTTCCGACCATCACAGGATCGAGCGGCTCGACCGAGACGGGGTCCGGCGACTCCGTCGTTCGGTCTGCCGCCCCCTCGGGGTCGCGCATCATGTCTCGCATGGCGCCGTAGCTGTCGGGCGGCAGCAGCTGGCAGAACCCGTAGCCGCTGCCTACGTATGCTCCGTTGGCGTACATCTGTCCGAAAGCCTCGAAGGACGTCAGCCGGTTGCGGCGCAGA
The DNA here is from genome assembly GCF_002101705.1 of Mycolicibacterium iranicum. Classification (GTDB taxonomy): domain Bacteria; phylum Actinomycetota; class Actinomycetes; order Mycobacteriales; family Mycobacteriaceae; genus Mycobacterium; species Mycobacterium iranicum. Next base: position 34,637 of record NZ_LQPC01000067.1, on the reverse strand, counting down.
CGCAAGTTCCGAACGCTGTAGTGGACAAGGAGATCGGTCGGCGTGTCCCCGATGCGCATGGTTTCGACGTCTTCGCGTTCGTTCTTGCCGGAGACCTTCCGGAAGATGTAATGGGTTCCCGGCGGGACGTCGTGGAAGCAATGACCAGTGAGAAGACCTGACTGGCGCATCACCTCACCGAGCGCCGTGAAATCGTAGTACGGCAAGCAGACGTCGCTGAAGTAGCTGTGGCATCGTGGCAGCTGCGCCGCCACCAGATACTCATTGGGCCCGAGTTGCTTGTAGTCGCAGAGCAGAACTTCCTCGATTGCTCGCTTATGGACCAGACCGCGCGGCACCATTTGGTCGAATGTGAGCCCGGCGTCTCTTACGACGTCCGACAGCGACGAGGATGACGTCATGGAACAAGATTTTAACACCGGGGCGAGCGGTTAGGTGCTCAATCCTCCGTCCACGGGCAGCACTGCACCGGTGACGTAACTCGCCTCCTCCGACGCCAAAAACCTTACACAGGCAGCCACCTCGCGCGGCAGGCCGACGCGACGAGCAGGGATGCGATCCAGCCGGTCTCCAGGGACCTCAGCAGTCATGTCGGTCTCGATCCAGCCTGGGGCGACCGCATTGACGGTGACTCCGCGGCGAGCGACCTCGAGCGCAACTGCTTTCGTCCAGGCGATGAGACCGCCCTTCGCAGCCGCGTAGTTACCCTGGCCGGGGCGTCCGCGTAGGCCGGCGACGGACGCAATGTTGATGACTCGACCGAACCGGGCCCGGCGCATGTCGGCGAGAACGGCACGTGTGATGCGAAACGCTGCACCCAGATTGGTGTCCACCACAGCGTCCCAGTCGTCATCCTCCAAGTGGATAGTGAGGCGATCGCGGGCGATGCCCGCATTGTTGACCAGTACGAGGATGGGTACGCCGAATTCGGCGACGATCGCGTCGTTCAATATCGACGGCGCTTGCCGGTCGGCGATGTCCGCGGCGAATGCCGCTGCGCGACCTCCCTCGCGCGCAATTTCCTCGACAACTGACTGCGCTGCGCGTTCGTTGCTGTGGTAGTTGACGGCGACGGGCCATCCGTCGCGTGCGAGCTGTCGCGCGGTTTCGGCCCCGATGCCTCTTGAAGCGCCGGTCACCAGCGCGCACCCTGGTGGTCGAATTACTGGCTTGGTCAACTGCGATCCTCCGTTCGTCTTAGGTGCATCGCACACTCATCGTTGCCGAATGCGCTCACCGTTCAGTCAGCCCGCCACGGCTGAGGATCGGACTGAAGGCGCCAGCGCGGGGTTTTGGGTCGTGGGTGCAGCGGGCGGTTGTCTGCTGCCGCCGCATTGAAGTCGTTGACGCGCAATGAGATCGATCACGTGGGTGGTTGTGTGGTTGCAAGCTTCCGGCGGAAGGACCAGCCAGTGCGCGGTGCGGTGACCCGGTTAGGCCACCAGAACCAACGGCCCAGCAACGCTACGATCGACGGCATCAGAACCGTGCGGATGATCAGCGTGTCCAGGAGAAGTCCGATACCGATTGTGGAACCCATCTGGGCGATACTTTGGACGGTGCTGCCCAGCATCGCGAACATGGTGATGCCGAAGATGATTCCGGCGGTGGTGACCACTCCGCCCGTGCCGGCGAAGGCACGAATCAGCCCGGTATTGATACCGGCCCAGGCCTCCTCGCGTATGCGTATCGCCAGCAGCAGATTGTAATCGGTGCCCACAGCCACCAGGGCGATGAAGGCGATCGGCGCGACGATCCAGTGCAGTGGTTGACCCAGCACGTGTTGCCAGATCAGCACGCTGACCCCGAGCGTGGATCCGTAGGAGACGATCACGGTGCCCACCACCACCACAGCAGCGACTGGACTGCGCAGCATCACGGCGACAATGAGGAAGATCAAGACGACGGTCACGACCGCCAGCAGGATGACGTCGTCGCGAAGCAGCGCCTGCAGATCGTGGGTGGTCGGGCCGACTCCCACTTGCTGCACCGACAACGGAGTGAGGGTGCCTTCTTTGGTGGCCTCGTCGATCGCGGCCTGAATCTGCGCGGCATGATGCGCGCCGTCCACGCCCCACTCCTGCCCGCGGCTGAACACCAGCAGAAGAGCGGCGTGGCCGTCGGGTGAGACGAGTGCCTTGAGCGCTTCTCGGAATCGAGGGTCCTCCAATGCGCGGTTCGGCATGTAGAACCCACCTGCAGCACTGCCCTCGAAGTTCAGGTCGATCTCGTTGAGGTAGTCGGTGAGTTGGCGCATCTGCGGCGATATGGCGCCGATCGCGCCGCGTAGCCCTCTGGTCGCCTCCTGCACTTGGTCCAAGGTGCCGCGCATCTGCTGCAGCGTCTGCGGCACCGCAGCCAGGGCAGAGGTGACGGTGCTCGACCCCGCTGTCAGCCGTACTGTGCCAGCCGACAAGTCGGTCGAGCTTCGAACCAAGCTGTCGACGGGGTCGACGACCTTCGCCACCAAGGAGCAGATCGGGTTCACCGCGCAGTCCGGGATGCCGTTCTTGAAGTTGCGCAATGGGTCGAGGTAACCGGAGACGACTGTGAGGTTGTCCCTCAAGCCGTCCACTCCGGCGCGCATGCCGTCTGCGGCCGAACCGATCTCGCGCATGCCGTCCGCCCCGCCGGCCATCGCCCCGCCCATTTGGTCCACTGCCGCGCCGACTTGAGCCAGGGCGGCATCGAGGTCGCCGGCGACTCCGTTGAGCCGGTTCGTCAGCGAGTTAATGGCGTCATTCAGCTGGTCACCGATCATCCCGGCCTGATACGTGAGGTTCGCTTCCGCGGGGACAGTGCCCGCCGGGCGGCTGGCGGACTGCACCATGCGCACCCCGGGAATCGCCATGATCTGGCGTGTGACCCGTTCGATGGCGATCAACCCGGCCGGATTACGTAGATCGTGGTCGGCTTCAACGGTGACCACGTTAGGTAACAGTTGATTCGGCGGGAAGTGCCGGTCCATCGCCGCGTAGCCTAGGTTCGATTCGGCATCGTCGGGCGTTGCGGCTGGTTCATTCCAATTCACCTGCATACCGATCAACGGCACAGTCAGGGCGATGATCAACCCGGCGCTCACCACGAAGAGTGGACCCGGCCATCGGGCAAGCATGATGCCGACGCGCCGCCAACGTCGGGCGATGACAGCGCGTTTGGGTTCCAAGAGTCCGCGCCGACCGGCGATCTGAATAAGTGCCGGCGTCAAGGTCAGCGCGGCAAGCGCCACGATGAGAATTCCTATCGCACAGGGCAGCCCGATACTTCGAAACATGCTGATCTGCGCCAGGCCCAGGCAGGACAGCCCCGCGGCGATGGTCAGCGCGGAGGCGACGATCACCGGTGAGACAGCGCGGTACGAGGCGATCAAGGCCGCCTCGTGTTCGATGCCCTGGCGACGGCCTTCGTGATAGCGACCTATCAGGAAGATGGCGTAGTCGACACCGGCCCCTAGGATCATCGCGGCGATGAGCGCCACAGTGAACAGCGACACCTCAAGGACACCGTGATTGCCGAGCGCGGCGACTACGGCCTTCGCGACGGCCAAAGTCAGCCCGACCGCCATCAGCGGGATGGCGATAGCCACCAGCGAGCGGTAGACCACGAGTAGGAGCAGCGTGATCACTACCACGGTCGCGGCGGTGATGAGCAACATCTGGCGGTCGACGGCGGCGAACTCGTCGGCCAGCGTCGCGCCGGGACCTGTGACATATACGCGCAGACCGGCGGGCGGGCCGAGTTCGGCCGCCGCCTCCCGGATCGCGGAGACAGATGCACTGGCCTGCGCGGTGCCGAGCAGTCCTGTCAACCGCACCATCAGGTTGACCGCCCGGCGATCCTTGCTCTGCACCGCATCCGCACTCAGAGGCGCCGACCAGAGATCAGTGACCGCTTGCACGTGCTCGGTGTCGGACCGCAGCTCAGTAACCAGGGCGTCGTAGTAACGCCGGTCTGCGGGCTGCAGGGGATCCCGCCGCTCCAGTACGACGTAGACGAGGTTGTTACTCGACGGCGCGTCGAAAAGCGCGGCCGAGCGATCGGCCGCGATCACGCTCGGTGCGTCTGTGGGCATGAACGATGGTGAGCGCGCCTCGACCACTCGCTCGAGCTGCGGCACCAGGACGTTGGCCACCGCCGCGACGGCGATCCAGGCCAAGACGACGAGTCCGGCGTGGCGACGGGACAAACGCGCAAGGGGGCCCAGCAGCGTTGCGATCGCGGTGCCGGCTGCACCCCCGGCCCGCCCTCGAAGCAATGCGACTCCCCCCGTAACGGTCCTATCGCAGATAGGATCTGTTGCTGGGGATCATAACGTCTTTGCCGCTTTTCTAGGTGTGGGTTTGGATGGCAAGCTCCATGATTGAAGGGGTCGAAGCGGCGGCGCTAACGAGGCGAGCCCAGAGCCCGACCGGGATCGGCGCTCCCGAATCTACAACAGCGTAAAATCTTATTGCGAAGGGGTTTTGGTGGGCGAAGACGTAAAGCTGGACGCCCGTCGTGTCGGTCGATGGACCGATGAAGAACGACTGGTTGTCACTCGCGAGCGGATCGCGGCCTACGCGGCCGCCACCAACGACCCGATCCCCGCTCACCTGGCCGGGGAGGTGGCACCTCCGGTGTTTGCTGTTGTGCCGGTGTTCAAGACGATGATGGCGGCTGGTGTCGACGCGATACCGGCCGAGCTGTTCACGCGAGTGTTGCACAGTGCGCATGACATTCGTTTTCACCGGCCGATCCGACCCGGTGACACGTTGGCCTCGCGCGGCAGGATGATCGGCTACGAGGGCATGCGCAAGGGCCGCCGAGCTCAAAAAGGGACCCGGATGGTGATGATGCTCGAAACGCGTACGGACGCGGGTGCTCTCGTGACCGAGCAGTACGTCACGATCCTCGTGCTGGGCTTCAACGCGGGGGAGCCGGTGGGCGAGCTCGGCCCTCATCACGCTCTTGAGGAAAGCGTTCGCGACCGGCCACCCGTCGCCAGCGTCGCACAGCATGTGGATCGTGACCAGACGTTTCGGTACGCGGCGGCCTCTGGTGATCAGATGCCGATCCACCTCGACGAAAACGTGGCCATCGACGCTGGGTTGCCGGGCATCATTGTGCATGGCTTGTGCACGATGGCTTTCGCTTCCTGGGCCATCCTCACCGAGGTGTGCGGTGCGGATGTTACCCGCCTTCAGCGGATCGCCGTGCGGTTCTCCAACATGGTGCGCCCCGGTGACGACCTGGAAACCAGGCTTTGGAAGCGGACTGAGGCCGAGACGGCTACGGTGCACGACTACGTGTTCGAGACGATGCGCGGCAAGGATGTTGTTATCACCGATGGGTTGGCCGAATTGTGTCCGTGACTGATTGATCGGTACGGCCGAGCGGGCTGAAGGCCGCGTGTGTCGAAGGTCGAGCAGGCGCGGCGCGCACAGGGGACTTCCGAGGCAGTCTGAAGGGGCAGCCTATGAGGTCTTGCGGCGAGTACCGCCGCTTCGCCGAGATCTCCGGTGCCGATCGGCAATGGCCTCGGCGAGCCAACGCGCATAGTCGGCTTCCATTGACTTCATACGTAACCCGTATTCGAGCACTGCCCGACCATAGAAGTGGCTGTCACCTTCCGACCATTCGATCGAGTCCTTCAGTTTCCCCAGGCGATCGATCTCGGCATCGGCCAGTTCAGCGATGGCGCCGACATAGGCACGGGCCTGGTCAGGTGACACCTCACTGAGCAAGAAAAGCCGAAGGAGCTGCGCGCTGCGGAAGGGAGGATCGCCCAGCGGATCGGTCATCCAGCGCTCTAATTCGGCCCGCCCCGCCGGCAGGATTCGATATTCCTTACGCCCACGCGCGCCGACAGCACTCGCTTCGATCATCCCCGCGTCGGCAAGCTTGAGCAACTCGCCGTAAAGCTGGCTCTGCGTCGCCGGCCACACATTGGCCAACGATTCCTCGAACCGCTTGAGAAGGTCGTAGCCACTGCCCGACTGCTGGGATAGCAGCCCTAACACCGCGATACGCAGGCTCATGCCAGGCCGGTTCTCAGTCGGTGCCGATCAGTATCGACGCTGACCGGTGCGAGAGTGGCACCCTGTCCGTAGGGGCCCGAAGTGGTGTCCTCAACAGTTGTCGTGGCCCAGCACAGGCGTTCACTCGGTAGCCGGTTCGACACGGCGGTTCGACACCCCCAGTTCTACGTCGGTAATGCCCTCGAGGCGCATGTTTCTCGTCTCCGGCCCGAACTTCACCAGAGCTATCACCGCGAGCAGCATCGGCACCACGCCCAAGGCGGCTGTGACCCGAATTGAGGGCGAGGCGACGGCCGCTGCGGCGAGAGTCAAGACCAGCACGCCGCCCGCCTTCGTCGCACCCGCAGAAATGCCGCTGCCACGGGCACGGATAGCGGTCGGGTACACCTCAGCCGTGTAGGCGATCAGCACCGCGTTGAACGCACTGATACCCCAGATGGGAATCACGAGAAGTACATGCAGCCATACCGAATTGGTGGCGACCTGGTCGCCGAGGATCGCGAAAACCGATAAGGACGACGCCATCAGGGCGACGATCAACAGCAGCGTCTTTTTACTGCTCCAGAAGCCGTACATCAACCCTATCGGTATGCTCAGCGGAAATCCGATCATCGCCGCATCACGCAACGTCGAATTCGCATTCACGGCAGATAGACCTAGCCGCTGCAGGTTCGACGGCATCCATTGCTGGAACCCGTACTGCGTCACCCCGATACTCAGCGCCAGTAGCAATATGGCGGCAGACAGACCCAGCAAGCTCCGTACGGCGGTCTTAGTCGGATGCGACTCACCGTCACTATCCACAGCATCGGCGGTGGTGGTCGGCTCAAAGACCGCTCCGTACCGTTCCATCACTGCGCGAGCTTCTGTTTGGCGTCCCTGCTGTAGCAGATACCGGGGCGACTCGGGTATCCACCGGTTCAACAGCAGCAGGACAAGGCCCGTCGGAAGGCTGATAAGCCATAGAAGCCGCCACCCGAAGTGTTCCGGTGAGGCCCATGTCGCCGCCAACCAACTCACGATGATGTATGCGCCGGCGATATCGCTGCCGACGAGGACCAGCATCCATCCGCGGTGTTTCCTCGGCATCGTCTCGGACAGTAAAGCGAAGGCGATGGGGAGCATGCCGCCCGCGCCGAGGCCCATCACAAAACACGTGAGGAGATTCATCCAGTACTCGGGCATCGTGCCGCAGGTGGAGGTGGCGATGAAGATGATGGCGGCGAGGAGAATCGACGCACGCCGCCCTATCCGGTCGCCCATCCAGCCCCAGATGAACGATCCGATCATAGTGCCGGCGATTCCCGAGAGGGGATACCACCCGATAGACAACGCATCCGCGGTCGGATTCAGCGGCCCGCGAAGCCCATACTCTGCGGCAGCACCGGGAGCCACAAAAGCCAGAGACACCGGCTTCATCACATCGATCGTGACGGCGGCCCCGACGACGATCAGAAGAGCGATATGAGCTCTTCGCAACGGCGCGCCGTCGAGGGGGCCGACGCCACGGATCGGTGCGGGTCGTCTTCTGATCGTGTCAGTCGGGAACAAGCCATATGCCGTCACCGCTACCCCGAGGAACAGCAGAGCCATCCCGATACTCATATTGAGGCTCACGGGCATCCCTGCCATGTGATAGCCCATATCGCGAGTCGCGTAGAAGTCAGGGAGTTGGAGCAGAACACCGATGGTTGTCGTAGCGACGCCGAACCAGAAGGCTCGTGGATGCGCATAAGAGATACCGGCCACGGGCCTGGCCGAGAATCGGCCTTGTACAGGCACATTGCTCATGGAGGACTCCCAGCCATCCGCGGCGCGAGCGTGCTCGGCTTAAGGGGCGGTCGCCGACGACGGACTTGATAGGCCATGATGTGGCTCCTCACCCGTGGGTCCGAAGACCAATCCGGATCTCTTGAGCCGGCGTTCGAAGAGACGCTGCAGCGGACCGGCGACGAACGTGGTGATGATCGTCATGATGGCGAGGATCGTGTAGAGCTTGCCTGTGATCAAACCCGCTTCGAGACCGATGTTCAGCAAGATCAGTTCCATCAGGCCACGCGCATTGGCGAGCGCTCCCATCGCGCCGGCCTCGTTCCAACTCATTCCTTGCCAACGGGCAGTGAGCCCCACGGCTGCGAACTTGCCGGCGAAGGACACCACTAGCACGACTGCGGCCATAAGCAGAGTGGGCCCATCGAGCAGAAGTGAGAGCTCAGTGTTCAAACCCGAATAGATGAAGAACGCCGGAACCAACAGGTAGGCCACCAGCGGCTCGAAACGCTCACGGATCGCATCGAGTAGCGCACCGCGTGGCATTACGGCACCGGCGACGAACGCGCCGAAAACCGAGTATATGCCGACCAAGTCCGTAAACCAGCTCGCCGTCAGCACAACCAAGAGAATGATGCACAGGTGCGCGATCGGCACTCCGCCGGTCCGCTCGACGTCATTACGGCTGGGAGTCCACGTATTCAGCCGTGCGAGTAGCGGCCGGCCAATGTAAATCATCAAGAGCAGATAGGTCAGACCGCCACCCAACGCCAGGATGGCTCCGAGCGCGCTCCCTTTCGTCGTGGCGACGACCGTGGCAAGCAGTACCCAGGCACAGGCATCGTCGACCGCGGCGCATGACAGTGACATGGTTCCGAGCCGGGTGTTGAGTAGGCCGGAGTCGTAGATGATCCACGCCAGCATGGGAAAAGCTGTGATCGCAACAGCGGCTGCAACGAACAGACCACCCTGCCAGGGCACGACGTCGCCGGTGAAGTAGCCGCCGAGACTGACCAGCCACCACCCGGTGAGACCACCCAGGACTAACGGAATCCCCACACCGGCAGCCGAGGTAGCACCAGCCTGCCGCATATGGGCGCTGAGGATCTCCAGCTTGAAAGAGGCCCCGACCAGAAACATATAGAGCACGAGACCCAATTGGCCGACAACGTAGATGGCGGTGAGGTTGGGATGTGTAAATGTCTCGGCGCCAACCGTTATTTTCGTGGGAAACAGCCACTGCTGCGCGGAAGGCCACACCCAGCCCAATACCGAAGGGCCAAGAAGGAAGCCGGCCACCATGATTGCCACTACCTGCACCTGGCCCAGTCGACGGAACAGGGGCCAAAGCAATCGGAACGTTACAAGTATGAAGGCGATCTGGAGGAAGAAGTGGGTCGTGATCTCGAGCAGTGTGGGCATGTGGTTTCCGATCGGAAAATGGACACTATGCTGCGGGTCTTCAACTCAGTGGCGCCAGTCGTCGTGACCCTGGCTGGGCAGTACGGACGCCTTCCATCGGGCGGGCCCTTAAGGCGGGACGTGACATCACAAACACTCGGGTGACTGGGGTCGAGGGTGATATGCCCTTGAGGCGGCGGCGTTGAATTACTTGCCTTGCCGGTTCGAGTCGCGGCCGGGTCGAGATTGCCGTCACGCGCGTTGAGCCTTTGCCGCCATGACTCGCCCCCGTTCGACAGACATATGTGCGCCGGACCCGGCCTCCTCGGCCGCCGTCAACTCATCTGAGTTGGACGAACACTATTTGCCAGCTGCGCATTGGTCAAGGGTGCGTTCGTAGGCGGTACGTGTGCGCCACAGGCGGCGACCGCGCGGTGACCATTTACATAAGTGTAGATTTGGCGCTGGCGAACACGCCGCGGCCGGGCGTTCTGGCCTAGCGAGGATGGCGGTCAAAGTTTGCCCGGGAGCTAAGTGGCTGTCGCGGCGCATGACAGCACATGTCCAGTTTGCCTTCGCAGACGACGACGTGGACGCCGCGCACGGGCAATTTGACCAACCAGATACACCCCCCGATGGTTGAGGCCGACGGAACGCGGCCGCGCCGCCGGTGTGGCCGTCAGCTTGCACAGACTGCTCGGTCTGGGGACATCGGTCGGAACGTGCGTGCCGCGGAAGGCGGCTCGGTGATGCTCGTGCCGTGGTCGAGATACTAACGCGTGCCGAATGTTTGGCAGGCCCGCGTCGGCGATGTGACCTCGGGGAGATGCTGAGGCCTGTTTTGCAAGTGCTGCGTGCACCTCGCGTGCGTGTCAGCGGGGAAGTCCGATCATCGACACAAGGCGTCCGGCCACCATTGCCAGGCATTTCCCACCGAACCGAGCGGGGGTGCCCCTTCGATGGGGATCAGAGATCGCCTTTCCGGCGAGAGACGGCCTATGCCGCCACACGCGCCGACGACACAGCCGGACACGAAGTGGCGCGGCGCATAGACCGGGCCGTACGAACTGCAAGTGTCGTTGCAGCGGAGGCTTCATCGCCCGTGCCGGTGAGTCGAAAGTGGGCTTGGCTGAGCAGGGTTAGCGCGGAAGCTTGGCGCTGATCCGGTCGACGAGCTGGTTGGCGGCCGCGGCGGAATCAGTGTCACCGCACACGATGGATTCCACGGTCACATTGGCGCGGGCGAGCGCCGCGTGATAACAGCTACGAGCGGGTGGCTCCTGGCGGGTGGCGCCAGCGCCCACCCGGGTCGCCGTGCTCAGCGGGTCGGTGGCGTCGGTGGTGACGGCGGTGGGTGTCCAATGCTGGGTGACTGTACCGCTCGTGGTCGTGAACGGTTGGCCTGCGTCGCAGTATCCGAGCATGCGGGAGAAGTCACCGACCACCGCCTTCGGCGCTGGGGTGGCCGGACGCGGATTGGGCAAAGTCCTGGCGAACCACGACAGTCCGAACGTGGTCTGCGTTTGTCTCAGATCTACTTAGTTCCGAACTACTGCTGGTGTTCCCGCCAAGGCTGGTCGCCTCGATACTGGTGAGCGATCACGACCTGGACAACCGTCCGGTTCTAGGATCCGCCACCGAGAACGGAATTTCGCATCCGCCATCTGGAGCGGAATCCGGGAGAAGCGCAGGCAGGGGAGCTGGTATCCGCCACGTGCGAGTGGAACCTACATGGCTGTAGGTTCACTCAAAGATGGCGGATCCCGCCCGTAGCTAGATGGCGCATGGTGTCGGATCCGCCGTGTGCGATGACCCGATGTCAGCAGACGTCCAGCGCTGCCCTGATGATGCTGTCGGTGTCGATGCCGTGGTGGCGGTAGACAGAGTCGAGGTCGCCTACCTGGCCGAACTCGCTGACGCCCAACGACTTACATTGCACACGGTTGATGGTGGCGAGAAAGGCAAGGGTGTGGGGATGCCCGTCGAGCACGGTGACCATCGACGCTGCCCGGTCGGGTGGGAACACCTGGTCGAGGATCGCGGATTGCCCTACCGCGAGGCCGTCGCGGGCACGGACAGCGCGGTAGAGCAGATCGGGGCTCGTCACGCAGATGACCTCAGCCTCGACACCCATCTCGGCGAGCCGGTCCGCCGCGGCCAAGGCCTCGGTGACCAACGCGCCCATCGTCACGATGCACACCGCGGGCTTGGCGGCCGGCCGCAAGGTGTACGCGCCGGCGAGCACGTGTCGTCGACGTCGCTCCCGGGCTGCCGGATCCGTGGGGATGGCGGCCAGTTCCTGGCGAACGGGTCGAGTTGACAGTCGCAGGTAGGACGACGTCCCACCGGGCTTTCCCAGTCGGCTGAGGCACTCGAGCAGAATCCACTCGACCTCCGCGGCGAACGCCGGCTCATAACTGACGCAGCCCGGTTGCTCTAGTCCGATGGACGGGGTCGTGATCGACTGGTGCGCGCCCCCTTCCGCGGCAAGGGTGACCCCGGACGGTGTACCGACGAGGATGGACTGGCCTCCGGCGTAGATGCCGAAGGACCACGGTTCGAGCGCGCGTTCGACGAACGGGTCGTAGAGCACGCCGATGGGAAGGAGGGGCTGGCCCCACCGACTCCAGGTGGCGCCCAGCTCGCCCAGCAATCCGACCAGGTTCACCTCGGCGATGCCGAGCTCCATGTGCTGCCCGCTCGGATTCTCGCGCCAATGCATGATCGTGTCGGAGTCGTCGGCGAACCAGTCGGGCCGTTCCGACGGTGACCAGACGCCCACCTTGTTGAGCCACCCGGCCAGATTGGTGCTGGAGCTGACGTCCGGACTCACGGTGACGATCCGTCGCGCCACGTCGGGCGCTTCTCGCGTCAGGTCGAGTAACGTGCGCCCCAGTGCGCTCTGGGTGTTGGTCACCGCGGGCGGGTTGCGCCCGATATCGGCCGGGACCGGCGGTGGCTCTACGGCAGTGATGGGTTCTCGCCGCATCCGTTCGGAGACCCGTCGACAGAGCCGGCCGGGAGACGATTGAGGGTCGAACCGTCGGAAGGGCTGCTCGGGATCTTCACCCAGAGTCCAAGCCAGTTCGACGAATTGGTCGTCGGTCAGCAGTGACGAGTGATTCTGCGGGTGCCCCTGGGTGGGGAGGCCGAATCCCTTGATGGTGTAGGCGAGGATCACCGTGGGCCGGGTATCGTCGATCTGGTCGTAGGCGTCCAACAGCGTGGTGAGGTCGTGGCCGCCGAGATTCGCGACCGCCCGGATCAGGGTGGCGTCGTCGAGGTCGGCGATCAGCGCGGCCACTCCGGCGGACTCCGGGCCGGTGCCGGGCAACCTGGTGCGTAATTCGTCGGCCGAACAGCGCAGCAGCCGTTGGTATTCAGCGTTGGGCATGGTTACGATCCGGGTCCGCAGGTCGTCGCCGCCACTGCGGAGGAACAGCGCGTCCAGGAGTGTCCCGAATTTCACGGTGAGCACCTGCCATCCCGCGGCGGTGAACATGGCCTCCAGCCGTCCGGAGGCAATATGGGGGACGACGCGGTCGAGCGACTGGCGATTCATGTCGACGATCCAGACGATTTCGCCGAGCTCGGGCACCACCGGATCCAGCACGGCTTCCCATATCGCACCCTCGTCGAGCTCCGCGTCACCGACGAGCGAGTACTGGCGGCCGGTTCCGCTGCCGCCGAACACCGTGTCGACGTAGCGGCGTGCGAACGTGGCCCAGATCGGCGCCGTCGCACCGATGCCCACCGATCCCGTCGAGTAGTCGACCGGATCGGGGTCCTTCGTACGACTCGGATAGCTCTGCAGGCCACCGAATTCCCGCAGGCTCGTCATGTGCTGCTCGTCGAGAGTCCCGAGCAGGTAGTTGATGCTGTGCAGCACCGGAGACGCATGAGGCTTGACGGACACCCTGTCCCCGGCCCGGAGTCGTCCGAAGTACAGCGAGGTCATAATGCCCACGATCGACGCCGACGACGCCTGGTGGCCGCCGACTTTCATGCCGCTGGGGTTGGGGCGTACCCGGTTGGCGTGGTGCACCATCGCCGTCGAGAGCCACAGCACACGGGAGGCGATTGCTTCCAGGTCCGGCAGCGTCGCGGCATCGTCGGTTCGGGGCACGGGTCCGGAAGGGTGGGCGATCGTCATGATGTCACCTGTCCTCGACGCTCGGTGCAATCTTCACCATGATGCGCGCTCGCGTGGCCGTAGACATCACGCCAGGCGCGATCGATGAATGTCACGAGTCGATCGATCGACGACGGACCGGTTCGGGTCCGCCACACCACGTGGCCGTCGGGCCTCACGACGACCGCTCCGTGGTCGCCCACCTCCAACAGAGCCTCAGCACGGGGGACGCCGACGACGGCGAGCGGCACGGCGACGGGATGTTCTGCGAGGGCTTCCGTCCATTGCCGCGAGTCGGCGGTGAACAAGGTGAGTCCCGTGTGCCGGATGGCGTCGTGGGTGGACCTCTCGACGCCGTCGTGCGACGGGATGATCACGTGCGGGAGGCGCGCCCCGGGATGCGTGGTCGGGTGATACAGCCCGACGTCTCCATCGGGGCAACGGCCTTCGGACTCATCGATCAACGCACTCTGGTAGGCGTAGCCGAACTCCAGGCCACTGGCGACGAAGTGTTCCTCCTGCCCCGGGATGGCCTCGGCCATCGTCAGCCGCAACCGCGCGCTGCGGGCACCGTGCCGCAGCAGACGCCGCGTACGTGACGTCTGGGCGGCGACCAGGACATCCGCGACCCGCCCGACCACGGCGTCGGGCAACCAGTCCAGCGGCAGCTTGCCGATGATCTCCGTCGCCCGGTGCAGCGACCGATTGGTGATACCTATGGGCGCGGTGACGTGGTCGAGCGCGAAGTGGTTTTGCGTGCTCTGCGCGGCGAATCTCTCGATCACCGGCCGCCGCTCAATCTCGTAGGTGTCCAGGAGCGATTCCGGCGCGCCGTCGTACAAGACCGCGGCGAGCTTCCACGCAAGGTTGTGGGCGTCCTGCACCCCGCTGTTGAGACCGAATCCGCCGGTGTGCGGAAACCGGTGGGCTGCATCGCCGATCAGCAGGAGCGGGCCTTGGCGGAATCGATCGGCGATCTGCTGGGTCATCGTCCACGTGCCCGTCGAGCGGATCTGATAATCGGCGGAGCCGATCACGTCGGGCAGCATCGTGTCCCAGTAGCGTCGGCTGTCGCGGGCGATCGGTTGTGCGGCATGCAGATACGGTGTCATCAGGATGTAGTCGTCGTCGGCGTGCGCGATCATCACGCCGCTGAAGCGTGGGTGGTAGATCCAGCTGAGTAGCGGCCTGCTCGCACCCTCCGGGTACAGGCCGGGGGCGTGGAAGAAGACACTGCCCATGTGGGCGAGCACGGGGCCTGTCATCGTGATTCCTGCGGTATCGCGCAGGGTGCTGTTCGCGCCGTCGGCGGCGATGACGAAACGTGGCACGACCGCGTCGTCCTCGCTGCCCTGCGAGCGCAGAAGCACTCTGCTGCCAAGAATTTCAGCCCGGTAGCCGCGGCGGAAGTCGACGAGGGGCTCGTTGTCGACCGCGTCCCACAGCTTCGGCATGAGCAGATGCTGACCGATGTGCGAGATGAGATGACGACTGTGCGAGCGGACTTCCGCGAGTCGGTCCGGTTGGGAGAGCAGATCGATCTCGCCGATCGGATCGGAGCGGACGTCGGTACACCAGCGGATGATGTTGACGGTGTCGATCGGCGGTGTGATCGTGTCGAGCGAGGTGCCCAGGTCCGGGGCAGCCTGGTTCCAGATCTCCAACGTCCGGGCGTTGATGACATGCGCGGCCGGATGCAGGCGCGGGTCCTGACGCTCCTCGACGAGCATGCTGGCGATGCCATAGCGCGCCAACAGCAGTGCAATGGTCGACCCCGCAGCGCCGGCTCCAACGATCACGATCGGTCTATCAGCCATGTGTCACAGCGTCTTCCAGGTGAGAGTCCGCTTGTTGGACCGCTGCTTGGTGCCCGGGCGAGTGCCAGCCCCCCGAGCGAGAAGATGCTCGGTGTCGACGCCGGCGCGCAACTGCTCGAGAAGGTAGTCGGGATCGATGTTGGTGCCGATCGGATTGTCGTCGAATTCGCGGCTGTTGAAGTAGTCCGCGGTCTGCTGCGCGGTAGGAAAGTTCTCGGTCTGGAACTCCAGCCGGATTCCCTCCGGATCCTCGTAGTAGAGGCTGGTCGTAGGTCCGTGGTTGATGGCCCACACCGGCTTTATGCCAACGCCTTTGAGGCGTTCGTAGGTCAGCAGGAGCTTCTCGACCGAGACGAACGTGAAGGCCAAGTGGTCGATGCCGTAGGTCTTCCTGCGCCACCGCGAGAGGGGAAACGCGTAGCGCACCGGCGGCGGGAGTTTGACCAGGGCCAGCCGATGGCTCTCGTGATCCCACGTGAGGAAGGCGATCTGGCTGTCTTCGTGGACCACGCGGGCACCGAATACGTGGCCGTACCACTCGATCATCTCGGTACTGCGCGCCGTCTTGACGACCCAGTGCGCGATGAAGTCGGGTACCAGTCGATCCGGCAGATCGTCGAGATCCGGTGCCGTCGTGGTGGTGTCCTCATCGCCCTGGTCGTTCGGTTGCAGCGGATGGGGTGTGGCGCTCATGGATGCGAATCCCTTCAGCGATCGGTGATGGTGGTGCGCTGTGTGCCCAGGTCGAGTGTTCCGGCGGCGTTGCGGATCGACGCCGTCACGACGTCACCGGGACGCAGATAGGGCTTGCGCTGGTTCATCTTCACGAAGGCCGCCCACAGTTTGTGTTCGGGCAGCAGCGCCGTGGCGAGCCGGCGGACCACGGCGGGTGGCGATCCCGCAACGATGCCGTGCGGTGTGCCAGTCAACAGGACGTCACCAGGATCGGAGTTGCAGAATTCGCTCATCTCCGTGAGTGTTTCGGCCGGTTTGTAGAGCATGTTCGCGGTGTTGTCGCTTTGTCGCAGTGACCCGTTGACCTCCAGTCGCAGCTCCAGATCGTCGAGCAACGGGAAATCGTCGGGCTCGAGGACCGCGAGCACCGGCCCTAGCGGACAGAATCCGCGATAGCTCTTGCCTTTCAGGAATTGTCCTTGCGGCAGCTGGACGTCACGGGCCGAGAGGTCGTTGGCGACGGTCACGCCGAAGACGTACTCGGGCAGGTTCTCGGCGGTAACGGTGACGGGCGCGTCTACCTTGGCGCGCAGCACCAGCGCGAGTTCGATCTCGTAGTCGAGAAGTGTGACGTGCGCCGGGCGGGTGACAGGGTCGCACGGTCCGGTGACGGCCGCATCGGTCTTGTCGAAGAACAAGTTGAATTCGCGTGCGTCCGGGTCCATTCCAGATTCGATGGCGTGCTGACGGTAGTTGGCGCCCTGGCACATCACCCGGCACGGAACGGTAACGGGGGAGAGAACATCGACGTCGGCCAGCCCGATGTCCCCAGGGCGCGCTGCAGCCGAGGTCCAGTCGGGCCGGCCGCGGTCGATCAGGTCCGCGGTGCGCGGATAGTCTCCGCTCAGGGGCGAGATGCGCTCACCGGTGAGGACGCCCCACGACGCGCGTTCGGTGTGCGCGTATCGAACGAGGTGGACGACCATCGACGACTCCCGATCTGCCGGTCGCTCGACCGGCTCGATGCCAAGTCAACAGCGAGGCAGACCTCTGACACCTGGCCTCGCGTCCAAGATCGCACCGCCCGCGTCAGACCTCAGTCCAAGGAGTGCGACGCCGGTCCCAGTACCACGTCACCGAGCTCGTCCACGAGGGCAAGCGCTGCGTGCAACTGCAGGCGGCGAACCGTCGCGGGCCGGCCGCGCAGCTGCTCGGCGCGTTGGACGCGGTAGGCGACGGTGTTCCTGGCGACCTGCAGATGGGCCGCGGCGCCGGCAAGGCTTCTGTCCCGGTCGAGGTAGCACTTGAGGGTCTCACGTACGGTTCTGACTGCCTCGGCGCTGCCCGCGAGGTCCCCTAGTTCGCGCGCGACGAACTCCCGGGCGGCGGCCAGGTCGGTGCTGAGCATCGCCACGATGTCCAGGTCCTCATACCGGTATACGCGGGCCTGACGCGTCGACATCGAGCCGAGCCTGGCCACTTCGGCTGCGCGTTGGTGGGTTTGGCGGAAGCCGTCTGTTCCTGCGCCCGCTGTCCCGATCGCGAGACGAATGCCCGGCGGCGGGGAAGCCAGGGGCGTCACGGCGTCGGGGGGTGTCGTCGTCCGTGAACCCCAGGCCCACACCCGCTGTGCACCGACGGGAAGGACGAGCGTCGACGCGCACCCTGCCGCGGCGAGCGTCTCCGCCGCAACAGCCCTCAGCTGCGCCGGTTCTGCGGGTTCCGCCGCTCCGGTCCAGACGATGATCCCGAGGTGCCAGCGGTTCAGGTCGTAGCCGAGCACCCGAACGGCCCGGTCGGTGGGCACCGGGTTTCCCGCCAGCACGTCCTCCACGATCTGCATGCGGAGCGCCACTGAACTCGCCAACCATTCCTCGTGGGCACGCGTGTACTCCTCGGCCATGCGGGTGGTGAGGATGTCGACGATGCCGAACAGCACCTCGTTGATGCGCCGCATCTCGGAAAACCGCTCCGCCTCCGGCACGAGACGTTCGGCTGCGTCGAGCAAGAACGCGACCGCTGTGGAGTGCGCGAGATGGATGCTCCGCAGCATGTGTTCGATACCGATGCCGCGCGCGACCACTTCCATTGGACCCGCAAGGATCTCGGGCATCTTCGCGAACGCCACGTCATCGTCGAGGGCGACCAGGGACAACGCACCCAGCGCGACAGCTTCGCACCCCCTGGCGACCTCATCTGCGACGACATCCACCGCCAGCTCGGGTATTGCGGCGGTGACGCGCGACGCCATTAACGCACCCAGTTCGACGGCCCAGCCGGCGGGGCCGGGGCCCAACGCCTCGGCGAGCTGCTGAGCTCGTTCCGGCAGTGCGGAGGTATCCGGAAACGGTTGCAGCGCTTGCGGTTCGAGTGCGGCGAACCAAGGCTTGATTCGCGGCGGCGGGTCTGCGCTAACCAAGGTCGACCGGCAGGGTCGCCCATCCACGCAGGACGCGGGTGTCCCGTCGACGGCCGCCAGCGGCCAGGGTCGGGTCCGGGTAGCGATCGAAGAACGTGCGTAGGCCGACCGCACCCTCCGATCTGGCGAGTGCCGCACCCAGACAGAAGTGCCGGCCCCCTGAGAACGACAGGTGCCGTCCGGCGTTGTCGCGGGTCACGTCGAAGGCGTGGGGGTTCGGGAAGACGTCGGGGTCACGGTTGGCGCCGGCCAGATACAGCACGACCGAGTCGCCCGCCCGGATCGTGTGTCCCGCAATCTCGTTGTCCGCCAGGGCAATGCGCGCCGTGAGCTGCACTGGTGATTCCAGCCGCAGGATCTCCTCGACGGCGTTGGGCCATACTTCGGGCTGTTCGCGCAGCACGTCGAGTTGATCTGGGTGGCGGAGCAACAGCTCGATCCCGTTACCGAGCAGGTTGACCGTGGTCTCGAAACCCGCGGCCAGCACCAGACCTGCAGTGGCGAGCAGCTCGGAGTCGTCGAGGCGGGTGCCGTCGTCGTTGGCCTCGATCAGCTGGCTCATCAGATCGTCTCCCGGCGAGGCCCTCAACTCTCGAATGTGCTGTGTCAACCACTCCGTGAAGCTGTGAAGACCTTCCTCGACGCGAAGGAACTGGGGCCAGGACAGTCCGATGTCCAGGCTCGGGGCTGCGAGCTCGCCGTACTGCAGGATCTTGGGCCGGTCATGTTCGGGCACTCCGAGAATGTCGCCGATCACCGTCACCGGCAGCTGCGAGCAGTATCGGTCGACGATGTCCACGACGCCGGATTCGCCGTCGAGATCTTTGATCAGCTCGGCCGCTGTCGACTCGATGCGCTCCTGCAGCGCCGCCACCGCCCGAGCGGTGAAGACCGAGGAGACGGTCTTGCGGTAGCGGGTGTGGTCGGGCGGCTCTACTGACAGCAGCGACGGTGGCAGAAGCGGATGCATGCGGTCGCGGGCGCGCAAGCGTTCCTCGATCCGGCCGAGCAGCGACGGCAGGGAGTTGCCGCTCGTCGTCACGGCGAAATCATCGGAGCGGAGTACCTGATGTACCACGGCGTGATCGGCTGTCAGCCAGGCCGCGCGGGCGCGGGCGAGCCTCCCGTGGCTTCGGATCTCGTCGGAGAACTCGCCGGGGTTGGCGCGGGCGGCGGGATCCGCGATAAGCCGGCCCTGCAGATCGCCTCGGCGGGCCCCGACCGTGGTGAGTGCGCGGATCACGCCGTGCAAAGTCAACCAGTGCAGGCGCTGCCGAACGGTCATGCCGCCAGAGTAGAGGCAACGGTCGCCAACTACTTGGATCACAGTCCAAGGGCAGCCCCTCAGAGGATGGTTGTCGAACCAAGACGTCAGGCGGCCGACACCGTGAGATGGAGGCGATAGACGATCCGCAGAGCTTGTGCTGGCTCACCGCCGTCGAACACGGCGGCATGGATTCCCCGCATCGCGCCGGTGAGAGCGTGAGCTGCTGCGGGCACATCGGTGTCGGGGTCGATCGCCGCGCATGCAGCGCAGCGGGCCAGAAGCTGCTCGATGCCGTGTTCGAAGCTGTCGTGCCACCGCTGAGAAAAGCATTCTGAGCGCGGAACTCCGAGGTCGCGGAACAGGACGTGCGCCGATGGAGTGGCGTAGATCGCTTCGGCGGACAGGCCAAGGAAGATGCTCAACTGCTGGAGCGGGTCCTCCGGCCACTGGGCGCCCCGGAACTGGTGCTGCATGGCGTCGACGAGGACCATGGCCGCGTTGTCGATCGCTGCTCGGAACAGTTCGCGCTTGCTCTCGAAGTGATGAAAGGCCGTCCGCAGCGCGACACCGGAGTGCCGGGCAACGTCTTCGACAGTGATCTGGCTGTAGTCCTGATCGCGGAGAAGCTCCTGAGTGGCGACCATCAAGCGCAGGTCGGTGGGGGCGGAATCGGTGCCACGGGCGGAGGCGGCGTTGATCCATCGGTGCACGGTGGACGGATGTACGCCGATCTCTTGTGCAACGGTCGCCACTGGGTGTCCGCTGAGCACTCGTTCGACAGCCGCCTGCCGTGCGGCGATTCCGCGAGTTGACCTACCGGCCATCCGCCGATCGTACGACCAGCGCTTCTTGCATTTATTGCATTTCAAGTGCAATAGTCGCACTTGTGGGCATGTGCCCTGCGGGGCAGTCCCATCGGGCTGCCGCTATTGAAGGGAGGCGCACGGTGAGCAACGACGACCGGACGGCCCGCGCGCTGGTGACGGGCGCCAGCTCCGGAATCGGGGAGGCATTCGCCAAGGCGCTCGCCGCGCGCGGTTGTGACCTGGTGCTGGTGGCCCGCCGCCGGGATCGGCTCGACGACCTGGCGAAACAACTGGAGCGCGCATACGGAATCGACTGCACCACAGTTTCTTTGGATCTCTCGGAGCCGGATCCAGGGGCCCGGCTGCGGGCACTCGTCGACGGTGACGTCGACCTACTGATCAACAGCGCCGGGTTCGCCACCCAGGGCCCATTCATCGAGGGCGACGCGCACGACTTCGCCCGCGTTCTGGCCGTCGACGTCGCAGCTGTCGTGGATCTGTGCCGGACGTTCCTCCCGGAGATGGTTCGGCGACGTCGCGGAGCCATCATGAACGTGTCCAGCACGACGGCGTATCAACCGGTTCCTAGTCTGGCGGTTTACGCTGCGGCCAAAGCGTTCGTACTCAGTTTCAGTCAGTCCCTGTGGTATGAAGCCCGACAACACGGCGTTACGGTGTTCTCTTTCGCGCCAGGTCCGACGCACACCGAGTTCTTCGACGTCATCGGTGACAACGCCACTGCCGTCGGCCGCATGCAGTCAGCTGACCAGGTCGCGGCAGCCGGCCTGCGAGCGCTCGACCGGCGATTCACGCCGCCCTCCGCGGTCTCGGGAGTCGGCAACGCGATCACCGCGGCACTGGCGCGGCTCGTCCCACGTCGTGTGCTGATGCCGGCGCTCGCCCGATCACTGCGACCTGTCGACACCAAACGTTGATCCAACGCGTAACTCATTGCGCAACAGCCGTTTCCATCTCAAGATAGGAGCTCACCATGATTCTGGTCACCAGCGCAGCCGGTGGCGTCGGACGTCCACTGGTCCGACAGCTCGTCGCCGACGGGCATCCCGTGCGGGCGTTCGTGAAGAACGACGAGCAAGCGCGACGGTCGCGAGCGGACGGGGCTACCGAGACGGTGATCGGTGATCTGAGGCGACCGGGTGATCTGGAGAATGCGCTGCGCGGAGCCCGGCAGACATACCATGCCGCGCCGACCCAGCTGATCGACGAACGGCCTGTGGCCGAACGACTGATCGCGGCGGCCGCAGCGGAGGAGCTCGAGCATGTCGTGTTCCATTCAGTCATTCACCCCGACATCGCCGAACTCCCGCACCATCGGCAGAAGCTCGAGGTCGAAGGACTCCTGCGCGACTCGGATCTGCCTGTGACAGTGCTGCGCCCGTCGCATTACATGCAGAACGTTCTGGACTTCTGGGCCTTCTTCAGCTCCGGGCTGCTCCCGTACCCCACCTCACCGCAGAGCCGCATGGGTGTCGTCGACGTGGAGGACATCGCCACCGCCGCGGCCACCGTCTTGACGAACCCCGACGGGCACATAGGCAAGACCTACGACCTGTCGACGGTGGAACTCACCCGCCACGACATGGCGCGCATCTGGAGCCGGGTGCTTGGCCACCCCATGACCGCCGTCCGAATCCCCCCGCAGGCGCTCAAGAATCCGCTGCTGGCCGTCGCGCCGTTCGGTTCTGCCATCGTCACATCATTGCTGTCGACCAGGTTGCGTTCCCTTCCCGACATCGTTCGGGGATTGCGCGAGGCGCCGAACACTCGGGGATTCCAGAGCTGGTCGCAGGACGCGAAAGATACCTACGTCCAGATGATGACCTACTACGACACGCACGGACTCCCCGCCGGCGACTTCGGCGACCTACCGAAGTTGTTGCCGCGGAACCCAATCGGTTACGAGCAGTTCGCCCGTCGCGCCGCAGCGGAGCGCGGGGTTACCGCACGCGCAGGCAGGTGAAAACCCACTCAGTTAGTGCACGTCACATGATGCTGGCCCCGCCGTCGACATGCAGTGTGGCGCCGGTGATGAAGCTCGCCCGACTCGAGGCGAGAAAGGTGATCGCCTCGGCGATGTCAACAGGTGTACCGACCCGTCCCAGCGGATTCCGCCGGCTGGCGGTCACCACGGTGTTGACGCGGATACCAGCGGAGCCGAACTCTGCTGCCCAGGTACGGGTGAGCGCGGCGACGGCACCTGTCGTCCCGGACGCCACGTTGACGATCGCTCCGCCGCCGTGGCGGATCATGCAGGGAGCGATGGCGGCCACCAGGAAGTACAGACCGGCCAACGCGTCAACGTCCACGACGTCAGCGTTGTTGACCAGGATGTCGACCGGCACCTGTCGGGCGAGGTGGTCGACGGATTCCAGGTCGGCCAGGTCAGCGGCGATGAAGCGGGCACCGGGACCGAGTTCGTTGACGGCGGCCCGTCCCGCGGCCGCCTCTTTGCCGCTGACGATGAGCTGAGCACCGGCCTGTTTGAGCAGGCGTGCGGTGACCCGTCCCAGGTCCGAGGTGCCCTCGGTCACCAGAGCCGTACGTCCCGAGGCCTCCGATGTGCTCACAATCTGCCCTCCCTTTGGTGGGATTCGACAACAGTGGCAGTCGGGGCACCGGCAGGGACCACGGAAAACCCGTAGTCCGCTGGTAGCCCTGCATCCGTCGTGCTGACGTGACAGGATTTGCCAATAACCGCGGCCGGGGGCGTGGGCTGCACCGGCGTTCCAGACAGGTGGTCATCTCGATCGTGACGGCGATCCACGACCGAAACAGTGGGGTGTTACCGGGCCGCACCGCCGAATGCCTGGCGCTGCGTGAGTTGTTGGACGCTCTGCGCTCCGGGCGCAGCGAAGTGCGAGTGCTGCTGGGTGAGGCCGGTATAGGGAAGACGGCGCTGCTGACGTTTCTTCGCGATTCCGCCGCGGATTGCACCGTGTTGGCCGCGGTAGGAGTCGAGTCCGACATGGAGTTGGCGTTCGCCGGCCTGCAGCAGTTGTGCGCCCCGGTGATGGATCACCGGCTGGGTTTGCCGCAACCGCAGCGGGAGTCGTTGGAGCGGGCCTTCGGGCTCAGCGATACCGGCGCCGCCCCGAACAGGTTCCTGGTCGGGTTGGCGGTGCTCGGGTTACTCGCGGCTGCCGCGGCGGACCGACCCGTGGTGTGTGTCGTCGACGATGTGCAATGGCTGGACCAGGTGTCGGCGCAGACGCTGTTCTTCGTCGCGCGCCGTCTGCAGGCCGAGTCCGTGGGTTTGGTATTCGCGTCGCGTACCCCGATCGACGGCACCGCGGGGTTGCCTACCCTCATGGTGGACGGGCTCGACGACGGTGACGCGCGCAGGTTGTTGGAGTCGGCCTTCCCCGGCCGACTGGATGCGGCGATCCTGGACCGGATCGTCGCCGAGGCGCGGGGAAACCCGTTGGCGCTGTTGGAGACTCCGAAGGACATCACCGCCCTGCACACGGGTACCGTCAGAGCCGGCATCGAAGAGCACTACCGCGCCCTGATCGCCGATCTGCCCGACGACGCCCGAATGCTGCTGCTCGTCGCGGCCGCCGAACCGGTGGGAGACCCAGCCCTGCTGTCGCGTGCGCTGGCGTATCTGGACCTCAAACCTGCCGCGATGACACCCGCGTACGACCTCGGTCTGATCGCGGTCGACACCAGGGTGCAGTTCCACCACCCGCTGGCACGATCGGTGGCGTACCGCTGTGCCACCGCCGATCAGCGGCGGCTCGCGCACGCGGCGCTGGCGGCGGTCACCGACCCCGCTGTCGATCCGGACCGGCGGGCGTGGCACCGCGCGCTGGCCGCCGACTCCCTCGACGAGCAGGTGGCACTCGACCTGGAGAGCTCCGCAGGCCGGGCGCTGCAGCGCGGCGGAACAGCCTCTGCCGCAGCCTTTCTGACGCGCGCGGTGGAGTTGACGCCCGACCCGGGCCTGCGCGCTGGCCGCGCCCTGGCCGCCGCCGAGGCCCACCGCGAGATCGCATCGTTCGACAGCGCGCGCCGCCTGTTGGCCACCGCGGCACTGGGGCCGCTGACTGACCTGCAACGAGCCCGGTCCGCGCAACTACGGACCCGACTGGCCTTCGCCTCTGCACGCGCCGACGGTGACCCCGACGCGCTGGTGGCCGCCGTGTCGCAGTTCACGGCGGTAGCGGGTCAGTTGATGGCGCTCGACACCACGCTGGCCACCGAGGCGTACCTGGAGGCGCTCAGCGCGGCGATGTACGTCGGGCGCATCGGAGACAGTTTGGCCGCCGAGGTCGCCGTCACCGCGCGCGCCGCGCTGGCGAAACTGCAGCCGACAACTCCGCTGGAACTCGTGACCCATGCGTTGGCTCACCGGTTGGCCGTGGGTGCCGTCGAGGCGATGCCGGCCATGCGCCGCGCGCTTGACGCGCTGAAGGAGTCCACCAGAGATTCCGGCCAAGGATGGTTTTGGCGGGCATTCCCGCTCGTTCACGATTGCCTGATCCATGAGACATGGGATGACGGCTGGCGTGACGTCTCTGCGCACGCGGTGCAGTTGGCCACCGACAGCGGGGCGCTGGCAATGCTGCCGTCGGCGCTGTTGTCGCGGGCCGGTGCAGCAGTGGAGAACGGTGAATTGGCCACGGCCGGTGCGCTTGTCGCCGAGGCCAACGAGCTGGCGATCGCCATCGACTACGCCCCGTTGAAGTACCACAGGATCATCGTGGCCGCCTGGCGGGGTGATGAAGCCGAGGTCACCCGATTGGCGAGCGCAGCCCTGGCGTCGGGCCGGGCCCGTGGTGAGGGCCGGATGATCGGGCTGGCGCACTACGCCACCGTCGTGCTCAATGTCGGGCTGGGCCGCTACGCCGACGCCCTGGCAGCTGCCCGTAATGGCTGTGACTACGACGACCTCGGATTCTTTCCCGAGCTGTTGGCCGAGATGGTCGAGGCCGGTGTGCGCGGCGAGGACCGTGGGCTGGCTGAACAGGCCTTCGGTCGCCTGCGGGACCGGACGCGGGTGGCCGGAACACCGCGTGCCCTGGGCTCGCTGACCCGCTCGCATGCCTTGTTGAGCAGTGGAGCGGAGGCCGAGGCGCTGTACCTGGAATCGATCGGCCACTTCGAAGCGACCTCGCAGCGCATTCACCTGGCCCGGGGCCACCTGCTCTACGGGGAATGGTTGCGCCGTAACGGTCCTGCCACCGCCGCCCGCGAGCCGCTGCGCTTCGCCCACCAGGAGTTCGCCCAAATGGGGTCAATAGCATTCGCCGAACGAGCGCGACGAGAGCTACAGGCTGCCGGCCAGAAAACGCGTAAGCAGCCCATGGGCGCCGGCGACGCGTTGAGCCCGCAGGAGCGTCAGATCGCGGAGCTGGCCGGCCAGGGCCTGACCAATCAGGAAATCGCCGGCCAGCTGTTCATCAGTGCGCACACTGTGGAGTGGCATCTGCGGAAAGTGTTCACCAAGCTTGAGATTCGATCACGGCGGCAACTGCGGCAGAAGTTCCCCTAACTGCCCGGGGCGGGTGCTTCCAGGGGGAGGCAGACGATGAACCGGGTGTCGCCAGGGGTTGATTGGACCGAGATGCGGCCGCGGTGCCGCTCCACGACGATGCGCCACGCCAGATCGAGTCCCAGCCCGGGGCCTTCCCCGACGGGCTTGGTGGTGAAAAACGGGGTGAAGATGCGGTCGATGATGTCGTCGGGAATGCCGGGTCCGTCATCGCAGATCTCCACCCGGATCATCGAGTCGTTCTCTCGTCGGGTGCGCACGGTCAGCGTGCCGCGGCCGTTCATCGCGTACAGGGCGTTGTCGATCAGATGGGTCCACACCTGATTGAGATCGGCGGGATAGCAGTGCAATTCGGGCAGGGTCTGGTCGAGGTCCTTGACCAGGGTGACCGGATGACCCATCATGGCGATCTTGTCGCCGAACATCAGCACGGTGCTACGCAGCATCTCGTGGACGTCGATGCACTGGTACGGGCCGCGATCCATCTGAGAGTAGGGTTTGGCGCCGTTGACCACCGCGGTGATGCGGGCGCCGGCCTCGGCGATCTCCCGGATACGCATCTCGCTGTCGATGAACTGTTTGAGCCAGCTGATGGCGCACTCCAGGCACTCTGGTGCGACGGCCGCCGCGACGCGGTCCAGCCAGCTGACGTCCAGACCGGCCTCCACCAGTGTGGGGGCGTAGCGCCAGCTGTCGTCGATGCCGTGCTCGCCAAACCAGTCGTCGATCGCGTCTTCGCGATCTGCGGCCTCCAGCGGCGAGAGTGTTTCTGCTGCAGTGCTTCCGGTGATGTCGGCCTGCAGCGCAAGCAGGGCCGGCAGCGCGTCCGGGTCGGTCACCGCCAGGACACTCAGATTGCGGTGCGACTCGGCCAAGCTGTCGCGCAGGTCGGCAACGGCCCGGACCGTGGCCGCAGCGGGGTTGTTCAGTTGATGGGTGAGTCCGGCTGTCAGGGTGGCCAGGGCATGCTGCTTCTCTTGCAGGCCCAGGAGCTGTCGCTGGCGCAGCCCGCCGATCGCGGTGCTCTCCAGTAGGTGCACCGCGACGGGCCACACCGTCTGCATGAACCGAGCGAAGAAGTCGGCGGCCACCACGAACAGCCGCGACCGCCGTGTCACCCGCACGGTGACGTCGTAGACGGTGGCGCAGCCGGAGATCGCGCCGAAGTAGGTACCGCGCTCGGATGTACGGTGTAATTCGACGTCCTGGGCTCCCGAGCGCTTCGTCGTCACCACGTCGCCGCCGTCGAGGAATACGTAAAACGATTGCGCCAATCCGCCTTCCCGGCACACCGGCCCTACGTCGACGGTGGTGATGATGCCGTTAGAGCCCAGAGCGTCGAGTTGCTCGTCGGTGAGGAACTCGAAGAGAAACACCGTACGCAACTCGTCCTTGAGGCTCTGCGACGCAACGCAGCGGCCCGGGTCCAGGAGCTCGCGCCACCCTGCCACGGGTTGGCCGGTGCGCAGTGGCGGCTGCACGTCCACGTCAGTCCTCGAGAAACACAACGTTCGCGGTCACCGGGTTGCGTGGCGTGTTGATGCTGTTGGCCGGAAATGCCGGGTCGGCGTAGCCGATGCAGATTCCGCACAGCACGGTGAGGTCGTCGGGAATGTCGAGTTGCTCGCGCACCACGTCCGGGTAGAGGGCGGTGGATACCTGGACACAGCTGTCGAGGCCCCGTTCGGTCAACGCCAGCAGCAGGGTCTGCAGGAACATGCCCACCCCGATGGCGTCGGGCAGCCCCAGATCGCGGTGCATACAGACGATCCCGGCCACCGGGGCGTGGAAGAAATCCCAGTTGCGCAGCTGCGCGGTCCAGCGGCCCTCGCTGTCGTCGCGAGCCACGCCCATGGCGCCGTACAGCAGGGCGCCGAGCTCGCGGCGCAGATGGCTGTGCGAGTCGGGCAGACCGAGATTCGGGGGCGGGGTGGTGCGCACCTGCTTGGCCAAGGCAGCGCCGAGACGTTCCCGGCGAGCGCCCGAGGTCAGGAAAACCCGCCAGGGTTGGACATTGGAATTCGAGGGTGCGCGCATGGCCAAAGTCAGCGCTTCCTGCAGCAACTCCTGCGGTACGGGCTTGTCCGGCAGAAACATTCGGGAGGAGTGCCGACGAAGCACCACGTCGTCGAAGTCCATCATTCTCCTTTCAGACGGCAGTGCCGCCGCCGTCGACGTGCAGGGTGGTTCCGGTGATGAAGCTGGCGCGCGGCGAGACCAGAAAGTAGATGGCCTCGGCGATCTCGCTGGGGTCTGCGGTCCGCCCGAGCGGTAGTGCGCGGCCGAGTTCGTCGTTGGTTTCCCCCCATTCGGCCACGACGCCCTCGGTGGCGGTCGGGCCTGGCGCGACGTTGTTGACCCGAATGTTGTGCGGACCGAACTCGACTGCCCACGTCCGGGTCAACTGCTCGACCGCTGCTTTGGATGCGCTGTACACCGACGCGCCGGGAACACCTTTGGACGCCACCATGGAGGTGACGTTCACGATGGCCCCGCCGCCGCGTTGGATCATGGTGGGCGCCGTCTCGGCCACCAGGAAGTAGAGCCCTCGGACATTGGCGGCGAAGGTGTGTCCGAACTCGTTCTCGTCCTGGTCGACGGTCAAGCTGGCAGGGAAGCGGGCGGCGTTGTTGACCAGGATGTCGAGCTCGTACTTCTTGGCCAGCCGTTCCACACCGGCTGGGTCGGCCATGTCGACAGCGACGAATTGCGCTGTCGGGCCAAGCTTTTCCTGAGCCTGCTGGCCGCGCTGGGGGTTGCGGCCGGTGATGATCACCGAGGCGCCCCCGTCCACCAGTCGCTGGGCTGTCGCAAAGCCGATACCGGCGGTCCCGCCGGTGACCAGGGCGGTGCACCCGGCAAGTTCGGTCACCGGTCCAGCCACTCCGAGAGACGCGTGGTACCCAGCTCGGCGCCATCACCGGTCACCAGGCTGTTCTGCTGTACCGGGACACCGAAATAGGTGGCCTGCGGATCGACAGTGACGGGTAGGTCCTTACCCTGAGCGGCGAAGACGGCGCGGGCCAGGTCGGCGAACGACATCTTCTCCGGCCCGCCGAAGTTGAGAACATCGTTGCGCGGCGCTTCGTTCGCCACCCTGGCTACGACGCCTGCGACCTCGGCGGCTGCGACGGGCTGGAT
The DNA here is from genome assembly GCF_002101705.1 of Mycolicibacterium iranicum. Classification (GTDB taxonomy): domain Bacteria; phylum Actinomycetota; class Actinomycetes; order Mycobacteriales; family Mycobacteriaceae; genus Mycobacterium; species Mycobacterium iranicum. The sequence goes on along the minus strand of NZ_LQPC01000067.1, from coordinate 5,677 downwards.
CAGGGCATCCGGGGCGCGCACTTCGCCGTCGACAATCATTGAATCTGTGATGCCCCCGGTGAATTCGTGGAACTGGGTGGCGCGCACGATGGTGTACGGCACGCCGGAGTCGGCCACCAATTGTTCCTGGAGATGCTTGCCGTGGAGGTAGCCGTCGGCCTCGATGCTGCCGACACCGACGATCGACAACACCACGTAGTGCCGCACATCGGCCTTCTTGGCTTCCGCGAGCAGAGTGGTGGCCGTGGCGGTGAAGAACTCCAGTGCAGGGCCGGGTTCCAGGGTGGGGGAGTTGAGCACGTCGACAACCACGTCGGCGCCCTCGAAAACAGCGCCCACACCGTCTCCGCTGACAGCGTCGACGCCGGAGGACCGAGATGCGGCATTGACGTCATGTCCTGCGGCACTGAGTAATTCGACAACCTGGGTGCCGATCAGGCCGGTAGCGCCCACCACGGTGATCTTCATGACTGTCCCTTCTGAAATCGGCGGTCCTTGCGTTGTTCGAGTTCTGCGCCGTCGACGATGACGAACATGTGGACGCCCGGCTGACAGAGCATGGTCACCAGGAAACGTAGCGGGATGTCCTCGCGATTGTTGCCGTCCGAGTAGTGGATGACGTCGCCGCCCGGTTCCCAGAACGCCTCGCCGGCCTTGATGACCCGCGGTGCCTCTCCTTCGAGCTCGAAGAGCATCTCTCCCTCGAGGACGTACCCGAAACACGGCCCACCGGGATGACGATGCGGCGGTGCGCCTTTGTCTCCCGGGCCCCATTCGATGATCGCGGTCATGGCGTCCGCGCCCTCGGGGATGTGGGGCGGTTTGACCGATTGAATGACGGTCATCGCCGTCATGAGCTTCTCCATGACGTCAGACATCGACTGTTCCTCTCTTCAGATTCTTCTGCCGCTTACCGCCTTTGGGCCAGAAATAGCTACCCGGTTTGCGGGCCTCCTTGGCGAGGAAGGACACCGTGCCCTTGCACACAGATTCCTTGATGGTGGCGGCGAGTCGACCGCCGAGGTGCAACGGCAGCGCTTCGTCGTTGAAGTGCGACATCTGGATGGTGCCTGCGTGGCGGCCCAGGCTGATGCACTGGCCCACCGAGGCCGGGTTCAGGTTCTCGGGATCGTTCCCGTCGAGTCGCGCCAGGACGGTGTCGGCGGCGTGGGAGGCCAGGGGCATGGCGAGTTGGCAGCTCATCCGCAGCGGCTGTGCCGACGGTGAGGCCGCGTCTCCGGCGGCGATGATCGTGGGATCGTCGACGCTGGTGAGAGTTTCGTCGGTGAGCAGCCGGCCCAGCCGGTCGGTGCTCATGCCGCTGTCGGCGGCCAGTGTGGGGACCCCGAAACCCGCGGTCCACACGGTGGCCGCACTCGGCAGTTCTTTACCGTTGCGCAACGTGATTCGGTCCGACCGAATTTGCGTGACGGTTTCGTTGTCGACGACGGTGACGCCGAGCTTCGCCAGGCGCTTGGCCACCGAGCGGCGGCCGCCCTTGGTCAGCGAGGGGCCCAGCGCACCGGTGACCAAGGTGACGTTGCGGCCGGCTTCGGCGAACTCGGAGGCGGCTTCAATACCCGTCAGACCGCCGCCGACCACCACGATCGGCGCCTGCATCGGAATGTCGGCCAGGCGGGCGGCCAGCCGCTGCGCGGCCTCCAGTTCGCCCAGCGGATAGGCGAATTCAGCGGCACCGGGTACCGCGGCCGGGACCGGGGCGGTGCTTCCGACGGCATAGATCAAGTAGTCGTAGTCAAGGGTGGCGCCAGAGGCCAGCCGCAGCGAGTGAGCGGCGACGTCGATGCGCTCGGCGCTGTCGACCACCAATGTCACCGAGTCGGCCAGCACCGTCGAATAGTCCTCGATGGCGTCGTCGTTACCGGCGACCAACTGGTGCAACCGGATTCGTTCGACGAACTGCGGCCGCGGGTTGACCAGGGTGACGTCGATGTCGGGGCGTTGGCGCAGCCGGTTGGCGGCCAGGACACCGGCGTATCCCCCGCCCACGACCACGACACGGGTGGTGGTGCTCATCGGTTTCTCCTCACACCTACGACGCTGCCACCCGGGAGACTGGTCAGGGACCACGGAAAACCCGTAGTCCACGATCCGTGCGCGCCACGCTCGGTAGTCACGGGCTGCATCGGCCAAGGACTACGGGTTTTCCGTGGTCCCTGACACGCGCCGCGTTGGGAGGCTGCCGGTATGAGTGATCACGTGCTGGAAGCGGCGGCCCAGGAGTTCGCCGATGCGACCGCCAAGCCACCCTTCCTCTATGAGCTGGGCCCTCAAGGTGCTCGCAAGGTACTCGACGATGTGCAGGCTGCTCCGATCGACAAGCTCGATGTCGACGAGCTGTGGGTCACGGTGCCCTGCGATCACGGCGATGTGGCCGTACGGATCGTGACGCCGCCCGCCGCGCATCGTCCGCTGCCAGTGGTTCTCTACATCCACGGCGGGGGCTGGGTGCTGGGCAATGCGGCGACCCATGACCGCCTCGTGCGCGAGTTGGCGGTCGGTGCCCACGCGGCAGTGGCGTTTGTGGAGTACGACCGCTCACCGGAGGCGCGGTACCCGGTGGCGATCGAGCAGGCCTATGCCACCGCCCAGTGGATCACCGAGCGCGGCGCCAGCGAGGGGTTGGACGCCGCGCGGATGGCTGTGGCCGGTGATTCAGTGGGCGGTGACATGGCCGCTGCGGTGGCGATCATGGCCAAACAGCGCGGCGACGTCACCTTCGTCCACCAGTCGCTGTACTACCCGGTGACCGACGCCGGCCAGGACACCAGCAGCTACCGAGAGTTCGCCGAGGGCCCGTTTCTCACAGCAAAGGCAATGGCGTGGTTCTGGGACTGCTACCTACCCGACGCGGCGACGCGCTCGGAGATCACCGCCTCGCCGCTGCGCGCCACTGTCGACGACCTGCGGGACTTGCCGCCGGCGCTGGTGATCGTCGACGAGAACGACGTCCTGCGCGACGAGGGTGAGGCGTACGCCCGGAAACTCACTGCGGCCGGCGTACGCACCACCAGCGTCCGGTTCAACGGCATCATCCACGATTTCATGATGCTCAACCCTCTGCGCGCGACCGCGGCAACCACCGCCGCGGTCGAACTGGCGGTCCACACACTGCGGAAAGCCTTCGAGAAATGACACAACCGATGACGTCGCCCCGACCACATCTCCTCAACGCGGATGAGTGACAAGTCCTTGGTGCTGGTAACCGGTGCCGCCGGCTACGTCGGCAGCCACGTCGTCAGTCAGCTGCTCCGCCGCCGTTACCCTGTGCGCGCCGCCCTGCGCAGCCGAGCCCGCGCCCAGGAACTCTCCGAAACCGTTGCCGGGCAGGGGCTGGACCCGAGACTGATCGAGATAGTGCTCGCCGACCTCACCGCTGACGACGGGTGGGCGGAGGCGGTCGCCGGAGTCGCAGACGTACTGCACATCGCCTCACCGTTTCCTGCCGAGGCTCCCGAGAACGACGACGAGATCATCATCCCCGCGCGCGAAGGCGCCCTTCGGGTCCTGCGTCACGCCCGCGATGCGGGGTGCCGCCGGGTCGTCATGACGTCCTCGTTCGCCGCCGTGGGGTACTCCGACAAAGCGGGCGAGCACTGGACCGAGGACGACTGGACCGACCCGGACGACGACAACACCGCCTATATCCGGTCCAAGGCCATTGCCGAGCGCGCCGCATGGGACTTCATCGATGCGCAGGGCGGCGGGCTCGACCTGACGACCTTGGTGCCGGTGGGCATTTTCGGCCCCACTCTCGGCCCGCATCTTTCCACGTCGGTGAAGTTCATCCAGTCGATGCTCGCCGGTGCCCTCGATCGGGTTGCTCCGCAGTACTTCGGCGTCGTCGACGTGCGCGACGTCGCTACCGCCCACCTGCAGGCGCTGGAGACTGCCGGCGCCGCCGGCGAACGCATGCTGCTGACTGCCGACGGACCTGCGGAGAGCTTTCTCGGGATCGCACGCATCCTGCGCGAGGGGCTGGGGGCCGCCGCATCGAAGGTTCCCACCAGCGAGTACAGCGAAGCCGAAGTCCGCGAACTCGCTCGGACAGCTCCGGCGTTGCGCGAGGCGGTGTCTCGACTCGGTCGGCGCCCGCAGATCAGCAATGCCAAGGCCAAGGCCGTACTGGGCTGGACGCCCCGACCGGTCAGCGAGACCATTCTCGATACCGCGCAGTCGCTGATCGCCAAGAACCTGGTGTGAAGGACTCAGATCGCCGCGCCGGGATTGAGGATGCCGTCGGGGTCTAGGGCAGCTTTGATGCGGCGGTTGAGTTCCATCGCTTCAGGTCCGAGTTGCCCGGCGAGCCACGGCCGCTTCAACCTGCCGACACCGTGCTCGCCGGTGATGGTGCCACCGAGTCCCACCGCCAGATCCATGATCTCGCCGAACGCCTGCTGCGCGCGCTGTTCCATCGCGGCGTCCGCCGGATCGAACACGATCAGCGGGTGGGTGTTTCCGTCGCCGGCGTGGGCAATGACCGAGATCGTCAGGTCGCGCTCGGCGGCGATCTTCTCCACCCCGCTGACCAGGTCGGCCAGCGCGGGCAGCGGGACGCCCACGTCCTCCAGCAGTAGCGAACCCTTGGCCTCCACGGCGGGAATCGCGAAGCGTCGCGCCGCGACGAACGCCTCACCCTCGTCGGGATCGGACGTCGAAAAGACCTCCTTGGCACCGTGTTTGGTGAATACCTCGGCCATGAATTCGGCGTCCGACGCGCCGGAGGGCCCACGGTCGTCGCTTGCCGCGACCATCATCGCCCCGGCTTCGCGGTCCAATCCCATCTTGAGCTTGTCCTCGACGGCGTTGATCGCCGCAGAGTCCATGAACTCGAGCATCGAGGGTCGGATCTTGCCGGTGATGGTGACCACCGCCGCGGCCGCGTCCTCGACCGAGTCGAAGGTGGCGACGACGGTGCAGGCGGGATTCTGGGCAGGCAGCAGCTTCACCGTGACCTCGGTGACGACCCCGAGTGTCCCTTCGCTGCCGACGAAGAGCTTCGTCAGCGACAAGCCGGCGACATCCTTCAGGCGCGGCCCGCCGAGCCGCACCGCGGTGCCGTCAGCCAGCACCACTTGAAGTCCGAGCACGTAATCGGTTGTCACGCCGTATTTCACGCAGCACAGACCGCCGGCGTTGGTGGCGACGTTGCCGCCGATACTGCAGATCTCGAACGAGGACGGGTCCGGCGGATACCAGAGGCCGTACTCGGCGACGGCCTTCTTGACCTCCGCGTTGAGCAGCCCGGGCTGGACGACCGCGGTGCGGGTGACCGGGTCCACGGTGATGTCGCGCATCTTCTCAGTGCTGAGCACGATGCTGCCGTCGAGCGCCGTTGCGCCGCCGGACAATCCGGTGCCCATCCCGCGCGGCACCACGGCCACCCGGTGGGTGCTGGCCCAACGCAGGACCGTCTGGACTTCTTCGGTGCGCTGCGGCCGGACGACGGCCAGCGGGACACCTGCACTGGGATCGGCGGCGCGATCCTGCCGGTAGGACTCGAGAATGTCGGGATCGGTCACGACCGTGCCCTCGGGGAGGTCGGCGATCAGGCTGCCCAGCGCATGCATAGCGCCAGTTGCCGACGGTCACGTAATTCCCCAGGGGCTGCCGTCACGTAATTCCTCATGTTCGGGCCCTGCTGTGGCGAGGATAG
>NZ_LQPC01000066.1 GCF_002101705.1 Mycolicibacterium iranicum | reverse complement strand
AGCACGCCGGCACCTTCACCCATCACGAAGCCATCACGACGCGCATCGAACGGACGCGACACCCCAGACGGCGACAGTACCCCCATGTCGCGGTAGCCCGCCAAGATTGGGGTGAGCACGCTGGCCTCTGAGCCTCCGACCAGGACTGCGTCGACCTCACCCAGGCGCAACATGCGGATACCTGCGACAATCGCGTCGCCACCGCTCGAGCAGCCCGAAACCACTGCGTAAGCCGGGCCTTCGCAGCCGAAACGCATCGCCAGCACGCTGGCCGCCGCGTTCTTCATTACCTTCGGCACGAACAACGCAGACACGCCCTCGGGCCCAAAGTCGCAGAACTCGTGCCAGCCAGCGATGACGGCGGCGCGCCCGCCCTCGGCGGAACTGATGACACAGCCGATCCGCTCGGGTTCGACGGGTGCGCCGTCTTCCAGCCAGCCGGCCTGTGTAAGCGCTTCCTGGGCCGCCACGATCGCGAACTGCGTGAAGCGGTCGTAGCGCTTCACTTCCTTGTTCTTGAAGTAATTGGTCGGCTCGAAGTCAGTGCAGGCGCCGACACCCTCGGCGATCCCGGAATCACCCGCCGACCATCGGTCGAGCAGGCGCTCCGCACCTACCCCCAGCGGAGTCACGGCACCAAACCCGGTCGCGACCACCCGCCGTTTTGCGGATGTTGACCCATATTGACGTTCGTGGGTATTCCTTTGCTGAAATTTACGTTGGTGGGTATTCGAGGTCGAGCGGTTGCCCTGGTGTGCGGTGGTCTCGGACATCTTCGGCCCCGTTCGCTATGTTTCAACCGTATGAGAGTCAAAAGTCTGAATCGGGGGTAGCGTACCCATGTACTCGGCTCTCTGGGGGGAAGATTGGTGTCTTCGGGCGATCGCGCGGAGTCTGATGGCCAGCGGAACCATAACTACGCTTATTTGCCTAAGCAGATGCCCGCTGTGACTGAGAAATCGCACCGTGAGTCCGTAGCGATCGTCGGAATGGCCTGCCGGTACCCGGGAGGTGTTTGCTCTCCGGAGCAGTTGTGGGAGTTGGTGGCTGGTGGGGTGGATGCCATCGGTGAGTTCCCGCAGGATCGGGGTTGGGATCTGGAGCGGTTGTTTGATCCGGATCCTGCTCACGTAGGCACCAGCTACACCCGTCAAGGCGGTTTTATCTACGATGCGGGTGATTTCGATGCGGAGTTCTTCGGGATCAGTCCGCGTGAGGCGTTGGCGATGGATCCCCAGCAGCGGGTGTTGCTGGAGGTGGCCTGGGAGGCGTTGGAGCGGGCCGGGATCGCCCCGGACTCCCTGCGCGGCACCACCACCGGCGTCTACGCCGGAGT
>NZ_LQPC01000065.1 GCF_002101705.1 Mycolicibacterium iranicum | reverse complement strand
CAATCACCACCGCGGCCACACCGCACTCGGCGGTCAACCACCAGCCAGCCGCGTACCTAACCTCTCAGGTCAGTACAGCTAGTCCACAGCGGGTCGCTTGCCGCCTCTCGCAGCGCGTTGACGATCACCGATTCATTGGCGCGGAAGCGTTCGGTTGGCGCGGGCACCGAGATCGCCACGATGTGTCCGCTCGACAATCGGGCGGCGATGCCGGCGGCCGAGATATCCGCGGTGTGCTCGTCGCGGTCGTAGGTGATGGTGGAGATTCGCGCCGAGGCGTCGTCGAGGAGCTCGAGCGCGGCCTTCCCGTTGGCGGTGACGTCGAGGGGGAAGCGCTCGCCGACAGCCGACACGGCACGCAGCCGGTGCGCCGACTCGATCTGGTCGATGAACCACATCTGCCTGCCGCGCAGTACCGACAGGTCGACCGTCTCCTCGGTGGCCGCGGCGACCCGCTCGATCACCGGTCGCAACAGCGCCGCGAGGTTTGCGCCGTCCGCGCTCGTCAGGCCGAGCAGCCGGTCCCCGAGGCGGTAGCGCCCGCCGTCGTCCACTGCGGCAAAACCGACGTCGACCAGCGCGACGAGCAGCCGCCGGGCGGTCGACTTCGCGAGGCCCAGGTTCGTCCCGAGGTCGACCAGGCGAAGCCGGCCGGGCGCGGTGGCGATCTCGTCGAGAGCAGCGGCGGCTCGGCGCAGGACCTGCAGCCCGTCGTCGCGGCCGTCGCTTCCGTCAATTTGGCCGTTCTTGTCCGTCGCCGCCATCCCGCCACTATATTGATCCGCTGTACGGACTACCAAGATCCGGTATGCGAATCCCTCGGAGGGCGAGATGGATCTGCCGAAACGACACTTCTTCCGCAACGACGACGGATACGAGCGGGCGCGCGCGCAGACCGTGTGGAACGCCCGAACCCCACAGCGATACCCGGACCTCGTCTTCCAGGCGACCGATGTCGACGACGTGGTCGCCACGGTCCGGTACGCGGCCGAGCATGACTTGCAGATCGGGATTCGATCCGGCGGGCACAGCTGGGCGGGCAACCATGTCCGCGACGGCGGCGTCCTGCTCGACATGCACGACATCAACCAGTGCGAGATCGACGCCGACGCCGGGACCGCAGTGGTGGGACCCGGTATGGGCGGCAGTGTCCTCGCGGGCATCCTGGGGGAGCAGGGCCTGTTCTTCCCTGCGGGGCACTGCAGGGGCGTCTGCATCGGTGGGTATCTGCTGCAGGGTGGATACGGCTGGAACAGTCGCGTGCTCGGCCCGGCCTGTGAAAGCGTCATCGGCCTGGACGTCGTCACCGCTGACGGCGAGAGACTGCACATCGACGCCGATCACCATCCCGATCTTTATTGGGCCGCAAGGGGTTCGGGGCCGGGCTTCTTCGCGGTGGTGACGGCTTTCCACCTCAAGCTCTACAAACAACCCGCGGTGATCGGCAGCAGTCTCTACGTCTACCCGATGGAGTTGGCCGAGGAGATCTACCCGTGGGCGAGGTCGATCAGCGCGGAGGTGGACCGGAAGGTGGAGCTGCAGATCGCCGCGTCGAGGTCGGTGCCCGGGTTGGGGCTGGACACTCCCGGAATCGTCTTTGCCTCACCGGTTTTCGTCGACTCCGAGCAGGAAGCGATCGACGCACTTGCCCTGCTGGAGACCTGTCCGGTGCGTGAGGCGGCCATCGCCGCTGTGCCCTACGCTCCCGCGGACATGGATACCTGGTACGCGGGCGTCATGAGCAACTACCCCGACAACCACCGCTACGCCGCCGACAACATCTGGACATCGGCATCGGCCGACGAGCTGATGCCGGGCATCACCCGCATCCTGGAGACCATGCCGCCGCATCCCTCACACTTCCTGTGGCTCAACTGGGGGCCGTCCCCACAGCGCCAGGACATGGCCTACAGCCTCGAAGACGAGATCTACCTTGCGCTCTACGGTGTCTGGGAGAACCCCGCCGACGACGAGAAGTACGGCGACTGGGCGAGATCGAACATGGCCGCGATGGAACACCTGCAGAGCGGCATCCAACTCGCCGACGAGAACCTGGGCAATCGTCCGGCACCGTTCGCCACCCCCGAGGCGATGGAGAAGCTGGATCGGGTGCGTGCCGAGTACGACCCGAACGGACGCTTCCACAGCTGGATGGGCCGCGTCTGATGGCCGCCGCCCCGTATCTCGGATACCGCGGCGACGACGCGAACACCGACTTCGGCGAGTTCTTCAACCCTGAGATGGCCACTCTCCCGACTCATGTGATCGACGCGCTGCACCACGGCCCGCAGGCCGACCAGGCGCTACTCGAATTCGACAGTGCAGCAACTCTTCTCGACGAGGGGTATCACCAGACCGAGAACGGATACGGGCAGCTTCGCGGCGGCGGGTTCCAGGTCTCGGTCCGCACCGACATGCCCGGTGTCACCCCGCAGATGTGGGACTGGTGGTTCGGCTGGCACGGCAGCGACTCCCGGCGCTACAAACTGTGGCATCCCCGGGCCCACGCGTCGGCGCGTTGGGCCGACCACAACGCCGGCGAGAACAGCGACGGCCATTACGTAGGGCGCACGTCGATGATCGAGGAGTACCTCGGATCGGCTTACGCGAAGGCCGCGATCCGCTTCCTCCCGCCCGAGCAGATGGGCATGCCCCGGCACCGGCTCGGCGACTCGGTCGCGGTGTGCGCCCGGCTGGCTTCGTCAGAGGTGCCCGTCGACATCGGCTGGTTCGTCCACCAGATCCGGCCGACGGCAGAGGGCGCGGAGATGCGATCCCGGTTCTGGATGGGCGGACCCTACGTGCGGGTCCGGCATGGGAACCTGTTGGCGAACACCGTCGTTCGGCCGGTGGCCGCCAGACAGCTGCCCGACCCGCGTGACCTGATGGTGCACTGCGCGCAGGAGATGAACCATCTCGCCGGTTTCCTCCCTGCCCTCTACGCGAAGTTCGGGTGACACCGCGGCATTGGGGTATACCGCCGTTCATGTGGACGGTGGACAGAAAACTCGACGCGCCTGCGGACACGGTGTGGCACATCCTCACCGATCTCGACGCGTGGCCGCAGTGGGGGCTGAGCGTTTCCAGGGCCCAGCTCAATGGCGCGGCGTTCGAGCTGGGCGCGACAGGCACCGTGTGGACGCCGATCGGTGTGCCGCTGCCGTTCGTGATCTCCGAACTCGACCAGGGCAGAACCTGGGGCTGGACGGTGGCCGGCGTACCCGCTACCCGCCACGGGGTCGAACCGCTGGAGGACGGCAGCCGGATCTGGATGAGTGCCCCGGTATGGGCGCCGGCCTATCTGCCGGTGCTCGCGCTGGCCTTGCGGCGTATCGACGAGATGGCCATGCAGTTTTGATCTTGAGATCGGTTGCGCACCGACGCGACACCAGCAGATGGAGGCGAAGGCGGCGACGCCGGCACGACGGTGAACGGCCAGGACGGCGAATCAAGCGACACGAGGGACGACAACGGAACGTCCGATACCGGGGGAGGCGGCGAGACCGACTGACGTGCTGAGCCGGTTGTGCGCATACGCCGTTTGATTCGCCGGTTGCATGGCAATCTGTAGCGCCATGGCCATCACCGAAACCCGCGAGATCGTCATCGAGGCGACGCCGCAGGAGATCCTCGACGTGCTCTATGACATGGAGACCCTGCCGGACTGGTCCTCGGCGCACCAGAAGGTGGAGATCCTCACTCGCGACGAGGAGGGCCGCCCCCGGCGCGCGCGGCAGGTCGTCAAGATCGTCGGCGTCAGCGACGAGCAGATCCTTGACTACGAGGTGCACGAGGACGGCGTCAGTTGGACGCTGGTCGAATCGTCGCAGCAGCGGGCGCAGGTGGGCCGCTACACCCTGACTCCCGACGGTGACAACACCAAGGTGTCGCTGGAGCTGACCGTCGACCTGACTGCGCCGCTGCCCGGATTCCTGGTGCGCAAGGGTGCCGCCGGATTGATGGACACCGCGACCAAGGGCCTGCGTAAGCGGGTGCTCGCCGTCAAGAAGTCATGACCGCCTCCAGCCCCGAGGCGTAGCTCTCCTTGACGACGTCAAGGTGCGTCCAGCTCTCCAGCGACCGCACGCCGGGCAGCGCGCGCACCGCGTCGAGCACCTCGACGAGCTGGGCGGCGGAGAACGCGCGGACGGTCGCCAGAATGTCGAAACGTCCCAACGTGCGGGCGACGAAGATCACCGACGGCATCCCAGTGAGCGCCGCGACGACGTCGCGGTGAGCGCCGACGAGCCGGATTCCGAATCCCATCGCGCTCTGCCGGTCCTGACCGTGATGGCGGACCACAGCTCCGATCCGCACAACCCGCGCGTCGATCAACCGCAGCACGCGCCTGCGCGCGCCCGCCGCGGAGAGGCCGACCCGCTCGGCGAGGTCGACGTAGGACGCCCGGCCGTCGGCCTGCAAGGCCACGAGCAGTGCCCGATCGGTGGCGTCGATGTCTGTGTAGATGTCGCCGACGGGTCCGATCACGTCTCTCATCACCTCGACGTAGGTGAGGGTGTCGACCTCATACACCCCGGGTAATGCGCGCAGCTCGGCTACCGCCATGTCCACGTCCCGCGCAGTCGGGGAGCGGATCTCGGCGACAAGTCCGTGACGGCCGCTGGTCAGCGACAGGAACGGGACGTCAACGCGACCGGCGATGTCGGCTGCGACCGGGGCGGCGGGGCCGTCGACGCTGACGCTGACGTGGGCCAGGACTGGTCGGCCGAGTACCGCGGGATGGACGGCGCCGCGGATGACGACCTGTCCGCTGGAGATCAGCCGCTGCACCCGGGCTGCAGCGGTTGAACGCGACAACCCGACACGGCGCGCGATCTCGCGATGGGTCAGTCGTCCGTCGCCCTCGAGCAACTCCACGATCGCCTCGTCGAGCTCGTCCATCGGTGCCTCCTCGTGTCATCGACGCCACGGCCGGCGAAATTCGCGTCGAATTTTTGCGCCCGACCCTTCCGACATATCTGGCCATACAAGCGCCGAGAATCTTCAGTATCGACTGAAAATCCAGCACCTAACGGCATTTCGTTATCGGAAATCTCCACGTAACGATTGAACTGCTTGCGGAGCACGTATGGGCGTCTTAACGTGAGCCGCACCACACGTCGCATCGAAGCGCCACAGCCGAAGTTCCCCGACGGTGCCGGTCTCGTGTCGGAGTGCCCACGAACACAAAGGAAGTCACTGCATGAGCACGCCCCTCGGTCCGGTCGATGCGTCGAAGACACCGCGATTCGCCGGATTCGCCACCTTCGCCCGGTTGCCGCGGCTGGACCAGGTGCCGCGCGCGGACGTCGCGGTGGTCGGTGTGCCGTTCGACTCCGGGGTGTCCTATCGGCCGGGCGCGCGTTTCGGACCGTCGCACGTCCGAGAGGCCTCGCGTCTCATCCGGCCCTACAACCCGGCGCTGGACGTGTCGCCGTTCGAGATCGCACAGGTCGTCGATGCCGGCGATATCGCGGTGAATCCCTTCAACATTCATGAGGCGATCGAGACCCTCGAGGGTGCGGCGGTCGACCTCAGCGAGGGCGGCACGAAGCTCGTCACCATCGGAGGTGACCACACGATCGCGCTCCCGCTACTGCGCGCAGCAGCCGCCCAGCACGGCCCCGTCGCGCTGGTGCATTTCGATGCACACCTCGACACCTGGGACACCTACTTCGGTGCCGAGTACACCCACGGCACGCCGTTCCGCCGGGCAGTCGAGGAAGGCATCCTCGACACCGAGGCGCTGTCGCACGTCGGGATCCGGGGACCGCTGTACGGGAAGAAGGATCTCGAGGACGATCGTCGTTTCGGGTTCGGCATCGTCACCTCGTCGGATGTGTACTACCAGGGCGTGCGCGAGGTCGTCGACAAGCTCCGCGACCGCCTCGGCAACAGACCCGTCTACGTCTCCATCGACATCGACGTGCTCGACCCCGCGCATGCGCCCGGCACAGGGACGCCCGAGGCAGGTGGATTGACCAGCCGTGAGCTGCTCGAAATCCTGCGTGGCTTCCGCGGTCTCAACCTGGTGGGTGCCGACGTCGTCGAGGTGGCACCCGCCTACGACCATGCCGAGATCACCGGTGTCGCAGCTTCGCACGTTGCCTACGACCTGGTGTCGTTGCTGGCGATGCGATGTGAGTCGACATGAGCCGGAACGGCCGAGTCGGCGTGAGCCGGAACGGAGGCGACGTCGTCGTCGAAACGCTGGACGCCCTCGGGGTGTCGCACGTCTTCGGCATCCCGGGCCAGAACGCGCTCGCCCTCTTCGACGCGATCCGGCGCAGCGACCTGACCTTCGTCAGCTCTCGCGTGGAGAACAACTCGGCGTTCGGCGCGGACGGATACGCCAGGGCCACAGGTGAAGTGGGGGTGCTGTTCCTGTCCACCGGTCCGGGAGCCCTCACGGCGCTCGGCGCCCTGCAGGAGGCGTACGCGACCGGTGTGCCGCTGCTCGTGATCGCGAGCCAGGTGCCGCGGTCCGGGGTGGGATTGCGGCGAGGAATGCTGCACCAGCTCGACGACCAGCAGCGCAGCGCCGCCAATGTCACGAAAAGCACTGCTGGAGCATGCAACTCAGCGGATATCCCGTCACTGCTCGCCGATGCGTGGTCCCTTGCCCAGTCGGCACCCGCCGGTCCGGTGTGGGTGGAGATTCCGCAGGACGTGCTGGAGGAGCCTACCGACGTGCCGCCGGTCCGATCGGTCGTCACCGGTGTCGTGGCCCGCGCGCCCCGACCGGAGCTCATCGACGAAGCGGCCGCCCTGTTGCAGGCGGCGTCGCGACCCGTGGTGCTCGCAGGTGGAGGGGTGCGTCGATCCGCCGGTGCCTCCGAAGCTCTTATCGCCGTGGCTGAACTGCTCGATGCACCAGTGGTTTCGACAGTGGGCGGCAAGGGTGCGATGCCGTTCTCGCACCCGCTGTCGGCCGCATCGTGGATCGAGGACCGGCACACCACCGACCTGCTGGAGAACGCCGACGTACTGCTGGCCATCGGCACCGCGATGGGCGAGGTCACGTCGAACTACTTCTCGTTCGCGCCGAAGGGCCGGTTGATCCACATCGACGCGGAACGACGCGTGTTGGAGGCCAACCACCCCGCCCTGGCGATCCACGCCGACGCCGCGGCGGCCCTGACCGCGTTGGCGAAGCACCTCACGCAACGCAGAGGTGACGGCGCACGGATCGCAAGCGAATTGCGCGCCGCCGTGGAGGAACGGTTGGCCGCCCAGGACGTAGCGGCCGAGGTCCGGCTGATGCGTGACCTGCGCGCCGCGATTCCCGCTGCGGCCCAGACCTTCTGGGACATGACCATCGCCGGGTACTGGGCGTGGTCGGCGTGGGATCCGCAGGACGGCGAGTTCCATTCGGCGCAGGGAGCGGGCGGGCTGGGGTTCGCATTTCCGGCCGCGGTGGCCGCGGCCATCGGATCCGGCCGCCGGACGTTCGCGGTGTCCGGCGACGGCGGCGCGATGTACTCGATCGCCGAACTGGCGACCGCGCGGCAGCACGACGCCGATGTCACATGGCTGATCGTCGACGACGGCGGCTACGGCATTCTGCGCGAATACATGACCGGAGCATTCGGCCAGGCGACCGCCACCGAACTGACTCGACCCGACTTCGTCTCTTTGGCAACAAGTTTCGGTGTTCCCGCGCAGCGGGTGACGCTTGACAGTGCCGGCGAGGCAGTCGCCGCCACGTTCGCGACCCGCGGACCCGCGGTGGTCATACTGCCCGCGCAACTGAAGATGTTCGCACCCACCTGATACAGGAGGCCCTCAGTGGGCAAGCCACTCGATATCGTCATCATCGTCGTCTATCTGCTCGCCATGCTCGCCTTCGGGTTCTGGGGTAAGACGAGAACCAAGGACTCCGCCGACTTCCTCGTTGCGGGTCGCCGACTGGGTCCCACCCTCTACACCGGCACCATGGCCGCTGTGGTGCTCGGGGGTGCGTCCACCGTCGGTGGTGTGGGTCTCGGCTACAAGTGGGGCATCTCCGGTATGTGGCTGGTGGTGGCGATCGCCGTCGGACTGCTGGCGCTGAGCCTGTTCTTCGCCGGCCGAATTCAGCGACTCAAGGTATACACCGTCGCGCAGATGCTGCGGTTGCGATACGGCGTGGACGCGACGTCGGCATCCGGGATCGTCATGGTCGCCTACACCCTGATGTTGTCGGTGACATCGACGATCGCCTACGCCACGGTGTTCAACGTGCTCTTCGGCACCGACCGCACGGTGTCGGTGATCATCGGCGGCGCCATCGTGATGCTCTACTCGTCGATCGGCGGCATGTGGTCGATCACGCTCACCGACATGGTGCAGTTCATCCTCAAGACGATCGGGATCTTCGCTCTGATGTTGCCGTTCACGCTCGCGAAGGCGGGCGGCTTCGACGGCATCCGGGAACGCGCCGGTGATGCAGTGTTCGATCTCGGTGCGATCGGAATGCCCACCATCATCACGTTTTTCGTCGTGTACAGCTTCGGAATGCTGATCGGGCAGGACATCTGGCAGCGGGTGTTCACTGCGCGCTCGCCGGGTGTCGCGAAGTGGGGCGGCACGACGGCCGCGCTGTACTGCGTGTTCTACGGCGTGGCGGGTGCCGTGATCGGGATGGCCGCCTCGACGTTCCTGCCCGATGTCGAGGTGAGCGACGACGTGTACGCCCAGATCGCCGAGACGATCCTGCCGGTCGGCATCAGCGGTCTGGTGCTCGCCGCCGCGGTGGCGGCGATGATGTCGACGGCCTCGGGCGCGCTGATCGCCACGGCGACGGTGGCGCGTACCGATGTGAAGCCGTTGCTGCTCAGGCTGATTGGCCGTCCGGCTGAGAACGAGGGCGCGGAACGAGACGTGCACTCGGACCGGATGTATGTGGTGGTACTCGGCATCGTGGTCATCGTGATCGCGGCCCTGCTCAACGACGTGGTGGCGGCGTTGACGATCGCTTACGACATTTTGGTCGGCGGTCTGCTGGTGGCAATCCTGGGTGGCTTCGTCTGGAAGCGCGCCACGGGTGCCGGGGCGCTGTGGTCGATGGGGATCGGCACGGTGGTGACGCTCGGCACGATGTTCGTCGTCGGTGATGTGCTCGCCAACGAACCGATCTACTACGGCTTGGGCGCGAGCCTGATCGTCTATGTCGTGGTGAGCCTGGTGACGCCCCGCACGGCGCCGGACGTCCTTCAGGTGTGGGACGACCGGCTGGCCGGCAGGGACGAGGCCAAGACCCCGGCGCGCTAGGGAGCGCGTCGATCCTCAGAGCGCGGGGATCGTGGGTTGTAGCACGGCGGTGGCCACCGCTTCGGCCCGAAGATGCTCGAATGCTTGATAATCCGGGTCGTTCACCATGTCGACGAAGTGCTGCCTGCTGGGATAGCGAAACAACGCCACCATGTCCCAGTCGCCCGCGTCCGCAGCGACCAGGGATGGTTGCCCGGTACCGCCGTAGACGATCGTCACGCCGTAGCGCTCCTTGATGCCGGAACTGCTGAACCGTTGGATGTACTGCGTGTACGTTTCCGCACCGCCGGGGGCGAACCTGATGAGGTTGAGCATCACAACCGGACCGGTGGGGTCGGCGGCGACGAATCGTTCGAGATCCGAGGAATCGAGGACGGGCATGAGGTCTCCTGACATAGTTACTTGCTGTACGACACACAACTTAAACCCTGCCACCGACAAGTTCTGTCGAGGAGAATGTCGGCCATGACTCCGGCGCATTCGGTTCGACGCACTCAGGCCGAACGCACTGCGGAAACCCGGCGCCGCGTGCTCGATGCAGCCGCTGCCCTGGTCGCTTCCCATGGCGCCCACGCGGTATCGCTGGCTGCCGTCGGTGAAGCCGCCGGCTACAGCCGGGGCATCGTCAACCACCACTTCGGCAGCAAGGGCCGCTTACTGGAAGAACTCATCCGCTACACCCAACAATTCGATGTGGCCACCGACGCTCCGACGGGCCTGGGCCGGCTGACCCAGTTCATCGAGGCGTACCTCGGCGGGATGCATGAGCGATCGCCGCGATCGGAGGCATTCCTGAAGATGTGGGCTGACTCGGCAAGCGCCGACCCACTGCTCGCACCGCTGTTCGCTGAGCGTGACGCGGCGTTCCGCGAACACATCAGCGGGCTCATTCGGGACGGAGTGAGTGACGGCTCGATCTGCGACACCGTCGATCCTGCGGTCGCCGCCGTCGCCATCATCGGCCTGCTGCGCGGGATCGCGATGATGTCCTTCTCCACGGCTCGGGACATCTCGGTGGCCCAACTCGCCGCGGAGGTGGCACGAGGAGTCGAGCGCAGCGTGGTGCCTTAGCTCCAGGCCGTCAGTCCCCAGTTCGCCATGACAGGCGCCACCAGTGACGCGTGGACGATGCGACCGAACACGTCGTCGCTGTGCGCATACAGGATCGCGACGGCGGCGACGGTGCCGTCGGGGTGGCGGGCATATACGGGAGCGCCCGAGTCACCGAGGTCGTCCCATGCCCGGAACGACACCTGGGTCTCGGTGATGGCTGTGATCGGCCCGCACGACAGTCCGGTACGCGCCCCAGACTTGCACAGCTGAGGTTGTTCACGGCGAAGGTCCTCTGCGTTCATCGTCCGGGTCACCCGCATCGCGTCGACGTCGCTGACGAGCGGAACCGAGCTGCCCGCGAGGTCCACCAGACCCATGTCATGGACGCCGGGAATCACTTCCCATCGGACGTAACGACCGATGAACTGGTCGCCCGTCGGCGTCCGCTGCAGCACGGTGTCGTTGACCGGGTCGCGGCGGCAATGTCCCGCGGTGAGCATTCCCGGGGCCCCGCTCGGGGTGCGCACGGTGAAGCCGGCCGTGCACTGGTAGGGCTGCCCGTTGTTCGCCAGCACGGTGCTCACGAGGAATGCACCCGGGCTCGCCACGGGATACTCGCCCAACGCGTGAGCCGCAGGCATCTGCGCGAACAACAGGGTGGCCAGCGCCGCCCCCGCAGCGCGGACGACGACCGACAACAGGTTTCGCATCAACATCCTTCGCGTCTTCTTCCCGGTCGACTATTGCGAAGTTTTCCGTACAGGGGCAAGTTGCGCTGCTCTGCGGCCCGACCCCGCCGGAAAAAGGAGTCGGCGCACATCCCGCTGGTGGGCAGGATGTGCGCCGACACGCACTCAACTGTCAGAGGCGATCAGTCCGACTCGCCCGCTCCGGCGCTTCCGGCGCCACCGGCACCGCCTGAACCGCCTTCACCGCCCTGGGTTCCGTCGTTGTCGTCTCCGTCGTCACCGGGGTCGCCGGGCTCACCCGGATCCCCGCTGCCGCCGAAGCCGCCGGTTCCGCCGCCGCCACCGGCGCCGCCGTCACCGCCGGTGCCGTCTTCGAGAGCGTCGCCGCCATCACCGCCGTCACCGCCCGTACCACCTTCGCCGCCTTCGCCGACCTCGCTGGTACCGCCGAGCCCGCCGGATCCACCGGTGCCGCCGTCGCCGCCGCTCACGTCGCCGTTGCCGCCTTGACCGCCTTCACCGCCGTCGCCGGCAGCACCACCGACGTCGCCTTCGCCGCCGGCACCGCCTTCGCCGCCCTGACCGCCGTTGCCGCCGCTGGCGCCGTCGGTGAGATCCTGGCCGCCGAACCCGCCGAGTCCGCCCTTGCCGCCTTCGCCGCCGGTCGACGAGCCTTCGCCGCCGTCACCACCGGAGCCACCTTGGCCACCGTCGAAGCCCGCGGAGCCGGATCCGCCGGTGCCGCCGCTGCCGCCGACACCGCCGACGTCGCCCTCGCCGCCGGTTCCGCCTTCGCCGCCCTGACCGCCGCCGAAGCCTTCGTCACCGAGACCGCCGAGGCCGCCGTCACCGCCGGTGCCGCCGATCACACCCGCGCCGCCGTCACCGCCGTCGCCGCCGTCGCCACCGACGGTGCCGTCACCCTCGGGTCCGTCGCCGCCGTCGCCGCCGTCGCCGCCGTTGCCGTCCGGGCCCGCCTTGCCGAACAGACCGGCGGCGCCACCTTCTCCGGCGTCGCCGCCGTTGCCGCCGTCGCCGGCTTCGTCGTTACCCAGCGGATCGGTGTAGCCGTCACCACCGGTGCCGCCCTTACCGCCGGCGCCGCCGGAACCGAAGAAGAACCCGCCGGCCCCGCCGGCGCCGCCCTTGCCGCCGGCCTGGCCCTCTTCGCCCGCCTCGGTGCCGTTCACACCGGTTCCGCCCTGGCCGCCGTTGCCGCCGTTGCCGAAGAACAAGCCGCCCATGCCGCCGCGGCCACCCTCGCCGCCGTTGACGCCCTGGCCGCCGTCGCCGCCGTTGCCGAAGTAGAGTGCGCCGTTACCGCCGTGTCCGCCGGCAAATCCCTTGCCGCCGTTGCCGAACAGCAGTCCGGCGTTGCCGCCGTTGCAGGCCGCGCCCTCGCATCCTTCGACCGCGTCGATGCCGTTGCCGATCAGCCAGCCACCCGGACCGATCGGGCGGAAAAGGTTGAAGTTGCCGTTGGCGCTCGTTGCGGCCAGGGCGCTCGGACGGAAGAGGGCATTCGAGTTGGCCGAATCGTTGCCGCCGCTGCGCTGCGCGTTCAGCAGCCACCACTCGCTCAGTTCGGACTCGGTCGACATCAACTGGACTTCCGGCGCCGCCGTCGCGGTCGCGGGATCGTCGAGCAACCCGGCTGACAGCAGGCCTGCGCCGACGACTGCTGCGCTGCCCATTCCGGCAGTCAGGAACTGACGTGCCGACATACCTGTCGTGCGCTTGCTCTTCGATTTGCTCGACATGAACCGCCCCCTTTGGCGTGATGTGTCAGGCCTCAAAGGCGATTGCGCTGTGAGTTCGCTGACAGTTAACAGCAGCAATCTAAGGGGTTTGCTGACAGCTGGTCAAGGATTGTCGCGATATCCGGTCAGCGAAGTATATATTAACGAAGAAAGTTATTACCGACTCCCATAAAAGGCCGCTAAGGACCCAATTTCGAGGCTACGGTCACAGCGTTAAAATTATCGCCGAGGCAAATTGAAGTCAGTTTCTGCAACGCACTGGGGTTCGTCACACACTATTTGCCAGCGTGTCGTAGCGGATTAACTGCTGGGCGCTGCGGGCCGTGTCAGAGCTCTGCGACGAGGCCTGCGTCGACGTGCCATCTGCGGTCGAGGCGGACCGTGTCGAGCATCCGGCGATCGTGCGTCACCAACAGCAGCGCGCCGTCGTAGGAGTCCAGGGCCTGCTCGAGCTGCTCGATGGCGGGCAGGTCAAGGTGGTTGGTCGGCTCGTCGAGAACGAGCACGTTGGTGCCGCATGCTTGCAGCAATGCCATAGCGGCGCGTGTCCGCTCGCCCGGCGACAGATCGTCGACGGCGCGCTCCACATGGTCTGCGCGCAGCCCGAACTTCGCGAGCAGTGTGCGGACGTCGGCGGTCGTCCAGTCCGGCACGCACTGCTCGAACCGATCGACGAGACTCTCCGGTCCGGTGAAATACGAACGAGCCTGGTCGATTTCGCCGACCGCCACGTTGGCGCCCAGGCTTGCGCGGCCCTGATCGGGTTTCCGGCGACCGAGCAGCACACGCAGCAACGTCGATTTGCCCGCCCCGTTCGGCCCGGTGATGCCGACTCGCTCACCCGCGTCGAGTTGAAGGGACACGGGCCCGAGTACGAAGTCTCCTTGGCGTACAAGGGCATTGTCGAGAGTCGCGACCACCGCACTCGACCGCGGTGCCTCGCCGATGGTGAACTGCAACGTCCACTCCTTGCGGGGTTCGGTGACCTCTTCGAGGCGGGCGATCCGGCTTTCCATCTGACGCACCTTCTGCGCCTGCTTCTCGCTGGACTCGGTTTGTGCGCGACGGCGGTTCTTGTCGTTGTCCGGGGCCTTGCGCATCGCATTGCGGACGCCCTGGGTCGACCATTCCCGCTGGGTGCGTGCGCGGGCGACCAGATCGGCCTTCTTGTCGGCGAACTCCTCGTACTGCTCGCGCCGGTGTCTGCGGTTGACCTCGCGCTCCTCCAGATAGCTGTCGTATCCGCCGCCGAACACGGTTGTGGTGTTCTGCGCCAGATCGAGTTCCAGAACACGGGTTACCGTGCGCGACAGGAACTCTCGATCATGGCTGACAAGCACGACACCGCCGCGGAGCTCCTGCACGAATTGTTCGAGACGGGCCAGGCCGTCGAGATCGAGGTCGTTCGTCGGTTCGTCGAGCAGCACGATGTCGAACCGTGACAGCATCAGGGCCGCCAGCCCCACCCGGGCCGCCTGCCCGCCCGACAACGCGGTCATCGGCGTCGAGTCCGGCTCGATCGCGTCGTGGTCCAGACCGAGGTCGGAAAGCACTGCGGGCAATCGATCGTCGAGATCGGCTGCTCCCGTGGCGAGCCAGTGATCCAGAGCCGAGGAGTATGCGTCCGCGCTCGCTGTCGAATCCGTCAGTGCTGCGGCGGCCGTCTCCATGGCGTGGGTCGCCGCACAGCAGCCGGTGCGGCGAGCGACGTACGCCGCGACCGTCTCCCCGGACACGCGCTCGTGTTCCTGTGGCAACCATCCGACGAAGGCGTCGGCGGGCGCGAGGCTGACCGTGCCGCCGAGTGGTTCGAGGTCGCCGGCGAGGATCCGCAACAGCGTGCTCTTGCCTGCGCCGTTGACGCCGACGACGCCGACCACGTCTCCCGGAGCCACCGTGAGGTCGACGCCCTCGAACAGGGTGCGGTGGGCGAATCCGCCCGCCACATTCTTCGCGACGAGCGTTGCGGTCATCCGCTCATCGTCGCACCCCGGTCAGATCCAGACGGCCATCGCTTCCACCGGCTTGACGGAGATTCCGTGGCGGCCGATGTCGTAGTAGATCAGCGTCCGGAGTTCCTCGGTCCGGACCGTCCAGCCGTTCACGTTGTAGGTCTGCCCGGGGCCGAGTACCACGTCGGAATCCGGCGGCGGGTTGATGGCCCCCGCCTCGTAGAACATCTCACCTGTTCCCTGCACCGCGACGAGGTTCATGCCTTTGGGCGAGGTTTGGAACGTCTGCCCGTCGGTGCGACCGCAGATCGCCATCGGACGACCCTGCCCCTCGAAGTCGGCGCTGATCAGGCAACGGATCTGCCCGTCCATCACTCGAATGGTCTGGTCGCCGCCCTGGCCGGCCGCCATCGGAGCGGACAGGCCGGCGGCGAGCGCCGCTGCCGAAACCGCGGTCAATGTACGGATCATGCTGTCTCCACCCGTAACGATAAACATCTGCAGAACAGCGATACTCTCATGTTGGCGCTGCCTGTATCGCGTAATACGGTCAGCGCGACGTGACCGCCATCCTCGCGGCCAGGGCGACGTAGGTCGCCGCGAAGGTGCGCCGCATCCATGTGACCACCCTCGGCCGCCGAATGACATGGGCGCGCACACCGGCTGCGAATGCGCCGTAGGCCGCGAACACCACGAACGTCATCGCCATGAACACGGCACTGAGAGAGAGCATCTGACCCACCGGCGGACGCGCCGGGTCGACGAACTGCGGCAGGAACGCGAAGAAGAAGATCGTCAGCTTCGGGTTCAGCACGTTGACCGCGACAGCCGTCCACGTGATCCGCCACGGGCTCGGGCGCACGGAATCGCCTGCGTCGGCGACCAATTCGGAATCGTCCCGCCAGGTCACCCATGCCAGGTAGAGCAGGTAGGCCACGCCCGCCCACTTGACGGTCTGGAAGGCGATGGCGCTGCTGTGCAGAATGGCCGCCAAACCCGTGACCGCCGCCAGCATGGCGGGCACGATCCCCAGCGTGCACCCGGCCGACGCCAGCACCGAGGCCCGCGTCCCGTGCGCGAGACCTGTCGCCACGGTGTAGAGAGCACCGGTGCCCGGGGTCGCGACAACGACCAACGAGGTGAGCAGGAACGCCAGCGTCATCGGCTCATTCTGCCCCGCCGGTCCCAGGATGTGCTAAGCAAAGACATGGTTCGCAAGGTTGTGGCCGCAGCGGCCGCGGCAGCACTGCTCGCCGCGCCGGTCGCGCACGCCGACCGGGTCGAGCCGGTGCCGATCTACGGCTTCTACACAGTGTCGATCGATTTCTCGAGACAGACATTCAATGGGGTGCCGACCCCGATGAATTCGGTAACCTACCCGACCCAGTTCACCACGCACTGTGACGTGAACGGCTGTGTGGCGCGGATGGACAACAGGGACGACCAGGCCCGCAACCCGGCGGCGCCGGCGGAGTTCGAGTACCGGTGGAACAACGGTCGGTGGGAGACGAGCGGCGATCAGCCGTATCTGTGCAACCGGACCGACCCCGCCAGCGGCGTCCCTTCCACCCGCTCGGACTACTGGATTCCCAATCCTGACGGGAGTTTCCGCGGAGAGCGCACACTCGTCGTCAGCGGTGCCGGCTGCCCAGGCGAGGGATCCGGCACCCACTGGTTGCCGATCCATCTGACGCCGATCGAACCGCCTGCGGGGTAGTGAACGCAGGGTTGGCGTATGCACCATCAACGCCACGCGTCGAGAGTGTGGTCAGGGTCGTGAATTCGCCAAAATCGCAGCCGTAGAGTCACTTTCGGCGTTGTAGCCGCTCTTTTGTCGGACCCCGTTGGCACGATGGTGTTATGCGGCCGTCGAGTGTTCCGTCTTTTCAGCCGAGTCCCCCTCGTGGTTTGCGGTTGGAATCGTTGTTCGATGAACTGTCGGAGTTGGCGGGGCAGCGTAATGCGATCGACGGTCGGATCGTGGAGATCGCGGGGGAGTTGGATCACGACGGGTTGTGGGCCACAACGGGGTGCAAGTCGATGGTCGAGTTGATCGCCTGGAAGCTCGGGGTGTCACCGCATAACGCAAAATCGGTGATGACGGTTGCGGGTCGTGCGGAGGATTTACCGCGCTGCACCGATGCTCTGCGGGAGGGTCGACTGTCGTTGGATCAGGTGGAGGTCATTGCCGGCAGGTCAGGTCCGGGTTCGGATGCACACTATCTGTGTTTGGCGGAGAGCATGACGGTGACGCAGCTGCGGACGGCGGTGGCGTTGGAGCCTCAACCGGTTCCCGAGCCGAAGCCGGAGCCCGGGCCTTCGATGTCGAAGTCGGTCAAAGGTGAGTACACGACGTATCGGATTCGGGTGCACAACCTGGAGGCCGCGAAGGTCGACGCGGCGCTGGAGTCGCACCGGGAGGGGTTGATCGCGGACTGGAAAAGCGACCGTGCCGATGCTGACGCAGACGCCGACGCTGGCGACGATGCCGATGCCGATGCCGGCGCGGGGGTGCCGCCGTTTCCGACCGCCAAGGACGCGTTCGTGAGCCTGATCGAGACGGGCTGGGACGCTGAGGTGGCGCGTCGCCCGCATGGTCAGCGCACCACCGTGATCGTGCACCTGGATGTCGAAAAGTCGGTCGCCAACCTGCATCTGGGGCCGGTGCTGTCCGATAACGACCGCCACTACCTGCTGTGCGATGCGACCTGCGAAGTTTGGTTCGAACGCGACGGTCAACCGATCGGGTCGGGGCGGGCCACCCGCACGATCAGCCGTCGGCTGCGTCGCGCGCTGGAGCGTCGGGACCACGGCACGTGTGTGGTTCCCGGTTGTGGCGCCACACGGGGTTTACACGCCCATCATCTCGTCCACTGGGAGAACGGTGGGGAGACCGAACTGCATAACCTGGCCCTGGTTTGTCCCTTCCATCATCGGGCGCACCACAGGGGCGACATCACTATCGCCGGGCCGGCTCACCGTCTGACCGTCCCCGATGGCGACGGCGAGGTCATGCGGCGCGGGTCGCTGGCCCGCCCACCAACGACACCCCCACCGACGGTCGCCCCCTACCCCGGGCCCACCGGTGAACGCGCCCAATGGAAGTGGTACCACCCCTTCGAGCCGCCGCCACCGACCACCAATTAGGTGCAGACCGCACCCACTGCCGCCGAGCCGACCAGCTTGGTGTACTTGGCGAGCACACCGGTCTTGTAGACCGGGGGCAGCGGGGTGAAACCCGCTTTGCGCGACTCGAATTCGGCTTCGTCGACGAGGATGTCGAGCGTGCCGTTCGCGACGTCGAGACGGATCCGGTCGCCGTCGCGCACGAACGCGATGGGCCCGCCGTCGACCGCCTCGGGCGCGATGTGGCCCACACAGAGGCCCGTCGTCCCGCCGGAGAACCGACCGTCGGTCATCAGCAGCACATCCTTGCCCAGGCCCGCACCTTTGATGGCGCCGGTGATCGCCAGCATCTCGCGCATCCCCGGCCCGCCCTTCGGACCTTCGTAGCGGATGACGACGACGTCGCCGTGCGTGATGGTTCCGTCCTCCAGCGCGTCCAGAGCCGCCCGCTCGCGCTCGAAAACCCTTGCCGTTCCCTCGAACACGTCGGAGTCGAAACCGGCCGACTTCACGACCGCGCCCTCCGGGGCCAGCGACCCGTGCAGGATCGTGATGCCGCCGGTGGGATGGATCGGATTGTTCATCGCCCGCAGCACCTTGCCGTCGGGATCCGGCGGCTCCATGTGGGCCAGGTTTTCGGCCATGGTCTTGCCGGTCACCGTCAGGCAATCACCGTGCAGCAGGCCGGCATCGAGCAGCGCCCGCATCACGACGGGTACACCGCCGATCTCGTCGACGTGCTTCATCACGTATGCGCCG
Source organism: Mycolicibacterium iranicum (assembly GCF_002101705.1). Classification (GTDB taxonomy): domain Bacteria; phylum Actinomycetota; class Actinomycetes; order Mycobacteriales; family Mycobacteriaceae; genus Mycobacterium; species Mycobacterium iranicum. Next base: position 237,512 of record NZ_LQPC01000065.1, on the reverse strand, counting down.
AACGGTTTCACGTCAGCCAGGTGCGGCACCTTCTGGCCGATACGCGTGAAGTCCGCCAGCGTCAGTTCGACCTCGGCCTCCCAGGCGATCGCGAGCAGGTGCAGCACCGCGTTGGTGGACCCGCCGAATGCCATCACGACCGCGATTGCGTTCTCGAACGCTTCTTTGGTCAGGATGTCGCGGGCGGTGATGCCGCGCCGCAGCATCTCGACCACGGCCGCACCGGACCGGCGGGCGTACTCGTCGCGACGTTTGTCGATAGCGACCGGGGATGCGCTGCCCGGCAACGACATTCCGAGCGCTTCGGCCGCCGACGCCATCGTGTTGGCGGTGTACATACCGCCGCACGCACCCTCGCCCGGACAGATGGCGCGCTCGATGATGTCGACGTCCTCGCGCGACATCAGCCCGCGCGCACACGCACCGACCGCCTCGAAGGCGTCGATGATGGTGACTTCCTTCTCGGTTCCGTCGGTGAGCTTGGCCGTGCCCGGCATGATCGAACCGTTGTAGAGGAAGACGTTGGCCAGATCGAGCCGGGCCGCGGCCATCAGCATGCCGGGGATCGACTTGTCGCAGCCGGCGAGCAGTACCGAACCGTCCATGCGTTCGGCTTGCATGACGGTCTCGACGCTGTCGGCGATCACCTCCCGCGACACCAGCGAGAAGTGCATTCCCTCATGGCCCATGGAGATGCCGTCGGACACCGAGATCGTGCCGAACTCCAATGGATATCCGCCCGCCTCGTGCACACCGGTCTTGACGGCCTGGGCCAGCCGTTGCAGCGACATGTTGCAGGGCGTGATCTCGTTCCACGACGAGCCGACACCGATCTGAGGCTTGGCCCAGTCGTCGTCGGTCATGCCGACGGCGCGCAGCATTCCTCGGGCGGCGGTCCGCTCGAGGCCGTCGGTGACGTCGCGGCTGCGCGGCTTGATGTCTATCTCGCGGGAGTCTGAGGGCATTGGGTGATTATGCGCCAGCGTCATCGGCGGTAAAACCCTGGTGGATACCCCCGAGGGGTACTAGTACGCTGTGCGCATGACGCCGATCGTCGTTCGCCTGATCGCGGCGCTGTCCGTGCTGTTTCTGCTCGCGGGCTGCGGTGGTGGCGGAGAGGCGTCCAGTGACCCGACGGGGGATCCCAGGATTCCCGAGTCACCCGTCATCACGGGTACTCCGGCCGGCTACAACGCCGCCGACATCGCCTTCGCCGAAACCATGGTCCCGCACCACGCGCAGGCCATCGATCTGTCCACGATGGCCTCGGAGCGTTCGACCAATCCCGAGCTCCTCGCCCTCGCCGGGCAGATCGTCGCCACGCACCAGCCGGAGCTGAACATCCTCAACGTCTTTCTGGTGCAGTGGAACGAGAATCCGGAGGCCCGCACCGACCCCGACTCCGGCGACGACCCTCTGGAGCCGTCGATTCCGGGCATGGTCGACGACGCGACGGTCGCCAGGCTCGGGTCGCTGCGGGGCCCCGAGTTCGACAGACTGTGGTTGCAGTCGATGATCGGCCAGCTCCAGGGTGGCGTCGTCATCGCTGACGACGAGGTTGCCGACGGGGCCAACGTGGATGCCATCGCCATCGCCAAGGCGATCAAGGTGGGACTGGAACCGCAGATCGCGCAGATGAAGCAGATGCTGGAGGGGATGCCGTGAGCGGAGCGAACATTGCGGCCCAGGGCGGAGCGAACATTGCGGCCCAGGGCGGAGCGAACATTGCGGCCCAGGGCGGAGCGAACAATGCGGCCCAGAGCGAAGCAGATCAGGATGTCGCCGTCGGTGAGCACGGCTACTCGGCGCAGAAAGAGAACTACGCCAAGCGGTTGCGCCGGATCGAGGGCCAGGTGCGCGGCATCGCCAAGATGATCGACGAGGACAAATACTGCATCGACGTCCTCACCCAGATCAGCGCCGTCAACAGCGCGCTGCAGTCGGTTGCGCTCGGGCTCCTCGACGAACACCTGGGTCACTGCGTGACTCACGCCGTCGCCGCGGGTGGCGCCGAGGCCGACGCCAAGCTCGCCGAGGCGTCGGCCGCGATCGCCCGTCTCGTCCGTTCCTGAAACTGCTCGAACGGATCAGCCGACCGCGCTGATCGTCGCGTCGCAGATCGGCAGGTACACGTCGAGCACCCGCTGTTGGGTGTTGTCCGGCGGAGTGACTGCCAATGTGCCTGTGCGTCCGCACTTTTCGCCGGTGGTGCTGTCCATGGTGGACGTCTGCACGTCCGCGCCGGCGGCGTCGCCGGGCTGCAGCGTCAGGCGCGGTGCGGCGTTGGCAGGTCGCTTGGTCACGTGCACCAGCACGGTGCCGGGCCCGCCGAGCAGCTCTGCGGTCGGGTAGCTCACCAGACCGCACACCTGCGACGAGGTGTTCGTGAACGAGATGGCGACGCGACGTAGCGTGTCGACCTCTTCGACGGGGCCCGCGCTGACGGCGAGCGCGGCATCCGAGCACGGCGGGATGACGCCCGGCTCAGTCGCCGCGGTGGGTGCTGGGGTGGGCGCCGGGGCTGCCGTCGGCGTCTCCGATTGGGCGGGTGTGGCCGAGACTGTGGGAGTCGACGGCGCCGCGCTTGTCGACGGGGTCACGGTGACGGTCGAGGCGGGGGGATCGGCGGGGTCCTGCGAGCATCCCGCGAGCAGTAATGCGGCAAGCACAGGGATGGAGAGTTTCGCTAACCCCGCGGGGGAGCGTCCGAGCATGGGTGGTCCTTCCAGGTTGGTTCCCGACCGCACCAGTTGACGTGGTTGGAGTGTCTACCGATCTCAAGTTGTGAGAAGGACGCGTCGGGCATTTATCCCGCGCGCAGGTGCGCGAGATCGCCGTCGCGCGGCACGGTCTGTCCGGGATGGTGATGTCCGCGTCCTCGACGCCGCTCTTGTTAGCGTGGTTCATGCCACGGAAACTCAGTGACGAACAGATTGAGACGCTTCTCGACGAGCGGCCGGGCTGGGCCATCCTGACCACGATCGACGGAGATGGGTTCCCCCACACCGTGCCCCTCGGTTATTTCCGATCGGGGCGCAACATCGTCATGGGCGTCCGAGACGGCACTCACAAAGTTGCCAACGTCGAGTCCAACTCGAAGGCGAGTGTCATGGTCGAGGCCGGCTCCACGATGGCGGACATCCGGGGAGTGATGGTGCAGGGTCACGCCCGCATCGTTCGCGAACCGAGTGAAACCCTGCAGCTTGCCCGTGAAGGAGCACGTTCCAGGGGTGTGGCCGAATCCGAATGGCCCACCGAACCCAGGCCGGGCGTTGTCTACATCTGCGTGGCACCTGTGAGGACCCGGTCCTGGGACTATTCGGACTAGACGCCGTCCGGCGTAGGCGATTCAGGCGAGCGCATCGTCGATGCGCTGCACTTTCGCGGTGAGCTGCCCGGTGAAGCCGGGCCGGATGTCGGCCTTGAGCACCAGGCTGACCCGGGGAGATGCGGCGGCCACAGCGTCGACCGCCTGCTTGACGACGGCCATGATCTCGTCCCATTCACCCTCGATGTTGGTGAACATCGCGTTTGTCTCGTTGGGCAGCCCTGACGCCCGCACGATGCGGACCGCTTGGGCGACGGCATCACCGACCCCGCCGGTCTCATCTGCGCAGGATGGACTGATGCTGAAGGCGACGATCATGCGTCCAGTCTCACCTTCTAAGGTGGCCTGCGTAACGCCTGAGTCCCCTCAAACGATGATCAGTGCAGGTCAAGGCCCTCGGTACAGAGGGCGCCGGGGTCCGGCGGATGCGTTCGCCAGCAGGAACGATCTTGGTGCTGTGCCACACTGGGGTCAGTCGCTGGACTGGAGGTAAACGCATGCGGCAGCGAAACAGGAGACGGCTCATCGCCTTGCTGATGACGGCGGGTGTGGTCGCGGGACTGACGATCGGGGCGCCGTCGGCGCTTGCGCAGCCCGTACCAGCCCCTGCTCCGGCACCCGTCCCCGCACCGGCGCCGCCGCCGGCGAACCCGTTCGTCTTCCCGAACCCGTTCGCACCCCCGGCCCCCGTGGTACCGACGGCCGACGATCCGTTCCCGACGATCCCCGGCCAGCCGATGGCGATCCCGGAGGGCACCCCCGCCGGACAGAACCCGACCCCGTTCGTCGGTCAGCCGCCGTTCGTGCCGCCGTCGTTCAACCCGACCAACGGGTCGATCGTCGGCGCCGCCAAGCCGATCTACATCAACTTCCAGCGCCCCATCGCGAACCGGCAGATGGCCGAGGACGCGATCCACATCTCGTCCGTCCCGCCGGTTCCGGGCCGGTTCTACTGGACCAGCGACACCCAGGTGCGCTGGCGCCCGCAGGACTTCTGGCCGGCCGGCACCGTCGTCAACATCGACGCCGCGGGCACCAAGTCCAGCTTCAGCGTGCCTGAACAGCTCGTCGCGACCATCGACAACGACACCAAGCAGATGGAGGTCATGCGCGACGGTGTCTTGGAGAAGACGTTCCCCGTCTCGATGGGCAAGCCCGGTTACGACACCAAGAACGGCACCTATTACGTGCTGGAGAAGTTCGACACCATCGTCATGGATTCCTCGACCTACGGTGTCCCGGTCGACGACCCGTCCGGCGAGGGCTACAAGCTGAAGGTCAAGGACGCCGTCCGCATCGACAACAGCGGCATCTTCGTCCACGGTGCGCCGTGGTCGGAGGGTTCGCAGGGCTACAGCAACGTCAGCCACGGCTGCATCAACCTCAGCGCCGAGGACGCTGCCTGGTTCCGGCAGAACTTCGGCAGCGGCGACGCGGTGGTGATCAAGAACACCGACGGCGGCATCTACAACCAGCCCGACGGCGCTTCCGACTGGCAAATGTTCTGACGGGGTAACCCTTTCGCGCCACGCGGCGCGCCTCCCGTGCCACGATGGCACCGAGAGGGGCGATGACTGGCGACGACAGGGCAGTGGGACGCACGATCGCGGTGATCGTGCTCATGACACTGGCCACCATCGCCCTGCGCGGCTACCTGCCCGGCGCGCAGCGACCGCCCGATCCTGTGGATCCCGGCGCCGGCTCCGGCAGCGTCGTCGCGGTCGTCGTCATGCTGGCCGTGTCGATCGCCGTCATCGCGATCTCGATTCTGTCCCAAGCGCTTCGGCGCCCGGCGCGGCCCGGTCAGGGCGAACCTCAACGGCGGTGGAGCGGCGCCCGTGGCAGGCTGCCCTGGCGGTCGCTGGCGATCGCCACGATCGTGTTGCTCGCTTGGTCGCTGCTGTTGCTTCTGCTGATGCGGTGGGTGTCGCCCACCGTCCTCGATGATGCTCCGACCGCCGATCCCGGGGCACCCGCGCCGGGACCCCCGGACGACGCCGGCGGGGAGCAGCGCCCGCCTCCGGCAGATGACGGCGGCAACATGTTCGCGGTCCTTGCGACGGCGACGATCGTGTTGGTTCTGCTGTCGATCGGCGCGACGGTGTTCGGCCGCCGACGTATCGCCATCTCGCCACCGCCTGCTGCCTCCGCGACACCCAAGCCGCCGCTGGCTGCCGAACCCGACCTCGCCCGCGCCGCCGAACTCGGTCTGGCCGAGATGGACGACCCCGACCGCGACCCGCGTGAGGCGATCATCGCGTGCTATCTGGCGATGGAGCGCGAACTGGAGAAGTCTCCGGGCACCACGCCACAAGCTTCCGACACCCCGTCCGAGGTGCTGGCCCGTGCCATCGAACGTCATGCCTTGCAGGCCGGCAGCGCCACCGAACTGGTCGACCTGTTCGAAGAGGCCCGGTTCAGCCCGCACGTGATGAACGAATCGCATCGTGCTCATGCGGTACGCGCTCTGCGCGCGGTGCAGCGCGAACTGCAGGCAGTGCCATGACGAAAGTGATTGCCGCAGGCGTACTTCTGATCGTCGGCGTGCAGGCGTTCGCGTTCACGCAGCTGGAGCGCGAAGTCGTCGTCGCCGTCACCGGCGGCGCTCTGGCGTGCGTGCTGGTCGCGGTCCTGGCGCGGATGGACCGCGAGGCGGCGTTGGAGGAGGACGCTGTCGCCGATGACGCCGCAGCCGCGGTGCGTCGCTGGCTGTCACGCACCGAAACGCTGATCTCGTGGTCGGAATCCACTCGCGCCGACTGGGACCGCCGGCTGCGCCCGATGCTCGCGCGCCAATTCGAGCTCGCCGCCGGACGGCGTAAAGGCAAGGACGTCAGATCCTTTGAGGCGACCGGCCGGATGGTGTTCGGCGACGAGCTGTGGCAGTGGGTGGACCCCGACAACATCGCCCGCTCGGGCGGACAGGAGCCCGGACCGGGTCGCCGCACGCTCGACGACATCCTCGCGCGGCTGGAGCGGCTGTGAGCACACCTGCGGTCACCACCGAGCGCTGCGAATCGGTGCTCGACGAGATCGGCAGGGCTGTCGTCGGCAAGCGCGGCGCGCTCAACCTGATCCTGATGACGGTGCTGGCCCGCGGCCACGTGCTGGTCGAGGACCTCCCGGGCCTGGGAAAGACGTTGATCGCCAAGTCTTTCGCCGCAGCGCTCGGCCTGGAGTTCACCCGCGTCCAGTTCACCCCGGACCTGCTGCCCGCCGACCTGCTCGGGTCGACGATCTATGACATGCAGTCGGGCCGCTTCGAGTTCCGTCGCGGCCCCATCTTCACCAACCTGCTGCTCGGTGACGAGATCAACCGCACCCCGCCCAAGACCCAGGCCGCACTGCTGGAGGCGATGGCCGAACGGCAGGTCAGCATCGACGGCGTCACCCACCGGTTGCCCGAGCCGTTTCTCGTTCTCGCGACCGACAATCCGATCGAGTACGAGGGCACCTACCCGCTGCCCGAAGCGCAGCTCGACCGGTTCGCCATCCGGTTGGAGTTGAAATATCTGTCCGAACCCGAAGAAGCCACGATGCTGCGGCGCAGGCTCGACCGCGGCTCGGCGCCGGCGACGGTGCGCCAGGTCGTCGACGCGGCCGACCTGCTGCACATGCAGGAGTCGGTGGAGCAGGTGAGCGTGCACGACGATGTTGTGCAGTACGTGGTCTCACTGGCCGCCGCGAGTAGGCAGCACCCGCAGGTCGCGGTCGGGGCCAGTCCCCGGGCCGAGCTCGACCTCGTCCAGCTCGCACGGGCGCGTGCACTGCTGCTCGGCCGCGACTATGTGATCCCCGAAGACGTCAAAGCCCTTGCCGTGCCGACGATGGCGCACCGCATCAGCCTCCGACCGGAGATGTGGGTGCGCAAGGTCCAGGGTGCCGATGTCGTCGAGGAACTGCTGCGGCGCACACCGGTGCCCAGGGCGCGCTGAGTATGGCCGCCGTCGAGTTGCGTTGGCGTGCTTCTAGTCTGACCAGGTCTGTGGCCTCCTGTGCAGCCGTCGCCATCACCGCCGCGCTGGTGACCGGCAGGTGGGAGCTGGTCGCGTTCGCGGTGCCACTGGTCGGGGTGCTGTGCTCCACCGGTTGGCAGCGCCAGGTGCCGTCTGTCGTCGTCGACGGAAACCCGGCGTTCCAACGGTGTTTCGAGGACGAGCAGTCGCAGGTGAGGGTGACGGCGAGTGCCGACGACGGCACGCCCGTGTCGTTGGCGTGCACGGCGGTTACCGGCATGGAACTGTGCGACGACGCAGCAACCGTCACCGTGCGGACGGCCCGCTGGGGGCGCTACCCGATCAGGGCGACGGTGCGGGTCAGCGGCAGGGGCGGGCTCCTTGAGGGGACGGGCACCGCCGATGCCGCGGAGATCTGCGTGTTTCCCGTCGCACCACCGCAATCCACCGGAATCCCGCGGACCGATCTGCTCGACCGGCTCGGCACCCACCTCACCCGGCACACCGGTCCCGGTGTGGAGTTCGCCGATATCCGGCCCTACGTTCCCGGTGACCAGTTGCGCACTGTCAACTGGCCGGTCAGCGCGCGACGCGGCGCGCTGCACGTCACCGAGCGAATCACCGACCGGGCCGCCGACGTCGTCGTGCTCGTCGACACCTATCCGCAGCCGCCGGGGCCGGCCACCGCGGCGACCGAGCGGACAGCCAGAGGTGCGGCGCAGGTGGTCCAGAGCGCGCTGCGCTACGGCGACCGGGCGGGCCTCGTCGCCCTCGGTAGCCGCAACACCCGGTGGCTGGGCGCCGATATCGGGCAGCGGCAGTTCTATCGAATCCTCGACACGATGCTCGGTGCGGCAGACACTTACGAGACCGCGACGGGCACCCTCGCGCCCAACCCCGCCGTGCCCACCGGGGCCATCGTCATCGCGTTCTCCACCATGCTCGACACCGAATTCGCGCTGGCGCTCATCGATCTGCGCAAGCGGGGGCACCCGGTGGTCGCGGTCGACGTCCTCGTGGGCAGTCCGGTCGAAGGCGACCACGACCCGCTGGTGCACCGCATGTGGTCGATGCAGCGATCGTTCATGTACCGCGACATGGCAACCGTCGGCGTCGACATCGTGGCCTGGCCGGGTGACGCCACCTTGGATCAGGCGATGGCGCTGGTGCCCGTCCACAGGTCGCGCCGATGACCAGGATGCTGCTGTCGTCGGCCTTCGGGTTCCTGATGGTCGGAGCCGCGGCGTTCCGTGCTGACGGTCCCGCGGTCGTGGTCGCCGTTGTGGCGGTGGCGGCCGTGGTCGCGTCGGCATGGTGGCGGCCTGCGGCCACCGTCGCGGTACTGCTGGCGGTCGCGACGGTGGTGCTCGCCGATTCCGCGCCGATGCACACGTTGCTCGCCGGCCTGGCCGCGGCGGTGTATCTGGTGTTGCGCCATACCGATCCGACCGTCCCGACGATGGCGTTCGCTGTCGGCTTCGCGGTGGTGGTGGCCGTCGCCGTCGCGTTGCCCGTGCAGGTGGCGTGGCTGCCGCTGGCCGCCCCGTTGGCTCTGCTGGCCGGATACCTGCTGGCGTTGCGGCCGTTCCTGCGCTCGCGCTGACGCGGCGTTCCGTCGGTCACAGTAGGCATCTTTACCGGCACCGGGGGAACCCCGTGACTGGTACAAGGAGGTACACATGAGCCACCCGAAGATCGACGTGAAAACCCAGGCCGCGCCCGTACTTCTCTACGACGGCATCTGCGGTGTCTGTAACAGCGCAGTGCAGACCATCCTTCGACTCGACCCACACGGCAGCCTGCGCTTCGCCGCACTGGACAGCGATTTCGCCCGCGGCGTGATCGATCGGCACCCGTTCCTGGCCGGGGTGGACTCTGTGGTGTTCGTCGAGAGGCCGGGTCAGTTCGACGAAGAGGTGGCGGTCAAATCGGATGCCGCGCTCTGTGTCGCCGGCTACCTCGGTGGCCCGTGGCGGGTGCTGCGGGTGGCAGGTGTCGTCCCTGCCGCCGTGCGGGACGCTCTCTACGACGGCTTCGCGCGGGTGCGCTACCGGATCTTCGGCACTCACGACACGTGCCCCATTCCGGCACCGGAAGTCCGCGCGCGGTTCCTGGACTGATCTACTTCCTGCCGGCGTGATCTCCGGCGCTCAGCGCATCAATTCCAGATGTGCACGCGACGATCCGGCTCCAAGTACAGCTCGTCGTCGGCGCTGACCCCGAACGCATCGTAGAACGCGTCCATGTTGCGGACCACCCCGTTGCAGCGGAACTCCGCAGGTGAGTGCGGGTCTACCGCGAGGCGCCGAATCGCTTCGGCCTCACGGGATTTCGTACGCCACACCTGCGCCCAGCCGAAGAACACCCGCTGCTCGCCGGTCAACCCGTCGATCACCGGCGCCTCCGCGCCGTCGAGCGAAAGCTTGTAGGCCAGCAACGCAATCGACAGCCCGCCCAGATCTCCGATGTTCTCGCCGACCGTGAAGGCCCCGTTCACATGATGGGCAGGATCGAGTCCGCGCGGCGTGAACTGCTCGTACTGTTCGATCAAAGCCTTTGTTCGCAAACCGAACTCGGCCCGGTCGTCGTCGGTCCACCAGTCCACCAAGTTGCCGTCACCGTCGTACTTGGCGCCCTGATCGTCGAAACCGTGGCCGATCTCGTGACCGATGACCGCACCGATGCCGCCGTAGTTCGCGGCGTCGTCGGCGTCGGCGTCGAAGAACGGAGGCTGCAGGATCGCGGCGGGGAACACGATCTCGTTCATGCCCGGGTTGTAGTAGGCGTTGACCGTCTGCGGCGTCATGAACCACTCGTCACGGTCCACCGGTCCGCCCAACTTGGCGAGATCGCGGTCGTACTCCAATTCATAGCCGCGCCGGTAGTTTCCGTACAGGTCGTCACGCTTGATCACCAGCGACGAATAGTCCCGCCACTTGTTCGGATAGCCGATCTTCGGCGTGAACTTGTCGAGCTTGGCCAGCGCCTTCTCGCGCGTCTGCGGGGTCATCCAGTCCAGCGTGTTGATGCTGACGCGGTACGCCTCACGCAGGTTGGCGACCAGTTCGTCCATCCGCGCCTTGGCCTGCGGCGGGAAGTGACGCTCGACGTAGAGGCGGCCCAGCGCCTCACCCATCAGGCTTTCGGTGACCGAGACGCCCCGCTTCCAGCGCTCGCGGATCTCCTCCGTGCCCGACAGTAACTTGCCGTAGAACGCGAAGTCCTCGGCGATGAGCTCGTCGGTCAGCAGGAACGTCCTGCCGTGAATGACGCGCCATCGCAGCCAGTTCTTCCAGTCCTCCAGGTCTTCGTCGGCCCACAGGGCGGCAAAGGAGGTCAGGTAATCGGGCTGGCGCACAACGACTTCGGACGGCCCGCTCCGGCCCCCGGAGAGGTCAGCACCGAGCCCGCCCAGCCAGCCCTGCCAGTTGAAGCCCGGTGCCTCGTCGACGACCTCGGCGAACGTCCGCAGGTTGTAGGTCAGATCGGCGTCGCGGCGCTTCACGACATCCCAGTGTGCGGCCGCGATCTTGGTCTCCAGCGCGACGATCTTCGTCGCCGTCTGCGCGTGATCGCCGCCGTACACCAGCGCGAACATCGCCGCGATGTGCCCGGGGTAGGCGGCCAGGATCTCGGCGTGCTGCTCGTCGCGGAAGTAGGACTCGTCGGGAAGGCCGATCCCTGACTGACTCAGGTGCAGCAGGTAGCGCGTCGAGTCCTTCGAGTCGGTGTCGACGTAGAGGCCGGTGCCACCGCCGATACCGCTGCGCTGGAGCGAGCCGAGCACCCCGGCCAGGGCGTCGCGCGAGTCGGCGGCGTCGATCGCGGCCAGTTCGTCGAGCAGTGGCTGCAGGCCACGCGCGCGCACCGTCTGCTCGTCCATGAAGCTCGCATACAGGTCGCCGATGCGCTGCTCGTCGGTTCCTTCAGCAGCGTTGGCGTCAGCCGCTTCGGTGATCAGATCGCGGATCTGCTCCTCGGCGCGGTCGTAGAGCGTGCGGAAGGCACCGTCGGTGGCCCGGTCGCCGGGGATCTGGTATTCGCGCAGCCAGCGGCCGTTGACGTGACCGAACAGGTCGTCCTGTGGGCGGACATCGGCGTCGACGTAGCGCAGGTCGATGCCGGACTGGAGATTCGGGGAAGCTTCTAACGTCACCCCACCAGCGTGCCAGAAACGTCCAGGTACCCTCACGCGCATGCCCGACGACGAGCAGGTCCCCGAGCACGAACCGCGTGGTGGCGGCGTCCACGGGGTCTTCACAGGCTTCGGCGTCGCTTCGGCCGTGCTGGGGGTGGTGGCGCTCATCGCCGTCGTGCTGGCGGCCATGGTGTGGTCCGGGCACCGGGACGAGACCGCCGAACTCCGATACCGCACCCAGGTGCTGCAGGTGGCCGCGGAGTGGACGGGCGTCCTGATCAACATGAACAAAGACACCGTCGACGCCGACATGGCCAAGCTCCACGAGGGCACCGTCGGGCAGCTCAACGCGGACTTCGAGACCAGCGTGGAGCCCTTCCGCAGGCTGGTTCAGACCCTGCAGTCGACGACCACCGGCCAGGTCGACTCCGTGGCGATCGAGACCATCCACCACGACCAGCCCGGCGCTCAACCGCCGCCCGAGGCGGATCTGGCCGGCTTCTCGTCGCGCACCGACACCGTCATGGTGATCGCGACCTCTCTGAGCGAGAACTCCGGCACCGAAGAGCCTCAGACGGTGCGCTGGACGCTGCGGTTGGACGTCACCGACGTCGACGGCAAGCTGCTCATCTCGCGGTTGGAGCCCATCCGATGAGGAATCGGCTGCGCGTCCTCGCATTCGATGTGCTGGCGCCGCTCGCGGCGGTGCTCGCGCTGGTGTACATCGGCATTGCCCTGGCCTGGCCGCTGTGGTGGGTGTCGGTCTGCTCGGTGCTCTGCGTCCTCGTCGTCGAAGGCGTCGTGGTGAACTTCGCGCTCGCACGTCGCGACGCCGTCACGGTCGGCACCGACGACGACGGACCCGGGCTGCGGCTGGCGGTCGTCGGGACGGCCACGGCTGCGCTGGTGGCTGCGGCGGTCGTCGGCTACGTGAAGTGGACGGTCCCCGACCGCACGCTCAACGCCGACAGCGCCGAGGTGACCGGCATCGCGAGCAGCGTCGCGGAGGCCTCCGCGACGTTCACGCCGCAAAACCCGACCTCGTCGATCGACCGCGCCGCGGGCATGATGTCGCCTGCCAGCGCCGAGCGGTTCAAGAATGAGTTCGCGGCGGTGGCAAAGGATTTGGGCAGCCGAAACGTATCGGCCCAGGCCAGCACGGTATCGGCGGGCGTCGAGGCCATCGGTCCCGACGCGGCCAGTGTGGCGGTCATCCTGCGCGGCACGCAGTCTTCGCCCGGGAAGCGGCCCGACACCGCGGTGCTCGCGCTGCGGGTCGCGCTGTCGAAGACCGACGGCCGCTGGGTTGTCGAAGACGTCTCGCCGATCCACTCCCGCTGACCACCCAGCCACGCTCCGGCCCGCCGGGACTAAACCGGCCGGGAGTGGGAACACCCTTGGGCCAGACGTTGGAGGGAAGGGGTGCTGCCTTGACGCAGGTTTGCACGCTGGACTGCCCGAAGCGCATGCAGTTCGGCCCGTGCGGTGGGGTTCGACCCGACGGGCAATGTGAGATGCGGGCCGGGCCGTGCGTGTTCCCCGACGTCGTCCCCTGGGAAGGTCTGATCCCCGAGCCGCGCGCCGTGAGCGCCCCGTTGGTCCTCACCGACTTCAGTAGCCTCCCTTTCGACCTGGACGACATGACCGCGACGGCCGCGGCCCTCTCCGGAACGTGCGACGCGGTGCTGGTCGGCGAACATCAGAACCGCCCCGACTTCCCACCGGTCCTGACGGCGAGCACGCTGCTCGACAGCGGTGTCGAACCGTGGATCACGCTGTCGTGCCGGGACCGCAACCGGGTGGTGCTCGAACAGGAATTGCGCGGACTGCAACTCGTCGGGGTACAGACGGTGCTGTGCGTGACCGGCGACGGGCGCGCCTACGACGTGCGCCCCGACGTGACGCAGACTTTCGACCTCGACGGGCCACGACTGGTGTCGCTGGCCGCGTCACTGGCGATGACGACCGCGGTTCCCGAAACCCCCACGGCCCCGCCGGTTTCGCAGCGACCGCAGCGACTGGTGCACAAGCAGCGGGCAGGCGCCGGCGTGGCCGTCCTGAACCATGTGTCGACCCCGGCGATGGTCGCGCAGTTCATGGCTGCCGCCCGCGAGGCCGGTCTGACGATTCCGGTGCTCGCGGCGGTCGCGGTGCTGACCGACGAGGCCTCCGCCGCGGCACTGCAGGGACTTCCGGGCCTGGCCCTCGATGACGCGGTGGTGCGCTCGATCCTGACCGCACCCGATCCGCGCGAGGCCGGCATCTCGGCGGCGGTGGACGAAGCCCGGGCCCTGCTCGGCATCGACGGGGTGGTCGGCGTCAACATTTCCGGTCTGGCCTCGGGTGCGGGCACCCGGGTCGGGGCGGAGATCAAGGCCGAAGTGGGACAACGTATTCGAGAGTGGGTGCGAAGCAATGGGTGAGGCGATGTCGGCCGAGTTCGACACCGTCGCCGAATGGACCGCGGAGGTGGCCCGAGACCTCGGCCCGGACTTCTACACCCCGGCGGGCTGTCGCGGCAGCGGCAACCCGGCCGCACTTGACTGGCTCGTCGACGAACTCGCACTCGGGGCCGGGGAGTCGTTCCTGGACTGCGGCGCCGGGGTCGGCGGTCCTGCGGCGTACGCCGTCCAGCAGCGCGCTGTCGAACCCGTGCTGGTCGACCCCGAGGGCGGCGCGTGCCGGGCGGCCCGATCACTGTTCGGGTGGCCCGCGGCGCAGGCCAGCGCGTCGAAGCTGCCGTTCGGCGACGACATCTTCGACGCCGCATGGTCTCTCGGCGTGCTGTGCACCGTGCCGGATCAGTCGGGTCTGCTCACCGAGTTGCGGCGCGTGGTACGGGCTCCCGGGCGTATCGGGCTCCTCGTGTTCCTCGCCGAGGAGCAGCTGTCACCGCAGGATCAGCCCGAGGGCAACCGCTTCCCGACCGAGGCTTCGCTGCAGCAGCTTCTCTTCGACGCCGGGCTGACCATCGCGAGCAGGGTGAAAACCGCCGACCTGACGGAAATCCCCGAACAGTGGCAGTCGAAGATGGACGCCGTCGAGGAAGCTCTGCAACGCAGGCACGGGCACAAGCGGCCGTGGCAACTGGCCGAGGAACAATCCGACGAGATGGGCCGACTGCTCGGCGACGGGCTCGTGACCGGGCACGTGCTCAGCCTGCGTTTTCACGAGTGAGAAGCCAGGGCTGTGATCGATGGGCGGCGGCTAGTCCAGTAGCGCTGCCGCGATGGCCTCGGGGTGGCTGAGCGCCGCTAGATGCCCGCCGGGGACCACCTCGACCTCCAGCCCAAGACGATCGCGGACCACCCGCCGCTGGAACTCCAGCGGAAACAGCCGGTCCTCGCTGCCCGCGAGCACGCGCGTGGGCACTGCCGGCCAGTCGGGCAGCGGCCACGGCTCGATGAACGGCCCGTCCGACTGCTCGGGCTCCGATCGGCTCAGCGCGGTGTCGCGCACCTCAGCGGGCACGTCGTGGAAGAAGTCCTCCACGGCGTCGAATTCGTCTCTGCCGATCCCGATCTCGCGGAAGTAGTCCATCTGCGCCTCCTTCTGCCCGGTGTTGACCCACCAGTTGCCCGGCGCCTCCCCGGGAGCCGGGACCATCGGGTTGAGCAGGATCAACGACGCTGTCGGCAGCCGCTCGGCCACGATCGGCGCCGTCATGGCGCCCAGCGACTGCGCGACGATCGTCAGCGGCCCGTCGGCGTCCATCGCCGCGACGGACGCGACGTCGGCGTAGGTCAGCAGGTCGGCTTCGGGGTCGTCGGCGGGCAGGTCGACAGCGATAACCGCCAACCCGGCCTGTTCCAGAAGGGGGACGACGCGGTGCCAGTACCAGGCGCTGCCGCCCGCACCAGGGATCAGCAGATGGGCCACGATCTAGTCGCGGTTGCGCTGGGAACGCATCTTGGCGAAGCGGTCGGAGAGCCGGCCCATGCGGATCATCAGCGATGCCGCGGGGCTCTCGCTGCCGCGCAGGTAGGCGGCGAACTGCTCGGCGGGCACGCCGATGCGTGAGGCGAACTCCTGCTCGCCCAGACCTGAGCGCTCCAACAACAGGTGGACGTGGCGGGCCACCTCGGCGCACTCGTTGGCCTCGAGGTGCTCACGGGTGCGGATCAGCACCTCCGACATGGCTCGCGACACCCCGTAAGGGCGGGCGGTCTCCAGCACTTCCTCGACCTGACGTGCGGTCCTCCCGTAGGGATCGCGCTTGATCGCCACGACGATGCGCTGCCACACATTGAGGTCGTCGCTCTCCAGCGCCGCCCGGATCGCAGCGGTCGGCCAGAACTCCACCGGTCGGTTGTCGACGGAAGGGGGCACGGCGCGACTGCGCGTCGAAGCGTCCGCAGCCCCTCGAATCTCAGGGGGCTTGGTCAAGTTCGAGGTCACCTCGCTTCGTCCAGCATCGCCACCGCAACCGAGAGGCAGCGCTGCCTCACCCTGGCCCATTCGGTCTCTCCGTCTGCTCCGGCCGCCGCGATGTCCGGTCCGTCAGACGGCGCGGGCTCGGCCAGTCGGCGCACCAGCTGTGTTGCCACCCAGTGTCCCTGATGGGCGGTCGCCCGCGGCCCGCGCGCCGATGGTCCAGCGTAGTACCGGTCCATGCCTGCCAGCACTTCTGCCGCGGTGTTGGTGTCCATCGAATCCACCAGCTCGGCGAAATCGGTGTAATCGTGCGCGACGTTGCGCTCCATGATCAGGAAACTCTTCAGCCGCAGCGTCTCGGCTCCGGTCGGGATCTGAAGCCGGTCACCGGTGGGCAGCAGCACGTTGGTGGTCTCCATCGGTGCGATCCGCTCGATGCGGCCGTTGTCGGGAGCGGCACGCTCGACCGCCAGCGCGTCGAGCGCAACGTCGAGCCTGCCCCGCCACATCGTCACCGGATGCTTGGGCAGCTTGACCGCGACGGTCTTGCCGTGCGCCCGGTTTGTCACCGCGGCCGTGACGCGTTCGTCGCGCCCGACGCGGGTGCCGGTCATCTTGTGATACGGCGGGCAGCCGCTGAACGCGAGTGGATCAGCGACGGTGATCGCTTGCGGCGCAAGGGTTTTGAACTTGGCGGCGGACTTCACCACGGTGCGGAGATCGGAGCCGGAGGGCGCCAGCGCCGAGATGTCGTCGGGAATGATGACGAGGTCGCCGATGTCTGCCTTGGGCAGCGGCTTCTCGAAGTCGACCGACGGCAGGATGCGGTCCAGCCAGCGCGGCAGCCACCAGTTCCATTCGTCGAACATCGCCATCAGCGCGGGCACCAGCACCAGGCGGACCACCGTGGCGTCCACCGCGATCGCCACCGCGCACGCCACCCCGAGCTGGGCGACCAGCGGCATGCCCGCGAACGCGAAGCCGATGAACACCGCGATCATGATCAGTGCCGCGCTCGTGATGGTGCGGGCGCTGGTCGACACGCCGTAGGCGACTGCGTCACGGGTGTTGCCGGTCTGCAGGAAGCGCTCCCGGATCCGGGTCAGCAGGAAGATCTCGTAGTCCATGGACAGGCCGAATGTCAGCGCCAGCACCAGCGGGGGGATCGTGCTGTCCAGCGACGAGATCTTCTCGAAGCCCAGGTCCTGCAGCCAGCCCCACTGGAACACCACCACCAGCGAGCCGTATGCGGCGGCCACCGACAGCACCGTCATCAGGACGCCCTTGAACGCCAGGAACACCGAGCGGATCGAGACCAGCAACATCACGAACGCGATCAGCGCGACGAACGCGAACACCAGCGGCTGGGTTTCGGAGACCCGGTCGTCGAAGTCCTTGATCAGCGCGGTCGGCCCGCCGACGGAGATGCGGGCCCCGTCACCGGCGACCGGTGGCAGCTGCTCGCGCAGCCAGTCGATGGTGTCGCGCGCCCCCATGTCCTCGGGATCGACCGACAGGACCGCCGAGAGCAGGGCGCTGCGGTAGTCGGTCCCGAACACCGGCGGCGACACCGAGACCGTGTTGGGCGCCTCGGACATCTTCTGTCTCAGCGCCTGCAGCAGGGGCTCTTTGGCGGGTGCGGACGCGGCGTTGCCGTCGGGGAACGTCACGAGGACCCGGACCGGTCCCAGCGCACCGGGGCCCAGCGCCTCGGCTGCGGCGTTCACGCCGCCGCGGATCTCGTGGGTGGCATCGAACTGCCGCTGCATGCTGTTGCCCAGCATCATCGAGAACGCGGGCGCTGCGAACGTCAGCAGCAGCGCCGCGGCGGCCAGCGCTGACACCCACGGCCTGCGCATCACCCAGCCGGTCCAGCGTGTCCAGAACTTCGACTGCGTCGCCTCGACGCCGCGGCCCCAGTGCAGATACGACGACCGTTTGGCCGCTCGTCTGCCGAAGGTGGCCAGCACCGCGGGCGTCAGCGTCGTCGACGTCAGAACCGCGATGGCGACGGCCAGGATCGCGCCTGTGGCCATCGACTGAAGGACCGGTGTGTTGATCAGGTAGATGCCGGTGACCGACGCGATGACCGTCAGCCCCGACATCACCACCGCGAGGCCGGACGTCGCCATCGCGGCGTCGGCGGCGTCCTCGGGTTCCCGGCCGGCGCGCAGTTCCTCCCGGAACCTCATCAGGATGAACAGCGAGTAGTCGATCGCGACGGCGATGCCGAACATTGACACCGTCGACGTCACGAACACCGACATCGTCATGTACATCGACAGGACGAAGACCACGCCCATGGTCACGACGACGGTGCAGATGCCCAGCAGCAGCGGCATCGCCGCGGCGGCCAGCGAGCCGAACACCGCGAGCAGGATGATCAGGACGATCGGGAAGTTCCACTTCTCGGCCTGGGCGATGTCGTGCTTGGTGGCCTCCGTCGCGGCGGCGCCGAGCGCGCCCTGGCCGATGACGTAGAGGCGGACCTTGCCGTTCTCCAGCTCGCCCGGTTCTTCACCGTTGACACCGACCTTCTCGCGCAGCTGCTTGGCGATGTCGACCGCGCCGGTGTTCTCGAAACCCAGTTGCAGAGTGATGACGTAGGGGCGGTCGGGTTGCGGCGGCGGCTGGGCCGGGTTCGGCATCACGGTGACGCTGGGCACCTCGGCGGCCAGCCGCTCCAAGCGCGCGACGGCCTGGTTCATGTCCTCGAACGACGCATCCGCGCGCGGCGAGGCGACGAGCGCCAGCGGGGACGCACCCTGGTCGGGGAACTGTGCCTCGAGTTGACGCTGCACGTACAGCGATTGCGAGCCCGCAACCTCGAAGCCGCCGCCGGTGAGGTTGCCGCTCTGGTTCATGGCCAGATACACCGAGGGCACCAGTAGCAACAGCCAGACCGCGAACACTGCCCAGCGGAACCTGCGCAGGTTGCTGCTCACGCGCATCATGAACTGCTGGATGGGAACTCCCCACTTTCTCCCCGGCTTTTCGTAGCGGAAGCGTACAGCAGGACGCTGTGGGACAACCGTCCCTGACGACCCTGCCAGCAATGCCTCATGCAGCTCTAATGCCTGCGTGAGGGCCGCTGCGGTGGCTGGCCGGGCCGAGGCGATGGCAGTATGTGGTTTCCAGAAGTACAGGGTCGGGGACCTCGCACAACGACACCGTTAATGATCGCAGTCCATTTGCCGAACGACTGCGGCGTTAGCGAACTGTTAGGAGTTCGTCATGCAGCCAGTCAGGGTCGCCGCCGTCGCCGTGTGCGCCGCCGGAGCAACCATGGTGTGGAGTCCGACGGCGGTGGCCGCACCGGATCCGTGCGCGGCCAGCGAGGTCGCCAGAACGGTGGCGGAGGTGGCCACCTACACGGGCAACTATCTGGAGGCCAACCCGAAGACCAACCAAGCCATCACCGCGATCTCGCAACAGCAGGAAGGGCCGCAGTCACTCGCCGCGCTGAAGGCGTACTTCGACGCCAACCCGCAGGTTGCTTCGGACCTTCAACGCCTGCAGTCGCCGCTGCAGTCGCTGTCGGCCCGGTGCAAGCTGCCCCTGACCCTGCCGCAGGCCCTCGGGCTCGTGCAGGCAGCCCAGCAGAGCCCGGAGCTTCCTGCGGCGCAGAACCTCGGCATGCGCTGATTGCGTCTGGGGACTTTCTCACGATTGGTTAACCGCTAGGCAAGAAAGTGCGCGGAGCTTCTGCTTAGCTTTCTAGGATGGTCCCGACCGGCGGCCGACTTCGGCGCGGTCTGTCAACCTCTTCTGAAGAAGGAGCCTTCATGTTGAACTCGGCCCCCATGGTGCGTCGTGCGGTAGCAGGCGTGCTGGGCGCGGGTGCGGTGTCCGGCGCTGTGCTGTTCGGCGTCCTAGGTGCTGCGCCGGCTTCGGCTCAGCCCGTCCCGCAGAACGACCCGCCGAACTGCACCGCGGCCGACTTCGCCGGCGTCGCCTCCGGTGTTTCGGCGGCCACCTCCGCCTACCTGTTCACCCATCCCGAGGTGAACACGTTCTTCAGCAATCTGCACGGCGCGCCGCGTGCCCAGATCGACGCCGAGGTGGCCGAGTACCTCGCCGCCCACCCGCAGATCGAGGCCGAGCTGAAGGGTGTTCGTCAGCCGCTTGCCGACATCAAGCACCGCTGCGGCTTCACCCCGCAGGATCCGGACGGACCCGACTTCTAATCACGACGATGCGGGACAGGGTGGATACTCCTCCCGCTCGCGCGGGGGAGCTGTCCGCCCAGGACGGCGCGGGCCGGACGGTTCTCATGGTGGACGACGACCCGGATGTCCGGACCTCGGTTGCCCGAGGTCTGCGGCATTCCGGGTTCGACGTGCGCGTTGCCGCGACGGGCAGGGAAGCGCTGCGGCTGCTGTCCAGTGAATCCCACGATGCGCTCGTGCTCGACGTGCAGATGCCCGAACTCGACGGGGTCGCCGTGGTGACGGCGCTGCGAGCACTCGGCAACGACATTCCGATCTGCGTGCTGTCGGCGCGCGACACCGTCAACGACCGCATCGCCGGACTCGAGGCCGGCGCCGACGACTACCTCACCAAGCCTTTCGATCTGGGCGAGCTGGTGGCCCGGCTGCATGCGCTGCTGCGGCGGGCACATCACTCCGACCCGACCTCCGATTCGATGACGGTCGGATCGCTGACCATCGACACCGCGCGCAGGCTGGTGTTCGTCGCCGGCGAACGGGTCGCCCTGACCAAGCGGGAGTTCGATCTCCTGGCCGCGCTCGCCGAGAACGCAGGCGTCGTGCTGAGCCGGCAGCGTCTGCTGGAGCTGGTCTGGGGTTACGACTTCGACGTCGACACCAACGTCGCCGACGTGTTCGTGTCCTATCTGCGCCGCAAGCTCGAACGCGACGGGCTTCCCCGCGTCATCCATACGGTGCGCGGTATCGGTTACGTGCTGCGGGAAGAGCCCTGAGACTTCCGAGGTTCCTCAGGTCGGCGTCTCTGCGCACCAGGGTTGCCATCGCGGCGGCGGCCGCCGCGGCTGCCGTCGTCGCCGCGTTCACCATTCTCACCTCGTTGGTACTGGCCAACAACGATGAGGTACAGCTGGATCGGCGTCTCGATGCGATCGTCGACGCCAGCGTGTTTCCCGATCAGCTGACCGACCCGCGCCGCGGGGTGCTGCAGACGGGGCGGTCGCGATCCTCGGGCCAGGTCGTCTTCCAGCGGGGTTTTCAGTTGCCCGCGTTGCCGCCGGGCACCGAGACCGTGATCGTCAACGGGGTGGAGTACCGGGTGCGCACCATCCCGGTGGAGGAAGACGGCGGGGTACTGATGTCGATCGGCATCCGCGCCGACAGCATCCTGTTGAGCCGGGCCAGGATTCCGTTCTACATCGGGGTCGGGGTCGTGACGGTGCTCCTTGCCGGCGTCCTGGGCTGGTTGCTGGCCGGTCCTGCGATCCGCCCGCTGCGCAAACTGACCGAACACACCAAACAGCTCGGTGACGGCAGCGAGCAGATCCCGGCGGTGCACGGAGTCCGCGAGGCCGAGGACCTGTCCGAGGCGATGAGCGCGATGTTGGACCGATTGGCAGCCGCACAGCGGGCCACCACCAACTCGCTGCAGGCCGCCCAGGACTTCGCCGCCAACGCGGCTCACGAACTGCGCACGCCGCTGACCGCGATGCGCGCCGACCTGGACACGCTGCGCATCCACAATCTGCCCGATGACGAGCGCGAAGAAGTCGTCGCCGATCTTTCGCGCGCGCAGCGCAGGGTCGAAGGCATCATCACCGCGCTGGGCCAGCTCGCGTCGGGTCAGCTCGCTCAGGCCGAGGACCGCGAGGTGATCGACGTGGCCGACATGCTCGACCGGGTTGCCCGGGAGAACATGCGGGTGAGCCGCGACGTGCAGATCGACATCGAGGCCGCCGACGACCTGGGTACCGTGCTGGGCTGGCCCAGCGGCCTGAGGCTGGCCGTCGACAACCTGGTGCGCAACGCGATCACCCACGGTGCGGCGACCCGCATCGTGTTGGCCGCGCATCGGGACGCCAACGAGATCACCATCGTCGTCGACGACAACGGCCGGGGCTTGCCCGCCGAGGAGCACGAGACGGTGCTCGGGAGGTTTTCGCGCGGCAGCAACGCCGCGCCGGGCGGTTCAGGGCTGGGGCTGGCGCTGGTGGCTCAGCAGGCCGAGCTGCACGGCGGGGCGATCGCCCTCACCGACGGACCGCTGGGTGGCTTGCGTGCCACCCTTGTGGTGTCGACGTCTCCTGAGCTGCCACAAGATTCGGAGCAGTGATCTAACGGCCGGCGCGCCGTGACAACGCATGGATGACGCCACGCCAGCCGAGCAGCAGCACCGCGGTCGTGATGGATGCGACGACGATGAAGCTCGTCGCGGTGCCCTGCGAGGTGAGCTTGCGCAGCAGCATGCCGACGACGACGGTGGCCACCCAGACGATCAGCCCTGTCGGAGCCAGCGAGGTCGGGCGCTGCCAGCCCCTCGCGAGCAGCCAACCCACGCCGGTGCCCGCCAGGAACGGCCACGCCGTCTCGGCGATCCCCGCGATGGTCAGACCTTCGGCGTGACTGCGCCGCCCGATCGTGCAGAACACCACGACACACAGGAGGTCCGCGGCGAGCGCTTTCAGCGCGAGGGAACGGTCAACGCTCTTCATAGGTCATCACATCGTAAACAAGTGGGGTGGTGCCCTTTTGGTCGCGCGGCGCGAAACCGGGCTCGAGATCGGCGGGCCTGCCGTCGAGCAGGCCGTCGAGGTCGGCGGTGGTTCGCGAGTCGAGGCGGTACGACCCGAAGACGAACGGCAGGCCGTCGGAGCGCAGAGGGTCCGGCGTGCTCATCACATGGAAGTGCAGATGCGGCGCATCGGAGTTGCCGGAGTTGCCTAGCGACGCGATGGACTGGCCGGTGGTCAGCCGGTCGCCGGGCTTGACCTTCACCGAGCCGGTCTGCAGATGGGCGTAGAACGCGTAGTTGCCCTCACCGAGGTCCTGGACGATGTGGTTTCCGCCGTATTCGCCCAGCGCCAAGCCCTTTGGCGTGACACCGGGCACCTGTTCGGGGAGTCCGTCCTGCACGCTGACCACAGGACCGTCGCCCACCGCGAGGATGTCGGCACCGAAATACGGGTAGCTGTCGGTGTTGACCTTGTCTCCGGTGAAGAGCCGGCCGTCAGGGCCGAGCTGGACGTAGTCGATGGCGAAGCGTTCGGCCGCCCAGATCTCACCGTTGATGGGGTTGAGCGCCATTCGGTGTGCCGTCATGTCGCAGCAGCTGTTGCCGTCCAGCCAGTTCGGGCCGGCCAGCGGCGGTGAGATCTCGACGGGCTTGCGCGTCTGGACCGTGACGGGCGCGACCTCCTCTGTCATCGCATCTGGGAACAGGGGCGGCATCGGGTCGGGAACGGTGATCGAGACGGCGTGGGTGAGCTGCTCGGGAATCGGATCGGTGGGCGGCAGCGCCACGTCCAGCCACACCGTCGCGGTTTGGGCCGCACCGATCACCGTTGTCGGCGTGGGGGTTCCGAGCACACGGGTCCAGTACTGCAGGCGGTCTCGGGGCAGGGTGAGCAGCGCCGTGTCCCTGTTGTCTCTGTTGTCGCTGCCGCCGCGCACCTCGACCGACGTCAGGGTCACGTCCTGGGCCAGCGTGTTGGTGACCATCAGCTCGTAGGCCAGGTGGACCTTGCCGTCGGTGGCAGGCACCGGGATGGGTGCGGCCAGGACGCGGCCCACCAATGGGGTGGCGACCGACGGGACCGTGGTGTCCGGGGGCGCCGGGACGGGCGTGGCTGCGGGCAGCGGGGAGGCACTGGTCGCCGCGGGCGTGGTCTCGGGGGACGAGGCGCACGACGCGGTCAACAGCGCTGCGGCGGACAGGACGGCGAGGGTCGAGCGAACCGGCATGGGGCGCAGCTACTTTCGTGGGTCGCGGGGGTCTTCCGGGGGGTCGCCGGAATTCTCTCCCGGAGGGTGTGGCGCATCGGGGTCTGGGCTGAACTGTTCAGCTGCCTCGGCGTCAGGTTCCGGTGTCGTGCGGGAGTCGGGGTCGATTCCGCTCTCGGTGCGGAACATGAAGAAGAACACCACCCAGCCGATGGCAGAGATGAAGATCCAGCTGACGAGGCGATAGATCAGCATGGCCGAGATCGCGGACGCCAGCGACATCCCGCTCGACACCAGGCCGGGCACCAGCACCGCCTCGACCACGAGCAGGCCGCCCGGCATCAGCGGGATGGAGCCGACCGCGCGCGCAGCCGCGTAGGCGACGGTGACGCCGGCGATCGAGGGATGCCCGCCGGTGGCATAGCAGGCGAAGAGCAGGCAAGCGACGTCGGCGACCCAGTTGAACAGCGACCAGCTGAAAGCCTCACCGAGATCGCGGCGGCTGAGCTGCACCGACTCCAGCTGGGTAAGGATCTCGCGCCACTTGGCCAGACCGGTTTGCGGAGGTTTGCCGCGCACCGAGTTCACCCAGCTCAGCACCCGGCCGCCGATGCCCTCGATGAGTTCCGGGCGGGTGGCCACCGCCTGCGCCAGCAGGATCAGCGCGACGAACCCGCCAAGCGAGAAGATCAGCGACAGCGGGTTCTTGCTGGCGCCCAGCAGGAAGGCGCCGCCGAGGCCCAGCAGCGCAAGCCCGACGATCTGGAGCACGCCGGACATGACGAGCTGCCACGAGGCCACCAAAGGTGATGCGCCCCAAAGTCTTTGTTGACGGTAGATGAACGTCGCCGACAGTACCGGGCCGCCGGGCAGCGTCGTCGACAATGCGTTGCCGGCGTAGAACGCCGTCTCGGACCGCCACTGGTGGACGCGCACACCTGCCGATCGCAGCAGCGTGCGCTGGATCTGGGCGAAGCTGTGCATCGAGGCCATCGCCGCGACCACGGCGGCCAGCACCCACAGCGGATTGGCCGACACCACGCTCTTCCACGCCTTGGCCAGCTGGTCGCGCACCAGCGCGAGCTCGACGGCCAGCACGATGACGGCCAGCGCGATCAGAACCCAGCGCAGCCACCAATACTTGCCCCGGGAGCGATGCTGGCCGGGGTCGGCCTGCGTGTCGCTCGCGGGCGCGTCGTGGGACACGCCCTACAGACTAAGCGTAGAAGCGACGAAAACCGCAGATCCGGGGCTTGGGTGGGCGAGCCCGTTACGCTACCGGGATGCCGATCCGCCCGTCTCTGGACTCCTTCGCCGACGCGTCGGTCACTCCCGTGGTGCGTCGGGCGGCGGCCTGGTCGTGGCGTCTCCTGGTGATTTTCGGCGCGGTGCTCACCGTGCTGTGGCTCATGCTGAAGCTCGAGATCCTGGTGGTCCCGGTCGCGTTGGCGACGATAATCGCAGCGCTTCTGATGCCCGTCGTCGACTTCCTCGACAAGCGCGGTGCCCCGCGCGGAGGTGCGGTGGCGCTGGTGCTGCTCACCAGCATTGCGCTGTTCGGGGCGCTGCTCGCGTTCGTCGTGACCCAATTCGTGGAGGGCGCACCCGCTTTGGTGGGCCAAGTCTCGACAAGCATCGAAGGGGTCGGCAAGTGGCTGACCGACGGCCCGCTTCAGGTCAGCGACCAGCAGATCAACCAGGCCCGCGACACCGCCATCGAGGCGTTGCAGAGCAATCAGGAGAAACTCACCAGCGGCGCGCTGTCCACGGCGGGCACGCTGACCGAAATCGTCACCGGTGCCCTGCTGGTCTTCTTCACTCTGATCTTCCTGCTGCACGGCGGCCGCAACATCTTCGGGTTCGTCACCAAAGTGTTCCCCAAGCACGTGCAGGGGCGGGTGCGGGATGCGGGCCGGGCGGGCTTTCGGTCGCTGATCGGCTTTGTGCGCGCGACATTCCTGGTGGCGGCCGTGGACGCGATCGGCATCGGCGTCGGCTTGGCGATCATGGGGGTGCCGCTGGCGCTGCCGCTTGCCTCGCTGGTCTTCATGGGCGCGTTCGTCCCGTTGGTCGGCGCTCTCGTGACCGGCTTTCTGGCGGTGGTTGTCGCGCTGATCGCGAAGGGCTGGGTCTTCGCGCTGATCACGCTCGGCCTGATCATCGCGGTGCAGCAGCTGGAGGGCCATGTCCTGCAACCGCTGGTGATGGGTCGGGCCGTTGCGATCCATCCGCTGGCCATCGTGCTCGCCATCGCTGGCGGCGGCGTGCTCGCCGGGATCGTCGGGGCACTGCTCGCCGTGCCGACGCTGGCATTCCTCAACAGCGCGATTCGCGTTCTGATCGCCGACGACCCCGAAGCCGAGGAAGCGGCGATGGAAGCCGACGACGAGGGCCTCATCAACGCCGAACCCGACGACGTCGAGCCCACGAAAGGCTGACCTGACATGGCCGAACTCGGATCGAACAGCGTGTCCCACGCGGCCGGACTTCATCTCGACCACGAGGCGGTGCCCGGCGACCAACGTGTCGGTGGTGACCCACGGATCGGTGCGGCGGAACTGACCAGCTTCTACGGCGTCGAGGTAGGCGTCTGGGAGATGACGCCGGGTGTCGCCACCGACGTCGAGGTCGACGAGGTCTTCATCGTCCTGGCAGGTTCGGCGACCATCGAGTTCGGTGACGACAGTCCCACGCTCCGGGTCGGTCCCGGCGACGTCGTGCGTCTGGCCGCGGGCGCCGAGACGACGTGGACCGTCACCGAAACCCTGCGCAAGATCTACCTCACCCAGGCCTGACGCGGAATGACCCTCCGAGCTAGAGCCGGCCTTCGCGGCGCAGCAGGTCCTGCGCGCTGAGCCCGCCGCCACCGCGGCGCGGGGTGTCCTCCGAATCGGGCCGTGTATTGAGCTTCTCCGTCGCGGCGTCGGCATCCGTCTTGCGCTGCGCGGGGATGGCCCGGGTGGGCGCGGCGTCGTCGGCCTCGTCACCGTGGGCCTGCGGTATCGCCGTGGTCGGCTCGTTGCTGACGGTGTCAGGCATCGCGCGGGTCGGCTCGGCCGACGGCCGCAGAGGATGAGGCGGACCCGCGGGGGCGTCGGTGCCGCGCAGGTCACCGAGCCACGATTCGATCTCGCGGTCTTCTCGCGGCTGCGGGGCCGCCGGTTTGTCGGACCGTGCGCGCTGCGCCGCCGCGGCGGCGCCGCTCACCGCGCTGCGGACCACGTTCTTGGCGACCGACAGCCGGGTGGTCTGCGGCTCGGGATCCGGCGCGGGGACCGGTGGCGGGGCCACCGGCGGACGCGGCGGTGCGGTCGGGATCCGCGTCGTGCCCTGAGCGGACGGTTCGCCTGTCCGCGGCGGCAACCCGGGTCGGGGGCCGACGGGCGGACGTCCCGGTCCGGGACGGCCGGGTCCGGGGTGGCCGGGATCGTGCGGCGGCAACCCTCGCCCGCCCGCCATGGGCGGCGGGCCGCCCACACCGACGAGTGCCTCGGCGGGTTCGTCACGCTCGTCGCGGACCGTCGGACGCTTGCGCTCGTCGGGGAGTTCCGTCTCACCGAGGCCGAGCTTCTCCTGGATCCGCTTCATCCAGCGCGGCGCCCACCAGCAGTCGTCACCGAGCAGCTTCATGATGGCGGGCACCAGGAACATCCGGATGATCGTCGCGTCCAGCAGCAGCGCGATGAGCAGGCCGAACGCCAAGTACTTCATCATCACCAGGTCGGAGAACACGAACGCGCCTGCGACCACGGCCAGCACCAGCGCCGCGCCCGTGATCAGGCGTCCGGTGGTGGCGGTGCCGATGCGGATCGCCTCCGCCGTGGACATGCCGCGCTCGCGGGCCTCGACCATGCGGGAGACGAGGAAGACCTCGTAGTCGGTCGACAGACCCCAGATCACCGCGATGATCAGGCCGATCATCGGAGCCATCAGCGGCTGAGGTGTGTAGTTCATCAGCCCTGAGCCGTGGCCGTCGACGAACATCCAGGTGAGGATGCCCATCGTGGACCCGAGCGTCAGCGCGCTCATCAGCGCCGCCTTGATCGGCAGCACGATGGATCCGAATGCGAGGAACATCAGGATCGTCGTCGTGACGATCAGCACGACCACCATCAGAGGCAGCTTGTCGAACAGGCTGTGGATGCTGTCCTGTTCCAGCGCGGGGGTACCGCCGACAGAGATGTCGAGGCCGCGGGGAGGCTGGATCGAGCGGAGTTCGTCGATCTTCTGGGACGCGTCGTTGCGGTTGATCAGACCGTTCTGCAGGACCCGGATCGACGGGTCTTTCGAGCCGCCCTCCTGAACGGAGCGCTCCTGCCACATCTTGGAGGGGTCGTTGTCCGGGTCGATGAACCCGCTGATCGTCATCGCCTCGGCGCGGACCTCGGCCAGCTGCTGGTCGGTGACCGGCTCACCGTCCTGCCGTTCGATGACCAACGTCAACGGTTCGGTGCGGAAACCGGGGAAGCTGCGGTCGAAATCCTCCTGCGCCTGGCGCACGCCGTTGTCGGGCGGCAGGTACTTCTCGCTGATGCCGCCGAGCGCGAGCTGTCCCAGCGGGATCACCAGCAGGATCATCACGATCAGAATCGGCGCGGCGAACGCGATCGGCCGCTTCATCACGACATTGACGAGCTTGCCCCAGAAGCCCTTCTCGACTTCGGCGCGTGTCTTGGTCTTCTGCGTCTTCTCCGCCAGCCACTCGACCCACCACACGATCGGTGTGCGGGCCAGCGGCACGTACCGGGCGAGCGCCAGCCCGCCTGCGACGACGGCGACGAAGATGATCACGCCCAGCAGGACCCAGTACAGACCACCGTCCAGGGCGTCCCTGTTGGCCATGACCAGGTAGGTCAGCCAGCCCAGCGTTCCGACGTAGCCGAGCGCCAAGCCGATCATCGTCAGCGGCAGACCTTGCTCGCCGGACTGCCGGATGCGCTTCCTGGCCAGGTGGCCCAGCGCGACGCCGACCGGCGGGACCAGCAGGCCCGCCGGGATCGAGGCGATCGCCAGCGTGTTGGTCTTGGTGTTGGACGGGTCCGAGGTGACGTCGGACTGGATGAACTTCAGCAGCCAACGCACGCCGAGCGCGTCGACACGGGGGCCCAGGATTCCGAGCGCTGCCGGCAGCACGGTGATCGACAGGATCGCCGCCAGCATGACCGAGGCGATGATGGCGTAGGTGATCGACTTGAGGAAGCCCTGCGGGAACAGCAGCAGCGGAACCGAGGACGCGACCAGGATGACGGCCGAGAACATGATGGTGCGGCCCGACGTCATCACGGCGCGCCGGACGGCGGCCTCGGTGTCGTAGCCCTCCGCCAGCTCTTCTCGGAACCGGCTCACCATGAAGAGGCCGTAGTCGATGGCAATGCCCAACCCCATCAGCGTGACGACGGGCTGGGCGAAGAAGTGGACGGGCATGAACTCGGCGAAGACGCGCATGATGCCCAACGCGCCTGCGATCGTCAGGCCGCCGATGATGCCGGGCAGCGCCGCGGCGATCACACCGCCGAATACGAAGAAGAGCACGACGCAGACCAGCGGGATGGCGGCCACCTCGGCACGCTTCTGGTCCTCGCCGATGGTTCCGGTCAGCTCGCTGGCCAGCGGATTCAGGCCGGCCAGCTGGATGCGGCCGTCGTTGACCTCGGAGAGCTGGGGCTCGATGGCCTGGTAGTTCTTCAGGATCTCGTCGTCGTCGTCGCCCTTGAGCGGGATGCTGATGAAGGTCTTCGACTCGTCAGCGGTCTTCATCTGCTGCACGGTCGGGGAGTCGCTGTCCGGCGCGCGCAGCCAGCCGACCCAGCTGACGATCTGGTCCTCGTGGTCGGCGACGAGGTCGTTGAGCTCATCGGTGACCGTCTTGATCCACTCGGGATCGGTGACCTTCTCACCGTCGGGCGGCGTCAGGATCGCCACGACGTGGCTGGTGCGGTCGCGGCCGTAAGCCTCGTCCGAAACCAGCGACGCGTGGACGGATTGGCTGCCCTCGTCATAGAAACCGCTCTGGGTGACGTGCTGTCCCAGGCTGATGCCGTAGACGCCGCCGCCCAGGCACAGTGCGACCATGACACCGATCACTATGTATCGGTACTGGTACACCGTTCGACCCCACCAGGCGAACACGTTCAGCTCCTAACGGTCATGTCTGTCGGCCCGCGCACGTCGAAACCGAGGCTTTTAGTTTTCTAGACGCGCGAGGTCAGGAGCGACGACAGCGGCCGGAACGGCTGCAGCCAAGCGCCCTGCTCGGGCAGCGAATCGAGTCCGATCCGCGGTAACGGCTCCCGGAAGACACCAGCGATGTCCTCCAGATCGACGAACTCCAAGGTATCCGACGCTAACGCCCAACTGGCATGTTCGCGAAATCCGAGCACCTGGACTGCGACGCCGTCCCTGGCGATGTCCTCCAGCGGCAGTTTGAACGCCTGACCGTCGGCGGAAGCAACGATGAGACCGGCAAGTCCCTGGCTGTTGCGCAGGGCGATATGGGCCAGCATGTCGCTGTCGACGTCGCTGTCTTCGTCCACCTTCGGTTTGGCGAACACCGCGAAGCCCACGTTACGCAAGGCCTCCACCCAGGGCCGCACGACATCGGCACTGCCCGGGGCGATGTTGGTGAAGACGGTTGCCTCGGGCTCCAGGGCCACCGCGCGTCCACTGTCCGCGTACTCGGCAGACAGCTCGGCAGTGCGCGAGAGCAGCCAGCGGCCCAGCGCGTCGAACCGCGGGCGGTGCGCGGCAGTGGGACGGCCGCCGAGGATCGAGCCGAGACCCATGTCGAGGTTCGGGGCGTCCCAGACGAGGAGGACCCGCCCGGCCTGCGGTGCCGCCTCGGCGCCGAGCTCGGCCGGCGTGACGACCTCGGGGGTGTCGGGCAGCGCTGCGGCGTGCAGGTTGTCGGTGAGGCTCACGGCGTCCTCTCCCAGAGCAGTTCGGTCACGATCGGCCCCGCGAGTGCCTTGCGCTCGTACTTCGTCACGGGCCGGGCGACCGAGATCGGCAGGTCGTCATCGACGGCGACGCGGCGCAACCGGGGCTCGGCGTCGCCGACCTCGGCGATGTGCTCGGCATAACCCTGGTGGTCGGTGGCCGCGTGCAGCACACCGCCGGGGCGGAGCCGGTCGGCGATCAGAGCCACGGTGTCGGGCTGCAGAAGACGGCGCTTGTGGTGACGTGCTTTCGGCCACGGGTCGGGGAAGAAGACCCGGACGCCGGTGAGTGACTCCGGGCCGAACATCGAGGTGAGGACGTCGACGCCGTCACCGCGGATGAGCCGGATGTTGGCGACCTGTTCGCGGTCGATGGCGCTCAGCAGCTGCGCCAGCCCGCGTCGGTAGACCTCGACGGCGACGACGTCGATGTCGGGCTCGGCCTTCGCCATCGCCAGGGTGGACGTGCCCGTGCCGCACCCGATCTCCAGGACGACGGGGGCGTGCCTGCCGAACCACGCGTCGGTGTCCAGGGGACCGGCCGGGTTGTCGCCGTCACGGGCCTGGCGGCCGAGTTGCGGCCACAGCCGGTCCCAGGTGGCCTGCTGGTTGTCCGAGATCGTCGAGCGACGCGCGCGGAAGCTGGTGACGCGCCGGTTGAAGTGCGGGTGAGGTGAATCCGCGGATGCGGCGACCTCGGAACCCGTTGACTGCATCCGTCCATGGTCGCCTATCAACGCCCTGCTCCCCGCATCGTGTTACAGATTGATACCCAACAGTTGCCTTCTCCTGGTACAGGCGGTTACCCAGGCCACGGGCTCGCAAAAGATGTGTCGTTGCCCTCTCGTGACCGGTGCCACGATGTACCCCGGGGGGAGCATCGATGTCGTCACCTGTTCCGGCGTTGGCCGATGTTCTGGGACGCTACGCCGCGTCGACGGGAGCGCAGCGGCTGCGCGCGATCGAAGCGCGGCTACGTGCTCCTCTCGCGGTCGCCGTGGTCGGCCGTCCGGGGGTGGGTCGCGGCGCCGTGGCGCGTGCGTTGACCGGCGCCGGGGTCGCAGTGGTTACCGACGCGGCCGACGTCCGTGTCGTGGTCATCGCCGAGACACCGAAGCCCGAAGATCGGCGCGCGCTGCGAGGTGATCTGCCGTCGCTGGTCGTCCTCAACAAAGCCGATCTGTCCGGCCGAGTCGTCGGCGGTCCGCTGGCGGCGGCCAGGCGCAGCGCCGACGACATCGCCGTCGCGGTGGGGCGACCCGTCGTGCCGATGGTCGCCCACCTCGCCGAGGTCGAGCTCGACGGCGAGCTGATCGACGCGCTTCGGACGCTGGCCACCGAGCCCGCCGACATGACGTCGACCGATGCCTTCGTCGGTTCTGACCACGTGGTGCCCGCACCGATTCGGCGGCGCCTGCTCGAACGCTTCGACCGTTTCGGCCTGGCCCACGCCGTGCTGGCCGTCGTCGAGGGCGCAGGGGCGGACGCGGTGGCGGCCAGAGTGCGGGGGTTGAGCCAGACCGAGGCGGTCGTTGAGCGGCTCGGGGGTTTCGCCGCCGAGGTCGGGTACCGGCGGGCACGTGCCGCCCTGGTGACGCTGGAGGGGGCGGCCACCGAAACCCGCGACGACGATCTCGCGGCGTTCCTGGCCGGCGACGAGGTGGTGATCGCGATGATGGCGGCCGCTGTCGGACTGTTCGAGGCCTCGGGTCTGCGGGTAGACCCGGGCGACGACCCGGACACCCACGTGCGGCGGGCGGTGCAGTGGCGCCGCTACGCCGACGGCCCGCTGGATGCGCTCCATCGCCGGTGCGCTGCTGAGATCTCGCGCGGGTCGCTGCGACTGCTCGGGCAGGCGCGGTGAGCGCACAAGACGTGGTCTTGGTGACGGGCCCCCCGCGCGCCGGGGTCACCTCGATGGCTGCCGCGTTGCGGCGACGGATGCCGTCATACCGGTTCGTCGAAGCGGATGACGTCGGCGGGATGCCTGTGCCGGTAGCGGTCGTCTTCGTCGCATCGGCGGTCGCCCCGGTCGTCGAATCCGATTGCGCGCTGGTGGATTTTGCGACGAATGTGGTGATCGGCGTGGTGTCGAAGATCGACGACCACCGTGACTGGCGGCGCGTCCTGGCAGCCAACCGTGAGCGGCTCGGCATGCCGTGGATCGGTGCGGCGGCCGCGCCCCGGCTGGGGAAGCCGAGCCTGGACGAGCTTGTCCGCCTGATGGAGGCCGAACTTGCCGATCCGGAGCGAATCACGCTGCGCACGAGGGAGTTTCGCGCGGCGCTACTTCGCGATGAGCGGGAGGAGCTGTCACGCCGCAGGCGGGTGGCGGTGTCGGACCGGGCGCGCACGCTCCGCAGCGATGTCCAGCAGGCGCGACTGGTTTCGACGCAGACCGCGCGCAGGCGGTGTGCGGCCCTGCGGGCGGAGTTGATCGACGAGACTGCGACTCTGCGCAGCCACCAGGTGCCGGGCTTCGCGGAACGCGTCAGGCGCCGGTGCGACGACGTCCTGGCCGAGATCGACAGCGACATCGCCGCGCACACCAACCACACCGCCACGTGGTTCGCGGTCGCCGTCACGGGTCCGCCGCTGCGGTCACACCGCCTGGAGAACCGCTTGATGGCTGTGCTCGGGGCGGGCTTCGGGTTCGGGGTCGCGCTGGTGGTGACGCGGTTGGTGACAGGCCTGGCGCCGGGGCTGGCGGCGGCGGGCCTGGTCACCGGCGTCGGCGTGGGCGCGGCGACCGCGGTGTGGGTGATCCGCGCCCGTGCCCTGCTGCACGTCCGAGCTGTCCTTCAGTCGTGGGTGGTCGAGATTTCTGCCGCGGTGCGGGCCGCTGCAGAGGAAAAGGTGGCGACGAGCATGCTGGCGGCCGAAGCGGCGTTGGCATCCGAAAGTGCCGCCGCGGGCGCCGCGGAGGACGTCGAGTTCGGGCGGAAAATCGCGGCGATCGATGCCGAACTCCGGAAACATTTGCGTTCCCGGGAGGACCCGCACTTGTTACCGCTGGGTAGACCTCCCGGTGAAAGCCATCTGAATCGTTCCTGTGAGTGAATGGACATAGTCCTGAATTCCCGCGGGTATGTCACCCGCGTTAACCTCAATACACAGTGACGGTCGTGGCTGCCATCGAAGGGACGAGCGTGTGAGCTCGCTTTTCGTCGCCGCCCGCGTTTCTGGCAGACCTTTCGCAGAAGATGCAGGGAGACAACACAGCATGACCGCAGCGACGATTCCGGGACTGGATTCCGCACCGACCAACCACCAGGGACTGCTCGCTTGGGTTCGCGAAGTTGCCGAGCTGACCCAGCCGGACCGCGTCGCGTGGGCCGACGGATCCGAAGAAGAGTACGAGAGGGTGTGCGCTCAGCTCGTCGAGGCAGGCACCTTCCAGAAGCTGAACCCCGATAAGCAGCCGAACTCCTATCTGGCGCTCTCCGATCCGTCCGACGTCGCCCGCGTCGAGTCGCGGACCTACATCTGCAGCCAGCGCGAGATCGACGCCGGGCCCACCAACAACTGGATGGACCCCGCCGAGATGCGCGGCATCATGACCGACCTCTACCGCGGTTCGATGCGCGGACGCACCATGTGGGTGGTGCCGTTCTGCATGGGCCCGCTCGATGCCGAGGACCCCAAGCTCGGTGTGGAGATCACCGACTCGGAGTACGTGGTCGTGTCGATGCGCACCATGACCCGGATGGGTGCCGCGGCGCTGGAGAAGCTGGGCGAGGACGGCTTCTTCGTCAAAGCCCTGCACTCACTGGGTGCCCCCCTGGAGCCGGGGCAAAAGGACGTGCCGTGGCCGTGTAACGACACGAAGTACATCACTCACTTTCCGGAGACCCGCGAGATCTGGAGCTACGGCTCGGGCTACGGCGGAAACGCACTGCTCGGTAAGAAGTGCTACTCGCTGCGCATCGCATCGGCGATGGCCCACGACGAGGGCTGGCTCGCCGAGCACATGCTGATCCTCAAGCTGATCTCGCCGGAGAACAAGGCGTACTACATTGCCGCGGCCTTCCCGTCGGCGTGCGGCAAGACCAACCTCGCGATGCTGCAGCCCACCATCCCGGGCTGGCGCGCCGAGACCGTGGGTGACGACATCGCCTGGATGCGGTTCGGCAAGGACGGCCGCCTGTACGCCACCAACCCCGAGTTCGGTTTCTTCGGTGTCGCGCCGGGCACCAACTGGGACTCCAACCCCAATGCGATGAAGACCATCGCGGGGGGCAACACCGTCTTCACCAACGTCGCCAAGACCGACGACGGCGACGTGTGGTGGGAGGGCCTCGAGGGCGAGCCCGATCACCTGATCGACTGGAAGGGCAACGACTGGATCCTGCGCGAGACGGAAACCAAGGCGGCACATCCGAACTCGCGCTACTGCACGCCGATCGCGCAGTGCCCGACGCTCGCGCCGGAGTGGGATGACCCGCAGGGTGTGCCGATCTCGGCGATCCTGTTCGGCGGCCGCCGCAAGACGACCGTCCCGCTGATCACCGAGGCCCGCGACTGGCAGCACGGCGTGTTCATCGGGGCCACGCTGGGCTCCGAGCAGACCGCCGCCGCCGAAGGCAAGGTCGGCACAGTGCGCCGCGACCCGATGGCGATGCTGCCGTTCCTCGGCTACAACGTCGGCGACTACTTCCAGCACTGGATCAACATCGGCAAGAACGCCGACGAGTCGCAGCTGCCGAAGGTGTTCTTCGTCAACTGGTTCCGCCGCGGCGACGACGGACGCTTCCTGTGGCCCGGCTTTGGTGAGAACAGCCGCGTGCTGAAGTGGGCCGTCGAGCGCATCGAGCACACCGCGGAGGGCAAGAGCACGCCGATCGGCATCGTCCCCACCGCCTCGGATCTCGACCTCGAGGGCTTGGACGTCGACGCCGACGATGTGGACCTCGCGCTGGCGGTCAATGCCGAGGAGTGGCGCAAGGAACTGCCGCTGATCGAGGAGTGGTTCGAATTCGTCGGCGAGAAGCTGCCGACGGGCATCAAGGACGAGTTCGACGCGCTGAAGACCCGCCTGGCCGAAGAGAGCTAGCTAGTAGCGCACCGTTGCACCGCGAGCGCGCGTGTCTGTCCGTGGACACGCCGCTCGCGGCGTGCGTTAAGGGCGCACTCGTCAGGACAGCGGTGCAGCGTCCTCCGGTCGTTCCGGCGCGGCGCCGACCAGCTTGGCGCGGGCCCGGCGATGTTCGACGAACAACCAGCCAAGGCCGCCGGCAACCAGAAGCACTGCAGTGACGACTCCGGCCAGCGCGGCGCCGTTACGGCCGACGGCAAAGCCGGTCAGGCTCAACAGCGAACGCCAACAGACCCGCGGCGACCAACGCGTGACCTGGCCAGCGGGCCGGATCCTTGAGGGTTTCGCCGGCCACAGGACCGGCGGTGACGGCATTTCCTGTGGACGTGTGCGTTGTCATGGACATAGATATTGAGGCGCCAGCCAGCTGTCGAACCGAACGCAAAACGGATGTGGCGTCAGTCACGTGCGCTGCTTGACAGGTGTCAAGTTTGATTTTGTAGAGTCTTCGCATGCAGATCCGCGACACCGCTGTTGCCGCCCCTGACAAGCCCGCCATCGTCATGTATCCGTCCGGCACGGTGGTCACATTCGGTGAGTTGGAGGCCCGGGCGAACCGGCTCGCGCACCTGTTCCGCGACGCGGGCCTCGTCGAAGGCGACGCCGTCGCGATCCTGATGGAGAACAACCAGCACATGCATGCGGTCATGTGGGCCGCTCGTCGCTGCGGCCTCTACTACGTACCGATCAACACGCACCTGACCGCCGCCGAGGCGGCCTACATCATCGACAACAGCAGCGCGAAGGCGATCGTCGGTTCCGGCAAGCTCACCGACACCCTCGCCGGGCTCGCCGCGGAGCTCCCCAACGGTCTCCCCCCGCTGCGCATCATCGCCGACGGACGGCTCGACGGCTGGCAGAGCTACCCCGAATGCGTTGCGGATCAACCAGATACGCCGATCGACGACGAGATCGAGGGTGACCTGCTGCAGTACTCTTCGGGCACCACGGGACGCCCCAAGGGCATCAAGCGCGCGCTGCCCCACGTGCCGCCGTCCGAGTCGCCCGGCCTGATGGCAGCGCTGGTCTCGTTCTGGATGCACCCCGACGCCGTCTACCTCAGCCCCGCACCGCTGTACCACACTGCGCCCTCGGTGTGGTCCATGCAGACGCAGGCCGGCGGCATCACCACGGTCGTGATGGAGAAGTTCGACGCCGAAGGCGCTCTCGACGCGATCGCCAAACATCATGTGACACACGGCCAGTTCGTACCGGTGATGTTCACCCGCATGCTGAAGCTCCCCGAAGAGGTCCGCACGTCCTACGACGTGTCCAGCCTGGAACGGGTCATGCACGCGGCCGCCCCGTGCCCCGTCGAGATCAAGAAACAGATGATCGACTGGTGGGGCCCCATCATCGACGAGTACTACGCATCGTCCGAGGCCCACGGCTCCACGCTGATCACCGCGGAGGAATGGCTGACCCACCCGGGCTCGGTCGGGCGCCCGCTGGCGGGCACGCTGCACATCGTCGGCGAGGACGGTACCGAACTACCGCCGGGCGAGGCCGGCGAAATCTACTTCGAAGGCGGTTTCGACTTCGAATACCTCAACGATCCGGACAAAACCGCCAAGTCGCGGCACCGGCACGGCTGGAAGACCGTCGGCGACATCGGCTACGTCGACGACGAGGGCTATCTCTACCTCACCGACCGCCGGCATCACATGATCATCTCGGGCGGGGTGAACATCTACCCGCAGGAAGCCGAGAACATGCTCGTCACCCACCCCAAGGTGATGGACGCCGCGGTGTTCGGCGTGCCCGACGACGAGATGGGGCAGCGCGTCATGGGTGTCGTGCAGACCGTCGACCCCGCCGATGCCACAACTGAATTCGCGGAGGAATTGGTTGCGTGGTTGCGAGATCGATTGGCGCACTACAAATGCCCACGGTCGATCTCTTTCGAAGCGCAGCTTCCCCGCACGGACACCGGAAAGCTTTACAAGCAGGAGCTGATAAGCAAGTACTCGTGAACACGCTGGCCGGGGGAGTGCGGGTCGCCGTCGGGGATCCGTCCGACGACGCGACGTTCACGCTGACCGAGGATGCCACCGACGACCGTTGCGCGATCACCGTGGAATCCGTCCCCGATGCGCTTGCCGAGCTCAGCGCGCGCTGCGAGCGCTGGCCGCAGACGGCCGCAGTCTGCGACGACGTCCTGCGCGCCGTCGACCCGGCCGCCTCGACGTTCCCTGGAATCGTCACCGAGTCGCTGGCCTACTCGACACTGCAATCCGGCGCGGAATTCGCGCGCTGGCTGGCAGAGCGTGGCCCCGCGGTGGTGCCGCAGATCGCGGATCCCGTTGTTGCTGAACGTGATAACGACCGCCTGACGGTCCGGTTCAACCGACCGGGCCGGCACAACGCGTTCTCCACCGACGCCAGGGCCGCGCTGCTCGAGGCGCTGGAGGTCGCCCGTCTCGATCCGTCGGTAACCGAGATGGTGCTGACCGGCAATGGCCCGTCCTTCTGCAGCGGAGGCGACCTCGCCGAGTTCGGCACCTTCGCCGATCCGGCCAGCGCCCACATCGCCCGTACCCGCCACAGCCCCGCGCTCGTGCTCGATGAGATCACCGCCCGGCTGGGGCGGGCCTGCCGCGCCGAGATCCACGGACAGGTGCAGGGCAGCGGGTTGGAGATGGCGGCCTTCTGCGGATGGATCGCCTGTCATCCCGACGCGGTGCTCGGACTTCCCGAGCTGGCGCTCGGCCTGATCCCGGGGGCGGGCGGCACCGTCAGCATCACCCGCCGCATCGGCCGCTGGCGCACCGCCTATCTCGTGCTGTCGGGCCGATCGATCGACGCCGATACGGCGCTGCGGTGGGGCCTGGTCGACGAAATCGGCTGAATCAGCGTTGCCGCGCCGGGCGAATGATCAACTCGTTGACGTCCACGTCGGCCGGTTCGTTGATCGCGTAGGCGATACCCCGTGCGATCGCATCCGGTGAAATAGCCTCGGCCCGGTAGTCTTTCATCGCCGCGGCGGCATTCGGATCCGAGATCGTGTCCGCAAGTTCCGATTCGACGACACCCGGCGAGACGGTTGTCACCCGGATCGACGGGTCGGACTCCAGCCGCAGCCCCTCGGTGATCGCCCATGCGGCGTACTTCGTCGCGCAGTACACCGCAGCGGTGGGTACGACTTCGTGGGCCCCGATCGAGGCCACCGTGATGAAATGCCCGCCACCCTGGCGCTTAAAGTGCGGCAGCGCGGCGGCGATGCCGTGCAGAAGACCGCGAACGTTGACGTCGATCATCCTGTTCCACTCGTCGACGAGCAGGGCGTCCAGCCGCGACAGCGGCATCACCCCGGCGTTGTTGACGACGACGTCCACCCGGCCGTGGGCGGCCACCGCCGCATCGACGAAAGCGGTCACATCCGCGGGGTCGGTGACGTCGAGTCGGCGTGTTTCGATGCTGCCGCCGGCGTCTTTGATCTTGGCGGCGAGTTGGTCGAGGCGGTCCTCGCGCCGCGCACCCGCGACCACGTGGTGTCCGTCGGCGGCGAGGCGTTGTGCCACCGCCTCGCCGATCCCGCTGCTAGCTCCTGTGACGAGGATGATCTTCGATTCGCTCATGTCCACCAGAATCGGCGCAGCCGGCCGAGCCAACCAGGGTGCGATACACCCAGGCGACGGCGGGAATCCGCGCCTAGTCTGGGAGAGTGGCCGAACTGGGTGACTATCTGAAAAGCCGGCGGGCCGTGTTGCGGCCCGCCGACGTCGGGTTGACCAGCACGGGCGTGCGCCGCGTCCCCGGACTGCGCCGCGAGGAAGTGGCTCTGCTGGCCGGCGTCAGCGTGGACTATTACGGCCGCCTGGAGCAAGGAAGAGAACGCTCACCGTCGGTGCAGGTCCTCGAGGCCCTCGCCGCGGCGCTTCGCCTCGACGCCGACGGCCGCACACATCTCTTCAGCCTGGCAGGCCACACGCCCAGGCTGCCGAGGCGGCAGCAGCCGGACCGGGTCGACCCCGGATTGCTACGGCTGATGGAGGCGTGGCCGGACAACCCGGCTCTGGTCTACAACCGTGCCTACGACATCCTGGCGGCCAACCCGATGGCCACGGCGCTGTTCGGCGAGCTCGGCGCCGTGGGCAACCTGATGCTGCTGGTCTTCACCGATCCGCGTGCCCGCGGCTTCTACGTCGACTGGGACCTCGTCGCAGCCGACTCCGTCGCAGGCTTCCGGATGGCCTACGGGGCCGCGCCCGACGACCCGAGGGCCCAGGAGGTGCTCGGCGAGCTGCTTACGGTCGACGAGTTCCGCAGCCTGTGGGAGCGCCGGGATGCGCGGCGGAAATGCCTGGCCCGAAAGACCTTTCAACATCCGGAGGTCGGTACGGTCACGCTGAACATGCAGACGTTCGACGTTCGGGCCGCGCCGGGCCAGGAGCTCATCGTCTACGACGCCGACCCGGGCAGCCCGAGTGCCGACGCGCTGAGGCTGCTAGGCAGCATTGCCGCGACGAGCAGCAGCAACGATGACGGTCACCCGGACCGCTTCAACGTGACCCGGTAGGTGTACTGCTCGGGCAGGAACTGGCTGACGGCGAGCTCGACGGGGCGGCCCGCGTCGTCGGAGTAGAGCCGGTCCACCCGCAGCATCGGGTGGCCGGGCTCGCACGCCACCGCGGCGGCGGCGGAGCGGTCGGCGGCGGTCACCGTGATCGACTGCGCCGCTTCGGCGATCGGCCTTTCGAGGTGCGGCTCCAGCAGTCCGATGACGGTATGCGTCGTCACCGCGCCCGAGGCGAGCGACGGCGACGCGAGCACCGGGGCAGCCACCGCCGGGGGCAGATGAACTTCTGTGTGCCCAAAAGCTATTCCATCGTGCAGCCGCCGGAACACCACCGAGTACACCACGTCGCCGTCGAGTCTGAGGCGACTGGCGGCGTCGATGTCGACGCGGCGGTGCAGCCCGTCGAGAACCTCCAT
This sequence comes from Mycolicibacterium iranicum, assembly GCF_002101705.1. Lineage (GTDB taxonomy): Bacteria > Actinomycetota > Actinomycetes > Mycobacteriales > Mycobacteriaceae > Mycobacterium > Mycobacterium iranicum. The sequence goes on along the minus strand of NZ_LQPC01000065.1, from coordinate 196,865 downwards.
GGTGGTGTCGTCGGACAGACTCATCAGGTCTTCGATCGATCCGAGCTGGCGCAGGTAACGCCGACCGCGGTCGCTCGCGTAGCTACCCCGCCCGGGCACCCGGTACACCGAACCCTCGGCGACCAGGTCCTGGAATGCGCGCCGGACCGTCTGGCGTGACAGCCCGTGGCGGGCGACCAGCTCCGACTCGGTCGGCAACCGAGTCCCGTCCGGATAACGGCCGGCGGCGATCTCGTCCCGGAGCCGTTCGCGCAGAACCTGATACGCGGGCGGCATCAGATGCCGCCCCGGGCTACCAGCTGCCCCGCGATCACGTTGCGCTGGATCTCGTTGGTGCCTTCGCCGACGATCATGAGCGGGGCGTCGCGGAAGTAGCGCTCGACGTCGTATTCGGTCGAGTAGCCGTACCCGCCGTGGATACGGACGGCGTTGAGCGCGATCTCCATCGCGACCTCGGAGGCGAACAGCTTGGCCATCCCCGCTTCCATGTCGGCGCGCTCACCGCTGTCGTATCGGTCGGCGGCGTGAAACGTCAGCTGTCGTGCCGCTGTCAGCTTCGTCGCCATGTCCGCCAGGTAGTGGCCGACGGCCTGGTGCTTCCAGATCGGTTGCCCGAAGCTTTCCCGGTCCTGCGCGTAGGCCAGCGCGTCGGCCAGAGCCGCCGACGCGACGCCCAACGCGCGCGCGGCCACCTGAATCCGGCCTGTCTCAAGGCCTTTCATCATCTGCGCGAAACCGTGCCCCGGTGTGCCGCCGAGGATCGCCGAGGCGGGAACCCGGCACTGGTCAAAGGACAACTCGCAGGACTCGACGCCTTTGTAGCCGAGCTTAGGCAGATCGCGCGACACCGTAAGGCCTTCGGACGGATTCTCGACCAGAACGACCGAGATGCCCGAATGCCTCGGTGTCGCAGCCGGATCCGTCTTGCACAGCAGCGCGATCAGCCTCGATCGTCGGGCGTTGGAGATCCATGTCTTCGCCCCGCTGATCACGAGGTCGTCGCCGTCGCGGCGTGCGACCGTCGTCATGGCCTGCAGATCGGAGCCGCCACCGGGCTCGGTCAGTGCCATCGTCGCGCGCAGTTCCCCGGTGGCCATCGCGGGCAGGTAGCGCTGCTGCTGGTCTTCGGTGCCGAACAGTGTCACCAGCTTCGCGACCACGGTGTGGCCGCCCATGGCGCCCGCCAGGCTCATCCACCCGCGGGCCAGCTCCTGGGTGACCAGGACGTAGCACCGGGTGGAGACCGGCGCGCCACCATGAGACTCGGGAATGGCGAGCCCGTAGATGCCGATGCTCTTCATCTGCTCGATCCACGCCTGGGGGTAGGTGTTGGTGTGCTCGAGGTCGCGGACGGCCGGCCTGACGTCGCGATCGATGAACGTGCGCACCGTCTCGACCAGCATCGATTCTTCGCTGCTGAGTCCTTCGACCACCTGCGCACCTCCGAGACGTCCAATATGTACGGCCATTTGTCAGCCATATTGACATGCGTCCGGGCCTGGTGCCAGCATGCCGACTGTGACTTTGTACGGCCAAAGCGCGGGTGGACCCTTCTTCGACGACCTGAGGGTCGGCCAGGTCTTCGACTCCGCTCCGTCAATGACGCTGTCGGCGGGCGTCGCCGCGGCGCACCAGGCGATTCTCGGCGACCGCCTTCGGTTGCCGCTGGATGCGGAACTGTCTTACGCGGTGACCGGTGCGACGGCCCCGCTGGCACATCCCGCGCTGGTGTGCGACGTCGCGATCGGGCAGTCCACGCTGGCGACCCAGCGGGTCAAGGCCAACCTGTTCTACCGCGGGCTGACCTTCCATCGGTTTCCCGTCATCGGAGACACCCTGTACACACGCACCGAAGTGGTTGGTCTCAAACAGAACTCGGCGAAGCCGGGGCGGCAACCGACCGGGCTCGCCGCGTTGCGGATGACGACCATCGACGGTGTCGGCAGGCTGGTCCTGGACTTCTACCGGTGCGCGATGCTGCCGCTGAGCAGCGACACCGTTCAGACGGGTCATCACGACGATCTGTCCGGTATCGGCGGGGACGGCGAGGTAGTGGCCGACCCGACGTCGAGCTGGGATGCCAATGCGTTCCGCGCCCGGGTGCCCGGTCCGCATTTCGAGCCCGGGCTCGTGGGTCGCGTGCTGTACAGCACCGCCGACGTCGTCAGCAGTGCGCCGGAGCTGGCCCGGTTGACGTTGAACATCGCTGCCACACATCATGATTCACGCGTGGCAGGCAAGCGGCTGGTATACGGCGGCCACACCATCGGGCTGGCGCTGGCTCAGACGACCCGGTTGCTGCCCAACCTTGTGACCGTGCTGGGATGGGAGTCCTGCGACCACACCGGGCCCGTGCACGAGGGTGACACGCTCTACAGCGAGCTCACCGTCGAAGGTGCCGAACCGCTGGCTGACGGACGCGGCGGAATCGTCCGACTGAGGTCGGCCGTCTACGCGGCCGAAGGCGAGGATCGACAGGTTCTGGACTGGAAATTCACCGGGCTGCTGTTCTGAGGCCACAATGGTGGGGTGAGTTCCGTGCGTGTGCCCGCTGCAGTGCTGGCCCATGCACGCGAGAACGCGCAGGCCATCGCGTCTCTGGCCGGGGTGGACATCGATGCAGACGAGGCGATCGGTGGACGCGCAGCGCTGCTCGGCCTGCCGCCGCCGGGTCGTATCTCGTCGGGGGGTGCGACGCGGCTGATGGACGGGCCGGGCGGGTGGTGCGCGCTGACGCTGTCCCGGCCCGATGACCTCGACGCCGTCCCAGCGCTGATCGAACACGACACCATGCCCGATGCGCCGTGGGACGCCATCGACTGCAAGGTCCGCGATCTCGGTGTGGCGGCCTTCGCCGAGCGGGCCCGCCTGCTCGGCCTGCCCGTCGGCGTACTCGGCGAATCCGTCTCCGCACCAACCACTGTCAGCAGGTCTGGTGAACGCGGTGCGCCGATCCCGTCGCCGGATCTGCTGATCGTGGACCTGTCGTCGATGTGGGCGGGTCCGTTGTGCGGCCGAGTATTGGCCGACGCGGGAGCAACCGTGGTCAAAGTGGAAAGCGCGCAACGTCGGGACGGCACCCGCAACGGGCCGGTGGAGTTCTTCGATTGGATCAATGCCGGAAAGCTCTCGTACAGCGCAGATTTCGATGATCCGGCCGCACTCCGCAGACTGCTGGCGATCGCAGACGTGGTGATCGAGTCGTCACGTCCCGCCGCGTTGCAGCGGCGCGGTCTCGGCCCGGCGGAGGTGGCGGCGCGCCCCGGCCGCACGTGGATCCGCATCACGGGCCACGGCACGACGGGCGAGCGCGCCGACTGGGTGGCGTTCGGCGACGATGCCGCGGTGTCGGGCGCACTCGTCGGTGGCACCCCGGAGGCGCCCCAGTTCTGCGGCGACGCGATCGCCGACCCGTTGACCGGCGTCTGCGCGGCCCGCGCCGTGCTGGAATCGCGTGCCCGCGGCGGCGGGGAGCTGATCGAGGTGTCGATGTCGGCGGTTGCTGCAGAGTACGCCCGGCTCATCACCGACGACGAAACAGACTGCACCGCAATGCCATCACTCACGGTGCCCGCGGCTCCTCTCGGCGCCGACAACGATCTCGTGCACCGCATGGTGGCCGAGCGGCTGGCGACCTCATGCTGATTCGGCGGGCGGTCCTGATCGACGGCACCGAGACCGACATCCGCGTCGAGGAAAAGATCGTGGCCGTCGCGTCCGGGTTGGCGGCCGCGGCCGGCGAAACGGAATACGACGCCGCGGGCGGCACAGTGCTACCCGGGCTGACCGACCATCACCTGCACCTGCGAGCCGCCGCGGCGGCACTGCACTCAGTCCGTGTCGGCCCGGAGCATGTTCGCGGCAAGGCAGACTTGGCAAGGGTTCTCGCGGCCGCGGGGCCAGGAGGGGACGGCTGGATCCGCGGGATCGGCTATCACGATTCCGCAGCGGGTCCGCTGGACCGCGACACCCTCGACGGTGTCGCACCGACGATCCCGGTGCGCATCCAGCACCGCAGCGGAGTGCAGTGGACTCTCAACACTCCCGGGCTGATCCGGGTCGGACTCGCCGAGCACCCCACCGGGATCCTGCGAAGCTCGGATGCCAGCTGGGCTTTGCCACCGAGCGAGCCCGACCTGGCTGAGCTCAGCGCCCAGCTGTGCCGCTACGGCGTCACCGGAGTCACCGATGCCACACCCGAACTCGGGGCCGGCGACATCACGGAAGTTCAGCAGCAGATGCGGCAGACGGTGCGTTGCCTTGCGCCAGGCAAGCGCATCCTGCACGACGACGAACTCGACCTCGAGGCATTGGCGCGCTGGATCCGCCACCGTCATTCGGTGGGAGTGCCTGTCGCGCTGCACTGCGTCACCGCCGCCCAATTGATCGTCGGTCTGGAAGCGTTCCGCACCGCGGGGCGCCATCCCCTCGACCGCATCGAGCACGCTGCCGTCGTCCCCGACGGAACGCTGACCGACCTCGCCGCGAGTGGCATTCCCGTGGTGACCCAGCCGAATTTCGTTGCTGAGCGCGGTGATCAGTATCTGGCCGATGTTTCCGAGGCCGAACACCACGAACTGTGGCGGGTGGCTTCACTACTGCGCGCCGGGGTTCGGGTCGGGTTGTCCACCGACGCGCCCTTCGGCGACGCGGATCCGTGGGCGGCGATACACGCCGCGGTACATCGCCGCACACCGTCGGGCATCGTGCTGGGCGCTGACGAAAAGATCTCGGCGACAATGGCGTTGGCGCTGTTCACGGGTAACCGGCCGGGTCACCCCGGTCGCGTCGAGGTAGGAGCACCCGGTGACCTGTGCATCATGACGACACCGCCGAGCGAGACGTTGGCCGAACTCGACGCCGCGGCTGTCGGCGCCACCGTCATCGGCGGCGAGGTTGTCTACGAACGTTAGGCGGCTTCGTGCGCGAACGCCGACCGCAGCAGCGCGCACTGACTCCGGAAAAACGACAGCGAGACATCGGCTTTCGGGGCGACGCCGTCGAACCCGTGGAACGCGCCGTCGACGACCTCGACCTCGCACGCAACTCCGGCCGCTCGCAGCCGCTCCGCATAAGCAAGATCCTCGTCGTGGAACAGGTCCAGTGTTCCGACGCCGATCCACGCCGGTGGCAGCCCCGAGAGGTCGTCCCGCCGTGCCGGCACGGCGACATCGGGGTCCGCGTTGCCGAGATAGGCGCGCCAACCGAATCGGTTGCTGGACTGGTTCCACAGCCGGTGTCCGGGATTGTCAAGGCCGGTGCGGTCCACCGTACGGTCGTCGATCATCGGGTACACGAGAAGTTGTGCTGCTAAAGGGATTTCAGCGCGGTCGCGAGCCAGCAGTGCCAGCGATGCGGCGAGGCCGCCGCCCGCGCTGGCACCGCCGATCGCGACGCGGGACGGATCGACGGCGGGCAGCGCAGCCAACCAGCTCAGCGCCGAATAGCAGTCCTCGACGGGCGCCGGATAAGGATGCTCGGGGGCGAGACGGTAGTTGACCGACACCACCGTAGCGCCGAGCTCACTGGCGAAGCGGCGGCACAGCACATCGTCCTGAGCGGCGTCACCGATGACGTAGCCGCCTCCGTGGATCCACAGCAGCGCAGGGCCCGGGGTCGTCACACCGGCCGGGCGGTGCAGCCGGACACCGACGCCCGACGACAGCGTGAGGACCTCGATGTCGTCGGCGGGAGCCTTGCGCCACATCATCCGCGACGCGGCGCGCATCAGCGGCAACGTCAGCGGGGTGATGACCTGCTTGGGCACCAGCCGGGCGGCGCGGCGGAGCTCGGGATGGAAGTCGATGCTGTGCACCGGATCAGTATGCGTGTGCACGGGCAGCAGGCTGGTGGCCTGGGTCAACGAAGCAGCGGATCCCGAGGAAGACCCAGGATCCGCTCGGCGATCGTATTGCGGGTGATCTCCGAGGTCCCACCCGCGATCGTCATCGCCCGGTTGCCCAGATAGCTGCGGGTCAGCTGCGGGGCCTGTTCGACCACCGCGGCCGTGCCCGCCAGCTCGAACGCCAGCTCGGTGAGGTGCTGGCCCGATTCGGCGACCAGCAGCTTGGTGACGTTGCCTTCGGGGCCCGGTTCGGCGCCGGCGATCGCGCGGGTCGCGCGGCGTAGGTTGAGCAGCCGCAGCGTGTGGATGTCGGCGATGATCTCGCCGGCTCGCCGGACGTACATCGCGGCGGTGTTTGGCGAGCTGTCGAGCAGCTTGACCAGGTGGTCGGGGGTGGTGCCGGTCGGTGCCCCTGAGCCGCCGCCGATCGAGATCCGCTCGTTGCCGAGCGTCGCCCGCGCGACCAGCCACCCCTTGTTCACGTCACCGACGACGTCGGCGTCCGGCACGAACACGTCGTCGAAGAACACCTCGTTGAAGTGCGCGTCGCCGGTGATGCCGCGCAGCGGATTGACCGTCACCCCTTCGGCGGTCATGTCGACGGCCATCATCGTGACGCCGGCGTGTTTCGGGGCGTCCGGATCGGTCCGCACGGTCGCCAGCCCCCATTGGCACATGTGCGCCAGGCTCGTCCAGACCTTCTGCCCGGTCACCCGCCATCCGCCGTCGACCTTCTTGGCTGAGGTGCGGACCGCGGCGGCGTCGGATCCGGCGCCGGGCTCGGAGAACAGCTGGCACCACATCACCTGGCCGCGCAGCACCGGCTCCACCCACCGTTCACGCTGGTCGTCGGTGCCTGCCTGCGCGATCGTCAGCGCCACCCAGCCGGTGATCCCCATGTCGGGACGCTCGATGCCCCCGAACTCCTCTTCGATCACCAGCTGTTCGAGAACGTTTGCCGCGCGTCCCCACGGTGTCGGCCAGTGCGGTACGAGATATCCGGATTCGACGAGGAAATCCCGCTGTTGGTCGGCGGGCAGGTCCCGCACCGTGGCGGCGGCCTCGCGTGCCGGGCCGCGATACTGCTCGGACTCCGGAGGAAGCGTGAACGACGCGCCGTGCGCCTGGCCGCGGCGCTGGCCCTCGACGACGTCGAGTACGGGATCGGCACCGTCGGCCATCAGCACGGCAAGCGTTCTGGCTCTGCGGAGATAGAGATGCGCGTCGTGTTCCCAGGTGAAGCCGATCCCACCATGCAGCTGAATATTGTTCTGTGCGTTTAATACCTGGGCCCGGATCGCCAGGGTCGCAGCCACCGCGGCGGGAAACCACGCGCTGTCGAGATCGTCGGAGCGTGCCGCGTCCCAGGCTGCCGCTGTCGCTGTCTCCGCGTTGACCAGCATGTTGGCCGCATGGTGTTTGACGGCCTGGAAGGTGCCGATGGTGCGGCCGAACTGTTCGCGCACCTTGGCGTACTCGACAGCCATCTCGAGCGCCGCCCAGCTGACACCGACGGCCTCGGCCGACGCCAGGATCCGGAAGACGGTCCTGGCGTTGCGCGCGGCGCCGCGCAGTACGCGGTCAACAGGGATGGAGACGCTGGTCAACGCCACCGAGCCGATGCTGCGGGTGGTGTCCAGACTTTCCAGGGGGGTGACCGTGACGCCGTCGGCGGCCGGATCGACGACGACGACGTCCTCGCCGGCGGCGAGCACCAGCAGGCTCGCGTCCGGGGCGCCGAGCACCGCGGAACATTCGCCGGTGGCCAGCTGGTCGGAATCCAGGCCGATCGTCCCCGACACGCCGAGCGCGGCGGTCGTCGCCCCACTCGCGAGACCCGGGAGCAGTTCGGCCCGAACGGATTCCGGTGCGCATCGGTCGATGACGACGGAGGCCGAGACGCTGGACAGGAACGGTCCGGGGGCCAGCTGCCGGCCGAGGCACTCGGTGACCACGGCCAGCTCGGCGAGTCCGTAGCCCGAACCGCCGTGCTCTTCGGCGATCGCGAGCCCTGTCCAGCCGAGATCCTTTGCAGCCGACCAGATTTCGTCTGGATGTGCGGGGCCGCCGTCGAGGGTGGCCCGGGCCTTGGCAAGCGCCTGCAAGCGGGCCAACTGGCCTGCGGCGGCGTCCGCGAGGTCCTGGTGGTCGTCGGTGATGGCCAGCGCGGATGTGCTCGCGGTCTTGCTCACGGAATGCCTTCTTCGTTGAAGTTGACGGATGTCAAACCGACGCTATCGCGGGGCATTTATCGCACCAGCACTTGTGAGTCAGATCACAAATTGACTACATCCGAAAATCAGTAGACAACTTCGCTGAGATTGTCGTTTGAATCTATTCAACGGGGGTACGCTTCGCGCCATGACGGAACGCCCGGATACGCGGTATCCCGGACCCACCTTGACTACCCGTGTCCAGTGGTTGCTGAACGCAGGATTTTCCGACTACTTGCTGGCGGCGAGCGTGGCTTCGGCTTCGCTGCCGGTGGTCGGGAAACACCTTGAACCCCTTGGAGCGTTGACGGCGGCAGGCGTCTGGGGCGCTCGGCACGCCCCTGATTTCGTCGGCGCGCTGGCCAAGTCGCTGGTGACGCCCAACGATGCGCAGAAGAAGCAGCAGGAGCGGGACTGCACCAACGCGGTCACCGAAGCCGCGCTGCGGGGGGTCGTTTCGCCGAAGGACCTCGAGATCGAATGGCCCGCCGCCGAGCGCACTCCGCCGATCTGGAAGATGCGCGAGCACCTGCGCAACGTGCACAAGACATCGGTGCGGTACGGCCCTCGTCCGACCCAGCTGCTCGACGTGTGGCGTCGCGACGACACCCCCGCCGATGCCCCGGTGATGATCTTCGTTCCCGGCGGTGCGTGGGTGCACGGTGGCCGCATGCTGCAGGGCTATGCATTGATGTCGCATCTGGCCGAGATGGGCTGGGTGTGCCTGTCCGTGGAGTACCGAGTCGCGCCGCACAACCCGTGGCCGGCACACATCGCCGACGTCAAGACCGCGATCGCCTGGGCGCGTGCGAACGTCGACAAGTTCGGCGGCGACCGTAACTTCATCGCGATCGCGGGCACCTCGGCCGGCGGGCATCTTGCAGCGCTGGCCGGACTGACCGCCAACGATCCCGACATGCAGTCCGAACTCCCCGAAGGCTCCGACACGTCAGTGGACGCGGTCGTCGGCATCTACGGGCGGTACGACTGGGAAGACAAGTCCACCGTGGAGAGGGTCCGCTTTATGGACTTCCTTGAGCGAGTGGTCGTCAAGCGCAAGCTCGACAAGCATCCCGACGTGTTCCGCAAGGCCTCTCCGATGGCGCGCATCCATTCCGAGGCGCCACCGTTCCTGGTTATCCACGGAACCGGCGACAGCGTGATCCCAGTGGCTCAGGCGCAGAGCTTCGTCGAACGTCTACGCAACGTCTCCCGCTCGATCGTCGGCTACATCGAGCTTCCCGGCGCAGGCCATGGCTTCGACATGACCGACGGTGCCCGCACGGGTGCCACGGCGACGGCAATCGGACTGTTCCTCAACCACATTCACCGAAACAGGAGCCTCATCGGGGCCAAAGAGGTTATATAGGCACCTCTGGCCGACGAGCGCTTGCGCGAGGAGCCGACGGGCGTGAGGAAGGTGGCGCGGTGAAGAGGCTTTTTGCGGTGAAGAGACTTTTGCGGTGAAAAGACTCCGCGGCTGGGATGCTGTGCTGCTCTACAGCGAGACTCCCAGCGTTCACATGCACACGCTCAAGCTGGCCGTCATCGAGCTCGATGATCTCGGCGGTGCGACGTTCGGGGTCGAAGAGCTCCGCAAGGTCATCCACAGCAGGCTGTACAAGCTCGAGCCGTTCCGCTTCGAGCTGGTCGACATCCCGTTCAAGTTCCACCACCCCATGTGGCGCGAAAACGCCGAGGTGGACCTCGCGTACCACGTTCGGTCGGCGCGGGTCGCTGCACCGGGCGGCCGCCGCGAACTCGACGAGGAAGTCGGCAGGATCGCCAGCACGCCGCTGGATCGCAGCCGACCGCTGTGGGAGATGTACCTCATCGAAGGTCTGGCGGGCGGCCGCATCGCGGTACTCGGCAAGATCCACCACGCCCTCGCGGACGGCGTGGCGTCGGCCAATCTGCTGGCACGAGGCATGGATCTGCAGGACGGGCCGCAGGCCGACCGCGATTCCTACGCCACCGACCCCGCCCCGTCCAAAGGCGAGCTGGTCCGTTCAGCCTTCACCGACCACCTCCGCCAGATCGCGAAGTTCCCTGACGTAGTGCGCTACACGGCGCAGGGCCTCCGCAGGGTGCGAGAGAGCGGGCACAAGCTTTCTCCCGAGTTGACCCGTCCGTTCACGCCGCCGCCGACGTTCATCAACCACCAGATCGACGCGACCCGGAAGTTCGCCACCACCACGCTCGCGCTGGATGACGTCAAGGCGACCGGTAAACATCTCGGCGTCACCATCAATGACATGATCCTCGCGATGTCTGCAGGTGCGTTGCGAAAGTTGTTGCTGCACTATGACGGCCACGCAGACCACCCTCTGCTCGCATCGGTGCCGGTGAGCTTCGACTTCTCGCGCGACCGCATCTACGGCAACTACTTCACCGGCGTGCTCGTCAGCATTCCCGTCGAACTGGACGATCCACTGGAGCGGGTCCGCGCCGCACACGACGCCGCGGTCGCAGGCAAAGAGAGCAATAACCTGCTCGGGCCAGAACTGGTCAGCCGGTGGTCCGCATACTTCCCGCCCGGTCCCGCCGAGGCGATGTTCCGCTGGCTGTCACACAAGGACGGCCAGAACAAGGTGATGAACCTGCCGATCTCCAACGTGCCGGGCCCCAAGGAGCGCGCCCGCGTTGGCGGTGCGCTCGTCACTGAGATCTACTCGGTCGGACCGCTCACCATGGGCAGCGGACTCAACATCACCGTGTGGAGCTACGTCGACCAGATCAACATCTCGGTGCTCTCCGACGGCAAGACGGTCGACGACCCGCATGAGCTTACCGCTGCAATGGTGGAAGATTTCATCGAAATCCGTCGCGCCGCAGGGCTTTCCGCCGAGCTGACGGTCGTCGAAACGGCAATGGCCAATTAGTCGGCCCGCCGACGTGGCCAATTAGTCGGCCCGCCGACGTGGCCAATTAGTCGGCCCGCCGACGTGGCCAATTAGTCGGCCCGCCGCGAATCAGCTACCGCCGAGACTGCATCTACGCAGGGCCCTACTCGAACTTTCCCTGCGCAGTTGCAGTTTCGGCGATTCCTAGCGCGTTCTCGCCCCTGCGAGTGGCCATCACCCAGGACAGGAACTCCTCGACAGCCTGCGCCGTGTAGTGCGCACGTGGCGAACCGTAGTAGAAGTCGAATGCGTGCTGGGCGTGGGGGATTTCGGCGTAAACCACCGGTGACGTCGAGACCTTCTTCAAAGCTTCGGCAAACTCACGCCCCTCGGGAACCGGGATGATCGAGTCGTCCCGGCCGTGCAGAACGAAGAACGGCGGGGCGTCAGGCCGCAACCGGTAGCTCGCCGACGCATCGACGTACAACTGCCGGTCCTCGGTGATCGGTTTCTTCACGACGAACTTCTGCAGGAACGCGATGAACTCCCGGCGCCCGCTGCCACGCGCCGAAACCCAGTCGTAGCGACCGTAAATCGGCACCGCCGCGACCACGGAGGTGTCGGCATCCTCGAAGCCCGGTTGGAACTGTGGATCGTCAGCGGTGAGCGCCGCCAGTGACGACAGGTGACCGCCGGCGGATCCGCCGGTAATCGCGACGAAATCAGGGTCACCGCCCCAGTCGGCGATGTTCTCCTTGATCCACGCCAGTGCCCGTTTCACGTCGACGATATGGTCCGGCCAGGTGTTCTTCGGGCTGACACGGTAGTCGATCGACACGCAGATCCAACCGTGGTCGGCGAGGTGGCTCATCAGCGGATAGCTCTGCGGCTTGCGCATACCGATGGCCCACGCTCCACCCGGAACCTGGAGGAGCACAGGCGCTTTGCCGTGTCGAGGCAGGTCGGATCGACGCCAGATGTCGGCGCGGTTCACCCGCAGCGGCCCGTAATGCACGGTGCCCGCCTTCTCCACGTAGCGGCGCCGGACGAAGTCGTTGGGCGGCACACCGAAGTACCGTCGCCGCGACGACCTCGCCTTCTCGGCGATCGCGTCGTAGTCGGGGCCGAGCGCTTCGCGCAGCGGATCTTCGAAGAACGGTTGCGAGGCCACGTTGCGGCGGTGGATGACATACAGCAGAGCCCACGCAATCGCGGTGAGTGCCAGCGCGATCCGGCCACGGGGGTCGCGGAAGTCGCCGCGGATGCCGCGTCGGACAGCGTCGAGCATCGAACCGGTCATGTAGAGCGGGGACAGCTCCGAGGTCGGCCATCCGAAGGCGAACACCGGGATGGTCGGGTACCCGTCGCGGGCCAGGGGTCGCAGACCGTTGGCAGCATTGAGCAACTCTGCTGCCGCACGCAGCAGCGGGCGGCGTTTAGGCATCCGCGATCCGGTCCTTCAGTTCCTTGCGCGAGATCTTGCCGGTGATGCTGCGAGGAAGCTCGTCGAGCACCGTGATCTCCCTTGGCACCTTGTAGTTCGCGAGGTTGTCGCGAACGTGCTGTTTCAGCGCCTCCGGGGTAGCCGCCGCGCCGGGGTTCAAAACCACGAACGCCGCGAGCCGCTGGCCGAACTTCTCATCGTCTACGCCGAGCACGTGCGCCTCGGCAACGTCGGGATGTGCGGTCAGCGTCTTCTCCACCTCGATGGGGTAGACGTTCTCGCCGCCGGAGACGATCATCTCGTCGTCGCGGCCGACGACGAAAAGCCTTCCGGCGTCGTCGAGGTAGCCCAGGTCGCCCGACGACATGAATCCCTCGTGGAACTCTTTCGTCGTCCCGGAGGTGTATCCGTCGAACTGCGTCGAGTTGCGCACGTAGATGCCGCCGGTCTGGCCGGTGGGCACCTCGTTGAACTCGGAATCGAGGATCTTGATCTCGGTTCCTTCGGCGGGCTTGCCCGCGGTGTCCGGCGCGGCGCGCAGATCGCGGGGTGTGGCCGTCGCGATCATGCCCGCCTCGGTGGCGTTGTAGTTGTTGTAGATCACGTCGCCGAAGCGGTCCATGAACTTGATGACGACGTCGGGGCGCATCCGTGAGCCCGACGCCGCGGCGAAGCGCAGCGAGCGCCCGCTGTACTTGTCGAGCACCTCGTCGGGAAGGTCCATGATGCGGTCGAACATCACCGGCACCACGCACAGCCCGGTCGCCCGATGCTTGTCGACGAGTTCCAGTGTGGCCTCGGGGTCGAACTTGCGGCGGGTGATGATCGTGCACGCCATCGACGCCGCGAAGGCCAGCTGCGAGAAGCCCCATGCGTGGAACATCGGGGCAACGACGACGACGGGCTGCTCGGCGCGCCACGGGGTTCGGTCCAGGATCGCCTTGAGCACGCTGGGATCTCCGCCGGAGTGCTTGGCCCCCTTGGGCGTTCCCGTGGTGCCCGAGGTCAGCAGGATGACGCGGCTCTTCTCGTCCGCCCTCACCGGTTCCTCGCCGCCGTGCTCGGCGATCATGTTCTCGACCGTCAGACCCTCACTCGGGGCATCGGTCCACGCGAGGATGCGGGTGGTGTCCGGCCGGTCCGCCAGCGCGCGGTCCACGATCTCGGAGAACTCCTCGTCGTAGACCACCGCCACCGTCTTGGCTCGTCCGTCTTGGCTGCCTTCGCGCTCCAGCACCTCGGCCAGTGCAGGTCCGGCGAACGACGTGTTGAGCAGCAGTACGTCGGCACCGATGCGGTTGGCCGCGATCAGGGCGTCGACGAAGCCACGATGATTGCGCGCCATCAGCGCGATCACCTCGGGCGCTCCGCCCGGCAGTGCCTGAAGGGCGGCGGCGAACGCGTCGGCGCGACGGTCGATCTGGCGCCAGGTGAGAATGCCGAGTTCGTCGACCAGACCGGCCCGGTCTGGACAGCGTTGCGCCGCGGCGGCGAAGCCGGAGGTGATCGCCATGTTCTCGCGCTGCATCGCGCCGGCGATGCGCAGGTACTTGTCCGGGCGCATAGGGGCGATGATGCCCGCGCGCGCCATCGTGGAGAGCAGGCCGAGGGTGTTGGTGACTGGGTCGAGGAGGCCCATCTATCAGCCCAGCACCGGGAGCTTGCGCTCCTGAGCCAGTTCGTCGAGGGCGCGCTGCATCACCCGGCGCACGTGGGCGTCGACCTCATCGATATCGGGGTTCTCGCCGAACTCCTTGGCGATGTCGATCGGCGGCAGGGCCTTCATCGTGATCTTGGTCGGCAGGGGCACGTTGACGGGAAGTACGACGGACAGGCCGAAGGGGAAGCCGAACGAGACGGGCAGGATCTTGGTGCGGAATGCCCGCGCCACCGGTCCCAGGGCCTTGGCGATGTCGGTCCCGCGGGTGAGGAACAGCTGGCTTTCCTGTCCGCCGATGCCGACCGTCGGCACGATGGGGACGCCGGCGTTGATGGCCGCCTTCACGTACCCGGTCCGGCCGCCGAAGTCGATCTTGTTTGCCGACAGGGAGGGGCGGTAGACGTCGTAGTCGCCGCCTGGGAAGACGACGACGACGCCGCCCGAGCGCAGTGCTTCGTCGGCGTTCTTGTGGTTGGCCGGGATGAAGCCGGTCTTCTTGAAGAACGCTCCGGTCGGGCCGACCATCAGCATGTCGTGGCTGAGCGTGTAGACGGGCCGCTCGTAGCCGAACCTGTCGTAGAAGCCGCTGGCGAACACCGGCACATCCATGGCGAACAGTCCGCCGGAGTGGTTAGACACCACCAGCGCGCCGCCGTTCGGGAAGTTCTCCAGCCCTCGTACCTCAGCGCGATGCCACCCTTTGAGGAACGGTTTCAGGATGCCCATCACGCGTTCGGTGAGCACCGGATCCCATTTGGTGAGTTCGGACGGGATGACGTCGGTCGCGTTCACAGCGGCCCCCTTGCAGCTTCGGCGTCGGACTGGAACATGTTCCAGTTTTGCTAGTATACCCGCTGCTCACAGCCGCCCGAAAAGCTATGACCAGCATCACTTGACCGAAGATGTCAGTGTCGGCGCTACGCCGTCAAGACCGTGAGCCCGACAGTTGTGACTTGACGGTGCGGGTCAGTTCGTCGCCGAGGATCTCGGGTGCACCGGCAAATAATCCGTCGAGGGCCAGCCCGGCAACAACTGCCGGATCTGTTTTCTGGTCGGCGGGGATGTAGCTGACCATGTCGGTGTCCATGTAGCCGACGTGCAGCGCCGCGACGTGGATGCCGCGCTCGGCCAGCTCGGTGCGGACCGCGTCGGTGAGCGCCCATCCGGCCGCCTTGGCCGCTGAGTAGGCGCCACTGGTCGGGGGATGTACCCAGGACAGCACCGACAGCACGTTGAGGATGCGGCCGCCGCCATTGCGCTCGAGTGCCGGGACGAACGCGCGGATGACGCCCAGCGTTCCGAAGTAGTGGGTCTCCATCTCCAGCCGGATGTCCTCCAGCGAGCCATCGAGAAGCCCCGCTCGCGTCGAGACCCCGGCGTTGTTGATGACGACGTTGACGTCGCTCGCGGTCTCGGCGGCGCGGCGCACGGACTCGGGGTCGGTGATGTCGAGCTGTAGCGGGATGGCCCCGGGTAGGTCGACGGATTCGGGCCGGCGCGCGCCGGCGTAGACCTTCGCGCCGCGAGCGATGAGCTGCGCGGCGAACTCTCGGCCGAGGCCGCGGTTGGCGCCGGTCACGAGTGCGGTGATGTGTTCGGTGTTCGTCATGATCACGACAACGTGAGGCACCCCTCGGTATAGTCCCAAATACTCAGAAGATTGCAGCTAGCCGGTAACCGACCACGTCGAAATGCGACGAAGCGCGAGCCGCCCGCTGTAGTTTCAAAGAGCACTATGGCGGGACCCGGTCGGGGGCTTCCGCCATAGTGCTTTTTCGGGCTGTGCGCTTGACCTGAACCATCGTTGAGGTCGCACCATGGTTGCTATGTCCAGTCTGCTCGACCCGTACTTCGTCCGGATCTCCTTCACCGGTCCAACGGAACCGACGCTGAACACATTGCGCGGAGTTGTCGCGGCCCACAACCGGTCCATCCCGTTCGAGAACCTCGACCCGCTCACCGGGGTGCCGATTGTCGATCTCTCCGCAAAAGCGTTGGCCGACAAATTGATTCATCGCCGCCGTGGCGGCTACTGCTATGAGCACAACGGTCTGCTCGGCTACGTCCTCGACGAGCTGGGGTACGACGTTGCCCGCCTGGCGGGGCGGGTCGTGTGGATGCACGAAGACGATTCGCTGCCCGCTCAGACGCATCAGGTGCTCGCCGTCACCCTCCCCGACGGTGACGGCCCCTATCTGGTCGACGTCGGGTTCGGCGGTCAGACCCTGACGTCGCCGATCCGGCTGCAGAGCGGGCCGGTGCAGCAGACCCGCCACGAGCCCTACCGGTTGCTCGACCACCCCGAGGGTTTCGAGCTGCAGGCCCAGATCCGCGGCGCCTGGCAGCCGCTGTACTTGCTGAACCCGGACCCGCGGCCACAGATCGACCTGGAGGTCGGCAGCTGGTACGTCTCGACCTACCCGAAGTCGGGCTTCGTCGTCGGATTGACCGCGGCGATCGTGACCGACGACGCCCGCTGGAACCTTCGCGGTCGCCACCTCGCGGTGCATCGCGCCGGCGGCACCGAGAAGACCCGGCTGGAGACGGCGGCCGAGGTGCTCGACGTGCTGGGCGAGACGTTCGGCATAGACACCGGCGAGCTCGGGAACCGGGCCGCTCTGGAGGCGCGCGTCGGCGAAGTGCTCGACACCTGACCCGCCGAAACTGCATTCCATGCGCGAAAATTCGCGTTCGCAGCGCATGGAATGCAGTTTCGGCGGCTGGACAGCAGGAAATGTCATGTCCCGATCGGCGGCCGCCGACGATACTCGGACACCGTGACCGATCCCGCCGGACGAGACAGACTGCGTGAACTGCTCGACGCCGTCACCGATGCCGGCAACGGCGATGTCGCAGATATGGCACGCAGCAGCTTCGCCTCGGAGTTTCACTTCTCGCGCGAGGTGCGGAGGTTGACCGGCGAATCCCCGGCGGCCCTTCGCCGCCGGGTCATGCTCGAGCGGGCGGCGTGGCGATTGCAGCGCGGCGAGTCGGTGTCGGCCGTGGCTGCCGACGAAGGATGGTCCTCGGCGGAGGTGTTCTCCCGCGCCTTCCGACGCACGTACGGCGTACCGCCGTCGCAGGCGGTCGACGTCCACTTCCGGCTTCCGGCACCCAACGGACTGCACTTCCATCCACCGCAGTCGTTGTGGCTGGACAGCGACCGCGACGAGGCGGCGGCCGCCGTACCCGACGTCGCACAGCTGATGATCGCGCACGACCTCGACGACACGACCCACCTGCTGTCGCAGGCCGCGCAACTGACCGCCGAGCAGTGGGCGGCCGAGGTGGCGCCGGGGCAGACGGTGCTGGAATGGGACGGCCCCGAACCCAGCGTCGGTGCCGTGCTCGGTGCGATCGTGTGGAACAAGGAGGTGTGGCTGGCGACGATCGCCGGCGACGACTTCCCGGCGCGGACGTCGACTCAAGCGGACTCCACCGATCCCGTAGGGCTGCTCGCCCACCACGAGCGCATCGCAAAGCGCTGGCGCGCAATGGTTTCCGAGTACACCGCAGCCGGCCGACTCGGCGACACCGTGATCGACGCGCTGTGCGACCCGCCGGAGTCGTTCCAGCTCTACGGCATCGTCGCGCACGTTCTCACCTACTCCGCGCACCGCCGCGAACTGGTTCGCACCATGCTCGCCGGCCATGGCGTCACCGCGCGGCGCGGAGACCCACTGGACTGGATGAGAAGGACCTAGGAAGGACATCGATGAGCACCGTCTACTACACCGCCTCCAGCCTCGACGGCTACATCGTCGACGAGAACGGCAGCCTGGAGTGGCTGATGTCCCGCGACATCACACAGGACGGCCCGTTTGCGATCGATCCGTTCATGGCTGAGGTCGGCGCACTCGTGATGGGCGCCGACACCTACGAATGGATCGTGAAGAACCAACCCGGCGACTGGATGTACCCGCAGCCGTCATGGGTCGTCACGCACCGCCCCGAGGTGGTCGCCGCCGGGCATCCGGTGCAGACGTTCGCCGGCGACGTCGCCGAGCTGCACCCGGTCCTGGTGGAAGCGGCCGCGGGCCGCAACGTCTGGGTCGTCGGCGGTGGCGACGTCGCCGGACAGTTCGTCACCGCCGGTCTGATCGACGAGGTCATCGTGTCCTATGCACCGTGCACCCTCGGCGCGGGCTCGCCGGTGCTGCCGCTGCGGTCGGAATGGGCGCTGGTCGACTCGGCGGTCAACGGCGATTTCGTGTGCGCGCACTGGCGCTGCGCGTAGCGGGCGGACCGGGCCGTCGTATTCTGGCAACTCGGAACAGCGGGTATCACCGGAGGTCGACCGCATGGGGCACTACAGGAGCAACGTCCGAGATCTCGAGTTCAACCTCTTCGAGGTGCTGGCAGTGGAGAAGGTCCTCGCGACGGGCGAGTTCGGCGACTTGGACCCGCAGTCGGTGCACGAGATGCTGCACGAGGCGGCCAAGGTGGCCGAGGGGCCCCTCGCGGAGGCGTTCGCCGAGACCGACCGCACTCCACCGTCATTCGACCCCGCCACCCACGGGGTGAGCATTCCCGAGCCGTTTAAGAGATCGTTCCGCGCCTGGCACGACGGGGAGTGGTTCCGCGTCGGCATGGCCGAGTCCATCGGCGGTGTGCCCGCCCCCTCGATGCTGGACTGGGCCATCAACGAGCTCGCCCTCGGCGCCCAGCCTGCGGCGTTCATGTATTCCGCCGGCCTCAGATGGCCGGAACCATCAACGCCATCGGCAACGAACTGCAACGCCACTGGGCAGCGCTGATGATCGAGCGCAACTGGGGCGCCACCATGGTGCTCACCGAACCCGATGCCGGGTCCGACGTCGGCGCGGGCCGGACCAAAGCCACCCCGCAGCCCGACGGCACCTGGCACCTCGACGGCGTGAAGCGCTTCATCACCAACGGCGACGCCGACAACCTTTTCGAGAACATCATCCACGTCGTCCTCGCCCGCCCGGAGGGTGCAGTGCCCGGTACCAGGGGGCTATCGCTGTTTCTCGTCCCGAAGTTCCACTTCGACCCCCAGACCGGCGAGCCCGGCGAGCGCAACGGCGTCTTCGTCACCGGCCTCGAGCACAAGATGGGGCTGAAGGCCTCGGCGACGTGTGAGCTGAGCTTCGGCCAGCACGGTACGCCAGCGGTCGGCTGGCTGGTCAACGACACCCACAACGGTATCGCGCAGATGTTCAAGGTGATCGAGTACGCCCGAATGATGGTGGGTACTAAAGCTATTGCGACACTTTCCACCGCATATCTGAACGCACTGGATTACGCCAAGACGCGCGTGCAGGGGTCCGACATGTCGCAGATGCGCGACAAGACGGCACCCCGCGTGACGATCATTCACCATCCCGATGTGCGTCGCGCCCTGCTGACGCAGAAAGCGTACGCGGAGGGGATGCGTGCGCTGTACCTCTACACCGCGGCGCACCAGGACGCGGTCGCCGCCGACATCGTCTCCGGTGCCGACGCCGCGATGGCGCGCCGGGTCAACGACCTGCTGTTGCCGATCGTCAAGGGGGTCGGCTCCGAACGCGCCTACCAATGCCTCACCGAATCGCTTCAGACGCTTGGCGGTTCGGGCTTCCTGCAGGATTACCCGATCGAGCAGTACATCCGCGACGCCAAGATTGACTCACTCTACGAGGGCACCACCGCGATCCAGGCGCAGGACTTCTTTTTCCGCAAGATCGCCAGGGACCAGGGTGGCGCTCTGCTGCACGTCGTGACGAATTTGCGCCGGTTCCTCGACGACCCCGCGGCACGCCCTGAACTGGCCGACGAACGCGCACTGCTGTCCACCGCGGTCAGCGAGGTGCAGGCGATGGTCGCCGCGATGACGAAATACCTTGTCGATTCCCAGCAGAACCCGCGCGAGCTGTACCGGCTCGGGCTGGAGTCGGTCCCGTTCCTGCTCGCCGTCGGCGATCTGCTGCTCGGCTGGCTTCTGTTGCAGCAGGCCGAGATCGCGCTCACCGCGCTCGACGGCGATGCCGGCGAGAAGGACCGGGCGTTCTATGCCGGCAAGGTCGCGACCGGGAAGTTCTTCGCCCAGAACGTGCTGCCGCGACTGAGCGCGCAGCGCACCGTGCTGCAGGCGGTGGATCTGACCGCGATGGACCTGCCGGAAGCCGCGTTCTAAAGAAGCGCGCGATGAGTTCGGCGGGCGGCGGAGGTCGCAACACACATGACCGATGACCAGACCGAAATCCGTGCCGTCGTCGAGCGGTGGATCGAGGCCGTCCGATCACGCGATCTCGACGGCGTCGTCGCCGCCCATACCGACGACATCGTGATGTTCGATGTCCCGCCGCCGCAGAACGGCGTCAGGGGGCTCGCGGCGTACCGGGACAGTTGGCCGCCGTTCTTCGAGTTCATCGCGAGCGGAGCGGTCTTCGAGCTCGTCGAGCTCGACGTCACCTCCGGCAGCGATGTGGCATTCGCCCGCGCCCTGCTCCGGTGCGGCAGGCCCGAGGAGCTCGCCGCCAAGCCTGACCACCGGCTACGCGTCACCCTCGGGCTGCGCAAGGTGGACGGCGCGTGGCTGATCGCCCACGAGCACCACTCGTTCCCGCTGCCCTGAAACGCGAGTAGACGCAAACTCGCACTGGCCGAGGCCATTTCGTGTGAGTTTGCGTCTGCTCGGCGAGGGATCAGGTGGAGGGGGTGTAGCCGAACGGCAGCAGGATGCTCTTGGGTTCGGTGTAGGCGGCGATGCCCTCGGGGCCGTTCTCGCGTCCGATGCCCGAGTTCTTGTAGCCGCCGAACGGTGCGCCCGGGTCGAACGCGTACATGTTGACCGCGTAGGTGCCGGTGCGGATCCTGCGGGCGATCTTCAGTGCCTTGTCGTTGTCGGTGGTGTACACCGAACCGGCGAGGCCGTAGACCGAGTCGTTGGCGATGCGCACGGCGTCGTCCTCGTCCTCGTAGGCGATCACGGCCAGCACCGGCCCGAAGATCTCCTCCTGGGCGATCGTCATCGAGTTGTCGACGTCGGCGAAGACGGTCGGCTGGACGAACCAGCCGCTGTCGAGTCCCTCGGGGCGGCCGCCGCCGGTGACGAGGCGGGCGCCTTCCTCGACGCCCTTCTTGATGTAGCCCTCGACGCGGTCGCGCTGCTTCTCAGAGATCAGCGGGCCGATCATGGCGCCGGCATCGTCGGGAAGACCGATCGGCATGGCGGCCACGGCCGCGGACAATTTCTCGACGACCTCGTCGTAGCGCGACCGCGGCGCCAGGATGCGGGTCTGCCCCACGCAGGCCTGCCCGCAGTTCATCAGGCCGGAGAACACCAGCATCGGCAGCGTCGAGTCCAGGTCGGCGTCTTCGAGGATGATCGCGGCCGACTTGCCGCCCAGCTCCAGCGTGCACGGTTTGAGCTTCTCGGCTGCCAGCTTGCCGATCTCCTTACCGACGCCGGAGCTGCCGGTGAAGGTGAACTTGTCGAGCTCCGGGTTGGCTGTCAGCGCGCGGCCGGTCTCCGGACCGCCGGGCACGATGGAGAGCACACCCTCGGGAAGGCCGGCCTCGGCGAACGCCTCGGCCATCGCGAACACCGACAGCGGGGTCTCGGCGGCGGGCTTGAGCACGACGGTGCAGCCGGCGAGCAGGGCGGGCCCCAGCTTGTTGGCGGCCAGGAAGAACGGGACGTTCCAGGCGGTCACCGCGCCGACGACGCCGATGGGCTCCTTGACGACCAACGTCTGGCCGTAGACGCCGTCGCGGATGTCCTGCCACTGGAACTTGTCGGCCGCGCCGACGAAGTAGTTGAACGCCGACATCGCGGCGCCGTACTGCATCATGTCGACGATCGTCGGCGGCTGGCCCGTCTCGGCGGCCAGTAGGAACTTCAGCTCTTCTGCGCGCTCTTCCATGATCTTGACGGCGCGGCCGAGCACCTCGGCGCGCTCGGCGGGAGACATATGGGGCCACGGGCCCTCGTCGAAGGCCTTGCGAGCGGCAGCGCACGCGGCGTCGACGTCGGCGGCCGACGCGAGCGGGACCTTGCCGACCAGCTCGCCGGTGGCGGGGGAGTGCACCTCGATCACGTCCGAGGTGGCCGGCTCGACCCACTTGCCGCCGATGAACAGCTTGTCCCATTGGGTCTTGAAGGCAGTGCTGGATGTCATACCGGTCACAGTACCGACAGTAGACAGAAACGAGAACCTGTTGCAGTCGGGAGATCAGGACGGGCTGAGCACGACCACCAGATTGCTCACGGTGAATTCGCGAAGGGCGGGCACCTTGGTCAGTCCCCAGGCCCATCGCGGGTGGTAGCGAGGAAATGCGGCGAGCATGGCGCCGGTGCCTTTCGCCCAGCGCAGGCCGTCGCGCGCGTGGACGGCGAACAACGACGAGCCGTAGTCGTTCTTGGGCCGATGGCCGTGCCTGCGGGTGTACCGCTCGGCTGCCCGGCGTCCGCCGAGATAGTGCGTGAGCCCCATTTCGTGGCCGCCGAACGGCCCGAGCCACACCGTGTAGGACAGCACGACCAGCCCGCCGGGCCGCGTCACCCGCAGCATCTCGTCGCCGAGACGCCACGGGTGCGCCACGTGCTCGGCGACATTGGACGACAGGCAGACGTCCACGCTGCCATCGGCGAATGGCAATGACATGCCCGAGGCTCTGACGAACGTCCCGGCCCTGCTGTGCGTGCGAGGAGCGGCCGAGTGCATCTCCCTCGGGTCGGGCTCCACGCCGATGTAGCGCATGCCGGCCTCGGTGAACGCGGTGGCGAAGTATCCGGGGCCACCGCCGACGTCGAGCACCGTCACATCGCGGGGATCGGTTCGGGTCGTCGAGCGCCACAGGTCGGCAACCATGTCGACGGTGTCGTCGGCCAGGGGGCCGTAGAACCGGTCGGGGTCGCTGCGCTCGAACCGGAACGCCGACAACAACCGCAGCGACCGCGTCAGAGTCGCCCGCCGGGCGAACAGATCGGTAGCGACCACCCGGTCACCCTACGCAGGGCGGTTAGGCTGACCGGGATGTCTGACCCCTCCCGCCTGCCTGATTGCTCCTCGCGTGCGCAGGCCTCCGTGCGCTCGGTGCTGCTGCTGTGCTGGCGCGACACCGGCCATCCCCAGGGCGGCGGCAGCGAGACCTACCTGCAGCGGATCGGCGCTCAACTCGCCGCGTCGGGCACCCGCGTCACGCTGCGCACGGCGCGTTACCCCGGCGCCGCGCGTCGCGAAATCGTCGACGGCGTGGAGATCCAGCGTCGCGGCGGTCCCTATTCGGTGTACATAAGGGCGGGGCTGGCCATGGTCGCGGCGCGCATCGGGCTCGGTCCGATGCGCCATGTGCGCCCCGACGTCGTCGTGGACACCCAGAACGGTCTGCCGTTCCTGTCCCGGCTCGCCTACGGCAGGGGGACGGTCGTACTGGTCCACCACTGTCACCGCGAGCAATGGCCCGTCGCCGGTCCGGTGATGAGCCGTATCGGATGGTTCGTCGAATCCTGGCTGTCTCCGCGCGCGCACCGGCGCAACCAGTACGTCACGGTGTCTCTGCCCTCGGCCCGGGACCTCACGCTTCTCGGTGTACACCCCGACCACGTCGCGGTGGTGCGCAACGGGGTGGACGCGGCACCCGAGAGCTCGCTGGCCTTTCCCCGCTCGGCGACCCCGCGCGTCGTCGTGCTGTCTCGATTGGTGCCCCACAAGCAGATCGAGGACGCGCTCGACGCCATCGCCCAGTTGCGCACCCGGGTACCCGATCTGCACCTCGACGTCCTCGGGGGCGGCTGGTGGTCGCAGAAGCTCGTCGACCACGCCGCCCGGCTGGGCATCACCGACGCGGTCACCTTTCACGGCCACGTCGACCACGACACCAAACATGCGGTGCTTCAGCGCAGTTGGGTGCACGTGCTGCCCTCCCGCAAGGAAGGCTGGGGGCTCGCGGTTGTCGAGGCGGCCCAGCACGGCGTACCCACCATCGGTTACCGCTCCTCGGGTGGATTGACGGACTCGATCGTCGACGGGGTGACGGGCATGCTCGTCGACGGACTCCCGGAGTTGGTGGACGGGCTGGAGCGGCTCCTCACCGACGACATGCTGCGCGAACAGCTCGGTGTCAAAGCGCAACTACGCAGCGGCGAGTTCTCGTGGGAGCAGAGCGCCGAGGCGATGCGTGCGGTGCTGGAGACTGTGCGGGCCGGCCACCTGACCAGCGGTGTCCTCGACAGACCTATGCGGGCACTGCAGCAGGGGTGAGCCGCACCGGCATCGAGTGGATGCCGTTCATCAACACCGACCGCACCCTTTCGACCGGCCCGGCGAGTTCGATTCCCTGTGTACGGGTGACTATTTCGCGGAAGATCGCCGCAGCCTCGACCCTGGCGAGGCTGGCGCCGAGGCAGAAGTGGGTTCCGCCGCCGCCGAAAGCCAGATGTTGATTCGGCGTGCGGCCGATGTCGAACCTGTCGGGTTCGGTGAAGTGGTCCTCGTCTCGATTGGCCGACGGGTAGAACATCGCCACCCGCTGCCCTTTCCGGATCGCGGTGCCTCGCATGCTCGTGTCGCGCATGGCAGTGCGCGTGAAGACAGTCACCGGGCTGGTCCAGCGCAGCATCTCCTCGATCGCCGTCGGCATCAGCGACGGATCTGCCGCCAGCCGGGCCCACTGATCAGGATGTTCGATCAGAGCGAGAGTTCCTGCGGCGACCAGGTTTCGGGTGGTGTCCCCGCCCGCGTTGAGCAACAGCATGAAGAACAGGTTGAATTCGAGGTCGGTGAGCCGCTTGCCATCCACCTCGGCGTGCAGCAGTGCGGTGGCGATGTCGTCGACAGGGTTCGCGCGCTTGCCTGCCGCAAGTTCGGTGGCGTACTCGAACAGCCGCACCTGCGCGTCGATCAGCTCGGGATCACCCATCGTGCGGGTGTTCATGATCTCGGTGAGTGCGTAGAGCGCCCGGCCGTCGTCGAGCGGGATGCCCAGCAGTTCGGCGATCACATAGGACGGCAGCGCGCCGGCCACATCGCCGACGAACTCGCATTCACCGCGCTCCATGGCGTTGTCGACGATGTCGCGGGCCATGTCCGCGGTGCGCGCGCTCAATCGAGCCACGTGCCTCGACGTGAATCCGCGGCTGATCAGCGCCCGCAGTGCGGTGTGCCGCGGCGAATCCATCGTCAGCATCATCAACGCCAGCTGGTAGGCCTCGTCGGGTGCCGGGACGTCGATGAAGACGCCTGTGTTCTGCGAGGACCACGTCTCGCTGTCGCGGGAGACGGCGTAGATGTCGTCGTGACGGGTGAGCGCCCAGAATCCGGGTTTATCGCCGTACGGGTGCCATGCGACGGGTGCTCGGTGCCGCAGTTCCCGGAAGGCGTCGTAGGGCATTCCGGCGAGGTACGTGTCGGGATCGGTGAGATCGGCACCGCCGACCGTGATCGCGTCTGGCGTGGTGTTGGGCACGACTACCTCCCGGCTCGGTGCGAACTCTAGTACCGGTGCAACGCAGTGAGTCGGGAATCGAAAAGCTCGTCGACGGTGTTCTGATACGACGGACATCAAGCCGAACGGTCATTAACATATCCGACATGCTGACCCCAGTGCGCCGGATCATGGACTACGAGATGACGCTGGCAGAGTGGTTCGGCGCCGGGCTGATGCTCGCAGCGCCGTACGGTGTAATCGGCCTGCTGTTCTCGGTGTTCCGGCCCGAGTACATCGAGCATGCCGACGGTGCGGCTAAGGCGGCCGTGTTCATCGGTTCGGTGCTCTTCTGGCCCATCCTGCTGTTCACGGACGTATGCCCATGACCAATCGCAATCGCATTAACATCACGCGGCGCACCGCGCGCTGGACCGACGATCCGGTGCAGGTCGCCGACGCCATGGACTTCTGGTCGTTCGCCGCCGGAGCGGCCAACGTGATCATGCAGCTGTCGCGCCCCGGCGTGGGGCACGGAGTCGTCGAGAGCAAGGTCGACTCCGGCAATCTGATGAAGCATCCTTGGAAGCGGGCCCGCACGACGTTCCAGTACCTTGCGGTCGCGATCCTCGGCACCGACGACGACCGGGCGGCATTCCGCGCCGCCGTCAACGAGGTGCATCGGCATGTGAAGTCCGATCCGTCGAGCCCGGTCTCCTACAATGCTTTCGACCGCGATCTCCAGATGTGGGTGGCGGCATGCCTTTTCGTCGGGCTAGAGGACACCTATCAGCTGTTGCGCGGACCGATGACCGAGGAGCAGGCCGAGCAGTTCTACCGGTCGGCCTGGACGCTGGGGACCACGCTGCAGGTCACCGAAGAGCAGTGGCCACCCACTCGGGCCGAGTTCGACGACTACTGGGACACCGCGTGCCTGCAGGTGTCGATGGACGACGTCGTGCGGTCCTACCTCACCGACCTGCTCAACTTGCGGATGATCAATCCGATTCTGGCGCTTCCGTTTCGGCCGCTGCTGAAGTTCTTGACGGCAGGCTTTCTGGCACCGGTGTTCCGCGACGCCCTCGGGGTGCGGTGGGGCCGAACCCGGCAGCGCCTTTTCGAGCGGCTGTTCCTGTTCGTGGCATTCGTCAACCGATTCCTGCCGGGCTTCATCCGGCAGGGCGGCAGCTACGTGCTGCTCGCCGACGTCCGCAACCGCGTCCGACGGCAACGCCAGCTGGTCTGAGGGAGAGCGCTATGCCGAGTGTGCGCACCGCGACCCGCCGTGGGCTGAGCAAGCGGGTGTCCGTCGGCGGCATGGTCGAGTTCGGGCTGTGGCTGCTGATCCCGTACGTCACCCTGGGCTTGGTGTGGGCCTTCTTCCATGCCGACGAGGTGCGCCGGCTCGAAGATCTGCTGGCCGGCGAAATTCCCGCCGGCGGCGGCATGGCGGCCTACCTATTGGTCGCCGCTCTGTGGCCGCTGCATGTCCTCGTGCCGTCGGTGTGCGTGACGTGACCGCAGACGCGCGACCGTCATCCCGAGGAGCCCGAGAAGCAGCTGACCAAGCCAGACCGCATGCGCGCCGAGCATGATGCCACGGTGTGGTGAACCCGGGGTGTCGCCGCCGACGCGGTAGACGGCGAGATCGTCGTCGCGGAAGGCGACCGGCAGTGCCAGATCGGGTGCCCCTCCTGGGTTCTCGACCACCACCCAGCCGACACCGGCCGCTGCGAGTTCGTCTCGTGCCGCCCCCGTTGTCAGCATCTGCTGAATTGCCCGGGCGCGGCTGCCGTCGCCCGGCACGGTGACCCCGCCGATGGTCAGGTCACCGGTGCCGAGCACGTCGGCGCGTACCCAGCGAGGCAGCGGATCCAGCACGGGAGCCTCGCCGGCCCAACGGAATTGGCGCATGCTGTCGACAGGAAGGACCGCGACAGGCGCGGGGTCGGCGTTGACGACGGCCGCGGCGGCAGTCCAGCCCGTGGGATAGGCGACCGGCGACACGCGTCCGCCGACACCCCACGCCAGGTCGGGCAGCGTCGCGATCAGCGCGGCGCAGCACACTGCGGCCGTAGCCAGAGCGGGCACCCGGGGCCGCACCGTCAGGATGGCGGCGGCCCCGCCGAGGGCGTACGCCGGCATCGCCAACGCCACCCACTTCTGGCCGTCGCGGATCACGCCGAGGCCCGGCACGGCGTCGATCATCGCCTCGACCAATGAGAGGCCGGGGCCCGTGGCCATCAGCGCGGGCACCACCACGGCGAGTACTGCCACGATCACCAGCGGCGCGGCGGCGCGTCTGCGCAGCAGCTGAGGAGCACCGACGACGACGATCCCCACCAGGACGACCGCCGAGACCACCGCGAAAAGCGTTGTCCGCGAGGGCGGCACCGCGTCGGCGTTCCAGATGCCACCCAGGCTGGCGAGGCTGCCGAAGGTGGCCAGCCCGGGTTCGGCCCGCGCCGCGAATGCCGCCACGCCCGCCGACTGATCCGGCGCCCACCCGCCCGACAGCGCCGAGGCCAGCAGCCATGGCAGCGCCGCCGTCACTGCAGCACCCAAGCTCAGCCCGGCGCACCACCAGCGGGGACGCCCCGCCCCCGGGGCCAGTGCGCAGGCCATGGCGATCGTGGCGGCCAGCATCAGACCGGTCGGCGTCAGGCCCGCCAGCGCCAGCCAGAACAGAAGCGCGCACACCCTGCCGAAACTGCATTCCATGCGGCCTTTTCGCGAGTTTTCCCGCGCGGAATGCAGTTTCGGCGATCCCCGACGAAGGGAAAGAACCGTCGCCGCCACCCACGGCAGACACCCGTAGCCCACCAGCAGGCTCCAGTGCCCCTGCAGAAGCCGTTCTGCCACATAGGGATTCCAGATCGCGATGGTGGCGGCCACGCACTGGCCGGCAATCCCGGACTCGGGCAGCACAACCCCGGCCAGCCGCGCGGCACCCCAGCCGGCCAGCCACAGACCGAGGATCAGCAGCGCCTTCACCACCACGCCGCCGTCCACGACCGTCGACGCCGTGGCGACGAAGAAGTCCTGGGGCAGCGCCCGAGGTGCGGCCTGTGTCAGCCCGAGCGCAGCGTCCGACAGATATGAGCGCGGCGTCGACACGGCATCGCGCAGCAGCAGGTAACCAGGCCCCAACAGCGGCGCGGTCACGGCGAGAGTCAGCGCCAGCGAGTAGGCCGGCGCGATGAGCGCGCGGGAAAACCTGATCAGACGGGTCTGTCCGGCGGCAGGTCGGACGGCCGCTGCGCCGGCAGCTTCTCGGTTTTGGCCTCGGCGCCGGGAACCGGCTCACCTTCGTCGCCGCGGCCGCCGAAGAAGCGGTTGCCGGTGTCGTCGAGACCCGGATCGATCAACAGCGACTCCGCACGCAGGCTGAACGACCCGAGCAGGGCTCCGCCGACGAGCGCGACCAACCCGAGTGCGGTAAACGTGATCGGCAGGATGCGGCCCCACAGCGACACCCGATCGCGCTCGTCCTGCGCGGCGGCCACCTGGGACTCGACCGACTCCTCGTTGGTCGTCACCGTGTAGTCGACGAACGTCACCTCGGGCTTGAGAGCCTCGCGAGCGTAGTAGTGGTAGGCGCGGTCGGTTTCTTTGACGATGGTCCCCGACACCGGATCGACCCAGAAGGTGCGCTGCGCCGCGTAGTAGCGCGTCATCGTGATCGGTTCTTCGGGATCGCCCTCGATGCCCCACAGTGCGGCGCGGGCCGTCACCTGGGCGTCGGCGTCGTCGTCGTACAGCGAGGCGTACTTGACGGGCTCGACGAGCTTGCCGTCGGCGTCGAAGCCGATGTTCTGGGTGAACTTGTAGGCCGTCAGACCGTTGACGTCCTCTTCACCCGAATAGTTGGCGTCGAAGGCCTTCTGCGCGATCGGGTCGAAGTACGGGTAGGTCTTCTTCTCGGTGTCGAACGGGAACCGGTAGGCCAGCCCCTCGTGCGGCAACGCGATGCTGGTCGGCGGATTCTCGTCTTCGATGGCGCGCGGTTTCTGCACCGAGCCGCCGGGGTTGGTCTCGCTGGAGACCGCCTCCGCCGTTTGCCGGTTCAGGGTCACGGTGTCGACCATCGCCAGCAGCAGACCGTTGTCCTGCTGCTGATCCGAGCGCCGCAGCGACGTACCGACCTGCAGGGTGACGACATCCGCGTTCGACGGCGACTCCACGCTCATCTGCTGCTGCATCACCACGGGGATGTCCTCGTTGACCACGAACCGCTCACCGAGCAGCGAGGCCGGGTCGAAGGCGGTGCCCGTGCCGTCGCTGACGAGGGTGGTGTCGATGGTCAGCGGGATCTTGGCGATCTTGCCCTGGGTGTAGGTGGACAACAGCAGGGCGGCGATGAGCAGGGCGGCTCCGAGGCCCATGATTCCGCACGCGGCGATCCTCAGCGCAACTGCGCGGTTCAATACCGTGTCTCCCTTCGCGCGCCGCCACGGGCGTGGCGGTGGCGGCGCCCAGCCAGACGCCCAAAAGTCCGTTCGACCCTAACAGCCGACATTAAGGTCGTCGCTTACTACGAGGCGTTCGACGGCACGGCCTGACTACCCGTTTTCGCTCCGGCCGCGCGTCAGGGGCACACTGTTCGGCGTGACCGGAACTCCGGACGCCGACGACACCGTGGGCGGGACGCGCGGGTTCCTGCCCGCGGTTGAGGGTCTGCGCGCGTGCGCGGCTGTCGGAGTGGTCGTCACCCACGTCGCGTTCCAGACCGGCATGTCCGGTGGCATCACCGGCCGGATCCTCGGTCGTTTCGATCTTGCGGTCGCGGTGTTCTTCGCGCTCTCGGGGTTCCTGCTGTGGCGCGGCCACGCCGCCGCCGCACGCGGGCTGCGCTCACGTCCGTCGACGGGCCACTATCTGCGGTCGCGGATCGTGCGCATCATGCCCGGTTACCTGGTGGCCGTCGTGGTGATCATGACCCTGCTGCCCGAGGTGAAGGCCGACTTCACGGTGTGGCTGGCCAACCTGACGCTGACCCAGATCTATGTGCCGTTGACGTTGACAGCAGGTCTTACGCAGATGTGGAGCCTGTCGGTCGAGATGAGCTTCTATCTGGCGCTGCCGCTGCTGGCGCTGCTGGCCCGCCGTCTCCCCGTCCGGGCCAGGATCCCCGCGATCGTGGCCGTCGCGGTGGCGAGCCTGTTCTGGGTGCGTATTCCGTTCGACGGGGCGTCCGGGCACAACCTGTGGAACTGGCCGCCCGCCTTCTTCTCCTGGTTCGCCGCCGGGATGGTGCTGGCAGAACTGACGGTCAGCCCGGTGGGGCGGGCGCACCGGCTGGCGCGGCGACGGGTGCTGATGGCGCTGATCGCGCTGACGGCGTTCCTGATCGCGGCGTCCCCGTTGGCGGGGCGCGAAGGACTGCACCCCGGCTCGATCGGGCAGGTGACGTTGAAGACCGCGATGGGAGCTGTCGTCGCGGGCGCGCTGCTGGCGCCTCTGGTGCTCGACCGCCTCGACACCTCGCACCGGATCCTGGGCAGTCCGATCATGGTGACGCTGGGCCGCTGGTCCTACGGACTGTTCGTGTGGCATCTGGCGGCGTTGGCGATGGTGTTTCCGATCATCGGGGAGTTCGCGTTCAACGGGCATTTCACGGTCGTGCTGATGCTGACGGTGGTTTTCGGTTTCGCCATCGCTGCGGTCAGCTACGCCCTCGTGGAATCGCCCTGCCGGAATGCGTTGCGGCGCTGGGAGCGCCGCAACGATCCGACACCGCTGGACTCGTCGGTCGACAACCAGATTGAGCCCGCCCGCGCCCAGTAACCGCCGAAACTGCATTCCGCGCGGCCGTTCCGCGGAAATGACCGCGCGGAATGCAGTTTCGGCGATCGGTGCGCCGCGCTCTAGTCCGATTGCGCGGCCCGCCGCGCTCTAGCTGGACTGCGCGGCCCGCCGCGCGATCACCTCGTCGCGGACCGCCGACCGACGCGCCTTGCCCGCATCGTCTCGCAACGGGCGGTCGACGAACTCCACCGACCGCGGCAGCTTGTAGCCGGCGATCCGCTCGGCCAGAAAGGCGACGACGCCCGCTTCGTCGAGACCGTCGGCCTGCACGATCGCGTGCGGCACCTGACCCAGATCCCCGTCGGGCAGGCCCACCACCAGGCTCGACAGCACCGCAGGATGCTCCGCCAACGCCGACTCGATCTCGGCTGGGTACACATTGCGCCCGCCGACGGTGAACATGTCGACCCTGCGGTCGTTGAGGTAGAGGAAACCCTCGTCGTCGAAGTAGCCGAGGTCGCCCAGCGAGTCCCAGCCGTCACGCGTCTTGGCGGTGCTGCCGATGTACCGGTACGTCGGCCTGGCCGAAGGTCCGGGCCGCATGTAGATCTCGCCGACCACCCCGGGCGGGCACTCGTTTCCGTCGTCGTCGAGGACCTTCATCTCCCCGGCGACGACGACGCCCACCGACCCGGGGTGGGTCAGCCACTGCTCGCCGGAAATGAATGTCAGGGCCTGTAACTCCGTGCCGCCGTACAGTTCCCACACCGAGGCAGGGCCGAGGATCTCGATCCAGGCCTGCTTGACGGCGGGCGGGCACGGCGCCGCCAGGTGCCAGAACCGGCGGATCGACGACAGGTCATAGGCATCCGGTTGCGCCCGGTAGACAGGCAGCAGCCGCTGCATGATCGTCGGGACCGTCGCCAGGAACGTCACCCGGTGCTCGGTGACCAGCCGCAGGAACTCGCGCGGTTCGAATCGCGGCATCACCACGAGGTGGTGGCCCTGCAGCACGCCGATGGCGAACGTGGTGAATCCGGTGTTGTGGCTCAACGGAACCGAGATCAGGTTCACGTCGCCGTCCTGCGCGCCCAACGGGTAGCCGATGGCAGGCGGAACCCGGCTGTTGTTGCCGGCCTCGATCAGCTTCGGCCGTCCGGTACTCCCACCCGAGGCCATCGACTTCCACACCGGTGACACCGCCTCGGGAAGCGCGTCGGCAGGAAAGCCGGCGAACTCGGCGGCCAGATCCATTGCCGTGCAGGGTGTCACGCCGGTGGGGTCGTGTCGTCCGACCAGCAGTGCCGGGCGCCGCAACTCCAGCAGCGCGGCCAGCTCCGCGTCGGGCAGCCGTGCCGACAGCGGCTGTGGCACCGCGCCGAGTTTCCAGCATGCAAGTACCGCGAACACCCAGTCCAGTGAGTTCGGCAGCACGATGGTGACGTAGTCGCCGACACCGACCCCGAGCGAGGCAAAGCCGCGCGCCACCCGGTTGGTCGTGGTGTCCAGGTCTGCTCGGTTGACGGTCACCGCGGCGCAGGTGACTGCGGGGGCATCGGGCGCCTTCGCGGCGAGCGCCGAGACCTGCGTGCCGATCGGAGCTACGGGCGCATCGGTGCCGGTGGCTGTCATGTCAGCCATCTTTGTCGTCACCGCGCGGCGCGCGACGCGGTTCGGCGAAGGTCACCGTCGACATCGCCACGGCCAGCACCGACAGCAGCGCCAGCAACTGCACGCCGGCAGAGTGCCCGAGGTATCCGTCGACCGAGCGCCACGGATACTGGCTCAGGACGGCGCCGGCCAGGATCAGACCAAAGGCCGCCGTACCCACCGTTGCTGCGTCGCGGATCCTGTCGCGGCGACGCAGCAGGTATCGGACGGCGAGGGCCACGAGCGCGAGGAGAGCGCCGGTGAAGCCCGAGATGACCAGCGCTGCAGAGACTGTCGCCGCACCGATCGACAGCGGGTGGGGCTGCCACGGGCGCGCGGGGCCGTAGTCGTCTCCGGTGCGGCGCGCCGGGACGAACGCCAGGGCGACGAGTAGCGGCAGGAGGGCCAGGCCGCCGATGAGGCCGGCGCGGTAGGTCGCGTTCGACGCGAAATTCAACGTGACGGTGCCTCCGTCGCCGGCGGCCACCACCCAGCCCTGCTGCCAGCCGTTGACCGTGACCGGTGTCAGCATGGTCCCCGCGTCGTCGCGCGCGACCCAGCCGGGGTTGACGCTCTCCGGGACGACGAGGATCCGGGACTGTTCCGACGGGCCGACGGTCACCTCGCGGTGGTCATTACTCCACCGGGTGACGGCAACGGAAGACGTTGTGGCCGGGCGGACTTCATCGGCGCGCGGAGTGGCCAGCTGGACGCCGTCGACGATCAGCGCGGGCCCCGGGCTGATGAGCAGCTCCTGCTGACCGACCGGGAGCGAGATCGGTGCGACGCGACAGGGGCGTGCCGGGAT
Source organism: Mycolicibacterium iranicum (assembly GCF_002101705.1). Taxonomy (GTDB): domain Bacteria; phylum Actinomycetota; class Actinomycetes; order Mycobacteriales; family Mycobacteriaceae; genus Mycobacterium; species Mycobacterium iranicum. The sequence goes on along the minus strand of NZ_LQPC01000065.1, from coordinate 163,284 downwards.
GGGTCGGCCTTCCAGCAGATCACCGACCGTGGTCGTCACCGCAGTCTGCACGAACTCCCCGGCTACGCCGATGACAGGTCCACGCCCGCAGGGCAGGCTCACCGTGCGATCCCGGTTGGTCGCGGCGTCCGCCGCGCCGATGGGGGCGCCGCGCTCGTCCAGCGCGACGATCTCCGCCAGGCCCGGCGGCTTGAGCTGATCGAAACCCAGTGCGGTGCGGTCGATCACGTCGTCCCAGTCGAGCAACCACACTCTGATCGAGTCCGTGACATGCGGATGGAGGGAGAACGTCTCGGTTCCCGCGGTCATGCGCCGCACCTGCGGACCGTCGCCGAGGTCGACGGCGATCATGGTCGGGTGGGCGGGCAGCGGCGACGAACTCGGCGTGACACGGATCGACGAGACGGTGCGCGGGCTGGGCAGGGTGAGGGTCAGCGAAGGCGGGGTGCGCGGCTGCACCGTGCGCTGCGGCGCGGTCCAGGACGTGCCGGGGTCGCCGTCGGTGGCGGCATAGGCCGAACCCAGCACGTCGATCGCATCACTGTCACCGGCTGCCCGCGTCGTATCCGGCTGCGCGATGAGATCGGCCAGATTCGGTCCCTGCCGGGCCCGCACCCACACCGTCGGCGTCACCGGCGTCGGCTCCGGAACCGTCAGCGTCCTGCTCAGGTTCACCGGTTCCTCGGCGGCCAGCGCCATCGCCGCCGAGCACCGGGTGCCGGTCGGGCTCTCGGCGCATCCGGCGCGGCCCAGTAGCTCAGACCCCAAATCCCATTGCGCAACAACCGCATCCGCAGGCGGGCCAGGAACGTCGACGGTGTGCCGCAGAGTCACCGGGTGGGCGAACCCGTTCGCGTCATACTGCGTGACGTTGATGTCGGTGAGGCCGAACTGCACACCGGGTGAACCGTCGTCGGTCCCCGTTGCGGTGATCCGCACCCACGGCGATTCGCCGTAGGGCAGCGCGACGGTCACCGGTTTCCCTGCCTCGTCGAACCTGACGGTGGTCGTCCCGTTGACCGTCGACACCTCGAGCCGCCGCACCTGCGCGCCGACCGCGGTCGCACTCGGGGTGATGGTCAGGGTGGCGTTGGTGACCGGATGGTCGAAGTCGACCTGCAGCCACTGGCCCAGCGCGGTCTGCAGCGAGTTGGACACCCAGCTCGTGGAGGAGTCGCCGTCGATCGCCGACGCAGGCCCCGACGACGGCGAAACATTGGGCAACGCCGTCGAATCCGACGCGGCACTGGAGACCGTGATCCGTCCGCCATCCCACCGGCCGTAGACGGGATCGGCGCCGTTGGACGGATAGTCGGGCACCCTGTTGAAGGTGTTGCGAGTGTCGTCGGGCCCGCGAATCGCCGATGAATGATCGTCGACCCGACCGTAATCGGTTTCGCGTGCTGTCGGGGTGTCGGTGACCGTCACCAGCGGAGCGGGTAGCCCTGCGCGTAAGGCGTCCTGCGTCAACAGCATCGGGCCCAACGGTGGTTGGCCGGAGAGTCTGCGCCGCTCGTCGAGACGCAGTAGGGACTCCGGTCCGCCGTCCACCCGCGCCATGGTGTCGGACTGGGCCACATAGGGTTTCATCGGTTCCGTCGCGGTGTCGACCCGGTAGATCTCGACTGCCGGGTAACGGGGTCGCAGCCCGCTGTCGGCGACGAAACCCTCCAGCGCTCCCGGCCCGACCGGATTGCCGAACTCGGCGACCTTCGTCAGTCCCGGAGAGCCGTCGATCGCGCGGTGCACCAGGATGGGGCGGGCCGACCGCGACGTGTCGGGGTCGAGGTCATTGCGCACCACGACATACGAGATACCCTGCCGGGCAAGGGTGTCGGCGAGGCCGTCGGAGGGCCGGCCAGCAGCGAACAACCGTTGCACCGAGTCCAGCGCGCGGATCGTCTCGGGCGGAGTCAGCGGTATCGAATCGCGCACGCCCCACGCGCTGTCCCCGAGGACCTGCAGGGGTTCATCGTGGCTGTTGCCCCAGATCTGCGTGGCGAACGGGGCGCCGGGTGCGACGAGCACCCGGCCGCCGGAGTTGTTGTCGTCCAGCCATTGCGCGGTGTCATGCCAGTACGGCGGGATCGCGTCGAATGCCCCGGGTGGAGTGAGCCGCCCCGTCCAGGCCAGCGCCGTCGCCGCGGTGAGCGCCGACAGCAGCACGATGCCGACCGCGACGCGCTTGTCGTTCTCGGGGTGGGCGAACGCATCACGCCACACCCGTGTCGGCGCGCTGCCCGGCAGCGGGATACGTCCCAGCAGGTGAGCCAGGCCCAACGTGAGGGGGAGCCGAAGCAGCGGCTCGAGCTTGTGCAGGTTGCGCAGCGGTGTGCCGTCCGCGTCCAGAAACGCCTGCACCGCATGGGCTATCGGCGACCCGAGGCCGCCCGAGTATCCGGCGCCGAGCAACACGACCCCGACGAGCAGCATCGTGATCAGCCGGCCTCTGGCCGGCATCCGGGTCAGCGCGAGGCCTGCGAGACCGCCCGCGGCCACCAGAGTCGTGGCGAGCACCGCGACCGAACCGGTCACCAGCTGGGCGCCCGCGGTCGCCGTCGGTGCCACATACGGCGTCCACGCCCCGGTGCCGCGCAACATCTCCGTCAGCGACATCCACTGGGTCGTGACACCCGAGGACTCGATGAAATCGAGGAACGGCGGGCTGATCCGCCCCAGGTGCAGCAGCGCCACCACCCACCAGGTCACCGCGAGCGCCACACACTGAAGCCACCACGCCACGAAACGCCACCACGTGCGGTTGGGCCGATGGCACAGCAGCCACACCGCGGCGCACAGGCACGCGCTCAGCGTCGCGACCGCATTCACCGCGCCCATCAACGCGATCGCCAACGCCGAACGGGCCGCCAGCAGGCGCACCCGGGGATCACCCCTGAGGGCAAGGATCACCGGCAGCAGCACCCACGGCGCCAGCATCATCGGCAGCGTCTCGGAGGAAATCGCGCCCAGCGTCGTCAGCACGCGCGGCGACAGCGCAAATGCCATGGCTCCGACGACCCGCGACGTGGTGGTCCCGATGCCGAGCGCTTCGGCCACTCGCAGCACGCCCCAGAACCCGACCACCAGGATCAGCGCCCACCACAGGCGCTGCGTCACCCAGCCGGGCAGGCCGAGAACATCACCGGCCAGAAAGAACGTGCCGTGCGGGAAGAGGTAGCCGTAGGCCTGGTTCTGCGCTTGCCCGAACGGCAAGTCGCTGTTCCACAGATTGAACGCGCGGGCGAGGAAGCGCAGCGGATTGGCGGTGAGATCGAGCTTGGTGTCCGGCGAGATCTGACCCGGTGACTGGGCGAAGGTCAGGGCCAGCGCCGCCGCGCTGGCAAGCCACAGCCAACGACGTGACAGCGGCCGGACGCTCAGTTCAGTGTCGGCAGGCAGTTTAGGTACGGTCGCCGTACTCGACCCTGTTGAGGACCGATGACGCCGGATCGCCCGCCTGCAGCGGAGGCTTCGTGTCCTGCTGCACCATCAGCGTCACCCCGAACACGGCAGCCGCGCCCAGCAGCAGACCGACGACGATGCTGGCTGCGGCGGGCACGAGAAACCGATCCATGCGGCCCAAACTAGCACGGAGACCCTTTCGGGCCCGGCCCCCGTGAAGCGGCGCAATTTACGGCTCGGGCGGCACGATCAGCACCGGACGATGACCGCGACGCAGCACATGATCGGCCACGCTCGACTGCAACAGTGACCGAAAACCGGTCGTTGCCCTGGTGCCGGTCACGATCAGGTCAGCGTCGAGGTCGTCGGCGGCCTCGATGATGGTCTGCCACACCGTGAACGTCACGGCCCGACGCAGCGGCTCGGCAGGAAGCCCCGCCGCCAGCGCGAGCTCAAGCCCTTCGTCGTTGATGCGTTGCGCCTCGATCAGCGCGATGTCGTCCTCGTCGTCGTCGCGCGGGTCCGGAGGTCCGTCCAGGTCGTATTGGTAGGCGCCCGGATCGGTTCCGTGATCCATCGGCGACCACACCGTCAGCACGACGGCACGGTCAGCAGTCAGGAACCGCCCTGCGTACTGCACGGCGCGGCGCGCGGTCGCTGACCCGTCGAAGGCGATGAGCAGCACTGTCTTCTTGTCCCGGGGCACGGGGCCTTCCATCGCCACTCCTGTTCGCTGCTCGCCACTGGGTCCAGAATATTTGATCGTGGCCGCAGATCAGCGCCCGTTCTGGCGCTCGGTGGTGACCCTGCCGACGACCGGTTGACCTGGTGCGCAGCCGCGCCGAGACGATCATGGCCCGGGGCTGACGCAGCTGGCTCGACGACCGGGGCATAGATCGAAGCTTCCGCTGCTATTAGTGTCGTGACGATGCCAGCACCGAGGATCGTCCCGAACGCCCTGATCGGAGTTCTGGCGGCAACCGCGCTCCTGGCGGGTTGCGCCACGCCTGCCGAGCCCGAGCCGGTCGCCGCACCGCCCGTCGCCACCGCCGAGCCCTCCCTGGCCGCCGGTAACCTGCCGGCCGCTCCCGTCCCCGCGCCGCCTGCCGCCCCTGCGTGCGGTGACCCCGCGGCGGTGGCCGCGTCCATGTCGACGCGGGACAAGCTCGCCCAACTCCTGATGGTCGGGGTAACCGGAGCTGCCGACGCCCGCGCGGTGGCCGCCGACCACCGCGTCGGCGGAATCATGATCGGCAGCTGGACCGACATGTCGATGCTGTCCGACGGCTCGCTGCCCGGCATCGTCAACGCCGGGCCGCTGCCGCTGGCGGTCAGCGTCGACGAGGAAGGTGGCCGGGTGTCACGGCTGTCCGGGCTGATCGGCAGTCAACCGCCCGCCCGGGCACTCGCCGCAGCCAACACCCCGGAGCAGGTGTACGCGATCGCGCTCGAGCGCGGCAGAAAGATGCGCAACCTTGGCATCACAGTCGACTTCGCTCCCGTCGTCGACGTCACCGACGCCCCCGACGACACCGTCATCGGCGACCGCTCGTTCGGAGCCGATCCGACCACGGTCACCGACTACGCGGGCGCCTACGCGCGCGGCCTCCGCGAGGCCGGTGTACTGCCCGTGCTCAAGCACTTCCCCGGCCACGGATCGGGCTCCGGTGATTCGCACACCGGCAGCGTCGTCGCGCCGTCGCTGGATCAGCTGCAGGCCACGGACCTGGTCCCATACCGCACCCTCACCGCGCAGGCCCCCGTCGGCGTGATGGTCGGCCATCTGGAGGTGCCGGGTCTGACCGGCAGCCAACCGGCCAGCCTGAGCCCGGAGGCCTACGGACTGCTGCGCTCAGGGGGTTACGGCGGCCCGCCGTTCAACGGCCTGGTGTTCACCGATGACCTCTCGGGCATGCAGGCGATCACCGACAGGTTCGGGATCGCCGACGCGGTGCTGCGGGCACTGCAGGCCGGAGCCGACGTGGCGCTGTGGCTGTCCACCGACCAGGTCCCCGCGGTGCTCGACAGGCTGGAGGCCGCCGTCGGCGCCGGTGAGCTGACCATGTCGAGTGTGGACGCCGCGGTGATGCGCATCGTCGCGACGAAGGGCCCGTCGTCACGGTGCGGCGGCTGATCGGTCGGCAATTGCTTACCCTGTCTTAGGGAAAGTGTTGCTCGTCGGTCAGGAAGGGCACGGAGATGGCAGGTGGGACCAAGCGGTTGCCGCGCGCCGTCCGTGAGCAACAGATGCTCGACGCGGCCGTGGAGATCTTCTCGGTCAACGGCTACCACGAGACCTCAATGGACGCGATCGCGGCCGAGGCGCAGATCAGTAAGCCGATGCTCTATCTGTACTACGGCTCCAAGGAGGAGCTGTTCGGCGCCTGCCTGAACCGCGAACTCGGCCGCTTCGTCGACGAGGTGAACAGCAACATCGATTTCAGTGCGCCGCCGAAAGAGTTGCTGCGCACCGCGGTGCTGGCGTTTCTGAACTACATCGACGCCCACCGCGCGTCATGGATGGTGCTCTACACCCAGGCCACCAGTTCGCAGGCCTTCGCCCACACCGTCCGCGAGGGCAGGGAACGCATCATCGAGATCGTCGGCAGGCTGCTGCGGTCGGGGACGCGCTTCCCCGAACCCGACACCGATTTCGACATGATGGCGGTCGCATTGGTGGGCGCGGGCGAGGCGATCGCTTCCCGGGTGAGCACCGGCGACGCCGACGTGCACGAGGCCTCCGAGCTGATGATCAACCTCTTCTGGCTGGGCCTCAAAGGTGCACCGTCCGCCGCGTTGGACGCCGAAGCCACCGACGCGACCGCCGTCATCTCAAGCTAGAGACAGTGCCCGTCAGGTGTGGGTAGCCCTTCGACAGGTGCCGTAGCGTCAGCTCCCAACCGTCCGCGGTGCGGTCGACGTAGAGTCCGGCGCGGGCAGGCAGCACCACCGGTTTTGCGAACTTCACCGAGTACTTCACCGCATCGGGAAGCTGGCCTTCGATGTTCGCCAGAACCGCGGCGGCACTGAACATGCCGTGCGCGATCACGGTGGGGAACCCGAACAGCTTGGCAGCGATCCCATTGGTGTGGATGGGATTGTGGTCGCCGCCGACCGAGGCGTATTGCTTGATCTGGCTCGGCGTGATACTCAGGATCGCGTTGGGCGGCGGCAGTTTCGGCTGCTTTTGCGGCGGCGGCTTCGGTTCGTCGGACAGGCTGGTGCGCTGTTGGTGCAGGAACGTCGTGACCTGCTGCCAGGCCAGTTCGTTGCCGACCTTCACGTCGGTGAGGATGTCGACGAGCAGACCCCGGCGGTGTTCACGCATGTTCTCGGCGCGGACCGCAACCGAGACGGTGTCGGTCACCGCGATCGGCCGGTACTGGGTGATGTGATTCTCCAGATGCACCGAACCCATTGCGGCGAAAGGAAAGTCGAACCCGGTGATCAGTTGCATGACCGTCGGGAACGTCAGCGCGAATGGGTACGTGAGCGGCACGGCGTTGTCGAAGCGCAGCCCCGTCACGGCGGCGTAGTCGGCGACGTTGGCCGGGTCGATCGCGAGGTCCTCGACGGTCAGCGTGCGGGTCGGCAGCGTGTCGCCACGGGGGACGAACGGTAGGGCGCCCGCGGCGGCCAACGCGAGATTCTTCAGACCCGAAGGCTGCTGTCCCATCTCAGGCCCCCAGCATGGCTTGGCCGCACACCCGAATCGTGTTGCCGGTGACGGCATTCGAACCCGGGCTGGCGAAGTAGGCGATCGCCTCGGCCACGTCGACCGGCTGACCACCCTGGAACAGCGAGTTGAGCCGGCGGCCCACCTCGCGGGTCGCCAGCGGAATCGCCTCGGTCATCTTCGTCTCGATGAAGCCGGGCGCGACCGCGTTGATGGTGATGTTCTTCTCGGCGAACTGCGGGGCCAGCGCATCGGTCAGCCCGATCATGCCTGCCTTGGTGGTCGCGTAGTTGGTCTGCCCGCGGTTTCCGGCGATGCCCGCCATCGACGACAGCCCGATGATGCGTCCACCGTCGCCGATCAGCCCGCTCTCCACCAGGCCCTCGGCGAGGCGAAGGGGCGCAATGAGATTCACCGCGATGACGGAGTCCCAGCGGGATTCGTCCATGTTGGCCAACAGCTTGTCGCGAGTGATGCCCGCGTTGTTGACCAGGATGTCCAGCTTGCCCTCGTAGTGCTCGCGGACATGCTCGCTGATCCGGTCGACGGCGTCAGCGGCAGTGACATCAAGCGTCAGAGCGGTTCCGCCGACCTTGCTCGCGGTCTGGCCGAGCGCCTCGGCGGCCTGCTCAACGTCCACCGCGATGACCTTCGCGCCGTCGCGCGCGAACACCTCGGCGATCGTCGCGCCGATGCCGCGCGCAGCACCCGTCACGATGGCGACCTTGCCTGCGAGCGGGCGGTCCCAGTCCGCGGGCGGGGTGGCGTCGGCGGCACCGACGTGGAAGACCTGACCGTCGACGTAGGCCGACTTGCCCGACAGCAGGAACCGCAACGTGGACTCCAGCCCCGTGGCGGCCGGCTTCGCGTCGGCGGACAGGTACACCAGGGCGGCGGTCGATCCGTTGCGCAGCTCCTTACCCAGTGAGCGGGTGAACCCCTCGAGGCCGCGCTGCACCGCACGCTCGTGCACGCTTCCTGCCTCCTCGGGCGTGGTGCCGATGACGACGACGCGGCCGGAGTGGCCGAGGTTGCGCAGCAGCGGGGTGAAGAACTCGTAGAGACCCTTGAGTCCCTCGGGCTCGGTGATGCCGGTGGCGTCGTAGACCAGCCCGCCGAACGAATCTGCCCAGCGGCCACCGAGGTTGTTGGCGACCACGTCGTAGTCCTCGGCAAGTGCGGCCCGCAGGGGCTCGACAACCCGGCCCTCGCCGCCGATCAGCAGGGAACCGGCCAGCGGCGGTTCACCCTGCTTGTACCGGCGCAGCGGCTCGGGCTGCGGCACACCCAGCTGCTTGGCCAGGAACGAGCCTGGACCGGAGTTGACGACTTGCGAGAGAAGATCGGAAGCCACAGCGCTGCCCTTTCTTGTGGACCGGGGTGAGATCCGGGTTAGTTCTACTTCGACGGCTCGGGGGTACCCGAACTGTCGCGTCCATCACCGAACTTACTCCAGAGTAAGAACGGTGGGTAGTATGACGCTCGACACCCAGGAGCAAGCCGGGAGGCAGACGTGGCTGACAGCAAGACAACCCGCCGGGTAGCAATCCTCGGAGGAAACCGGATTCCGTTCGCGCGATCCGACGGCGCCTACGCGAACGCGTCCAACCAGGACATGTTCACCGCCGCGCTGGACGGACTGGCCGAGCGCTTCAACCTCAAGGGCGAGAGGCTCGACGCCGTCATCGGCGGCGCTGTGCTCAAGCACAGCCGCGACTTCAACTTGATGCGCGAGTGCGTGTTGGGCAGTTCGCTGTCGTCCTACACCCCGGCGTTCGACCTGCAGCAGGCGTGCGGAACGGGCCTGCAGTCGACCATCGCGGCGGCCGACGGGATCGCCCAGGGTCGCTACGAGGTGGCCGCGGCCGGCGGTGTGGACACCGCCTCTGACGCCCCGATCGCGTTCGGCGACGACCTACGCAAGGTGCTGCTGGGGCTGCGCCGCGCCAAGTCGAACGTCGACCGGCTGAAGCTGGTCGGCAAGCTGCCCGCCGCCCTCGGCGTCGAGATCCCGGTCAACAGCGAGCCCCGCACCGGCATGTCGATGGGAGAGCACGCCGCCGTCACCGCCAAGGAGATGGGCGTCAAGCGCACCGATCAGGACGAACTCGCCGCGGCCAGCCACACCAACATGGCCGCCGCCTACGATCGCGGATTCTTCGACGATCTCGTCTCCCCGTTCCTCGGCCTCTACCGCGACAACAACCTGCGGCCCGACTCGTCCCCGGAGAAGCTGGCCAAGCTCAAGCCCGTCTTCGGTGTGCGCAACGGCGACGCGACGATGACGGCGGGCAACTCGACGCCGCTGACCGATGGCGCCTCGGTGGCGCTGCTGTCGTCCGAGGAGTGGGCGTCCGCGCATTCGCTTCCTGTCCTGGCGTATTTCGTCGACGGCGAAACGGCGGCCGTCGATTACGTCAACGGCCGCGACGGCCTGCTGATGGCGCCGACGTACGCGGTGCCGCGGCTGCTCGCCCGCAACGGCCTCACCCTGCAGGACTTCGACTTCTATGAGATTCACGAGGCGTTCGCGTCCGTCGTGCTGGCGACGCTGACCGCCTGGGAGTCCGAGGACTACTGCAAGGAGCGACTCGGCCTCGACGCTGCGCTCGGATCCATCGACCGGTCGAAGCTCAACGTCAATGGCTCGTCGCTGGCCGCGGGGCACCCGTTCGCCGCGACCGGCGGACGGATCGTGGCGCAGCTGGCCAAGCAGCTCGCCGAGAAGAAGGCTCAGACCGGTGCCCCGGTGCGCGGCCTCATCTCCGTCTGCGCCGCCGGCGGCCAGGGGGTCACCGCCATCCTGGAGGCTTAGCGTCCCCGCCATCCTGGAGGCCTATCGTCCCCGCCGAAACTGCATTCCATGTGCGCTTTTCTGCGATATCGCCGCATGGAATGCAGTTTCGGCGAAATTTTTTGCGGATCGCTGTAACGCCCGCTGACATGCGGTCGATAGACGGGATAGCTCCGTGTTGCCGTCTGACCCCCCGACCCGACGGCAACACGGGGCTCTTGTCTTTCAGAGATAGATTTCAGGCATGCAGATCAGCATGTTCGGACAGATCAGTGGCCTTGACGGCGGCGGTTCGCCGATCGACGCCACCATCGCCTACCTCAGCCAGCTCCGCGACGAGGGTTTCGCCCGCGTCTGGATCAGCCAGCTGCCCTACGAACCCGACCTACTGACGATCCTGGCCGTTGCCCTGCACGAGGTCGACACGATCGAGGTCGCCAGCGGTGTGGTCCCGATCCAGAACCAGCATCCGATGCAGATGGCGCAGCGCGCGCTCACCGTCAGCCTCGCTTCCGGCGGGCGCTTCATCCTCGGGCTCGGGATGACGCACGCAGCGGTGACCGAGGGCATGTGGGGCATTCCGTGGGACAAGCCGGTGCGCAGGCTCAACGAGTTCCTCGATGGGTTGCTCCCGCTGCTGGCCGGCGAACCCGCGAATGCCACAGGTGAGACCGTCACCACGTGCGGTGCCCTCGTCATCCCCGGCGCCCCACGGCCCGACGTCTACATCGCCGCGCTCGGTCCGCAGCTTCTGCGGCTGGCGGGCCGGCGCACCCAGGGCACCTGCACATGGATGACGGGGCCGACGACGCTGCGCGACCACGTCAGCCCGACGCTGCGCCAGGCGGCCGCCGACGCCGGCCGCCCCGACGATGCGGTGCGCGTGGTCGCGTCGCTGCCTATCGCCGTCACCGACGATGTCGACGCGGCACGCAGGCAGGCCGCCGAGCAGTTCGCCGTCTACGGGACGCTGCCGTCCTACCGCGCAATGCTGGACCGCGAAGGCTATGCCGGACCCGAGGATGCCGCCATCATCGGCGACGAGGCGACCGTCCGCGATCGCCTGGCCGACCTGAAGGCGTCGGGGGTCGACGAATACGTCGGCGCGGTATTCGACTCCAGTGCCGAGGGCCGTGATCGGACCCGCGCGCTGCTGCGGGAAATCGGTTAAATCACCCCTTTCCCGGAGGTGAACGCAGGCGTAGCATCGATCGCACGACGGGTTCGGGAGTGACGGGTCCGAAGAGCCGGCAGGGGATGAAAGTCGGCCGCGCGAGACGAACGAGGCGCGCCCACATGTCCTCCCGAACCCGCCCTTATGTCCGGGGAGAGGTCCTCGACAAGCAGTCACGAAATTCCCCTGATGCGTGCGATTTTCTGTCTGGTCGCCCGACGGCTAGAAATAGGGCATGACGGTGCTCAACGTCGTGCAGCTGCTGACCTTCGTGGCTGCACTCGGCCTCTTCGCCTACGCAGTGATTGCCCCCCGCGAAGCCAATCCGACGAAACGGGAACGCCGGACGCAGTTGTACCTCGGTGCGTCGATGATCGCCCTCGCGGCGTTCATGGCGACGTTGGCCCTCGACAGCGCCGGGTGGTCGAGCTACCTCAAAGGTGTCGCGGCCGCGGCTTTCCTCGTGGTGGGCCTGGTGCGGATTACGAAGAGCCGCAAAACTAGTAGGTAGCGGTGTTGCGCGGTGCGAGCGGGGTGACCGGCCCTCCCGAGAGTTCGCGGTACACGTAGACCTGATATAGGTAGCTGACCGGGATCGCGACGAAAAGGCCGATGAGACAAGCAAACTGGCCGACCGTGCCCAGCGCGGCGGTGATCAGGTACATCAACAGCACCGGCACAATGTTGGCCTTGACGAGGTTGACGCTCGTCTTGATCGCCTCGATGACCGGCAACCCGCGATCGAGCAGCGCCAGAGGCGCGAGAATCGTCAGAAATCCGACGATGATGCCCGGAACGATGCACAAGATGAAGCCGATGAGCGTCGCCGCCATGATGAGTAACTGCAGTCCCAGCATCGCGCCGAGGCGGTTCGGCTTGAGGAACGAGGCCAACGTGACGGGCTGCCCGTCGGCAATCTTGAGGTATCCCGTGAGCAGCGCCGAGGTGAGCGCGCCGATCGTCAGCCACAGCAGGACGGACGCGACGACGACCAGGACGATGCTGGCGGCGCCGAACTGCAATGACGACGACGTGCTGGAGTATTCGGAGTACTCCGAGTACTCCCGATATGTCGTGGATGTCGGCTCGGCCAATACGAATGCCATGCCGTAGGGGACCCCGAACAGCACGACGGCGGCCAGCATCCAGATCACCAGTGACCCGACCAGCGGGAAAGCGTTCTGAGTGAACGCGTTCCAGGCCCATTTGAGGCCGGCTCCGATATCGGGGCCAGGCTTGCCGAAAACCGGCGGCGGACCGTAGCCGGGCGGCGGCGCATGCCCGGGCGGCGGCGGACCGTAGCCGGGCGGTGGCCCGTACCCGGGCGGGGGCTGTGGTGGCTGGTAGCCGTACTGCTGTGGGGGAGGGACTGAGCCGGGAGGCACCGATCCCGGCGGCCGGTCGTCTGGAAGGTTCGTCATGCGGGGTCCCCTCTGTCTGGAGAAGGCGAGCAGACACAAACTCGCATGAAAATACCGCGGATCGTGCGAGTTTGCGTCTGCTCGCGCGGAGAGCTCCGTTGCCCCGCAACGCAAGACGCCCCCGGGAAGAGTCCGGGGGCGTCTCGGGTCCGAAGCGGTCCTAGGGGGTCAGAAGCTCGCTTCGTCCAGTTCCATGACCTCGTTGTCGAGGTTCTCGATGATGGTGCGGGTGCTGGTGAGTAGCGGCAGGAAGTTCTTCGCGAAGAACGACGCCACCGCGATCTTGCCCTCGTAGAAGGCGCGATCGTCACCGGTGGCACCGGCGTCGAGCTTCTCGATTGCGACAGCGGCCTGCCTCTGCAACAGCCAGCCGATCACCAGGTCGCCGACGCTCATCAGGAAGCGCACAGAGCCCAGCCCGACCTTGTAGATGCTCGCCGGATCCTCCTGCGAGGCCATCAGATAACCGGTCAGCGACGCGGCCATCCCCTGAACGTCCTCCAGCGCGGTCGCCAGCAGCGCACGCTCGGCCTTCAGCCGGCCATTGCCGGTCTCGGACTTCACGAACTGCTCGATCTGGCCGGCGACGTGACCCAGCGCCACACCCTTGTCGCGGACGATCTTGCGGAAGAAGAAGTCCTGCGCCTGGATGGCCGTGGTGCCCTCGTAGAGCGAGTCGATCTTGGCGTCGCGGATGTACTGCTCGATCGGATAGTCCTGCAGGAAGCCGGATCCACCGAAGGTCTGGAGCGACTCGGTCAGCTTCGCGTAGGCCTGCTCCGAGCCGACACCCTTGACGATCGGCAGCATCAGGTCGTTGACCTTGACGGCCAGTTCGGGCTCGATGCCGTGGATCGTCTTGGCTACCTCGGCGTCCTGATGGGTGGCGGTGAACAGGTAGAGCGCACGCAGACCCTCGGCGTACGCCTTCTGGGTCATCAGCGAGCGACGTACGTCCGGGTGATGAGTGATGGTGACGCGCGGCGCGGTCTTGTCGGTCATCTGCGTCAGATCCGCACCCTGCACGCGAGACTTCGCGTACTCCAGCGCGTTCAGGTAACCGGTCGACAGCGTGGCAATAGCCTTGGTGCCCACCATCATTCGCGCCTGCTCGATGACGTCGAACATCTGCGCGATGCCGTCGTGCACCTCGCCGACGAGCCAGCCCACCGCGGGGGTGCCGTGCTGACCGAGCGAGAGCTCGCAAGTCGCGGAGACCTTCAGGCCCATCTTGTGCTCGACGTTGGTGACGAAGACGCCGTTGCGCTCGCCGGGCTCACCGGTCTCCGGGTCGAAGTGGAACTTCGGCACGAAGAACAGCGACAGGCCCTTGGTGCCCGGGCCGGCCCCCTCGGGCCGCGCCAGCACCAGGTGCATGATGTTTTCGAAAAGGTCGTCCGAATCGGCCGAGGTGATGAAGCGCTTCACGCCGTCGATGTGCCAGGTGCCGTCGGGCTGCTGGACGGCCTTGGTGCGGCCGGCGCCCACATCGGAGCCGGCATCCGGCTCGGTCAGAACCATTGTGGAGCCCCAGCCGCGCTCCGCGGCGAGCATGGCCCACTTCTTCTGCTCTTCGGTGCCGAGGTGATAGAAGATGTCGGCGAAGCCGGCGCCCATCGCGTACATGTACACGGCCGGGTTGGCGCCCAGGATGTGCTCCTGCAGAGCCCACGACAACGCGCTCGGCATCGGGGTGCCGCCCAGCTCCTCGCTGACCGACAGCTTGTCCCAGCCGCCTTCGACGACAGCGCGCACCGACTTCTTGAACGCCTCGGGCAGCGTCACGGTGTGCGTCTTGGGGTCGAACACCGGCGGGTTGCGGTCTCCCTCTTCGAAGGAGGCGGCGACGGGACCCTCGGCGAGCCGGGAGATTTCACCCAGCATGTCGACGGCGGTCTCGACGTCGAGGTCGGCGAATGAGCCCTGACCCAACGCCTTGTCGACCCCGAGAACCTCGAACAGGTTGAATACCTGGTCACGGACATTGCTCTTGTAGTGGCCCACGATTCCTCCTCGATGAGAACGCCACACGCGGTTGGGTAATCGTTGTTAAGTTACCCACCAGTAACTGTGCGTAACTATACCGCTCGGTAACTTCAACGCAAGACGAGTGTGAGCAATTTCAGGGCCATAACCAACCGGGCGGTTGGCCGGGGGTCGATTTGCGCCTCAAAAGCGGTTCTGAACTGCGATTTTGTGGGTCTGTGATGATAGTCACGTTTAGCCGTTTAGGGTGTCTCTATGACCAGAGCAATCGGTGTCGCGGTGTGGGGAACGGGCAACATGGGTTCCACGTCGATCCGTTCCGTCACGGCGTTTCCCGGGTTGCGCTTGACGGGCGTCATCACCTCATCGCAGGACAAGGCCGGCACGGACGCCGCTGCGTTCGGCGGGCTGGACGGCCCGACCGGGGTCACCCTGACAACAGACGTTGACGCGGCGCTCGCGGCAAGCGACGCCGTCGCGTACATGGCATCCGGCGACATCCGCCCGGACGAGGCCATCGCCGATATCGAGCGGTGCCTGCGAGCGGGCAAGCACGTCGTCACCCCCTCGCTGTACTCGCTCTACGACCCGGCGTCCGCGCCGGTCGAATGGGTTGATCGGCTGACCTCGGCCGCCGAGGAAGGGGGCGCCACCCTGCTCGTCAGCGGTGTCGACCCCGGGTGGGGGAACGACGCGCTGGCCGTCACCGCGGCGAGCCTGTGCACCCGCATCAACACGATCACCTGCCAGGAGATCTTCGACTACTCGACCTACAACCAGCCGTTCGCCGTCAAGGTGTCCTGCGGGTTCGGGGGTTCCATGGACGAGACGCCGATGATGCTGCTTCCGACGATTCCGACGATGGTGTGGGGCGGCAACGTCCGGCTGATCGGGCGTGGACTCGGCATCGAGATCGACGACATCACCGAGGAGGTCGAGCGGCGCCCGCTCGAAGAGACCGTCGACACCGTGATGGGCCCGTTCGAGAAGGGAACGCAGGGCGCGTTCTTCCTCAAGGTGATCGGCTGGTCGGGCGGTAGGCAACGCGTCGTCATCGAGCACATCACCCGCATCCATCCGTCGTGTGCGCCCGACTGGCCGCAACCCGACGAGGGGGTGGGCGACCACCGCGTGATCGTCGACGGTGACCCGAAGCTGACGATCACGACCCGCGCCGACGTCCCAGGCGGAACCCGCGCCGACGGGGGCAACACCACCGCGGCGAACCGGTTGCTCGGCGCGCTCAACTGGCTCGTCGAACAGAAGCCGGGAATCTACGACGGCCTGCAGGTTCCGCTGCGCTCGGCGCTGCCCGCCGAGGCCGAAACCGCGCGCTGGAGTTAGTGGCCGGCCAGGCCCTTGTTGACGAGTCGGGTGAGCCACGCGGGGGAGAACCGCGCGCCGATGGCCAGTGCCTTGGCCTGCACGCCGACCGGATAGTGCACCTGCGCGATGGCTCGGCGCGGCCACGTGGTGTCCACGGCGGCGACGATGTCGCGGGCGATGTCCTGGGCGGTCAGGCGGATGCCCAGGGACTGGGTGGTGCCGGTCTTGACGTTCTTGGTCATCGCCGTGTTCACGTACAGCGGCCACATGTCGATGACGCGGATTCCGTGCAGCCCCCATTCGAGGTTGAGTGCCTCGGTGATGGCGCGGACGAAGAATTTGGTCGCCGAATAGTTCGCCAGTTCGGCCTGGCCGTAGATCGCCGACGCGGAGGCAAGATTGACGACGACCGCTCCGTGCTTCAGGTACGGGAACGCCGCGTGCAGGCCGTTCACCACGCCTTTGACGTTCACCTCGATCTCGCGATGGTGCACCTCGAGCGGGATCTCTTCGAAGCGCCCGGCGTTGAGCAGGCCAGCGTTGTTGATCAACACGTCGATTCGCCCGCCGGACTGCTCGGCGAACTCGGCGAGCCTTTGCGCGAACTCGTCGGCGTCGGTGACGTCGAGGTGTCCGACGGAGGGTGTGCCACCGACCGCCGAGATGTCGGCGGCCAGCACGCGCAGGCCGTCCTCGTCGACGTCATAGCCGCCGACTCGGTAGCCGCGGTTGGCGTACAGCATCGCCGTCGCGCGACCGATGCCCGTCGCTGCCCCGGTGATGAACACCGATCTCGTCATGCAGGTTCCTCGCTTGCGTGGTGGGCGGGGTCAGTTGTTCAGTTGCCAGACGGCGAAGTTCAGATACAGCGCGAATGCCGACCACGCCAGGTAGGGCAGCAGCAGCGCACCGGCGACGGCGCTGCGCCGCCAGAATGCGACGACGGTCGCGACGAGGACGACGAGCAGGACACTCAGTTCTGCGAACGCGATACCGCGCCAACCCAATCCGAAGAACAGGGGCGTCCACGCCGCGTTGAGCACCAGCTGCACCGCGTAGAGCGTCAGGGCGCGGTTGGTCTCGCGACCCGGTCCGGTGCGCCAGACCAGCCACGCGGCGATCGCCATCAACGCATACAGCAGCGTCCAGGTCGGGCCGAACACCCATGACGGCGGCGCGAACGCCGGCTGCTCCAGGCGTCGGTAGACCTCAGCGGAGCTCGCGCTCGCAAGCCCGCCGAGGGCCGACGCGGCCACCACCGCGAGCAGCGAGATCGCCAACGCCAGTGCTGACCGGGAACGCGCTCTCGGATGCTCGGCCACCATGGTCGGCAGGTTACCCCGACTGATCCGAGTCTCCGGCGGGCTGTTCGTGGCCATTCGGTGACGTGTTCTCCGCGTCAGGCAGCTGCCCGACCAGGTATTCGGCCAGCCCGCCGATGGTCGGGTAGTCGAATACCGCGGTGGCGTTGATGGTGAACTTGCCGCCGAACTGGCTGTGCAACCGGTTGCGCAGTTCGATCGCCATCAATGAATCGGTCCCCAGGTCCAGGAAACGACTGGTTGCCGCGGGCGGCTGTGCGAGCCGCAGGAAGTTCTGCACTTCGCGCTGGAGGAACTCGGTCACAAAGCCGGCGCGTTGGGGCACTGGGATCTCCATCAGCTGCTTCAGCAGTTCGCTGTCGCCGGTCACCTCACCTGCCGCACTCGGCAGCACGAGGTCCAGGATCGGCGGACGCGAGGCACCGAGCACCTTCGCCGCGCGCGCCCAGTTGGCCTTGATCACGGTGGCCTGGCCGGTGCCGTTGGCGACGACCTCGGCGAGTGCACCCAGCGCTGCCGAGGGTTCCAACGGAATGAGACCCTGGGCGCTGATGTTGGCGGTCGCTGCCTCCGACGAGGCCATGCCGCCCTGCGCCCACGGGCCGAAGTTGATGCCCGTAGCAGGTAATCCGTGGGCTCTGCGACGCGCGACAAGACCGTCGAGCAGCGCGTTGGCAGTCGCATAGTTCGCCTGACCTGGCGAGCCGAACAGACTCGACACCGAAGAGGACACCAGGAAGAAGTCCAGCTCGTCGCCCCTTGTCATCCGGTCGAGGTGGCACGCACCGAACGCCTTGGGCGCCAGGGTCGTTCGGAAGCGTTCCATACTCTGCTGGGAGAGCAGGGCGTCGTCGAGGACGCCGGCCAGGTGGGCCACGCCCGCCAGTGGCGGCAGTTCCGTGCGGATCCGGTCCAGCAGCGCCGCGACTTCGGACTCCTCACCGACATCGGCGGTGAAGACGTGGATGCGGCATTTGAAGCGCTCGACGATGTCGTCGATGACCTGCTGTGCGCCGGCCTGCGGCGCGCGCCTGCTGGTCAGCACGATGTCACCGGCACCGAGCTGGGCCAGATAGGACGCCGTGTGCAGTCCGATCGCCCCGAGCCCGCCGGTGATCAGGTAGCTGCGGTCAGGCTTGGGCTGCAGCGGGTTCGGGATCTGCACGACGATCTTGCCGATGTGGCGGGCCTGCTGCATGCGGCGGAAGGCGGCGCGCGCCTCGGTCAGCGGGTAGACCTCTGCGGGCAGCGGTGTCCACTGCCCGCCGGCCAGGCCCTCGGACACCTCGGTGAGAAGGTCGCGGATGCGATCGGGCTCGGTGAACATCACCGTGTCCAGCGCCACGATCTCGTAGGCGATGTCGGGGCGGGCCTGCGCCATCTGCTCGGCAGTCCAGATGTCACGCTTGGCGATCTCGGCGAAGCGGCCGTGCTCGGCGGTGGCCCGCAGGGTCGCCTCGATGAACCCCTCGCTGGTCAGGCTGTTGAGCACCACGTCAACACCGGCACCGTCGGTGTCGGCCAGGATCTGGTCGGCGAAATCGGTGGTGCGCGAATCGTAGACGTGCTTGACGCCGAGCTTGCGCAACGTCGCACGCTTGAAGGTGCTGGCGGTGGCGAACACCTCGGCCCCGCACCGCTGAGCCATCTGGACCGCGGCCAGACCCACCCCGCCACTGGCCGCGTGGATGAGGACCTTGTCACCAGGCTTGAGCTGCGCCCAGTCGAACGCCAGCCGAACCGTCAGGGCCGCGGCCGGAATGGTCGCGGCCTCCACAGCGCTGACCCCGTCGGGGATTGGCGCCAGGAACTGGGCGGGCACGTTGAACCGGCTGGCGAACGCTCCCTGCATCGACCCGTAGACCCGCTGGCCCACTTCCACACCCGTGGCTCCCTCGCCCACGTGCGTGACGACACCGGCGAAGTCACCGCCGATCGGTCCGGGGTCGCCGGGATAGAGACCCAGCACGTTGAGCACGTCGCGGAAGTTCAAGCCCGCGGCCTCCACCCGCACCTGCACGTAGCCCGCATCCGGGGGCGCGACGTCGGTCTCGGTCAGCCGCAGGTTGTCGATCGCACCGCGCTCGGTGGGCGCCAGGACGTAGTCGCCGCCACGCGGAACGCTCAGGTGACCACTGCGGGCCCACGGCAGCAACCGCGATGCCAGCAACTTCCCCTGCCGCACAGCCAGTTCGGGCTCCTCGATCGGGCTTGCCAGCAGGTTGGCGAGTACCTGTACGGCCTCGGGGGTCCCGTCGCAGTCGACGAGCTTGGTGCGCAGCGCCGGCTCCTCGTTGATCGTGGTCCGCCCGAAACCCCACAGCGCAGCCTGCACCGGGTCGACGGGCTCGCCGGACTCGGTCGCCACAGCCCGCTCGGTGACGATCCACAGCCCGCCGGGCAACGTGACACTGCCGCCCTGCACGGTGTGCACGGCGCTGAGCAGGTGGGCGATCTCGCCTTCGATCCGTGCGGCGACGTCTGTCGTGAACTCGTCTGTCGCCGGTGGGCTGGGATGCCAGACCACTCCGGAGAACGGCACACCGCGTTCCTTGGCGTCTGCGAGCAGCTTTCCGAGCAGCTCCGGATTCGTGGTGCGGTCGACCGGAATGCAGCCGGGCACCAGGCTCGCGAGCTCGTCGAACCCGGCGACGAGCCAGGTGCCGTGCACGGTGGCGCCGTCGGCGGGCGTGGGTGGGACCTCGTGCCATCCCAGCGTGTACAGCAGCCGGGTGGCGTCGCCGCCCAGTCCGCGCAACAGGGCCTCACGGGGTGCGCGTTTGACGGTGAACTCTCGAATCCCGCCCAGTCGCTGCCCATCTCGATCCAGGAAGTCCAGGTCGAACACCTGGGTCTCGCTGTCGAGGGCGCTCTCATGCCACTTGGCGCGGCAATAGAAGCGGCGCGGCATCTTCTCCCGCAGCGACACCTGCCCGTACCGCAACGGCAAGAACAGATCGTTGACACCCTGCTCGGCGGCCAGCAGCGCCGGGAACGCCGGGAACGCCACACCGGTACACAGGTCCATCAGCACCGGGTGCATCGGCTCGGTGCCCAGCTGCTCGGCGAGCTCGGGGCCGACCAGGATGTCGCCGACCGCTTCACCGTCGCCAAGCCACAACGACTTCAGCGATCCCGACCAGGTCGGCCCCCACGCCAACTCCAGATCGGCGAACGTCTCGAACAACTCCTGTGGACGCATGCGGTTCAGCCGTTCGAGGACATCGTCGACCGGCTCGGAGTCTTCCGGCTCAGGATGATCCTCGGCGCCGGCTACCACCGTGCCCTCGGCATTGAGCGCCCACTCGGCACCACTCTCGCCGTACGGGCGACTGTGCACCTGGAACTTCCACTGGGTGCTCTCCAGCGGATGCAGGGTCAGCTGAACCTCGCGGGAACTCTTCTCGGGCAGGATGATCGGCTCGTAGAAGAACACCTCCTTCGCATGCGCCGGGGTGCCGACCGCGGTCAGCGCCATCGCGGCGTACGTCGCCCCGGGCACCACGACGGTGCCGTAGATGACGTGATCGGAAAGCCACGGCTGCGACTTGACCGACAGCCTGCTGGTGTAGACCGAATCGCCGGACGCGAGATCCTTGGCGCTTCCCAGGATTCCGGAGCCGACCGGCCCGTCGAGAGCGATTCCCGAGGTCTTCGGCCAGAAGCGACGCCGCTGGAACGGATAGGTCGGCAATTCCAACCGAAGACCGGGCTGCCGGTGCAGCGCAGCGAAATCGGGCCGGTGCCCGCCGACGTAGGCCGCCGCCAACGCGTCGGCGATCTGTCGCCGGTCGCTGACGCTCTTGCGCAGGGACGCGATCGCCCGAGGCGGGGGCAGATGCTCCGGCCAAACCTGCGCCGCGGCACCCGTCAACACCGGCTGCGGGCCGATCTCCATCAACACCGAGCAGCCCAATGCCGCGACGGTGCGCACACTCTCCGCGAATTGCACGGGCTGACGAGAATGCCGCCGCCAGTACTGCGCGTCAAGCGGCGACTGTGCGGTCAGCACGGCCCCGGTGCGGTTACAGACCAGTGGCATCGTCGGGACCGCGAATTCTAGTTGCGCCGCGTATGACTCGAAGTCGTCGAGCACCGGGTCGAGCAACTCCGAGTGGAACGCGTGGCTGGTCTGCAGCCAGGTGCAGCGGATGCCTTCGCCGCCGAACCGTTCGACGATCTGCTCCAGATCCTCGCCCGGACCCGACAGCACGGTGTTGGGCCCGTTATATGCGGCAACCGACACCCGCGGGAACTCGCCCGCGAGGTTCTCGACGTGCTTGGCGTCGGAGAACACCGCGACCATGCGCCCACCCTCGGGAAGGCTGCCGAACAGCCGTCCTCGCTCGGCCATCAGCCGGGCACCGTCTTCGACGCTGAACACCCCGGCCACACATGCCGCCGCATACTGGCCCACGCTGTGCCCGAGCACCACATCGGGCTCGATGCCCCACGACTGCCACAGCCGGGCCAGGCCCATCTCCACCGCAAACAACGCCGGCTGCGCAAAGGACGTGTGCCGCAACAACTCTGAGGTTGCCCGATCGGTGGCGAACATCACCTCCAGCAGCGGGCGGGTGACGATGTCGGCGACGGCGTCCGCGCAACGGGTCACAGTATCGGCGAAAACTGGCTCCGTCTCGAACAACTCGCGCGCCATCCCTGGATACTGGCTGCCCTGCCCCGTGAACAGCCACGCCGTGGTCGGGTGGTGGGCGGTCTCACCGCGCACGACACCGGGCCGCAGCCGGTTCTCGGCCAGTTCGGCGAGGCCGTCGCGCGCCGTCTGCACCGAATCGACCACCAGCGCGGCTCGATGGTCGAAGTGCGATCGGCCGGTGCCGGCGGTCAGGCACAGGCTGGCGAGGTCGACGTCGGGATTCGCGGCGAGCCATGACTCGTACCTACGGGCCAGCGCAGCGAGCGCCTCGGGTGACCGCGCGGACAACGGCAGCACGCTCACCTGCTCCTCCGCGGGTTCCGAATCTGATTCCGAAACAGCGTCATCGATGATCTCGACAGCGGTCTCGTCGGCCGCAGACGGAACCGCGGGCGCTTCCTCGATCAACACATGGGCGTTGGTGCCGGTGAACCCGAAAGAGCTCACCCCGGCACGCCTGGGCCTGCCGTTTGCATCCCAGGCGACCGCCTCGTCGACCACCCGCACCGGTAGCGAATCCCACGGGATGTGCGGCGACGGGGTGTCGAAGTGCAGGCTCTTGGGCAGCACGCCGTGCTGCAACGAGAGCACGACCTTGATCAGACCCGCAGCGCCGGAAGCGGACTCGGTGTGGCCGATGTTGGTCTTCACCGATCCCATCAGCAGGGGCCGGTCGGGAACTCGGGACCCGCCATAGGCGGCGGCCGCCGCCTGCACCTCGATCGGATCACCCAGCGGTGTGCCCGTTCCGTGCGCCTCCAGGTAGTCGACGTCGCCGCCCGACAGCCCGGCGCGGGCCAGCACCGACGTGATGAGACGTTGCTGCGCACCGCCATTCGGCACCGTCAAACCGCTGGACGCGCCGTCCTGGTTGACCGCGCTGCCGGCGATAACCGCGCGGATCTGGTCCCCGTCGCGCTGGGCGTCGCTCAATCGCTTGAGGACCAGAACGCCGCAGCCCTCACTGCGTACGTAGCCGTCGGCCGTGGCGTCGAAGGTCTTGCATCGCCCGACGGGAGAAAGCATGCGGGCGCGCGAGGCCGCGACCACGGTGACCGGGCTCAGCAGGACGTTCACGCCGCCGGCCAGTGCCATGTCGCAGTCGTCGGCCCGCAGCGCCAGGCAGGCTTGATGCACGGCGACCAGTGCCGAACTGCACGCGGTGTCGATGGCCACGGCCGGACCTTCGAAGCCGAGCGCGAACGCGACCCGTCCCGAGATGGCGTTGAGCGCATTACCGGTGATGAAGTGCGGCTCGATCTTGTCGATAGGCTCGGACGAGAGCAGGTGGGCGTATTCGTTGGCGGCGACACCGACGAATACACCGGTGCGGCTGCCGCGCAACGCCGCCGGCGAGTATCCGGCCCTTTCCAGGCCCTCCCACACCGTCTCCAGCATCAACCGCTGCTGCGGCTCGATCCAGACCGCTTCGCGCGGGGAGATGCCGAAGAACTCGGGATCGAAACCGTCGATGCCGTCCAGGAATCCGCCGAACCTGGTGTACGTCTTGCCCGGAGAATCCGGGTCGGGATCGTAGAACTCGTCGATGTCGAACCGGTCCTCCGGAACCTCCCGGATGGCGTCGACACCGCCGGCCAGCACGTCCCAGAACGCCTCCGGATCGGGGGCGCCGGGGAAGCGGCAGGACACCGCGACGATGGCGATCGGTTCGTCGGTGTGCGTCGTCACCGCCGACGTGAGTCGGGGCGCAGCGGCGGCCTCGCTGAGTCCGAGCACCTCGCCCAGCAGATAGTCGGCGACATCCGAGAGCCGGGGATGATCCATCGCCAGCGTCACCGGAATCTCGGCGCCCACGCCCTGCTCGAGGTGACGCCGCAACTCCACGGCCATCAGCGAATCCATGCCGAGATCGAAGAACCCGGCGTCCTCACGGATCTCGACGGCGTCGACACGGGTCACCTCGGCCACCACATTGCGCAGGTAGTCGATCAGCAGCTTTCGGCGTTGCTGCACAGGCGCATTGGTGAGGCGCTCCACCAGCGCGGTCTTGCCCGAACGCGTCGCGGGCGCCTCCGTCGTCAGCTGTCCGGGTACCTCGCGCTCGAGTTCGGCGAGGAAGGACCGGCGCCCCGCCTGCTGGTACAGGGGCAGGAAGCGCGACCAGTCGACTTTGGCGACGACACCTTGCGCCCCGGCCGATGCCGCCACATCGGCCATGCCGGCCAGCGCATCGGTGGGCGAGAGTGTCTTGATACCGCGCTGCTCGAGACGCGCACGCGATTCCGCGTCCGCCATGCCCGTCGACCAGGGACCGAAGTTCACGCTGATCCCGGCGATGCCCTGTTCGCGCTGGCGCCAGGCCAAAGCGTCGAGGAATGCGTTGGCGGCGCCGTAGGCGGTCTGCCCGTATCCGCCCCACACCGAGGCGATCGACGAGGTGCTGAGGAAGAAGTCGAGTTTGACGTCAGCGTTCGACGTCGCCAGCGCCTCACTGAGATGCCATGCACCCCAAACCTTTCCGGCGAAGACGCGATCCACCTCCGCGTCATCGAGACTGCTGAGCGCTGTGGTGCCGATCTCGCCCGCGGCGTGGACGATGCCCGCCAGCGGCGGCAGTTCGGCGGCGATGGTGGTCAGCAGTCGTGCGACCTGGTGCGCGTCGGCGACGT
Organism: Mycolicibacterium iranicum; assembly: GCF_002101705.1. GTDB lineage: Bacteria > Actinomycetota > Actinomycetes > Mycobacteriales > Mycobacteriaceae > Mycobacterium > Mycobacterium iranicum. Next base: position 138,893 of record NZ_LQPC01000065.1, on the reverse strand, counting down.
CGGCAGTGACGACCCTGATCTGGCAGCCGTGCTGTGCGGCCAGCATGTCGATGCGCTGCTGGGCTGCCTCGCCGGGGGTGCGACGGCTGGTCAGCACCAGGTGCCTGGCGCCGTTGGCGGCCAGGTGCCCGGCGATCTCCAGCCCGATCGATCCCAACCCCCCGGTCACGAGATAGCTTGCGTCACCGCGCAAGTGCAGCGGAGTGGCGGCAGACTGTGCCGGCCGGCGGACCAGGCGGGGAACGTAGACGGTCTGATCGCGCAGCGCTAGCTGGTCTTCCCGGGTCGAGGAGTCGAGCGGTGCGGCGATCCGGTCGACGAGCCGGGACCATTCGTCCGCGGTGCCCGCGGAAAGGTCCGCCAGCCCGCCCCACAGTTGTGGAAATTCCAGTGCTGCTGCGCGCCCGAACCCCCACAGGCAGCTCTGATCCGGCGACACCGAATCGGTGTCGGTGACTCGTTGGGCGCCCCTCGTGACCACCCACACCGGGCTTCGCAGTTCGGCCGCGAGCGCGGCACGCAGCAGGCGCCGGGCTCCCCCCAGGACGCGATGCTGCATCCGCAGCAGCGCCTGCATGGACGGGGCGGTCCGGCCGTCGAGGGCCGCGACGTCGACGATGCGCAGCGACGAATCCTCACCAGCTGCTGCACGCAACGTGTCGGCGAACTTCTCTTCGTCGGTGTCGGAGACCGGCTGTCCCAGGATCCGGTACCGCAGTCCACGCGCGGTCAGCACATCGGTCAGGGGCTGCAGCGAGTCAGTGTCATCGCCGACCAGAATCCACGAGCTGGTCTCCGCGGCCGTCGCGGGCGTTGCCGACTTCTGCCAACCGAACTCGTAGCGGTCATCGGCGACCGACTGCGACGATCGCTGCTGATTATGTTGTGCGGCAAGCCTGCTCAGCACATCGAGGGTCTGCTTGTCGCCCTCGGTGCCGCCGAGGAGGGCGGCGAGCTCCTCGATGCGTCCGTCCTCAAGAAGGCGGACCGTCTCGGTCTGCGGGCCTCGCGCCTGCGGTTGCGCCTGCTTGTTCTGACTGTCGTTGAACCAGTACTGGCGATGCTCGAACGGGTAGGTGGGCAGGTCGAGCTTGCGGGCGTTGGCACGGCGGAAGGCGGCGAAATCCGGCTCGTGGCCCAGAATGTAGGCGTCGGCGACGGCCTCGATGATCTGCCGGTGGTCTGCGGTGTTTCGACGAAGCGACGCGATCGCGCGCGGTGTGGTCGCGACATCGGGCCACGCCCGTAGAGCCGCTGCGGTCAGCACCGGCTGCGGGCCGATCTCGACCAGGACCTTGCAGTTCATGCCGGCGAGGGTGTCCACGCTCTTGGCGAACTGCACGGGCTGGCGCGCATGCCTGCGCCAGTAGGGCCCGTCGAGCCTGACGCTCCTGCCGAGTGCCTCGCCGGTGCGGTTGTCGATCAGGATCTTCTGCGGCGCAGAGAAATTGAAGTTGGCAGCGTAGGCCTCGAATTGGTCGAGGATCGGATCGAGCAGCGCTGAATGGAATGCGTGGCTGGTCTCCAGCCAGTCGCACCGGGCGCCGTCCGATGACAGCACGCCGACGGCCTGCTCGAGATCCCCTGCGGGCCCTGACAATACGGTGCTGGCGCCGTTGTAGGCGGCGACCGACAAGGTCGGGTACTCGTCGGTGAGACGTTCCACACGCTCGGCGGGGGCGAACACTGCGACCATTCGGCCACCCGGGGGCAGGCTGCCGAAGAGGCGTCCGCGCTCGGCCATCAGCAGCATGCCGTCTTCGAGGCTGAAAACCCCTGCGACGCAGGCCGCCGAGTACTGGCCGACGCTGTGGCCCAGCACCACGTCTGGCTCGAAGCCCCATGACTGCCACAGATGCGCCAGACCCATCTCGACTGCGAACAATGCGGGCTGGGCGTAGGCGGTGTGGCGCAACGTCTCTGCCCAAGCCTCGTCGAAAATGACTTCCAGCAAAGGCTTTTCGAGTACTCCGGCGACTGCGTCCGCGCACCGGCGCAGGGTTGCGGCGAACACCGGCTCAGTGTCGAACAGCTCGCGCGCCATGCCCGGGTACTGGCTGCCCTGACCGGTGAACAGCCACGCTGTCTTTGGTACGTCGTGGGATTCGCCGCGGACCAGACCGGGCGCCGGGCGGTCGTCGGCGAGCGCGCCCAGAAGCTCGACGGCGGAGTCTCGCGAGTCGACCACCAGCGCGGCGCGGTGCTCCAGATGTGCCCGGCCCGCTCCCGCGGTGTAGGCCAGATCGGCCAGCGTCGCTTCGGGGTGGGTGTCGAGCCAGCTGCGGTACCCGTCGGCGATCTGCGCCAGAGCGGCGGGGGTGCGCGCCGATAGCGGCACGACGCTGAAGCCCTGCGGCTCAGCCTGCTCGGCGGGGGCCGTCTCGGGCGCCTCCTCGAGGATGACGTGCGCATTGGTCCCGGCGAAGCCGAACGAGCTGACCCCGGCGACGCGCGGCCGGGCGTTGCGCTCCCACGGGGTGGTTTCGGTGACGACCTCGACGGCCAGCCGATCCCAGGGAATGTGCGGCGACGGATTCTCGAAGTGCAGATGCTTGGGCAGCGTCTCGTGCTCGAGCGACAGGATCACCTTGATCACGCCGGCGATTCCCGCAGCCGCCTCCAGGTGGCCGATGTTGGTCTTGGCCGAGCCGATCAGCAGCGGCTGACCGGGATCGCGTCCGGCGCCCAGGACCTCGCCTGCCGCCTGCGCCTCGATCGGATCGCCGAGCGAGGTTCCGGTGCCGTGCGCCTCCAGGTAGCTGACGTCGCGGGGTTGGAGGCCGGCCCGCTTCAGCGCGTCGGAGATGACCCGCTGCTGAGCGACACCGTTGGGCACCGTCAGGCCGCCCGACGCGCCGTCCTGGTTGATCGCGCTGCCGCGGATCACGGCCCGGATGCGGTCGCCGTCGCGCAGCGCGTCCTCCAACCGCTTGACGACGATGACGCCGCAGCCCTCGCCACGCACGTAGCCGTCGGCGGCCGCGTCGAACGTCTTGCAGCGGCCGTCCGGCGAGAGCATCTGCGCGTTGGAGAAGGTGATCATGGTCGCCGGGGTCAGGATGACGTTCGCGCCGCCGGCCAGCGCCAGGTCGCATTCACCCAGCTGAAGGGCCTGGCACGCCTGGTGTATCGCCACCAGTGAGGAGCTGCACGCCGTGTCGACGGCTACCGCGGGACCCTGCAGCCCCAACCGGTAGCTGATGCGGCCGGCGGCAGCGGCGCTCGATGTTCCGATGGCCATGTAGGCCTCGATCTCGGGGTAGGTCAGCTCATCGGAGGCCATTCCCAGGTAGTCGTGGGTGGCCAGACCGATGAAGACGCCGGTATTGCTGTCGGCCAGCGATGTCGGGGCCGTGCCCGAATGCTCGATCGCCCGCCACGCCGTCTCCAGCAGGATCCGGTGCTGCGGGTCCATCAGGCGAACTTCGCGGGTGGACATGCCGAAGAACGGTGCGTCGAACCCGGTCACGTCTTCGACGAAGCCCGCGCGGCGGGTGGCGACCTTGCCGGGTGTCCCGGGCTGGGGGTCGAAGAACTCCTCGACGTCCCAGCGGTCGGCGGGGACCTCGGAGATCGCGTCGCGTCCCTCCCGCAGCACGTCCCAGAACTCATCGGTGTTCCGGGCACCCGGGAAACGCCCCGCGTATCCCACGATCGCGAAGCGTGGAGCCGACTCGTCGGTCCCCTCGACAGGTGTCATGTGGCTGTGCTCCCCCCGGCGATCAATGTGACCCCCCACGACCGAATGTGGACGGATCCTATGTCACTGTGCCCCGTGACCGGGTGGTGCCGCAGTCCAGGGCTCTCCGATTAGCCGGACGTCCTCGGCGCAGTATTCGGTATGTTTATCCGGCGACGAGCGACAGTGCGGTGGCCGGAGCCGATCCAAGCAAAAGGACCAGGGGGACCCAGTATTGCGCATCGGGAAGATAACGGTTGGCGCACTTGAGGAATGGTCGCTGAGTTCGGGGTCGGTCACCTCGTGGCATCCGACGGCCGCGTCCATCGAGAAAGCCAGGCAGGCGCCGGTCAGCACGGTGCCGATCAGCTATATGCAGGGCCAGCACCTGCGTAACTATTTTGAACGAAATGAGTCAGGTAGGACCTTCTCCCGGCAGATCATCGCGAGCTGTGAGGTGGCGGGCGAGTGCGACGTCGCCGCGATGGATCACGCTGTCAATGCCTACCTGCGGCGGCACGACACCTTCCGTAGCTGGTTCGAGCGGACCGCCGATGGACAGTTCATCCGGCGCGCGCTGGAAGACCCCGATGACATCACGTTCGTCCCGATCGACCACGGCACCATGACCGTCGACGAGATTCGCGCCCACGTGGTGAACATCCCGAATCCGTTGGAATGGGGCTGCTTCACATTCGGGATCATTCAGAACGACGGCTATTTCGCCTTTTTTGCCGCGATGGATCACGTACACGGCGACGCGACGCTGATCGGCACCACGATGATGGAAGCCAACGGAATGTATTCCGCGCTCAGCAGCGGCGGCGAAGCGCTGGTACTTCCCGAGGCCGGAAGCTTCGACGATTTCTGCATCCGCGAGCGGGAGTACACCTCCCAGTTGACCGTGGATTCGCCCGGCGTGAGGACGTGGATCGATTTCGCCGAGGAGAACGACAACGGATTCCCGGAATTCCCGCTGCCGTTGGGCAACCCGTCGGAGTCCACCACCAGCACAATGACCTCCGTAGTCCTGTTGGACGTTCCGCAGACGGAGCGCTTCGAATCGGCTGCCTCGGGCGCGGGAGCGCGCTTCGTCGGGGGGCTCTTCGCATGCCTTGCCCAGGTCGAACACGAGTTGACCGGCGCACTGACGTTCTACGGCCTCACGCCCAGGGATTCGCGCACCGCGTCCGACAACTTCATGACGCAGGGCTGGTTCACCGGCCTGATCCCGATCACCGTTCCGATCGGAGCGGTGACCTTCGCCGAAGCCGCCGGTGCGGCCCAGGCCGCTTTCGATTCCGGTCTGAACATGGCGAAGGTGCCGTATTACCGGGTGCTGGAATTGGAGCCGTCGCTGAATTGGCCGCGGCCGAACTTCCCGGTCACCAATTTCCTGCACGGCGGCGCCGCCCCGCTGAATGCCATTCTTGCGGCGGGCGAAATGGGCCTGGCGAACAATATCGGCATCTATCCGGATGGTCGCTTTTCCTACCAGCTCACGATCTACATTTTCCGGTACGGCGAGGGCACGGTGATGGCGATCATGCACCCCGACAATCCGATTGCGAAGAAGTCGGTGCAGCGCTACATGCAGGCAATGAAGTCCGTGTGCGTATCCGTCGCGGACAGCGGGACGTGGGGTCGCGTCGCGTAGCGTGGTGCAATTCGCAGGAGTTGGTTTCTTGCGGCGCGCAGTGTGCGGGCGGGGGGTGAGGCGATGAGACGGCTGGCCGATCTTGTGGTCAGATGGCCCTGGGCCGTCATCGGCGTGTGGATCGCGATGGCGGTCGCGCTGCCGCTGACCGTTCCCTCCCTTGGTGAGATGGCCGCCAAGCATCCGCTGGTCATCCTGCCCGGGGACGCACCGTCGACCGTGACGGCCAAGAAAATGGCCGAGGCGTTCGACGAACCCGGCGCCGACAACCTCCTCGTCGTCGCCTTCATCAACGAGGCGGGGCTCGAACCCGCCGACGAAGCCACCTACCGCGAGGTGGTGGACGCCGTGCGTGACGACGTCGCCGACGTCGTGTCGGTGCAGGACTTCGTCAGCACCCCGCAGTTGCGGCAATTCCTGACCAGCGAGGACAAGACCACCTGGGTGCTGCCGGTCGGGCTGGTGGGGGAGCTGGGCACCCCCCGGGCCTTCGAGGCGTTCAACCGTGTCGCGGACATCGTCAAGCATCAGGTGCCCGACGACTCGGCGGGCCGCAACCTCGACGTGTACGTCACCGGTCCGGCCGCGACCGCGGCCGACCTGACCGTCGCCGGTGAACAGGATCGTCTTCCGATCGAGGCCGCGATCGCCGTCATGGTCCTGCTGGTGCTGTTCGTCGTGTACCGCAGCATCGTGACGATGCTGCTGCCGCTGGTGACCATCGGGTCGTCGCTGCTCATCGCCCAGGGCCTGGTAGCGGCCTATTCACAGCTCACCGGTGCGGGCGTTTCCAATCAGTCCGTCGTCTTCCTCAGCGCGATCATGGCCGGCGCCGGCACTGACTACGCCGTCTTCCTGATCAGCCGCTACCACGACTATGTGCGAGCGGGCGACGATCCCGACCGTGCCGTCAGAGCGGCGATGATCTCCATCGGCAAGGTGATCACTGCGTCCGCGCTCACCGTCGGCATCACGTTCCTGGTCATGAACTTCGCCCAGATGGGTGTCTTCCGGACCATCGGGGTGTCCGCGGCGATCGGCATCGGCGTCGCCTACCTGGCCGGGGTGACGCTGCTGCCCGCGATCCTGGTGCTGGCGGGCCCTCGCGGCTGGATCAAACCCCGACGCGAACTCACCGCCCGGTTCTGGCGGCGGTCCGGCATCCGCATCGTTCGCAGGCCCGTGCCGCATCTGGTCGCCAGTGTGCTCGTGCTGGTCCTGTTGGCCGGTTGCGCGATATTCGCGCGGTTCAACTACGACGACCGCAAGGTGGTCGACCCGTCGGCGCCGAGTTCGGTGGGTTACGCGGCGATGGAGAAGCACTTCCCGATCAGCCAGTCGATTCCGCAGTACATCCTCATCCAGTCGCCGCACGATCTGCGCACCCCGCAGGCGCTGGCGGATCTGGAGCAGATGGCGTCGCGCATCGCACAGCTGCCCGACGTCTCCCTGATCAGCGGCATCACCCGCCCGCTCGGCGAGGTGCCGCCGGAGTTCCGCGCCACGTTCCAGGCGGGCATCGTCGGCGACCGGCTCGCCGCCGGTTCCGCCCAGATCGGGGAACGCCGCGGCGACCTCAACACCCTCGCCGAGGGCGCCGACACCCTGGCAGACAGCCTCGGCGACGTCCGCGCGCAGGTCAACGAGATCGCGCCGACCTTGGCCGGCCTCATCGACACGTTCTCGTCGGTCCGCACCGAGTACGGCGGCGACAAACTGGTGCGCGACGTCGCCACCGCCGCCAAGCTCGTCGACAGCGTCAACAGACTCGGTTTGTCCATGGGGCTGAACTTCCGCGCGGTCAAAGACATGTTCGCCTGGATCGGCCCGGTCCTGACCGCCCTGCAGGGCAACCGCGTGTGCGATGCCAACCCGTCGTGCGTCGACACCCGGATGCAGTTCGAGAAGCTCGTCGCCGCGCGCGACGAGGGACGGGTCGACGAGATCAACACGCTGGCCGGGCAACTGCAGGGAGTCGACGACAGACAGAGCCTCACCTCCACCGTGAACCAGCTCAACGCCGCGATGGCCAAGCTGACGAAAGCGATCTCGGCGATGGGGCTGGACACTCCGGCCGGCGCGCGGTCGGGCCTCGACGATCTGCAGGACGGCGCCGACCGACTCGCCGACGGGAGCCGTCAGGTGGCAGGCGGGGTCGACGAACTGGTTGCGCAGATCAAGGTGATGGCCGACGGGCTGGACCAGGCCGCCGCCTTCCTGCTGACCATGCGCAACGACGCGTCGAGCTCGAATATGGCCGGCTTCAGCATTCCGGCCGAGGTGCTCAATGCCGTCGAATTCCAGAAGGCCGCTGCGGCCTATATCTCGCCCGACGGCCACTCGGTGCGCTACCTGGTCCAGACGAAACTCAACCCGTTCAGCTCCGAGGCGATGGATCAGGTCAACACGATAAGTGACGTCGCGCGGGGTGCGCAACCGAATACGGCTCTGTCGGACGCGACGATCTCGATGGGCGGCTTCCCGGCGGCGCTGCGCGACACCCGCGACTACTACGAGCGCGACATCCGCTTCATCATCGCCGCGACGCTGATCGTCGTACTGCTGACACTGATGGTGCTGCTCCGGTCGGTGATTGCCCCGCTGTACCTCGTCGGCTCGGTGGTGCTGTCATATTTCGCCGCCATCGGGATCGGGGTGCTGACGTTCCAGTTCCTTCTCGGACAGGAACTGCACTGGAGTGTGGCGCCGCTGGCCTTCGTGGTGCTCGTCGCGGTCGGCGCCGACTACAACATGCTGTTCGTGTCGCGGATGCGCGACGAGTCCCCGCGCAGCATCCGCTACGGCATCATCCGCACGCTGAGCTCCACGGGCGGCGTGATCACCGCCGCCGGCTTGATCTTCGCCGCGTCGATGAGCGGCCTGCTGTTCTCCAGCATCGGCATCGTGATCCAGGGCGGTTTCGTGATCGGTGTCGGCATACTGCTGGACACCTTTGTGGTTCGCACCATCACCGTGCCCGCGATCGCCACACTGGTCGGACGAGCGAACTGGTGGCCGTCGAAGGTGAACCCGCCGCAGGAGCAACGACTCGGGGTTAGCGCCAGCACGTGATCTATGTGAAACTACCAACCGGGGCGGGGCGCACAGTTACCGAAACAACCCTGCACCGCCGGATTCCACGAGTTGTTACGGACCTGCTTTGACGCCTGCATCCCAGTCTTCGATTCTGTCGATGTTGCATGGTCGTGCCAGCATGCGCCCCGGCGATGTCGCGTTCACCTTCACCGATTACCTCGACGATCCGTCGGGCGTGCGCGAAAGCCTGACGTGGGCGCAGCTGTCACGCCGGACGATGAACGTGGCGCGCGAGCTCAGCCTCCATGGATCCGCGGGCAGTACGGCGGTGATCCTGGCTCCTCAGGGCCTGGAGTACATCCTGGCGTTCCTCGGATCGATGCAGGCGGGGCTCGTCGCGGTACCGCTGCCATTGCCGCACCGCGGCTCCAGCCACGACCGGGTGAGCGCGGTGTTCGCCGACACGAAGCCCTCGGTCGTGCTGACGACCTCATCAGTCGCGGCGGACGTCGTCGACTGGGTCGACCAGTCACCGATGGACACCGCGCCCAAGATCGTCGAGATCGACGCGCTGGACCTCGATGGCGAAGGCGCCCCGAACCTGGAGCTCGCCGAGCTTCCGCCCATCGCCTACCTGCAGTACAGCTCGGGCTCGACGAGGCTGCCCACCGGCGTCGAGATCACCCACCGGAATCTGCAGGTGAACTTCGAGCAGTTGATGCGCAGTCTGTTCGCGGGCCCACCCGTCACCTCGACCGCCGATCTGACCATCGTGTCGTGGCTGCCCTTCTACCACGACATGGGTCTGGTGCTGGGCGTCTGCGCACCGATCCTCGGGGGCTATCGCGCCGAGCTGACGAGCCCGGTGGCGTTCCTGGAGAAGCCGTCGCGGTGGGTGCGGGCGCTGGCCGAGAACCCGAACGCGTTCTCGGGTGCGCCCAACTTCGCGTTTGACCTGGCCACCCGCAAGACCAAGGACAGCGACCTCGAAGGACTCGATCTCGGCGGGGTGCGGGGCATCATCAACGGCGCCGAGCGTGTCGAGCCGGCCACCTTGGAGCGTTTCACAGACCGCTTCGCGCACTTCAACTTCCGTGACCACATGCTGCGGCCGTCGTACGGCCTCGCCGAGGCGACAGTGTTCGTGGCCAGCTGCACCTGGCACGATTCCACTTCATCCGACAGCCGCGTCGTGCGGTTCGATTCCGACGGGCTGTCGGAGGGCCGCGCCCAGCCGTGCGCGGCCGGAACCGGTACCGCGCTGGTGAGCTACCGTCTGCCGCAGTCACCCGTGGTGCGCATCGTCGACGTCGACACCGAACGCGAGTGCGCGCCGGACGTGATCGGCGAGATCTGGGTGCACGGCGACAACGTCTCGACCGGCTACTGGGCCAGACCCGAAGAGGAGCAGCAGTGCTTCGGCGCGACAATCTCCGAGCCGTCGCCAGGCACGCCGGACGGTCCCTGGCTGCGGACCGGTGACCTGGGCTTCATCCACGACGGCGGGTTGTTCGTCGTCGGTCGCATCAAGGACCTGCTGATCATCCGCGGCCGCAATCACCACCCCGAGGACATCGAGGCGACGGTGCAGGAGATCACCCGCGGGCGGGTCGCGGCGATCTCGGTCCCGGTGAACAGCACCGAGAACCTGGTCACCGTCATCGAGCTGAAGAAGCGCCCCGAACTGAACGGAGATGCGCTGCACTGGCTCACCGAGGTCAAGAGCGACGTCACGTCCGCGATTTCCAATGCCCACGGGCTGAACGTCGGAGATCTGGTGCTGGTGCCGCCCGGATCCATCCCGACGACGACGAGCGGCAAGATCCGTCGCGCCGCGTGCGTCGAGCAGTACCGGCAGGATCAGTTCACCCGGTTGGACGCCTGAGACAGGTAGGGTCAAGTGATGCGCAGAGAGTTCGCTGCGGCGGCCGCCGCGGTAACCATCGGTGCGACAGGCTGTTTCGGTTTCGGGATCGCCACGGCCGACGAGCCGCCCCCGCCGCCTCCCGGAACCGGTGCGGGTGGTCCGACGCCGTGGGGGACGCCGGGTAAGGGCTACGCGCTCGGCGGCGCGCACGTGCTCGGCATCCCGTACGACGAGTACATCATGCGCACCGGTGCGGACTGGTTCCCCGGCCTGGACCGCCAGATCGTGGACTACCCGGCGGGCCAGGTTCAAGGCCACACGCTGGAGCGGTTGTTCCCCGGGATCGGCGCCTTCGGGGACCGTGTGGTGCCCGGTCTCGGGCTCGACGGTCCCAGTTACGGCGAGTCCATCGACGTCGGCGGTCCCAATCTCATCGCGGCGATCCGCGAAGGGGGCCCCGGCACGGCGATCGGATTGTCCGAGGGCGCATCCGTGCTCGACGACGTCCAGGCGCGTCTCGCTTACGACCCCGCCGCGCCGCCGCCGGATCAGCTGAGCTTTGCCACGTACGGTAATCCCGTCGGCAAGCACGCGTTCGGGGAGAGCTTCCTGACGCAGAACTTCCCGGTCGGGAGCGTCGTCCCCTCCCTCGACTACCGGATTCCTGCGCCGGTTGAAAGTCAGTACGACACTTACCAATTCGTGTCCGCCTACGACAGCATCGCCGACTGGCCGGACCGGCCGGACAACTGGCTGTCGGTGGCCAACGCGATCGTCGGTCTGGCCACCGGCCACACCGCAGTCGCGTTCACCAACCCCAGCATGGTGCCGCCGCAGAACATCAGGACCACAGTCAACTCCCGCGGCGCGAAGACGACGACGATCATGATCCCCGAAGAGCATCTTCCGCTCGTCCTACCGTTCAAGTACCTCGGGGTCGACAAGAACACGCTGATCGAACTCGACAAGGTGCTGATGCCCTACGTCGATGCCGGCTATTCCCGCAACGACAATCCGGCCACCGCTCCGGTCACCGTCGATCCGGTGAACGGCTACGACCCCGCCGAGGTCACAGCGCCGGCCACCCAGGCCGCCTTCGGCGGCGGCGCCGACCCGGTGTCGCAGTTGCTGGCCGGTCTGCAGTACGTGCTCAACAACCCGCCCACCGCCGCACCGCGCTAGAGGCTGGCGAAACCCACCGCAAGCAGCACGCAGCCGACGACTGCCATCAGCGCGCACACCCCGTAGCGGCCCCGCGCACGGATCCGGTCGTTGAGCGTCGACAGCACGGCGCGGGTGCGGTCCGGGGACACCAGGTAACACAGCAGCGGGATCTCGACGAGTGCGAACGCCACCACGTTGAACGCCACCAGTGCACCGAACTGCGTGGACGCCGCGGCTCCTGACGCGGCGATCAGCGCGAGGGCTGCGAGATAGTCCACCGACGGCAGAGCGATGCCGAGGCCCGCGGCGCCCGCCGTCCACAGCGAACGGCCGGTGAGCAGTTTTTTGGCTCGCGTCTGGAATCGGCCCGGTTCCCGGTCGCGCACCCCGCCCAGAAACCCAGCCCCCACCAGGGCCGCCGTGGCGAGCACGACCAGACCCACGGCGATCTGCACCTTCGGCAGGGTGAAATGTGCGTTCCCCAGTGCGGGCCGCAGCACGAACAGCACCGTCACACCGACGACGGTGCCCATGACGAAGCCCCCGACGAGAAACGCGACCAGCTGTAGCAGTGGCCGGGGGCGGTTCAGCATCACCACGGTCATGCCGATCCGGAACGGCTCCAAGCTGACGGCGACGGCCATCACCAGAAGCGGGAACCACATGATGGCGTCACGTTACCGGCTTGCGATCCGATTGATCCGGACGCTGGCCAGATCCATGCGGCCCAGCGAAGATGGCCACGTGGCCGCCGCACCGGGGCACGTGGGAGGATCGAGTCGATGAGCGGTACCAAAGGCGATCAAGCCCAGCCGGCCGACCTGAGCCCGTCCTCACTGCGGGAGGCGTTCGGGCACTTCCCCTCTGGCGTCATTGCGATCGCGGCCGAGGTGGACGGCACCCGTGTCGGATTGGCGGCGAGCACATTCGTCCCCGTCTCCCTGGATCCGCCGCTGGTGTCGTTCTGCGTGCAGAACTCGTCGACCACCTGGCCCAAACTCGTGGACCGGCCTTACCTCGGCATCAGCGTGCTCGGCGAGGCGCATGACGACGCCGCGCGCACGCTGGCGGCCAAGACCGGCGACCGCTTCGCCGGGCTGCAGACGGCGTCGTCGGAGCGTGGCGCGGTGTTCATCCACGGCACCAGCGTGTGGCTGGAGAGCAGCATCGAACAGCTGGTACCCGCGGGCGATCACACCATCGTGGTGCTGAGGGTCAGCGACATCACCGTGCATCCAGATGTACCGCCGATCGTGTTCCACCGCAGCACATTTCGCAGGCTCGGCGCCTGACGCACGCGGGTTTCGCGAAGCCGCCTGTCTTCAGGGCCGGTCGGCGAGTTCCTCGCGATACTTGGTGACGCGTTGGTCCAGTTCGGCGGCGTCGGCGCTGCGGCCCTCTTTGCGGGCGAGGTCGGCGCGGGTGCTGAGTTCGCGGATCGCGGTGCGAATGTCGTTGATGCTATGAGGCTGCCGAAGCGACATCAGAGCTGCCTTTCGTCGGTGATTGGCTGCTTCCTGGAGCGTACCCCCGAAGTGGTGAATCAAGCCTGGACGCGGGCGGTGAAATCGGTGGGAGCCACCGCGGTCAGACTGTCCGGTGCACGCCTCGTCCGCCCGTGCGCCGTGGCGACCGACAGTCCCTCCCGGGCCCAGTATTCGAAGCCGCCGATCAGCTCGCGCACCCGCCGATAACCCATGCCGCTGAGCGTGAAAGCCGCCTTGGTGGCGCCGTTGCATCCCGGGCCCCAGCAGTAGACGACGATGTCGGCGTCACGGTCCGGCAGCTCGCTTGCCGCACGTGCGGAGAGTTCACCGCCGGGGATGTGCAGTGCGCCTGGCAGATGACCCTGGTCCCACGCCGCCGCCGACCGGGTGTCCACCACGATCGGACCGCTCCCCGAGGATCGGGCCGCGGCCAGGTCGGCGGCGTCGATCTCATGGGCGAGCTTGGCGGCGAAGAAGGCGTGGGCGCCGATCACGGTCATTGCTCCATCGAACAGTGCCGCCGTCGGGCGGGGAATGCCTGATCGCCGGCGTATCGCCTTCTCGGCCGTGCTTTCCACGGCGTTATGCCGCTAGGGCCGCATTTCGTAGGTGCCGTCGAGGCTCTTCACCTGATCCCAGACGCGGCCGAAGCGGGCGGGGTCGGTCGCCGGCTTGCGCACCGCCGCGAGCGCCCACTGCTGTTGTGCCTCCGTGGAGCTCGGCTTGCCGTGCAGCGCCACCGCATACGCCGAGAAGTCGCGCACCTGCACGTCGAAGATCTGGTCGACGAGGTCGTGCTCCAGGCCTGTCAGCTCGGCCTGTTCGAGGATGAGCTGCCCGTAGACGACGAGGCTGAACAAATGCCCGACGACGAGGACGAAGTCGAGGTCGCTCTGCTGGTCGGCGTCGGGTGCAGCGGTGGCCAGCAGATCCTTGAAGGCCTGTACCTGCTGATAGAAAACACCGACGTTGGGGATGTCGGCGTTCCTTTCGTAGACCGGTGCCCAATCGGCGAACTGCACCTTCGACGCCCCGCGCGCCGGGCCCTGCGACCAGAAGAAGACGTCGTCGGCGGGATCGCTGCGGGTGCCGATCTGCGGGTAGTCGGCCGGATTGAACATGTAGTTCGGCATGAACTTCAGGATCTGCGCCACGTTGACGTGAACGGTGCCCTCGAGGCGCGGCAGCGCCCCGATGAGACGGGTCACCTGATAGAAGTAGGTGTTCTTCTCGAACCCTTTGGCGGCCAGTACATCCCACAGCAGCGTGACGACCCGCTCACCTTCGGATGTGACCTTCGACTTCGTCACCGGGTTGAACAGCAGGTACCGGCGATCCTGCGGTCCGGCGCTGCGGAAGTAGTCGATGGCGCGGTCACTGAACAGCTTCATGGCAATCAGTCGTGCGTAGGCGTCGACGAAGCTGGCGCGTACGTGCGGGAAATCGGTGACCGGATTGCCGTACAGGATCCGGTTGTTGGCGTGGTTGATCGCCTCGTAGAAGGCGTGCTCGCACATCCCGATCGAACCGCTGCACAGGTTGAACTTGCCGACGTTGACGGTGTTGAGGGCGGCCGAGAACGCGTCGGGCCCGGTGGCGAGGATGTCCTCCTCGTACACCGGGTAGTCGTGGAGCGCGAAATTGCTGACGAACATCTGACCGTGCACGACGTTGTCGATCAGCTCATAGTTCTCATGCTGGCTGTCGGCGGCGAACCAGACGTATCCGTCCGCCCCGTCCACATCGGTGCGACGTCCGAAGACCGACACCATGCCGGCGACGTTGCCGTTGCCGATGTAGTACTTCTGTCCGGACGCGCGGAACAGCACCCCCTCCGCGTCCCCGTCGGCGGCAGGTGTCAGCAGCAGGTCGGTGTTGTAGATGTCGGCGCCGTGCTCACGCTCGGAGAGTCCGAACGCCATCACGCCGCCGGCTTCGAGTTGGGCGGCGGCCTTCTCCTTGGCCTTCACGTTGTCGCTCTGCCAGATCGGGCCGAGGCCCAGGATCGTCACCTGCTCGGCGTACCAGTACGAGAGACCGTAGAAGCCGAGGATCTCGCTGAGCACGGCGTTGCGCGAGGTGTCCCACCGCTTGTTCGGGTCGTCACCGGCGAACTCCGACGGGGTGAGGAACGTCGCGAACAACCTCTCCCGCTTCACGAAGTCCAGGAAGTCGGACACCCAGGCGCCGTCCAGATCGTCGCGAAGCAACCGCGCCTTGCCGCGCTCCTCGAACCAGTGGATCAGCGCGCTGAGCTGGCGCCGCGACTCCGCGTCCAGCCATTGCAGGTCGAAGTTGTTGGGGTTGAGCAGTAAGGCGGTCATGATCGCGAATCTAGCGCGGTCGCCCGACCGCGAAGCTCGTTCGGTGCGATCATCGCCGCTATGGCGGACAACAACGGGATCGCGCTGGACCGCACCGACGAAGTCATCTTGGCGGCGCTGCAGAGCGACGGCCGGATGAGTACCGCCGATCTGGCGCGGACGGTGACGTTGTCTCCGAGCGCCACGGCCGACCGCGTCCGCCGCCTCGTCGACCTCGGCGTGATCACCGGCTACACCGCGACGGTCTCGGCTGCGGCGCTGGGCTACACCATCACGGCGTTTGTCCGGCTGGCGTATCCGTCGGGCAACTACAAGCCGCTGCACGATCTGCTGGACGTCACACCTGAAGTGGTCGAGGCCCACCACGTGACGGGTGACGACTGCTTCATCGTGAAGGTGCTGGCGCGCTCGATGTCGGATCTGGAACGTCTCACCGGCCGTCTGGCCACGCTCGGCCCGATCACCACGAACGTCGTCTACTCCAGTCCGCTGACCGGTCGCGCACTGTCGCCAGCATGATCGGACAGCGTGATCAGGCGGCGTGCACGTCGCGCAGGCCCACGGCGTTACGCAGTCCGGTGCAGTTCACACAGCCGACGCAGCCGATACAGTCCTCGCAGTTGACACATCCAACGCACGCTTTGCATTTCGTGCACGCGATGCAGGCAAGGCATGCCAGGCAACCTCGGCAGACGATGCACAGGACGGCCAGGACGCAGCCCGCGATCGCGGCGCTACCGGCGGTCGCGATCGATCCCGCGACGGCGGCGCTTCCCGAGGTCGCGATCGACCGTGCGACGGCCGCGCTGCCGGCTGTGGCGACCGACCCCACCACGACGGCGCTGCCCGCGGTGGCGACGGATCCCGCCACCACCGCGCTGCCGTTCGTGGCTATCGAGCCCGCCACCACCGCGCTGTCCGTCGTGGAGATGGAACCCGCGACGGCGTAGCTGTTCTCAGTCCTGGACGACCGGACGACGGCACGGGCCTCCGGCGACTCTGCAGGCTCGACCGTCATCTCGCGAGGCTACTTCCTGCGTCATCTGCTCTTCGCGCAAGCGCTCATCGCCGGAACAGCTTGTTGCCCAACCACACCACCGGGTCGTACTTGCGGTCGGCGGCCCGTTCCTTCATCGGGATCAGCGCGTTGTCGGTGATCTTGATGTGCTCGGGGCAGACCTCGGTGCAGCACTTGGTGATGTTGCAGAAGCCCAGGCCGTTCTCTTCCTGCGCCTGCTCGGCGCGGTGGCCGTGGGTGTCCAGCGGGTGCATGTCCAGTTCGGCCTGACGCATCAGGTAGCGAGGGCCGGAGAATGCCAGCTTGTTCTCCTCGTGGTCACGGTTGACGTGGCACACGTTCTGGCACAGGAAGCACTCGATGCACTTGCGGAACTCCTGTGACCGGTTCACATCCTCCTGCGCCATCCGGTACTCGCCCGGCTGCAGATCCTTGGGGGGCGTGAACGACGGGATCTCCCTGGCCTTCTCGTAGTTGAAGGACACGTCGGTGACCAGATCGCGCATCACCGGGAAGGTCCGCAGCGGGGTGACGGTGACGACCTCGTCCTCACCGAACGTCGACATCCGCGTCATGCACATCAGTCGGGGACGGCCGTTGATCTCCGCCGAGCAGGATCCGCACTTGCCCGCCTTGCAGTTCCACCTGACCGCGAGGTCAGGGGTCTGTGTGGCCTGCAGGCGATGGATGATGTCGAGCACCACCTCGCCCTCGTTCACCTCGACGGTGAAATCCTTCAGCTCGCCGCCGGCCTCGTCGCCGCGCCAGACCCGAAGCTTGGCGTTGTATGCAGGCATGATCAGCCCTTCTGTTCGGGGTGCTCGAGCAACTCTTCTGCGGTGTAGTACTTCTCCAGCTCGGACAGTTCGAACGTCGCGAGCAGGTCCGGCCGCATCGGCGGCTGGGGCTCCGCCGCCACCGAGACTTCGGGGATCACCGGATCGCCCGGCTCGTCACCGGCACCGTCCACCGTCCGGCACACCAACAGCTTGTTGCGCCAGTGCGAATCCATCTTCGGATGGTCGTCGCGGGTATGCCCGCCTCGGCTCTCGGTGCGCTGCAGCGCGGCCTTGGCCACGCACTCGCTGACGAGGAGCATGTTGCGCAAGTCGATGGCCAGGTGCCAGCCCGGGTTGAAGATGCGGCCGCCCTCGACAGCGACGTTGGCGTAGCGCTTCTTCAGCTCGTCGATCTTGACGAGGGCCTCTTCGAGCTCGTTCTCCTTGCGGATGATGCCCGCAAGGTCGTTCATCGACTCCTGCAGCTCGGCGTGCAGGGTGTACGGGTTCTCGGGGTTGTCCTTGGCTTCGAACGGCGACAGCGCCAACGCCTCCGCGCGCTCGAGCGCCGCTTCCGAGACAGAGGGTCGATCACCAAGTGCCCGAACGTAATCCGATGCTCCCAGGCCTGCCCGGCGACCGAACACCAGCAGATCGGACAGCGAGTTGCCGCCCAGCCGGTTGGAACCGTGCATACCGCCGGAGCACTCGCCTGCGGCGAACAGACCCGGCGTGGCGGCCTGGCCGCTGTCTGGATCGACCTCGATGCCTCCCATCACGTAGTGACAGGTCGGGCCGACCTCCATCTCGTCCTTGGTGATGTCCACCTCGGCGAGCTCGATGAACTGGTGGTACATCGAGGGCAGCCTGCGCTTGATCTCCTCGGCGGGCATGCGCGACGCGATGTCCAGATACACACCGCCGTGCGGGGTTCCGCGGCCTGCCTTGACCTCTTCGTTGATGGCGCGGGCCACCTCGTCGCGGGGCAGCAGGTCAGGGGTGCGGCGCGCGGAGTCGTTGTCCTTGAGCCACTGGTCGGCTTCTTGCTCGGACTCGGCGTACTGACCCTTGAACACGTCGGGGATGTAGTCGAACATGAAGCGCTTGCCCTCGGAGTTCTTCAGAACCCCGCCGTCGCCGCGCACGCCTTCGGTGACGAGAATGCCCTTCACCGACAGCGGCCAGACCATGCCCGTGGGATGGAACTGGATGAACTCCATGTTGATCAGGCCCGAACCGGCACGCAGCGCCAGGGCGTGTCCGTCGCCGGTGTACTCCCACGAGTTCGACGACACCTTGAACGACTTACCGATGCCGCCGGTGGCCAGCACGATCGCGGGTGCCTCGAACAGCACGAACTTCCCGGTCTCGCGGTAGTAGCCGAAAGCCCCGGCGACCCGGTCACCGTCTTTGATGATCTCGGTGATCGAGCACTCGTGGAACACCCGGATGCGGGCGTCGTAGTCGCCGAGTTCTTTCTTGTCTTCCTGCTGCAGCGAGACGATCTTCTGCTGCAGCGTGCGGATGATCTCCAGGCCGGTGCGGTCACCGACGTGTGCCAGGCGCGGGTAGGTGTGGCCGCCGAAGTTGCGCTGGCTGATCCGGCCGTCCTTGGTGCGGTCGAACAGCGCGCCGTAGGTTTCGAGTTCCCACACGCGGTCGGGGGCTTCCTGGGCGTGCAGCTCGGCCATGCGCCAGTTATTGAGGAACTTGCCGCCGCGCATGGTGTCACCGAAGTGCACCTGCCACGAGTCCTTGGTGTTGACGTTGCGCATCGCAGCGGCGCAACCGCCTTCGGCCATCACGGTATGGGCCTTGCCGAACAGCGATTTCGTCACCACGGCCACGCGCAGACCGCGCTCCCTGGCCTCGATCACCGCTCGCAGTCCCGCGCCTCCGGCACCGATCACGACGACGTCGTACTCGTGCCGTTCTAGTTCACTCATTGATCCTCACTTGTCCGTCTGATCGATTCGCTGGGAGACAATCACCTTGTCAGCCAATGAATCTCAGATCAGAGATGGTTCCGCTGGCGACCAGCATGATGTAGAAGTCGGTGAACATCAGGGTGCCCAGCGTGATCCAGGCGTACTGCTTGTGCCGGACGTTGAGCTTGCTGATCTGGGTCCACATCCAGTAGCGGACAGGGTGTTTCGAGAAGTGCTTCAGGCGCCCGCCGGCGACGTGCCTGCAGGAGTGGCACGAGATGGTGTACGTCCACAGCAGGACGACGTTGACGAGCAGGATCACGTTGCCCAGTCCGAAACCGAAGCCGGACGGCGAGTGGAACGCGATGATCGCGTCGTAGGTGTTGATCACCGAGATGATGCCGGCGATGTAGAAGAAGTACCGGTGCGTGTTCTGGATGATCAGCGGGAATTTCGTCTCACCGCTGTACTTCTTATGCGGTTCGGCCACCGCACAGGCGGTGGGGGACTGCCACACCGTGCGGTAGTAGGCGCCGCGGTAGTAGTAGCACGTCAGCCGGAACAGCAGCAGGAACGGCAGTGACAGTGCGGCGTAGGGCAGCCACCACACGTCGGGCAGGAACTGGCCGAAGTGCGAGGCCTCGGGAATGCACCCGGTGCTGACGCACGGCGAGTAGAACGGCGTCAGGTAGTGGTAGTCGGCGACGTAGTAGTGGTCCTGCTGGAAGGCGCGCACCGTCGCGTAGATGATGAACGCGGCGAACCCCAGGTCGGTGAGGATGGGGGACTTCAGCCAGTTGTCTGTCCGAAGCGTGCGCTGCGAGATCTGGGCACGGCCAGGGGAGAAGACGCCGGTCGCTTTGCGGTCGGCGGTGGGTGCGCTCACAGTTACCTTTCGATGCAGTTGTGTCCCCCGAGGGGTGCCGCCTCCCCCGTGTCAGGAGAGCCGGCACACGATCTCAGCGTGTGCCGCCGAGACCCTCGTCGTCGACACCGCGCCAGAAATCGGTGTCGTACTGGGTGTCCGGGATCGGAATCCGCTCGGCGACGTGATGGTGCCGGCTGACGCCCCGCGCGAGTTCCAGCTCCTCGGCATCGATGTCGAGACGATCGATATCGTTGAGGATGCGTTCAGCGTCGTTGACGATGCGCCGGGTGGCAGGGCTGTCCCCGTATCGCGACGCCAGCGACGTGACGCATCGCCTGAGGCTTCCGATCAGTTCGTGAAGCTGGGCGAGTTCGGTGGTGCTGGTGCTGGACAAGCGACCTCCTTGGGCTGAAGGGTGTCATGGATCACAGTACGCAATTGATGCTAGCGAAATCACCGATGACAGCGTGAGACAGATCACTTTGACGAGCGGAGATGACGGAACACATGGCCATGGATGAGTCTCTGAAGTCCCGTGCCGATGCGCTGCTGGCGCTGCACCGGCCCGGCGATCCCGTGGTGCTGCCGACGGTGTGGGACGCGTGGTCGGCCAACCTGGCGGTGGGCGCCGGGTTCAGCGCGCTGACCGTGGGCAGCCATCCGATGGCCGACTCGGTCGGCAAGTCCGACAACGAAGGCATGACCTTCGACGACGTGTTGACCCGCGTCGCGCAGATCACCGCCGCAGTGGACGTTCCGGTGTCGGTCGACATCGAATCGGGATACGCCGAGTCGCCGAACCGGCTGATCGAAGGTTTGCTGTCAGTGGGCGCCGTCGGCCTCAACATCGAGGACACGGTGCACAGTGAGGGCGGCAGACTGCGGTCGTCCGGCGAGCACGCCGAACTGGTCGGCGGGCTGCGCGCCGCGGCTGACGCAGCAGGCGTGCGGGTGGTGGTCAACGCCAGGACCGACCTGTTCCTGCGGCAGGACGGCGACGATGCCGACCGGGTGGATCGGGCGATCGCCCGACTGAAGGAAGCTGCCGACGCCGGAGCCGACGTGCTCTACCCGGTCGGAATCCATCCGCCCGAGGTCATGAAGCGTCTGACGTCCGAGCTGCCGTTGCCCGTCAACGCGATCGCGCGCCCCGATCAATCGGATCCGGCGTCGTACGGACCGCTCGGGGTGGCGCGCATCAGTTTCGGACCGTTCTGGCAGGCGGCGCTGACCGAGCGGTCGAAGGAGATTCTCGACCGCTGGAAGTAGCGGTTCAGCGGTGGACGTCGATGACGGTGATGGTCACGTCTGCGTCCTGACCCGTCGTCTCCGCGACGACGGTCTCGGCGAGTGCGCGGACCCGTTCGGCCGCTCGGGCCAGGTCGCTGCCGTAACGTCCACTGACCTCGATACGGACCGCCCGCAGGTTCTCGCCTTCGATCTCGACCTCGACGTCGCTGAGCTTGAGGTCCGGAT
This sequence comes from Mycolicibacterium iranicum, assembly GCF_002101705.1. Lineage (GTDB taxonomy): Bacteria > Actinomycetota > Actinomycetes > Mycobacteriales > Mycobacteriaceae > Mycobacterium > Mycobacterium iranicum. The sequence goes on along the minus strand of NZ_LQPC01000065.1, from coordinate 117,610 downwards.
CGGCGGCCAACTGCTGCGCGACCAAAGTCCGCACGACGAGGTCGCTGACGCGGATGCGGCCCGGGACGGACCCGGGCGCCGGGTCGACGACGGCGATCGGCCAGCCTCCGCGAGGGGTTCGCCGGACGGCTTCGATGACGGACTGTTCGATCGCCGACCACCCCGGTTCCGGCACTGCCCGCAGGACGCGGGACGCACGCGCCAGTACGTCGTAGTCGCCTATCGCCATCGCTGCAGCCTTTGCTGGAGGGTGTCCTGGCGCGACGGTGGTGTCCGCGCGCCGTCCGGGCTGATTCTCAGGATGTCGCCAATCTTGACGAACGTCAATTCCTCCACCACGCGAAGCGGCGACACGGCGCGCGGCCGAAGCGGCAGCCGTTACCCCGAGGTCTCGACGACCAGCACCTCGGTCTCGGCGCGCCGCTGCACGATGCGCGGCACGGAGCCGACGAGACGCCCCACCACGGAGTTCAGCCCGACGCTGCCCACGACGAGCAGATCCGCACCGAGTTCGGCGGCGAGGTCGACCAGCGCGTCGGCGGGAGTGCCCTCCAGCGCGCGGACGTCGACGTCGCGGGCGCCGGCGTTCTTCGCTCGGTCGGCGGCGTCGGTGAGTAGATCGGCCACCGGGGTGTCACGCGGGTGGCGCGGCTGATCGGGGTCCGGTCCGGCGGAGTCGCGCCGCTGCGGGGTGTAGGCGGAGGCGATCACCAGCTTGGCGTCCGACTCCGCAGCCAGGGACGCGGCCTTGTCGACGGCGCGTAGAGAGGTGTCCGACCCGTCGGTTCCGACAACGATCAGGCGGTAGTTGGGCATGGGCGCTCCTTGCTCGACTTTGAGTGAACACTTGTTCTTACTTTACAGTAAGATGTGGGTGAGTGAGGTCACATCGCTCGCACATTCGGTTTCCCGCGTCGGCTCCGACCAACAGTCATGACAACAGCGAAAGGAGTAGAGATGAGCAACACCCAGAGCGCTGCTTCGCCGGCCACGTCGGTGGTCGCGACCCAGCCTGGCCCACTCACCACGACGCACGGGAAGACCAGCATCGCCGACACCGTGGTGTCGAAGATCGCCGGCCTGGCCGCACGGGAGGTTTCCGGCGTGCATGCCCTGGGCGGCAGCGCGAGTCGGGCAGTCGGCGCCTTGCGGGAGCGTATTCCCGGCGCCACGGTCAACCACGCACAAGGTGTTTCGGTCGAGGTCGGCGAGAAGCAGGCAGCGGTCGATATCGACATCGTCGCCGAATACGGCGTCTCCATCGCAGACCTGGCCACGGGCATCCGCCGCAACGTGATCGCGGCTATCGAGCGCATGACGGGGCTGGAGGTCGTCGAGGTCGACATCACGGTGCACGACGTGTACATCGGTGACGACGAACCCGATCAACCGGCAGACGGTCGGCTCGCCAGGGTCGAGTAGTGGGCCGCGACGAAGCCGCCGAACAGCCCGAACCCGCCGACAGGATCGACGCCATCGTGCGGGCCTTGCCGGGAGTGGCCGATCTGCACTCCGGGATGTTCGGTGAGATCGCAACTCATCTCGCGGGCCGAAGGGTGGTCGGCATCCGTGTCGGTGAGAGTGCTATCGACGTGCACATCACCGCGTGGGCCGACACCCCGGTGCGGGAGACCGCCGCCGCGGTGCGAGCGGCCGTGGCCGCCGAATTCCCCGGCGCCGCAGTGGATGTGACCGTGGAAGCGGTCGCAATGACGTCACCGTCCGGCGCGGACTGACCATGTCGGACGCTGCTGGTCGTCGCGCGCGCCGCCAGGCAATCCGCCGGCATCATCCTGATGCCGGCGGATCTGCCGAGGCGTTGATGTCGGCGCTGCAGGCCACAAGCCCGGCGCCCAAGCAGCGCCCCACCATCATGGTGACCAGGCGGACCAGGTTCTCGCGCGCGCTGTCGCGCCTCACCCGCCGACTGCGGCGTCGCCGCTTTGCGACGCTGCACCACAACACTTTTCGAACACATAGTGACACTGGAGGAAACTCATGACCACCGCAACCGCCGGTCTGCTGGCCGGACTGCTTCTCGGGGTGGCCGCGGCTGCGGGCGGCTTCACCGGATTTCTGCTCGCGCTGGTTCTCGGCGCCATCGGCTACGTCATCGGGGGACACCGTGACGGCGAATTCGACGCGATGAGCATTCTGCGGGGCCGGGGCCGTGGCTGACCAGGTCGGCGACGACGACCCGGGCGCCCGGGGGAGCTTGACGATCCGCGACAAGGCCGTCGAGGCGGTCGCCTGCGCGACGGCACTGGAAGTGGACGGCATCGTCAGAGCCAGCCACGGCATCGGAAAGCTGGCTCTTCGTGAGCTGCCGCGGGTCGACGTCGTCGTCGCAGGCGACCATGTACGAGCCAGTCTGGAGGTCGCGGTGGTGTGGGGGCGGCCGCTGCCGGAAACCACGGCCGAAGTGCGCCGCCGGGTCGGTCGCGGACTGTCCGAGCTGAGCGGCCTTGTCGTCGACGGAGTGGATGTCCATGTCCGGTCCGTCGTCGCACCTGACCCGGGCGAACGACGGAAAGTACTGCAATGACACAGGTTAGGGAAGGTGCACAACCGCTGGCCCCCGCGGGTGCCAGCTACCTCGCCGCCGCTTCGGCGATGGTCCTGATAGTGCTCGGTGGGCTCGGCGTGCGCGAGGCGCTCGTGGCCGCCGGGTGGATCGGCGGAGCGTCGTGGATCGCCGACGCGGTCAGTGCGGCCGACGGTTCGGCCCCGATGCCGTGGACACCCTTCGCCGGCATCGCAGCCGGGGTCGTCGGGATCATCCTCGTGGGGGTGGCAGTCAAACCGCGGCGGCGCCGAGCCGTACGCGCGACCGCACAGACAGCCGTCTATGTCGATGTGACCGATGTCGCCAGGATCGCCAGCGCATCGGCGGAGGCCGTACCCGGTGTCATCTCGGCCCGCTCCACCGCTTCCCGGCGGGCGCTCACCGTTCGATGTGAGGTGTCGGGAACCGCGGAGGCCGAACTGAAGAACGCGGTGAACCGGGCCGTGACAACCGAACTCGCAGCACTGGAGCATGCGCCCCGCATCCGGGTGCGCTTGGCGGGGAGGAAGTGACCATGACGCGTGCAACTGTGCTTCTGGACCGCATCGCGGTCTTCCTCATCGGCCTCCTGCTGCTCGCCGCGGGTGCCGCGGCAGTGCTGTGGTGGCAGGGCCGCCTCGCAGGCGGCAGGCCGGTGCAGCTGGCCGCGGCCCTGCGGGATGTCGATGCATCGTGGTGGCCGTGGGCCTGCGGAGGTGTCGGCGCAGTGCTCGTCGTCGTCGGGTTGTGGTGGCTTTCGGGGCACCGGCGTGCGCCGCGCGTGCGCGATGTGCGCCTTGCCGATGACACGAACACCGACGGCACGCTGAGTGCCGACGCGGCGGCGGTGGCGTCGGCTGCGGCCGATGTCCTGGCGCAGCATCCAGCGGTGCTCAAGGCGAGCGCCCGTGCCAGCGTCGAGAACGGCGCTCCGACCATCACATTGACTGCGACGGTCGCGGCACGTCGCTCGCTGGAGCTCGCGGTGCTCGCAGCGGACGACACCGCCGCGACCGTCGCCCAGATGCTCGGCGAGCGGGTCGCCGTGCGCACGCGAGTCCGGGTCACCGCACGCAACCGCCGGGGTCCGGTCGCCTAGCAGGGCAGTGGCACTAGCCCAACTGAACTTGATTGCCGCCGTTGCGCTTTGCGACATACATCGCGGTGTCGGCAGTCGCGATCAGCTCATCGATCAGCACGTCGGAGTTGCGGGTGCGCAGATGGTCCAGTGCGATGCTGCAGGTCCCGACGCTGGCCGTGACGTTCTGCGGCAACTCCGCGATCGCGCGGCACAGTTGTCCGGCGACAGATTCGGCGCCGCCTCGCGGTCCGGCGACGGCGACGATGAATTCTTCCCCGCCGGCCCGGCAGAGCGTGGCACCGTGCGGGCTGCGCTGACGCAGCAGCTCCGCGACGGCCTGCAGTGCACGGTCGCCTGCTGCGTGGCCGTGGGTGTCGTTGACGAGTTTGAAGTAGTCGAGATCGACCATCACCAGCCCCAGATGCGTTGCAGAAGGCGGTGCTTCGGTGAGCTGGTGGGCGATCGCGTCCGCGAACCCGCGGCGGTTGAGCAGTCCCGTCAGTGGATCCGAGCCGGATTGCTCGGCGTACGCGCCCATGGCCTTGGTGATGCCGCGGATGGCCAGTGGAACCGTGACGTTCGGGAACCAGGCGAGCCAGAAGGCAGCCACAGCGGTGGCGATGTCGGTGTCGGAGCCCAGCCGCCACGTCGCTGAGGTCGTGATGGTTATCGCCACGGCGAAGTTGAACACCAGCAGCCGCGTGTTGTGGAAGAACGCGATGTAACCGCCGGTCACAGCGGTGGCCGTGCACGCCAGTACTGCGACCGACGTGCTGGGCTGGGCCATGCTCCAGATGGCGACGAACAGCGTGCCAACCGTGACCGCGATCTCCGACTGTCTGCGGGTGGGCCAACGCGTCAGCCAGAACGCGGTCATGCCCAGGGTGAACAGCACACCCAGCACGCCCAGGGCGAGTCGCGCCTCGACCGACCAACCGAGCCCGGCCACGAAGCTGAGCGTGACCAGCGAGGCCGACCCTGAAACGGTGGCCATCACGAACTGGGTGGAGCGAAGAAAGCCGCGCTGGCGCAGGAACTGGGTGACCCACTCGAAGTGGTCGGGTTCGTCCCACCAGCGCTGAACCCTCGACGTCAAGCGAGTACCCCCCGGACCATCGCTAGTCAGCTAATTCATACTCAGGCGACTATACAGATCAGGCCGATATTCGCGGAGGAACAGCAATTTAGATTTAGTCTAGAAGAACTGTCCGGTGACGAAACCGGCCAGCAGTACGGCGAAACCGCCGATCTCGCCGACGATGAGTGAGGCCATCGCCAGTCTGACCGTGGTGTCGACGTTCTCGAACTGGTTGGTCGTGTCCCGACGGATGCCGTGCGCGACGTAGGTTGCGATCGCGAGGACGAAGAACGCCACGACGACGGCCGCGGCGGTGAGATTCGCCCACGTCGGCCAGGCGCTGAGCTCGACGAAGACCGCCAGCAGCATGGTCGCGAATGCATACAGCAGCGCGGCGCGATGGGCGATGTCGACGTAGGGGTGTGCCACGTGGTCCGGACTGGTTGCCATCTGGCGGTACTTCCAGATTCCGAGCACGAGCGACCACAGGAAGATGAGGCCCGACGCCAGCACGGTCACGACCGTGTCGATCCCCAGTGATGGGCTCATGGTGGGAGCACTGTATCCAGAACAGCGGTGGGAACCGGAGGCTCCCACCGCTGCTGGCTCTCAGCGGGTTACTTGCTCTCGACGGCGATGCGCTGGGCTTCGGCGCCCTTGTGGGCACCGGCCACCCGTACGGTCAGCACCCCCGCCTCGTATCCCGCGGTCACGGCGTCGCCGGTGACGTGCGCGGGCAGCGTGAACGAGCGGCGGAAGGAGCCGTACCGCACCTCGCTGATCGTGCGGCCAGCGGTCTCGTCGGAGCGCTCGTCGCGGCGCTCACCTCGGATCACGAGGCGGCCCCTGTCGACCTCGACCGTGACGTCCTTCTCGACGTCGACGCCGGGCAGGTCGACCCGCACCACCGCGTCGTCGCCATCCCTGGTGACCTCCACGGCCGGGTTGATGCCCTTGGCCCAGTCGCCCGCGGTGGCGGGGCCGAAGAATTCGCGGATAAAGCGGTCGGTGTCAAATGCCGGCCGCGTCCAGAGCGCCACATTGCTCATCGTGTTCATCTCCTGTGTCGTGGCCGGCTCCGTGCCGGCTCGATATCCATAACATGAGTCGGGTACGCGCAAGTTCCAACTGGGCGTTCGCTGGCAGCGAACCGTCTCACAGCGTGAATTCCGCCATCGTGAGAACACCGTGATGGCCCCTTCACACGAGGCGACATCAAGGCAATATGGGCTCCCTAGCGTGAGGCTCATGGCGTCACACAAGCACGTCGTGGTCGTCGGCCACGGCATGGTCGGTCACCGGTTCGTCGAGGCTCTGCGGTCCCGCGACACCGAGAATGGCTGGCGGATCACGATTCTGGCTGAGGAACTCGATGCGGCGTATGACCGTGTCGGGCTCACCGGCTATACCGAGCACTGGGACCGCGCGCTGCTGGCGCTACCCGGCAACGACTATGCGGGTGACGAGCTGGTCGAGGTGCGGCTCGGGCACCGCGTGGTGGGGCTCGACCCCGCCGCGAAGTCGGTGACGACCGAGGACGGCCACCGGCTCGACTACGACGCGCTGGTGCTGGCGACGGGCTCGTCTGCATTCGTGCCGCCCGTGCCCGGGCGCGACCTGCCGGGATGCCACGTCTACCGGACCCTCGACGACCTCGATGCGATCCGCGCCGCCGCGCAGCGGGCCTGCGAGAGCAGCAGTGCGCCTGCCGGTGTGGTGATCGGTGGCGGCCTGCTCGGCCTCGAGGCCGCCAATGCGCTGCGGGGCTTCGGCCTCAACGCCCATGTCGTCGAGCGGTCTCCGCGACTGATGGCCCAGCAGCTCGACGAAGCCGGCGGCACCCTGCTCGGCAGGATGATCGGCGAGCTGGGCATCACCGTGCACACCGGCGTCGGCACCGAGTCCATCAAACCGGCCCAGCGCAACCGGCCGCTCAAGCGCTCCGCTGTGGATGAATCGCTGCGGGTGACGCTCAGCGACGAGACGTTCATCGACTGCGGGGTCGTCGTGTTCGCCGCCGGTGTCCGCCCCCGCGACGAGGTGGCGCGGGAGGCGGGCCTCGAGATCGCCGAGCGCGGCGGCGTGCTGACCGATCTATCCTGTGTGACAAGCGATCCCGATATCTATGCCATCGGCGAGGTGGCCGCCATCGTGGGACGCTGCTATGGACTGGTCGGCCCGGGCTACACCAGTGCCGAGGTGGTCGCAGACCGCCTGCTCGGAGGTCACGCCGAATTCCCCGAAGCCGACATGTCGACCAAGCTGAAGCTGCTGGGTGTCGACGTCGCCAGCTTCGGTGACGCGATGGGCACGACCCCGGACTGCCTCGAGGTGGTCGTCAACGACGCTGTCAACCAGACATACGCGAAACTGGTGCTCTCCGACGACGCAAAGACCCTGCTGGGCGGCATCCTCGTCGGTGACGCGTCAGCCTACGGAATCCTACGACCGATGGTCGGTGAGCCGTTGCCGGGCGACCCGATGGCACTGATCGCACCCGCCGGATCCGGCCCGGGCTCAGCACAATTGGGTATCGGCGCGTTGCCCGCGGCCGCACAGATCTGCTCGTGCAACAACGTCACCAAAGGTGATCTCACCGACGCGATCGGCACCGGCTGCTGCGACGTCGCGCAGCTGAAACAGTGCACCAAGGCCGGCACGTCCTGCGGATCCTGCATCCCGCTGCTCAAGCAGCTGCTCGAAGCCGAGGGCGTGGAGCAGTCGAAGGCGTTGTGCGAGCACTTCTCTCATTCACGTGCCGAGCTGTTCGAGATCGTCAGCGCCACCGCCATCCGCACGTTCAGCGGGCTGATCGAGCGTTTCGGCACCGGGAGGGGTTGCGACATCTGCAAACCCGTCGTCGCGTCGATCCTCGCCTCGACGGGCTCGGACCACATCCTCGACGGCGAGCAGGCGTCGCTGCAGGATTCCAACGACCACTTCCTGGCCAACATCCAGCGCAACGGCAGCTACTCGGTGGTGCCCCGGGTGCCCGGTGGCGACATCACGCCCGAGCATCTGATCCTGATCGGCGAGATCGCCCGAGATTTCGGGCTGTACACGAAGATCACCGGCGGTCAGCGCATCGACATGTTCGGGGCGCGGGTGGACCAACTGCCCGAGATTTGGCGCAGACTGGTCGAGGGCGGCATGGAATCCGGTCAGGCGTACGGCAAGTCGCTGCGCACGGTGAAGAGTTGTGTGGGCAGTGACTGGTGCCGCTATGGCCAGCAGGATTCGGTGCAGATGGCTATCAACCTCGAGCTGCGCTATCGCGGGCTGCGTTCTCCACACAAGATCAAGATGGGAGTTTCGGGGTGCGCGCGCGAATGCGCCGAGGCGCGCGGCAAGGACGTCGGTGTCATCGCGACCGAGAACGGCTGGAACCTCTATGTCGGCGGCAACGGGGGCATGACGCCACGGCACGCCGAACTGCTCGCCGGTGACCTCGACGACGAGACGCTGGTGCGCTACATCGACCGATTCCTGATGTTCTACATCCGCACCGCCGACCGGTTGCAGCGCACCGCGCCGTGGGTGGAGGATCGGGGACTGGAGCATCTGCGCGAGGTGATCTGCGACGACTCCCTCGGTTTGGCCGACGAATTCGAGGCGGCCATGGCTCGCCACGTCGACGGGTACGCCTGCGAGTGGAAAGGCGTGCTGGAAGACCCCGAGAAGCTGTCGCGCTTCGTCTCGTTCGTCAACGCCCCCGACGTTCCCGATCCGACGATCACGTTCACCGAGAACGGGGGCCGCAAGGTGCCCGCGCCGGTGCCGATCGGTATGCCGAAGGTAGGAAGGTAGCCCGCAGTGACACTGCTTGATGAGGCGCCGAGTGCGCCGACGGTGTGGACGACCGCGTGCCGGTATGACTTCCTGATCCCCAACCGCGGGGTCGGGGTGCTGCTACCCGACGGTGAACAGGCCGCGCTGTTCCGGCTCGACGACGGCACCCTGCATGCTGTCGGCAACATCGACCCGTTCTCCGGTGCGGCGGTGATCTCGCGAGGCATCGTCGGTGACCGCGCCGGCCGCCCGACGGTGCAGTCGCCGATCAAGAAGCAGGCGTTCGCGCTCGACGACGGCCGTTGCCTCGACAATCCCGACCACGCGCTGCCCGTCTACGCCACGCGGATCACCGCCGACGGCGAGGTCCAGGTCGGCTCCTGATCCGCCGAAACTGCATTCCACGCGGTCGTTTCGCGTGGAATGCCGCGTGGAATGCAGTTTCGGCGGGAAATATTGGTGACTTTTGGCCCCTGTGGACGGGTGCGGCGGTTTCTACCGTTGACGGCATGACCTACGTGATCGGTAGCGCGTGCGTGGACATCGTCGACAAGTCCTGTATGGCGGAGTGCCCTGCGGACTGCATCTACGAGGGCGACCGCGCGATGTACATCAACCCCAACGAGTGTGTGGACTGCGGCGCGTGCCGCATCGCCTGCCGGGTGGACGCGATCTACTACGAGACCGATCTGCCCGACGAGGAGCTGGCCTTCATGGCTGACAACGCCGAGTTCTTCAGCCTCACACTGCCGGGCCGCGACGAGCCGCTCGGCGATCCGGGTGGAGCATTGAAGGTCGGACGCGTGGGGGTGGACACCCCGCTGGTGGCCTCCCTGCCGGCATCAGAGAAGCGGCACCCCTAGCCTTTCGCCGACAGCGCGGCGACGACGGGCCGCCAAGGGGTCAGAGCCGCGCAGGCACGCTGGAATCGGGTGGCGATCAATCGCGTCACCCTGGGGTGCGTGCCGAGCGGGTCGGTGACCAGGTCGGCGCCGCTGTCGCGCAGCCGGTCCTGAAAAAGCCCGTCGGACAGCAGGTATGAGGCGACGACGACTCGGCGACCCTGCCGCCGAACCGCGGCCACCGCGTCGGCGATCCGAGGTTCGCCGGTGGCGGCGAACGCCAGCTCGACGCGCGATCCGATGGTCGCCGACAGCCATGTGGCAGTGGTGTGTAGATCGCGCATCGCTACCGGATCAGATGTGCCCGCCGCGGCGAGGATCACCGAATCGTCTGGGCACCAGTCACTTTCGATCAGACGCTCGACCAGGACGCGAACCAGCGCAGGGTCGGGGCCCAGGGCGCGGGTGACGGTGACATGGGGGTGCTCGCTCTGCTCGACGTGTGACGGGATGTCGCGGCTGACGTGATACCCACGCGACAGGAACGCGGGAACCAGGACCGTCGGGCGGTCGAGGTTTTCGCGCAGCAGTTCCGACGGGGTCGGGCCGAGGACGTCGACGAACGCGACGCGGACGGGTCGGTCCAGCGCCGAGGACACCTGCGCGGCGATGTCGCCGATCAGCGACACCCCGCTCTGTTTACGCGTGCCGTGTGCCACCAGGAGCAGGCTCATGACGCGAACGCCTCGTCGACCGGGAGCCGGTATCCGCGTTTGACAACCGTGGCGACCATCTTCTTGTCGCCCAGGGCAGTTCGCAGCCGCAGCACCGCCGTTTCGACGGCGTGGGTATCGGTGCCGCAGCCCGGCAGTGCCCGCAACAGGTCCGTTCGCGACACCACCGCGCCCGGCCGCAGAGCCAGTGCGCGCATCGTCGCCATCGCCGCGGGGGACAGCGCCTTCACCGCACCGTCGACGAGCACGCAGTTGCCGCGGATCTCCAGCAGGTGTCCGGCGACCCGGACGGTGCGGGCCTGCAGCAGCGGCAGCTCGTCGGTGATGTGACGGGCCAACGCCCCCAATCGCATTCGCTCAGGCGCCGACGTCGGCACACCGAGTCGAACCAGCGGTCGGGCGGTGACCGGCCCGACGCACATCGCGTGCACGCCGTTACGCAAGGCCGACAATACTTCCGCCTCGAGGCCCATCTCCGTGGCACGCATCAGCACCGATGCGACGGCCGGCGCCGAGGTGAAGCTGACGGCGTCGAACTTCTCTTCGGCGATGCCGGCGACCAGTGCGTCGAACTCGCCGTTGCGCGGTGCCGGATGCCAGCGGTAGACCCGGATCGGCACGACTTCGGCTCCTGCGGCGCGTAATTCGTCGAGAAACTCAGGGAAGGGGTCCCATTCTGCGGTGGCGCCGTGCAATTGCACCGCGATGCGAGTGCCCGCGATGCCGCCTTCGACGAGGTAGTGCAGCACCTCGCGGGAGGATTCCGATTCCGGCGACCACTCCTCCGGAAGCCCCGCCGCGCGCAGCGCTCCGGTGGCTTTCGGGCCTCGGGAGACGATGCGGGCCTTGCTCAGGGCGGCGGTCAGATCGGTGGCCATACCCCAGCCGTCGGCTGCGGCGATCCACCCGCGGAAGCCGATGCCCGTGGTGGCGACGACGATGTCCGGTGGTGTGTCGATCAGCGATTGCGTGCGCTCGCGCAGCTCGTCGTCGTCGGGCAGCGGCACCATCTCGATCGCTGCAGCGCTGGTGACCGTCGCGCCACGGCGACGCAGCAGCGCACTCAGTTCGTCAGCGCGCCGCGCGGAAGTGACCGCAACCCGGAATCCGGTGAGCGGCGCCCAGTCCGGCTCACTCATGCCCAATGTCTATGCATGTCGTGTTTCGGGGTGATTAAGCGATCGTTGCGCAGCGGTGTCACCCCCGCTCAAGGGATGAAATTCCGTTCACCGCGGACAGGCACCGGCTGTGAGGTCAGCTCACCACACGTCGCCGTTACGCCAATCGCAGGCGATCGGAGCCGTCGGGTCCAGCGTCAGCTGCGGAGGTAGCTCGCCCACCAGCACGAACACGCCACCGTCATCGTCGGGCGTGGGCGTCAACCCGACGGGTGCGAGCACCGACGTCGGCCCCTTCCACTGGATCCAGCCGCGGCTGGTGTAGAGCGGCTCGCCGAGCTCGCTGGCACCGAGAGCCCCGAGGTGGTAGCCGCCGCGGACCACCTGTTCGACCGCGTCCATCAGAACCCCGCCGAGGCCTTGTCCGCGGTGCTCCTGGGCGACGGCGACGGCCTCGACGTAGCCGCAGCGCAGTGCCACGTCCCCGTAGTAGAGCCTGCGTTGGACGACAGCCGCATGTCCGATCACCTCGCCGCGCTGACAGATCAGCGCGTGCATACCGCCGAGGGCGTGCTCCCAGTCGTCGTCGGCGAAGTCACCATCGAACGCATCGATGACCATCCGGCGGGCGTCCTCGCGGGTCTCGTCGTCGAGATCGGAGGTGTGGACGAGTCGTGCGCGCACACCTGTGTGTCTACCAGCGTTCGTGAGAAGTCGTTAGTCCTCGAACGGGCGTCTCGGCCGCGACCAGTGCAGCCTGACGGTCTGGCCTGGCCGGGCCTGTGCGATCTTGTCGACGTCGTCGTCGGTGACCACACCGATCACCGGGTAGCCGCCGGTCACCGGATGGTCGGGGCCGAGGATGACCGGGAACCCGTTGGGGGGAACCTGGATCGCGCCCCGGGTGGCGCCTTCGCTGGGCAACTGCCGGTCGGGCCAGCGGTACTCCAGCGGCATGCCGACCAGCCGCATGCCGACGCGATCACTGCGGTTGGTGACCTGCCAGTTGGTGCGGACCAGCACGTCGGGGTCGACGAACCAGTCGTCGCGCGGGCCGGGCACGACCTTGAGCTCGAGCGGCGCGTCGGCGATCGCCGCCACCGGTGCCTGATCCAGCTCGGGGAAATCGTCGGTGTGCATGCCGACGGGGAGCATGTCGCCGCGCTGCAGTGGTAGCGGCCCGATCGCCGACATCACGTCGTAACTGCGCGACCCGAGCACCGGCTCGACGTCGATGCCGCCCCGCACCGCCAGGTAGGAGCGCAATCCCGACCTCGGCGGTCCGAGCGAGATCACCTCGCCATCGTGGACATGATGAATGCTGTTGGTGCCGAACGGGACTCCGTTGACCGCCGGGTCGGCGTCGGCGCCGGTGACGGCAATCGCGACGCCCTCGCCGTTTCCGCCGTGAACGCGCGCGGTGAAGCCCCCGAGCGTGATCTCGACGGTGGCGCGGTCGTCGGGGTTGGCGACGAGGCGGTTGGCCAGCGAGTGGGCGCGGCGGTCGGCCGCCCCCGAGCGGGTCACGCCCATGTGGGACAGCCCGGCGCGGCCGAGATCTTCGACAAGGGCGAGCGGCCCGGTCTGCAGGACCTCCAGCCTCACCCCGCTCATGACCGCGCCTCCTCGGTTGCGGCGAACCGCACCCACATACCCGGCGTCAGCAGCGCCGGTGGGTCTCTGTCGACGTCCCACAACACCGCCGAAGTGCGGCCGATCAGTTGCCAGCCGCCGGGGGATTCACGCGGGTAGACGCCGCTGAACTCGCCGGCCAGGCCCACGGCGCCGACAGGCACCTTGGTTCGCGGTTCGGATCGGCGCGGGACGGCGAGGCGCTCGTCTCCCCCGATCAGGTACGCGAAACCCGGTGCGAAACCGCTGAATCCGACCCGCCACAACGTTCCGGTATGGGCGGCGACGACCTCGGCGGTGCTCAGCCCCGTCAGCCGGGCCACCTCGTCGAGGTCGTCCCCGTCGTAGACGACGTCGATGACGACGTCGGCTTCCGAGGGGGTTGCCGACTCGGCGACCTGTGCTTCGGACACCCGTACCGCACCGAGGCGCTGCCGGGTCGGCGCCTGGTAGCGGCTGCCCGCCAGCTTCACCAGGATCGTCCTGGCGGCAGGCACGATGTCCACCACGCCGAGCAGGTCGGCCGCTCGGACAGCCTCCGTCCATGCCAGTACCTCTGCGCTGGTGTCGAATTCGAGCAGCAGCGCCCGATCTCCGTAGTCCAGGATCCGCCGTACGCCCCCGGTGCGCACTGTGTCCAACTCATCCGCAGTCACGCTCATCTACCAAAGCTACCGCCGAGTAGGTTTGAAGTCTCCCCCTCGAACAAGCTCTGCGAGCCTTTTCAGAGCGCCCTTAGAAACGGCTCAGACGGTGACCGGTTGATAGGTCGGTTCGCGGCGCTTGATGAAGGCGATCACCCGGTAGGTGATCGGCAGCAGCGCGATCTCGACGACCGTCTTGTACAGCCACCCCTGAGCGGTGTAGACGACAAAGTCGCCGAACGACGTGATGCCGATGACGCCGGCCGCGATCGCGCAAAACACGACGGTGTCACCGAGTTGCCCGACGAAGGTCGACCCCACCAGGCGAGCCCACAGGTGCTTCTCCTTGGTGCGCTCCTTGATCAGCACCAGCGACCACGCGTTGAGCGTCTGCCCGACGATGAACCCGGCCAGCCCGGCGATGATCAACCCCGTGTAGGAGTGCGCGATGTTCTCGAAGTGCTCCTGGTTTTCGTAGAAGTCCGCGGCGGGAAGATAAATCGTCACCCACAGCGCAAGGGCGGCAAGGATGTTCATGGCGAAGCCGGTGTAGATGGCCCGCCTCGCGGCCTTGAACCCGTACACCTCGGAGAGCACGTCGCCGATCACGTAGGTCAGCGGGAACACGATGAAGCCGCCGTCGGTGATGATCGGCCCGAACTCGACGCCCTTGGTCGCCGTGAGGTTGGAGATGATCACCAGGGCGGTGAACACGGCGACGAGGACCGGATAGTAGGACGACCCCACGCGGGCAAAGGAGACGTTCTGGTCGACGGTCGGGTCAGTCACGGACCCATTAGACCTCAGTTCAGTGCTGCGGCCAGCATCGGCGGTAGCCGGTCGGCGACCACCGGATACGACAGCGTAGAGGCGTAGGCGATGGCGCCGGTGAGCTCCTTGCCGGTGAACACATGGCGCTGCGGGGCGCGCAGGGCTGCGATGGTCGGGTCGGAGAGAAGCGCGGCCTGTTCCGCATCGTTCTCGGTGGTCCAGATGAGGACGTCGGCCTCGTCCAAAACCTCCGCGATCCTGTCGCGGGGGATGAGCGCGTCATCGGTCTCGACGACCGTCAGCCCCATCTGCGTCAGGAACTCGTGACGCCAGGCCGGTCCGCTGATCTGCACGCTGTCTTCGAACAGCGTCCCAGCCAGCAGCAGCGCCTTCTTGCCGGAGAACTGGGGATTGGCATCCTTGACCCCGGTGAACTCGGCGTCGATGTCGGCAATGAGCTTCTGCATGTCGTCGTGGCGGAACACCGCCTGGCCGATGGAGCTCGCCTGATCGCGCCACGGCTCGAAGAACGCGGCCCGGCCGGTCTGGGCGATCGTCGGCGCGATGGCTGACAGCCGGTTGTACGTCTTCTCGTCAAGGCCGGCGTCGGTGGCGACGATGAGGTCGGGGGAGAGCGCGGTGATCTGGTCGATTTGGATGCCGTCGACCAGCGACAACACGGCGGGTTGCGCGCTGCCCAGCCGGGGTTGCGCCCACGGCCACACCCCGAACGGCTCGGCGCCGAACCAATCCGTCACCGCGATCGGAACGACGCCGAGCGCGAGCAGGTCGTCGGCGTCGGTCAGACCAGCGCTGACGACCTTCGTGGGCGGCGCGGGAATCCGCGTTTCACCGAATGCATGGGTGACGGTGACGGAGCCGTCGTCGGCCACCGCGCCGGGCTTGTCCTGACTACAGGCGGTCAGCAAGGCTGCGGTGCCTGCCGCGATCCCGAGGAAACGGCGGCGGGAAACCGAGCTGCTCACATCGGGAGACTGACTATGAGACGGGTGCGGGCACCGGTACCGGCGGCCAGATCGGCGGCGGGGCCGACGCGGGAACCGGGGGCGAGCCGGGCGCCGCCGGCGGCGGTGCGAGGGCGGGATCGCCGTAGGGCGTGGGCGGTACCCAGGTCGCGGGGTCCATCTGACCCGGGCCGACGGTCTGCATGAACTCCGGATTGTTCCGCATGTTCCACAGGTCGCGCAGGAAGTCGAATTGACCGGTGTTGCCGAAGTTCGCGTTCGGCACCGGCGGGATATAGGGGGCGCCGGCCGGCGGTGGAGCGGGGGGCGCGACGGGCCCGGACGGGGCAGCGCCGGGGGAGCCGGGAGCGGCGCCCTCGGCGATGGGGATGTACTGGAACACCGGGGTCTGAGGCTGCGCCGGTGCCGCGGCGGGCGGCGGCGGGGGCGGGTCGAACGGCACCGCCGGCTGCGCGCCGGCCTGCGTTGCGGCGGCCAGAGCGGCTCCACCGATGAGCGCATTTACTGCGGCGAGCTTGACGAGGTGCACGACAGTCACATCGACGAGGCTAGTGCCTTCCGTTACATCGCGACACTTATCGGGCAGAGGACCTCGGGGAGTGGTCAGCGCAGGATGAGCGAGATGGCCAGTCCGATCATCGTGAGGGCGATGACCGCGTCGAGGATGCGCCAGGTCCGCGGCGAGGCGAAGAGGTGGCCGAGGCGCTTGGCCCCGAAACCGAGGGCGGTGAACCACACGGCGCTCGCGGTGACCGCGCCGATGCCGAACAGCCATTTGCTGTCCTGATGTTCATTGGCGAGCGCGCCGAGCAGGATCACGGTGTCGAGGTAGACGTGCGGGTTGAGAAACGTCAGCGCCAGGCAGGTGGCGAGGACGGCCCCCAGCCGCGCGGGTGCGGCGTCGGCGGGGGTCAGGGTGCCGGGTTTGACGGCGCGACGGGCCGCCAGCAGTCCGTAGCCGATCAGAAATGCCGCGCCGGCGTACGTCGTGACGGTGACGATGTCGGGGTGCGCGGCGATGAGCGCGCCGAAGCCCGCGATGCCGGCGGCGATCAACAGCAGATCGGACACCGTGCAGACCGCGACAACGGGCAGCACGTGTTCACCGCGGATTCCCTGACGCAGGACGAAGGCGTTCTGGGCGCCGATGGCGGCGATGAGCGCCATCGTCGTGGCGAAGCCGCTGAGCACGACGACGTAGGCGGTGTTCACGCCAACGACGCTAGGGGTGTCCTTCGGATCAGTACAGCTAAAGATCCTATTGATGAATTAGCAATGCTTAAGCGACTGCGAAGTCGGCACGACACGAGTTCGGGATTGGCACAGGTGGGGCGGCGTGATGGCGGATGATCCGTCACGTCCTTCGATCACCGCCTGCCGCAGCACGAGCGGCCGGCGAGGCCGCCGCCGTGGCCCACATGCTCGACCACGCCGCGCACGCGGCGACTTACGCGGCAAAAGCGATTGGCCTCCACCTCGGCGACGCTGCCCGCGCCGCTGAGCGGCACCTGGCAGTGGGAACGCCTAGCTCCTGAACTTCGTGCCGTCGCAGCACCATTCGATCGACTCATTGTCGTCATGAGGTGGCGTCCGATCCCGAGGCACCACTTCCCCGACTGCTCGGCGGCCAGCGCGGGAGGGGCGGCTTCAGGGAGGCCCTGCGCTCGCGAGATCAGCAAGGAGCTTCTCCGCATTTCTGACAACGCTTTTCGATTTGTGTCCGCGTTGACGCTCCAGGACCGTTGTGACGCTCGCCGACGGCACGGAACCGTCCTTGACGAAATGGGTCAACGCCTTCATTGAATTCACCGCAACAATCCAATCGACGTCAGTGTCATCGAGCTGACGCTGCAGCCACGTGATCGCGTTGGACTTCTGCCTACTGGTGAGGTCCACCTGCGCCAATATTTGCGCCAAATGCCAGCGGATCGAGGCTTGTTCGCAGGATGCCAGCTCATCCTGCATTCTGTCGATGAAGGGCACAAGCCAATCTGGATGCTGTCTGCAGACCTTCTCGACAGCGTCGATAGCTCGCATCCGTATCCATGGGTTGTCGTGGAAGGCGCAGAGATACAGCTCTTCCAGGCGCGAGCGATCACCCAGCACAGCGTCGACAACTTCACCCGCCCTGCCCAGTGAATTCGACTTCCCGCCGACTGCAAGAACTTCCGCAAAATTCTCCTTCACGCCGGCCATCCTTTCGATACGAGCCCTTCGGCGGATTCGCCGCGGGGCTGGAGTCCAGCGGCTCTTTTCTCACACGCGGGCTACCGTGGCGTCTAAGAGCCCGAGGGCCCGTGTCCTGCCGGCCCAACCCTTGAATGATGTGACGTCAGTGTCAATTCCCTGCCTTGTGCCATTTGCTATCAGTAGCTGCGCCGTCACCTGCTCCGATAGTCCTCGAGCGTGTGCTCTGCTGCGTCGACGTACGCGGTGAACAATGCTGTGACATCGCGGAGTCGTGTTGCTGCAGCAGCATTTTCAGTCAGAGCTTCTGCGGCGCGGAGGGTTCGGATGAACGTGCGGGTGCGTTCGTGGCTAGCCGCGAGAAGTTGTTCGAACCCGCCTGCTGCTTCGATGAGCAGTCGTCTACTGCCGGCTTGTGGCAGAGTGCGGGCCAGCCCCCACGAGACCAGTTCTCGGGTGGCGGTGCTGACTGCTCCTGCGCTGAGATGGAGTCTGCTGCAAAGCTCTTCGGTGCTGGATGCATCTCCGCGCAGTAGCAGGTACCCGTAAACTCGTCCGGTGCTGCGAGGAAGGCGCCACGTCGCGAGCGTGTCGCCCATCGTGTTGATGAAGTGCTCCTGCTCGTTCGTGATCACGATGGCCGACCACTCCGGGGGAGGTTGCTGCACCAGTCCTCGAGGATGCGGATCAGGACGCGTGATGATTCCTCGGGTGCATCCCAGGTGACGAGATGCCCGGCGTGGGGAATCACATAGTCGGCGGCCCCGTCAGCCGCGGCCCAGCGGGACATAGCGTCACGGATGTTACCCGTGCGATCCTCGGCCCCGCGAATAAGCGCGAGCGGTAACGGGAACCGCCGCTGCGGGTCAGGGTCGATGAACGCCGTTGTTGCGCGCCATACCTCGATGAATCTGCGTTTTGACATTCGGGCAAAGACTCTCTCGGCACGCGCGACCGCCGCGGGGGTCACTGCTGATGCGCGGGCGAGAACGCCGGGCAGGCGTCGAGCTGGGATAAGGGACAAAGACGGCGCGGCTAGTCGCAGCATGAAACGCTCGAATTGGGTGAGAGCGCCGGTGTTCCAGGTTGAATCGATGATGATGGCGGCGCTGACACGTTCGGGATGATTGCGGGCGAAAGCCTGCGTGAGATTTCCACCGAGCGAATGTCCTACCAAGACAGCTCGGCTGACGTTGCACTCGTCGAGCAACGCCTCCAGGTCGGCCAGCGCGTCGGAACCCGTGAAAGGCATGCTGTCGTGGAGCGTCGAAGAGCCGTGCCCCCGTAAATCCCAGACGATGACGCGGAAGCCCCGCTGCACCAGGGTCGCAGTCTGGAACTCGAAGATCGAATGGTCGACGCCGGCGCCGTGGGTCAGTACCACCGGCACGCCCCCACCGCCGCTGTCGCCGAACGCGATCACCGCGCCACGGTTGGCCAGCCTTGCAGTAACTTTCACAATTTTTAGAAAATAGCAGACGTGACGAATTGGCGCGCCACCGATGAGGACGATGACCTACGACGGTGCCGTGACACCGCAAGAGTGGGGGGCTCAACGACCCGGTGAGCGGAGATTGAGTGCTCGAGCCGATCCAGCGGCGGGACTTCGACACCGCTGCGGACAACCTTGTAGCCGCGAGTCCAGTTCGTCACCGCAGACCGGGGAACACCGACTTCACGGGCCGCGGCCCGTAGGCTAAACCTCCTGGCGCACAACACCATGAACCGATGACGTTTGGCCGACAGTGGACGACGCCCAAGCTCTTCTTCACCCGCGCGACGATGCCAACACAACCTCAAGAATCTCGAGAAGTGTTGCGACCGTCTCTAGAAATTAACCCGGAGCAGGTGCTCAGGATTCGACCGCTGCCGACACGGCAAGCTCGCCAAACTAAACTGGCGTGGGTTCGAAAAGTCCGCCATCAAAATGAGAAAAATGCGCCCGCCACTTTGGTGAGAACGCCTTGCAGCGTGGCGACGCCGGACGGGCGGAGATCGAGTGACCGTCGAGGTCGCCACGCCATCTCCCGCCAGTTCACCACCGGTCCATCAGTCCGAACACCTGCAAGGCGTAGATCACGGCGACCGTGAGGAAGAGGACGAACAGGAGTCCAATCCCGACCATGCCCGCCATCGCTACCGGCGTGAAGCGCCGCACCGGCACGGGATCCTTGTTCGCGGACGCGGACAGCGAGCCTGAATCCGGTGGGGTGTCGCCGGGTTGCACGCTCCCGCCTTCGGACAGCCCGGTGGCTTCGCTGGGATCAGGGTCGGGGGGAAGCGCTGTCACGTCCTTACCGCCATGGGTAGCTCCTGCTCACTAGTTTGTGTACACAGTCCCACGCTCGGTAGTCCGGTAAACATCTAGCACCACAGCCCATGAGGTTCGTCAGAGTTAGGTCACCACTGGCGGGACGGCCCTGGATCGCTCATGTCGCAGAGACGCCCGGGATCCGGCCTCCCCTGAACGCCTCGACGAAGTGGCGGTGGTCGTCGCGCACCGTGGAGGCTTAAGGCAAAGCGAACTCGACAATGTCGGTGATGAATTCGTCCTCGTGGTCACCGATGACTGCCACGATCGCGACCTCTGTCCGGAAGTCGACGAGCGACTGATCGCTGTCGGTGTCGCTGACGCAGTGCACCTTGGCCACCGCCTGACCGAGCTGCTCGATCACCTCGCTGTAGTTCGTCCGGTTCGGTGAGTTCGCTCCAGTCAAGATCAACGTCTCCCGGTCGGATCCACTCGCCAGCTCTGCATGCCCACCTCAGGATCTGCTGAATTAGCCATGGGCGAGCACGTTACCGATCGGCAGTACTGTCGATCGCGCAGTGCTCACTCGATCGCTGCTCGCCGGCGATGCGCTTCAAGGCGGTCTCAGTTGCCTGGGTCAACTCCGACGGAACACCGAGATCGGCGAGATACTGTGCAGTGTCGTGCATTTCGTGTGAACGACGCTCGGCGTGGGTGCGGGTACCGGTGAGCAGCCGATCGACGACTGCGTGACCGTCGCCCGCCAGCTGCGCGGCGATCTGGTCGCGAATCCACTGTTCGTATCCGGCGGCGGCCCCTGCGGTCACCGCCTCGGTGACCACGCCGGCAAGACCCTTCATCAGCACGCTGCGCAACAGCTTGTGGGCCATCGCCGAACCTGGTGCGCCATCGACGGTTTCGTTCGGTGCGCCCCACTCGTCGGCCAACTGCGAGATCAGTGAGCTACCGGCGCCTGCCAGCATCAGGGGTGTCTTGGCGCCGTGCCACGAGACCGGCCCCAGGATGGCGACATCGCAGAACCTTGCCCCTGCACGTTCTGTCAGTTCGCCGACCTCCCGCATCGTCGACGGTGACGAGGAGGTGAAGTCTGCGTAGCAGCATCCCGGCTTGAGGGCCGTGAGTACCGACTCGGCCACGGGCCGTGACACTTTGGCCGCCGTGAGGACGAGTATGACGTCGGCGCCGTCAGCGGCCTCGGCGGCAGTTGCGGTGCGGCTCACTCCCGAAGGCGTCTCCGTCGGTCCGGGATCGAATCCCACCACGGCGTGCCCGTTGTGCACCAGGGCCGCAGCGTACTTGCCGCCCGCCTCGCCCAGCCCGATGACTGCGCACCGCAAAGACGTACTTCCCGCGTCTGACATCAGCGTCCGGCCTTGATGTCGGCGCGGCGCGCGGTCTCGTCCGCGAACTTCGCTTCGGCGGCGATCAGCACTCGCTCGGCGTCGGCCTGCGGCACGACGACCACGCCGTCTGAATCACCGAGGACCACATCGCCCGGCGCTACCGCGACTCCACCGACGGCCACGGTCGTGCCGAGCTTGCCGGGGCCGTGCTTGAACGGTCCGGCGGGTGTCACAGCGCGCGCGAACACGGGCATCGCGATCTCGCCGAGGACCTCCGCGTCGCGGATCGCGCCATCCACCACGAATCCCGCAAGCCCATTTACCTTGGCGCGCTCGCCCATCAGCTCGCCGAGCAGTGCCCGGCTTTCGTCGCTTTCACCGTTGACCACGAGAACGTCCCCGGGCGCTGCGAGGCGCAGCGCCTCGTGCAGAACCTTGTTATCACCGGCACGCGTCCACACGGTGTAGGCCCGGCCGGCCAGGGTGGCGCCGGACCAGACCGGCTTGATGCGGGAATCCATGGCGCCCAACCGATCCATCGCATCGGCCACGTTGGCCGTCGGCAGCTTTGCGTAGCGGGCGATCAGATCCGTTGCCAGATCGGCGGTATTCGTTGTCATCAGCTGTGCTCCTGGGTGACTGCCGGCATGAGTTCCTTGTAGGTGGTTTCCTGCTCGGTCCACAGCTGCTCGTACTGCTGCGGGTCGAGGTAGCGCGTCTCCAGACCCAGGTCGGTCATCTTGGTCTGTACTTCTTCGTTCTCGATCGCCGACTTCAGCGCGGATTGCAGCTTCTCCGCGACAGGCTGGGGCAGCCCTGCCGGTGCCGAATATCCCCGCGCGGTGGTGGAGATGACGTCAAAGCCGGACTCCTGGAACGTGGGAACGTCGGGCAGGAACGTGCTGCGCTGTGAGTCCATCACTCCCAGGACGCGGATCTTGTTCTGCTTGACCAAATCGATCACGTCGCTGGTGCTGCCGACATAGACGGGCACGTGGTTCCCGAGAAATGCTGCGACAGCCTGTGACTGGCCCTCGGAGAAGTGGACGGGCGACAGATCGGCGCCGGTTACCTCCTTGATCTGTGCCAGGGCGAAATGCTCACCGGTCTGGATTCCGGTGGTGGTGGCGGTGATGCTGCCCGGTTGTGATTTCGCTGCGTCGACCAGCGCCTTGAGGTCGGTGTAGGGGCTGTTCGGCGCGACGCCGATGACAGCAGGATCGACGACCTGCATGCCGAGCGGTTCGAAGCTGGCGCGGGTGTACTGAGCGCCTCGGGCGGGATCCAACGGTGAGACCACCACCGACGGTGAGCCCGTCGCGCCGATGGTGTAACCGTCGGGCTTGGCGCTCGTCAGCTCCGTGTATCCGATCTGGCCGCCGGCACCGGGACGGTTGACGACCTCGACGTTGGTACCGAGGTTCTCCTCGAGTTGGGGCGCGACCAGGCGCGCTGCGGTGTCGACGGCACCGCCAGGGGCGAATGCCACGACCAGTTCGATGGGCTTGTTGCCCGGGAATTCTCCTCCGGCACCGCCACCCTCGGATGTCGGCCGGCCACAGCCGGACAGCGCCAGTGAGGCGACGACAGCGGCGCTGACGGCGATGCGTAAATACCTGCGGGACATGGGTTCTCCTTGGTGAGTGGGTCAGATCGAAAGGTCGTTCTAGGTTTCGGGGTCGTCTTGCAGCATCGTGGGTTTGCGGAGCTTGAGCAGCGGGCTGAGCACGATCACGGCGGCGACGACGAGCAGGACCGCACTGATCGGACGGGTCAGGAACACGGTGGGGTCTCCGAGTGAAAGCTCCAGCGATTCGCGCAGCGAGCGTTCCATCAGCGGACCGAGGACGAGCGTCAGCACCAACGGCGCCAACGGAATGTCGAGACGGCGCATGGCTAGGCCGAGGAGGCCGGCGCCGATCATCACGAAGACGTCGAAGACCGTGAAGTTGATCGTGTAAGAGCCGACGACGAGGAACAGCAGGATGATGGCCGCGAGTACGGGGTAGGGGATCCGCAGAATGGATGTCCACAGCTTCACCAGCGGCACGTTGAGAGCCAGCAGGATGACGTTGCCGATGAAGAGGCTGGCGATGATGGCCCAGGCGACCGTGGCGTCTTCGGCGAACAGCGTGGGTCCGGGGGTCAGGCCTTGCTGCAGGAATGCACCCATGAGCACGGCGATGGTGGGCGACGCGGGGATGCCGAGGGTGAACAGCGGGATGAGTGCGCCGTTGGCGTGTGCGTTGTTGGCTGTCTCGGGTCCGGCGACACCTTCGATCGCGCCCTTGCCGAGCTGGTCTCGATGGCGCGAGAAGCGTTTCTCCGCGCCGTAGGCCAGCAGCGAGGACACCGAACCCGTCATACCGGGGATCAATCCGAGTGCCGAGCCGATGACGGTTCCGCGGCCGATGGACGGTGTGCTGCGGCGGAAGTCCTCGCGAGTCGGCATGAGGGACTTGAAGCTGGGGGCTTTGGCCGCTGCGATTTTGTGTCGTCCCGCGATCAGAAGCTCGGACAGACCGAACAGCCCGACCACGATGGCGACGAAACTGACTCCGTCCAGCAGTCTTTCGGATCCGAAGGTGAATCGTGGGGCACCTGCCACGGGGTCGATGCCGATCATGGCGATCAGCAGGCCGATGACCCCCGAGATCAGGGCGCGGATCATCGATTTGCCCGACAGTGCAACGAGTAGCGACAGTCCGACCATGACCAGAGCGAAGAATTCCGGCGGGCCGATCTGGAGTCCGAGAGACCCGAGTGGCTTGGCGGCGATGACGAGCAGGATGGTCGCCGCCGTTCCGCCGACGAAGGATCCGATCGCGGCGATGGTCAACGCCGACCCGGCGCGGCCCTGCTTGGTCATCTCATAGCCGTCGATGGCCGTAATGGCCGACGCCGCTTCTCCCGGGGTGTTGAGCAGGACGCTGGTGATGGTTCCGCCATACGTGGTGCCATAGAAGATGGCTGCCAGCATGATGATGGCGCTTGCGGGATTGAGGTTCATCGTCAGCGGCACCAGCAGCGCGACACCGGCGACGGGTCCGATGCCGGGCAGCACGCCGATCAACGTGCCGAGCAGGCAGCCGATCAGTGCAAAGGCCAAGTTTTCCAGCGTCAGGGCCTCGGCAAAACCGTTGGCCAGATCGAGAAGAACATTCATGGTCTACAGCCCCACCCCGGACAAGAACGGCAGCGACGACAGCGGCAGTTGCACTGCCAGGACGCGATCGAACAGGACGAAGACCCCGAAACTGCCCACCGCGGCGACCGCCGCTGCAATCCACCAGCGCTGACGGCCCAGGACGAGGAGTTCCGCGAAGAGGAAGACCGCCATGGAGATCTGGAAGCCCAGGAACGGCATCGCGATGGCCAGCGCGATGAGACCGCCGACGACGCCGATGACGTAGATGCGGTCGAGCGGTTCGGCGGCCGCCTCGTCGTCGACCGCCCCTCGGCGGCGTTCGACGACAGTCTGTATTGCCCAGATCGCCGTCAGCATGAACAGTGCCGCGCCGAGGATCAGCGGAAGCAGGCCTGGTCCGGGACCGAGTGTGGTCCACAGCCCCAGGGAGACGGACTCGACAGCGACGTAAAGACCCACTGCAGCCAGTCCCAACTGGCCGAGGGGGACGAGTGCGCGTTGCGTCAACGAGCCCGGCGCAGATGCTGGGGGCGGCGTTTCATATTCGCGGCTTGTCATCGAGGTACCTCTGTAATCTCATACTGTGATAGTCACTATCACTTGATGTAGTAATGGTGGTCACAGCGATGTGCGAATGTCAAGCGTCCAATGTGGTAGGCGCCACAGTTGCAGGTCAGCGCGCCGAAGCAAGCAATTACTCGCTTGCTGGGCGCAAAGGCGCGGGCAATGCCGGCCGTGCTGACGAGACGTCAGCTGGAGACCGGGATGCGACTGCCTAAATTTGTTGCAGCCCAACGAACTTCGGTGACAAGGCGAGAAATCTGGGGCTCGGTCAAAGTGTCGGCCGGCCCAGTGACGCCCAGAACGGCGGCCAGCTTCCCGTCGGAAGATCGCACGGGTGCAGCGACCGAGGCGATTCCGTAGCTGCGCTCGCTGATCGAGATCGCGTGCCCTTCGGTACGAATCGTGTCCAGCTGGGCGAGCAGGTCTGCCCTCGCCACCGAAGCGCCGGACGCGAGCTTGATGGAATCCCCACCCGGCAGAGCCGCCTCGAGTTCGTCGGCGCCCATTTCGGCGAGCATGACCTTGCCCGCACCACCGAGGTGGAGCGGAAGTCGCTCGCCGACCGGCAGCACATAGCTGAGCGGATTCGAGCTCTCCACGCGCCCGATGAGGACACGCGAATTCTCGACCCGTACGTAGAGCGATGCGGTGTAGCCGGTGCTGCTGGCCAGCTGCTGCAAGGTCGTCTGCGCCAACAGGCTGAGCGGATTGGACACCATGAACGCATGGGCGACGGCCAGCGCCGCGGGACCCGCCGTGTAGCCGTCGGCGGTCCGAGCGGCGTAGCCGCGGTCGAGCAGGACGTTGACGATTCGTTGGGCGGTGGCGATGTGAAGGCCGCTGCTGCGCGCGATCTCACTGAGCCGGATGGGTTGCTTGGCGTCCTGCAGAACCGCCAGCACGTCGAACGCGCGATCCAGTGAACGCATGTTGCTACTCGGGGCGGTCATGGACTGTCTCCGCGGGGCTCGTGGGGTGATCGAGATTATCACTCTACGAGAGTCACTCGGGCGATGGTCGTTTGTTCCGTTCACCGCGTGTTCACTGCTCGCCGCGGACTCTCTGGTTAGAACGGGTGGGCCAAGGGGAACCCGGAATCAAGGTCGGGCCGAGTTCTCAAGTGCCACCGGCAGTTCGGTCCGTTGCCCAAAACCGTTCCAGAAAGGTTTGATCATGAATCGCTTGATATTCGCGGCCGGTGCATGCTCGGCCGCCCTGGCTGCGTCAGTCACTTTCTCCGGCGCTGCATTTGCCGACCCTGAAGAGCCCGCTCCCGCAGTGGACGGCACCGCCTCCCAAGGGCCGAGCGCGGCGGCAGAGATCGCGCGTCTGCAGAGCGAAGGAAAGTCCGTGCAGGTCGTCGGTAACGACGGCGCTGCTCCATTGGAAAGCTGCGACGTCGCCAAGACCACTGAGGGCGAGGTAGCCAACACCGTGATGGTCGAGGTCACCTGCCCCATCACCGACTTCTGATCGCACGTCCGGCGCGGCGCGAGGGTGTCAGCCCTGGCGCCGCGTCGTCGTTTCAAGCTTGGCGTTTCGAGCTTTACGAAGCGGGCATCCCTCGCGACACCAGCGGGATGGGAGGAACGGCATGACCGAACCAAGATCCGAGCCGTCGACCGGTGAGCTGATCAGTCAGCTCACCGAGCAGACATCGCGGCTCATCCGGGATGAACTGCGGTTGGCACAGAAAGAGATTCAACAGTCAGCCAAGCACGCTGGCATCGGCGCGGGATTGGTAGGCGCGGCGGGCCTGCTCGGGGTGATCGGGCTGCTGACGCTCGTCGCGGCCGCCGTCGCCGCACTGGCTCTCGTGCTTCCGGTGTGGGCGGCAGCAGTGCTGGTCGCGGTGGTGCTGTTCGCCGCCGCGGGAGTGGCCGCCCTCCTCGGCAAGAAGCAGGCCGAGCAGGTCCCACCGCCGACAGCCGAATCGGTCGAGAGCGTGAAGGCCGACATCGTTGAGATCAAGGAGGCACGCCATGGCGCCAGAACCTGAGCCCCGCCCCGACGCCGACATCGACGAGTTGAAAGCCGACATCGAGCAGACAAGGACCGAACTCGGCGAGACCGTCGGTGCCCTGACAGACAAGCTCGACGTCAAAGGCCGCGCCGAGGACGCGATCCACGATGCCAAGGACGCCGTTGTACAGCGCAGTCACAACGCGGTAGACACCGTGAAACAGCGACCTGCAGTCCCGGTGGCGCTACTGGTCGGGGTAGTGCTGGGCGTCGGGCTGATCATCTGGCAGCGGCGACGCCGCTGAACTAATCGCGATCCGGTTCGGCGAGTTCGGGTGAAATCTCTCGCGTGGCCATCCCGCCGTCTCGCCCATGGTCGGCCGGGCCGGGAGGCTCGTGATCGGGATCCTCGGCAGAATCCTCGCGTGCATGCCTGTCCATAGTCGCGGGGGTACCCCACCGGGTCAGCTGTCACACCGGCCACGCGTACGCTGCACGTCGTGATCGAGATCTCCCTGAGCGAGATGCGCAACTGGTTCGGTTTCGGTGTGGCGGGCAATTTCGCCGGCCACCTCGAACAGGCAGGAGAGGCGGTCGATTTCGTCAATGTCGCCAGCGAGGGGGCCGCACCGAAAGGCATCTTCCCCTGGTACGCCCCCGGGTCGGACACCTTCCTTGGCGAGTTTCCGCTGTCCAACGACGCCATCGTGCTTCCCGGCGAGAGTGACGGTCCCCTCAACCTGCAGATCGAGCCGGAGGTGGGCTTGGCGTGCCGCGTGGTGTGGGAAGGCGACACCGTCGTGACCCTTCAGCCTTTCGCGCTCGGCGCTTTCAACGACTGCTCGATCCGGCGCCCCGGTGCGCCCAAGATCAGCGTCAAGAAGAACTGGGGACCGGAGTCCAAGGGCGTCTCGAGCCAGTTTTTCGACATCAGTGACCTGACCCCGGATGGTCCCACCGCGACTCTGCGGCTGGTCTGCTACCTCAACAGCGGCGGCGAAACTCATGAGTACGGCGTCGACAGCCCCCTGATCGGCTACTCGTATTACGGCGAGGTGCTGCTGGACTGGATCGTGGAGCGACTGGCCAACCAGAAGGGCTCACCGGACACGCCCCTCGAGGACGTCGGCGCGTTGATGGTCGCCAGCGGGCACCCGGAGAACGTGCTGATCGGTATCGGCGCGACGCGGTACACCCCGCTGGGCGAATCCACGTTCCTCAAACAGGGCGACGAGGCGATCGTGCGGGTCTACGACACCGCCTCCGACGCGTCGGCGGAGTTGCGTCAGAGCGTCCGGTAGGCCGGCGACGTCGGCGCCGCCGGGCCGGCCCCTATCACGGGAGCTACTGCCCGAAGACGGGCCGAGGCGCCGGAGGGTCGGCGAGAATTGCTGGGAGAACGAATGTTTCGATGTAGCGGCGTGCTGTGTCCGGGTTCTGGATCTCCGGAATGACACCGAGCAGCATCGTCAACGACGTCGTGATGATGAACTGTGCGACATCCCCGGCGTCCAATCCAGGGCGAAGCTGCTGACCCGCAGCGTCGTCGACCATCGCGCCGACGAGTTGCTCGACGAGGTCAGGCAGCGACGCAGCGTCGGCGACGAGGTGAGCTACCGAACCGTCGTCGGTCTGCTCCGAGAGCGTCTGCAGTAACGGGTCGTCGACCAGTTCGGTGGCGACTATGACCAGGCTCTCCACCAGAATGTCAGCCAGACAGGCACTTTCGGGAAGTCGCGCGGTGATCTCCACCTGATGTTTGCGTGTCTTGCGCGCGACCAGAGCTTCAAGCAGATGTTGGCGACTGGGAAAGTGCCGGTACATGGCTGCGCGCGAATAGCCGGCCTCGCGGGCGATGAGCTCCATCGTGGAGGCTTGAAAGCCGCGCTCCAGGATGAGCCGCTCCGCGGCATCCATCAGGACAGTCTTCGCCTGTTCCGAGGTGTTGCCACCGCCTGCGGGCCGTCCGCGGGGGCGCCGCTGTGGTGTTCGCGCCGAATTACGTTCTGCCATCGCGTCCCTCAGTATGCCCGGTCAGCGCGCTGGCACCCCTTGTATTC
Source organism: Mycolicibacterium iranicum (assembly GCF_002101705.1). GTDB lineage: Bacteria > Actinomycetota > Actinomycetes > Mycobacteriales > Mycobacteriaceae > Mycobacterium > Mycobacterium iranicum. Next base: position 88,854 of record NZ_LQPC01000065.1, on the reverse strand, counting down.
CGCGATTGTGAGGCCTATAAATACACATACTCGACTTGATGTCTATTTTCTGTGTGGTGACACGCAGCGAAGGGGGAACGTGATGGCTCGGCGATGGACCGTCCTGCTGGGGATCAGTGCCGCCGCCGCCGCGATGACGGGGGTGCTGGTGATGAGCTCCCCGAGCGCGGCTGCTGCCCCCGGCGAATCCAGCGCCACGTCGACATCGAAGAAGGACGACCGGGGCGACGTCGGCGTCTCGCCGAAGCCGAAGGACGACACCGGATCCGATGATGACAAAGTTGACAAGGACGCCAAGGGTGCCGACGAGGCTGACCTCGGGGCCGCAGCTGACAGGGCCGACACGGACCAACCTCGGCGCAAGAAGCACGAGGCGAAGGACGAGCCCGCCGACGAGATCAAGGATGCCGCCGTCGCCGATACCGCGGTCGACGAGGACCGGAACAACGCCGGCGTACAGAGCGGTCCTACCGATGCAAGCGAGCGCCCCTCTACTCGGGGCCGACCAGACATCAACGCGGACTTGCTTTCTCACCCGGACGATGACCGATCCATGTCCGCTCGTACCGCGTCGGTTCAGGTCGACGAAGGGGTCGAGCAGACTCCCACGCGCGCGCCGTCGCTCATCAATGTCGTCGGTTCGGTGGTGCTCAACGTCCTCGTCGGGTTGATCCACGTCGTCGACGGACCACCCGTTCTGCCGCCGAACAGCACCGTCACCGTGCGTACCTCGTCGCTGGATCTCCCGATCGGGGCGGGCCGATCAGTCCAAGCGGACTGGTACTTCCCCGAGGACGCCGACGAGTCCACCCGCTTGGTCTACCTGCAGCACGGATTCCTCGCCAGCGGACCGATGTACAGCTACACGGCCGCGCGCCTCGCGGAACGCACCAACGCCATCGTCGTCGCGCCGTCGCTGACATCCAACTTCTTCGCTCCGGACGCGGCATGGGTCGGTGGTTCGACGATGCACCGTGCCGTCGCCGCTCTCTTCGTCGGTGACCGCGCAGCACTTCACGAAAGCGCAAGCCTTGCAGCGGGTTACGCAATTGACCTACCGACAAAGTTCGTCCTCGTCGGCCACTCGGCAGGCGGGTCCATGGTCACCAGCGTCGCCGGTTTTATGGCCGACAACGGCGCAATCAGCGATCTCGCGGGGGTGGTCATGCTCGACGGCGTGGAGCCTGCAGGGTCACGGCTGGTCAGCCAGGCATTGGCCAAACTTCGCGGCGACAACGACCGGCCGATCTATCTGATCTCCTCAGAGCGCTACTTCTGGAGCCGCGGCGGCGATATGGCCGACAAAATGCAGCTCGCCCGGCCTGATCGCTTCAACGGTGTCGGCCTCGCCGGAGGCCTGCACATCGACTACATGGAGGGGGGCAACCGGCTCGTGCAGTTCGCCCAGTACCTCGTCGGTGGGTTCTCGTTGTCGCGCAACATAGATGCGGCCGAGGACATCACCGCCGGCTGGGTCGACGATCTGTTCTCGGGAACCACTGCTCGCGGGATCTACGGGGAACCAGGCGAGGTCATCCCCGTCGCGACGCCGTCCGGGACCGCCACCGCCGTGGTCCTGCCGCTGGGGAATCCAGCACGCCCGGTCTGGCCGCCGCTTCTCGACGCATTCCTCACCGCGATCTTCGACTTCGGCGGCCGTTACCTCTTCGTCTACGAGCCGCTTCGTGGATTTGAGCTCCTGCCAACCGGGTGACCGGGTTGGGTGCTAGCCACCATTGGCTAACTCCTCGGAGTCGGGTGGAATTTTCTTCAGTACTCCAGACATTCCACTTGATAACGCCGCCGGAGCGGCCCCGACTGAGGAGAAGTTCATGTCCGATCGCCGTTCTGTCCGACGTACTCTGATCATGGCTGGTGTGGGCGGTGTTGCCGCTGCGGGCCTGCTCGGCCCGGGTGCCGCCAGCGCCCAGGCCGCCGAGTCCTGTTCCGACGTGGAAGTGGTGTTCGCGCGCGGCACGGCCGAACCCGCGGGGCTCGGCCTCGTCGGGCAAGCATTCGTCGACGACCTGCAGAACGCCCTCGGTGGCCGTACCGTCAGCGTGTACGCCGTGAATTACCCTGCCTCATACGACTTTCTGCAATCCGCTCCGGCCGGTGCCGACGATGCCAGCGCACACATTCAGGCCACCGCGGCCGCATGCCCCGACACCAGCATCGTGGTCGGTGGGTACTCGCAGGGTGCTGCAGTTGTGGACTTGATCACTGCAGATCCCGGCGCCGCCTTTGGATTCGGCCGCCCCATGCCGCCGGCGGTTGCCGGCCATGTCGACGCAGTCGCGGTCTTCGGCAATCCGTCCAACAAGATCGGCCGGCCGCTCACCGCCATCAGTCCGCTCTACGGGTCCAAGACGATCGACCTGTGCAACGGTGCCGACCCGGTGTGTTCTGCCGGCGACGACCGGCCGGCACACAGCCAGTACGTGCAGGCAGGCTTCGCGCAGCAGGCGGCGAACTTTGTGGCAGGCAAGATCCCCGCGCAAAGCCCATCAGAGGTGATCCGTAACACGTCGGCCGAGGTCGGCTGACGCGAATCACCGCCCGCGGGATCGCCACCGTGCGACAGTGCCCACGTGGCGCAACGCGTGGCGGTGATCGGCGCCGGGCCCGGAGGACTCATCTCGGCTCGGTGGCTGTTGAGCCGGGGTTTCGAACCGACGCTTTTCGAGCAGGCACCGACGCTGGGCGGCCAATGGACGGGTTTGCAGGATATCAGCGGGGTCTGGCCCGGGATGCACACCAACACCAGCCGCATCCTGACGGCCTTCAGCGACCTCGCTCACGACGATAACCGCACGTTCCTGCCGAACGAAGACGTGTTGGACTATCTGCGGCGGTACGCCGCGATGTTCGATCTCGAACGTCGAATTCGACTGTCCACCAGAGTTACCCGTATCAGTCGCCAGGGAACGCATTGGGCTGTCGAGTGCGAAGGCGCGACCGAGCTCTTCGACAAGGTGGTGGTGGCCAGTGGCCGATTTCATGCGCCGGTCGTGCCTGACGTGCCCGGGCTCGACACGTTCACCGGGTCCCACGGTGTCGCCACGACCTTCCAGTTCCGTGGCGCCGACAGCTACCGAGACAAGCGCGTACTGGTCGCGGGTGCCGCGGTGAGCGCACTGGAGATCGCGTCGGAACTGGCCCACAGTGGTGCGGCCCGAGTTGTCGTCACGCAACGCAGGCAGCGGTACGTGCTGCCGAAGTTCGCCGCGGGCGTGCCTTCGGATCACCGGATTTTCACCAGGTACGGCGTGCTGGCCAACAAGGTGCTGCCGCCGGCTGAGGTTGATCGACAGCTGCGTGAGATCGTCGTCGAGGCGGGCGGCAGCCCCGAACAATACGGAGCGCCGTACCCCGGCCCGTCCCTGTTCGCCGCGGGAGTGACGCTGAGCCAGCAGTACCTGCCGCTGGTCGCCGAGGGCCGGATCATGGTCCGGCCCTGGGTCCACTCGGTGTCGGGGCACGATGTCGTGTTCAGCGACGGCAGCACCGAGCCGTTCGACGCGATCGTGTTCGGCACCGGCTTCCGGCTCGACCTTCCGTTCCTCAGCGTCGACATCGCCAGGACGGTCGACGTCGACGCGGTCCATCTCGACGCCGACCGCTACACATTCCATCCCGACCTTCCCGGGCTCGCCTTCGTCGGGATGTGGGATCAGTCGGGCGGGTACTTCGTACCGCTTGAACTGCAGGCGCGCTGGATCGCATACACATGGGGTGGCGCGATACCGGCGCCCGACCCGTCACACCAGCGCGATGCCGTCGAGGCCTATCGCATGCGCCGCGGGATGCCTCAGAAGACGCGAATGAATCTGGCGGCGTTGACATTCGCGCGGGCTGCCGGATGCGAGCCACACCTCGATGCGTGGCCGGACCTTCGCCGCGCCCTTCTGTTCGGCCCCCTTGCTCCCAGCAGCTTCCGGCTGGAGGGCCCCGATGCGCTTCCCGAAGCCGCTGAGATGTTCGCCCGTGATGCAGCAGCGTTCGGCGCGATCACCTCGAACCAGATGACACCGCGAGAACAGGGGTACTGGGAGCAGGTGAGTCGATGACATTCACGACCTTTGCCAGCCGCGGTCGGTCAATTCAGTTTTGCTCAAAATTTGCGGCTTGGATTAGCATCACTGATGTGACGGGCCAGCTCGACTCCGGCCAACTGGCCGCGCTTTCGGCGGTGGTCGAGTCCGGCAGCTTCGATGCCGCCGCCGAGCGCCTGCACGTGACCCCGTCGGCGATCAGTCAGCGCATCAAGGCCCTCGAACAGCGGGTCGGCCAGGTTCTGGTGCTGCGTGAGAAGCCCTGTGTCGCGACCGCGGCGGGTGCACCCCTACTGCGGTTGGCGGCGCAGATGGCACTTCTGGAATCGGAAGCGCTGGCCGAGATGCGAGGTGGCACCTCGGAATCGCCCCGGGTGGCTCTGGCCGTCAATGCCGATTCGATGGCCACGTGGTTCACCGAGGTGTTCGAGCGGCTGCCCCACGTCCTGTTCGATGTCCGCATCGAGGATCAGGACCACTCCGCGCGGCTGCTGCGCGAAGGCGTCGTGATGGGAGCCGTCACCACCGAACGCAGACCGGTCGGCGGGTGTCGCGTCAAGCCGCTGGGCGTGATGCGCTACCTGCCCGTGGCCACACCCGCGTTCGCCGAACGCTTCCTGCCCGACGGCTTCACCCGCGAGGCCGCGGCCCGGGCTCCGTCGCTGGCGTGGAACAGAGCCGATGCATTGCAGGACCAGTTGCTACGCAAGGTATTTCGGACAGACGTCCGACGGCCTATCCACTACATCCCGACCGCGGCGGGCTTCGGCGCAGCGGTGCACGCCGGCCTGGGCTGGGGCATGTACCCGATCTCGCTGATCGACAAATCATTCGTCCCGATTTCCGACCACCACCTGGATGTGCCCCTGTACTGGCAGTGCTGGAAGCTCGACAGCGCCACCGTCACCGAGGTGACCGACGCCGTCGAATCCGCGGCCGCGGGCCTGCTCCGCGGACCGTGACGACCGCCAGGGACAATCGCTGTTATGGGCACGCCGGTCAGGGTCAGGATCCTCGGCGTCGGCATGGGTCCGCAGCACGTCACCCCCGAGGTTGCCGACGCCCTGCGCACCGTCGACTACGTACTCGCCGCCGAGAAGTCCGATGACGACCGGCTGCTCGCGGTGCGCAGGCAGATCCTGCAGGCCCATCCCGGCCGGAACGGGCCCGCCGAACTCGTCCAGCTGCCCGACCCCCGACGCGACCGCTCGGCCGGACTCACCACCGCCGGATACGAATCCGCGGTATCCGACTGGCATGACGCCCGGGCGGCCCAGTACGCGGACGTGCTTGCAGACCGGGGCGGGACGGCCGCGTTCCTGGTGTGGGGCGATCCGTCGCTGTACGACTCGACGATCCGCATCGTCGACAAGGTGAGGACCCTGCTGGCGCCGCGATCTGTTGACCTCGACTACGACGTGCTGGCGGGCATCAGTGCACCGCAGCTGCTGGCCGCCCGGCACCGCATCGTGCTGCACGACGTCGGCAAGCCTGTGCACGTCACGACGGGGCGCCGGCTGCAGGGAGCCGTCGCGGCGGGCCAGGACAACATCGTCGCGATGCTCAACCCGCCACCGGAGCGCATCGATTTCAGCGGTCTGCAGGACTGGACCATCTGGTGGGGCGCCAACCTCGGTGCCGCGGGCGAGCGATTGCTCAGCGGACGGCTGGGCGACACATTGCCCGCCATCGCCCAGGCGCGCGCCGATGCGCAAGCGCGCGACGGCTGGGTCATGGATGTTTTCCTCGTGAGGGCGAACCGATGACGGGGCTGCTGATCGCCGGCACCACCAGTGATGCCGGCAAGACCACGGTCACTGCGGGTCTGTGCCGGGCGTTGGCGCGACGCGGTCTCAAGGTCGCGCCGTACAAGGCGCAGAACATGTCGAACAATTCGATGGTGTGCCGCGGCCCCGACGGTATCGGTGTGGAAATCGGCCGCGCCCAATGGGTTCAGGCGCTCGCCGCGCGGGCGATCCCGGAACCGGCGATGAATCCCGTCCTCCTCAAACCCGGTAGCGATCAGCGCAGCCACGTCGTCCTGATGGGACGGCCGTGGGGCCATGTGTCGTCGTCGGATTGGCTGGAGGGCCGCCGCGCGCTGGCCGAAGCCGCTCACAGCGCGTTCGACGATCTCACGGCGCGATACGACATCGTCATTGCCGAGGGCGCGGGAAGCCCCACCGAGATCAACCTTCGCGCAGGCGATTACGTCAACCTAGGGCTGGCTCGCCATGCCGGTCTCGCGACCCTCGTCGTGGGTGACATCGACCGCGGCGGCGTCTTCGCCGCGTTCTTCGGCACTGTCGCGCTGCTCTCGCCGGAAGATCAGGCGCTGGTCGCCGGTTTCATCGTGAACAAGTTCCGCGGAAACCTCGAGCTACTGACGCCGGGTCTGCGTGACCTCGAACGTCTGAGCGGCAGAAAGGTTTACGGAACCCTGCCCTGGCATCCCGATGTGTGGCTCGATTCCGAGGACGCGCTCGATCTGCAGGGCCGCCGAGCCACGCAGAATGGCGCTCGTCGCGTCGCCGTGGTGCGGCTTCCGCGCATCAGCAACTTCACCGACGTCGACGCGCTCGGCCTGGAACCCGACCTCGACGTCGTCTTCGCCTCGCACCCGAGCGCGCTGGCAGACGCCGACCTGCTGGTGCTGCCCGGCACGCGGGCCACGATCTCCGACCTGGCATGGTTACGGTCGCGAGGACTGGACCGCGCCGTACTCGCACACGCCGCGGCAGGAAAGCCGGTGCTCGGCATCTGCGGTGGCTTCCAGATGCTCGGCCGGGTCATCCGTGACCCGCACGGTGTCGAGGGTGCGCCGTCCGAAGTCGACGGACTCGGATTGCTGGACGTCGAAACGGATTTCGTTGCGGAGAAGAGCCTTCGGCTTCCTGAGGGGAGTTGGCGCGGCACGACTGCCGCCGGGTACGAGATCCACCACGGCCGCGTCACCGTGCACGACGGGGAGCAGTTCCTCGGCGGGGCGCGATCGGGTCAGGTGTTCGGCACGATGTGGCACGGCGCTCTGGAGGGTGACGAGCTTCGGTCCCACTTCCTGTGTGAAACCCTCGGTCTGGCGCCGTCAGCTGTCTCGTTCGCAGAAGCCAGGGAGAACCGCCTCGACCTTCTCGGGGACCTCGTCGAGCAGAGCCTCGACGTCGGCGCGCTTCTCGAAATCGCCGAACATGGTGCGCCAGAGAATCTTCCGTTCCTCCCGCCGGGTGCGCCGTGACGAAGATCCTGCTTCTCGGCGGCACCGCCGAGGCCCGTGCACTGGCCGAGGTCCTCATCACCGACGGCCTCGACGTGACGTCGTCGCTGGCCGGCCGGATCGCCGACCCGCGTCTGCCCGTTGGGGACGTGCGCATCGGCGGTTTCGGCGGGATCGAGGGTCTGCGAATGGAACTGGCGGATTACGCCGCAGTCGTCGACGCGACGCATCCGTTCGCCAGGAACATCTCCGCCAACGCCGTCGCCGCCTGCACCGCCGACGGCGTACCGCTGCTGCGGCTGGAACGGCCCGGTTGGGCCGCGCGCGCCAGCACGTCGTGGCACTGGGTGGACAGTCACGACGACGCCGCTGCCACCGCCGCAAAGCTCGGCAGACGGCCCTTTCTGACCGTGGGACGTCAAGAAATGGACCGGTTCATCCCCGACCTGCGCCACCACTCAGTGCTGGCGAGGGTCGTGCAGACGCCGGAGACGCCGCTGCCGGCGACGTGGCGATTGCTGACCAGTCGCGGACCGTATGCGCTGCCGGACGAACTGCACCTGATGCGTGACCACCACACCGATGTGCTCATCACGAAAGACTCTGGCGGCGAACACACCTGGCCCAAGATGGCGGCCGCCGAATCGTTGGGCGTGCCCGTCGTCGTCGTGCGGCGCCCGGCCCGCGCGCCAGGTGTTCCGACCGTCCACGATGTCACAGAGGCGGCAGCCTGGGTGCACGACCTGGCCCGGGTGTCCGAGTGAAGATCCTCGTCACCGGCGGCGTCCGCTCCGGTAAATCCCGGCACGCCGAGCAGCTGCTCGACAACGCAGCACACGTCACCTATGCCGCGCCGGGCCGGCCCGCCGACGGCAGCGATCCGGACTGGGACGCGCGTGTCGCCCACCACCGGTCGCGTCGACCTGCGCACTGGCACACCGTAGAGACCACCGACGTCGCCGCCGCCGTGCGAGACGCGCGCGGTGCCGTGCTCGTCGACTGTCTCGGCACATGGCTCACCGCCGTCCTGGACGAACGCGCGCTGTGGGAGGCCGACGCAGGAATCGCCTCCGGTGAGGTCGAGAAGGGGACTGCAGCGCTGTGCGATGCGCTATCCGGCGCACGGGACGTCGTCGTCGTGACCAACGAAGTGGGTTTGGGTGTGGTGCCGTCGCATCGGTCCGGCGTACTGTTCCGCGACCTGCTCGGCACCGTCAACCAGCGGGTCGCTGCCGTGTGCGAGGACGTCCATCTCGTGATCGCGGGCCGGGTGCTCATCCTCTGATGGCGTGCGGCCGTGCCTGAGGGCGACACCGTCTACGCGCTGGCGCGCCGCCTCGACCGTGCTCTGCGGGACCGCGTCCTCACACGCGGCGAGTTGCGCGTGCCCAGACACGCCACCGACAACCTCGCCGGGCACACGGTGCTCGCCCACGACACCCACGGCAAGCACCTGCTCACCCGGCTGTCAGGGGGTCTCACGCTGCACACGCATCTTCGGATGTCCGGGTCGTGGACCATCTCAGCAGAGGGGCGCTGGCTGCCCCGCAAGACGATGCCCGACGTGCGGGTGCTCCTGCGCACCGACGGTCCCGCCGCCTACGGGATCAGCCTGCCCGTCGTCGATCTCCTGCGCACCGCCGACGAGCGTGACGTCGTCGGTCATCTCGGCCCGGACCCACTGCGCGACGACTGGGACCTCGCCGAGGCCGTGCGGCGTGTGACGAGCCAACCGGATCGCCCCCTGGTCGCCGTCCTTCTCGATCAGAGGTGCGTGGCCGGCTTCGGCAATCTCTGGGCCAACGAGCTGTGCTTCCTGCGCGGGCACAATCCCTGGACGCCGGTCGGGGCGGTCGATGCCCACGCGCTGCTGACCCTGGGGGCGCGGGCGCTGCGCCACTCGGCCACCGTGCCGGGCGCCATGCAGGTGACGACCGGGAACCGGCGCAAGGGCGAAAGCCATTGGGTGGCAGGCCGGGCGGGCCGGCCCTGCCTGCGGTGCGGGACGCGGGTGCGCGTCGCCGCCGAGGTTTCCAATGACCCGGAGCGGCGCCGCACCTGGTGGTGTCCCTTCTGCCAACCTGGTCAGGAAACCGGTGCGGGAACGTGAGCCTCCCATCGGGCGCGGCGTTGCGCATCCGTCTGCTCCCACCATGGTGGCGATCCGCGCTCGCCCAGCGCAATCTTGGCGGCGTTGACGCCTGCGCGTGAGCGTGCCTCGTCGTCGGTGCCGCGGGTGCGGCGCACCTCCCGGCGCCAGGCCATCAGGATGCGGGTCAGCTCGGCTCGGCGTTCCTCGGGGATATCCGGATCCGTTGCCCGCCAACGACGCCCATTGATGACGAGGTAGTGCCCGTCCTCGGTGGTGGGCCTCGGATTCATGACCGGTAGCGCTCGTGGTGCACCACGCTGGCCAGCGACGAGCGCGCACGCCAGCCGAAGCGCTCCAGGTCCGGGACGTGGGGCAGGTCGGCGACGTGGCCGACGCACAGCCAGGCGATGGGGCGGACGTGGTCGGGCATGCCGACGAGTGTGCGGAGGAAATGTTCGCGATAGAAAGACACCCAGCCGACCCCGAGATCCTCGACAGTCGCTGCGAGCCAGAGGTTTTGGATGGCACACACCACTGAGAACAGGCCGGCGTCGGGGATGGCGTGACGGCCAAGCACCTGCGGGCCGCCGCGGGTCGGGTCGTAGCCGACGACGACGCCGAGACCGGATTCGCAGATCCCTTCAACCTTGATGCGGTCGAATGTCTCGGCGCGCTCGCCCGACAACCCGGCGGCGAACACCTTGCGTTCGCGGGCGACGTGGTCACGGAACGCGTGCAGGGTCTCCGGCGCCCGCACGACGACGAAATCCCAGGGCTGCGACATGCCCACCGACGGAGCGGCGTGGGCGGCCAGCAGAATTCGTTCCAGAACGTCGTCGGAAGGCGGCACACCCGTGAACTCGCGTCGGGTGTCGCGGCGGCGGTTGATGACGTCGTACAGCGCTGTCGCACAGTCGGTCACGTCAGTCCGTCCCGCGTGACCGAGCGATCACGCGCGGGGTCGTAGAGATGGCTTTCCCCCGCACAGGGATCCGGTGAGCCTGCGAGTGCACGTCCCACCAGGATCACCGCCGCCTGTCGCAGCTGAGCGTCTTCGACGGCGTCGGCGATGTCGGCGACGGTTCCGCGCAGCACCAGCTCCTGCGGCTGCGACGCCCGGTACACGACGACCACCGGGCAGCCGGAGCCGTAGTCGAGCTCCAGCTCGGCCATCAGGTCTCTGATCCGGGTGACGGCCAGGTGAAGCACCAAAGTCGCTCTCGTCGCCGCAAAAGCCTTGAGCGACTCGGTCTCCGGCATCGCCGTCGAGCGTTGCCGGGTTCGCGTCAACACCACCGACTGCGCGACCAGTGGCACCGTCAGTTCCCGGCCGACCCGGGCAGCCGCCGCCGCGTACGCGGGCACCCCCGGAGTGACAGCCCACGGCACGCCGGCGGCGTCGAGGCGGCGTGTCTGCTCCGACACCGCCGAGTACACCGACGGGTCTCCGGACACCAGCCGCACGATCCGCATCCCCGCCCGGTGGCCGTCGACGAGCCGGGCCACGATTGTGTCGAGATCGAGGTCGCCGGTGTCGACCAGCTCCGCGCCAGGTGAGCAGTGTGCCAGCACGCCTGGGTCGAGGTAGGTGCCCGGGTACAGGACGAGCTCGGCCTCACCGAGCAACCTGGTGGCACGCACGGTGAGAAGATCCGCGGCGCCGGGACCCGCGCCGACGAACTGCACCGCACGGTCATTCATCGGTTGCGAGTCTAGGCGGGCGGCTGCGACGCCTGGGCGGTGGTCAGTGTCTCGGCCGTCTCGCTCGGGAGCGCGCAGCTAGGCGGGCAGTCCCTTGTCGAGCACGTCCAGCGCAGTCAGAACTGCATCTCCGGACAGCGGTGATTCGTCGGCGGTCGCCATGAGCACCCCCGTGATCGCGCCGGCGACGACCGGGACCACCGGATCTTCGCGGGGCCGATTCAGTCGGACCGCCACCGCATCGGCAAGCGCCCGCACGGTGCGCAGGTACTCATCGTGAAGGGCGCCCTTGACCTCTGGCAGCGTGTACATCAGGTACTGGCGTGAGGCCATGAAGTCGAACTCGTCGCGAGGCATGCTTCCGAACACCTCGGTCAGCGCGTGTCGGTAAGCGGCCACGGGGGACAGGTCAGCGGGCGCCCGCACGAAGGCATCGATGATCGGTTCGACACAGTCGTCGGAGCTCAGGAGGGATTCCTTGGACGGGAAGTAGCGGAAGAAGGTTCGCGGAGACACTTCGGCGGCTCGCGCGATCTGTTCTACGGTCGTGTTCGCGTAGCCGTTGCGCTCGAAAAGCCGGAAGGCTTCCCGCAGCACGGCCTCCCGGGTGCGCATCTTCTTGCGTTCCCGGAGGCTGGGTTGGGCACCACCGTCCATGCCCACGATTGTCGCAGTCGCGGAGGCCGACACGACCCGTCATACGCCAGTAGGTTTGTGACGTTCTGTTAACTATCGTGAATGGCTGCCCTCACGGGATCGACTGTCAGACAGGCCCAGCTCCAGAATTCCGAGGGCCTTGAGAATGGCCTCCGAGGACATCGGCGCATCATCGGCTGCTGCCATCAGGACTCCGGTGATGGCACCGGCGAGCACCATCATCTCGTCGTCGTCCTTGTCGCGGTGCAGTCGTTGTGCCATCGCCTCGGTGAGCATGCGGATCGTGCGAATGTATTCGTCGTACAGTCCGCCTTTGGCCTCGGGCAGCGTGTACATCAGCCGCTGGCGGGCGAGTGCGTAGTCGTACGCGGAACCGGCCATGTCGGTGAATACCTCGTCGACGGCGTATCGGAACGCCGCGACCGGTGACAGTTCCGGGGGCGCCGCCAGGAACGCGTCGATGATCGGCTCGATGAACTCGTCGGTGATCAGCACCGATTCCTTGGTCGGGAAGTACCGGAAGAACGTCCTCGGAGAGACGTCAGCCGCATCGGCGATTTGGTCGATGGTCGTCTGCGCGTAGCCGTGGAGTTCGAACAGCCGGAAGGCCTCCCGGCGCACGGTTTCACGGGTGCGCTGCTTCTTGCGTTCCCTGAGGCCCTCGTCGCCGGTCATCGTTCAATTGTGCGGGAGCACTGTGGAGGCGCAGCTCAAAGCCCCGGCCGCGGGCTGCACTATGGTCGACCGCGCTTGCGGGGCGGCTTGCGGTCCGGGTCGACGACGATGCCCGCCGCCACCTCGAGGTCGTGCAGTGCGGGCTCGACCTGATCGGCCAGATCGGCAATGTCAGCGGCGATCTCAGGAGTGGTGATGAAACCGAAATCGATCCAGCCGCAATAGCTGAAGCAGGTCACGTTGAGAGCCACGTCGAACAGCAGCGGCCCGAGCGGCATCAGGTGCTCGACCCGCGCACCGCCGAGGTAGAGCGGGAAGGTCGGACCGGGGACGTTGCTGATCACGACATTCATCGGTGCGATGTTCTTGCCGATTCCGCTTGCCGCATACGCCCGTGACGCGAGCGCGAGCAGTCCCGGCGGTGTCGTCTCCGTATATCCCATGATCTGATGTGCGGTCAGGGCTTTCGTCATCTCCTTGGCGCCCTGCGTGTAGGAGTAGATCGCCTTGATCCGCTCGGCCGGGTCAGCGACATCGGTGGCGAGCACCACGGTCATCGCGTTGACCTGGTTGCCGACGGTGTCGTCGTTCTCGGATCGGGTGGACACCGGAACCTGCGAGACAAGGGATTTGTCGGGAAGTTCGTCGCGCTCTTTCAGATAGCTGCGCAATGCGCCGGAGACCAGCGCGAGGACGACGTCGTTGAGCTTCACGTCGAACGCCTGCTTGACGGCCTTCACCCGGTCCAGCGACACGCTCGCGCCCGCGACCCGGCGATGCGGCGAAATCGGGCCGTTGAAGCGGACTTTCGGCGCGTCGAAGTAGCGAGGCGGTTTGTTGTCGATGTTGCGGACGGCGATCTGCTGGCGCACCGCCTGCTCGACCAGCCGCGCAACCCGGTAGGGCGTCTTGACCCACACATTGATCAGTCCGTTGACCGCCTGCACCTCGCGGCGCGGGGGTTTCACACCGACCAGGGAGCGTTCCACGTCAACGGCCGCGTGCCGCGGCTCCGGGGTCACGTCGAGCAGGATCTCGCTGAGGCCGGCGCCGGAGACGCCGTCGACGATGGCGTGGTGCATCTTCGTGACGACGGCGACCCGGCCGTTCTCCAGCCCCTCGATGAACCACAGCTCCCACAGCGGTTTCGAACGGTCCAGCTTGTACGACATCAGGCGTCCGACCAACTCGTCGAACTCGGCTCGGCCGCCGGGGGACGGCACCCCGATGCGCCTGATGTGGAAGTCGATGTCGATCTCGTCGTCCTCGACGAAGTAGGGCCTGTCGAGTCCCAGCGGTGCGCCCTCGACCCGCCACCGCAACTGCGGAAGCTCGGGCAATCGGCTCACGATCAGATCGCGAACGAGGTCGAAACTGAATGCAGGCGCCCCTGACGGGTCGCACACGGCGATCGCACCGATGTGCATGTGCCATTTGAGGTTTTCAGCGAACCAGAAGGCGGCATCGACGCTGGACAGTCGCATCTGCAAGAGCGTACGGCTGCGTGGCTGCCTGCGAGGTGGATTGGGGTTATTGTCAGTCTTCGGTCACCGGGGTGACACCGGGTCATCGTTCTGCACGCAGCAACCGACCGATTTCAGCAAAGGGGTCGGGGGTCAATTGTCGGGCAGGCCGTGGTCGGCGCGGGGCCCTGTGGGCTCGAGAACCGCCCCTAATCTGAACGCGAGGCGGTGGCGAGTACGTCGATGAACTCGGCGACAAGCAGGTCGGCGTCGGTGCGGAACAGCGCGCTCATCGCGATGGTCAGCGGAGTCCGGACCCGGACCGACGCGATGCCGTCCTGGACGGCGGCAGAGCTGGCGGGAACGAGTGCGACCCCGAGACCGGCGGCAACCATCGCCAGCTGGCTGCTGATCGACTGCGCCAGATGCGTTGCGCGCGGCGTGAATCCGGCGTTGCGGCAACAGGCGGCAACCTGGTCGTGGTAGTCCGGAGTACCCGAGCGTGGGATCCAGACCCAGGGTAGGTCGGCGGCTTTCCCGAGATCTTTCTGTACGCCGCGGGGTAGCTCCCAGTCAGCCGGCGCGGCGAGCACGAACGGCTCGCTGGTCAATGTGACGTGCCGAAGCCAGGGCCGCGCGGGACCGTGGCGCACGACGGCGATGTCGATCTCACGCCGCTGCAACAGTTCTGAGCCCAGATAGGTGTCGACTTCTCGCACGGTGACGTCGACATTCGGGTGCGAACGGGCGTAGGAGGGCAGTGCCCGCGGCAGAACATGCGTGAAAGCTGTTGTCACAGCGCCGATACGCAGTTCACCGAGCTGTCCTTCGGCGGCCAGTCGCGCCGCGGACTCGGCGTCCTCTGCCGCAGCGACCAGCCGCCGGCAGCGATCGAGGAACACGGTTCCCGCCGATGTCAGCACCACGTGCCGTGTCGTGCGATTCATCAGCAGCACCCCGAGTCGCTTCTCGATCGCCTTGACCGCTGCCGACAGGGGCGGTTGCGACATCTGGAGCCGCTCGGCGGCCCGGCCGAAGTTCAGTTCCTCGGCCACCGCGATGAAGTAGCGCGCTTCCCGCACCTCGAGCATTGATACGTGATCCCTATAACTGAAAGACCAGACTGGACCTTCTCACGATAAATGATGTCCGGTCCAATGGGCGAGTGCCTCTCGGACCCCGTGCCACGTCGATGACTGTCGAACGCCGCCTCGTCATGACCCTGTGGTGCGCCGGGCTGGCCGCATTCACCTCGATGTACGCGCCGCAGGGCCTGCTGCCGCAGATCGCCCGCGACATGGACGTGGACGCTTCGCAAGCGGCGCTGCTGATCTCGGCCGCGACACTGGGTCTCGCGCTGTCGGTGCTGCCGTGGGCCTGGGTAGCCGATCGGGTGGGCGTGCGGACGGCGATGCGGACGGCTGCGGGATCGGCGGCGGTGTGCGCGGTCGTGGTGCCGTTTCTGCCGAGCTTCGAAGCGCTGCTTGCGGGCAGGCTGGCGCACGGCATCGCGCTGGGCGGCATCCCGGCGCTCGCGATGACGCTGTCGCACGATGTCGCCGTTACCGCCCGTGTCGGGACCGTGGCCGGTGGTTATATCGCCGCCACATCCGTCGGAGGCTTGAGTGGACGCCTGCTCACCGTGCCGGTTGCCGACTATTCCGGTTGGCGCACTGCGCTTCTCGTCATGGGCGTGGCGGTGGCGGTGTTGATGATCGCGATGATCGGGCTGATCCCGGCCTCGGCAACCGGTGGGCGACCCGACGGGATACTGCCGACGGTGCGGGGGCACCTGCGCAACCGGGCAATATGGCCGATCCTGCTTGTCGGCATGCTGCTCTGCGGTGCGGTGATGACAGTGTTCAACTACCTTCCGTTTCGGCTGGCCGCAGCGCCCTATGGACTCGAGCCTGCGGTCAGCTCGCTCATCTTCTTGACCTATTTGGCTGGGACCGCCGGGTCGCGGGCCGCCGGGAGGCTCGGGTGGCGCTTCGGACCGCATGCGGTGCTGGGCGGCGCCGGCGTACTCGTCGTGGTCGGTGCCGTCGTCACCATGACGATCCAGTTGGCGGCGATCGTCGTCGGAGTCGCGCTGCTGACCATCGGCTTCTTCGTCGGGCACGCAGTCGCATCCAGCCTGGTGGCCGCTCGCGCCTCGGTCGGGCGCTCGCAGGCCACCGCGCTCTACTCGATCGCGTACTACTCGGGTGCGAGCATTTTCGGCTGGGTGGGCGGCATCGCGTGGGCAGGTGGGCAATGGCCTGCAGTCGCGATCCTCGTGATCGCGCTCGGGGTCGCCGCCACCGTGTGTACGACCGTCAGCCCGTCTCGGCTTTAAGATCGCATCCGTTGGGATTCGCCGTAGACACAATGCCGCAGAGCGGCGTCGCCAGCTGTGCGACGCCGCCATTGCCCTGTTGGCCGAGGAGGGGCCGCGAGGTCTGAGTCACCTCAAGGTCGATCGCCGCGCACAGGTCCCCGACGGGACGTCGTCGTTCTACTACCGGACCAGGGCCGCGCTGTTGCACGGGGTCGCCGACCAACTCGTCCGCTATGACGCCGAGGCCTTCACCGAGGCTTTCAAGAACGCGCTCAACAGCAGCGGGGACGATATCGCCGGCGTGCTGGCCGGGCAGATCCTGTCCATCCGCGAAGAGCCGCAGCTGTCGCGGACCCGAGCCCGCCTCGAGCTGACGATGCTCGCCAAAGGTGATCCCGATATCGCCGCGGGTTTCCGCGAGATGGCGGAGAGCTTTCGCGCCGTCGTCGAACGACTCGTCATCGCCACGCAGTCCGGAAAAGGGCCGCTCGACCGCGCACTGCTCGACGAACAGGCATCGGTGGTCATGTCGTATCTGGGCGGGCTCATCTTCGCCTTCGCCAACGGCTCCCCTGAGCCGATGTCCAGGAACGACATTGAACGCCAGATCCGCGCGGTGATCGTCGGTGTGGCGATCGAAAAGGACACGGAGCGTGTCTCGGGCCGGTAGGGAGCCGCCACGAAGACCCGGTTTCCCGGTAAGGTTTACCTAACTAAGGGTGTGCTTACTTATTGGTCCAGAGAGGGGCGGATTCCGGGTGCCTGACCATTCCACGTTCGCGCCAGTTCTGGGATTCGCCACCGAGACCGGCAACTCCGCGATGGTTGCCAAGAAGTTCGCACAGGCGGCCAGGGGTGTCGGCGTCGATGTCGAACCGCAGTACCTCAATGACCTCACCTTGGAATCCCTGGCGGCGGCAAGCCATTTCATCGTCATCACCGCCACCTACGGAGACGGTGAGCTGCCCTACGACGCCGAGGTGTTCTGGGAAGCGCTCTGCGGCGACGGTGCAGGCCGTCTCGACCACCTGTCCTTCGCCGTCTGCGGCCTCGGAGACAGCTTCTACCCGTTCTTCAACAATGCCGCCAAGCTCGTCGACGCCCGTCTTGCGGAACTCGGCGCGACACGACTGATCGACCGTGTCGACTGCGACCTGGATTTCGAGGAACCGTCCGAAGCCTGGACGGCCACCGTCGTCAAGATCCTCGGTGAGCTGGTCTCGGCGCCCCCGTGCTCAGTGAGCCTGGAAGACGATCTTTCGCAACAGGATTCACTGTGGACGCGACGCAATCCATTCCCTGCCCAATTGGTGGTGAACCGGTCGCTGACCGCGCCGGGTTCCGGTAAGTCGGTGCGCCACTACGAGATCGACCTCGCCGACAGCGGCATCAGCTACCAGGCGGGTGACTCGGTGGGCGTGCATCCGGTCAACGATCCCGCGCTCGTCGAGGCGGTGCTGACGCACTTCGGCGTGAGTGCCGATCATGCTGTCGCAGAAAGTGATCACCCGCTCGGTGTGCTGCTGACCGAACATCTCGAGCTCCGGATCCCCACCGGCGCGTTGCAAGCGCTGGTCGCAGAACGCACCCGCGACCGAGGAGCGGCCACGATCCTGCGCGGCGAAGACTCTGCTGCGGTGACGAAGTGGCTCTACGGGCGCGACGTGCTCGACCTGCTTCAACTAGCCGATCTCGGCGTCGACGAAGTTCTGCCCACCCTGCGTCCGTTGCAGCACCGGGACTACTCCATCGCGTCGAGCCCGCTGGTCCATCCGGGACAGATCCACCTGACCGTGGCCACCGTCGAATACTCTTCGTGCGGCCGCGCGCATCGCGGCGTCGCCTCCGGGTTCCTCGCGGACCGCGCTGACACCGTACGAATTCATTTGGCGCCCAACGACAGTTTCCGTCTACCCGCTCCTGACGCGCCGATCGTCATGGTCGGACCGGGCACCGGCATCGCCCCGTTCCGGGCGTTCCTGCAGGAGCGCCAGGCCATCGGTGCGACAGGGAAGTCGTGGTTGTTCTTCGGGGACCGGCACCGCGCCACCGACTTCCTGTACGGCGACGAACTGACCGCCCTCCACAAGTCCGGTGTGCTGACACGGCTGAATTGCGCATTCTCCCGCGACCAAGCCACCAAAGACTATGTGCAGCACCACATGATGGCCAACGCCGCGGAGCTCTACCGCTGGCTGCAGGAAGGTGCCTACTTCTATGTCTGCGGCGACGCCGATCGCATGGCCAAGGGCGTCCACCGCGCACTCCACGAGGTTGTCGCCACCGCAGGCGGTCTCGACGAGGCCGGCGCGCACGCCTACGTCAACGACCTCATCACGACGCACCGCTACCTACGCGACGTCTACTGAGCCCACCCTTCGCCGAAACTGCATTCCATGCGCTCTTTTCGTGAGAAAGACCGCGCGGAATGCAGTTTCGGCGGTTAGAGAAGGGATTCCAGCGGCGCGCGCGCGAAGTACACCGCGAAGCCGACGGCGACGATCCACAGCAGTGGGCTGACCTCACGGGCCTTCCCGGCGGCGGTGCGCATCACCGCCCAGGAGATGAATCCGACGCCGATGCCGTTGGCGATCGAGTAACTGAACGGCATCACCGCCACGGTGAGCACGACCGGCAGCGCGACCGAGAACTCCGACAAGTCGATGTGGCGCAGATGCGAGACCATCATGGCGCCGACGACGACCAGCGCCGCGGCCGCGACTTCCGTCGGGACGATCGAGGCCAGCGGCGCGATGAACATCGCAGCGAGGAACAGCACGCCCGTCACGACATTCGCCAGACCGGTACGCGCGCCCTCCTCGATGCCCGCACCGGATTCGATGAAGACCGTGTTCGACGACGACGACGTGGCACCGCCGACGACGGCGCCGGCACCTTCCACGACGAGCGCCGACCGCAGCCTCGGGAACGTGCCCTTCTCGTCAGCCAGCCCGGCTTCACGAGACAGGCCCGTCATCGTCCCCATGGCGTCGAAGAAGTTCGCGAACACCAACGTGAAGATGAGCATGACCGCGGCGAGCACACCGATGCGGCTGAAGCTGTTGAGGCTGAACTCGCCCACGAGCGACAGATCGGGCAGCGAGAATGGCGATCCGGACAGCGCGGGCACGGACAGGCTCCACCCGCCGGGCTTCTCGACAGCAGACCCGAGATGCCAGATCGCCTCGATGACGACCGCGACGACCGTGCCGGTCACCAGGCCGATCAGGATGCCGCCGCGCACTTTTCGGGCCACCAGGATTCCGGTGAGCAGCAGCGTGAACACGAAGACCACCGTCGGGATGGTGCTGATCGAACCGAGGCCGCCGGGGCCGAGACCGACCGGCGGCGACGGCACACCCGTGGAGGAGATGAAGCCTGCGTCCACCAGCCCGATGAACAGGATGAACAACCCGATCCCGGCGGTGATCGCGAGCTTGAGCTGCATCGGCACGGCGTCGAAGACGAGGCGGCGCAAGCCCGTCACGGCGAGGAGCACGATGATGAGGCCGTTGATGACCACCAGGCCCATGGCCTCGGCCCAGGTGAGGGACCCGACCACGGTGGTCGCGAGGAACGAGTTGATACCGAGACCCGCCGCGAGGGCGAAGGGCAGGCGGGCCACCAGACCGAACAGGATCGTCATGACGCCGGCGGCCAGCGACGTTGTCGCCGACACCTGCGCGAAGTCCAGCTTGGCGCCGTCGACGTCGGCCGAGCCCGACAGGATGATCGGGTTCAGCACGATGATGTAGGCCATCGCGATGAACGTGACCACGCCGCCGCGGATTTCGGTGCCCAGCGTCGACTGGCGGGCCGTGATTTCGAAGAAACGGTCCACTGGGTTCACAGAAGTCCTAGTACTGCGACGTCGGAGCGGGAGGCGGCGGCGCCACCGGCATGCACAGACCGGTCTGGGTGTCGAGGAACTTGCCGGGCACGCAGAACGGCGAGCAGCCGTAGATGACGCCGGTCTGTCCCGGCGGGCACTGCGCGTTCGAGATGGCCGGCGCCGTCAGGGCACTCGCCGCCAGCGGCGCCGCGCCTGCCGCGACGGCGATCACTGCCGCACCGACATACCGCCGGACGGCTCGAGACCTCAGTTCACGGAACATGTGCTTCCCCTCTCAGCTCGGCATACCGGTGGCGACCCGGGGTGCGTCGCGTTCCGGCGCCACGTCGAGAACGAACTCGGCCACCCGGGCCCGGTGCTGTTCGGCACTGCCGAGCAGTGCGGCGTCGGTGTAGGCCCGCTTGTAATACAGATGGGCCTGATGCTCCCAGGTGAACCCGATACCACCGTGGACCTGAATGGCGTCGGTCGCAACCCGAACGAACGCCGCCGAGCAGGTCGCCTGAGCGATGCTCACGGCGAGTGCAGGATCATCGGACCCGTCCGTGAGCGCCCATACTGCGTGGAACGCGGTCGAGCGCGCGTGTTCGAGGGCGACGAGGTCGTCGGCGAGCCGGTGTTTGACGGCCTGGAACGATCCGATCGGCCTGCCGAACTGCAGCCGGTTCTTCGCGTACTCCACCGACAGGTCGAGCAGATGCTGAGCCGCACCGACCTGCTCCACGGCGAGCAGCGCACCGCCGACGTGCAACGCGTGCGAGATGACGCGTTCGGCTTCCTCGGAACCGGCGACCAGCTGCGCCGGGGCATCCGACAGCTCGACAGTGGCCTGAGGTCGCGTCAGGTCGAGGGTTGTCAGCGGGATGCGTTGCACACCAACGCTATTCGATTCGACGGCGTAGAGGCCGACGCCGTCGGCGGAGTTGGCGGCGACGAGAAGGACGTCCGCCGCGCCCGCGTCGACGACGCGCTCGACCCGTCCGGACAGTGCCCAGCCATCGTCGGCACGCACGGCCTCGACGGCGACGGACGCGGGATCGAACGCGCCCGCGTCGTCGGCGACGGCGAACGCCGCGGTACGCGTGCCCTCGACCAGCGGCCCGAGCAGGTCACTCGCACCCGACGCCGCGACCAACGCCGGAATAGCGAGATACACCGTGCCGAACAGCGGACCGCAGGCCAGCGCCGCACCGAGCTGCTCGACGGCGACCGCCTGATCGACCAGCGAACCGCCGGCGCCGCCCTCGGCTTCCGGGACGGCCATGCCCAGCACGCCGAGCTCGGTGCCCAGCCGTGCCCACACCGCCGCGTCGAACGGCGGGTCCGAGGCCATCCAGCCGCGGACGGCGCTCTCGTCGACGTGGTCGGCGCAGAACTTACGCACTGCGGCGCGCAGCTGGCCCTGCTCCTCGCTGAACACGAACTCGGTACCTGCAAGCTCCTCAGCCACGCCCTTGGGCTGATCCGCAAGCTCCTCAGCCACGCGGGATCTCCTTCCACGGCATCCCCGCGTCGGCCCGCAGGTCTCCCGGTAGGCCGAGCACCCGCTCGGCGAGGATGTTGCGCATCACCTCGGAGGTGCCGCCCTCGATGGTGTTGGCCCGGCTGCGCAGGAACCGCTGCTGAATCGGGCCTCGCCAGTCGCCCCCGTCGCCGTCCTGCCCATCCATCGAGTAACCGTCGTACAGGATCCCCTCGGGTCCGAGCAGATCCATGCAGAACTCGTAGATGTGCTGGTTCAGTTCGGCGCCGACGAGCTTGCCGATCGAGCCTTCCGGACCGGGACCGCCGACCGTGGCCGCCGCCCTGGACCGTTCCGAGGTCAGCCGTTGCGCTTCGCTACGCAGCCACAGGCTGGTCAGCCGATCCCGCAGGACCGGGGTTTGCAGATCCGGGCGCGACGTCCACAACGCGACCGCATCCGAGATGGTGCCCGCGCCGCGCCGGTTACCGCTGCCGCCGAGCGCGCTGCGCTCGTTCATCAGCGTCGTCATCGCCACTCGCCAGCCGTCACCGACCGCGCCGAGTCGGAACGCGTCCGGAATGCGGGCGTCGGTCATGTAGACCTCGTTGAACTCGGCGTGCCCGGTCATCTGCCGCAGCGGGCGGGTTTGGACACCCTCGCCGTGCATGTCGATGACGAAATACGTCAGCCCTTTGTGCTTGGGCATGTTCGGATCGGTGCGCGCGAGTAGCAGTCCCCACTTGGCCCGGTGCGCGAGGCTGGTCCACACCTTCTGGCCGTTGACGATCCAGGTGTCTCCGTCGAGGACCGCCGTCGTCGCCAGACCGGCAAGGTCGGAGCCGGCACCAGGCTCGGAGAACAGCTGACACCAGATGTCCTCGGTCGTCGCCAGCGGACGGAGCAGCCGCTTGCGGATCTCGTCGGTCTGGGCGTGTTCCCGCACCGTGGGGGCGGCCATGCCGTAGCCCATCGGGTTCAATCCCAGCGGCACGGGTCCTCCCGCGCCCTGCAGGATGCGATCAGCGACAGCCTGCAGGCCGCGGGACACGCCGAGGCCCCCGAATCCTTCGGGGAAATGCACCCACGACAGGCCCGCGTCGAAACAGGCCCCAAGAAATTGCGGTATCGGAACAGACTTCGGGTCGTGCTCGGCGACGACTTGTCGCGCGGCTTCGGCTACCCGGTCGGCATCAGTGCCCATAGCTGCACACTAAATCAGTGCGCAGCTCCGCCGACAGCGGATCAGCGAGCAGTCAGCGCGAGACGCTCGTCATGCGCCCTATGGCGACGTTGAAGGAGGAACCGGAGCCACCGAACATCAAGTAACACAGTGATCCTTAAGCAGTCTTGGTGAGCAGGGGGAGCAACTGGCGGCGCGCGACCATCGCATCGGCGAAATGGTTGAGCGCTTCGGGGACCGAGCCGGTCGCCGGGAAATCGATCCCGGCGGCATCGAGGGTCTCCTCGACCGCCCGGCTGGCGATCATGGACCACTCTTCGCCGGCGGCGGTGCAGAGGTCATCGATGACGAACAGCAGCGAAATAGCTTCCTCGCTAAAGGAATCGATATCGCTGAGGTCCAGGACGAAGGGCTTCTCCGGGAGGATGAAGCGGTCGATGTAGCGTCCGGCGCGCTCGACGTTGCGAACGTCGAGATGACCGGAGACCTTGACGACGGTGGCCAGCTGACGACAGTGCGCCCGAATGTCGGCGCCATCGCAGTGAAACGTCGGATTGCCGTACATCGCAGCCTCCCCCGATCTCGTTGGTTGTGGGCTCGTTGGTGAGCGACACAACCATCAAGGTAGTGAGGCAATTTAAGGCCGCTGGCAGTAACGACTAATTGTTCGGTAAGAACCTGAGACGGCTCGTGTAGCAAACTCGTCGGTAACTTAGTCCCGGCGAAGCTGTTGGGCACCCGAATAACCGACCCACGGGTTGTAGTCGGCGAGAAGCTCCT
Source organism: Mycolicibacterium iranicum (assembly GCF_002101705.1). GTDB lineage: Bacteria > Actinomycetota > Actinomycetes > Mycobacteriales > Mycobacteriaceae > Mycobacterium > Mycobacterium iranicum. The sequence continues at coordinate 65,399 of NZ_LQPC01000065.1, read as the reverse complement.
CCTGGGGCGGACGGTGCTCCTCGGCGACATGCTGCAGGTTGATCCTGATCCGGTACCAGATCGAGCTCGGTCCTCGCATACCGTCCATGAGAACGTCTGCGGGCTCCAGGTTTTCGGACGCCGACGGATACTTCTCGCGCCACTGAGTCAACGCGGTCAGCGCCTCGTCCTTGGTCTTCGTCCGCGCGATCTCGATGAGTGGCATCACCGATGCGCGGCGCCCGTCGACAGATCGGTTGGCGCCCTTGGGCGCTTTCTCGGCGGGGCCGAGACTCTCCGCGAGGTCGAGAAGGGACTCCAGACCGCCCGCGGTGTCGTCCATGCCTTCCCACGGATCACCGTGGTCGGCGAACCGCTGCGGCACGGTCGCGACAGTGAACGCCTCGGGCTTGCATTCGGCGACCTCGTCCCAGAACAGTGGCGTCGACACCCTCGCGTCAGGGGTGGCGCGCACCGAATAGGCCGACGCGACCGTGCGGTCCTTGGCGTTCTGGTTGAAGTCGACGAAGACGCCGTGCCGTTCCTCCTTCCACCACCGCGCCGTGGCCGACTCGGGGGCCCGACGTTCCACCTCGCGCGCGACCGTCTCGGCCGCCAGCCGGACCTGTTTGAACGGCCACCGCCGATGGATGCGCGCATAGATGTGGAAGCCGCGCGACCCGGAGGTCTTGGGCCAGGCCACCAGCCCATGCTCTTCGAGCACTTCACGCGCGACGAACGCGACGTCGAGGATCTGCCGCCACCCCACCCCGGGCATCGGGTCGAGATCGACGCGGAGCTCGTCGGGGTGGTCGAGGTCGTCGGCGCGCACAGGATGCGGGTTGAGGTCGACGCAACCGAGGTTCACCGCCCAGATCAGGCCGGCGGGGTTGTGCAGGACCGCCTCCTTGGCCGACGTGCCTCGCGCGTACTTCAACTCCGCCACATCGACGAAATCCGGGCGCTTCTCCGGGGCGCGCTTCTGGAAGACGGCCTCCTCGCCGATGCCCTTGACGAACCGTTTGAGGATCATCGGTCGGTCCTGCACGCCGCGCAGCGCTCCGTCGGCGACCGCGGCGTAGTAATGCATCAAATCCAGCTTGGTCAGCCCGAGATCCCCGAACACCACCTTGCCGGGATTGGTGATGGGCACCAGCTGCCCGCCGATCTCGAAATTCTCGTGAGCGGGCATTTCCTCATCGTAGGTTCCAAGCCGGACTGCGACCGCCGTCACATAAGGTTGACGCATGTCCAAGCTCAGCGATCTTCCGTTGCAGGCGCTCACTACCGTCGGTCAGTCGCTCGGGAAATACCTCGAGCGCGGTTCGGCTGAGCTGCATTACGCCCGCAAGATGTTCGAGGCGGGTGCGCTGAAACTGGAGCCGCCGCAAGACATCGCCGCGTTCGTCGCCGACATGCGGCGCTGGGGTGAGATCGGGATGATCCCGGCCCTCAACGCGCGTCGCTACCCGAACCGCAACGCCGTCATCGATGACTTCGGCGAGTTCACGTTCAAAGAACTCGACGACGCGGTCAATGCGGTGGCCAATGGACTGCTGGCCAAGGGCGTCAAGGGCGGCGACGGTGTCGCGATCCTCGCTCGCAACCACCGGTGGTTCCTGGTGTCGGTCTACGCCACGGCCAAGATCGGCGCCCGCATCATCCTGCTCAACAGCGAGTTCTCCGGCCCCCAGATCAAAGAGGTGTCCGAGCGGGAGGGCGCCGAGCTGATCATCTACGACGACGAGTACACCGCCGCCGTCGCCCAGGCCGATCCCCAACTGGGCAAGCTGCGCGCGCTCGGCGTCAACCCGGACAAGGAGGAGCCGTCGGGAAGCACCGACGAAACCCTCGAAGAACTCATCGCCCGCACCAGCGCCATGCCGCCGCCGAAGGCGACGAAGCATTCGTCGATCATCATCCTGACCAGTGGCACCACCGGAACCCCCAAGGGCGCCAACCGCAGTGCCCCGCCGTCATTGGCACCGATCGGTGGGGTGCTGTCGTCGGTTCCGTTCAAGTCCGGTGAGGTGACGTCGCTGCCCGCACCGATGTTCCATGCGCTCGGGTTCCTGCACGGCACCATCGCGATGATGCTGGGCTCGACGCTGGTGCTGCGCAGGCGGTTCAAGCCGGCCACGGTGTTGGCCGACATCGAGAAGCACGAGGCCACCGCCATCGTCGTCGTGCCGGTGATGCTGTCACGGATGCTCGACGAGCTCGACAAGACGTCCCCCAAGCCCAACCTGTCGTCGCTGCGCATCGTCTTCGTCTCGGGCAGCCAGCTCGGCGCCGAGCTGGCCACCAGAGCGCTGAAGGAACTCGGCCCGGTCGTCTACAACCTGTACGGCTCCACAGAGGTGGCCTTCGCGACTATCGCTGGGCCGCAACATCTTTCGATCAATCCGGCCACCGTCGGGCCCGTCGTCAAGGGAATGAAGGTCAGGATCCTCGACGACAACGGCAACGACGTGCCCAAAGGTCAGGTCGGCCGCATCTTCGTCGGCAACTTCTTCCCGTTCGAGGGCTACACCGGCGGTGGCGGCAAGCAGATCATCGACGGCCTGCTCTCTTCCGGCGATGTCGGCTACTTCGATGAGAACGATCTGCTCTATGTCAGTGGCCGTGACGACGAGATGATCGTCTCCGGCGGCGAGAACGTCTTCCCCGCTGAGATCGAGGACCTTGTCAGCGGCCATCCCGAGGTCGTCGAGGCCACGGCGCTGGGCGTCGAGGACAAGGAGTGGGGTCACCGGCTGCGCTGCTTCGTGGTCAAAGTCGAGGGCGCGTCCATCGACGAGGACGCGATCAAGGCCTATGTGCGCGACAACCTCGCCCGCTACAAGGTGCCGCGCGAGGTGATCTTCCTCGACGAACTGCCCCGCAACCCCACGGGCAAGATCCTCAAGCGCGAGCTGCGCGAGATGGACCTCCCGACGGATTAGCACCGCGAGCGCGCGCGTCTGCTCGGCGACGCGCCGCGCAGGTCTGGCATTTCGCGCACGCTCGTCGCGGGAATATCGAACGTCTCGCGGTGGTAGTTCTCACCTGTGAACATCGATCTGACCGGAAAGACCGCTCTCGTCACGGGCTCCACGCAAGGCATCGGCCTGGCGATCGCGCAGGGACTCGCATCCACCGGCGCCCGCGTGGTGGTCAACGGCCGCAGCCGCGACCGCGTCGACGAGGCGGTTGCGAAGATCGGCGGGGACGCTGTCGGTGTGGCCGCCGACGTGGCGAGTGCCGATGGTGCGGAGACGCTGTTCGGCGAGCTGCCGCACGTCGACGTTCTGGTCAACAACCTCGGCATTTTCGGTGCGGTGCCGGCCCGCGAGATCACCGACGAGCAGTGGCGCACCTACTTCGAGGTCAACGTGCTCGCCGCCGCCCGGCTCATCCGCCATTACCTGCCCGGCATGGTGGAACGGCACTGGGGCAGAGTGCTGCAGATCGCCAGCGACTCGGCCATCGTCACGCCCGAGGAGATGATCCATTACGGGGTTTCGAAAACGGCGCTGCTAGCGCTGTCGCGTGGCTTCGCCAAGGATGCGGCGGGCACCGGGGTCACGGTCAATTCGGTGATCGCCGGACCGACGCACACCGCAGGCGTCGAGGAGTTCGTCTATCAGCTGGTCGATCAATCGCTCCCGTGGGAGAAGGCGCAGCGCGAGTTCATGCGGCTGCATCGGCCGCAGTCGCTGATTCAGCGGCTGATCGAGCCCGAGGAAATCGCCAACATGGTCACCTACCTGGCGTCGCCGCTGGCATCGGCGACGACGGGCGGCGCGCTGCGTGTCGACGGCGGCTACGTCGACGCGATCCTTCCCTGACGCCCAGACAGCATCAGGGTGAGGCCGCGATGGCCTCGGCGACCCGACGGCCACTGACCAGAGCGCCCTGAATCGAGGCCGTGTCCCGGTGGTCCCCGCACACCCAGAGGCCGTCGTCGACGCGGACCGACCGGCGGACGCGCAGCGGGGGTGGCTGCACGGGCAACGCCTCGGGGATGACGTGTCGGGTGATCAGGTTCCACCTCGACGTGTCGGCGCCGAGGATGTCGCCCGCGTGCGACTGCATGGCCGCATGCGACGGCGGTTCCGATCCGGGACCCAGGAGAGCGGATGCGGCGACGAGGTGTTGGCCGGCGGGTGCGTATGTCGGCGCGGCTTTGCTGATGACCGCCGTGTTGACCAGCGGCCCAGAGGGTTTGGTTCGGGCGTCGACCCACAGCATCGCCGGACCGGGAAGGGGACTGTCGACCGCCCACCAGTCGGTGACCACGCCCTTCATCTGCGCGGCGGGAACCCCGGTCAGGGATTCCGCGGCGCGCGCGTCGGTGGCCACCACGACGTGGCGGGCCCGCACGATGTCGTGTCCGTCGGTGACTGTCCAGCCGCTTCCGTCTCGCTTGATGTGACTTACATTGCGCTGCAGTCTGATTCGATCGGTGATCGGCGCGGCGATCGCCTGCGGCAGCGCCCGCATGCCGTCGGCGGGCAGGCCCGGAACGCCCAGCGCGAACATCCGGACGAGCAACAAGATGAAAGCGTTCGACGTCATCCCCCTGTCGTCGAGGACGACGCCGGCGAGAAACTGGTCGAGAACCCTGCGCGGGAGGCCGTGCACGCGGGCACGTTCCAGGGCTCCATACAACGAGTCGTCGTGCGTCGGCGCGGTCAATCTGTGAGCACGCAGAGCCGGGCCGGCCCATCGCGCAAGCGCCCACAGCTCTCGAACACCCAGTCCCGACGTCAACGCCATGCGGGGCAGCCGACCCGGCGAACGGAGCGGATGCGCCCACACCCGCGACCGGGTCTGATCGCGCAGAACCACACCGGCTTCGAAGGGCTGGATGCGCAACGACGAAACATCAACGGCCCGCGGCAGTTCCGGATATGCGGGGTTCAACACCTGGAAGCCGCGATCGCAGCGGAATCCGTCGACGACGTCGGTGCGGACTCGGCCGCCGATCGCGTCCGAGGCATCCCAGACAGTGACAGCGAGGCCACGCTCGTGCAGGACGGAGGCGCATCGCAAACCCGCAAGTCCGGCACCGACGACAAGGACGTCACAGTCTGCACCTGGGTACCGTTGCTCGGCCGCCATAGAGCCGTCATACCCGGTAAGCGGCGCGCAACTCCCGGCGAGACCGGGCACGTCACAGATCGGTAAGCGCGGCGAAGGTCTAGCGGACGCCGTCGACCATGAAGGCCGATCCGGGGATCGCGAGTGCGACCAGCATCAGCAGCAGCAGAAACCACGCGATGCCCTGCCAGGCGACCCATCCGCCGCCGGCTCTCCACACTCGGTAGGCGCGGAAAAGCGCACCCGCACCACCGAGGAACAGGAACAGCGGAACCAGCGAGGCCGCGTAGACCGACTCGCGGGCCCCGAACGCGTAGAACACGAACGCCAGGCCCGCCAACGCCACCACGGCGACGCCGTAGAGCGCAGCAGCCCGGAATGCGCCCGGCTTGTCCAGCCTCTTCTCGGCGAAATCTCGGTCGTTGCTCATCGTCAGACGGGTTCCCCCGATTTCGGGATACATGCCTCGGAACGGGACCCGCCCGCACACCTACGTCCTCATACACCTTTGTTCCGCCGAAACCGCTGCCCTCGCGGGCATCCTGTCGGTGTCCTCGGCGAATGCTTATTGCCCGGTCACTGACTGCCACATTCGACGTAGAGTCTTCGACGTGATCGGTGGCGTGCAGCGACTGCGGGGTGGCGTCGGGACATTCGTACCCCGCACACTGTCCCTGCACTAGGTCTCGGTCGATCTGCCGATGCTGAGACGTGGCTCGTGGGGCGTGCACGTCGGGAACTGGTGGCGGCAGGCCGACCATTTCGACTGGTTCCACGAGTACATGCAGTCACGGCGTCTGCTGCATGTGTCGCGCGGGGTGATCGTCATCGTCACGCTGTCGCTGATCGCCGTGGCGGTGGCGCTGAACGTGAGCCAGGCCGAGACCCGCGGCGGGCTGGCGGCGGCCCTCGGATGGACCGCGGTCGCCAACGGGATCGGCTGTGCGATGCTGTGGCTCGTCTGCTGGCCCTCGCGATTCGAGTCGGCCGCGTTCGTCGTGGTGCTGGATGTGAGCATCGCCATCGTCTGTCTCGTTCAGACGAATGAGATGGTCGGACTGGTGGGCGTCACCGCGTTCGCGGTGACTGGCGGCTACATCGCGTGCTGCCATACCTCCAGGCTGATGGTGTATCACATCGCGGGCGTCGCGCTCGTCGGCGCCTTCCTGGCCTACCGCTATGTGACAGGGGGAGGCGACGCGTTACTCGCCCTGGCCGTGTTCGCGCTCGGACAGGTCATCAACACCCTGGTGCCCTTCTGGATGCAATTCGTCGTACACACCCTCGGCGCAGACGTGGTGGACTCAGACCGTGATCCACTGACCGGTCTGCTGAATCGGCGAGCGCTCTTCCAGCGGCTCAGCGTGGCGCTGCTCTCGACACGCCCAGGTGAGGAGTGCCTCAGCGTCTCGATGATCGATCTCGACCGCTTCAAGAACCTCAACGACACGAGCGGTCACGACGTCGGTGACAAAGCCCTGATGGCAGTCGGCGACATCCTGCGGACGATATCGCCGGACCGAACCCTCGTCGGTCGGATCGGGGGCGAAGAGTTTCTCATCGCGCAGTTTCTCGACACTGAGAACCCGGGTCCGGTGCCGCAGGACGTCTGCGACGCCATCGACCGGATGCCGTACCGGGTCACCGCCAGTGTCGGGGCCGCCATCGGGCAGATCACCGACGTTTCGCCGCGGGAGTTCGAGGACTTCGTGTTCGCCCTCTACCGCAACGCCGACCGGGCGATGTACGAAGCCAAACGCAGTGGCGGCAACCAGATTCGCTACCTGGTGGTCACCGAATGGCGTTGAGGGACCTGACGCCTACGGATCGCGGGGTAGTCCCAGCAACCGCTCGGCGATGATGTTCAGCTGCACTTCAGACGTACCGCCGTAGATCGTGGTGGACCGGCTGGCCAGCAGGTAGTCCGCCCAGCGGCCGGTGATCTGCTCGGGATCGCCGACGACTGCGTCGGTCCCGAACGAGGCCACCGCGAACTCGGCATAGCCCTGCCCCGTCTTCATGGACAGCAGCTTCGAGATCGCCGCGGCGGGCATCGGGTCGCCGCCGGCCAACGTCAGCAGCGTGGAGCGCATGTTGAGCACCTTGGCCGCATGTCCTTCGGCGATCAGGATGCCCGCGTGGTTCTGCGCGATCTGGTCGAAGTGGCCCTCGCCGACGAACTCGACGAACTTGTTCAGGCTGGGCAGGAACGGCGGTTCGCTGCTGCCGATCGAAACTCGTTCGTTGGTCAGGGTGTTGCGGCTCACCTCCCAGCCGCGGTTGACCTCGCCGAGCACCAACTCGTCGGGGACGAAGACGTCATCGATGAACACGGTGTTGAACATCGCGTTGCCGGTCAGCTCCCGCAGCGGCTTGACCTCCACGCCCTCGCTCTTCATGTCGAGCAGGAAGTAGGTGATGCCCTGATGCTTGGGAGCGCCGGCGTCAGTGCGTGCAAGCAGGGCGCCCCACTCCGAGTACTGCGCACCCGTCGTCCAGATCTTCTGCCCGGTGATCCGCCAGCCACCTTCGACTTTCGTGGCCTTGGTCGTCAGGCTCGCCAGATCAGAACCCGCGCCTGGCTCGGAAAACAGCTGGCACCAGATCATTTCGCCGCGGAAGGTGGGCGGCAGGAACCGCTCCTTCTGGTCGTCGGTACCGAACGCGACGATCGACGGGATGATCCATGCGGCGATACCCATGGCGGGACGCTTGACCCGCCCGGTCGAGAACTCCTGGGCGATGATGATCTGCTCGATCGGGTTCGACGCTCGTCCCCACGGCACCGGGAGGTGAGGCTGCACCCACCCACCCTCGGCGATCACAGCGTTGCGTTCCTCCCGCGGGATCTCCTTGAGCGCAGCCACCTCGGCGCGAATCTCGTCGCGCAGCTTCTCGGTTTCCGGGTCGAGGTCGATGTTGAGCTCGCGCATCCCCGTCGAGGTGGCGATGTCGACGACCCGCTGCGGGTAGTCCGATGCGCGGCCGAAGCACGCTGCGAGCACCAGCGCACGGCGGTAGTAGACGTTGGTGTCGTGTTCCCAGGTGAAGCCGATACCGCCGTGGACCTGGATGCAGTCCTGCGTGCAGTGCTGTGCGGCGGCGGGAGCCAGCGTGGCGGCCACCGCAGCGGCGAACTCGTAGGCGCTGGCCGGGTTCTCGTCGGCCTCGTCGATCGCGCGCGCGGCATCCCACACGGCGGCGGTCGCCCGCTCGGTCTCGGCGATCATGTTGGCGCACTTGTGCTTGATGGCCTGGAACTGGCCGATCGGGCGACCGAACTGTTCGCGGATCTTCGCGTACGCCGCCGCGGTGTCGGTCGCCCAGCGCGCGACGCCGATCGCCTCTGCCGACAGCAGCGTGGACATCAGCGCGCGCGCATGAGCGCGGCTGAGGTTGCCGAGCACCCGGTCCCGCACTGCTTCTGGGCCGACTTCGACTGCGTTGGCGCGCACGTGGGCGACCGGGCGCAGCGGGTCGACGCTCTGTACGGGCTCGATCTCCAGCTGGGCGGCGTCGAGGACGACCCACTCCTCGCCGGACTCGATCGACACCGGCAGGACGAGGACGGCCGCCTGCGCGGCGGCGGGAACGGCACGGGCTTCGCCCCGGATGACCAGGTTGTCACCCTGCCGGGTCGCCGTCAGGCCGGATTCGAGGGCGTATGCGGCGATGAGGTCGCCGGACGCCAGATCGCTGAGGATGGCGGCGTTGGGGTCATTGGCGGCGATCAGCGCACTCGCGATGGCCGACGGAACAAAAGGCCCGGGAACTGCGCCGTAGCCGAACTCGGCGACCACGATCGCGAGCTCGAGGATGCCGAATCCCTGCCCTCCCACCGATTCCGCGAGGTGAACGCCCTGCAGGCCCTGCTCAGAGGCTGACTTCCAGTAGGACGGGGGATTGGGGATCGGTGTCTCGAGTGCCTCGTGAAGCACCTCGGACGGAGCGACCCGTTCCACGAACGCCCGCACGGAGTCGGCGAGGTCGTTGTGCTCTTCAAGGATCGCAATAGGCATGGCTACACCTTTCACCTCGTCGTGACCGGCCCCAACCGGTTGGTTGGGAACGAGGTTACCCCGCGACCTGGTTCACCACGTTCACCAGGTCGCGTCCGTCACGAAGGCGTTCGCAATTATCGAGAGCGAGCTCCAGGTAGCGGCGCATCGTGTCGGCGGTGTACCAGGTGACGTGCGGCGTCAGCACGACGTTTCCGAGGGTGAGGAGCGGATTGTCGGCGGGGACCGGTTCGACCGAGAACACGTCGAGGCCCGCTGCGGCGAGGCCGCCGGACTGCAGCGCGTCGACCAGCGCCTCCTCGTCAACGATCGGACCGCGGGAGGTGTTGACCAGGATCGCATCGGACTTCATCAGCGCCAGCGCGTCACGTCCGATGAGTCCGCGGGTCGCGTCGGTGAGCGGCAGATGCAGGGAGACGATGTCGCTCTCGGCCAGCAACGCAGGCAACTCGCGCCATCCGGGCTCGGCGTCGTCGCGGGTGCTGGTGTGGAGCACGTCGGCGCCGATGGCCACCAGGATGCGCTCGACCTGTTTGGCGATGTTGCCGTAGCCGACGAGGCCGACGGTGCAGCCGCCGATGTCACGGACCGTCTCACCGAGCGTGGGGTCGGACGGCCAGCCTTCACCGGCGCGGGTGGCGCGGTCCAGCTCGGGCAGCGTGCGCAGTGCGGCCAGCATCAGCAGCAGAGTGCCCTCGGCCACCGACGGCGCGTTCGCGCCGGGCATGTTCGCCACGGCGATGCCGCGCGCGGTCGCGGCGTCGACGTCAATGGTGTTCACCCCTGCGCCGAGTTTGTGGACGAGCCGCACGTTGACCGCCTTGGCCAGGTCCTCCGCCGAGATGGGCCGCAGCACATGCCAGATCACGTCGGCGTGAGGCAGCTCCCGGTAGAACGTGTCGTCGTCGTCTTCGGCGCAGTACCGGACGTCGAGCCAATCCGTTTGCGGGGCAAGGAATTCAGTGACCTTTTCGCCCGGAACGAAGTGGGCGAGGACGGTCACCAGCGGCGGGCGATCCACTTGGCGATCGTATCCGCCTTCTCCGACCGCGATCCCGGCGTCGTGAAGTAGTGGTCGGTGTCCATGGAATGCAACGTCTTGTCCTCGCTGCCGAGTGCGTCGTAGATGCGTTGCGCGTCGGACGGGAACACACCGGTGTCCTGCTCGGCGTTGATCACCAGCGCGGGGCAGCCGATACGCGCCAGGTGCGGCTCGGCCCGCGTCTGTGCGTGCCGCAGGCTCCACATTCCCAGCCAGTTGCGCAGCGTGCACGCCGCCGCAATGCCGTGGGTCGATCGATTGGCTTTGGCAGGGACACCCGCGTAGCACATGTTGGCGGGGCGCTTCGTCGGTTCCAGCGCCGGGTCGACCATGCGGGGATCCGCCCATGTCCGCATCACGGTGAACGGTCGGTCGGAGAATCCGGCGGCGCGCACCCGCAGCAGTTCGTCCTCGGCCCAGTCGGTGATCGCCTCGTTGCGCGCGATCTGCGCGGCGCGGTAGCGCTTGACGAAGTCCGCGTCGTAGGCAGGACCATTGCGTTCGTTGAACAGGTCGAGATCCGGATCGGTTGCCACAGCGTCGTATTCGTCAATCACCGAGGCGTCCATCCAGGCGGTGAGCACGTCGGGGCGACCGGGGTGCGCGGCGCTGGCAACGTAACCGTCAGCGGGTGGCAGATCATCGAGCCCGGCGGCGGGCCGCATCCCCTCCAACGGGGTGACGTGCTTGTCGACGGCGTTGGCCTGATAGGCGGCCATCAGGGACCCGCCTCCTGAATTGCCCAGCAGGATCACGGTTTCGATCCCCTGCACCTCGCGCAGCCAGCGAACCCCGACACCGATGTCGACGAGGGCGTGGTCGAGCAGGAAACTGCTCTCGAATCCGCGGAACCGGGTGTTCCAGCCGAGGAAACCGATTCCGCGGGTGGCCATGTAGTCGGCGAGATAGTGCTCGGAGAAATCGATCTGATAGTGCGTGGCGATCATCGCGACCTTAGGCTTGCGTCCCATGCCGCGGTGGTAGAGGCCCTGACAGGGGTGTCCTCCCGAGCCTGCGCGCCGCGCCGTGGTCGAGTCGAGGCCAACGAATTCCCTGGTGACGCCGGGTGCTTGGGGGGCCGGGGTGCGGCTCATAGGTGTCCGGTCTCCCGGTGGTAGTGGTCCGGTAGAAGGTGTCGTCTTGCCGTTCCGAAACTGGACCTGATGTTAGATTCAGTTTCTGCTCCGTGGCCAGACTTTTGGTCTTTCAGGAAGGCGCGATGATGATCAAGCCGCAGAACACCAACACCGAATTCGAGTTGGGCGGCATCAACCATGTCGCGCTGGTGTGTTCGGACATGGCCAGGACAGTCGACTTCTACAGCAACGTGCTGGGCATGCCGCTCATCAAGTCGCTCGACCTGCCCGGAGGCATGGGGCAGCACTTCTTCTTCGACGCGGGTAACGGGGACTGCGTCGCGTTCTTCTGGTTCGCGGATGCGCCGGATCGCGTCCCCGGCATCTCGTCGCCGGAAGCCATCCCCGGCATCGGTGACATCGTCAGCGCGGTCAGCACCATGAACCACCTTGCCTTCCACGTGCCTGCCGAGAAGTTCGACGAATATCGGCAGCGACTCAAGGACAAAGGCGTCAGGGTCGGGCCGATCCTCAACCACGACGACAGCGACGCGCAGGTCTCGGCGACCGTGCATCCCGGCGTGTATGTGCGGTCGTTCTATTTCCTGGATCCCGACGGAATCACCTTGGAATTCGCCTGTTGGACCAAAGAATTCGGCGAGAGGGACACCAAGGCGACACCGCGGACGGCGGCCGACCGCCGCGTCCGGGTCTAGTCGCGGTAGAGGTCGGGCTTTCCGAGCTGATCGATGAGCGCGCCGAGCTGGGTGGCTAGCTGGGCGGGTGTGAAGTCGAGGTCGCCGGACAGCCACGCGCTCAACGTCTGCGTCACGCCTCCCACCACGAAATGCCCGGAGGCCTTGATCCGCTCGTTGTGCTCAAGCTGCAGCGCAGAGCCTGCGTGCTGACCAGACAGCAGCGCGAACAGCGCGCCGGATTCCGCCCGCTTCCGCACCACCACGGGGTTGTCGAGGTGTGCGCTGAACAGCAAGCGCCCGACCCGGATGTCTCCGGAGATGGTGCGCACGATGTTGGCCATGCCTTCCCGGCTCTGTTCCCGGGCGGGCGCGGCGGCCATGGCCGCCTGGGTGGTGGCGGCGATGTCGCCGACGACCCAGTCGAAGACGGCGCCCACGAACACGTCCTTGTCGGAGAAGCTTTCGTAGAAATAGCGGGCCGCCAAACCTGATTTGGCGCAGATGGCCCGCACAGTGAGGTCGGCGGGGCTCGGGTTGCCGCCGAGTAGATCCAGGCCGGCTTCCAGTAGCCGCCGCCGACGATCGGCGACGCGCTGCGGAGCCTCCACCCCGCGATAAGGGCGTACCTGGGCCATGCCCTCCATATTGACACCTGGCCGGACACCGGAGCAATATCAGGAAACGCGCGTTCGCACATTTGGGACGCGGGAACACGGCACCGTCGCCGAGAGGAGCCCTACCCGATGACGCTGGACGAATCGGTCGACGCAGCTGTCGGCAGCCGGCCGCGGCGCGCGGCGCGCGCGGATGAGGGGATGCTGGGCCTCGGCCTCCTCGCCGGCCCCGCCAACGTGATCATGCAGCTGGCGCGCCCGGGCGTCGGGTACGGCGTGCTGGAGAGCCGGGTCGAGAGCGGCCGCATCGACCGACACCCCGTCAAGCGGGCCCGCACCACGTTCACCTACCTCGCGGTGTCCACGAACGGCACGGCAGAGCAACAGGCCGCGTTCCGGCGTGCGGTCAACCGCGCGCACGCGCAGGTGTTCTCCACCGAGGAAAGCCCGGTCAGCTACCACGCCTTCGACAAGAACCTGCAACTGTGGGTCGGAGCGTGCCTCTATAAAGGCGTCGTCGACGTGCACCGCGTCTTCGTGGGCGAGATGGACGAGCGGACCGCAGACCGGCTCTACCTGCAAGGCCGGGCGTTGGCGACGATGTTGCAGGTTCCCGAGGGCATGTGGCCCACCGATCGTGCGGCATTCGATCGATACTGGGCGGCCGCGCTCGACGACGTTCACATCGACGACACCGTGCGTGAGTTCCTCCTCCCGATCGCGGCGTCCCGGCTGCGCGGGGTGACGTTGCCGAAATTGCTGCAACGGCGCTCGGAGAACCTGGCACTGCTGATCACCACCGGTTTCCTTCCCCAGCGCTTCCGCGATGAGATGCGGCTGCCGTGGGATCCGGAGAGGCAGCGGCGCTTCGACAGGCTGATGACGGTGCTGCGTGTGCTCAACCGCGTCTCACCGCGATTTGTTCGCGAGTTTCCCTTCAACGTGCTGCTCAAGGACCTGGATTGGCGCATGCGCACCGGCCGGCCGTTGGTGTGACCGGGCCCTGTCCCCCTTTAGCCGTGCGTCTCGACACCTTGCCCGTGTGATGCTAACTTCAGCGCGAAGTTAGCTTAGCCATACTTAAGCCACGCAAGGGAGACGGCGGGGGGCGGGCGTCCAGAACTGGGCGGATGACCCGTCCCGCGACACAGAGTTCATGGACATTGGTAGTCATACCGTCGCGGCCCCGCCCGCCTCCGGTCGCGTCGATCAGGACGTGGTCAGCCGCTTCGCCACCTGCTGCCGCGCGCTCGGACTTGCTGTGCACGATCGCAGGCGGCCGGCGGATCTGGCCGCCGCGCGCTCGGGCTTCGCCGCGCTGTCTCGTATCGCCAACGATCAGTGCGACGCGTGGATTGGTCGCGCCGCGTCCGGCGACGTGTCGCCGCAGGTCGTCGAGGCCATCTGGCAAACGTCGACGGCGACTGCGGGCGTGCTACAGCGCCAGATCGAGCTTGCGCCCGGCGCGTTGGGCTTCACGTACGACAGCGGCCTGTATCTGCAATTCCGGGCGAGTACCCCCGACGATTTCGCCCTCGCGTATGCGGTCCGGCTGGCCGAGGCCCACCGGCACGAGGAGGCCGACGAACTTGTCGGGGCTCTTCTCGATCGCCGCCGTGACTGGCTGGATGCCCGCTGGGTCCGCGTGGCGATCTACTACCGCACGGCCCGCTGGTCGGATGTCGTCCGGATGCTGACCCCGTTGGTCACCGATCAGACCCTCGACGAGACGCCGGCGCATGCCGCCCGCATCACGCTCGGTATCGCCCTGGCGCGCCTGGGCATGTTCGCCCCGGCGCTGTCGCACCTGGAGCGTCCCGAAGGCCCGGTCGCCGTGGCCGCTGTCGACGGGGGACTCGCCAAGGCGCTGGCGCTGCGCGCGCAAGGCGAAGACGAGGACGCCCAACAGCTGCTCCAGGAGCTCTACGCCGCGCACCCGGAGAACGGACAGATCGAAGAAGCGCTGTTGGACACCAGCTTCGGGATGCCGACGACGACCGCCGCCCGCATCGAGGCGCGGAGCAATCCGTGGGACCCGGAAACCGAACCGGGTGAGGCCGACTTCGTCGATCCTGGCGCCAAGGACCGCAAGGCACACCTACTCGTCGAAGCCGAAGCCGAACTCGCGGAGTTCATCGGGCTCGAGGAAGTCAAATATCAGGTGGCGCGCCTGAAAAGTTCTGTGGCCATGGCGATCAAGCGCCAGGAGCGTGGCCTGGCGGTCGCGCAACGCACCAATCACCTGGTGTTCGCCGGGCCCCCGGGCACAGGTAAGACGACGATCGCGCGCGTCGTCGCCAAGATCTACTGCGGCCTGGGCCTTCTCAAAAAGGAGACGGTGCGCGAGGTGCACCGGGCCGACCTGATCGGTCAGCACATCGGTGAGACCGAGGCCAAGACGAACGCCATCATCGACAGCGCGCTCGACGGCGTGCTGTTCCTGGACGAGGCGTACGCGCTGGTGTCTACGGGCGCCAAGAACGATTTCGGCCTCGTCGCGATCGACACCTTGCTGGCACGCATGGAGAACGACCGCGACCGACTCGTCGTCATCGTGGCCGGCTACCGCAAGGACCTCGACGCGTTCCTGGACGCCAACGAGGGCCTGCGATCCCGGTTCACCCGGAGCATTGACTTCCCGTCGTACTCGCCGAAGGAGCTTGTCGAAATCGCCACGCGCATGGCCGAAAAGCGGGACTCACGCTTCGAGGACGCGGCCCGCATCGACATGGAGAACCTGTTCGCCCATCTGGCGACGTCCTCGACGCCGGACGCCAACGGTGTGGAGCGTCGCAGCCTCGACATCGCCGGCAACGGCCGCTTCGTGCGCAATCTCGTCGAACGGGCCGAGGAGGAACGCGAATACCGGCTGGATCACTCGGACTCCGACGATTTCACCGACGACGAACTGATGACCATCACATCCGCTGATGTCAGCAACTCGGTCGCGCCGCAGCTGCGCGGCCTCGGCCTGTCGGTGCCGCAATGAGCGGCCCCGACGGCGAACGGCGTTCGTTCACTTCGCGCACACCGGTCAATGAAAACCCGGAGCGGGTGGGCTACCGGCGCGGCTTCGTCACCCGGCACCAGGTCACCGGCTGGCGATTCGTCATGCGCCGCATCGCTTCCGGCGTCGCGCTGCACGACACCCGAATGCTGGTCGACCCGCTGCGCACCCAATCGCGTTCCGTGATCGTCGGGGCGCTGATCCTGGTGACCGGGCTGATCGGCTGCTTCCTGTTCTCGCTGATCCGGCCCGCCGGTGACGCGGGCATCGATTCGATTCTCGCCGATCGCGATACGGCCGCCCTGTATGTCCGGTTGGGTAATCAACTGCACCCCGTGCTGAACCTGACCTCGGCGCGGCTGATCACCGGTAGGGCCGACAACCCCGCCATGGTCAAGAGCGGCGAGCTCGACCAGTTCCCGCGCGGCAACATGCTCGGTATCCCGGGGGCACCGGAGCGCATGGTCGCCAACGCAAGCCGAGACGCGTACTGGACGGTGTGCGACGCGGCCACCGGCAGCGTCACCGGCGTCACGGTCGTCGCGGGCCCGCCCGCAGAAGACGGCGAGCGTGCAACGGCGCTGCCGCCCGGGTACGCGGTACTGGCCGAGAACGCGGGCAGGACCTGGTTGCTGTGGAACGGCAAACGCAGTGCCATCGACCTCGCCGATCGCGCCGTCACCAGTGGCGTCGGTATCGGTGTGGACGCCGCTGCACCACAACCCATCGCCTCCGGGCTGTTCAACGCGATCCCTGAATCGCCGGCGCTCGTCACCCCGGCGATCGTCGGCGCGGGCCTGCCCTCGGATCTCGGCCTGCCCGAACCGTTCCCGGTGGGCTCGGTAGTCGTCGCCTACGACACCGACGGCTCGGCCGACACCCTGAGGCACTACGTCGTGCTGATGGACGGTCTGCAGCCCATCTCGCCGGTCGTCGCCGCCATCCTGCGCAACAACAACTCCTGGGGTCTGGCGCAGCCGCCACGGCTGGAGGCCGACGTCATCGCACGGACGCCGCAGGCCGCAGCCATAGACACCGGTGCCTATCCCGCGGAGCGCGTGACCCTCGTCGACACCGCAGCCGATCCGGTCATCTGCGCCGCGTGGGCCAAACCCGAAGGTGCGCAGAACAGTTCGCTGAACCTGCTGTCGGGCGCCACTCTTCCGATCCCGGACGGCCTGCGTCCGGTCGGTCTCGTCAGTGCGGGCGCCGCCGGCGGACCCGCCAACCAGGTGGCCTTGCCTCCCGGCACCGGCTACTTCGTCGAAAGCAGCGGTTCGCTGTTCTGGGTGAGTGACACCGGCGTTCGCTATGGCATCGACTCAGGCGAGGCGGTCGAGGATCTCGGCCTGACCTCTACTCCGCTGCCCATTCCGTGGTCGGTGCTCTCCCAGTTCGCGGCAGGTCCGACACTGTCGCGTAGCGACGCACTGCTGGCCCACGACACGCTGGCGCCCAACCCCGCGCCGGCCCGCGTGGAGCAACTCACTCGGTTGGAGAACCCATGAGCAGGCTGATCTTTGAACACCGTAGGCGGGTTCCCGCCCCGGTGGTTCGCAAGGGCACCATCACGATCGAACCGCCGCCCGAACTGCCGCGGGTCGTTCCACCGTCACTGCTGCGGCGCGCGCTGCCATACCTCATCGTCATCCTGATCGTCGGGATGATCGTCGCGCTCGTCGCGACAGGCCTGCGGCTGATCTCGCCGACCACATTGTTCTTCCCGTTCGTGCTGCTGCTGGCGGCCACCGCCCTCTACCGGGGCACTGACAACAAGATGCGCACCGAGGAGGTCGACGCCGAACGCGCCGACTACCTGCGGTACCTGTCCGTCGTCCGCGACAACGTCCGTGCCCACGCGGACGAGCAGCGTGCCGCACTCGAGTGGTCACATCCCGAACCGGCTGTGCTGATGAGTATTCCGGGCACCCGCAGGCAGTGGGAACGCGATCCGCACGACGCCGACTTCCTGGTGCTGCGGGCAGGTCTGCACGATCAGCCGCTCGACGCCACCCTGCGGGTGAAGGACACCGCCGACGAGGTCGACCTGGAGCCCGTGTCGCACACGACGCTCCGCGGCCTGCTCGACACCCAGCGCGTCCTGCACAACGCCCCGTCGGGCATCGACCTGACAAGGGTGTCGCGGGTGACGCTGCTCGGCGACGACAGCGAGGTCACCGGGGCGCTGCGCGCGTGGATCGCTCAGGCGATGACGTGGCACGACCCGTCCGTTCTCGGAATCGCCTATGCAGGAGCGGGGCTGGAGTCCAACTCGTGGTCGTGGCTCAAGTGGCTGCCGCACGTCGACGTGCCGGGGCGTGTCGACGGTGTCGGTCCGGCGCGCTACCTGGCCTCCGACGCGGCGGAGCTGCGCAGCATGCTCGCGCCGGCTCTTGCCGAGCGCGGCGCCTTCTCCGGTGACGGCGCGGCCAGTGCCAAGCACCTGCTCATCGTCGTCGACGACCCCGACGCCGATCCCGACGACTTCGTCGGCCGCGGCGTGGCCGGTGTGACGTTGATCCACCGCTCGACGCGCGAACCGCACCGCGAACAGTATGCGGATCCGGAGCGGCCGATCCTGCGCGTCGCAGGTGGCCGAATCGAGCGCTGGCAGAACGGGAGCTGGGCCGCCTACATCGACAAAGCGGATCGGCTCGGGTCCGCCGACGCCCGCCACATCGCGCGCCGGTTGTCGCGGTGGGACTCCAATCCGAGCCACGGCCGGTCGACGACGACCAGCGGGGCGACGTTCACCACGCTGCTGGGCATCCCCGACGCGTCCGCGCTCGACGTGGCCGCGCTGTGGGCACCACGAAACCGCGACGACGAACTGCGGGTTCCCATCGGCGTCACGTCGACCGGCGAGCCGCTGATCTTCGACCTCAAGGACGAAGCCGAAGGCGGCATGGGCCCCCACGGCCTGATGATCGGTATGACGGGCTCTGGCAAGTCGCAGACGCTGATGTCGATCCTGCTGTCGTTGCTGACAACCCATTCCGCCGACCGGCTGATCGTCATCTACGCCGACTTCAAGGGCGAGGCGGGCGCCGACATCTTCAGGAACTTTCCGCAGGTGGTCGCCGTCATCTCGAACATGGCCGAAAAGCGTTCGCTGGCCGATCGATTCGCCGACACCCTGCGCGGTGAGGTCGCTCGCCGCGAACAGCTGCTCAAGGAGAGCGGTCGGCGCGTGCAGGGCAGCGCGTTCAACTCGGTCACCGAGTACGAGAACGCGATCGCAGAAGGTCACGACCTGCCGCCGATCCCGACCCTGCTGGTGGTCGCCGACGAGTTCACCCTGATGCTGGCCGACCACCCCGAGTACGCCGACCTGTTCGACTACGTCGCGCGCAAGGGCCGCTCGTTCCGCATCCACATCCTGTTCGCGTCCCAGACGCTCGACGTCGGCCGGATCAAGGACATCGACAAGAACACGTCGTACCGGATTGGGCTCAAGGTCGCGAGCCCCAGCGTCTCCCGCCAGATCATCGGGGTCGAGGACGCCTATCACATCGAATCGGGCCGCGACCACAAAGGCGTCGGCTTCCTGGTCCCCGCGCCAGGCGCGCTTCCGCTCAAGTTCCGCAGCACCTATGTCGACGGCATCTACGAGCCGCCTCGCGTTGACAAGTCAATTGTGGTGCACGCGATTCCGAAGCCGCAGCTGTTCAACGCCGGCTGGGTTGACCCCGAACCCGACACCGTCATCGTCGACGACGGAGCCGATGTCGAGGTGCTGCCGCCCCGCAAGCTGATCGCCACGATTGGCGACCAGCTCGCCCAGTACGGGCCCCGTGCACCCCGACTGTGGCTGCAGCCGCTCGACGAGGCCATCCCGCTGCACAAGGTGCTCGAGCGCTCCGGCGTCTCCCCCCGCCAGTGGCGCTGGCCGCTCGGTGAGATCGACCGGCCCTTTGACATGCGCCGCGACCCGCTGATCTTCGATGCGACGTCAGCAGCCGCCAACATGGTCATCCACGGCGGACCGAAGTCCGGAAAGTCCACGGCACTG
Organism: Mycolicibacterium iranicum; assembly: GCF_002101705.1. Taxonomy (GTDB): domain Bacteria; phylum Actinomycetota; class Actinomycetes; order Mycobacteriales; family Mycobacteriaceae; genus Mycobacterium; species Mycobacterium iranicum. The sequence continues at coordinate 45,867 of NZ_LQPC01000065.1, read as the reverse complement.
CAGACTTTCGTGCTGTCGGCAGCCGCCCTGCACGCTCCCGGCGACGTCACCTTCTATTGCCTCGACTACGGCGGCGGCCAGTTGCGTGCGCTCGACGGTCTCGCACAAGTCGGCAGTGTCGCCTCACCGCTGGAGCCCGACCGCATCAGACGAACCTTCGGCGAACTCGAACAACTGCTCCGTGCCCGCCAGCGCCACGGAGCGGCCACCGCAAGCAGCGGCAACGCCTATGAGGACGGCTACGGTGAGGTCTTCCTGATCGTCGACAACCTGTACGCGTTCAGCCGGGACAACACCGACACTTTCAACACGCGGAACCCGCTGCTGGCCAGGGTGACCGAGCTGGCGAATACCGGAATGTCCTACGGCATCCACGTCGTCATCACGACCCCGAACTGGCTCGAGGTGCCGCTGGCGATGCGCGACGGTCTCGGGTTGCGACTGGAGCTGCGACTGCACGACGCTCACGACAGCAACGTGCGCGTCACTGGTGCGCTTCGCCGGCCCGCGGACTCAGGTGCGCTGCGCCGGCCCGCCGACGGTGTTCCGGCCGACCAGCCGGGCCGCGGCCTCACGATGGATGCCGAGCACTTCCTGTTCGCCCGTCCCGCACTGGATTCGATTCCGGCGCTCAACGCCCGGTACCCCGGGCAGAGTGCACCGCCGGTCCGGCTCCTTCCGACCAACCTCACCCCGCGGGCGCTCGGCTCGCTGTACCCGGCGCCCGAACACGTGGTCATCGGCCAGCGCGAAGAGGACCTCGCGCCCGTCGCGGTCGACTTCGCCGACAATCCGCTGATGATGGTGTTGGGCGACACCAAGACCGGTAAGACGACGCTGCTGCGTCACCTGATCCGCACCATCCGGGAGAACTCGCGTCCCGACCAGGTCGCGTTCACGGTGATCGACCGGCGCCTGCAGCTGGTGGACGAGCCGATCTTCCCCGACAACGAGTACACCCCCAACATCGACCGGATCCTGCCCGCGATGCTGGGCCTGTCCTCGCTACTTGAGAAGCGCCGTCCGCCCGCGGGTCTGACTCCGCAGGAACTCAGCGGGTGGACGTACCGCAACGGCGGCAGTAATGGCAACGGCAACGGAGATGGCGCGGGCAACCACCTGCACTACCTGATCATCGACGACGTCGACCAGATCCCCGACGGTCCCGCGATGAGCGGCCCGTTCGCCGGACAACGGCCGTGGACGTCGGTGATCGGGCTGCTGGCACAGGCGTCCGAACTCGGGCTGCGGGTGATCGTCACCGCGCGCGCGGCCGGCTCGGCGCACGCCGTCATGACGGCACCGCTGCTGCGGCGCCTCAACGACCTGCAGGCGACGACGCTGCTGCTGTCGGGAAATCCGCAGGACAGCGGCAAGATTCGTGGCCACCGGTTCAGCAGACTGCCTGCAGGCCGGGCCATGCTGCTCGACGACACGGACACTCCCGCCTTCGTCCAACTCGTCAACCCCCTCGCCACCGAAGGCGTGACCGCACAATCCGGACCCAGCGGAAAGGAATACAGCTGATGACCCTGCGAGTAGTTCCCGAAGGTCTGACGGCGGCCAGCGCCGCCGTGGAAGCGCTCACCGCGAAGATGGCCGCCGCCCACGCGGCAGCCGCTCCTGCGGTGACCGCCGTCCTGCCACCGGCCGCCGACGCGGTGTCACTGCAGACCGCAACCGGTTTCAGCGCCAACGGTTCCCAGCACCAGGCGGTGGCCGCCCAAGGCGTCCAGGAACTCGGCCGTTCCGGGCTCGGCGTCGGCGAATCCGCCGCGAGCTACGCCAGCGGCGACGCGATGGCCGCGTCGACCTACCTGATCGCACGCGGGGTCTAACATGAATATCCCGTCGCTTCGCTCGCCCCGACGATGACAGCCCCCGTCTGGATGGCGCTGCCGCCCGAGGTGCACTCGGCGTTGATCAGCAGCGGCCCCGGTCCCGGGTCGCTGCTGGCCGCAGCGGCCGCCTGGCAAGGTCTGAGCACGGAATACGCCACTGCGGCAGCTGAACTCACCACCATTCTGGCGGGCGTGCAGTCGGGCGCGTGGGAGGGCCTGAGCTCCGAGCAGTACGTCGCGGCCCACACCCCGTATCTGACGTGGCTGGCCCAGCAGAGCGCCAACAGCGCTGCTGCGGCAGTCCAGCACGAGACCGCGGCAGCCGCATACTCCACTGCACTCGCGACGATCCCGACCATGCCGGAACTCGCCCTCAACCACACCACCCACGCCGTCCTCGTCGGCACGAACTTCCTCGGTATCAACACGATCCCGATCGCGCTGAACGAAGCCGACTACGTGCGGATGTGGATTCAGGCGGCCACCGCGATGGCGACCTATCAAGCCGTGTCCGGGGCAGCGCTCGCCGCCACGCCCGCGTCGACCCCGGCGCCCTTCGTGCTCAAGCCCGGTGTCGGGGAGGCAGGCAGGGCAGCCGCCGACTTCTCCGCGCTGGCAGCGCAGCCGATGGCCGCCGATGCCGGTGCCGCGCTAAGTGTTTCGGGGATCATCGAGGACCTGCTGCGGTTCTACGGCGAGATCCTGCGGTTCCTGTTCGAGCCGATCATCCGGTTCTTGATGGATCCGATCGGCAACACGATCCAGCTGATCACCGACTTCCTGACGAACCCCCTCCAGGCGCTGATCACGTGGGGTCCGTTCCTGTTCGCGGTCGTCTACCAGGTCGTCTCCTGGGTCGGCGCGTCGATCCTCTACCCGTCGCTGTTCCTACTGCCGCTGCTGATCACCACGCTCGCGATCGTCGCGGGCGTGCTGGATCGCCTGTTGGAACTGTTCAACATGGCGCCCGCCGAAGAGCCCTCCGAGGAGCCGGCTGCGGAACAACCCGCGCCCGCCCGCGCCGAGCAGACCAGCCCGCCGCCGGTGATGTCGGCGCCCCCAGCCCCGGGTACCGCCCCGGTCTCGCCGAGCACCGTCAGCACCGGGACGGCACCCGCACCGGGTTCGCCCGCCACCGCGGCCGCGCCGTTCGTGCCCTACGTCATCGCGGGCCGCGATCCCGGCGAAGGGTTTTCGCCGACGGTGCGTGACTCGACGAGCGCGAAGGCGCCCGCCTCGGGCATTCCCGCCGCGGCGTCGGGTGTGGCCGCGTCGGCAGCAGAACGGCGCAAGCGCCGTCGCCGTCAGAAGGACGAGATCAAGGGCCGCGGATACGCCGACGCCTACATGGATTACGAAGACGAGCCCGACCAGGGGCCGCCCGCCGCATCGGAGCCCCGCGTGACCGCGTCTGCCCGCGGCGCCGGGCCGATGGGATTCTCCGGGACAGTCTCCAAGGAGACCGAGGAGGCCGGCGGCCTGACCACTTTGGCCGGCGGCGCGTTCGGCGGGGGACCGAAAGAGCCGATGCTGCCGGGTTCATGGGACTCGGCAGACGAACCAGACGATCAAGACAACCACCACAACAGAGAGGAAAACCGATGAGCCTGTTGGATGCTCATATTCCGCAGATGGTCGCCTCGGAGGCGGCATTCGGCGCCAAAGCGGCGCTGATGCGGAGCACCATCGCCCAGGCCGAGGGTGCTGCGCAGTCCGCGCAGGCCTTCCACATGGGCGAGTCGGCAGGCGCGTTCCAGGCCGCGCACGCCCGCTTCGTCGAGGTCTCGGCGAAGATCAACGCGCTGCTCGACATCGCGCAGGCCAACGTCGGTGACGCCGCGTGCTCGTACGTCGCCGAGGATGCCGCCGCCGCCAGCAACTACCCTGTCGTCTGATCGGAGCAACACCAATGTCGCAGATCATGTACAACTACCCGGCGATGCTCAACCACGCGGGTGAAATGGCCTCGTACGCAGGGGCATTGCAGGCCATCGGCGCCGACATCGCCGCTGAGCAGGCCGCGCTCAATAGTGCCTGGCAGGGCGAGACCGGTATGACCTACCAGGCCTGGCAGGCGCAGTGGAACACCAGCATGGAGGAGCTGGTCCGGGCCTACCGCGCCATGGCGAGCACGCACGAGATGAACACCACGTCGATGGCCGCGCGTGATCAGGCCGAAGGTGCCAAGTGGGGCTGACAGGTATCAGTGCGCGCTAACGCAGTCGAGCTGAACGCCGGTTCGGCCTGGTTTCTCGCCGACATCCTCGGCGCGGGGTCGTATCCGTGGGTGCTGGGGATCACGCCCGCCTACAGCGACCTGTCGCAGCGTGAGGCTTTCGAGCAGGACCAGGTCGAGCGGTTGACTCGCGCCGGGGTGTTGACCCCGGACCGGGTTGTCGATCCTTCGGTGGCTCAATGGATCCGGAGGGTGTGCAGGCCCACGCAGTGGCTTGAGCTCCGATTCGTGGGCGCCCGCGGCGCGATGTTGCGCGGCATTATCGCGCGCGACGCGTCGGGCACGGTCGTGGCGCTGCGCAGCGGGGGACTGATCACCTTCACCGCGATGGACATCGACCATCCCCAGGCCCTGGTGCCCGCGCTGACGGTAGGGCTGTCCGGGCGCGCGCCTGCGACATTCGAGGAGTTCTCGCTGCCCGCGCGGATCGGGGCGAAGGCCGACGATCAGATCCGCAACGGCGCGAGGGTTCACGACCTTCTCGACTATCTGGGAATCCCGTCGAGCGCGCGCCCCGTGGTGGTGGCCGCGTTCGAGCAGTCCCGGACCTACGTCGAGATCGTGGCCGGCCAGCACCGCGACGGCCACCGGGTGAGCACCGATGTCGGCGTCAGCATCGTGGACACCGAACTCGGGCGGGTTCTGGTGAGTCCATCCAAAGCTTTTGACGGAGAGTGGATCTCCACCTTCGCCCCGGGGTCCGCGCTCGCGATAGCGGCAGCGGTCGAGCGCCTCAGCGCGGCGCTGCCCGACGGCCCCTGGTTCCCCGACCACGCGGTAACCCGAGACTTCGACGAACGCACGGCTGAGAGAGAAGAAGAAAGATGCCAGAGTCTGTTTTGAGAACCAACAACGCGTTCGGTGCGGTGATGCCGATCGTGCGCGTCGCCGTCCTCACCGCAACCGAATCCGACGGCGAGCCGGACGGCAGTGGCCGTCTCACCGAGATCGCGCTGCCTGCACAGCTTCCCCTGCGGGAGATCATCCCCGCGGTGCAGCGCATCGTCGCCCCTTCGGACGAAACCGTCGGCGCAGCCGAGCTTCTGAGCCTCGCACCGATCGGCGGCGCGCCCTTCAGTCTGGACGCGACGCTGAACACGGTCGGAGTGGTCGACGGCGATCTGCTCGCGCTGCAGCCGGTCCCCGCGGGACCGCCGGCGCCGCGCATCGTCGAGGACATCGCCGATGCCGCGATGATCTTCTCGGCCGAGCGGGAGCGGCCATGGGGGACACTTCAGATTCACCGGGGCGCGACGCTGGCCGTCATCGGCCTGATCCTCGTAGCGACCGCGCTGGCCGTCGCCCACCGACTCGCGACCGACTCGGTGTTCGGCCTGTTCGCCGTCAGCGGCGTCGCCGTCGCGGCGGTGCTGGGTGCCCTGCTGGCGAGGGCAGGCTCACCGCGGCTGGCGACTGCGCTCGCTGCGGCCGCACTACCCTCGGTCGCAGCAGCTTTCGCGCTCGCGGTGCCCGGCGAGTTCGGTCCGTCAGGGGTGCTCCTCGGCGCCGCGGGCGTGGCGGCGTGGTCGATCATCAGCATCACCGTCGGCGAGCGGGCGATCGCGCTGTTCACCGCGGCCGCGGCCACCGCGCTCGGTGTCGCGCTGAGCGCTGCTGCCGCGACGCTGTGGACTCTGAACACCGTCACCATCGGCAGCGCCCTGATTTTGGTGGCGCTGCTGATCACGGTGCAGGCCGCGCAACTGTCGGCGACGTGTGCGCGTCTTCCCGTCCCGGTGATCCCGGCTCCGGGAGACCCGACGCCGTCGGCCCCGCCGCTGCGGGTGCTCGAAGACCTGCCCCGACGGATCCGCGCCGGCAATTCGCACCAGACCGGATTCATCGCCGCAGGCGTCCTGCTCGCGGTCGCGGGTTCGGTGGTCGTGCTGTGGCCCGCGATCACCGGTGAAGGCGCGGTGTCCCCGTGGGCCTGGTATCTAGTTGCGGCCACCGCGATCGCGGCCGCACTGCGGGCTCGCGTGTGGGATTCCGCGGCGTGCAAGGCCTGGCTGCTCGGCCACTCCTACCTGCTCACCGTCGTGCTGCTGGGCTTGTTCGCGGCGTCGGGGCAGTACACCGCCGCGTGGTGCGCATCGGGTGTGCTGGCCATCTTGGTACTGGTGTGGGCCGTGGTGGCACTGAATCCCCGCATTGCACAACCCGATACGTACTCGCTGCCCATGCGCCGCCTCCTCGGATTCGTCGCCACGGCGCTCGACGCGTCGGTGATCCCGGTGATGGCCTACCTGGTCGGCCTGTTCACCTGGGTCCTGAACGGGTTCTGACGCATGAGGTTTGGGCGCGCATTCGCCGTGCTCGCGGTGACGGCCGGTGTCTTCGCGATGAGCGGAGCGTCGGCGGGCGCGATCCCCCCGCCCGAAGTCGAACCCGCAGCCACCCCGCCGGCAGGCAGCGCGGGACCCGTCCAGGCCATGGCACAACGCAACCCGTGTGTCACCAGTGGCGTCATCCCGGGCTCCGACCCCGGTGCGGTCAGCCCGAACCAAGTCGCGCTGGACCTGTCCGAAGCGTGGACACACAGCAGGGGGGAGGGCCAGCTGGTCGCGGTCATCGACACCGGCGTGAAGCCGGGGCCGCGTCTGCCCAACGTCGAGGCAGGGGGCGACTACCTCGAGGCCGGCGACGGTCTGACCGACTGCGACGGGCACGGCACACTGGTGGCGGGTCTGATCGCGGGACAGCCGGGAACGGACGGCTTCTCGGGTGTCGCGCCGGCCTCGCGCATCCTCGCGATCCGGCAGAGCTCGCCCCGGTACACCCCGCGCGACTCCGGTGAGGATCCCGTCCTCACGCGCGCAACCGTGGACACTCAGACCCTGGCCCGCGCCGTCGTACGCGCGGCCGACATGGGCGCCCGCGTCATCTCCATCTCCTCGGTGACCTGTATTCCGGCCGGCCTCGAGGTCGATCAGAACGAACTCGGTGTGGCCCTGCGCTACGCCGCCGTCGAGAAGGACGTCGTGATCGTGGCCGCCGCAGGCGACACCGGTACCGGCTGCACAACCAACCCGCTGTCCGACCCCGCGCTGCCCGCCGACCCGCGCAACTGGAACGGCGTCACCGCACTGTCGATTCCGGCGTGGTGGCAGCAGTACGTGTTGTCCGTCGGTTCGCTGGGATCCACCGGGCAGCCCTCGCCGTACACGATGGCAGGCCCCTGGGTCGGAATCGCCGCCCCCGGCGAGAACATCACGTCGGTGAGCAATGACGAGGCGGGCGGCCTCGCCAACGGCATGCTCAACAACGAGCAGCAGATGGACCCCATCAGCGGCACCGGCTACGCGACGGCCTATGTCTCCGGGGTTGCGGCATTGGTGCGCAGCCGATTTCCCGCGATGACCGCGCAGGCGGTGATCGACCGTCTGACCGGCACCGCGCACACCGCAGCGCGCTCGCCGTCGAATCTGGTGGGGGCGGGCACGATCGACCCGGTCGCCGCGCTGACCTGGAACGTGCCCGTCGACGCAGACGTCGACCCCGCCGCCGTGAAGCAGGTCGCCGCGCCAGCTGTGCCCGCGCCGGACGATCCGCTGCCGCGGGTGGTCGCATTCGCCGGGGTCGGGGCGTTGGCGCTGCTGGTACTTGCTGCGTTCGTCGTGAACGCGAAGCGAAAGGACAGTTCGTCATGATCGTCCGCCTCACTTTGCCCGCGCTGTTCGTCGTGCCCGCGGCGATGGCCTATCCGTGGCAGACGACCGCGGATCGCTGGTTGCTCGGTGCCGCCGTCGCCGCTGTGGTCATTCTCTTCGCCTGGTGGCGTGGGCTTTTCGTGACCACGATGATCGGGCGCCGCATCGCGATGCTGGCAGGCCGTTCCGACGCAGGCGCCCGGGCCGGCGAGTACGCCACCGTGGCGCTGCGCGTGGAGCCCGGCGAGACCGCGGAGCTGCCGTTGGCGCTCGTGGCCGGTTACCTGGATCGCTACGGGATCAGCTTCGACAAGGTCCGGGTGCTCAGCCGCGACATCGGGGCGGAGCGAAGCACGTGGATCACGCTGACCCTCGGAGCGGCCGACAACGTCGCGGCCCTGACGGCGCGGTCGTCGGAACTTCCCTTGCAGGACACCGCGCAACTGTCGGCGCGGCGACTGGCCGACCACCTGCGCGAGCTCGGCTGGGACGTGTCCGTGGAGGAGAACCCCGCCGCCCTGTTCGGCGAAAAGCCCAAGGAGACCTGGCGCGGCCTCGCCGACGGCGACGGCCACCTGGCGGCCTACCGGGTCAACGTCGACGACCAGCTGACCGAAACCCTGGACGCCGCACGGGCCTCGGGAGCGAACGAAGTGTGGACCGCCGTCGAATTCACCGGTAGCCGAACGCAACCCGAGGTGGCCGCGGCATGTGCGCTCCGCACCAGCGAGCGGCCGAAGGGGTCGGCGCCGCTGCCCAAGCTCACCCCTGAACGCGGCCGCCACCGCGCAGCGCTGTCGGCACTGGCTCCGGCATCCGACCGACGGCTGTCGGCACCCCCCGTCCGCGTCGACCAGCAGACACTGGCGCAGCTGCGGTGGCCGGTGGGAGTAGTGCTCAGTCGAACATGAAGGGCGCGAGAAACCGAGTCATGCGACGTAGGTAGTCCGGCTGGCTGACATGCAGGACGTGGTTGCCGGGGAACCAGTGGAACGCACAGCGATCCCAGTGCTTCCACAACATCTCGGCTTGCTCAGGCGGCGCCAGCCGGTCGCCGAGGCCCGCGATGATCAGCCTTCGCTCCTTGGCCGGCAGCGGTCGGTAGTTCAGCGGCGACGAGTACATCGTGGCTGACTCGACGAGCGCGGTGTCGGTGCCGGCGAGCCAGTCTCTCAGCGCGACAACCTTGTTGGCGGGAAACCACTCGTCGACGGTGCGGTCAGGTGTGACGACGGGGACGTTCGGGATGACGGCCTGGATCCTGTCGTCGACGCTGGCGATCAGCGCCGCGGTGTATCCACCCAGCGACATCCCGGTCAGTGCGATCCGGTCCACTCCGGTGTATTCCAAATAGTCCAGCAGCGACCGGAAGTCGTGCACCGCCTGGGCCATGGCCTCGGCGAAACCGGCCATACCGTGCGCGAAATAGCCATGGCCGCTGAACGGAGAGTACTTTTCCGCGCGAGCGCCGTGGAACGGCAGCGTGTAGAGCATGACGTCGTAACCGCAGCGATAGAACCACGGCAGCGAGAAGAACAACCCGTTGAACAGATACGCCGAGCCCATGAACCCATGGATCAGGCACAGCGTGGGTCGTGGGCCGTCGCCGTGGCGCCAGTGCTGCGCATGCACGACGTTGTTGCGGACGAATCCCTCGCATTGATCGCGCAGGTCCGGATTGACGGCCGCGAAGCTGCTCCGGAAGCGGATGTTGCTGACATTGCCCTTCGCCACCCACTCGGCAACGGGATTGGCCGGGCGTGACGACACTCTTGGCAACTCCTGCGGCGCGGGGAAGGACACCTGGGGATCTTTCGCCTCGGCCAGCTCGGCGTAAAACTTCAGATGCTTCTTCTCGGCGTCGGCTTCTGTCCGGCGCAGCGCACCGGCGATCGACGGCACCATTGTGGCGCTGAGCAGCGACGCGATGGACGTTCGCAGCGCAAGATCGGCGATCGCCGACGAATCGACGATTGCCTTCTGTCGCAACGTCAGATCCTCCCGGCGCGGGAGTCCGCGCGAGGTCGCATCCGCGCCCGGCACGTCGGGGACCGGGATGGGCAACTCCTCGACCGGTACGGATGCGACGGGCACGCTGTCGGGCTCCACGCCTGGCATGCTAACGCGGCGCCTTGCGCCAGGCGCTCTCTCGCAGCAGTCGCAATCCGTTGAGTCCGACCAGGATGGTGGAGCCCTCATGCCCGGCCACCCCCAGCGGCAGCGGCAGATGGCCGACCAGATCCCAGGTGACCAGCACGACGATGAACGTTGCGGCGATGATGAGGTTCGCCGCGACGACCCGGCGGGCGCGGCGGGCGAGGGCGACGACGGCGGGCAGGGTGGCCAGGTCGTCGCGGGTGATCACTGCATCGGAAGTGTCGAGCGTCAGATCCGCACCAGTACGGCCCATCGCGACCGACACGTGCGCCATGGCCATCGCGGGCGCGTCGTTGACGCCGTCCCCGACGAGCATTACCCGCGTCCCATCGGCTTCGAGCGTGCGCACCGCGGCGACTTTGTCCTCGGGGAGGAGTCCGGCGCGGACCTCACCGATCCCGAGTTCGCCGGCGAGGCGCGCCGCGGCGCGTTCGTTGTCCCCGGTGAGCAGCACCGGCGGGGTGCCGGTGAGTTCGGTCAGCTGAGCAACGGCAGCCGCTGCTCCATTCCTCGGGCAATCGGCGAGACCCAGCACGCCCGCGGTGGATCCGTTGACGCGCACCACGACGGCGGTGTCGCCGCGCCGCTCGATCGTGTCGATGGCGCGCATGGCGTCGTCCGAGCGCTCGACCAAGCCGGGGCCGCCCACCTCGACACGGTCGCCGTCGACGTCGGCGGTCACCCCGCGGCCGGGGGCCGACGAGAAGTCGGTGACGGCGGATACCCGTAGGCCGCGGTCGCGGGCCGCGGCCACGATGGCGCGGGCCAGAGGGTGTTCGGACGGAGTCTCGGCGGCGGCGGCCGCCGACAGCAGGTCGTCTCGGGAACTGCCTGCCAGCGGCCGGATCTCGGTGATGCGGGGAGTCCCCTCGGTCAGGGTGCCCGTCTTGTCGAGCGCGACCTGGCTGACGGTGGACAGTTTCTCCAGAACGACCGCGGACTTGATCAGCACACCGTGGCGGCCGGCATTGGCGATCGCGGCTAGCAGCGGCGGCATCGTCGACAGTACGAGCGCACACGGCGACGCCACGATCATGAACGTCATCGCGCGCAGCAGCGATGACTGGAGACTCTCGCCGAGCATGAGGGGGATGCCGAACAATGCGACGGTCGCGACGACCATGCCGACCGAGTAGCGCTGCTCCACCCTCTCGATGAACAGCTGCGTGCGAGCCTTGCTCGCTCCGGCCTCGGTGACCATCGCCGAGATCCGCGCGATGACGGTGTCAGCCGCCGGCCGGGTGACCCGAACCCGAAGCGTGCCAGTGCCGTTCACGGTGCCCGCGAACACGCCGTCGCCGGCCGTCTTGTCGACAGGCAGCGGCTCTCCGGTGATCGTGGCCTGGTCCACTTCACTGGCTCCGGCGAGCACCACACCGTCGCCGCCAATGCGCTCGCCGGGACGGATCACCAGGACGTCACCGATATCGAGGGCGGAGGTGTCGACGGTCTCTTCGTCATCGTCGGCGGTCAGCTTCGTCGCGGTGGGCGGCGCCAGATCGAACAGGCCGCGCACAGAGTCCTCGGTGCGTTTGGTGGCGACCGCTTCCAGCGCACCTGAGGTGGCGAAGATGACGATGAGCAGCGCGCCGTCGAAGACCTGACCGATCGCGGCGGCGCCGATCGCCGCGGCAACCATCAGCAGATCCACATCGAGCGACCGCGCCCGCAGAGCCTTCACCCCGGCCAGTCCCGGCTCCCACCCGCCGGCGATGTAACACGCCAGGTAGAGGCCCCAGAACAGCCAGGCAGGCTGGCCGGTCACCTGTGCGAGTCCGCCGAGTGCGAAGAGCCCCAGCGCCGCGAGGGCGAAGCGGACCTCGGGAAGCGTCCACGCGCTCACGCGCGTGTTCGTCGGCGGGGTGTGGGTCGGGCACAGGGCGGTGCACGTCATGCCGGCACCATACCTTCATGTTCGTGCATATTCGCAAGTTCATATTCAGTTGAACAACTGATCAGCAGGGTCGGGAGTATGATCGCCCCGTGCACACGTCGATCCCCGGCTTCGCGATGCCGAGTGACGAACAGGTCGGCCGGGCAGCCGAGGCGTTCCGGATGCTTAGCGACCCGACCCGGATCAAAGTGCTGTGCGCGCTGCTGCAGGGCGAGACGTCCGTGGCATGCCTGGCAGAGCTGGCCGACGTGGCGCCTGCCGTGGTCAGCCAGCATCTCGCCAAGATGCGGCTCGCCGGGCTGGTGAAAGGCCGCCGCGAGGGAACGTTCGTGTACTACTCGGCCGCTGACGACGACGTCCTGCGGGTCCTCAGCCAGGCTCTGTTCGGCACGGTGGACGAGGTCTCCAAAGCCCGGTGAAGCCCGGTGACAGACTGGCGTCATGTGGAATCCGGACGTCTATCTGACGTACGCCGATCATCGCGGCAGGCCCTTCTATGACCTGCTGTCACGCGTCGGCGCACGCGAGCCGCGCCGCATCGTCGACCTCGGTTGTGGCCCGGGCAATCTCACAGAGACGCTGACCGAGCGGTGGCCCGGCGCTGTCGTCGAGGCATGGGATTCCTCGCCGGAGATGGTGGAGGCCGCGCGAAACCGTGGGCTGGACGCGCGGGTCGGCGATGTGCGGGACTGGACACCCGCGCCGGACACCGACATTCTCGTCAGCAATGCGACCCTGCACTGGGTGCCCGAGCACGGCGAACTGCTGGTGCGCTGGGCCGGACAACTCGGCACCGGCTCGTGGATCGCCTTCCAGGTGCCCGGCAATTTCGATGCACCGTCGCATCAGGCGGTGCGCACTCTCGTGCAACGACCCGGATGGTCCGAACTGCTCCCCGATTACCCCTTTGAGAAGGCCGAAGTCACCCGTCCGGCCGCCGGATACGCAGAACTGATGACAGACGCCGGATGCGCCGTCGACGCGTGGGAGACCACCTACGTGCACGAACTGACCGGCGAGAATCCGGTGCTGGAATGGATACACGGCACCGCGCTTCGCCCCGTGCGTGCGGGTCTGAGCGACGCGCAATGGGAACAATTCAAGGCCGAACTGATCCCTATGTTGGACGCGGCCTATCCGAAGCGCGCCGACGGTATCACGTTCTTTCCGTTCCGCCGGATCTTCGTGGTGGCGCAGGTGAGGTAACTCAGCCCCGACACTCGTCGAGCAGCGCGATCACCTTCGCGACGAGTTCGTCGATGTCGGCGCCGGTGGTGTCCAGAATCAGGTCCGGGTTCTCGGGCGGTTCGTAGGGTGCGTCGACACCCGTGAGTCCCTTGAGTTCACCCGCCCGCGCCCTGGCGTAAAGACCCTTCGGGTCCCGCTTCTCGCACTCGTCGCGGGGTGTCGCCACGTACACCTCGATGAAGGGCAGCTTCGCCGCATCGTTGAGATCCCGTGCGATTTCGCGGTCAGATGTCAGCGGGGACACCAGTGAAGCCAACGCGACGACACCCGCATCAGCGAACAAACGCGTGAGATGACCCACCCGCCTGATGTTTTCGGCACGGTCGCCCGCCGAGAAGCCCAGGTCGTCGGACAGACCGTGGCGGATGTTGTCGCCGTCGAGCAGATAGGCGACCTGGCCCGAGTCGACGAGTGCGCGCTCGACCGCGACTGCGACCGTTGACTTGCCCGATGCGGGAAGGCCAGTGAACCAGATCGTGGCGCCCTTCTGGCCGGTGGCCGCACTTCGGTAGCTGCGCTCCAAAGACGATGGGTGCCAACGGATGTCGTTGCGGGTCTGCTCGCCGGGTTTGACCTCGCGGGCTTCGACGATGGTGCCGGCCCCGACGGTGTCGTTCGAGGACTCGTCGATCAAGATGAACGCGCCGCTGTCGCGGTTCTCGCTGTACGGGTCGGCGACCACGATCGAGCTGGTGCGCAGCGTCACCGAGCCGATGTCGTTGAGCACCAGGTCGACAGGATTGTCGATCTCGTCCAGGGTCTCGGGATCCAGCCGTGAATGCAGCGCCTGCACCGTCGCCCGCACGGTGCGCGTGCCCTGCTTGAGCGCGAGGCGGTCTCCGGCGCGCAACGGTGTGTCGCGAAACCAGCACACCGTCGCGTCAATCTCGCGGGCCAGCACCGGGAGCACGGCATCGTCGTTCCCGCTGACGAAAACGTCGCCGCGACCGACGTCGATGTCGTCGGCCAGCTCGATCGAAACCGACAGTGGCGCAACGGCTATCGGTCGTTCGTCATCGAGGGTGTCGACGGCGGTGACGGTCGACCGGGTGCCCGCCGGGAGGCTGACCACGGAGTCGCCGACGCTGAGTGTGCCTGCCGCCAGGCGGCCCGCATAGCGACGGCGCTGCGCAGGGCTGGGGCGGGACACCCACTGGACCGGCAAACGCAGACTGCGCGCGTGCGCGTGAGGTGCCGTGAGTTCGACGGACTCGAGATACTCCAGCAGCGCGGGACCCTCGTACCAGGGGGTGTTGGTGGATCGGTGCACGACGTTGTCGCCGAGTTTGGCGGCGACGGGGATCACGGTGATGTCAGCGCCGCCCAGGCGTGCGCCAACCTGCCGCAACTGCGCTTCGACCTCACGGAAGCGGCCCTGATCGAAGTCCACGAGATCGATCTTGTTGACGGCGGCCACAAAGTGTTTGATGCCCAACAACTTGGCGATCCGCGCATGCCGGTTTGTTTGGCGCAGGACGCCGGCGCGGGCGTCGACGAGCAGCACCGCGACGTGGGCATTGGACGCGCCGGTGAACATGTTTCGGGTGTAGCGCTCATGGCCCGGGGTGTCGGTCAGGATGTAGCTGCGGGTTTCCGTCGAGAAGAACCCATAGGCCACGTCGATGGTGATGCCCTGCTCGCGTTCGGCACGCAGCCCGTCAGACAGCGCGGCGAGGTCGGCGACGCCCTCCTCGTCCGTCACCGCCTCCAGATGATCGAGCGGGAGGCTGTTGGTGTCGTGCAGCAGCCGCCCGATGAGCGTGCTCTTGCCGTCGTCGACCGATCCGGCGGTCGTGATCCGCAGCAGCTGACGCGTGCTCATAACTGTTCCCCCGTCGCCTCTGTACGCTCCGCTTGCCTGGGCATCAGAAGTACCCCTCGCGCTTGCGGTCCTCCATCGCCGCAGTCGACGTCCGGTCGTCAGCCCGCGTTTCACCTCGCTCCGACACGGTGGCGGCTGAGATCTCGGCGATCACCCCGTCGATCGTCGTGGCTTTCGATCGCACGGCGCCGGTGATGGTCAGGTCGCCGACGGTGCGGTAGCGCACCCACTCGACAGCCGATGCCTCGCCGTCCCGTGGTTGCGCATAGTCGGAGACGGCAAGCAGGATTCCGTCCCGCTCGAAAACCTCACGCTCGTGTGCGAAGTAGATCGACGGCAACTCAAGCTTTTCCAATTGGATGTAGCGCCAGATGTCGAGCTCTGTCCAGTTGCTGAGCGGGAAGACGCGGACCTGCTCACCCCGTCTGATCCGGCCGTTGTAGAGCGACCACGGCTCGGGCCGTTGGGCCCGCGGATCCCACTGGCCGAACTCGTCACGGAAGCTCAGGATGCGCTCCTTGGCGCGGGCGCGCTCCTCGTCGCGGCGGGCGCCTCCGAACGCGGCGTCGAAGCGGCCCGCCTCCAGCGCATCCAGCAGGGTGCGCGTCTGCTGCCGGTTGCGGGACGCTCCGGGGCCAGGATCGGCGACGCGGCCCGAGTCGATCGTCTCCTGTACCG
This sequence comes from Mycolicibacterium iranicum, assembly GCF_002101705.1. Classification (GTDB taxonomy): domain Bacteria; phylum Actinomycetota; class Actinomycetes; order Mycobacteriales; family Mycobacteriaceae; genus Mycobacterium; species Mycobacterium iranicum. The sequence continues at coordinate 30,341 of NZ_LQPC01000065.1, read as the reverse complement.
ATGCGACGATCAGCTTGTGGCCCTCCCAGGTGACCCGGCGATCGCGGAACTCGATGACCTCGGGAAAATTGTGGCCCGTGTCGACATGCATGACCGGAAAAGGGAGCGGGGTGGGTCGAAACGCCTTCTCCGCCAGTCGAAGCAGGACGATCCAATCCTTGCCCGCAGAGAACAGCAAGACGGGGCGTTCGAGCTCGGCGACGACCTCGCGGATGATGTGCACCGCCTCGGCTTCCAGCAGCCGCAGCTCGTCGACGTGCACGGTGTCGTAGGTCGCGGTCATGTCGGTAGCCCCTGCTGCTCGGCGTCGGCGCGATAGCGGTCCACCCATTCGTCGGACCGCTGATCGGCTTGACGCTCGAGTACCGGGGCCGGAGCTAGGCGCGGATCCAGACCGAGCTGTTCGAGGATGGACGCGACGACCTGGGTGAGGTTGCGCCACAACACCGGATATGGCACGTCCGTGGGTTTCACGTTCTCCTCGGCGAACCAGTTCCGCCAGCCCTCGTCCTGGGCGCGCAGCATGGTGACCACGTGCGCTATGGCACCGGCGTGGTATTCCGCGCGCGCGTCCCTAACCGGGTCGGGCCGCCCTCGCCAGACCCGGGTCTGCACGGCGCGCCAGAACGAAACCGCCTGCGACACAACGTCAGGACGATGGACGTAGATCAGCACGGGATCGCTTCCGACGACGTCGCGGATTGCCGACAGCAGCCCGGTGCCGGAGCGGTCGGGTAGGCCTGCGGATCGCGCAAGCAGCAGCGGCGTCTGATTCCACATGAGCTTGCCGCCCCAGATGCCGTTCGGGGTGCGGCCCACGGTACGGATGTAGTCCCGCCAGATCTCGGGTGGCGCCAGGTCGGGCTTGCCTTCGTCGAGCGGGTCGAGAAGCCGCAGAATGGACTCGTCCTGGACACCTTCGAACCACTGCCGCGGTTGTGGGGATTGGCTGGTTGTCGGCAGATACTGGAAGAACTCACCCGGCTCGCCGGCAACGCCGGTCGCCCTCAGCGACTCGACCAGCAACGTGCTGCCGCTGCGCTGGGAGGCGAGCACCAGATACGCCGTCGGGCTGGTCATGCGCGAGAGCATAACCGCCTTTCCCGGGTGCGGCACCACCGGGATTTTCGATCACGCTGAGCGGATCTATTGCCGGTTTCGGTGTTCTTCGGCAATGCCGCGATCAGCGGCATTGGCCTTGCGACTTGGCAATTCGAGGCCGAGCACGTGGCGGTAGGTTTCGGTGTACCGCTCGGCGATCCTGGTACCGGCGAACTCGGACGGGATCACGTCGTTGGTCTTCTGCCGCCACTCGTTCAGTAGCAGCGCCAGTTCGTTGCCGATGGCCTCGGCCGTACCGGAGGCCTCACCATTCAGCAAATTGTGCGACTCCGACGGGTCGGCCGCCAGGTCATAGAGTTCCCGTGGGGGACGTGGGTCCTGAGACAGCGGTCCGAGGATTCGACCCGGTGCGCTGTCGGCGATGTCCCAGGGAAGGTCGAGCAGCGGGCGTGCCGCATAGTTTTCGATATAACTGTAATCCTTTGTCCTGACCGCGCGTATCGGATCGAACGAATCGTGGTAGGTCTTCATGGTGTAGACCTCGGTGCGCACGGAGTCGGCAGCGGGATTGACCAACTGCCTTGCATGCGAGAGCCCTTCGACATCCGGCGGGACATCGATGCCGAGCAGTTCCAGCAGTGTCGGGACGAGATCGACGCCGCTGAACAGTTCTTCGTAAACCTGCGGTTCGGTGTTCCGGTGGCGCGGTGGGCGCACGATCAGCGAGATGCCGGTGCCGGCGTCGTACAGCGTGGATTTGGCGCGAGGCAGCGCCGGGCCGTGATCGGTGACGAACACGACCCAGGTGGTCCGGTCGAGGCCCGTCGTCTCGAGAGTGTCCAGTAGTTGCCCGACCGCTGCGTCAGCGACAGTGATGGAGCCGTAGAAGTCAGCCAGGTCCTGGCGGATGTCGTCGGTGTCGGGCAGGTAGTCCGGCAGCGTCACCGCGCCGGCGTTGGCGGGTTCGTAGCGGTCGTGCGGATAGGGCCGGTGCGTCTCGAAGAACCCGGCGGTGAGAAAGAACGGCTTCTCCGGCGGGTCGGCCAGCCAACGGTCCACCCGCTCGACGACGTATTCGCAATATGAGTTCGACACGTCGAATTCATCGAAGCCGAGCTTCGCGGGATAGGACGTTTCGTGCTGCATGCCGAAAAGGGCGGTGTACCAGCCTTGTTCGGAGAGAAGCTGCGGCAGCGTGCGGACACCGACGCGGTACTCCCAGCCGTGGTGAGCCAGACCGACCAGCCCGTTGCTCTGCGGATACCGCCCGGTGAACAGCGAGCCGCGCGACGGCGAACACAGCGGCGCGGTTGCGTGTGCGGCCGTGAATAGGATCCCTTCTGCCGCGAGCTGGTCCATCCTCGGGCTTTCGACATCGCTGTGGCCGTAGGCCCCGAGGTAGCGGCCGAGGTCGTGCCAGTGCACGAGGAGGACGTTGTCGCGGTGCGCTGTGGTCATGCTGTCCTTTCGGTGTTGCGGCTCCACGCAACGCTCGCCGGTGCAATCGCGCAACCCTTTGACGATGTGAAGTTTGACCGTAGGCCGCGATGGCGGCGAGGCTACCGTGGATGCATGCGGGTTTTCGTCACCGGCAGCACCGGAGCCATCGGAGGCTATGCAGTGCCCGCACTGATTGCCGCAGGCCACCAAGTGACGGCCTTGGCGCGAAGCGATGCCAAAGCCGAGGCGCTCCGACGGCAGGGCGCGGCGCCGGTTCACGTCTCGCTGTTCGACCGTGACGGGCTCACGGCGGCGTTCCGTGGCCATCAGGCGGTGGTGAATCTCGCGTCGTCGTTGCCGTCGCCGGGACGCTTCATGCTGAAGTCGGCTTGGAAGGACTGCCACCGCATCCGCATCGAGGGCTCCGCGAACGTGGTGGACGCGGCGCTGGCGGCGGCCGTGCCGCGCGTGCTGCAGGAGTCGGTGGCGATGATCTACCGCGACGGCGGCAATCGGTGGATCGGCGAGGACTGGCCAGTCGATCACTATCCGATCTCGGTGGGCAATCATGGTGCCGAGGCCAACGCCCGTCGGTTGGGTGAAAGTGGCGGCGACGCAGTGATTCTCAGGTTCGGGATGTTCTACGGGCGGGGCGCCGACCACAGCGAGATGATCATGGGGCTCGCCCGCAGGCACCTCGCGTTTCAAGCGGGCAGACCAGGCAGCTACGTCTCGTCGATCCATCTCGCCGACGCCGCCGACGCCGTCGTCGCAAGCCTGGGCGCGGAGCCGGCCACGTACAACGTCGTCGACGACTGTCCGGTTACCGCGAAGCAGAACAGCACCGCGATGGCGGCTGCGGTGGGGGTCAGACCATGGCTCTGCGTGCCCGGCCGCGCCGCACTCCTCCTGGGTAAGCGGGCGACATCGATGACGAGGTCGCTACGCGTCGACAATGGCCGACTGCGCGACGCCACCGGCTGGCGGCCGCGATACCCGAGCGTGTGGGACGGCTATCGGGAGATGGCGCGGCTCTAGGGGTGGTAGGGGACGCCGACGGCGCGGAATACGAATTCGGGTGGGGCGTCGAACGCGAGTGACGTCCGGGGGAGTTGTGCGAGCACGTCTGGCGGGATCTGTTCCTTGTAGTGCAGGGAGAGTTCCCCGGAGCAGCGGCTGTCGATGTCGGCGACATCGACGTCGAGCGTCAGCCCAGTTTCGGAAAGTTCGGCCTTGACCGGGCCCGCCTGCGGGGCATCCCACCGGAGGTCGATGGTGCGGCCCGCGAGCTTGGGTACCGAGGACAGCGTGCCCAGCACTCGCTGTCGGGTGATCACCAATGACCCCACGTAGCTGGCGATGCTTCCCCCCGACCGCAGACCGGGCACGGTTCCGCGGAATCGCCGCGTCACCGCAACGTACTCGGAGAGGAAGAGCACGCCGTCGGCTTCGACCTCAGCGCGCAACGCACTGGGCAGCTTGCCGATTCGGAACAACTTCCGGAGTAGAACGGCCATCCTCGAACGTTAGCCCAGCGGCGACTCAGCGCGGCACGCCGAGAGCCCGGTAGACGAACGTGGGCGGAACGTCGAAGGCAATGGTGCGGGTCGGCAACCGCATCAACTCATCGGCTGTCAGCGTCGTCTTGAACGTCAGCGAGAACGTTCCCGAGAACTGCGGATCCACCCGTGACAGGTCCGCGATGTCGAGTACCAGACCGGCCTCGGACAGCGTGCCCTCCACGGCGCCGGATCGGGGTGCCGTCCAGGGTCGGTCCACCGCGCGCCCGGACTGCCCGGGCATCGCGCCGACCGTTGCGAGGACGCGCTGGTTGGTCAGCACCAGCGCCCCGCCGTAGCCGCGGGTCAGACCGACCGACCTGCGGCCCGGAATCTGTCCGGTGAAACGCGCCCACACCCCGATGCAGTCCGTCAGATGGATGACGCCTTCGGCTTCCGCCTGGGTGCGTATGTCTGCCGGAAGTTTGCCAATGTGGAACAACTTCCTGATGAAGCCAGCCATGTGCGGAGCATAGTCACGGGCGCCAGATTTGCTCAGAGAATCGTGGTACACACTGGTCCCGTGAGAGTGCACAACAGATGGCTGGTCTGCAGCGCTGCGGTTGCCCTCGGGCTCTATGCACTCCTGTGGCTCGGCTACGTGCAGGACTGGGCGTGGCTCGCACATTTCGACGCGGCAGCCCTTGGGCCCGCATACCGGTACGGGGTCGAACACCCCGGCTGGGTGTGGGGGTGGGACATCTTCTGCACCGTGCTCGGGCCGGGAGCGTTCCGGATCGCGATGGTGGTGGTCACCTTCGTGGCGTTTGTGCGGCGCCGCGTTCGCCTCGGGTTCTTCTTGATCATCAGCGTCGAGCTCAGCGGTCTGGTCACCGAGACCGCCAAACACTTCGCCGATCGTCCCCGGCCCGCGACGGCGATGGTCGATGCATGGGGGACGTCGTTCCCGTCCGGCCACGCGCTCGGCGTCATGGCGTCTGTGGCGGCGCTGCTTGCCGTCTCGCTCCCGGCCGTGGACGCCGCGAAGCGGCGCTGGCTCCTCGTAGTGGGTGCACTCGTCATACTGACGATCGGCATCGGCCGGGTCGTGCTGAACGCCCACCATCCCTCGGATGTGCTGGCCGGTTGGGCGCTGGGCTATGCCTACTTCGTTCTCTGCCTGCTGCTCGTGCCTCCGCGACCACCCGTCATACAGCAGGACGAAAGACCGGCAGCGCTCGATACCGCACGCTGAAGCTGGCCTCCTCGAGCTCGGTGCCGACCTCCCCGTCCAGCGCGAGGACGGTGGGCCCGTCCGGTGCCCGAAACGCGAACTCAGGCACGCGCAACTCGTGATACAGCGGGCTTCGCGTCAGCCGCCCGAATGCCAGCGCGGTCACGATGCGCACTGTGCTCAGCCGCGGGCCCGTCTCCAGGATCCGGACGTCGAGGAGGCCGTCGTCCATCCGAGTGCGCCGTGACGGCGCGAAACCTGTCGGAAGGTACGTCGAGTTGCCGAGGAAGAACAGCGACGTCTGCAACGTCCTGTTGTCGTATTCGATTCGGACCGGCTCGTCGCGACGCAGTGTGTGGAACATGGCGTAGATGCCGGCGAGGGGCTTGCCAATCCTGTGTTCCAGCTTCTCGCGGGTCTGGACGAAGCGCGGGTAGGCGCCGATGCTCGCCGTGTTGATGACCATCTGCTTCTCGTTGAGGCACACCATGTCCACGCACGACACCGTGCCCTGCTGGATCGCCGCCACGGTCGCCGCCGTGGTGTCGCACCCGATGTCTTTGGCGAAATGGTTGAAGGTGCCCGCAGGGAAGACCGCCAGCGGCACACCGGCCTCGACGGCCACCGCCGCCGCCGCGGCGACCGTTCCGTCGCCCCCGCCGATGCCCAGAACCTCGCTGCGCCGGGCGGCGGACTTGAGCACCTCGGCGACGTCGTCGTCCTCGCCGAGCTCGACGATCTCGGCCTTCGGCAGCGCCTCGCGGACCTCGTCGAGCACTCGCGCGCCAGTGCCGCTGCCCGAGGCGGGGTTGATGACGACGGTGACGCCTTCGCCTTCCGGCCGTTCCGGGGTGTCGACCCGCAGCGGTTGCCCGGCACTGGGCAGCCGGGTGTCCACGACCGGCGGCACGACTCTCGCGCCGAGCACCGCGATACCCGCGCCGATGCCGAAGCCGGCCAGTACATCGCCCGGGTAGTGGGCGCCGGTGGCCACCCGGGACATGCCCACCAGCCCGGCCAGCAGCGCCAGGCCCAGCCCGACCGCCGGGTTCTCCAGCCCGACGCCGACAGCGAAGGCGGCCGCGCTGGCCGAATGCCCTGACGGCAGTGAATTCGACGTCGGGTGGCGCCTGGTCTGGCGGGCCAGGGGTATCAAGGCCCAGTTGGGTCGTGCTCGCTTCCAGACCCGCTTGGCGCCCTGGTTGGTGGCCAGGCTCGTCAGCGCGAGCGTCGCGACGCCGCGGGTGGCCCCGCGTTTCATCGACGCATTGCCGAATACCGCCAGCCCTGCCGCGATCGCGAACCACAGCTTGGAGTGGTCGGCGGCCTTGGTGAGCCGCGGCATCACCGCGTCGAGGAGCGGGCTGGGGGACTCCGCGACAGCCTCGAAGACCTCGCGGTCCAGCGTTCCGAGGCCTTCACCGATCTGGCGAATTCCACGGCCGCGACGACGGAAGGATCGCGCAACACGGAGCTCCATGACTGCCAACCTATCGGCCGCGCGCTATTGACAGATTTATTTGTCAAAGCGCACGATGTCATTCGTGCTGGATGTGGAGGTCATCGCCGATCCTGCCGCCGCGGTCAGCGCCCTCGATCCGACCCGTGGCAGGCTGCTCGCCGAACTCGCTGAACCTGCGTCTGCGGCGACGCTCGCCTCGCGGGTCGGCATCACCAGGCAGAAGGTCAACTACCACCTGCGGGCGCTGGAACAACACGGCCTGGTGGCCGCCGCAGGCGAACGGCGCTGGGGCGGACTGACCGAACGATTGCTGGTGGCGACCGCGTCGTCCTATGTCGTGTCGCCCGGCGCGCTGGGGCCGGTGGCTGCCGATCCCGGCCGCACCAGCGACAGGATGTCGGCGAGCTACTTGATCGCCGTGGCGGCGCGGGCCGTCCGCGAGGTCGGCGACCTATGGAACGCCGCGCGGGACAAGCGGAAGCGGCTCGCGACGCTGACCATCGACACCGCGGTGACGTTCCGGTCGGCGGGCGACCGCGCCGCGTTCACCGACGATCTGGCCAACGCTGTCACCTCGCTCGTGGCGCGCTACCACGACGAATCCGATCCGCGCGGCCGACCACACCGGCTGGTGCTGGCCGCCTATCCGATGCCTCTTCGAAAGGACTGACGTATGGCGATCAAGAAGACCGACGGCCGCCGATGGGTCGAGATGGAGTTCCTCGTGCCCGGGACGCCCGAGCAGGTGTGGGACGCGATCGCCACCGGGCCGGGGATGAGTGCCTGGTTCACGCCGACCCAGGTCGACGAACGTATAGGTGGCGCAATCGAATTCGATTTCGGTGACGGCGCGGTCAGCTCCGGGGTCATCACGGAATGGGAGCCGCCGGCACGCCTGGGCTACGAGGAACACGGCTGGAACGGTGAAGCGCCGCCGGTCGCGACGGAGGTCGTCGTGACGAGCCACTCGGGTGATCGCTGCGTGGTGCGGATGGTGCACAGCCTGTTCACCGATCGCGACGATTGGGATGGCGAACTGGAGAGCTTCGAGACCGGGTGGCCCGGGTTCTTCGAAGTTCTGCGCCTGTACCTGCGTGAGTTCCCAGGGCAACGCGCTGCCAATGCTGTGGCGATGACCCAGGTTCCCGCGGACCTGGTGCAGGGGTGGGCGACGCTGGCATCGGCACTCGGGATTGCAGGTGTCGATGTCGGACAACGTTTCCGAACCCCTTCGGGGACACCGGAACTGCACGGCGTCGTGCACCGAATTCACCATGCTGAGGGATTCCGCGACGTCATCGTGCGACTCGAGGGGCCCTGCCCCGGGGTCGCAGTGGTCGGCGGCTGCGCGCCCGGCGGCGAGGCCCGCATCATGGTGAACCTCTACCTCTACGGTGATGACGCGGCCGACACTGCTGCCGCGGAAGCGCCGAAATGGCGCTCGTGGATGGCACAGTTGGTGCATGCCGACCGCGCCTCGACGTAACCGTCACAGGAAGTTCGTGCGTCTGGCGATTCTGCTGGCTGCCGCGCTGCTCGGCTTTGTCACGGCGCCGCCGGCCTCGGCGTTCTCGCCGTGGTTCGCCAACTCCGTCGGGTCCGCCACGCAGGTGCTCGCCGTCACGGGCACGGGTGGTTCCGACGCGAAGCTCGACGTGTGGGAGCGCACCGCCGCGGGCTGGCAGCCCGTCGCCGGGGGCGTCGGAATACCGGCCAAGATCGGCGAGAAGGGCATGTCTCCCAACCATTTCGACGGATCGATGATGACGCCGAAGGGTATCTACACCCTGGACTTCGCGTTCGGCACCCAGCCCGATCCGGGCAGCGGCCTGAAGTACGTCCGGGTCGGGTCCAATCATTGGTGGGACGGGGACATGAAAAGCCCGACCTACAACACGATGCAGGTGTGCGAGGAGGCGAACTGTCCGTTCGACACGTCGTTGAGCGCAGGCACCGAAAACCTCGACATCCCTCAGTACGCGCACGCTGTCGTCATGGGTGTCAACAAGGCGCGCATCCCCGGGAAGGGAGGCGCGTTCTTCGTGCACAGCACCGACGGCGGAGCAACCGCGGGGTGTGTCGCGATCGACGACGCCAAGCTCGTGACGATCATGCGCTGGCTGCGGCCTGGGGCGATGATCGCCATCACCGAATGACTCAGATGTTGAGGGCGCGCCCGGCCTTGACCTTGAATTCCAGGGCGTCCAGCTTCATCGACGCGTCGTAGGTGCGGTCATAGCCGGTTTCGCTGATCTTCCAGCCGTCCGCGGTCTTGCGGTAGCGGTCGTGATAGAAGCCTGCTCCGATCAGCATGAAATTGAAGTCGGGGGCGATCACCCGGTCCTGTAGATACCAGATGGCGGTCGCCTCGTCGCCGTCGACGGTGATCTCTGGGTGGTTGACCCGGTGTTCGGTGAGCACTTCGGGCCCGAGTGAGTTGCGCATGAATTCGACGAGCTCATCGCGATTGACGAAATGGTGCTCTTCTCCGATGGACTCCCCATAGCGGCCGACGACGTCCTCGGTGAGAGTGGCGGCGAAGTCGTCCCAGTGCTTGGTGTCCAGTGCCCGAAGATAGCGGTATTTGACCTGCTTGATGTCGTCGATGTCACTCATGCCGACATTGCAGCACACCGCCCCCGCGGCCGTGTAGACAGACGCCGATTTTTGTTCATGGGCGGGCTCGTCAGGCGTTCGGCGGAGCGGAGTGTCAGGTGCGGGTGTCTGCGGTCGCGGTCTAAGGTGTCCTGCAATATGAGCGATGCGTTGGGGTTGTCTGTCGGCACCACCAACCTCGTCGCGGCCACAGTCGGCAACCGTCCGGTGATCCGCCGCTCAGTGCTGACGCTTTACGAGCACAGCGCGCCCGAAGTCGGCGACACTGCCGGACACGCGGACGGGGTGGTGCTATCCGGCTTCGTCGAGCGGGTCGGAGATCCGGTACCGCTGGTCGGCGCCGACGGAAGCAGCTATCCCGCCGAGCAACTGGTGGTCGAGGCCCTCGAGTCGATGGCGGCGCTGGCGACAACCGCGGGGGCGGCGGACGTGGCGATCGCGGTGCCGTCGTACTGGAGTCCCGAGACCACGGCCGCTCTGGCGGAGACACTCGCCACGAGTGACGTTCTCGCGCCGGCCGGGGCCCGTCTGATCCCGGACGCCCAGGCTGCGTTGACCGCGCTCAATGCCAACCCCGGCCTGGATCGCCGCGGCGTCGCGGTGCTGCTCGACTTCGGCGGCGGCGGAACCAGCATCACCGCTGTCGATGCGTCGTCGTCGTTCACGGTGATCGGAGGGACCGAGAGGTACGCCGAGTTCGCCGGCGATCAGATCGACCAGGCGCTGCTCGGCCACGTGCTCGCCGGATTCGGTAACGGCGATGCAGATACCGGCCAGACCGCCGCGGTCGGCTCGCTGGCTCGGCTGCGCGACGAATGCCGGTCGGCGAAGGAGCGCCTGTCGTCACAGACCGCCACCGAACTGGCGGTCGATCTGCCCCGATTCCGTGGTGACATTCGGGTTACCCGAGCTGAACTGGACGAGCTGATCGCCCGACCGCTCGACGGCGTATTCGTGGCTCTTGAAGATCTGTTGGCGCGCAACAACATCGGCTGGGGCACGGTGACATCCGTGGCGGTTGTCGGCGGCGGAGCATCCATACCCCTGATCACCCAACAGGTTTCGCAGCGGCTGCGGGTGCCAGTGGTGACGACGCCGCAGCCTGCGCTCGATGCGGCCGTCGGCGCGGCACTGTTCGCCGCGTACGGTCGCAGCGCCGACACCGCGACCGTCGCGGCGACCGCCATGGCACCGGTGGTGCCTGCGCCGCCGGAGAGTTCGGACAGCACATACGCGCTGGCGTGGTCGCAGGACGACCCTGCGGCCGAAGACGTCGTCCCCTACAGCGGTGACGTTCCCTACAGCAGCGACGAGCCGCAGGAGCGGCCGAACCCGTACGCACTGCCTGACTCTTACGCGTCGACCGAGGTCATCAACCGCGACGGTGAAGATAGCGGGTTGCGATCTCGGATACCGCTCACGCTCACCGGGATCGTGGCCGCGGTCGCCCTGCTCGCCGTCGGCGGCGCTGCGATTGCTCTGACCAGCGTCGACTCGTCCGACCGGACTCCTCCGACGCCGGGCAACGTGCCGCTGAGCAGCGCCCTCGTGCCGTCCAGCGCACCGCCGCCGGCCGAAACCGTCACGATCCCTCAACAGTCGCCGCAGCCCCCAGCCCAGGCGCCCACCACCGTGCAGGCGCCACCCCCGGTAATCACGACGCCGTCGACGGCCGCCCCGACGACCACGACCACGACGACGACCACCACCACCACGACCACCACCACGACCACCACAACAACGACGACGCCGACCACGACCACGACCGTGCCGACGACGACCACGACGGTGCCGACGACGACCACGACGGTCCCCACGACGCCGCCGACGACCGAACCACCTACGACCGACCCGCCAACGACGGCCCCCGCGACGACGACGACGTATCTGGACATTCCTTTCCTGCCCGAACCCATCCCGATCCTGGTGCCGAACAACCCCTGACCGGAGGGATTTATTTACCTGGTGGTCATTCCCCGGGCAAGAAATAGGGATTTCCCCGATTCCTCCTCGGGGTCCCCGCGCCTAGGTTTACAACGTCGGTTCGATCGGCTGCGGAGGGGACAGCCGATCGGCCGACTTTTTGGTGTCGAGCGAGCTGTGGGGTGATGCAACCCCTGGGAAAGTTCGCCTGCGCGCACCCCTGGTGTGCGGCCAGATCGCCTTTTCGGCCGAGTCGTCGATCGCAGCGCACACCAGGACTATCCCTGGCGTCGGGTGAGTCGTTCTGCTAAACCTCTGCGGGAGCGGCCTTTTCGATCCAGCGTCGGCCGGCCTTCGCCGCACGTGCAAGGGCGCCGCACTCGCCGATGTAGGCGGCGACCGCGCCGATACCGGGCAGCATGCCCAGGTACTTGATCGGACCGCGCGGATGCGGTCGCTTACCCAGCTCGTCTCCGATGGCGTCGAAGAGGCCGATCAGATTCCACAGCGCCTTGGCGATGCCTCCCGGGCTGTTCGGTATCGATGCCAGCGGCTTGCTGGTGTCGCCGTCGTACACAACGACCGACAAGTCCCGGTCGCACAGCACCGCGGCCAGCATTCGGACCTGGGTGCGCTGGTCTGTGGTTCCGAGTTCGCGGGCGACCGCGCAGAGCACGACTGCCTGGCTGACGAACCCGAGGAGGTCCTGGATCGGGAGCTGTCGCCCCACGACGCCCAAGACGCCGGGGAAGGCGACGGCGACGGTGTTCAGCGCACCCACCCGCCACACCCACCAGTGGATCCGCGCGTCGACGTCCATGTCCTCCCACGACGGGGTGCCCGGCACGTCGGCCGCATTGAGCACACGTCCGATGGCGTCTTGGCGTTGTTTGAGCTTGAACGGGTCGGTTCCCCAGAGTGTGTCCAGCAGGGGATTGATGATGCGTACCGCGCCGGTCAGGACGGACTCGACGCCGGCGTCCGTGATCTCCACGTCGGGGGCCGGCAGCGGTGTCATCAGCAGTTTCACCGTCTCATCATGTCCGGTGCTGCGTCCGCTCAAACGTCGCGTGCTGCCGGTGAGGGCCCGCCCGGACGCAAGGGAGATCCCCGATTCCCCGCGCGTCAATATTCTCGTAGCGTCGTGACACCGATTTCGCCCAGCTCACGACCACGGAGTTCTCATGATCCACCGGCTTCTCCCCGCCGCCTTTCTCGCCGCCGCGGCTGCCCTCACCTTCGCCGGTGCCGCCGGTGCACAGCAGGCACCGTTCCAGAACTGCTCGGCTGCCCGCGACGCCGGCTACTCGAACATCCCCTCCAGCTCGCCGTACTACGGGACATGGCTCGACAAGGATCGCGACGGCATCGGGTGTGAAAGCTAGAACTTGAGATAGCCGCCGTCGAGCCGGAGCACGTCGCCCGTGTGGTACGCGCTGGCCGGGCTGGCGAGGTAGACCGCAACCCCGGCGAGATCCTCGGCAGCACCCCACCGGCGTACTGGTACGCGGGGCAGGACCTTCGCGCTGAATCGCTCGTCGGCGAGGCCCGCGGTTGTCATCTCGGTGTCGAACCAGCCTGGTGCCACGGTGTTGGCCCGGATCCCGTGCCTGGCGAGTTCCACGGCGAGGCTGTCCATCAGTGACGTCACGCCGGCTTTCGATGCGGCATACGCGGGCTGGCGGGGCATGCCCTGGAAAGCGCCGAGACTCGATACCCCGATCAGGCTGCCGCCTCGCCCCGCCGCGATCATCTGGCGGGCCGCCTCGCGAACAGTCAGGAACACGCCGTCGAGGTCGACACGCGTCACCGAGCGAAACTCCTCCAGTGAGGTGTCGAGGACCGGGGTGAACCTGCCTCGGACTCCCGCGTTGGCGAAACACGAATCCAGCCAACCCAATTCAGCACGAATGTGTGCCATCGCATCGGTGACGGCCTGCTCGTCGGCTACATCGCACACCACCGGCAATACCGGGTTGCCGTAAGTGCGCAGCTTCGCCGCGGCATCGTCCAAGCGCTTCGCGGTGCGGCCGACGATCGCCACGGACGCGCCCGCCCGGGCGAGACCTTCGGCCATTCCCAGCCCGATCCCAGAGCCGCCACCGGTCACGACGGCTACCTGGCCGCTGAGATCGAATGGATTGCCTTCGATTGTGGTCACGGGTGTGACCTTACGTGGGCGGCCTTCTCGCGAACTCGGGCGCGCGCTCCGGGAGCACCCCGACACCGACCAGGTAGGCGGGAACGGCGGTCAGCCAGGGGAAGCGTTCAACCGCGTTCGCGAACTTCGGCAGCGGCGCCGTGCCACCCTCCAGGATGGGGCCGAGCAGTCGTCGATCCATCAGCCGCTGGAAACCCTGTGTGAGCGCGGTCGGCACGATGCGACGGCGTTGCACTGCGGCCAGGTCGCGTTCCGACACCGTCCCAGCGCGCAACGGTTCGGCGAGAAGGCGCGCCGCCGCGACGCCGTCCTGGACCGCCACGTTGATGCCGACACCACCGGCCGGCGACATCGCGTGCGCCGCGTCGCCGATACACAGCAGACCGTCAGTGTGCCAGCGGCGCAACCGGTTCAAGCGGACGTCGAGCATCTTGACGTCGTCGAGGCTGGTGATCGTGTCGACGGTCTCGCCGGCCTCGGGTAGCAGCTCGAGGATGTCGGAGCGGAATGCGTCGAGACCTCGGGCACGCTGCGCAGCGTCGCTGCCCTTCGGGATGAGCAAGGCGATCTGCAGGTAACCCTCCCTGGGGATGACGATCATGGCCTTGCCGGGCATGACGCGGGGCACCAGCGTGTAGATGGCGTGGTCCCTGTGCCGTGGCAGCCTGAACCACCACACGTCGAAGCTGACCGGGAATTCGCGGACCCGCAGGCCGGCGTCGCGGCGAACCAGCGAGCTGCGTCCGTCGCAGCCGATGGTCAGATCGGCCAGCAGTTCGCCGTCGCCGTCGGCATCGCGATAGCGGACACCGGCGATCCTGTTGCCTTCTCGGACAAGGCCGGTCACCTCGGTGCTCATCCGCAGGGTGAACGTGGGTTCGGCCTGCCCCGCTTCGGCGAGCAGATTCAGCAGGTCCCACTGGGGAACCATCGCGATGTAGGGATGTGGCATCCCGCGCAGCCGGCTGAAATCCACCATCGTGACCGAGCGGCCCGGGGCAACATCGAAGCTGGCGCTGCTGATCTGGCTGTGCGGCAGAGCGTCGAACTTTGGCCACAGGCCCAGCTCGTCAAGAAGCCGCAGCGTGGTCGGATGCACTGTGTCGCCGCGGAAGTCACGAAGGAAATCGGGATGCTTCTCGAAGACCGTGACGTCGACGCCGCCGCGAGCCAAGATCAGGCCCAGTACCATGCCCGCAGGTCCGCCGCCGACAACTGCGCACGTGGTCTTGGTGGTCACCTTGCAATGGTGACCGACTCCGGATCGCCTAGCCAGGGATTGGACACAGGTGAACGTGCCGCCAGCGATCTGCCGAGTTCGTTCCGCAGGCCGGGCTCACGGCGTAGCCTCAGCAGTTACCCAACCGTCAATAAGGGGGCAAGAGATGCGAAAACTTGTCATGCCGGCAGCCGTGGCAGCAATGCTTCTCGGTTCCTTGGGAAGCGGCGGCGTCGCGAACGCGGGCCAAGCGACCCTGCCGACTCCCGACCCTGTCGTGCAGATGCTGCCGAAGGCACCATCCACCGACCTCTTGGACTGCTATGGCACCACGGGGGCAATGGGCTGCGGCCCCGGTTGGTTCTGGCGCGACGGCTGGCGCGGCTGGGCCTGTTATCCCTGCTGAGGATGAGGACTGACACGATGTTTACGAAGATTCTCACCTCGGCTGCGGCGGCCGCGGCACTCGTGGTCGGTGTCACGGTCGGCGGGTTCACCGCTGCGACAGCGCAACCCGTGGACTACGCGACTCTGCCCGTCCACCCCAACGCGGCCACTGACTCGTCGGCGTGGGTTGCCGATGCGCCCGTGCTCAATCCCGAGGGCCAGCCCGGTGTCATGGCGTTGTTCACCCACCGCGACGGCAGTCGCACGGTGACGGACACGATCCTGGTGCTCGACGACGCGGCGGCGGCGTCGTCGATGATGAGCCAGGGGCGCGCAGGGCTGGGTAGCCAGATCAACAACCCGACCACTGAGCCCGCGGCTGTGGGAACGGACGGACAAATTATGAGCGGGACGTCACTCGACAACACCCGCTCAGTCGCGGTTCTCACTTTCACTGAAGGAAACACGTTTACGACAATTGAATTCGAGGGCGCGGCCACCGATCCGGTACCGCCCGACCTCGTCATCGACTACGGCCGCATGCAGGCCGGAGCGATACAGGCTGCCCTGTCCGCCTGACCGGCGCGCCCCGTCGGCGTGCGCGACTGGATCAAGTCAGCGGCCTTCTCGCCGATCATGATGGTTGCCGCATTGGTGTTGACGCAGACGATCCTAGGCATCACCGACGCGTCGGCGACCCGTAGTCCGGTCACTCCGTGCACCCGCAGCGTGGGGTCGACGACGGCTTCCGGTCCGGTGCCCATCGCACAACTCCCGACCGGGTGGTAGTAGGTGCCGGTGCCTCGAGACAGGAATGACCGCAATGCCACCTCGTCGGCGACGTCGACCCCGGGTAGTACTTCCCGACCGCGCCACGGTCTGAATGGCTCGGCAGCCGCGATCTCACGAGCGACCCTGACACCGTGCACCATTCGCCGCATGTCCGGCTCCATGCCGAGGTAGTTCGGGTCGATCAGCGGAGGCGCTGCCGGGTCGGGGCCCGCCAGCCGGATCGACCCGCGGGATTCGGGCACGAGCGCGATCGCCAAGGTGAAACTGTTCGGCGGGGCCGCCAGGTGGGGTGGGTGAAAAGGTACGTGGATGAACATCAGCTGCATGTCCGGTCCGGCGAGGGACTCGTCGCTGCGCCACAGCAGCGACGACTCGGCGTGGTTGGTGCGTCCGGCCGGAATGGGTTGGGTGGCCTCGTAGACCACCCCGCACAACGGATGGTCATGAAGGTTGCGACCCACGCCGGGGAGGTCGTGAACGACGTCGATGCCTGCGGAGGCGAGTTCGTTGGCCGGCCCGATACCCGACAGCAGCAGGAGCCGGGGCGAGTCGACGGCGCCGGCGCATACCACCACCTCGCTATTCGCGTAGGCGGTCATCGACTGCCCGTTGCTTACGAATTCGACACCGACGCAGCGATCTCCGACGATTCGTAACCGGTGTGCGCGGGCGTTCGTCATGACGGTGAGGTTGGCTCGGGTGCGAGCGGGATGCAGGTACGCGTCGGCGGCGCTCTGCCTGGCTCCGTGCGTAATTGAGAGGTCATGCCAGCCGGCGCCCTCGGTGTGGGCTCCGTTGAAATCGTCGGTCAGCGGGAAGCCCGCTGCTGCGGCAGCGTCCAGGAAAACTTGGGATAGCGGATTCGCGACAGAGCGCGATACGGGTGCGGGACGCAATGGTCCCTGATCGCCGCGGTAACACCGATCGCCGGTATGCACCGTCTCAACGCGCTTGAAGTACGGCAGCACCGACTCGTAATCCCAGCCTTCACAACCTGATTGAGCCCAGGAGTCGAAGTCGTTGCGGTGCCCACGTAGATACACCATCGCGTTGATGCTGCCGCTACCGCCCAGCGTGTGACCGCGAGGCCAGTGGTGGGTGGACCCGTTGGTTCCTGGCTGCGGAGTGGTGCGGTAGGCGTAGTCGACCTCGGTGCCCCACAACGTCGGCCATGCGGGCGGTACGGCGATGTCGCGGCGATCATCCGGCGGCCCCGACTCGAGAAGCAGCACCGTCGTGGCAGGGTCCTCCGACAACCGGGCAGCGATCACACAACCCGCCGAGCCGGCGCCCACCACCACGTAGTCGTAATCGCTGGACTTCATCATCTACTGGTCTCCTTCTTCGGGCGGCAGGCTTTCAGGTGGCGGTGACATGTGCGGCGTCGCTGATCAGATCAGCGACGGCGCCCGGTTGGGAGACGGTCACCGCGTGCGACGCGTCGATCTCCACGGTCTGGGAGTTCGCTCGCGCACCCATGAATCGCATTGAATCCGGCGGAATGGCAAGGTCTTCGGTAGTGACCATGTTCCACGAAGGAATCGTCTTCCACGCCGCCGCTGTGGCAGCCTCATTGAGCGCGTCGTCGGTGATCGGTCGCTGAGTGGCAGCCATCAGGGCGGCGATCTCCGGCGCAACGTCGGCGGCGAACACCCTGCGAAACTCGTCCCGCTTGATATAGAGGTCGTTCCCCGAGCCTCCACCGGGAAAAGGGACGGTATCAAGTGCCGGGCCGAGCTGGCCGCCGGGAAACTTGGCCGCGAGCGCAGACGTCGCCTCACCGGGTTCCAGAATGAAACTGGCGATGTATACCAGCGCCTTGACATTCGGATGGCCGACGGCCGCCTCGCCCATCACCGAGCCCCCGTAGGAGTGACCGGCCAACACCACCGGTCCGTCCACGCTGTCCAGCACGGTCCTGAGGTACTGGGCGTCGCTACGTAGACCGCGCAGCGGGTTGGCCGCCGCAATCACCGGGAAGCCCTCGCGCTCAAGATCGGTGATCACGGCGTTCCAACTCGACGAGTCGGCGAACGCTCCGTGCACCAGCACCACGGTGGGCGGAGCGAACGGTTCGTCGGCGGGCGCCGGTTGTTGAGCGGCGGCGCCACTGCAGCTCGCGATGAGACCGGCAAGTGTGCCGCATACGGCGATCCTGGCCAGGATGACGTGAAATTGCATTGCGATTCCTAGTCTTCGAACGACGGGCGCAAGTCAGGCCGACGCCGCGGCTTGGAGGATGACGTCGGCGACCGCTTCGGGCCGTGATGTCGGGAGGGCGTGTGACGCACCGGGAACCTCGACGACCACGCGGGCCCCGGCGCGTTGGGCCATGAAGCGGAAAGTCTGCGCCGGGATCGCAAGGTCGAGTTCGGGGTAGATGAACCAGGACGGGATCGTTGCCCACGCCGGTTCACCCGAGGGTTCGTTGAGCGCTGCCGTGTTGAACGGCCGCTGCGCGGAGGCATCCAAGGCCGCCTGCTCTGCGCTCAGATCGGCGCAGAAGTGCTGGTGGTAGGCGTTCTGATGGACATAGACGTCGGCTGTTCCGTCGGAGAGCGACACCTCGTAGAGATGCTCGCCGAGGGTGGCGCCGGGATACTTGCCGAGCAGTTCGGGCGTGGTTTCGCCCTTGTCGGGGGCTAGTGCGGCGACGTACACAAGAGCCTTGACGTCGGCGTTGTCTCGAGCGGCGTTGGTGATGACCGCACCACCGTAGGAGTGGCCCGCGAGCACCACGGGCCCCTTGATGCCGGCCAGCAGGTCCGCGACCGCGGCCGCGTCGGTGGTCAGTGAGCGCAGCGGGTTGGCCGCGGCGATGACGCGATGACCGGCGTCGTGTAGCAGGCGGATGACGCCGTGCCAGCTGGCGGACTCGGCAAAGGCGCCGTGGACGAGCACAATGGTGGGTTTCACGAAGCGACCTCAGTTTACGTGGACGGTGCTGGAGGCCGTATCGGCTTCCGCCATCTACCGTCGCGGGTGCTAGGCGTCGCGGCATCAGTCATCCGACTCTTGATATCGCGCGCCCGTTTCGACGATGTGCAGTCATTCGACTACGTCAACCGCGCATCAGCTGCGGGCTTGTCCACCGCCGCCACCCTGCGATATATTGCATATCACATTGCGAAGAAAGGTCGGCATGGCGCAGGTCTCACGTGAAGGTTCCTGCGCGACAATACGATTCAACTATTTGAGATCAGCTGTCGGCGGCGAACGCATCCAGCGTCAACCAATTCAGCCGTGTCTCGAGGGCTGCGGCCTCCGCGTCACCGGCCTCGGCGGCGGCGATGATCCGGGCATGCTGGGCTACCGAGTCACGCCCGCTCAGCGAAGCGAACCGGATGCGTTCGACGCGTCTGAGCACCGGCGTGTACTGCTCGAGTACGGTGCGGATGGCCATGTTGCCCGCGCGATCGACCGGGATCCGGTGAAATGCGTCGTCGGCCGCGACGGCGGCCACCACATCGCCGGCATGCAATGCCGCGGCGAACGTGTTGTTGGCCGCGCGCATGTCGGTCAGGTCGTCCTGGGTGAGACGCGGTACAGCTGTACGAACAGCGAGTTCGTTCATCGCCGCCGTGACCGCCTGGGCATCGGCGAGAGTGCGGGGGTCGATCGGGCTGACGATGGTGTAGCGGCCCGGTTTGGTCTCGACGAGGCCGGCCGCGTCGAGACGAGCGAGTGCCTCCCGGATCGGCGTTCGGCTCACGCCAAGCCAGGCGCTGAGCTCGTTGTCGAGAAGACGCTCACCGGGTTCAAGGGTTCCGTCGATGATCGCGTCGCGGATCCTCACAAAGACGCTGTCGCGCAGCAACTGCCGCCCCTCGGGGGAGCTGGCAACAGGAACCGGCATACCTCATCATGCACCGTCGAGCTCGCAGTGTGGGCGTCGGCCCGCCACGCGGCTCTGTAGAGAACCCACGAAACGAGGAATCATGTCGCTTGCCGATTTCAACCGCTATCCACTCCTGTTCGGTCCCAGCCCGATTCACAAGCTGGAGCGCCTGAGTGAGCACCTCGGCGGCGCCGAGATCTGGGCGAAGCGCGAGGACTGCAACTCAGGTCTCGCTTACGGCGGCAACAAGATGCGCAAGCTGGAGTACATCGTTCCCGACGCGCTGGCCCAGGGTGCCGACACGTTGGTCTCGATCGGCGGCTATCAGTCCAACCACACTCGGCAGGTGGCGGCCGTCGCCGCGCGGCTCGGCATGAAGGCCCGCCTCGTGCAGGAACGCTGGGTGGACTGGCCCGACGTCGTCAACGACAAGGTCGGCAACATCCTGCTCTCCCGGATCATGGGTGCCGATGTCCGGCTGGACCCCAGCGGCTTTGGTATCGGCATCAAGGACTCGTGGGAAGCCGCCCTCGAGGAGATTCGCGCCGCCGGCGGGGTTCCCTACGGCATCCCCGCGGGAGCGTCCGAGCACCCGCTCGGCGGACTCGGTTTTGCCAACTGGGCCTACGAAGTTCAGCAACAAGAGCGCGAACTCGGCGTGTTCTTCGACACGATCGTGGTCTGCACCGTCACCGGCTCGACGCACGCGGGCATGATCGCCGGCTTCGCAGGCCAGGATCGACCGCGCCGCGTACTGGGTATCGACGCGTCGGCAACCCTCGACAAGACGCGCGAGCAGGTTGCGCGCATCGCCAGGAACACAGCGGAGCTGATCGGCCTTCGGCGCCCACTGCGCGATGAAGAGATCACCGTGCTCGAAGGTTGGGCGGGCGACCGGTACGGAATTCCGGTGCAATCCACGATCGACGCGATCCGGCTCACGGCAAGCCTTGAGGGGATGATCATCGACCCTGTCTACGAGGGCAAGTCGATGGCCGGCCTCATCGACCTGGTCCACAACGGAGCGATTTCTGCGGACTCGACGGTGTTGTACGCGCACTTGGGCGGGCAGCCGGCTCTCAATGCGTACGCGGGTGCGTTTGATTGACGTCAGGGTTGCTCGACAACGCGTCGCGCAGCCCTGCCCGCGACGACACGCCCAGCTTGGGGAACACCCGGTACAGATGTGCGCCCACGGTTCGGTGTGACAGGTACAGGCGCTCGCCGATCTGGCGGTTGGTCATTCCGCTGGCGGCCAGATGTGCGATCTCCAACTCCTGGGCGGTCAGCAGAACCGGCGCGGGTTGGGAATCCTGAGTCGCCCGAAAACCGCTGGCGCGCAACTCTTGCTGCGTACGCGAGAGCCACGGTTGTGCCCCCATCGCGGTGAAGTTCTCTCTCGCGGCGAGCAGGTGCCGGCGGGCCCTGTCCGGCATTTTGCGTCGGCGTAGGTTCTCGGCGAAGGCGAGCCGGATGCGGGACGCCTCGAACAGCCACCGGTTCGACGAGGGCGCGCTGAGCGACTCTTCGAGCAGGCGATCGGTCTCCTCGTCGTCGAAGACCAGCGCGTCCACCCCGCGCTGGATCAGGTCCATACGCGGCGACAACGCCGCCACATCGGCCTGCCGCATCGCGGCGAGGTGTGCGCGGGCGTCTGATTCGCGACCGGTGCGCAGCGCTGCTTCGACGAGATCGAACATCACCCAGGTGCAGTGTGGCAGTTGGAACGACAGCATGCCGGGCGGATTCAGCGCGGCGGCGTAGCGAAAGGCCGCATCGAAATCGCCCGTGGCGGAGGCGGCGAGCACACGAGGATGGTGTGCATACCGGAGCACACTGGCAACCCCGCGGGGTTGTGCCCAGTGGCTGAGCTCGTCGGCAAGTGCGAACGCTTCGTCGGTCCGGCCCCGTCCGGCGGCGATGACCGCGCGGTTGTACAGGAAGTACCAGTTGAAGAACATGAAACCATGTGTGTTGCAGAGCTGTTGCCCTTCGGCGGCGAGTTGCTCGGACTCGTCCCATCTGCCGGTGAGGTAGTCGTCCAGGCACAGATGCATCAGCGCGCCGATATGCCTGCGTGGGGATGCGCCGTCACGCCCTCGGCGCACCAGTCGCCAGTGCGCGTCCCGGGTGTCCGACAGGCGGTCGAGATAGACCGACGCTGCACCGACCCGGACGATCTTCGACGGCTCGTCCTCGCCGGGAAGGGTGGCAATGATCCGGTCCAATTCAGACGCTGCCGCGGCGCCGTACCGTATTGGATCGGCGAAGGTTTTGCTCACCAGCGCAAGGAGTTTTGGCGGCTCAGGCGCCAATTTGCGCAATGCTCGGAAATAGGGCTCCCAATGCGCGGGCGTGCACGCATACCAGGCGAGAAGCAGCAGGGTGTGCATGGCTTCGATGAGCGCGTCGTTTTCGGCGCGGTAACCGTGATCGGTCGTCTCGATGGCGCCGACGAGGAGTCGGTGGGCAGTGTCGACGTCACCGTCACCGTTGAGCATCAAGAATGCCGCCGCGTTGGCCGCGTGCAGCGCCCCGCTGGAGTCCGGCCCCGCCCGACGAGCCTCGGCGAGAAGGCTTTCTGGGTCACCGATGATGCCGCCAGATTCGGCGCCGATGTAGGCGGCCTCGGCCAGCCTGCGTCCCCGCGCGGTATTCGTCGTGCTCAATTCAGCTGCGCGAATCAACGCCGTAACGGCTCCCAGCGCATCGCCGCGCATGGCGGTCCGGCGCGCCACGCGCTCGAGCACCGCAGCTACCGCCTCGTCCGGTCCGACCGCCGCGGCAGCGAGGTGCCATGCCTGCCGGTCTTCGTTGCCACTCAGTGAATCGGCCAGGAGGAGATGGGCGTGGCGTCGCTCTTCATGGCTGGATGTGGCGACAACAGATGAGCGAATCAATGGGTGCCGGAACGAGATTCGGGCAGCGGCGTCGTCGACCGCAACGAGCTGCGCCTGCTCGGCAGGAGCGAGATCGGTGAGTCCGGGCTTTTCCCCGGCGATCTCGCGCAACACCCGGATGTCACCGGTGCCCTCGAAAGCTGCGATGAGCATCAACCGGCGAGTGGCGTCGGGCAGCGCTGCAACGCGGGACGCGAAATGTGCAGACAGTCGATCACTTGGTGGCACGACATCAGGGTGGGCGAGGATCCGGGCAGGGAGATCGATGAGTGCATCAGGAAGTTCCACCAGCGCCAAAGGATTTCCCTGCGCCAGCTCGAGCACCCTCTGGCGGGTGGCGGGAGGCAGGTGGGGGAACCGGTCGTCGACGAGGTGCTCGGAGGCCTCGCGGGACAGGGGCTCAACGAGTTGTTCGGTCAGCCCGCGTCGATCGAGGAAACATTCGCCGCCGGTCCGGCAGGATTGCACCACGCCGAGGCGGTGGCCGCTCACCCGCCTGGCGATGAATCCGACCACGACTGCGCTGGCCCTGTCGATCCATTGGGCATCGTCGACGAGCACCAGCACTGGTTTCTGCTCCGCGACGTCGGCGAGAAGCGACAATGCGGCGTTGCACACCAGTAGCGCGCCCTGGGGTGGCCCTGGCCCGAATCCCAGCGCGACCGACAACGCATCGCGCGACCCGAGCGGCAGGCGGTCCAGTTGGGAGCGCAGGGGGAGGAGCAGCTGGTTGAGTCCGGAGTAGGCGACGTCGCGCTCGAACTCCGAACCGGAAGCACGCAGCACGAGCATGCCGGCGTCGCAGGCCAGGTCGGCCGCGGCGTCGAGGAGAGCAGACTTGCCGACACCAGGTTCGCCGCGGATCAGCCGGCTATCTCCGATGTTGCGAGCCCTCTCGAGGAAGCGCGAAATCCGAAGTAGCTCGACGCCTCGGCCGAACAGTTCAGGCATGCCTACCGAACCCCTCCGTCGACTGCAATATATTGCATATCGGACTTGGTCATCTGTCAAGCGAACCTGGACAGTGATCGTTGAGGTTCCCCCAGAGGGAAAGTCAACGGCTACTCGCGATAACCGGCGGCAACGAGCTTGGCGCGTGCGATCTCCATCAGCGCCTGCAGTCCCTCTGGCTCCACACCGACGCATTCGGCGATGACTGCGTCATCCACACCGGCGTCGCGCAGGCGCAACGCCATGGAGTACGGCAGGGGCAGCCGGTCCAGGGCTGCATCGCGCTCATGCGGGGCCACCCCCCTGACGATGCCGCCGGAAGGTCGGCGCGACGCGGGTAGTGCACTACCCCAATCGGTCATCGGGCAATTGACGTCCATCCAGCAGCGCGGCAAGTGCCTCGCGAGACGTGACGCCATTGCGCTGCGATGCGCGGAAGATATGTCCCTCGACGGACCGGACGGACATGTGCAACTGATCTGCGATGTCGCGGTTGGAAAGCCCTGATGCCACCAGCGAAGCGATCTCCCGTTGGCGCGGGGTCAGCTCGGCGCGGGTGTCCATAGTCCGCAAAGCGGGCGTGTCGGCGCCGCATTCCTCGGCGAGACTGTGCGCGCGGGCGGCGGCGATGAGTGCAGATCCGCGGGACCCGGCGGTGCGAAACGCCGTGGCGGCCTGTGCCGCGGAATCGGCAGCGGCAAGCTTGTCGCCGAACGCCTCGTACGCCCTCGACGCCGACAACAGTTTCGGACCGTCCCCCTCGGTGAGCGCTGCGGCGTGGGCGGCAGCAGTAGACGCGCGGGGCCCCTGCACTTTCTCGGCGATCTCCGCGAGGCGCGCCGCGGTACGGGTATCGCCGAACTGGGTGGCCGTCTGTAGGCACCACAGTTCGCGGGCGGGACGGCCCGCCTTGCGCATCAGTACAGCTGCATCGCTGAGGGTCGTCAGTGCGGCGCTCACCTGACCGGCCGCCGCCTTCGCCCACGCTGTCGCGATGTGCTGCATCGGATCCCATAACCCGCTGCCGTTGAAGACTCGATCCGGCACGCTGCGGAGTTGTCGTTCGGCCGCGACGTGATCGCCGGCCATCCCACAGACAGCGGCGAGCCAGTAGCCGCTGTGCTCACTCACCGACGAGATGTACTCGTACGCTGCGAGTGATTCGCCGAACGAGCGCCTCGCCGACCTCAAGTCACCCTGTGCGGCACTGGTCATTCCAAGCAACAACTGTGCAATCGTCAGCGATGCCTGATGATCTTGAGCCTGCTCGCTCAGCAGTGCAGCGTGCACGTGCATGCGGTCGAGTTCACCCGCCAGCCGGAGTCCGTCGACGTGATTGACGCCCAGCCCGAACCGCAGGTGTGAGGTTTCCGGTAACGACTGGGCGAATGCGTAGCCTGCGGAGGCCATGTCGTCGAGCCGGTCGACGTCACCGACATCCCCGAGGGCCGCGGCGTATCCCCAGGCGCAGAACATGCGGGCGGTGGGCAGAATGTCGGACAGCTGCATGATGGACGGAGCGGCGCTCACCACAACGGGCATGTCGCCGCGGGTCGCCGAGACGGAGATCCGCAGAGCCTCGAAAGACGTTGTCAGTCCGTAGTTCTCCGACGAAGATTGAGCAGCGTCGAGTACGTCCTCGGCATCCGCGGGACGGCCGAGATTCCATGCCAGGCTGGCGGCGCGGAGCAATGCGATGTGCCCACGTTCGGCGGACTGACCGACGAAGGCGTCCGTGTCCCGTAGCACCTGTTCGCCCTCCTCTGCTCGGGCAGCCGTCAACAGTGCGAACCCGTAGAGGATGCGTGCCGCAATACTGTCCCCACACTCCATGGCACGCTCGGCGAGGTCGACCGCCAGTCGGAGGTCCATGAGGTAGAGAGCCGAGTTGGCTGCTGCGGTAAGTAATTCCGCGTCATCCGGACGATCGAAGTTGGAGATGAGGACGGCCCGCCGGACGAGTTGCTGGGGCGTCTGTGGGTTCACTGACGCAATGGCATCCGAAATGT
The DNA here is from genome assembly GCF_002101705.1 of Mycolicibacterium iranicum. Lineage (GTDB taxonomy): Bacteria > Actinomycetota > Actinomycetes > Mycobacteriales > Mycobacteriaceae > Mycobacterium > Mycobacterium iranicum. The sequence continues at coordinate 4,848 of NZ_LQPC01000065.1, read as the reverse complement.
GACGTCCCAATGCCGCACGCTGCAGCGCCCCCATGCGCTTGCGGCGGACCTCCCCGTAAAGGGGGTGGGCCAGCCTGACATATCCCGCCTCGGAGTCGACGACGATCACGCTGCGGGCCTCTGCTTGATGCAGAGCCGATTCCGGTGCCAGTGATTGCAGCACGTCGATCTCGATGGGGTCGGCGATGGCGACGGTGTCGATGACTTCGAGGACGGCGGGATCCTGCCGGCCGACGTTTGCCTCGATGAGGTCGGTCAGCGTGGGAGATACCTCGGGGTGTCCGGTCCAAACCCAGATGCCGGAGCGCCGGGATAGCTTGCCGTTTGCCAATTCGTCGTCGACTAGCTGGCGGAGGTAGAGAACGTTGCCGTGGGTGTATCGCCAAAGTCGTTGTGAGCTGGCTCTTTCTACCGGTCCACCGAGGAGTTGTTCGAGTAGCGCCGCCACGTCCACGGCAGACAGGGGCTGCAGCTCCAACCGGGGCATGCCGAGGTCCTTGTACAGCGAGGTGATGGCGTCGGGCGCCGATTCGCCGCTGCGCATGGTGAGCACGACTGTCGCTGCCTTGCGCTGGACGAGTTGGTGCACGACCATCGCGGATTGCTCGTCGAGAAGGTGTGCGTCGTCGACGCCGATGACCGTTGCCCTACCGGCGTTGTCGCGCGTCAGCGCGGCGATCACGTCGTGAATCCGGCGCAGCGGATCCTCACCGAACGACGATGCGTACTCAGCGAAGACTCCGAGTGGCACCGATCGGGCTGACGCCGTCGCGTACAACCAGTGGCAGGGCCGCCGGGTACCGCGTGCGTGATCGACGATCTCGCGGGCGAGTCGCGACTTACCCACACCGGCGGAGCCCGCGAGCACAATGCCCCCGGACCCCGACGCCGCGGCAATCGCACGCCGTGACATAGCGAACTCTTCGGCCCTCCCGACGAGGGGCGGCTGGTTCGTCACAGTCGGAGAATACCCAGGTGGAGCGGCTGCGGAAACTCAGGACCGAAGCTTTCGTGCACACACGTCGAGGTGTCGCAAATGGCACCTGCGCTACGACGCGGCGTGCACAACTGCTGAGACGTTCAACGATGGCGGGACGACTAGGGTGGCCCAATGGCCGGGGCGACAATGGGGACCGCGGCGGGGCGGTGGATCTTGCTGGCCACCGTGCTCGGGTCAGGTCTCGTCATGATCGACGGGACGGTGGTCAATGTCGCGCTCCCGCATATCGGTGCCGAGCTGGGAGCGGATTTCGCTCAGCTCCAATGGATTGTCAATGCCTACACACTCACCCTGGCTTCACTGATCCTGCTCGGCGGGTCGCTCGGTGATCACTACGGTCGGCGCCGCGTCTTTCTGATCGGTGTCGTGTGGTTCGCGGTCAGCTCGGCCGCGTGCGGATTCGCTCCGACGTCTGAGGTCCTCATCGCGGCTCGCGCCCTGCAAGGCGTGGGCGGTGCTCTGCTGACGCCCGGCAGTCTGGCGTTGATCTCGGCGTCGTTCAGCGGTGCCGACCGTGGCGCCGCCATCGGGGCTTGGTCGGGACTGGGTGGGATAGCCGCTGCGATAGGTCCGTTCCTCGGCGGCTTCCTTGTCGAATGGAATTGGCGGGCCGTGTTTCTCATCAATGTGCCGCTTGCCGCGCTTGTTGTCGCAGTGACGTGGCGGCACGTCCCCGAGAGTCGTGACCCCAACGCACCCGAGGGCCTGGACGTCACGGGCGCGGCACTGGCCGCGGTCGGCTTGGGAACCGTGACGTACGGGCTGACGGAGCTGGGAGGGCAGGGCCTGACACCGCCAGCCGTTGCATCGGTTGCCGCCGGCGTGCTGGCCCTGGTGACATTCGTCGTCGTCGAACATCGCTCCGAGCATCCACTGGTGTCGCCGAAACTGTTCGCCGACAGAATCTTTGGAGTGGCAAACGTCATCACGCTGCTGATCTACGGCGCACTGGGCGCGGTGTTTCTGTTGCTGGTGCTCCATTTGCAGACGGTGGCCGGATTCAGCCCGGTCGCGGCGGGAACGGCTCTTCTGCCGTTCACCGCGGTGATGCTGGTGTTCTCCTCGCGGGCAGGGGCGCTAGCGAGCCGGATCGGGCCCAGGATGCCGATGACGGTCGGCCCGTTGGTCACCGCCGCTGGACTGCTTTTGATGACACGGATCGATGCAGACGCGTCCTGGATACTCGACGTGGCGCCGGCGGCGCTCGTTTTCGGTGCGGGCATGGTGCTGGTGGTGGCGCCGTTGACGGCGACGGTGCTCGACTCCGCACCGGCGAACATGGCGGGTTCGGCGTCCGGGGTCAACAACGCGGTGGCTCGAGCCGGAGGACTGCTGGCGGTCGCGGTGTTGCCCGGGGTGGCGGGGATCAGCGGGGCGGACTACGCGGACCCGGTCGCGTTCTCGGCGGGTTTTCATGTCGCCGTGTTCATCTCAGCGGGGTTGATGATCCTGGCGGCGGCCTTGGCGGCCATCGGAATTCGTCGCCCTGCTCGGTCGAACGAGCGGATCGCCGTCGAGAACTGCACCAACTGCGCGATCTCGACGCTGCCCGCGCACCCGACGACGGACAACCCCTGACGTCATTGCGCCAGAGCAGCCGTCAACGGATCGGAGCTTCAGTCGAAAGTAGTTGCAGCGCAGTCTGATTTAGCGTCTACGTCGACGTCGAGGTGGCTGCCGGCTGCCGGGTCGGGGTGATCCGGTTCTTGACGCCGTAGACGGAGGCGCGGTCGAGCAACTCCTGGTAGAACTCGTCCGAGACGATGGGATCTCGGCTGAGCAGGAACCCGCTGAAGCCGGTGGGGTCGGTGACGACGGCCCACCCGTAGTCCGGATCCAGATCGACGATCCAGTAGTTGCCGGGCGGTCTCGTCGAGGCTGACCCGAAGAATGCCACGTTGAGTTTGTTGTTGGCGTCGTTGATCGGCAGTGCCGACCCGACGATGGTGGACTTCGGCCCGTTGTTGAAGAAGTAGTTGCCGGAGTTCTCGACCTTGATCGATCCGTCGGGATTGAGGCTGTACACCGCCGTGGTGTTGACGAGCCCGATCGAGAAGAACTGCTTGACGCTACCCACCTCGAACCACGTGCCCAGGTAGCGGTCGAGGTCCACGACCGGCGGGGGTGCCAGCACGACGCCGGCCGCTTCGCCCAGCACGAGGTACTGGTCGGGCACACCGTAGATGCCTGTGCCGTCCTGGGGGCCCAGGCCCTGATAGAGGTCGTTGATCCAGCCGGTGGCCAGCGTGTAGACCGCCTGGGTGTTGCCGCGCGGAGAGATCCCGGTCACCAGTTGTGCGAAGAAATCGAAGATGGCGTTGCCGCCGATCAAGGAATCGGCATGGGATCCGCCCGCCAGCGTGACGCCGACGAACTGGCCGGGGCGTGCGGCGACCAGCTCCTGCGTCGTCGAGCCGCCGGAATTGAACGGCTGGGGCGGCGCCGCAACCTGATAGACGGGCACGAACGGATCGTCGAGCTTCTGTAGCGCGTTGGGCACAACGCCGTCGAACGCGAACCCGTCGAACATCACGACACCGCGGAGCGCGTCGCTACCGGGCGCGTCGTCGACGTAATAGCCGCCGACGGCGGTGGCGAACCCACCGCCTGCGGATTGACCGGACATCACGAAGTCCTCGGGCAGGACGCCCGAGTACCCGGCGAGTATGGCGCTCGAGGTGAGTGAGTCGCGCTCGCCGAGGAACATCGAGGCCACCGCCTGCTGCATCGGCACACCGTTGATCCAGCAACTCGAGCACCGGAGCGGGAAGGACGAGATGAACGGGGTTACCACGATGCTGTTTGTCTGCAGCGACAGCGTCTGCGCCAATTTCGACATCGATGACCGGTTGCCGAGGAAACCGTGCTGCAGCCAGATCACCCCGGTGGCTGCGACCGACCCGTCCGACTGGGTCGGGAGGTACCAACTGGCGCGGGTCTTATAACCCCGATCGCCCACCGGAATCGTCAATGCGGCCTGACCGGTCTTGACCCCGGTCACCCCCGCCGGAATGGCCTGAGCAGGGGCGGCGGCAGCCTCGGAGGTGGCGTCGTCGACAGGCTCGGAGGTCTCTTCGGCGGCTTCTTCGGCGGCTTCTTCCTTGTCTGTCTCGCTGTCGGTGGTGAGCACTGCCGTTTTCGACGCCGATTCGGCCGGGCCGTCGGCGTCGGCGGTCTCGTCATCGGATTCCAGTTCTGAATCCTGTTCGCGATCCTGTTCGCGGACGGCCTCTTCTGTGGCGTCTTTGTCAGGCGCATCATCTAGGTCGCGCTTGGTGGTGCCTCGCCGATCGTTCTCGGTAGCCGGCGACGACGGGGAGTCTGACTCGCTGTCGTGGTCTTCGGTCGTCGCCGCAGCCTGACTCGACGATTCCGCGCCGCCGTCGGAGGTGTCGGTATCAGCGGCGGCCACTCCGTGGCCTGCCCCGAGCGCAATGCATGCGCCTGCACCGAAGGTTCCCAGCCAGAGCGCCCAGTGTCGTGACGTCACGGCGGCAATGTAGCCCGGCATAGAGGGGAGCCTGAAGAAAATGTCGCAAACGTCAGCGACCCGTCACACTCCCTCAAGCTGCCCATCTGCGCCTTTCGCCGCGGGGTTGACGGCCAAAGATGTGTTTGAGTTCACAACGGCGGGGTAAAAGGCGCCCATGCTGCAGAAACACTGGAAGCTCGGTCCCGCAATGGCGGCCTGCGCCGCCGCAACCGCCTTTGCCGCCGCGCCGTTGGCTGCCGCCGGCGGCCCGCCGGGATGCGTCGACCCATATGGCACGGGATGTGCTGCTTCTCCGGCCCCGGCACCCGGCTATGCCCCGCCTGCCGCCTGGGCCCCGCCGCCCCCGGCGCCCGGC
>NZ_LQPC01000064.1 GCF_002101705.1 Mycolicibacterium iranicum | reverse complement strand
TTATCCGGCCCTCAGGGTCGGATCAACCCCTGATTGCCGATTTGGGTCAGCGGTCGAGCCGCTGCAGGTGGTCGGTCAACGCGTCAGCGACGCGATGGTGACGGGCCGCTTCATCGGGCCATCCTCGGTCGCGGGCATCGACCTCGAGTGCCTCGACGTCGGTGCGTTGCGCCTCGAGCGCGTCGCGGAACTCCGGTCCGGTGACGAAGTTGTCGCAGGTCTCGCAGATGTTGGCATAGGGACAAGCACCCGCGCTCTCGTGACGGGAACAGTAGCCGTGGGCAACACGCGTTTTGAGCATCTCGCTGCCAAGCCAAATCACGGCATCGGGGACGATCGGTTTGCCGACCGGGGTGAGAGTGAACCGCCGCCGCATCTTGCCCATCGCCTGGTCGTAGGCATCACGCAACGTCGGTGAAGCCAAAGTGGCGTAACGCAAAGTCATTTGCGGGGTGACGTGCCCGAGCAACGCCATCAACGCCTGCAGGCTCATCCCGGCGTTCGCGAGTTCGGTAGCCCACGTATGCCGCAGCTGATGCGGGGTCACCACCAACGGCGCACCCCCGGCCCCACGCAGTCCGCAAGTCTCGACGGCAGCGATCAGTCCGTTGCGCAGCCGGGTCTGGCTGAGACGGCGACCGTGCGCGACGAACAGGAAATCGGTCAACGCTCCGGTGCGGGGGTGCGGCAGCGGCCGGCAGATACCACGCCCGGTGGTCCACTCGTCCAACGCGGCGATGGTGGCGACCGAGAGCGGGACCATGCGTTCGGTGGCGAGCTTGCCCAACGGAACCTTCAACCAGGTGCCGGCGGGACCGTAGTCGATGACGCTGCCAAGTTCGAGGTCGAGTAGCTCCCCGACCCGCAGACCAGCTCCGCGGAGCACGGTCAGCCCGATACGAGCGAACGAATCATCCAGCCCAGAGACCGCATTCATCACTGCAACATCGATGTCGGGCGGCAGGGCCCGCGGAAGCGGTTGATCGAGTTTGGGGACGTCGACGGCGAAAACCAGACGGTGCGGTGGGGCCTGCTCCCAACCCCATTCGGTGATGTCGTCGAGCAGGTTGCGCACGCTCAGCACCGTCGATTGGATCACGGCCTTCGAGATGATGCGTCCGGCGCCGGAAGCGGCGCGTTGCCCACGCCAGGTGCGGGTGCGGTTCCAGACGAGGAAACCCTCGATGTGATTGCGGTCGAGATCCTCGAGGGACGTGACCTCGGGATGAGCGGTGGTGAGGTAGTCCGCGAACGGCAGCAAGTCGTTGATCAAGGATTCGACGGATTTCGGACGCAGCACCGATGCCCGGACGGTGACGTAACGCAGCAATGTTGCGCGAATCGCGTCGGCTATCGGAACCTCGGCGAAGCGTTGAGCGTAACTGCGGGCCCACCGCCGGCGCCGTGGTGGTGTGTCGACGATGCGGGCCTGAAACAGCATCTGTCGCAGCCCCGCAATCCGGTTGCGGTAGGCGCGACGAGACGTTGCCGGAATCGGCTGTGTTGCAGCCAATGCAGCGTCGAATTCGTCGACGGTATCGGCGCTCACGCCGCTGACGAGTCCGCCGTGCCAGGCGAGCAGCACCGCCAGACATTCACCCAGGACCGTCTCGATCCATTGCGGTGTCCAGCCCAAGGCCAGCCCGGCGGCCCGGACTGCGGCGAACCCGTCCGGGTCGCGGTCCTCGACGGCTCGGCCGAGACCGGTGAGGTTCTTGACGGCCGCAAGTTCGAGGTCCAGCCGCAGCTCGCGGCGTCCGATGAGGTGACACAGCAGCGGCCACGCCCCGGTGCGGCGCAGTTCGATGAGCCGTTCGGCTGCCGGTCGGGTCATCCAGTCCCGCAGGTCCGGATGCGAGGTGAGGAAGGTGGTCGCGATGAGGGTGCGAGCGCGCACCGACCTACCGCTGAGACCCAGGGCGGCAACGTACTCGAGGTAGTCGGCCAGCACCGTATCCGGGTCGGCCAGCGGATCGACCATTGCGAGCGCGGGGGTGGTCATCGTCGTGTCCCGGCGAGGCTGGCGCGGGCCGCGCCGTATTCGGCGGCGAGCTGCGCGACCGACAGATGCACGTATCCGGCGGTGGTCTCGGGAGACACGTGCCCCATCAACTCCCGTAACGCCATCAGATCGATTCCCGCAGAGGCCAGTTCGGTGCCGTAGGTGTGGCGCAGTCGGTGCGGACGCACCCGCGTTGCGCCGGACAGGCCTCGGTGCCGCCGGAACAGCGACCGCAGTCCGGCCTCGGTGACCGGCGACCCGTGGGTGGGGCCACGCAGCACCACGAAACACTCTTGCGTCGCCAACCCCGGTGGCCGTTCGAGGCGCAGATAGGCCGATAGTTCGGTGAAGAACACCGCATCGACCGGCACCACCCGTTCCTTCGAGCCTTTGCCGAGCACCCGCAACCGACGTCGACCGAAATCGACGTCTGCCAGCCGCAGTGATCGCACCTCGGCGCTGCGCAGACCCCCGAACAGCATGGCCCACACCATCGCCCGATCCCGATGAGTGCGCAACGACGCCACGAACTGCTCTACCGCGTCGGCGTCGAGGGATTCGGGCAGCAGTCGCGGTTGGCGCACCAGCCGGCCCCCGGCTCGGGGTCGGCCCGGTCCGAGGTGCCCGAGCAGTCCGCGCGCTTGTGGTCGCAGGCCCTGCCCGCGCCGCGGTGAGGGCACCGGATTGTCGGCGCGCATCCTGGTCATCACCAGGTACTCGAACAACGCCCGCACCGCCGCGACTCGTCGGTTGATCGTCGACGCCGCCGCGCCCCGATCACCTCGTGTCGCCATACCTGGGCGGGGTTCGCGGCGCACGTCCTGCCAGTCGATCCACTCGAACACCGTCACCGGCGTCACCGCCGCCACCGTGAGGTCGCGATCGAGAAGGAACCGGGCCAGGTTGAGCACGTCGAACGCATACGCCCGCACCGTTGCCGCACTGAATCCGCGTCCGGCCAAGTGTGTCAGGAATGCGTTCGCCGCTGCGCTTCCCTCCCACTGGCCGTCGATCGCATAGCCGTCGCCGTGGGTCCGCACCCGAACGGTCATGGTCTGCCCCTCTCGATCGAGCTGACACCGCCAGCATGCGCCGAGCAACGCCGTCGGCCCCGGACCTCACGCCGCACCCATGATCGTGTCGTGAGAGGGCCGGTTAACCGATC
>NZ_LQPC01000063.1 GCF_002101705.1 Mycolicibacterium iranicum | reverse complement strand
CCCGGATTTTTCGTGGAATGTTGACTGTGGGGGTGTGTAGATAAGCGAAAGTGCCTGTCCTGCAAGGAATAATTGGACTTCTCTACGGTTCAAAAACCCTGACGGGAAGGCACTTCGCAGGTGAAGAATATCGCGGCGGCATCGCCGGTGAAAGTTTCCGCCGACGGCCATGGCGTTGTGTCGCATGCCGGGATGGGCATGCTGCGTGAGCTTGCCGACCGGACCGGCTTATCGGCGCAGGTCACGGCCGCGTTGGCCGACACCTACCGCGGCCCGTGGGTGTATGCGCCTGGGGAGGTGTTCGCTGATCTGGCGGCCGCGGTCGCCGACGGCGCGGACTGCATCGACGCGGTCGGTCAGCTGTGCGGTGACCGGGAGCACGTCCTGGGGGCCAAGGCCTCAACGACCACCATGTGGCGGCTGATCGATGAGCGGATCGATGCCGCGCATCTACCCGGGGTGCGCGCAGCCCGAGCCGCGGCGCGGGCAGCGGCCTGGGCTGTCGGAGCCGCCCCCACCACCGGCGGCTGGCTGCATATCGACATCGATGCCACGCTGGTGATCGATCACTCCGACAACAAGGCCGGGGCTGCGCCGACCTGGAAGAAAACGTTCGGGCTGCACCCGCTGCTGGCGTTTCTGGACCGCCCCGACATCGCCGGCGGCGAAGCCCTGGCCGGGTTGCTGCGCAACGGTAACGCCGGCTCCAACACCGCCTCCGACCACATCATCGTCCTGCACCAGGCTTTGGCATCGCTGCCAGCGGCGTGGCGGCCCAACCCCGACGATCCCGACAACCCCGAGGCCCCGAAGGTGTTGGTGCGCTGCGATACCGCCGGATCCACCCACAAATTCGCCGCAGCGTGCCGGGCCGCCGGGGCCGGGTTCTCCTTCGGGTACCCCGTCGATACCCGCGTCCAGGACGCCGTGGACACCCTCAACCTCGGCGATTGCTGGTATCCAGCGATCGACACCGACGGCGGGATCCGCGACGGCGCGTGGGTCGCTGAAGCCACCGACCTGGTCAACCTGGCCTCCTGGCCCGAAGGGACCCGGCTGATCCTGCGTAAAGAACGCCCCCACCCCGGCGCGCAGTTGCGGTTCACCGACGCCGACGGCATGCGGGTCACCGCGTTCATCACCGACACACCACCGGGTGTCGTACCCGGTCAGGTCGCCGGTCTGGAACTACGGCACCGCCAGCACGCCCGCGTCGAGGACCGTATCCGCGAACTCAAAGCCACCGGGCTGCGTAACCTGCCCTGCCACTCCTTCTGGGCCAATGCTGCCTGGCTCGAAATCGTCCTGGCCGCCGCTGACCTGGTCACCTGGACCCGCCTCATCGGGTTCGCCAGCGATCGCGCTCTGGCCCGCGTCGAGATCACCACGTTCCGCTACCGGGTCCTGCACGTGGCCGCCCGTATCACCCGCGGCGCCCGCCAACTGCGGCTACGCATCGATGCCACCTGGCGCTGGGCGGCGGCGATCGCCGCCGCCTGGCACCGCGTCCGCACCGCCTTCGGATAACACCCCACCCCATCGGACCCATCAACGATGAAGGACCCACAGGCCCCAGGAAAGCCCGCCCCACCCGGCGACACGGGACAGCACCTCTACGCCACCACACGAAAACCACTACCCAACAACACAACTCGGCATCACACCGAACCCACACCAATTACCACGCAAAATCCGGG
>NZ_LQPC01000062.1 GCF_002101705.1 Mycolicibacterium iranicum | reverse complement strand
CGCCAGCCCGTGAGGCGGGTGATGCGTTGTTTGGCGTTGAGTGGGTGGGGGTGAAGTCTGCGCGGGGTGGGGTGGATGAGCCGGTGGTGGTGGGGCTTGCTGGTGCGCAGTCTGCTGATGTCGCGGCGTTGGCGGTTGCCGTGGAAGACGGACGTGTTCCTGATGTCGTCGTTGCCCGGTTGCCTGGTGGTGCTGGTGGTGGTGTTGAGGCGGTGCATTCCGGTGTGCGGGGGACTCTGGAGCTGTTGCAGGCGTGGTTGGGTGAGGAGCGCTTGGCGGGTGCGCGTCTGGCGTTGGTCACCCATGGGGCGATTGCCGCGACAGCCGGTGAGGTGCCTGACCCGGGTGCCGCCGCGGCGCGTGGCCTTGTGCGGTCTGCTCAGGCAGAACATCCTGAGCGCTTTCTCCTTGTCGACGTCGATACCGAGATTGATGGCAACGTCACGGATTTGCCGTGGGCGGACTTGCTGAGTTGTGGTGAGTCGGAGCTGGCGTTGCGTAGGGGGGGCTTACTGGCACCTCGACTTGGTCGAGTGGTGAGTCGGGGGCCGGCTCCTTCGCCACTGGAACCAGAGGGCACGGTGCTGATCACCGGCGGTACCGGTGCTGCTGGTGGCCTCGTGGCAGCTCACCTTGCCCGTGAGCATGGCGTTCGTCATCTGGTGCTGTTGAGTCGTCGCGGCGCCGCGGCAGAGGGCAGCCAAGAGCTGGCCGCTGAGCTGGCTGACTACGGCTGCTCAGTGACCTTCGCGGCGTGTGACGCTGCTGATCGCGATGCGCTCGCTGGTGTGCTGGAGACCATTCCTGAGCAGTATCCGCTGCGGGCCGTTGTCCATGCGGCCGGCACACTTTCCGATGCAACGATCGCGTCGTTGACCGCTGAACAGCTCGAGGAGGTGCTGCGCGCCAAGGTCGATGCGGCCGTGCACCTCGATGAGCTCGCTGGTGACGTTGAACTTGTGCTGTTCTCGTCGGTGGCGGCTACGTTCGGGTCGGCGGGGCAAGGCAATTACGCCGCAGCCAATGCATTCCTCGACGCCCTGGCCCAGCGGCGGCGTGCTCAGGGCCGACCAGGTCGCGCGTTGGCATGGGGGCCGTGGTCGGTCGGGATGGCAGCAGCACTTCAAGACGCCGATCGCGCGCGGATGGAGCGTTTGGGCATGCAGCCGCTCGACGGTACGCGTGCGCTGGCTTTGTTTGATGCCGTCAGCGGGGTCGACGCCGCCCAGCTCGTCCTCGTCGCTTTGGACTTCAGCCGACTGTCGACCCTCGCGCGGGCCGGCCTTCTGCCGGCCTTATTCAGCGGGTTGGTGCGAGTACCGGCTCGTCGGCGCGCGGATAGCGGTGCCCTTTCGCGTCGGTTGTTCGAGATGGCGGAGTCCGATCGTGATGGCTTCGTACTGGATTTGGTGGGTAGGGAAGCCGCGGCGGTGCTCGGGTATGAGTCGTCGGCGGCGGTGGATGTGGGTCGGGCGTTTAAGGAGGCGGGTTTCGACTCGTTGGCGGCGGTGGAGTTCCGTAACCGGTTGGCTCAGGTGACGGGGTTGCGGTTGCCGGCGACGTTGATTTTCGACCATCCCACTCCGGCGGCGGTGGCGGCGTTTGTGCGGCGGGAGGCTGAAGGCGCTGTCGTGGAGGAGGCGGTCGCGCCGGCGGCGGCTCGGGGGGGCGTTGTCGGTGTGGATGAGCCGATTGCGATTGTGGGGATGGGGTGTCGGTATCCGGGTGGGGTGGGTTCTCCGGAGCAGTTGTGGGAGTTGGTGGCTGGTGGGGTGGATGCCATCGGTGAGTTCCCGCAGGATCGGGGTTGGGATCTGGAGCGGTTGTTTGATCCGGATCTTGATCGGGCGGGCACCAGCTATACCCGTCATGGGGGGTTCTTGTATGACGCGGGTGATTTCGATGCGGAGTTCTTCGGGATCAGTCCGCGTGAGGCGTTGGCGATGGATCCCCAGCAGCGGGTGTTGTTGGAGGTGGCCTGGGAGGCGTTGGAACGGGCCGGGATCGCCCCGGACTCCCTGCGCGGCACCACCACCGGCGTCTACGCCGGAGT
>NZ_LQPC01000061.1 GCF_002101705.1 Mycolicibacterium iranicum | reverse complement strand
GACCCAGCGCACCCGTTCCGCCGGTGATCACCACCGTCCCCTCACCACCCAACGGCTGCGGCACCGCCAACACCAGCTTGCCCACGTTGGCGCCTTCGCGTAGCACCCTCAAGGCACGGCCCGCCTCGTGAATGTCGAAGCTGGTGACGGGCAGCGGTCGCAGCGCACCCTGGTCGAACAGCGCGAGCAACTCGCCGAGCATCTCACCGATGCGTTCTGGCCCTGCAAAGGCGTGCGGTCGGGTGCTTTCGCGGTCGATGAGATCGAATGCACGGTAGGTGACACCGGGATGGGCCGCAGTGACCTCTTGCGGATCGCGGATGTCGGTCTTGCCCATTTCGAGGAAGCGGCCACCTGCACCCAACAGGCTCAGCGACGTGTCGACGAACTCACCGGCCAGCGCGTTGAGCACCACATCGACCCGCGGGAACCGAGTGCCGAACTCAAGGGTGCGCGATGACGCGATGTGCGCATCGTCTAGGCCCAATTCGCGCAGGACCGGCCACTTCGCCTCACTCGCGGTCGCGAACACCTCGCAACCCAGTCGCTGGGCTATCTGGATCGCGGCCATCCCCACACCGCCGGCGCCGGAGTGCACCAGCACGCGCTCGCCGGCCTGCAATTCAGCCAGGTCGACCAGACCGTAGTGAGCGGTCAGGAATACCAGCGATACGGTGGCCGCCTGTGTGAATGACCAACCCTCGGGAATCTTCGCAAGCATGCGGTGGTCACTTACAGCAAGCGGACCGTACGCCCCGGGAATCAGCCCCATGACTCGCTCGCCGGGCGAGAGGCCTTCCACATCCGGGCCGACCTCGATCACCACCCCCGCGCCTTCGGATCCGAGCGGCGGCGCCTGGCCGGGAAACATTCCCAGTGTGATGACCACGTCGATGAAGTTGACGCCCGCCGCGTGCACCGCAACCCTGACTTCGGTCCCGGTCAGCGGTCGCTGTGCTGCGTTATTCGGCAGCAGTGCCAGTCCTTCGAGGGATCCCGGTCTCGCAACCTGGAGGGACCAAGCCCTCTCGTGTGGGAGGGTTTGGAGGTGGTTGATGCGTCGTAGGCGTGGGATGTGGAGTTGTGTGGGGCGGGCGGCGATTTGGGGTTCGGTGTCGGCGATGGTGAGGGCGTGGGAGAGCAGGTCGTTGTGGTCGCGGCCGTCGTTGGGGAGGTCGATGAGGACGAATCGGTGGGGGTGTTCGGCTTGAGCGGAGCGGACCAGTCCCCAGATCGCTGCGGTGGTCGGGTCTGGGTTGTCGTGGGGTGCGGCGGCGACGGCGCCGCGGGTGACGATGACCAACGGTGATGACTTGGTGTCGTCGTCGATGGCGTTTTGGAGCAGTGTGAGTGTCTGGTGCAGGACGGCTCGCAGGTCCTCGCCGTTGATGTGCGCGATGTCGAGGTCGGGTGGGGCGGCTGTGGGGTCTGTGGGCGCCTCGACGGGGGTCCATTCGATTTCGTAGAGTCCGGTGCCGCGATCGGTGGGTTCGGCGCCCAGGGCGCCGGAGGGCAGTGGGCGCACGAGCAGGCCGTCGAGGGTGAAGGCCGGCGCGCCGTTTTCGTCGACGGCTGCTAGGGACACCTGTTCGCCGGTGCTGGTGAGGTGGACCCGCAGGCTGGTGGTTGCGCGGGTGTTGACATGTAGGCCGTTCCAGGAGAACGGCAGGCGCAGTTGGTCGTTGGTGTTGATGAGCAGTGCGTGTAGGGCGGCGTCGAGCAGTGCCGGGTGCAGGTTGTAGTCGCCGGCGGTGGTGGTTTGGTGGTCGTCGAGTGTGACTTCGGCGAACAGTTCTTCGCCGCGGCGCCATGCTTTTTGCAGTCCTTGGAACGCTGGTCCGTAGGCCAGTCCGATGCTGAGCAGGTGGTCGTAGAGGCCGGCGGTGTCGAGGGGTTCGGCGTGTGGGGGTGGCCAGGGTGTGGTGCTCAGTTGGTGTAGTGCGGTGGTGTGGGTGGGGGTGGTGTCGTGGGTGGTGAGGGTGGCGGTGGCGTGGCGGGTCCAGGGGGTGTCGGTGTGGTGGGGTCGGGAGTGGATGGTGAGGTGCCAGGTGTC
>NZ_LQPC01000060.1 GCF_002101705.1 Mycolicibacterium iranicum | reverse complement strand
CAGCGGCAAACCAAGCCCGCAACAACGAAAGCGCCGCATGAACACCCACACGCGCCGCATCAGCCCGATGCCCCGCCGGCGTACTCACTTCCCACGCGACCGCACCGGGAACTGTTCCAGCTGACAGGGCGGTGAGATCGGACTCGACGCTGAGGCGGGTGATCGTCGACGGTTGCTTCGATCTAGTCGCGGTGAACTCGCTCCACTCGACGGCGAACAGTGGATCTGCCCCGGTGCCGACGAGTTGCTTGCGCTCAGTTGGCCGCACCACGAGTGAGTCGACGGTGAGAACCGGTGTCCCACCGTCGTCGATCGCTGTGATTGCGACGGTGTCTTCGGTGAGGAATTCGATCTGCACTCGTAGATGGTCGGACCCTGGACGGTGCAGTTGAGCACGTCCGATAAGGAACGGTACTGGGGCGCTGCCGTTTTCGAAGTTGGCCGAGAGCGGCTCGAGCGCCACGTGGAACGCTGCGTCGAGCAGCGCTGGATGGATTCCGAATGATTTCGCTGTGGCGGCGTCACCGGTCCCGAGTGCCATCTCCGCGTAGAAGGCGCCGTCGCGTTCCCATGCTGTGTGGAGGCCTTGGAAGGCGGGTCCGTAGTTAAGGCCGAGGTCGGGCAAGCGGTCGTAGAGGAGTGAGACATCGATGGGCTCCGTGCCGACAGGGGGCCACGCCTCCCGGGCTAAGGCCTCCGCTTTGACTGGGTGGCGATCGAACAGGCCCATCAGTCCGCTGGCGTGGCGTGTCCATACCGCGTCGTCGCTGCCTGTGATTCGTGAACTGATGGTGAGCGGATAGTTCCCGGCTTGATTGGCCGGGGTGATGGTGATTTGGAGGTCGACGGCGTCGTTGTTGGGGAGGATGAGGGGGGTTTCGATGATGAGTTCGTCGATGTGGGGGGCGCCGATGTGGGTGCCGGCGTGGAGGGCGAGTTCGATGAAGGCGGCGCCGGGGACGATGACGCGGTCGAGGACGACGTGGTCGGCGAGCCAGGGTTGTTCGGTCAGGGATAGGCGTGCGGTGAACAGGGTGGTGCCGTCGGTGAGGGTGACTGCGGCGCCGAGGAGGGGGTGGTGGGCGTCTTGGAGGCCGGCGGCGCTGAGGTCGCCGGGGGTGGTGGTGTGGGGGGTCAGCCAGTAGGTGCGGTGTTCGAAGGGGTAGGTGGGTAGGTCGACTTTGGTGGCGCCGCGGCCGGCGAACATCTCCCCGTTGATGGGGACGCCGTGAACATGGGCTTCGCCAAGGGACAACGCGAAGCGCTGCGCATCGTCCTCGTCGCGGCGCAATGAACCGATCACTGCGACAGCGTCATCGGCTCGCTCATCGTGGATTGTTTCCTGCAACGCCAACGCCAACACCGGGTGTGGGCTGAGCTCGACCAGAAGCGAACAGCCGTCGCCGAGCAGTGCGCGTGTCGCCTGCTCGAACAGCACCGGGCTGGCCAGGCTGTCAAACCAGTACTGTGCATCAAGTCGCGTGGTGTCCAGCAGGGCGCCGGTGGCTGTGGAGTAAAACGGGATGTCGCTTCGCCGTGGGCGTATCGGCGCCAAGTCGGCCAGCAGTCGTTCACGCAGCCGCTCGACTTGAGCGGTGTGTGACGCGTAGTCCACCGCGATCCACCGGGCCCGCACCTCATCGGCTTCGCAGGCCGCGACCAAGGCCTCCAGCGCCTCAGGGCTGCCCGCGACCACTGTTGACATCGGCCCGTTGAACGCCGCGATCGACACCTCACCGCCGAACTCGCTGAGCCGTCGCCGCAGGTCCTCGGCAGGCAAGCCGACCGATACCATGCCGCCCTTGCCGACCAATTCCTCGGCGATCGCGCGGCTGCGCAACGCCACGACCCTGACAGCGTCTTCCAGCGACAACGCCCCGGCCACATACGCCGCGGCGATCTCGCCCTGGGAATGACCGATAACCATCGACGGCGCAACTCCGTGCGCCTTCCACAACTGCGCCAACGACACCATCACCGAAAACAGCGCCGGCTGCACGACATCGACACGCTTCAACAACGCCGCGTCGTGCAGCGCCTCACGCAATGACCACTGCACATGCTCCGACAAGGCCTGCGCGCACGCCTGCATCGACTCGGCGAACACCCCGCCGGCCTGCCACAGTCCCAACGCCATCCCCGGCCACTGCCCACCCTGGCCGGGAAAGACGAACGCCGGCTTGCGCGGCCGCGCCCGCCCACGCACAAGACCCGGCCACGCTTGGCCGCCGGCAAGAGCACCGAGCCCTGCCACCAGCTCGTCACGACTGCCGGCCAGTACCACCGCCCGCTGCTCGAGCTGCCCTCGACCACGCGCCGTCGCCGCAACCTGCTCCACGGTGATCTCCGGGCGCTCCTGCACGTAGGCCTGCCACCGGCGCGCCTGCGCACACAACGCCGCCTCGCTACGGGCCGACACCACCACCGCAGCCGCCGCCGAGGCCCCGGCCACCTCCGCCGTCTCTGGCGAGTCCTGCGCCGGGTCTTGCGGGGTGACCGGTTCCTTGACCACCGGGGGTTCTTCGATGATGACGTGGGCGTTGGTGCCGCTGATGCCGAAGGAGGACACCCCGAATCGGCGTCGTCGGGG
>NZ_LQPC01000059.1 GCF_002101705.1 Mycolicibacterium iranicum | reverse complement strand
TCGGCCTGAGCAACTCCTTCGGATTCGGCGGACACAACAACGTTCTCGTCGTCGCCGCCGGAAGCGGCCCCGAAGCCTGACATCCGTAGACGCGACGCGCACAGAAAGACGTGCGCCAAGCGGCGAAGATCACGCCGTCCGGCGTTCCGCACGCGCTAATACCAAAGACGCCGCCGCCACTCAGGGTTTGTCTCGACGCGGCACGCCGTCGCCCAATGTCGACCCGGCGACTCGCCAGCAGGGCCACGTCCTAGCTCTTGATCGGCCTGAGAATCAGCGGATTCAGTGCGCCGGTGCGGCGTGCTTGTCGGGCAGATTGGAAGGCAGAGGAATTCACCGACAGTCAGATTCCTACCGACAGCGAGAAGGAGTCGAAGTACTTCGGTGCAACCATTGAGCCTAAAGCGAGGTAACGCGCGAAGATCGGCTGAACCATGACGGGTTTACTCTCAATGGCGTGGACGACCCACTCGGCAGCGTCTGCGGCCGACAGCGCGGGAAAAGCGCGGTACTCCTCTGTTGGTGCGATCATCGGAGTGGTGACCAACGGATAGTGAATAGTAGACACGGCGACTCCGCTGCGCGCCAATTCAGTGCCCATGCTGCGACTGAAGGCGCTCAGCGCAGCCTTCGAAGCGTGATAGGCGGTGAATTTTGGCATCGAACCTGCAGGTACTCCCCATGTCCCGACGTTCACGATGTGGGCGTTACCGCGCTCGACCATCGATGGCAGAAGCCCGAGTGTAAGTTGCACCGCGCTCAAGTAATTGAGCCGGATCGTGCGCTCGTAGTCATGGAATCGATCCGTAGATTGAAGCAGAGTCCGGCGGATCGAACGCCCGGCGTTGTTGACCAAGATGTCGGGCGCAGCATCCTGCTGCTGCGCATCGCTCACTAGTCGCTCGACGTCATCACCATCTGTCAAGTCACATGTCAGGAAGCGGGCCGATCCGCCGGATGAGCGGATCTCGGCACATACCTCTGCAAGCAATTCATGTCGTCGAGCAACGAGGACCATCCGGGCGCCATAACTGGCGAGTACGAGCGCCAGTTCGCGGCCAATACCCGAAGACGCACCCGTCACCATGCATGTCTTGCCCTTCAGCTGAGGAACGCCGCTCCGCGCTCGCCGACGCAGATCACGCCGCCGCCCGAGGATGGATCTGTTCGAAGTCAGTCGGACCAAAGCTCTGTATCTCACGAAGACTCCCTACCTCGGTGATGGCATACCTCAATCTTGCGGGCGGTAGACGTAATCTGCGTTCCGTCGCCCTCACGCACATGTCAGGATCTCACGCTGTCAGACCGCAGCCGCTATCCGGCAGACTCGTCAATTTCCAGCGCGAAGCCGCTCACGTGCAATCAGCGAGTTCCGGCTCGGAAAGCCAAGGGACGTGATGAACGCCGGGTAAGTCCCCTGGTGTGGTGGGGTTTCGGGGGCTGGGGATGACGGTGTCGGGTGTGTCGTTGCCGGTGCTGGGGTGGGCCATCGCGTAGTGGTCAGTGAGTTACCTACCAAGTGACTCAACAGGAAGACACACGACGCGATGACCCAGGATCATTCTGCCCTGCTTGCCCATCTCGATGCACTGAAGTCCGCTGATGCGGGTGCAGTGTTCGCCGAGCTGATCCGTAGCGGGCTGCAGCAGCTCATCGAGGCCGAAGCCAGCGCCGCGATCGGCGCCGGCCGCTATGAGCGCACCGACGGACGCACCGTGCACCGCAACGGGCACCGCCCCAAGACCATCGCCACGACCGCCGGTGATGTGGAGGTGCAGATCCCCAAGCTGCGGGCCGGGTCGTTCTTCCCCTCGCTGCTGGAGCGGCGCCGCCGCATCGACCGCGCGTTGCACGCGGTGATCATGGAGGCCTACGTGCACGGTGTGTCGACCCGCAGCGTCGACGACCTCGTCGCGGCCATGGGTGTGCAAACCGGGGTCTCCAAGTCGGAGGTCTCGCGGATCTGCGCCGGCCTGGACAAGGAGGTCGAGGCATTCCGCACCCGCAGCCTGGCCCACACGACGTTTCCGTACGTGTTCTGCGATGCGACGTTCTGCAAGGTCCGCGTCGGTGCGCACGTGGTCTCCCAAGCGCTGGTGGTGGCCACCGGGGTGTCGATCGACGGCACCCGCGAAGTGCTGGGCACAGCCGTCGGTGACAGTGAGTCCTTCGAGTTCTGGCGCGAGTTCCTCGCATCCCTGAAAGCTCGTGGTCTGTCCGGGGTGCATCTGGTTATCTCCGATGCCCATGCGGGACTCAAAACAGCTGTGGCACAGCAGTTCACGAACTCATCATGGCAGCGTTGCCGGGTGCATTTCATGCGCAATCTGCACACCGCGGTCGCGGCCAAGCACGCTCCGGCCGTCACGGCGGCGGTCAAGACGATCTTCGCTCACACCGATCCCGCCGAGGTCGGCGCCCAGTGGGACCGGGTCGCTGACACCGTGGCCGCCAGCTTCCCGAAGGTGGCCGCGATGATGGCTGAGGCCAAGACCGACGTGCTGGCGTTTACCGCGTTCCCCAAGGCGCACTGGCAGAAGATCTGGTCGAACAACCCCAGATCGGTTAACCGGCCCTCTCACGACACGATCATGGGTGCGGCGTGAGGTCCGGGGCCGACGGCGTTGCTCGGCGCA
>NZ_LQPC01000058.1 GCF_002101705.1 Mycolicibacterium iranicum | reverse complement strand
GCTACACTCTGGCCCCTCACCATCCACTCCCGACCCCACCACACCGACACCCCCTGGACCCGCCACGCCACCGCCACCCTCACCACCCACGACACCACCCCCACCCACACCACCGCACTACACCAACTGAGCACCACACCCTGGCCACCCCCACACGCCGAACCCCTCGACACCGCCGGCCTCTACGACCACCTGCTCAGCATCGGACTGGCCTACGGACCAGCGTTCCAAGGACTGCAAAAAGCATGGCGCCGCGGCGAAGAACTGTTCGCCGAAGTCACACTCGACGACCACCAAACCACCACCGCCGGCGACTACAACCTGCACCCGGCACTGCTCGACGCCGCCCTACACGCACTGCTCATCAACACCAACGACCAACTGCCCCTGCCGTTCTCCTGGAGGGGGATACTGCTCCACCGTCGCCAGGCCGTCGCAATGCGCATAAGGATGACCGCAACCGACGACGACGGCGTGTCCTTCGCAGCCGTCGACGAAAACGGCCGCCCTGTGCTGACGTTCACCTCTCTGATCACTAGGCCCGTCGACACAGCAGCGCTAGCAGCGGCCGGCACGGGCGCGGCCGCCAGCCTGTTCAAACTCGACTGGACCACTGTGCCGCTCGGTGACCACGCACCGAACGGGTCCGAGGTCGTTGACGACGCTGCGCATGACCAAGGCGAGTTCGATGGCTGTGCCTCGACGCACTATGAAACTTCCGACGATCTGCTCGAAGCGCTGGCCGACGGAACGCAGATGGCGCAGTTCACCCTCGTTGACATCTCCCTGATGAACACCGACGACTCCGCCGCCAGCGCCCGCAGTGCACTCAGGACCGCGCTCGGCCTGGTCCGGGCTTGGCTCGCCAACGACCGCCTCGGCGATCAACGCCTCGTGCTCCTCACCCGCGGGGCAGTCGCAGCCGCAGCCGACGAAGCACCCGAACCTGCCCTTGCGGCGGTCTGGGGATTGCTGCGCTCCGCGCAGGCCGAGCATCCAGGACGCTTCCTCCTCGTTGACCTCGATCCGGGGGTCGATCGTGCGGCGTCACTGGCGGTCGCCATGGAGGCGCTCCCGTTGATCGTTGACGAGCCGCAGGTGGCCATCCGCGATGGGCAATTCCGGGCACCGCGATTGGTGCGGGTATCGCCGGTGACAAGTCCTGCTCGAACTGACCTTCCGCAGGGCACCGTGCTTATCACCGGCGGAACCGGCGCCTTGGGGCAGCTGATCGCCCGCCACCTCGCGACCGCCCACGGCGTCCGCCATCTGCTACTGGTGAGCCGCCGCGGCGCGGCATCGCCTGGTGCTCCCGAACTGGCGGCTGAACTGAGTGAGCTCGGATGCGACGTCACGGTCACCGCTTGCGATGCCGCCGATCGCGACGCTCTCGCCGAGGTGATTGCACAGATCCCGCGGTCGCAGCCCCTGCGGGCGGTCATTCACGCTGCGGGCGTCCTGGCAGATGCAACCGTGACGTCGCTCGATGAAGCCTCACTCGACCTGGTTCTGCGTCCGAAGATCGATGCAGCACAACATCTCGATGAGCTGGTGCATGACGCTGAACTTGTCTTGTTCTCGTCGGTCGCGGCTACGTTCGGGTCGGCGGGGCAAGGCAATTACGCCGCAGCCAACGCATTCCTCGACGCCCTGGCCCAGCGGCGGCGTGCTCAGGGCCGACCAGGTCGCGCGTTGGCCTGGGGACCGTGGTCGGTCGAAGGGGGCATGGCCGCAGGCGCCGAGGACGCCGACGCCGCGCGTTGGGGTCGCGCCGGACTCGAACCGATTGGCGAAGCCGAGGGGCTCGCGCTTTTCGACGCCGCGCACACCGCTGAGCCGACACTCCTTGTTCCTGTGCGCGTTGACGCCGCCGCGTTGCGACGCCACGCCACCGCTGGGATGCTGCCGCGGCTGATGAGTGCGCTTGTCCGCGTGCCAGCCGGTCGCGGGACAGTCGCCAACGCGCTGGTCAGCCGCCTCGCAGGAGTCGGTGAGGCAGCGCGCGAGACAGTGGTGCTGCAATTCGTCTGTACCGCCATCGCGGAGGTTCTCGGTCATGAGTCCCCGACAGCTATCGATCCTGAGCAGGCATTCACCGACCTCGGCTTCGACTCGCTCGCAGCGCTCGAACTGCGCAATCGGCTCGCACAGGCAACCGGTGTGCGTGTACCTGCGACGCTCATCTTCGATTACCCGAACCCGGCCGCAGTTGCCGCAGTAGTGACGGAGTGGCTGGCGCCTCCCCCCGCCGAGCCGACCGTATCCCCTGACGACGAGATTCGCGCCCTGTTGGCGACGATTCCACTCGAGCGGCTACGCCGGTCAGGCCTCCTCGATCCGCTCGTCGCGATAGCGCGTGACGGCGACGCGGATCCCGCCAACAACGGCCCCGCCGACGCGATCGACGACCTCGATGTCGAAAGCCTGATTCGCATGTCCCACGACAGGAGCTCAACGACGTGACAGCGACCAACGAGGATCTCTTGGGCGCCCTGCGCGCTTCCCTTAAGGAACGCGAGCAGCTTCGCCAGCAGAACCAGCGCTTGTTGCAGAAGGCCCTCGAGCCGGTTGCGATTGTGGGGATGGGGTGTCGGTATCCGGGTGGGGTGGGTTCTCCGGAGCAGTTGTGGGAGTTGGTGGCTGGTGGGGTGGATGCCATCGGTGAGTTCCCGCAGGATCGGGGTTGGGATCTGGAGCGGTTGTTTGATCCGGATCTTGATCGGGCGGGCACCAGCTATACCCGTCATGGGGGGTTCTTGTATGACGCGGGTGATTTCGATGCGGAGTTCTTCGGGATCAGTCCGCGTGAGGCGTTGGCGATGGATCCCCAGCAGCGGGTGTTGTTGGAGGTGGCCTGGGAGGCGTTGGAACGGGCCGGGATCGCCCCGGACTCCCTGCGCGGCACCACCACCGGCGTCTACGCCGGAGT
>NZ_LQPC01000057.1 GCF_002101705.1 Mycolicibacterium iranicum | reverse complement strand
TAATTTGTGTTCGGCGGTGTCCTACTTTTCCACCCGGGTGGGTAGTATCATCGGCGCTGGTAGGCTTAGCTTCCGGGTTCGGGATGGGTCCGGGCGTTTCCCTGCCGCTATTACCGCCGTAACTTTATTCACTCGTTTTTGAGTGTCCCCCTGGTTGTTGGGGGAAGTTTGTGGGCCCCTGTTTTTGGTGGTGGGGGTGGTGTGGTTTGTGGTGTGGTTGCGAGGTTTTGTTGTGTTTGTTGTAAGTTTTCGGCCGGTTAGTGCCAGTTCCCTGCGACCATTGCTGGTCTTGTAGGTCTGGTCTATCGATCCCGTGGTCTGCGGGGGGCCTTATCCCACTGAATGGGTGAGAAGCCTGGTCTTGGAGGGGGTTTCCCGCTTAGATGCTTTCAGCGGTTATCCTGTCCGAACGTGGCTATCCAGCGGTGCCCCTGGTGGGACAACTGGTAGACCAGAGGTTCGTCCGTCCCGGTCCTCTCGTACTAGGGACAGGTTTCCTCAAGCTTCTGACGCGCGCGGCGGATAGAGACCGAACTGTCTCACGACGTTCTAAACCCAGCTCGCGTGCCGCTTTAATGGGCGAACAGCCCAACCCTTGGGACCTGCTCCAGCCCCAGGATGCGACGAGCCGACATCGAGGTGCCAAACCATCCCGTCGATATGGACTCTTGGGGAAGATCAGCCTGTTATCCCCGGGGTACCTTTTATCCGTTGAGCGACACCCCTTCCACTCAGAGGTGCCGGATCACTAGTCCCGACTTTCGTCCCTGCTTGACATGTCCGTCTCGCAGTCAAGCTCCCTTGTGCACTTACACTCAACACCTGATTGCCGTCCAGGTTGAGGGAACCTTTGGGCGCCTCCGTTACATTTTAGGAGGCAACCGCCCCAGTTAAACTACCCACCAGGCACTGTCCCTGAACCGGATAGACGGTTCGAGGTTAGAGGCCCAATACGATCAGAGTGGTATTTCAACAATGACTCCACAATCACTGGCGTGACTGCTTCACAGTCTCCCACCTATCCTACACAAACCGTATCGAGCACCAATACCAAGTTGTAGTGAAGGTCCCGGGGTCTTTTCGTCCTGCCGCGCGTAACGAGCATCTTTACTCGTAATGCAATTTCGCCGAGTCTATGGTTGAGACAGTTGAGAAGTCGTTACGCCATTCGTGCAGGTCGGAACTTACCCGACAAGGAATTTCGCTACCTTAGGATGGTTATAGTTACCACCGCCGTTTACTGGGGCTTAAATTCTCCGCTTCACCCCAAAGGGTTAACGGGTCCTCTTAACCTTCCAGCACCGGGCAGGCGTCAGTCCGTATACATCGTCTTGCGACTTCGCACGGACCTGTGTTTTTAGTAAACAGTCGCTTCTCACTGGTTTGTGCCACCCCCTCCCGCTGCCCCGGGCAAGCCGGTTGACGGTGTGGGGGTCCCCCTTCTCCCGAAGTTACGGGGGCATTTTGCCGAGTTCCTTAACCATAGTTCACTCGTACGCCTCGGTATTCTCTACCTGACCACCTGTGTTGGTTTGGGGTACGGGCCGTGTGTGCGCTCGCTAGAGGCTTTTCTCGACAGCATAGGATCACCGAATTCGCCTCACTCGGCTATGCATCACCTCTCAGGATTACTGAACGACGGATTTGCCTATCGTTCTCCCTACAGGTTTACCCCGGTATTACCACTGACCGGTACGGCTACCTTCCTGCGTCACCCCATCGCTTGACTACTACCACCGAAGGTCCCGCGCAGCCCCAGAAACCATCACCCCGAAGGGATCAGTGATTCTGGTTTTGGGCGGTTAGTACCGGTGATTCATCAGGGACGCTCACACACGGGTACGGGAATATCAACCCGTTGTCCATCGACTACGCCTGTCGGCCTCGCCTTAGGTCCCGACTCACCCTGGGCGGACTGGCCTGGCCCAGGAACCCTTGGTCTTTCGGCGGGCAAGGTTCTCACTTGCCTTATCGCTACTCATGCCTGCATTCTCACTCCCACACCCTCCACAGCTCCATTACCAGGCTGCTTCACCGGAGTGCAGGACGCTCCCCTACCCAGCGTATAAATACGCTGCCGCGGCTTCGGCGGTGTGCTTGAGCCCCGCTACATTATCGGCGCACAATCACTTGACCAGTGAGCTATTACGCACTCTTTCAAGGGTGGCTGCTTCTAAGCCAACCTCCTGGTTGTCTTCGCGACTGCACATCCTTTTCCACTTAGCACACGCTTAGGGGCCTTAGCCGGCGATCTGGGCTGTTTCCCTCTCGACGCACGGAGCTTATCCCCCGCCGTCTCACTGCCGCATTACACCGTGTCGGCATTCGGAGTTTGGCTGACGTCAGTAACCTTGTGAGGCCCATCGGCCATCCAGTAGCTCTACCTCCAACACGAACACTGCGACGCTGCACCTAAATGCATTTCGGGGAGAACCAGCTATCACGGAGTTTGATTGGCCTTTCACCCCTACCCACAACTCATCCCCTCAGTCTTCAACCTAAGTGGGTTCGGGCCTCCACGCGGTCTTACCCGCGCTTCACCCTGGCCATGGGTAGATCACTCCGCTTCGGGTCCAGAACACACCACTACACCAACCCCAACGGATTGGATACGCCCTATTCAGACTCGCTTTCGCTACGGCTACCCCACCCGGGTTAACCTCGCGACATGTCCCTGACTCGCAGGCTCATTCTTCAAAAGGCACGCCATCACCCCACTCAAAAGAGAAGGCTCTGACGGATTGTAAGCGCACGGTTTCAGGTACTATTTCACTCCCCTCCCGGGGTACTTTTCACCATTCCCTCACGGTACTCATCCGCTATCGGTCACTGGGAAGTATTCAGGCTTACCGGGTGGTCCCGGCAGATTCACAGCAGATTCCACGGGCCCGCTGCTACTCGGGAACAATCTCACGAAAGCCGCGAAGTTTTCGGTTACGGGGCTCTCACCCTCTCCGACAGGCCATCCCAGACCACTTCACCTAACCCCACGGTTTATCACTTTCGCTCCTGCCGGCGGGCAGAAGAAGAAATGTCCCACAACACCGCACACACAACCCCCGCCGGGTATCACATGCACACGGTTTAGCCATCCTCCGCGTTCGCTCGCCACTACTAACGGAATCACTTTTGTTTTCTCTTCCTACGGGTACTGAGATGTTTCACTTCCCCGCGTTCCCCCCCAACGCCTATATATTCAGCGTTGGGTGACACGACATCACTCGTGCCGGGTTTCCCCATTCGGACATCCTCGGATCCACGCTCGGTTGACAGCTCCCCGAGGCATATCGCAGCCTCCCACGTCCTTCATCGGCTCCCAGTGCCAAGGCATCCACCATGCGCCCTTAAACACTTACAACACAAAACCAAAAAATGAGTCACCCAACCCCTCCCACAAAAGGGAGAAGCCGGGATTTATCAGAAAATTTGCATTACACCGAACACACCAGCCCACAAAGACCAGCATGCTCAGATGCTCGCAACCACTATCCACAAATCAAACACCACACCCCACCACCAAAGCAGGGCAACAACACGCCGACCCCACCAACGCGGAGCCACCCCCACAAAAAAGGGGCACGGGCCTGTTGTCTCAAAGCCCAATAGTGTGTCCGGCAATTCCTCAAAGCAGTGTTCCCACACCACTTCTCACGTTTGTTGCATGCACCAGACCTGCCTCCACTACAGAGAACAAGCCATCTTCACGATTCGACCAAGGTCACCGAACTCCCACACGATGCGGGCGGGCCTGATTCTCGTGGTGCTCCTTAGAAAGGAGGTGATCCAGCCGCACCTTCCGGTACGGCTACCTTGTTACGACTTCGTCCCAATCGCCGATCCCACCTTCGACGGCTCCCTCCACAAGGGTTAGGCCACCGGCTTCGGGTGTTACCGACTTTCATGACGTGACGGGCGGTGTGTACAAGGCCCGGGAACGTATTCACCGCAGCGTTGCTGATCTGCGATTACTAGCGACTCCGACTTCACGGGGTCGAGTTGCAGACCCCGATCCGAACTGAGACCGGCTTTGAAAGGATTCGCTCCACCTCACGGCATCGCAGCCCTTTGTACCGGCCATTGTAGCATGTGTGAAGCCCTGGACATAAGGGGCATGATGACTTGACGTCATCCCCACCTTCCTCCGAGTTGACCCCGGCAGTCTCTCACGAGTCCCCACCATAACGTGCTGGCAACATGAGACAAGGGTTGCGCTCGTTGCGGGACTTAACCCAACATCTCACGACACGAGCTGACGACAGCCATGCACCACCTGCACACAGGCCACAAGGGAACCGACATCTCTGCCGGCGTCCTGTGCATGTCAAACCCAGGTAAGGTTCTTCGCGTTGCATCGAATTAATCCACATGCTCCGCCGCTTGTGCGGGCCCCCGTCAATTCCTTTGAGTTTTAGCCTTGCGGCCGTACTCCCCAGGCGGGGTACTTAATGCGTTAGCTACGGCACGGATCCCAAGGAAGGAAACCCACACCTAGTACCCACCGTTTACGGCGTGGACTACCAGGGTATCTAATCCTGTTCGCTCCCCACGCTTTCGCTCCTCAGCGTCAGTTACTGCCCAGAGACCCGCCTTCGCCACCGGTGTTCCTCCTGATATCTGCGCATTCCACCGCTACACCAGGAATTCCAGTCTCCCCTGCAGTACTCCAGTCTGCCCGTATCGCCCGCACGCCCACAGTTAAGCTGTGAGTTTTCACGAACAACGCGACAAACCACCTACGAGCTCTTTACGCCCAGTAATTCCGGACAACGCTCGGACCCTACGTATTACCGCGGCTGCTGGCACGTAGTTGGCCGGTCCTTCTTCTCCAGGTACCGTCACTTGCGCTTCGTCCCTGGCGAAAGAGGTTTACAACCCGAAGGCCGTCATCCCTCACGCGGCGTCGCTGCATCAGGCTTGCGCCCATTGTGCAATATTCCCCACTGCTGCCTCCCGTAGGAGTCTGGGCCGTATCTCAGTCCCAGTGTGGCCGGTCACCCTCTCAGGCCGGCTACCCGTCGTCGCCTTGGTAGGCCATCACCCCACCAACAAGCTGATAGGCCGCGGGCCCATCCCACACCGCAAAAGCTTTCCACCACACACCATGCAGTGCGTAGTCCTATCCGGTATTAGACCCAGTTTCCCAGGCTTATCCCAAAGTGCAGGGCAGATCACCCACGTGTTACTCACCCGTTCGCCACTAACCCCAAAGGGTCCGTTCGACTTGCATGTGTTAAGCACGCCGCCAGCGTTCGTCCTGAGCCAGGATCAAACTCTCCAAACAAAAACCCCCACACCCAAAGGCGCAGGCAGAATCCGAATCAGAAAAATCCGATCACAAACAACAGACACCAAAACTGGCATCCAAAAAACATCGCACCCCACAAACGGGAAAATCCGGGGCACGACAAAAACAACAAACAAAAACCACCAAACACACTATTGAGTTCTCAAACAACA
>NZ_LQPC01000056.1 GCF_002101705.1 Mycolicibacterium iranicum | reverse complement strand
GCCAATTATTCCTTGCAGGACAGGCACTTTCGCTTATCTACACACCCCCACAGTCAACATTCCACGAAAAATCCGGGTTAGCTACTGCGCTGACTTGTGCCAGGTGATGGCGTATCTCCATAGCGGGAGGCGACGCCACTCCATGCCGGGTAGCACCGCCGCCGCGATCTTTTTGACCTCGCCGTAGGTATGCGGGAACTGCATCTGCACCGGAGCGTTGTGCTGCCAAAACCCGCGCGTGCGTGAAAGAACCTGGTGTTGCAGGACGCCGACTGCATCACTGACGTAATCGGGCAGAGTGGAGCTGCGGGCGCAGCCGATCACCACAAGTGTGCCGTCGGTTGCAGTGATGTCAGCGAGGCGCTGCAGGCCGGCCGCCAAGTCGGGAAAGTGGTGGACGGTAGCGACTGCGGCGACCAGGTCATAGTGCTCAGCGGGCAGGGCCGAGGTGAGTGCGTCGCCGGTGATCCAGGTGACGTTGGTGGAGGTACTGGATCGAGCCAGGTTGATGATGTCGGCGTCGGAATCAATGCCGGTGACGTCGGGAATCTTCTCGGCAAGCCGGATGGCCAACAAACCGTCGCCAGTGCCGACGTCCACAGCGGTGCGAGCGGTGGATGACGCGGCGTCGATGACGATGTCGTAGTAGTGGATGTTGTGGTTCCACCGATCCTGGTTCTTGCTCACCTGACCACTCTGGCATGTGGCTTTGACCGCGGATTCGGGAGTCGGTTGATCGCGAATTTCGGAGTCGGTGGTGTCGCAGTGAAGTCGTTGACTGTGAATCGGGGAGTCACCAGCCGTGCACCTGTTCTTGATGTAGTCCGGGCTGCGGCCCTGGCCAGAGGACTTCGGCCAACCGTGCAGTGGTTGGCAAGCAGCTGCTGAGGCATTCACCGCCCGCCCCCATGAGCCGTTTTTGCCGACGACACCCCCGCGACGTCGCGCCGCTGATTCAGTCAGGCCGCCTCAGGTCGCCAAAGGTCTCGTCGAACAGGTCGAGCACCGCACGCCATGCGCGCGGAGTGTGGGCCGGGTGATACCCAACGCCGGGCACGGTGGCCGCGGTGTGAGTGGTCCCCGCGGCGGGCGACCCGTCAGGGTTCGTAGGCCGGGCCCAGAATGCGTGCTTGGCTCCGCCGTAGACATTGACGCGCCAGTCGACCCCGGCGTCTTGGAGCCCGTAGCCAAACGCCAGGACCTGATCGGGCGTGCACAGCGGGTCTTCGGAGCCAGTGCACAGAAGGAAGGTGCCGGTCACGTTGGTCCAATCCTTTTCGCTGACATCTGACAGACCGGGATGCACGGCGGCAACAGCCTTGAATGGCACACCGGCACTGGCGAGTTCGAGCACGATGCTGCCGCCGGCACCATAGCCGAGGGCGGCGAGCCTGTCAGGAGTGACACCCGGCTCCGTGAGGAGGACATCGAGCGCGGCGCGCCCGATAGCCTGCATCCTCTCCGCATCGGCGATCAAGGGCATGACCCGGGCCAACATCGCGTCCGGCCTGCCGAAGTACACCTGGCCACCGTGGTAATCCATCGCCAAGGCCACATAACCGTGGGCGGCCAGATCGTCGGCGCGGCGCCGTTGATAATCGTCGAGACCGATCCCGTCGTGGCCGATAAGCACGGCCGGCCACGGCCCCTCGCGGATCGGCCGCGCCAAGTGGGCGACCATTGTCAGACCGTCCACGTCGTAGCGGGCTTCGCGCGTCGCGATCATCACCCCACGCTATCGAAACAGCTGCCGTTGCCTCGCCGTCGTTCGCTTTCGGCCGAAGTTGCCAGTAAGTACCAACACGATCCGCATTTGCCAGACCACACCATCGAGCCGGAGTACGCGGGCCGACCCACAACAGGAGCTGCCCCGACCATCGGTTCGAAATGACTCCAGGATTCGTGAGCAATCTCGCTCACCATGAGCCCTCACCGACTCCGAAATTCGCGATCAACCGACTCCCGAATCCGCAGTCAAAATCAGGCATGGCATCAACGACGCTAACGACCAGCGAACCTCTTGTATCAGATGAAATGAGAAAGCTGACCCGTCGGATTCTCACCCGAACTGATACACCGCAGTTCAGGACGCCGTCCATACATCAGGTCAGATGAGAACGGACACTTGAATTGAAAAGCGCTCCAGGTCCCCAGGAGGTCAGTCATGCCCTACCGCTACCAGGGTGTCCGCGACTGCTGGCCCTTACTCGTGGGCGACGCTGGGGCCAGCCCCGAGGTCGCACGTTCATTCAAGTTTCGGAACTTTCCGCGATTGCGCCAAACCTTCAGCTT
Organism: Mycolicibacterium iranicum; assembly: GCF_002101705.1. GTDB lineage: Bacteria > Actinomycetota > Actinomycetes > Mycobacteriales > Mycobacteriaceae > Mycobacterium > Mycobacterium iranicum. The sequence goes on along the minus strand of NZ_LQPC01000056.1, from coordinate 28,035 downwards.
CGGAGCGTTCACATTGGGCCGATGATGCGTCGGCGACCAAAGCCAGTCGATGAATCGGACAGGCGACAGATGAAACATGCGGGAATCTCGGTCGGGCTCCAAATCGGCACTCAGCCGCCGCTGAATGCAACGCGCGCCTTTGTTCTCGGCGCCCGAGCGATGCGACTGGACTCGGTGATGGCCATCGACCACTACCAGAACATCTTCCCCAGCGTCATCTGGGACGAGCACCTGACCTGGCTGGCGGCTCATCGCGCAACCCCTTACGAGTTCTTCGACTACCAGGTGCTCCTGGGCTATTTGGCCTCCCGCGTCGGACAGATGTGGATCGGCGTCGGGGTCACCGAACCCATCCGTCGCCATCCAGTCCTCATTGCCCAGGCGATTATGACGCTGTCGCACCTCACGAAGAAGGCGCCGATCTTGGGCATCGGCGCCGGTGAGCGGATGAACATCGACCCCTACGGGTTGGACCCATCTGAGCCAGTCACCCGCGTTGAAGAAGCCCTACAGATCATCCGACTGTGTCTGTCGACGACGGAACCAATCACGTTCTGCGGCAAGCACTATCGACTTGATCAGGCGACTATGGATCTAAAACCGGCACCTGGTCGAGTTCCCGAAATCTGGATCGCGGGCCACGGTCCGCGCATGCTCGAACTCACCGGACGATATGGCGACGGGTGGTACCCCACCACCGTAGCCTCGCCACCGGAGTACGCGGCAAAGCTGGCGGCAGTAAGGGCAGCGGCTGTCGCAGCGGGGCGAAACCCGGATTGCATCACCCCGGCGCTACATCGGTACCGTCATCGCGGCTTCCGATCAGGAGGCGCGAGCCATGCTGGAGACCAAAGCCATCCGCGCGCTGGGGCTCATGGCGCCGGCCGAGCAGTGGCGACAAGCAGGAGCCATGCACCCATTCGGGAAACATTTCAACCCACTAGTCGACTTCATACCCGGTGACTACGACCGCAAGACGATGGACGAAGCTATCGCCGCCGTACCGGCCGCCCTGGTCTCTGATGGGCCCCTGCTATGGGGCTCGACGGAACAGGTAGTGGGCAAGCTGCGAGCCTTCGGTGACGCCGGCCTGCGCCACGTGGTCCTGTCACCCGTCTCGGGTCTCGTCTCGAAACGCGCAGCCCTCTATGGACTCTGGGCCACCGGCCGTATCGGGCGGTCACTTCGCGGTGATCCAGACGGCTAGGAAACCCAACTCCAGAACTCGCCCTCCGAGCGCACCGCGACGTCGCAGTCCGTCGGTGCCGAGGCCCGGCTTAGACCGCAGAACTCCCACCATTTGGACACCTACCGCTACCAACAGTCCAAGGTGGTTCGAGTCGCTCTGCCGTGCTGGTCATTTCGGATCCGCTATGCCGTTCCACTCCACTTTGAGTGACGATGTCTTAATCCGCAGGCAGGATTCAGAGGCCCTTGCTACCGTCTGGACGATTGACCAGGAAAGGGATCGCAGTGACGTCGACCGTTGAGCCCACGCCCGAACAACCGCAAACCCGAGTGACGCGGCTGCGCGAGAAACAGCGTGTCGATCGCAAGAGCCTCGACAAGCTGCTCGACAGCACACCGTTGGCAACAGTTGCCTTGATCCGCGATAGCTATCCCGCGGCGTTCCCGATCGGATTCGCCCGCCTCGGTGACGACTTGGTGATCCACGGCTCCACCGGGTCACCATGGTTGCGGGCGTTGTCCGACGGAGCGCCGGCGGCGGTGTCTGTGACGACGTTGGATGGAGTCGTGGTGGCGCGTAGCGGCTTCGAATCGTCGTTCCACTACCGCAGCGCAGCAATTTACGGCCGCTTCGACCAGATCGCCGAACACGAGAAGCTCGCTGTGCTGAATGCCCTGACCGACACGTTCATCCCAGGCCGCGTCGCCGAGCTCCGCACAAGCAGCCGCCGCGAGCTCGCAGCAACCCTGGCTTTGCGATTGCCGATCACGTCTGACAACTGGTCGCTGAAGGTCAGCGACGGATGGCCAGAGGACCCAGAGGAAGATGTCGCTGCGGGCGCCTGGGCCGGAGTGGTTCCGCTGACCGTTCATTACGGCACGCCGCGGCGCGCACCGGACTGCGATCCCTCAATCCCGGAGCCTGCGTCGGTGCGATCTATGACTGAAGCGCCGAAGCTGAGAAACTCACCACCGGGTCCCGCATTGGACAGAGGTTCACGTAGGGACTGAGCCTGCCAAATGAGGTCGCCGTTTCAAGCGGCGTCGAGGCGAGGAATCATCGCCCCTGCAAAATCTTGCGTGTCGGCACATCGGGCCACGACAGTTTCACCTGCTGAGTTTAGTTCGCAATTAACAGATTCCACAGTGGTCCTGCAGCCCGGTTCATCGAGGCACTGGTCATCACCGACCTGTCAATGGCCAAGCGTAACGCGACCCTCAAGTGCACACGGCGCTCTTCGCCGTAGATATGAGTTTCATATGCGCTTTGACGGGCCACATGCGATTCGGCATACCGTTCAGACAGCGACCGCGATGGCCGAACGGAGTAAATCACATTGTCGTTGAACTTGTTTCTCGATGCGCTGCAGTGCGCAACGTGCGTGTCCAACATCGCGCGGCGGCACTGAAGTTCTCGGAGCGTGGCCGATGATTCCGCGGACTGCGCGACGGAGTGACCCACAGGATCACCGTGGCGTTGACGTCATACCACTGTCCGACCATGCGTCACGGTCGTAGCGCAGGATCAGCTATCCGCGGATAGTCCCTCCCTGAACGAGGACCGATGAAGCTGGGACTGTGAAAGTCAGTTTGATGAGCCGCTGGTGAAGACGGAGAAACGATGCAAGACAACTCAATTGACGAGCCTCAAGAAGCTGAACCCGCTGACCCACAATCTGTTGGCCCATCTGGGGTTTCGCGAAGGCACTTCATTGGCTGGACCGGCGCAGCCGTCGCCGTCTCGGCCGGTGTCGCGGCCGTGGCCTCACACCTCGACAGCGGCAGAACCCGGCACGACGCCGGCGCCGGAGTCGTCCCAGTTACGTTGAGTGTCAACGGCACCGATCACGCCCTTGACCTCGACCCACGAACGACACTCGTCGATGCGCTGCGCGAACAAATCGGGCTGACCGGCACCAAAAAGGGATGCGACCACGGCCAATGCGGTGCCTGCACCGTCCACGTCGACGGTCGGCGGGTGCTGTCATGTTTGACCCTTGCACCCACGGTGCACCGGCGCGCAGTCACCACCATTGAGGGCCTCGCCGCCGGCAGTGAGTTGCATCCGGTCCAGCAAGCGTTCATCGATAACGACGCACTGCAATGCGGCTTTTGCACGCCGGGTCAAATCATGTCCGCCGTTTCCGTCATCGAGGACGGACACAGTCGCACCGAGGAACAGATCCGCGAACACATGTCGGGCAACATCTGCCGTTGCAGCGCCTACCCTTTCATCGTCGAGGCGGTCAAGACCGCACGTGATCGGATGGCCTGACATGCGTCCCTACGCCTACACCACCGCGGACTCGGTAACAGCGGCGACCGCACACACCGGCCCGGACAGCGTGTTCCTCGCCGGCGGCACCACCTTGGTCGATCTGATGAAGTTGGAAGTTCTCACTCCCCGTCGGGTCATCGACATCAACGGTTTGCCGCTGACCGGTATCAGCTTCGGCAACAACGGTTTACGCATCGGCGCACTAGAACGCATGTCCGATGTCGCCGAGAACCCCGCAATTCGGCAAAATTACGCACTGATAAGCCAGGCGCTGGAGCTGAGCGCATCGCCCCAACTCCGCAACATGGCCAGCATGGGCGGTAACCTGCTGCAGCGCACGCGATGCAGCTACTTCCGCGACACCTCGATGCCGTGCAACAAACGCGAGCCGGGCACCGGCTGCTCGGCCTTCCAGGGCTACAACCGCAGCCACGCGGTGCTGGGCACCAGCGACGCCTGCGTGGCCACCCACGCCAGCGATGTCGCCGTCGCGCTGGTGGCCGCCGAGGCGTCGCTCGAATTGCAGAGCTCCGGTGGTGAGCGAAGTGTGCCCCTGGAGCAGTTCTATCGCATACCCGGCACCACTCCAGAGGTGGAGAACAAGTTGAACGCCGGAGAATTGATCACCAGCATCACCGCACCTGCGCCCCCTGCGAGTACCCGATCAGGCTACCTCAAGGTTCGCGACCGCCAATCTTACGAGTTTGCGCTCGCCTCGGTGGCAACCGCAATCACACTGCGCGGCAACGTCATCACCAGGGCGCGCTTGGCCGCCGGTGGGGTGGCCACGGTACCTTGGCGCTTACCCGAAGTGGAGAATCTGCTGACGAACCGGCCCGCGACGGGCTTCACCGTCGAGGCTGCCGCCGCAGCAGCCGCCTCCGATGCCCGATCGCTGAGCCACAACGGGTTCAAGCCTCACCTTTTGCGACGCGCGATCGCCCGTGCCCTCCACGACGTCTTGGAGCTCCGATGAACCCCTCACCCCTGGGCGGCAACATCTCTCGCATAGACGGCCGCGCCAAGGCAACCGGTGCGGCCCGCTACTCCGCCGACTACGGCGAACCGGACCTGGTCCACGCCGTGCTGGTGTCCGCCACGATTGGGTTGGGCTCCATCACTGCGATGGACAGCGACGCGGCGACGCACGCACCGGGCGTTCTGGCGGTGTACTCCCCTTTCGCGCCGCTGCGGCTACAGCCCGTTGCCCAAGATGCGCTCGGTGAGAGGTACCGTCCACTGCAAGACCGCGAGGTTCGGTTTCACGGCCAGGCCATCGGTGTGGTGGTCGCCGACAGCTTCGAGCATGCCCGAGACGCGGCGGCCATGATCTCAATCGACTACCAGTCCCGCGCTCCGAGAACTTCCCTTGCTGACGCCGGGCCCGGGGTCAGCATCGCAGTGCCGGACTCGGGCAACAAGACCCTTCTGGCGCCTGGCGTAGCCTCGATCGACGTCGCACTGCGCGACAGCGAGGTCACCGTCGACATTACCGTCACGCAGCAGGCTCAGCATGCTGCGGCTATGGAACCCCATGCCTCCGTGGCAATTTGGCGAGAAGATCAGCTGACCCTCTACACCGGCACACAGTTTCCCGGCCGAGCTATTGCCGGTATCGCCGGTGCGCTCGGGCTGGCACCCGAACAGGTGCGCATCATCTCCACCCATGTCGGCGGCGGGTTCGGCAGCCGTGTGCTCCCATGGTCGGACGTCATTCTCGGCGCCGCAGCCGCCCGTGAACTGAACCGCCCGGTCAAACTGATCCTCAATCGCAGCCAGGTGTTCAGCATTGTCGGTCACCGCTCCGCGGTAAGCCAGCGTGTGCGACTGGGCTCCCGCGCCGACGGTACGCTCACCGCCGTCAGCCACGAATCTGACGCCGAGGCCCCGGCTGTGGGTGGGTGGCCGTTGCGTACCGCGGCCGAGACCACCGCGGCGCTCTACCGGACCCCGAATCTGCACGTCGACCAACGTCATGTCACCTTGGACACCGCCCCCACGTGGGCGATGCGTGCACCCAACGAGGCACCTGGCGCTTTCGCCATCGAGACGGCCATGGACGAACTGGCGAACCTGACCGGCGTGGACCCGGTCGAACTGCGGCTACGCAATTATGCGACGACGCTTCCGGGCACGGATCGTCGATGGACCAGTAAGCGGCTCGACGAGTGTTACCGCCTGGGGGCCAACCGCTTCGGATGGTCGCGCCGCGCTTCGCCGGGGACTCGCCGCGAAGGTCAGTGGTTCGTCGGAATGGGCATGGCGACCGCCATCTACCCTGCCGCGGGCCGATCCGCGAACGCTGTCGAGGTCAGCTTCCGCGACGACGGCACCGTGGTGGCGTCCACAGGTGTCATGGACATCGGCACAGGCGCAGCCACCGCACTGGCGATCGTCGTGGCCGACGCGGTCGGCTTACCGATGGATCGGGTTGTCGCGCGAGTGGGAGATACCAACTTCCCGCCCGGCGCCGGCGCCGTCGGCTCCCGCGCCACCAGCAGCATGGCCCCCACCGCTCGGGCCGCCGCCCGCGCCGCCGTCGAACGCCTCATCGAGGCCGCATCCACCAATCCCCACTCCCCGTTGGTCAGCTCAGAGACCCCTGCGTCCTATGACTCCGGCCGCCTCCAAACATCCAACGGATCACTCGATTTCGCCGAACTTCTGCGTGAAATCGGAAGGTCCGACATCGGCGCCACCCACAGCGACGAGGCCAGTCTGAATCCCTCGTTTGCTGCACACGGCTTCGGGGCCCACTTCTGCGAAGTGCGCGTCAACTCGTTCACCGGTGAAACCCGCGTCTCGCGGTTCACCACCGTCGTCGATATCGGCCGAGTGATCAACGCCAAAGCCGCACGCAGTCAGGTGGTCGGTGGCGTCATTTTCGGTATCGGCCACGCGCTACTGGAAGCCAACCCCGTCGACCCTTCCGGACGCTTCGCAGCGAACAACCTTGCCGATTACGTCGTCCCCGTCAACGCCGATGTGCCTTTCATCGATGCCGTGTGTCTCGACGGCAACGATTCCAATTTCAGCGATGTGGGCGCCCGCGGCGTCGGCGAACTCGGCACGGTCGGTTCCGCAGCCGCCATAGCCAATGCTGTTTACAACGCCACCGGCATCCGCGTCCGCGATCTGCCCATTCATCCAGAACTTCTGCTGCGGTGAAAGTTTCATCGATTGCGGCGCGTACAGCCGGCCACGACGCCCTCCACCCACCTCTGAAGTCACCGGTGACGGTGACCCGAGGCGAGTTCCTTGCTTCATCACGCACGTGCCCGCGACTTCACCAGACATCGAGCGTGGGCGTTCAGGCTGTTCGTCCTGATCATCGCGTCCTGGCTGACAGACTTGAGTACGGTGAATCGCGAGTGCTCGGAATTGGCGGCCGCACAAGCTCGTTCACCGGATGGTTCGATCAGGTGATGGCGTTCGCCTTCCATCTGCCCAACCTCGTCGTCGCGGAAACGTATTTGCGTGCGCTATGCAGCGACAGCTCCCCGGCAAACCAGCCGGTTCAGCGCGTGGCGAACTGGACGCCCACGAGCTTCTCGGACACATCCCACAGCCGTGCAGCCTCGTCCGCGTCACGAGCCGGTCGATATACCTTCTGTTCGGCAGGGTCACCCGACAAGTGGAGAAACCCGCTGGGTCCGTAGAACTTGCCACCTTCGGCCTGTGGATGCGTCGCGGCGTAGAGCGCGGGCAACATTCCTTCCTCAGCAGTCCGATTGAGCAGGCCGAGTCGGGAGCAGGTCTCGACCATGCGGAAACCCAGAGTGTCTCGGGAGCGTCCCATGTGCGGCTGAGCCCTCAGGAGATTGGTGGGCGTCACGCCGGGGTGCGATGCGTTGCTGGAGATGCCCCAGCCTGCGGCACCGCTACGACGCTCGAGCTCCAATCCAAACATGAGATTGGCGATCTTGGATTGGCTGTAGGCCTTTGATTCGGAATAGGACTTCTCGAAGTTGAGGTCGTTCCAGTTGATTCCGTTCATCTGCGCAGAGACGCTCGACTGGGTGGTAACCCGCGCACCGCCGGCCTTCAGGAGAGGAAGTAGCCGGGCACTGAGCGCGAAGTGTGCCAGATGATTTGTCCCCCACTGCAGTTCAAAACCATCCGCCGTCTTCTGCCGATGCGGCGGACTCATCACTCCGGCGTTGTTGATCAGCACGTTGATCGGGCGCCCGGCCTGCAAGAGGCGCTCGGCGCAATCGGCAACCGACTGCAACGACGACAGGTCCATCGTAAGAAGCTCGATGTCTGTACCGGGAGCGAGGGCGCGGATCTGCTCGACAGCCCTGCGGCCCTTATCGAGGTTGCGCACGGGCAGCACCAGGTCGGCGCCGGCACGGGCTAGTCTGCTCGCGAGGGCGTAGCCGATGCCGTCGCTGGCTCCTGTGATGACGGCCAGACGGCCCTTCATGTTGGGCACGACAACCTGCGATTTGCGACCCACTGTGGTCTCCTTGCCTAGATAGCGGCGTTGCTGTTGTTCTTCGACCCTGGCACGTTCCTGGAGCCGGATGCAGGGCTCGGTCATCCCCTGATCGACGCTCCCTGGCTGAGCGTCCATGGATCGCGGATCCGCGGATGGTCAGGTCCTTCCTCAGATCGTCATCGCCGCCGCATCATCTTCCTGTGACGTTTCCGGAAGTGGATCTCGACCGGGTAGCGGACATGCTTCGAACGCGTCGCCGAGTCCTACAGCCCGAAGACGTCGGATTCGCCCGTGGCAGACGACGGCGCACGCCAGGGCTTCGCCGCGAGGAAGTCGCACAGCTCTGCTCAATATCGCCCGCCTACTACAGCAGGCTGGAGCGGTCCCGGGAAGACAGCAGATCCAGGCCTCATCCATCGCCGTCCACATTGGCCGGCATAGCACGCGGCCTTCGATTCACGCGGGAGGAACGCGACAGGATGTTCGCGGCAGCCGGTTACTCCGCCGGCGAAGACGAGGGCTGCGCGCACGTCGATCCAGGAGTGATGCTGCTGCTCGACAGGCTCGCCGACATCCCTGCGCACTCTGTCGGATCGATAGGCGAAGTGCTCTGGCAGACACCGGCTTCCACATCGCTGGTCGGCGATCTAACGAGACATCGCGGACGGGCACGCAGCGGCTACTATCGCTGGTTTTTCGACGCCCGCGAGCGGGAGCGCTACGCGCCGTCCGATCATCGTGCGATCGGTGTGGAAATCGCCGCGGACCTGCGGCGTGCGCAGTCCGGTGCGCACGCCAGCCGGTCTGTCGAGGGTCTTATCGAGACCCTGCTCACTCGGAGTGTGGAGTTCGCCGCGCTCTGGAGAAGCGATGAGCCGAGGGACGGCCCCTTCACCATCGAGCCGCGTCGTTTCATCCATCCGGCCCTCGGCCCGCTCGAGTTGCAACGGGAGATACTCACGGTGACCGACCGCAGCCAGCGGGTGGTGATCTATTACGCGATTCCAGGTTCGGCTGACGACACGACCCTGCAGTTGCTGTCGGTCATAGGCCACCACCGATTCGAGAGCTGACGCCTGCTCGCGGCAGTCCTCGTTTTCAGACCGTTACGTCATCGGCGCATCTGCACGAACGGTTGGGCGAGTTGGTCGCGTTGGTACTCGTGCGGCGCCGCGCAGAGTGCCGCGAGCTTGGCATGGCTGGCGGTTCCGGGGTCCGCGGTGAACACCAGCAGCGTATGAAGTTGCGCCACGTCATGGAGAACTTGGCACTGAAGGTCAAGCACACCCAACTTCGGGTGCACAATTCGCTTCGCGAGCTCGTGAGGCTGTTCTACGCGGTGTTGTGCCCACTGCTCAGCGAACTCCGAGCTGCGCTCCAGTAGCGCGTCGATCACCTGGGCGGCCCGTGATGTCGCGCCATCCCGCACGTACGCGACGCGAGCGCCCGCTACGAAAGACCGCCCGACCTTCAGATGATCCTCGCCCGGGTATGCGCGGCGCGCCTCCTCGTCGGTGAACCACCGGTAGAGGACGCTGCGGGACATTCCTTCATACCTGGTCTCGTCACCGAGAAGCGCGCGCGCCGGCGGCGTTTGAACCAGAGTCTCCCCCAATGCGGACATCACCTGCGCAGGAGTGTCCTGCAGTCGGTCCACTATGCGCATCATCGCAGCGCTGACCTCGTTGCCACCCGCAGAGCGGGCAGGAGCATTGTGACCGGTCAGTCGGAACAGATGATCACGCTCGTCCAGCGACAGTCGCAGCGCCTTCGCCAGCGAGGCCACCACCTCCAGCGACGGCTGTGAGCCGCGCTGCTGTTCCATTCGGCAGTAATAATCGGTCGAGATCATCGCGAGCGAGGCAACTTCTTCACGACGTAACCCCGTCGTCCGACGCCGCGGGCCGCCGGGCAACCCGACGTCTTCGGGAGTCAGCGCCAGGCGGCGGCTGCGCAGGAACTCAGCGAATTGACGTTGATCCATTTCGCCATTCTGGCTGCGTTCGGAGGGAACATCCAGGGACTCGCACACCCCCGATCGTGGGTCGGAGCGGCAATAGCCGAGGCGCACCGACGAATATCCCTGGGGGAAGCGCGGTTTCGCCAATGGGCACTGCTGATTGACTTTTAGTCTGCTAGCAGACAGTATTGTCTGGTGCCTGACAGAATGGCGGTCCAACACGACACGGTTGGGGCGTGGACCAAGCGGTGCTACCTCGCCGCCCGCGCGGTCATGGAGGACGCTCTGCGACCGCATGATCTCGGCGCCACCCAGTGGTACATCCTCTATCAGCTGGCTCATGCGGGACCCACTCACCAACGCGAGTTGCAACGCGTGCTGCACGTCGAACGCGCGACACTGAGTTCGGTCGTTGTCACCCTTGTTCGGAAGAAGCTCGTCGAGCAGACACCCGACAGCACCGATAAGAGACGTAAGCTGCTGCGGCTCACGGCGATCGGTGAAGCTTTGTGGCACGAGCTACCCGACCTGAATTCGATACATGCCGTTGCCTTCGGCGGAATCGAAACTCAGGACATCGAGATCACCGTACGTGTACTCAAGGCTGCGACCGAACGACTCGAGCGGCAACTGGGAAAGGGTTTTTGATGAAGATCCTCGTCACGGGAGCGACCGGTCTGGTGGGCGCAAGACTGATACCGCGCCTCGTCGAGGACGGCCACGAGTGCCGCGCCATCGTACGGCGCGAAAACTCGGTGCCGCGGGAAGTGACGGAGGTGATCGGCGACTTAGCAGACGCCGAGTCACTGGCGTCAGCGGTGAACGGGGTCGATGCGATCATTCATCTTGCTGCGGCCTTCCGCACAACGGATTCCGACCTGATCTGGAGGACGAACCTCGAAGGAACCCGCAACCTCATCTCCGCGACAGAGCGTCACGCACCGCGAGCGCGCTTCATCATGGCCAGCACTTCGCACGTCTATAACGCCGACAGCACCCGACCGAGTCGTGAAGGCGATACGACCGACCCGCAGCACGCCTACCCGGCGAGTAAGCTGGCGGCCGAAAGAGTCTTGTGCAGTGGCACTCTGACCTGGAGCATCCAGCGCTACGGGTTCGTCTACGGCGATCGCGACGGCCACCTGAACTCACTGCCCGAGCTCGTCGCGAGCGCAGCATTCCATCCCGCGCAGAGGATGAGCCTCATTCATCACCGAGACATCGCGGTGGCCACGCGTCTCGCACTCGCCGGGGCAATGGATCGCCTCGTCGTCAATATCACCGACGACGCGCCGATATCGCTCTACGAGCTCGTCGAGTTAGCCGGCGGCGCCGCAGAGTCATCGTCGAGGGCGCTCGAAAATCCCTGGCATTTGCAGATGGACGGCGGCCTCGCGCGACGGCTCGGATTTCGCCCGAGCGTGCGCACCATTCACCAGGCGATCGAACAGCAGGCGATGTGACGTGTCGTCAGCCCGAGGAGATGTGATCCTCGGACCGCCCGACCCTGGTAGCTACCCGAAGCCGCGGGTCCAATAACACCATGACACTCTGCGAGACACGGGGGCTTCGCGCGAAATATGCGGCGACTCATGGCCATAACCCTACTTTCCATTCAGGTGGGGCAAGCACGAGATCCGGCCCCGCAGCCGACTCCGGCCGCGGAGCGCGCAGTGACGCGACGACCTTTCTCCGCTCGTGGCTGCAACACCCACTACGGACCGCCGCCATCGCGCCGTCCAGCGGTGCGCTGGCCCGTCTCATCACTAGGGATATCTCCGCGTCGGACCGCGTAGTCGAACTCGGACCGGGCACCGGCGCTTTTACTCGCGAGCTGCTGGCCCGTGGCCTACCGCCATCCCACCTGACGGTGGTGGAGGCCGACCCTGCGTTCGCCGACCTGCTCACGGCCCGATTCGAGGACGTCCAAGTTGTGCGTGCCAACGCCGCCACCGACCCATGGCAGCTGAGTGGTACTAGCGACGTCGACGCCGTCATCAGCGGACTACCGATATTGTCCATGCCAAAAGGCGAGGTGTCCGGAGTGCTCTCGACAGCGTTCGCGCTGCTCGGCCCGCAAGGATGCTTCTACCAGTTCACCTACGGTCCAAAATGCCCCGTTCGTCCGAAAATGCTCCACTGCCTGCAACTACAGGCCACGCGAGTCGGCTGGACACCACGCAATCTTCCCCCCGCAACGGTGTACCGGATCCAACGTCAGCACCGATGACCGCACGCTACGAACGACGCGACCCCGCGTCGCGCTCGCCTGCTCTTGCGCGTCGAGGCATTGCGAGGCGCCAGGCGTGTAACGCTTAGGTAGCCGTCACACACTTAGACATACCGACGCCGAGAACCGGAGCCGCACCACGGTGGCGGTACGCCGTCGCGCGGGGTGAGAACACACCGCGAAACGACGTTGCCATCACCCCAGGTTCACAACGTAAGGAGCAGGTCGAAATGACCGATCAGCCGTACGACTTCACTGGACTACGAGCATTGTTCATCAACTGCACATTGAAGCGCTCTCCAGAGCCCAGCAACACCCAGGGGCTGGTCGACATCAGCACACAGATCATGACCAAGCACGGCGTCGAGGTGGACGTGGTGCGCGCCGTCGACCACAACATCGCCACTGGGGTCTGGCCGGACATGCGTGAACACGGATGGACCGTCGACGATTGGCCGATGATTTTCGAGAAGGTGCTGGCCGCCGACATTCTGGTGCTTGCAGGACCAATCTGGTTGGGCGACAACAGCTCAGTGATGAAGCAAGTGCACGAGCGCCTCTACGGCGGATCGCATCTGCTCAACGACGCCGGACAATATCTGTACTACGGCCGCGTGGGCGGGTGCCTCATTACCGGCAACGAAGACGGTGTCAAACACTGCGCCCAGAACGTGCTCTACACGCTGCAACACATCGGCTACACCATCCCGCCACAAGCCGACGCGGGGTGGATCGGCGAGGCGGGGCCCGGCCCGTCCTACCTCGACCCGGGATCGGGCGGTCCGGAAAACGACTTCACCAATCGCAACACCACCTTCATGACGTGGAACCTGATGCACGTGGCCCAGATGCTCCGAACTGCCGGCGGGATTCCCGCCCACGGCAACATCCGCTCCGGGTGGGACGCAGGATGCCGTTACGACTTCGCCAATCCCGAATACCGCTGAGCGCAGCAGGTCGCTCCGCTGCTGCGCAAAGCGAGTCGCAGCGACGCAGCGGTTCGCCACCCAACCGCGTGTGCGCACCCATCCCGTCTTGGTGACTCAGGCTGGCGCTGATTTGCCGTACTTCGCAATGAGCCTGTTCTTGTAGAGCTTGCCGGCATCAGTTCGAGGCAGGTGTGGCTCGAAGATCACCTCGCGCGGGAGCTTGTGGCGTGCCAGGCGATCCCGGGCCCAGGACATCAACCCTGCAGACACCGCCTCGCCGGCACGACTGGGATCAGTCAACTCGACGACGGCCATCACCCGCTGCCCGAGGTCATCGTCGGGAACACCGAACACCGCCACATCGGCGACCGACGGGTGGCCGATGAGCACGTTCTCGATTTCCTGCGGGTAGATGTTGACCCCGCCCGAAATGATCATGTGGTGTCGACGATCCGTGAGGAAGAGATAGCCATCATCATCGAGATATCCGATGTCGCCGACGGTAACCCAGCCCTGCGCTGATCGCGACGACGCTGTTTTTGCGGAGTCGTTCAGGTACTCGAACGGGTACCCACCCTCGAAGTACACATCCCCGATTCGACCCGGGGGCAACTCATCGCCGTCGTCATCGAGAATGTGTGGACGGCCCAGTATCGGCTTGCCCACCGATCCCGGTCTTTCGAGCCACTCTTCGGCCCGGATGAACGAAATGCCAGCGCCTTCCGAGGATCCGTAGTATTCGTCGATGATCGGCCCCCACCACTCGAGCATCTGGTGCTTGATGACAGGCGGACACGGAGCAGCGGCATGGATGACCCGTTGAAGACTCGACAGATCGAAGCGACGCCTTACGTGGTCTGGTAGCCGCAGCATCCGAACGAACATCGTCGGCACGAACTGCGCATGCGTCACCTGATAGCGGTCAACACAGTCGAGGGCACCCTCGGGATCGAAGCGCTCCATCATCACGGTCGTGGCTCCGATCGCTTGCGCCGACATCGTCCACATCGCCGGAGCCGTGTGATACGTCGGCGCTGGACTGAGGTAGACCGAGTCCGGCGTCACCCCAAGCGCTGTGAAGACCGGTGTCGGGAGGGTGGCGCGCTTCGAGCGCCCGGTAGCCAGCGGGCGTCGAATACCCTTCGGCCGACCGGTGCTGCCGGCGGAGTACTGCAGCAGTTGACCCTCGCGCGCGCCCGGTGTGAACCGGATGGGCTCTTGCGCAACACATTCCGGGTATCGTTGCCAGCCATCTAGCTCTGCGTCCGCAATGAGCGCAACAGCCGGCAGGCTTTCGGGCAAGTACTGTTCTAGTGCGGCACACACTTCCAGCATCGCGCGGGACGATATGAGCGCCCGGGCACGACAGTCGTGGACGACGTAGGCGGCCTCCTGCGCAGTCAGATGTGAGTTGATCAGAGTGAAGTACAACCCGCTACGGTGTGCAGCCCACATCACCGCATGGATGTATTCGTTGTTCTCCATCAGCACGGCGACGGTGTCGCCTGCCATCAGCCCGTGAGCACGGAGGTAGTGCGCCAGCTTGTTCGCGCTCGCGTCGAGTTCCCCGAAGGTGACGACACGGCCCGACGGATGCAGGATTATTGCAGCCTTGTCTGGTGTGACATCTCCAAAATCCACCGGCCGTCCCCTCTTGCCAGTGAGAACGTACCCTCTCGACTATCGTCGCCGCGCGGCGGTCAGCTTGCAGCCGTCCTTGAGCGCCTCGGCGACGCCGAACCCTTGGTACGTGTGGGCGGCTTCACTTCTTCGGCCGGTGGCGACACCGCTTGCCTGCACCACGCCCACAACTGCTCTTCACTCAGGTTGGTGCCCTTGATGCCCAGCTGGAAGACACCGATCTGCGCGAGCGCAGTCAGCGTCGAATTGAGCAGCGTGGTCATCTGCGCGAGCGAAAGGTCCTTACGCACCAACCCGGCCCGCGAGCACGCCGTCAAGATCTTGGTCAGCAACTTTTGGTGCGGCTCCCAGATCTTTGCGAAGTCTTCCGGGCGCTCGATCTCCAGGCTGAGGTTGTAGATCGTCATGACGCGACCGCCGACCGCTTCTGACGATTCGGCCCGCGACAGGAATCCGCGGCAGAACGCCTCGAGCTGCTCCATCGGCCCGTCTGCCGCGGCGACCTCTTGGCGGATGCTCTCGGTGAACTGACTGGTGACGTTCTCGTAGAGCGCCAGCAACAGTTCGTCTTTGCCCGCGAAATGCTGGTAGAACGCCCGCAGGCTGAGGTTCGACCTGTCGATCAAGGTCTGGATCGTGAAGTCGGCCCGCCCGGACTCCTCGATCAGCTCCAGTGCCGTCGCGAGGAACCTGGAACTCCGCGCCAGGGCGCGTGCCCGGGCGGTGCTCAGGCGCCGCTCGATCGTCCGCTGTTGCCATGTCGTGGGCATCTCAACCTCGGCGTCGACGATCTCGAGGACGTCGTCGGCGTCGCGCGCACCCTTGCGTTTTGCCATCATGATGAGACGAGAATACGCGATCTCGCCGAGAATTATCGATCTACCTACACGTGTATGTCGATTCGCCAGATTCGTCATTGGCCGTTCTTGATCGGCGGACCGACGAGCTGCGCCCATCTTGGAGCGATGCGCTACCCTGAAAACGTTCATTCTCGTTTATGGAAATGATTTATGGCGATCGCCGAGAGCAGCACGCGGTCCTCGAAGGAGCACAGCCTTGAGCACAGACATCATGATCGTTTCGCCGGACGATCACCTGGTCGAACCCGCTGACTTGTGGACTAGTCGACTTCCGGAGCGCTACCGGGACATCGGACCGCGGATTGTCCGGCACCGGGGCCGGATGGATCCGACGGTGACCTCCGACGTTGCGTTCGTCGACGATGAGGACGGCCGGGAAGCGGACATCTGGCACTACGAAGATGCCGTGATCCCGATCCCGCTGATCAGTGCTGCGGCAGGGTACGAGATCGACGAGCTCACCACCGACCCGATCACCTACGACGAAATGCGTCCCGGGTGTTACCGACCTGCGGACCGCCTCGCGGACATGGACATCGCCGGCATCGAAGCCTCCGCATGTTTTCCCAATACCCTCGTGAGGTTCTGTGGACAACGCTTCCTGCACGCGAAGGACAAAGATCTCGCACTGCTGTGTGTGCAGGCCTACAACGATTTTCAGATCGACGAATGGGGCGGCAGCTCGAACGGCCGCCTGATCCCGCTCGGGATCATTCCGCTGTGGGACGTCGACCTGGCCGCCCAAGAGGTCGAGCGTGTCGCCGCCAAGGGCATGCCGGCCGTGTGCTTCTCCGAACTTCCCGCGCGACTTGATCTACCGTCGATTCACAGCGGCTACTGGGATCCGTTCTTCGCGGCGTGCGAGCGCAATCAGGTGGGCATCATGCTGCACATCGGGTCCAGTTCGTCGCTGACCAAGTCCTCCCCCGACTCACCGCATGTCGTGACGAGCGCCTTGATGGCCGTCAACTGCACCATCGCACTGGTCGATTGGCTGTTCTCGGCCAAGCTCAAGCAGTTCCCCGCCCTCAAGATCGCCTTCGCCGAAGCCCAGGCCGGATGGATCCCCTATTACCTGCAGCGTGTCGACGAGGTGTGGGAGGACCGCCGCGCATGGGGCGGTATCCATCCCCTCCTGACCGAGCCACCCAGCACCCAGGTGCCCGGCCGCATCTGGTTCTCCACTTTCGGCGATCCCGTCGCGTTTCGCATCCTGGATCTCGTTGGCGAGGACCAGCTCATGTTCGAAACGGACTACCCCCACAACGACACCAACTGGCCCCACAGCACCGACGTCGCCAACAAGGCGACAGCGGGCTTGGATGAGGCGACGAAGCGAAAGGTGTTGTCCACCAACGCCAAGAACTTCTTCGGCTTGTCCTAGCGCGCACTGGTCCAGGGCTGGTCCCACCGGTCGACGACGGCGGCCGCCGTCAGCGGCTTCCGTCGTACGACGTGGTGACCTCCCTTGGGCCAGCCGACCGTCAACAGCGTGGCGATGTGCCAGTCGTCGGGAATCCCGATCGACGCCCGCAATTCATCACCGCAGTGGCCGTGCCACAGGGTGATCGCCGCACCGAGGCCCTGGGCACGCGCCGCCAAGAGAAAGTTCTGCACAGCGGGAAAGATCGACCCGGCTTGTTGCAACTCAGTGGTTCCCCTCTGTGGTTGCACGCAGAACAGGACCAACTCCGGGGCGGCGCCGCCGACATCCATATGCTCGGCCATCGTCCGCAAGACCCGCGATTTCGGGTCATCAGCGCCCTCTCCGAGGTCTGGAATGCGGTAGAAGTCCTTCATGACCTCCCACGTGGACCGGGCGGCCCTGGTAATGACGTCGCGCAGTTCAGCAGAACGGATTACCACGAATCGCCACGGCTGCTGGTTTCCGCCCGAGGGCGCCCACGACGCCGCCAGCAGGCATCTGTCGAGCACCTCATGGGGCACGGGCTCGTCCCGGTACCGGCGAACCGCGGTCGCGGTACTCATCACCGTCCACAGATCGTCGGAAACACGGGGGACTTCAGGGCTTTTCACGCGCCCACCTTTCGCGGAAACACGCCCTGCCAGTCCCCGCCACGCATCGGTCCCGTGACAACAGGAAGATCGAGCGTCGACAGCAACCCCGGCGGAGCGGCGATGACCGCCGGAATGGCATTCAGTTCACGCATCACCGTCGCGTAGGTGAGCCCGCGCATGTTGTCGCCGCGACCGTGCATCTCGATATCCACTGTGTAGGTGGGCAACCCATCGACAATCACGCGATATCCACCGTGTGGTGACGGGTGCCGCGGCCAGTCCGGTGCCGACTGCTCACCCATGCGGGTGACGTGTTCTAGGACGATGCGTTCCTCCCCCTCGGCCATGCCTGCGAGCTTGAACCGCATCCCGCCCATGGTCCCTGGTTCCACCCAACCGGACGCCACCTCATACCGCTCGGTGGCGAGCCACTTGTCGATGGTCGTGACGACGTCGTCGAGCGGCAGCCCGACACCATCGGCGACAAGGTGCACGATCGGGGCCCAGAGTGCGGCAAGGCGGGTCGTGTCGAACAGCGGGGCCGGGTAGTCGGGTGGATGACCGAAACCCATGAAGTCGAACATGATCTCGGGCTGAGCGATGGGGCCATAATCGAGGATCTCGAGCATGGTGATGGTGTCGACCCGCGAGCTGAATCCCGTCATCGTCAACGCGATAACGTCGTTCGCCCAGCCGGGATCCACGCCACTGTTGAACAGGCTGGTGTGGCCGTCGCGGCACGCCTGCTCAAGCAACTCGACGGTTTCCCGATCCGCCGCAGGCGGGTAACACAGCGGCACCAGCGACGTGCACACGACGTTCTTGCCGGCTCGCAGGCACCGTGCGACGTCTTCGGCCGCCTCCCGGTACCGGTAGTCGCCTGATGCGAAGAAGGCCACCACATCGGCCTCCACAGCCAGTGCCGCATCGATGTCCCGGGTAGCGATCACCCCGGTCTCCGGCATCCCGCAGATATCTCCTGCATCGCGCCCGTCCTTCGATTCCGAGTGAACCACGAGCCCAACCAGCTCAAGCCCAGGGTGGGCGATGGTGGCGCGCAGCGCGCCGATCCCCACTTGGCCCGGGCCCCAGAGAATTACCCGCGGCTTGCGGTCGGCGACCACCATGTCGATTCTCCCGTGAACTTGTGAGAATATTGCTTCTCGATTAGCGGTAACATCATTACCACAGCAGTCAGAGGGAGAATAGTGAGCGACTACCGGTTCTTGAAGTGGCAGACCTTCGACGACGGCCGAATCGTGCGAATCTCTCTCAACCGACCGGATCAACGCAACGCCCAGAACCGCGGCATGCTGGTCGAACTCGACGAGGCGTTCGGTGCCGCAGAAGCCGACGACACCGTCCGCGTCATCATCCTCGCCGGTGAAGGCAAGATGTTCTCCTCCGGCCACGACATCGGCTCCAAACAAGCCATCAGCGAGTATCTGCCTGGCCCCGACCAGCACCCGACAGCGTCGATCAATGGAGGCAGCCGGGAGGGCGCGGAGAAATGCATGCTGCAGGAGTGGCACTACTTTTTCCAGAACACGCTGCGGTGGCGCAATCTGCGCAAGATCACCATCGCCCAAGTGCACGGAGACGTCTTCTCGGCCGGCTTGATGCTGATGTGGGCATGCGACCTGATCGTCGGCAGCGACGATGTCCGGTTCGCAGATGTCGTAGGGACCCGGCTGGGAATGTGCGGGATGGAGTACTTCGGACACCCCTGGGAATTCGGACCCCGAAAAGCCAAAGAATTGATGCTTACCGGCGATGCGATCGACATCCACGAGGCGCATCGCCTCGGCATGGTCAGCAAGGTCTTCGGCCGTGAAGAACTGGCCGACCGCACTCTCGAGATGGCTCGCAGGATCGCCGACGTACCCACCATGGCTGCGCTGCTGATCAAGGAGTCCGTCAATCAAACGGTCGACAACATGGGCTTCTACAACTCGCTGCAGGCGTGCTTTACGCTCCACCAACTCAATCACTCGCACTGGGCACAGGTGCGCGAAGACGGGCGTGCGACCGCAGGACCGGAAAACGGCGTCCCGGATTGGCGCGACGCGCCCCCGGTGGTCCTTGCGCTCAAAAACCAGGTGAGAGCCGAGCAGTGACGGCTTGGGGTGACGTCGATTTGCCTGCGCCGCAACCGATGCCCGTTACCATCCCTGGTCATCTCTTCGGCACCATGCCGTTCTACGACGTACTCGAAACCGATGAGATGGTCGTCGTTGATCTGCACAACCGGCCCGACCTGATCAATGTTCGCGGTGCCTTGCAGGGCGGGCTGGTTGCGACGCTGATCGACGTTGCTGCCGGAAGGCTGGCCTTTGCGATAGCCGACCGCGGCGCCGGCGTCGGGACCGCGGACATGACAATCCATTACCTGGCGCCCATCATCGAGGGCCCCGCCCGGGCGGTGGCAACGCTTGTCAGAAAGGGACGCCGGTCGGTCGTGGTCGCTGTGGATGTTCTCGACGTCGGCCGCGAGCGCCTGGCAGCGCGCGCGACGTTGAGCTTTGCAATCCTGACGCCCCGTCCGGATCAGGCTGAGACTACGCCGTAGCGAGCGTCGGCGACGCGGTCCAAGGCGACGTTGGCGTCGCCGAAAACCAGCGCCCAGCCGCGGACGCGCCGGTAGAACAGTTGGATGTCGCCCTCCATCCCGAACCCATAGCCGCCATGGATGTGCAGGCTGCGGCGGGTCGCGTCGCGCGCCGACTCGTAGGCGAACGCGAAGGCCATCGCAGCCAGTTCGGTGACTCGTTGCGGTTCGTCCTCGAACGCACATGCGGCTTCCAGCGCCAACAATCGTGCTCCATCGGCAGCGGTTGCGCTGTCGGCAAGGGGATGGGATACCGCCTGAAAGGTGCCGATAGGGGTGCCGAATGCGTGGCGCTGCCTGGCGTACTCGGCGGCCATCTCCACCGCTTTGGCCGCGGCGCCTGCGAGCGCCGACGCAGTCAAAGTCAGCCACAGGTTGAGCGCCTCGTCATACATTTGGCGAGCGTCGCCATCCTCGGCAAGCACGGCAGCGTCGGTACCGACGACAACATCCGCCAGAGGCATCGAGCCCAGGTTTGCGACCTTTTGGCGGGCGCCGGAGATCGGAACCGCGAGCAACTGTCCGTCGACGAAGACCACCACGGTGTCGGCGACCGCAGCTCCTGGGACCACGGGCAACAGGGCACCGCTGCCTTGCCTAGGGGCGAAGGTAACGAGGCTCCGGCCCTCCAACGCAGTGGCGAGGCCTTCCCCATCGCCTGCAGCGGCCAGAATGCGCGCGGCAACCTGTGCCTCGATCATGGGCACCGAGGCGACCGTACGGCCGAACTGTTCCGCGACGAGTGCAAGGTCGGTGACGGAGGCGCCCCAGCCGCCGTCGGCCTCCGCGAGCGCCATGTCGATGACCCCAGTACCCCGAAGTGCTTCCCACAGCTGCCGATCGAAGCCAAGGGGCTCGGCCGCTCGGACCCTATCGGACGACGATTCCCGGGTGAACAGCGCCGCAAACGAGTCAACAAGCTGCCGCTGCTCTTCAGTTAAGGTCAGATCCACGACGTCCATCCCGTCACAGGCGGATATGATTATTCTCAGATTTGAGATTAGCATTATCGTTTAGGTGGCATTGCGACTGCCTCCCCGCACAAGATTGGGCAACGACATGCGCTTTCAACTCGACCCGGCGACTGCGGCCTTCCGCGATGAGGTCGGCGCGCACCTGCGAAAGGTCCTCACCCCCGAGACAGAGGAGCGGATATACCGCAGCGGTGTCGCGCACGACGACGACTTCGCGAAGGGTCTTGTCGGGGAGCACTACTTCGCGCCGGACTGGCCCGAGGAGTTCGGTGGACAAAATCGAAATGCCTGGGACGCCCAGGTTCTCAAAGAGCAGATGATGCGCTTCGACGCACCCGTCTATCTGTCCGAGACCACCCGGATGGTGGCCTCGATCATTCACCAGGTCGGTACGCCAACCATGAAGGATCGGATCCTGGCCGGCGCGATGCGGGGCGATATCACCATCGCACTCGGCTTCACCGAGCCCGAATGCGGGTCCGACGTGGCCGCGGCCGCCACCAAGGCGGTTCGTGAAGGCGATGACTGGGTGATCAATGGATCGAAGATGTTCACGACCAACGGTCACATCGCCGACTACATCTTCCTGCTGGCGCGGACCAATCCTGACAAGCCGAAGCACAAGGGCCTTACGATGTTCCTCGTCCCCTGCAGCGCGGAAGGGTTTGCGGCTCAGGCGGTGTGGACGCTGTCGGGGGAACGCACCAATATCACGTTTTACAGTGACGTCCGCATCGGGGACGAGTGGCGCATCGGAGAGGTCGACGGTGGCTGGCAGGTACTCGGCCTGTCACTGCAGGATGAGCACGCGTCGGGGTGGGGCCCGCACCTGGCCCGGCTTCTGTATCACGCCGAACAGTGGGCTGCGACTCCGTCCGAACCGGGCGGTGCGCCGCCCATCGAAGCCCAGGATGTTCGACGCCGAATCTCACGGGCGGCAATGGAACTCGAGGTGTCGATGCTGCTGCAGCGCCGATGTGTGTGGATGGTCGAAGAAGGGCAAGTGCCGGTCGCCGAAGGTCCCATGTCCAAGGTGTTCAGCACGGAGGCGCTTGAGCGAGCCAGCCAGGACATCGTCGAGCTTGTCGGACCGGATGCGCTGCGCAGCTACCTCGAGCCGACAGCCCCCGAGAATGGACGCTTCGACCACACGTTGCGCTTTGCGCTCGGCACCACCATCTATGCGGGGACCAGCGAGGTACAGCGCACCATCATCGCGCAACGCGGACTTGGCCTACCTCGGTAACGCTTGCTATCAGAGTGCCTTCCAATCGGGTGCACGCTTTTCCAAGAACGCCCGCGGGCCCTCCACCGCGTCCTTGGTCAGAGCGACTTTCATCCTGTAGTTCTCGGCCAGCAGCTCGGCTTCATAGATGGGCAAGGTCAGTCCTTTACGTACGGCCATACGCGAACCGCGGACGGCCAAGGGAGCATTGGAGTTGATCACGTCGGCGATCTCCCAGGCGCGCTCCATCAGGGTGTCGTGCGCGACGACTTCGGTGAACACGCCCAGGTCGAAGCAGCGTTGCGCGTCGAGTCGCTCATGCTTGCCCATCAGGACCAGACGCATCGCCACCGGAAGCGGCAGAATCCTGGCAAGTCGCACCGCCTCCCGACCGGAGGTCACCCCGATGCTGACGTGTGGGTCCATCAGCGATGCCCGCTCGGAGGCAATGGTGATGTCGGCCGTGGTGACCAGATCCATCCCCGCACCGCAGGCGATCCCGTTGACCGCGCAAATGATCGGCTTGGTCATGTGCAGCCAGGGCGGGGTCGCCTCCTGCGGCGCGTCCCACTGCCGCAGCGAACTCAATATCGGCTCACCTTGGTTGTCGATCCCGGCCGCGTTCTCCGTGTCGTGTTCGGCAGCCTTGTTCACGTCGGCACCGACACACAGGGCGCGGCCTGCGCCGGTGATGATGACCGTCCAGATGTCCTGAGACCGTTCGACGTCCGCGTAGACTTCCGCCAGCTCCGCGATCATCTCATCGTTGATCGCGTTGAGGACCTCGGGCCGGTTCAAGGTCACACACGCGGTGTGGCCCCGGATATCGACCTCGATGGTCTCGTAAGTCGCCATCAGCTCACGCCCCCTTTCCAGCGGCTACGGCCTGCGGCCTGACGCCGAGTATTTCTTCAAAACGGTCGCAGTAGTGAGGCCACACCTCAGGATTGAGCAGCCTCGGTGGCACTCCCCCATTGAAGATCGTTTGCCACTGTTCGGCGGTCGCGATAGCAATGTCGCGGGCAGCCTCTACGGTGATGCCGGCGGTATGCGGCGTCGCCACGACGTTGTCGAGCTTCAACAGTGGATTGTCCTGCCGCGGGGGCTCTTCGTGGAATACGTCCAGGCCCGCGCCCGCGATACTCCCGGCAACCAGCGCCTCGAGCAACGCGGCTTCGTCATGCACGGGACCCCTTGCCGTCGTGATGAAGAATGCCGTTGGCTTCATCGCGTCGAATTGCTCCGTTCCGAACAAACCTTCGGTCTCCTTCGTGAGCGGACAGGTCACCTGCACGAAATCCGACCGCTCGAGCAGTTCGGCAAGGGATACCGAGCGCACTCCGCGGGCCTGGGCAGTGATGTCGTCGAGGTAGGGGTCGAAGACCACGACGTCCATATCGAATGGCGCACACAGCTCGACCAGCCTGCCGCCTATCGCGCCGAGCCCCACCACGCCCAGTGTCTTTCCGAGCAACTGGCTCCCGCGCAATCTGAGCCGATCACCGATCGGTCCGGTGCGTAGGGCCCGGTCCGCGACGGTGATTCGCTTCGCGAGATCGAGCATGAAGCCCAGTGCGTGCTCGGCCACCGCCTCGGCGCCAGGTCCGGAGTTGTTACACACTGCGATTCCCGCGCGGGTGCAGGCGTCGACATCGATGACGTCGTATCCCGCGCCCGCCGAGCAGACGGCGAGCAACTGTTCGCACCGCTCCACCAACCTCTGGCCGGCCAGCCACTGCGCACCGCCCGCAAACGCCGCAACGTCAGTGCGGGTTGCGACCTGGTAGCCGTGCGCCGACGTCAGCGCTGCCCAATTCGCTACTTCGGGGGCGCTCAGATCCAACTGCAGCACATCGATATCGGAGCCTTCGAGAACCTCTCCCGCGACGCGATCGGTCCACCGTTCGAAGACCAATCGTGGACGGACTCTGGTCACGACTTCGGCTTGGGCTTCGCCTGGGCGGCCTTGAACATGTCAGCGAGCGCGGCGTCGACGTTCTTGTAATCGTTCTGCGCGATGGCTCCGTCACGGCCCTCGACCGGGTCGTAGCCCAGGCGCCCATCCCTGTTCTCCATGTGAAAGTACTCGCGCCCCATCGGTAGGCGCCGGTCTTCGCGCGGCACTTCCATCCAGGCTCGCAGGAAGCACCGCGCCTTCTTTGGATCGTTGCTGCTGACAAAATCGGAGCGAGAATGGCACATCGCAAAGTTGTTCGCGACCGCAGCCTCACCGGATTCGAGGCGGAACTCGACCTGCTGCTCTACGAGTACATTGCGCAGCAGCTCGATCGCTTCCTCTTCGATAGGCGTGAACTCGCGTCCCAGAGTCTTCATCGCGGGCAGGATGCTGCTGTAGGTGAAATTGAGACAGATGCGGCCGTCGATCTGAGAAAAGACCGGCACGTCGTACGGCGTCACATCCGGCTGATCGTCTGGTTGTTCGCTTCGCCGGTGGTGCGGGAAGCCGCGGTAGAGCACCTCCAACAGGTCCGGCCGTTCGGCGAGAATGCGGTTGTGCGCTGCGGGGCCGCTGGCGAATTGGCTTTCGCCTCCTTCGAACGCCGGGTAGACACACAGCAGCGAGAGAATGTCCGCGGCGTCGTTGTGCATAGCCAATTCCGCTCGCGACTTGGTGCCGCGTGCAGGCTGCACTCCGTTGGGCAGGATCTCCTCCTGAACGCGAACCAGCCGGTGACCGAACGAATTGTTCGACACCGGGTAGCCGAGGTGCCAGCAGAAGGCCCAGTAGATGCGCTCGAGGTCTTCGATCGAGTGCTGTTCGACCGGGAACCCTCTCACACAAGCCAACCCTTTGCCGAACATCAAGTCCTGGTAGAGGCGCGCGAGGTCGTCGTCGAGGTCGGGATGGTGGACGTCGTCGCCCGTGATGTCGTCACGCTTTTTGTGCGCCGTTCTTGCCAGGATCGATTCCAGGGCGGCCACATTGCGCGAAGACAGGTCGAAGCAGAAGTCCTCCTTGCTGCTGAAGTCGGCGCCTGTCCACGCCATCGAGTCCGTGACCTGGTCGGTATAGATCGCAGTGGGCATCCGTCCTCCTCGTGTACTTCCTCGGTCATCGGTCGTGTCGACCGCTCCGCCCGTCGAGTCCACGCAGGGCCTGTGCGCGAAGTGTGGCCGCCTCGGTCATCATTCCCACATCAGTGCCTGCCGAGATGAATCGAAGACCGAGGTCGACGAAGCGTTCCAACAGGTCGAGGGACTTGATTCCGGCCACTCCGAGCGCCACGCCGTGGTTTCGACAAGCTGCTGCAACGGACTTTACCGCATTATGGAAACGTTCATTCTCATAGTCCCCGTGGATGCCCATCTCGGCGGTCAGATCGCTGGGGCCGATCAGGATCATGTCGAGACCCTCGACAGAGGCGATGTCGTCCACCGCAGCCACAGCTTCAGGGCTTTCGACCATGACGGCGACCACTGTGCGACTCTCCAGTATCGCGGTCAATTCAGTGGCTGGCACAGGGGCGAATCCACTGAGCGCATTCGGGCCGGATATCGAACGGTGGCCGATCGGTGGAAATCTTGCAGCACTGACGACCGCACGCGCTTCGTGTGCCGAGTTAATGTGCGGCACAATGACTCCGCTGGCGCCGATGTCGAGAACTCGCGCGATCACACTGGGATCCAGGGAGGGCACCCGCACCAGTCCCGCGATGCCCGCGCCCAAGGCACTGGCACACAGCAACCCGGCTGTCTCCAACGACGTCGAAGTGTGTTCCAAGTCGACGTAAACGGCGTCGTATCCGCATGTCGCAGCGATTGCGGGAACATCCGGAGTTCGAGAATTCAGCAGCGCGAGGCACAGCACCACATTGTCGCCACCCAACAACGCTCGCAAGGATCCCGGCACAGTTCTCCACGCTAGCCGAATGAGAACCGTCGTTGCATCTATTCGTAAACGACGTTATCAGTATGCTTTCATTGGTTATGCCAGCGAGCCGAGTCGCCATCGTCGGTGCCGGACTGTCCGATTGCGGCAGGGTCCCGGACAAGACTGCGATGGAACTGATGGCCCAATCGTCACGACGTGCCATCGCGGATGCAGGCTTGACCAAGGATGCCGTCGAGGGTTTCGGTGGCCACGGCACGCTGTTGCCTCCCATTGAGGTCAGTGAGTATCTGGGATTACGGCCCGTCTGGGTCGATGCGACGAACACCGGTGGTTCCTCGTGGGAGGTGATGGCGCGGCACGCCGCGGCAGCGATCGCCAGCGGAGAGATCGACGTCGCGCTGCTCACCTACGGCTCCACCGCGCGGTCAGACGTGAAACGCCGGCAGCGTGGCTCGGCTGCCGCAATGGGCACCGGCGGCGTACTGCAGTACGAGGCCCCCTACGGAGCCACCCTCATTGCGAAGTACGCCATGGCGGCCCGTCGGCACATGATCGACTATGGCACCACCGCCGACCAGCTCGCCGAGGTCGCCGTCGCGGCCCACGAATGGGCAGCCAAAAACGACAACGCTTTCGATCGCGAGAGGCTCACGATCGACGACGTCGCAACCGCGCCGATGATCGCCGATCCATTCACCACAAAGCACGTCTGTCTGCGTACCGACGGCGGAGGGGCGGTGGTACTCGCCAGCGAGCGTGTCGCGAGGGACTGCGCCAAGGAACCCATTTGGATACTTGGCGCCGCGGATGCCACTTCGCACGTCAGCATGAGCGAATGGGGCGACTTCACCACATCGGCCGCCGCAATATCGGGTCCCCGCGCCTTCGCCCAGGCTGGCGTGGAACCCGCAGACATCGACGTCTGTCAACTGTATGACTCGTTCACCGCGACCGTCCTGCTCACGGTGGAAGATCTCGGTTTCTGCGCCAAGGGCGAAGGCGGCAAGTTCCTCGAATCGGGCGCGCTGAGGCCGAACGGGTCACTGCCGACGAATACCGACGGCGGCGGGCTTGCGGCATGCCACCCGGGGATGCGCGGCATGTTCCTCATGGTGGAGGCGGTTCGGCAGCTGCGTGGCGAATGCGGCCCCCGGCAGGTCGAGAACGCCCGACTGGCGTGCGTGCATGCAATGGGTGGCTTCTTCAGTCACAGCGCGACAATGATCCTCGGAAGGTGACGATGACAAGCGCACCCGACCGTCCTACGACCGACTGTGACAGCGAAAACTGGTGGTCGGCGATCAGCAATCATGTCCTGCAGATCAATGCGTGCGGTGGATGCGGGCGGAAGTCTTTCTACTCGCGCCCCTTCTGCCCGCATTGCTGGAGCGAAGACGTGTCCCCCACTGTGGCGAGTGGTCGCGCCACGCTCTACACCTGGAGCGTCGTGCACCAGAACTCCGCCCCGTTCGATGCGCGTACCCCGTACATCCTTGCGATGGTTGATCTCGACGAAGGTCCACGGCTGATGACGGTGATCGAGGAATGCTCGGTCGAGCACCTTCACGCCGGAATGCCGGTCGTTCTCGCCTTTCGACCCGAGGATGACGGCTTCCAGACGCCAGTCTTCCACCCGAGATGACTTGAAAGAGTCTGTTGCACCCGATTTTTCCCACCCACATGTAGGCGTGAAAGGAATCAAGAATGAATAAAGATGAGATGATTTTGATCAGCGTGGATGATCACATCGTTGAGCCGCCGGACATGTTCAAGAATCATCTGTCGAAGAAGTATTTGGATGAGGCGCCGCGGTTGGTGCACAACGAGGA
>NZ_LQPC01000055.1 GCF_002101705.1 Mycolicibacterium iranicum | reverse complement strand
CGGCACGAGTGGCTTCGATGCGTCGTTCGGATTCTTCGCGGAAGGCAACAGCGTCTTCGCACGGCTCGGGTGCGTCGGGATCGTTGAACTCACGCCACAACCTCGGTGTCGACCAAAGCTCTCCGATCTGAACTTCAGCCAGAAGGTCGGCGAAGCCCAAGCAGTGGTCTTTATCGGCATGGGTCAGCGCGAAGACGGCCAGGTAAGGGTCACCGTTCACGCGAGGCAACGCTTCGACCAGGCGGTCAACTACCGCTACCTCGGGGTTGGCGTCGTCATCGGCCTTGGCCATGTCGTGCAGGTCGACCTGGAGGACCACCTGATCGTCGATTACGACGGTTGTGCTGTCTCCGGTACCGATCGGCCAGAACACTGCTCCCCGAGCAGGCAGTCCGAACTCGTCAGTCATATGTCCTCGCCTTCCTATGCGGCCGTGATGGGGGCGCGCAGGTGATCACTTGCTGAAACACGCTACTCACGGCCACCGACAAGTCCGCGCTTCCCGATATCAGTTAACCCGCGACCCGCTTATACTGCGATGCACCTGCAGTTACTCTCAGATGCGCGATACCGATGCCCGCGGAGGCAGAACACAGCCGCGTCTTTGCCACGGCAAGCTGTTCCGGTCGAATAATCCAGTGAACTTCGCCAGGGGCGTATCTGCAACACGCTTCGTCAGGGATCGCGCCGTGCTTACTGGCCATCGTTCAATACCGCGTGGAATCCGAGTTGCTCGGCGCAACAGACGCAGAGAGTTTTGACCCGGGCGAGGCGGCTTCGATGCAGAATGCCGGGTTCTCCGCATCTTTCGCAGGTGATCGCGGAAGCGCGTTCGGCGTCGTCGGTGATGACGTCCATGGCGTCGAGAAGCTCAGGATCGGGATCCTCGCCGGCGGCCTGACAGTAGTAGCGGAGAGTGCCGAACTTCTCCTTGATCTGGTGCACCCGATAGCGGGTGTCGAGTCGGGCCAGCTTTGCGTCGGTGGCGACCACCAGGGGGTACCAGCCGACGTCGACGCTCAACCGGCGACCCCATCCGTTTGGGATGCGCCGCAGAATGGCCTCGATCACGGACGCGTGCACTCCAGCGTCTGCTGGGACGTGCAGGGCATTGCGGTGCTTGTGGGGGTCGATGTCCAGTGCCCTGAGGTGCGCGAAGGCGCCGTCAACATCGTCGCGGGTGGCTGTGCCGTTGTTGAGTACCTCACTCATGGCGTTGATGTCGGATTCAGCAGCGCGCAAACGGATCTTCTCCCCAGCGGTCAGTCCTGGGATGTCGGCATCTTCCCCGGAGACCGTCACAGGTCTGTTCCTTCTGTGGAGGTGGTGCGGTACCGGCCACCTACCTCCGCCGGCGGGGCCGTGGTTGCCAGAAGCCCGGTGTCGTCGCCGCGACGGGCACCGCGTTCAGTCGCGCCGGAATCGCGGGCCGGCGTTGAAGGGGCTGCATTCTCGGTGATGATTGTCATCGCTTCAAAGGGGTCAATGGAAAGGAGCAAAGCCGTACAGAATCTCACTCCACCGGCGAACTGGCAAGGACTTCTTTCGCCGCCGTCCTGGCAGGCGTTGAGCGGCATCCCTTCGCGACGGGGCCGCCAGCCGTCCGGCAAGAAATTTGCGACATGCAGACGGCAGGAGTGTCATCCTGACTTCTCGTGACCGATGACGAGGGGCCGCTGACTGCGGCCGCGGACCGCGAGCTCAGAGAGCAAGCCCGCATTGGTGCACGGGCCCGTTACCTTGCCTACCTAACGGAGGCGCTCGACGAACGCGGCAGTGCGGATCCCGCGGGCATGGCAGAAGCGCTGTTGGCGGCATTGACCGAGTGGCCCGACATTGAGACCGGAGAGCTGTGCCGCTGCTCGTGTCACCCGCAGTTGCCTAGTAGCGGCCTTCATGATTTCGGCTTCGGCTGCAGTTGCACCCGCACGCGCGGCCAACGGCGCGAGTCATTTCAGCAGTTGCTCAACGGGATTGACGAGTATTGGCAATCTCCGGAAGCCCTCCAGATTCGTGCCGCCGACGAGGCTGCCGAGCAAGACCTTCAAACCTGGCTCGCCCACCACCCAGGAGTCCTCGTCCATAGCCACGGCGGTTGGGCGCCTGAACAGTGGCGCGGCGAGGTCGACGAACACAGCTTCTATTTTCGCGAACGCGGCGGAGACTGGGATCTCGAAATCGACCTCCGCCCCACCGGTCAAACCATGCGAGTCGTCGACGGCCAGAATGACGATGGCACCACCCGCTACCGACAGCTGGACCTGGAACGCGGAGACATCATCGCCTCCGGCACCCTCTACACCGACGGCTACGGCACCAACCCCGCCGAGCGCGCCTACTTCATCGTCAAGATCATCCGCGACCACCTTCGGAGGAAGGTCTGCGCACACCATTCAGACGAATTGGCGCAAATCAGCGATATTCTAGGGTCCCGCGTTCGTTGGTGCCCGACGTGTGGAATCCGTTTGCTGCAGGACTAGCGCGCGTCTGATGATTGCACCGTCGCGACTTCAGCAATCGGGCGAGACAACGAATTTGAAATCGGGATCCCCATTGACGAAGAACCAGAGCTCAGTGTTCTGCCGACCGCTGCTTTGCCAGGTACGCCTCGACCGCCGCGGACCGATGGTGGCTGACGGGTACGATCC
Source organism: Mycolicibacterium iranicum (assembly GCF_002101705.1). Classification (GTDB taxonomy): domain Bacteria; phylum Actinomycetota; class Actinomycetes; order Mycobacteriales; family Mycobacteriaceae; genus Mycobacterium; species Mycobacterium iranicum. The sequence goes on along the minus strand of NZ_LQPC01000055.1, from coordinate 3,275 downwards.
GGCCCTCTAGCTTGGCCGATGCCTTCGTGGCGCGCATCCCGGCCTGTTTCAGGGCAGCCTTCGACACCATCACTTTCTTTGGAGTTCGGGGTTCCATACCTGCACCTCCATGAAGCTTCGAATCGTGTGAGCAATCCTACGACCCGTATCGACGCCACCATATTGGTATTGCCTGCTCGAAGGTCTTGGTCACCGTGATGCTCAGAGAACGAGTCAGCAGCGAACATGTCAACCGGCTGGTGGCTGAGCCATTAAGCTGCGCCCCGTGGATGACGTTGCCTCGACCCTTGACGGCCCTGAGCTAGTTATCGGCCTCGTTTCTCCCCTCGGGATGAACACCACGGACCTCGGCAACCTGGTTCAGCGCTCACTGTCTGATTGCGGCTACCTCGCAGAAGTCATCAAGCTCTCTTCCTTGCTTCCCGCGGCCGACGACCAGCCACCTGGCGAAACTGATGACCAGCGTATCCGCAGGTTAATACGTACGGGAAACAAGTTCTGCAAAGACAACGATGATCCAGCGGCTATCGCACGTCTCGCAGTAGCTGCGATTCGGGCAACACGCCTCACCCTGTAAAAGCCGCGCAGTGGAGATGTTCGACAAGGGAGCCGAGGACAAGCTGGTGCCCTTCGCGGGTGTTGCTCCGCGTCTCTTCATGCGGATCTTCGACGATCGGCCCGCCCCCGTGTCAGTGCCTCCTGGCATATTCGAGCCATACGACCGGAGAGTCACACAGCCGCTGCTTGGGCCACTACGCGATGATGAGGATCGTGCAGACAAGGAGCGCGCTGCCGTGAACGGCCTGCAGGAGGAATACCAATGAGTACACCGTTCGCTGCGCTCACTCCCGAGGACAGGGAGGCCCTGACCCGATCCACGCGGGATCTCAGCGATATCGATCAGCGCACCCAAGACCGCATCGCCTCGGGCTTCCAGCGTGCGTACAAGACCGCTCGTGGAATCGCCGATGGCACGCTGGACCCGCTTACTCACTGACGCGTTAGAGCCGTGAGCCGGTTCATGACCATCTCTACCCACTTACTCGCGTTCCGACCGTTCGATCGATTACGAGGGGATCAGGAGATGGCAAAGCGCGACGTTGAACTGGAGATTAAGTCGCCGTCCGCGCCGACGCGAGTCTTGCGAGTGTCGAGCGCCAACCGCGTCGTCTTTCCCGCGACGGACATGACGCCAGACGTAACCAAGATCGATCTAGTCAAGTACATGGTCGCGGTGGCCGAACCGCTGCTACGCGTATTGCAGCAGCGCCCAACGACTTTGGAACGCTGGCCGAACGGTGTACATCCGGGTATGAAATTAGGGCGCGGAGCAGACGACGGTGGCTTCTACCAAAAGCGCATGATCCGGCACGCTCCCGAGTATGTCGACGGGGTCGAGATAACTTTCCCTTCCGGCAGAACCGCGACAGAGATCTGTCCGACGGAACCTGCGGTGCTTGCCTGGTGCGCGCAAATGGGAACAATCACGTTTCATCCGTGGCCAGTTCGACGGACAGATGACCCAGGTTCTGTTGATAGGCCGGACGAGTTGCGGATCGATCTCGACCCCCAGCCCGGAATCCCGTTCACAGAGGTAGTCCGGGTGGCGCTGGCCGCTCGCGACTTGTTGAACGAATTCGAGATGACTGGTTACTGCAAGACTTCAGGCGGCCGAGGTGTCCACGTCTATGTGCGGATCAGGCCTGATTGGGGATTCGACGAAGTACGTCATGCGGCCATCGCCTTTGGCCGGGAGTTGGAGCGGCGCGACAAGGGAGTGACCACCGAGTGGTGGAAGGAACTTCGCAGCAACAGAGTCTTCGTTGACTACAACCAGAATTGTCGCGATAGGACGATCGCTTCGGCTTGGTCGCCGCGAGCACGCCCCGGGGCGCCTGTATCCACGCCGGTGGCATGGACAGATCTGGAAAAGACTGAGGATCCCAGCGTTTTCAACGTTGCGACCGTGCCGGAACGCTTCAGTGAGATAGGTGATCCGTGGGTAGGTATCGACGATAAGCAGTTCTCGCTTGATCCACTACTGAGGCTGTGGGAGTCGGATCCGGTCGAAAAGAACTTCCCCCCTGACTATCCCAAGATGCCGGGTGAGCCACCGCGCGTGCAGCCAAGTCGAAAGGTCGCGGCAAACTGGAACGAGGATTAGACCGATTCGGGTAGCTGATTACTACCGAGTCTGGTGCGCGTGGTTCCTCGCCCTTCACAGGTAATCGCGGTAGCCCGCCGGCCGGTGGCACATCAGTCCATCGACCAGTCATCGGGACCAAATCCTAAAGTTTTCAAATTTTCGCGGATCGCGGCACGCTGGTCGTCGGTGAGCTTGTCGAGTTGGCTGGATTCGATGTCGATCGAGACCTGGATCGAGAGTCCGCCATCAACGAAGTGGGAGACGATTTCTTCGTAGATTTGGCCGACGTCGCGGACAACGCGAGTGTTAGTTAGTTCTTTTGTAGCGTGGAACCGTGTGGGAACGGTCGCGGACGTGACGGCGCCGCCGGCGGCGGTTGTCCCGGTCTCGCCGGCGCTGCCCGTCGAACCGCCTGCTTCTGTTGAGGTTCCGGTGCCACGGGCACCACCCTCGTCAGGCGTCTTGTCTTTCTCGATCTGCTCAAGTGCGACCGTCGGTTCGACGAGTAGACCGCCCTGACGTACGGCCCCGGGTTTTGTGACCGTCAGGCCGACGAAGCGGTCGTCGTCGTATGAATCGGCGTAGGCGAACCCATCGAGCTCAATGCTCAAGACCTCATCCAGGTGCCACGCTACGTCCATTACCACCTTGGGTCGCACGACTTTTGGCATATAGACGTACTGGCTGAAGTAGCCCACAAGCGTGTCGAGTGGGACGTAGGGCTTGTCCTTCCAGAGATTTAGCCGGTTGATCTGCATACGCAGAAGCGATGGCGAAAAAGACCGGACGACGAACTCGCCTGCATCCGCTTTCTTGGTCACCCGTTCAGCGAGCGTGCCGTCGCCGCCCATCAGGATTGATTCCAGCTCAATACTCGACGAGCCTGGTTCCTGGGTCGGCACAAGGATCCATCGGTAGGCCTCCCGAATGGAATCCGACACCGTCTGCTTTGCCTGAGCGACGCGGGACTCTGCAACCTTGACGTTGTGCTGGTCGAGATTGAGCGAGTCCTTGCTCTCCAGGATGTACTCCCACGCCATACGTTGCCGCACAGCGTTGAGGAGCACGTCGATACGGTCGACCTCGGGAGCTAGAAATACCAGGCTGTTCTTGTGGATGCGGGCGTTAG
>NZ_LQPC01000054.1 GCF_002101705.1 Mycolicibacterium iranicum | reverse complement strand
ACCAGGGGCTGGGGGCAGCGCGGCATCCGGCGGCGGCGCGGCATCCGGCGGCGGCGCGGCATCCGGCGGCGGCGCGGCATCCGGCGGCGGCGCCGCGGGAGGCGCGAGCTCGGGGGGTGCGGCCTCGACAACCGGCGCCTCTTCCGGAATCGGTGCCGCCTCCACCGGAACCTGTTCGACGATCGGAGCGGGAGCTGCGGGCGCAGCCGGCGCGGGAGACATCCGCGCGGGCCGAGGAGCCGGGGCGGGGGCCTCCGGCAGCGCTTCGGCGGCTGGGCGTGATTGCGGGGCGGCCGGTTCGGGTGTCAGCTGCAGGGTGATGGCAGCCGATACGGATGCCACGAATGCGATCGCACCCGCGCCCAGCAGCGCAGCGGGCCAGAACCGGGCGAAGCGTCTGGCCGGGGGCTTCGTCGCTGGGCCGGCGTCTGCGGTGTCCCAGGTGGTGAACTCGCCGGGTTGCGCACAGGCCAGTGCCGCGCCGCGGGCGAGAGCAAGGCGAGCCTCGTCCGGTGAGTACACCGGCACGGCAAGCGCGTCTTCGAGAACAGGCAGGAGGCCGTCGAGGTCATCGGCGGAGCCGACGAGCACCAGGGCTTCCGGTGCCCAGTCGGCCCTGGCGAAGACCGAACTGAGCCAGCCGACCAGGTCATCCTCGGTGACCACGGCGTGATTGACCGCCGTCTGCACCGCGCTGGCACCGTCCGAATCGTCGCGCGATGAGACGACCAGAGCGATGAGCTGCTCGGGCTCGATGACGCACACGGCGGTGGTCCGGAAGCCGAGGACCTGGGCGATCCGGCGGGCCAATGCATCGGTGGCCTCGGACAATCGCACGGGAACGATGTTGTCGAACCCGGAGTCGCTGAGCGACTTCAGCAGCAGCGAGGCTTCGGTGTCGGCGTCGTCGCTCCAGGTCACTCCGATGGAATGCACCCGGCAGCCGAGGTCGGCGGCCACGGCCTCGGTACGCAGCACGGCCGCCGCAGCCTGCGCGGACGTCTCCACCGCGTTCGACCGGCCGCGCCTGCGGACCTCGAAACTCTCGCCGTCCAGGGTGACTCCGTCGTCGTCCTGGCCTTCGACCAGCACCACGCCCACGGCGGACGGCGTCACCGACAAGCCGAGAACAGCGTCCACGAACACACTCCTTCAGATCCCGGGTGACCCTACCTGCCGGGCCCCCGAAATTGCACACCTGTCTAATCCGACTCGGTCAAGATCTGCGCGAGCATCCGCGGTTCGACGTTGCCGCCTGACAGGATCGCCACCGTCTGACCCAGCGGCGTTCGAGCCTTCCGGTAGCCGGCCAGCGCCACCGCACCACTCGGTTCGGCGACCAGATGGCCACGCGAGGCGAGTTCCCGCACGGCCGAACGTATTTCGGCCTCGGTAACCGTGATGATGCCGTCCAAGACGTGCTGCAGGTGGGCGAACGTCAACGCCGACGGCTGTGAGCGAAGCCCGTCGGCGATGGTCCGGTTGCGGTCGTGTATCGACCAGTCGACCCGATGACCTACGCGCAGGCTCTCGGCAGCGTCGGCGGCAAGTTCGGGTTCGACGCCGAAGATCGCCGCCTGCGGACACAACGCGCGTACCGCGGTGCCGATCCCCGACGCCAGTCCTCCGCCGCTGACCGGGATCAGCACGGTGGCCACCGTCGGCAGGTCCTCGGCGATCTCCAGGCCGATCGTGCCCTGCCCGGCGATGATGTCGGGATGGTCGAACGGCGGGATCATGACTCCCGCGGTCTCGGTGAGGATCTCGTCGGCAACCTTCTCCCGCTGGCCCGCGCCACACAGCACGACCCGCGCACCGAGGTCGCGGGTGGACTGCACCTTGACGTTCGGTGTTTCCTCGGGCATGACGATGTGGGCCCGCAGTCCGAACGTCGCCGCCGCATAGGCCACCGCCTGCGCATGGTTGCCGCTGGAGTACGCGACCACATCGATGGGGCCCTCGGTCCGTTCTCGCACCGCTGCGATGGCGTTGAACGCGCCGCGCACCTTGAACGCCCCGATGGGCTGCAGGTTCTCCGGTTTGATCCACAACGGTCGCTCGGCATCACCCCAGCGTGCGGGCAGCAGTGGCGTACGCACCACGTGGGGGCGGATCCGTTGCGCCGCCGACCGGACATCGTCGATCGTCACGAGCTCCATGCACCCAAGTCTGATGCACTACCGCCGGCGCGCTGTGGACTGGTCCGTAGGGTGTTGCGCGTGAGCGAGCTCTCCACCCCTTTCTCGCTGCCGATCGTGCCCCGCTACGCCGAGGTGGACCAGCAGGGCGTCGTCTTCAACGGCCACTACCTCACCTGGTTCGACGAGGCCTGCACCGGTTTGCTCGACGCGCTCGATGTCGCGTATCCGGACCTGATGGCCGGCGGCTACGACTTCCAGGTGGTCCACAGCGACATCGACTTCGTCGCATCGGTTCGATGGCGAGACACGGTGCGGGTCACCGCCGAGTGCGCCCGCATCGGTACGACGAGCTTCACGATCGAATTCGAGGTCCTCACTCGCCGTGTTGGGACGCAGGAACACGTCGCGGTCCGCGGACACAACGTATACGTCGTGGTGTCGACCGACGATTGGCTCAAGCGCCCGGTCCCTGAGGCGTTGCGGATCGCATTGGAGGGGTCAGGAGACCGGTGAGCGAATAGGGTCGTCCGTATGGGTCACGATCACGGACACCAGAGGGATCTCCCTCCGGGAATGCTCGAACAGCTGGAGCTCGCGTACGCCGGCGTCGCATCCTTCGGGCACCGTCCGTTCCTCACGGAGGCCGAGCAGTTGGACACGTGGAAACCCGACGTCGCGATCGTCGGGGCCCCGTTCGACATCGCGACCACCAACCGGCCCGGGGCGCGCTTCGGGCCTCGGGCTATTCGCGCCACGGCGTACGAGCCCGGCACGTATCACATGGACCTGGGGCTGGAGATCTTCGATTGGCTCGAAGTGGTCGACTTCGGTGACGCCTACTGCCCGCATGGGCAGACCGAGGTGTCGCACAACAACATTCGTGAACGCGTACACACCATCGCCTCGCGGGGGATCGTCCCGGTGATTCTGGGCGGCGATCACTCGATCACCTGGCCCGCAGCCACCGCAGTCGCCGACTACCACGGTTACGGCAATGTCGGCATCGTCCATTTCGACGCCCACGCCGACACCGCCGACGAGATCGAGGGCAACCTCGCCAGCCACGGAACGCCGATGCGAAGGCTGATCGAATCCGGCGCGGTCCCCGGTTCGCACTTCGTGCAGGTCGGGCTGCGGGGCTATTGGCCGCCGCAGGACACCTTCGAGTGGATGCTCGAGCAGAAGATGACCTGGCACACCATGCAGGAAATCTGGGAGCGCGGCTTCAAGGCAGTGATGGCCGACGCGGTCGGTGAGGCGCTGGCCAAGGCGGACAAGCTCTACGTGTCGGTCGACATCGACGTGCTGGACCCTGCGCACGCCCCGGGCACGGGCACACCGGAGCCGGGCGGCATCACCAGTGCCGACCTGCTGAGGATGGTGCGGCAGCTCTGCTACGAGCACGATGTCGCGGGTGTCGACATCGTCGAGGTGGCGCCTGCATACGACCACGCCGAACTGACGGTCAACGCCGCGCACCGGGTGGCGTTCGAGGCGCTTGCCGGCATGGCGGCGCGGCGACGTGACGCGGCCGAGGCGGAGCCGGGACAGCCCGCCAAGTCCTATCGGGACCGGGGCGTCACTTCTCCAGAGTGAACTGGCAGATGTCGGTGTAGCCCTCGCGGAACAGGTCCGCGCAGCCGGTCAGATACTTCATGTACCGGTCGTAGACCTCTTCGGACTGGATCGCGATCGCGTCGTCCTTGCGCTTTTGCAGCGCGTCGGCCCAGATGTCCAACGTCTTGGCGTAGTGCTCCCGAAGCCGCTGCTCGCGGGTCAGGCGGAAGCCTGCCTTGCTGGCGTGCTCGGCGACGGTGGTGGGCTTCGGCAGATCTCCGCCGGGGAAGATCTCGTCCATGATGAATTTCGAGAACCGCAGGAGCTTCATCGTCAGCGGCAGCCCGCGTTCGGCGAACTCTTCGTCGCTGGGCTTGATGATGGTGTGCAGCATCATCACGCCGTCATCGGGCAGCACCTGGTAGGCGCGCTTGAAGAACTCGTCGTAGCGGTCGCGGCCGAAATGCTCGAACGCTCCGATCGACACGATCCGGTCGACGGGCTCGTCGAATTGCTCCCAGCCCTCCAGCAGCACCTTCTTGCTGCGCTTGCTGTCGCTGGCCTCGAGCGCTTGTTGGACATGTGCCTGTTGATTGCGGCTCAGGGTGAGGCCGATGACATTGACGTCATACTTTTCGATGGCGCGCAGCAAAGTCGCACCCCAACCGCAGCCGATGTCGAGAAGTGTCATTCCGGGTTCGAGGCCCAGTTTGCCCAGCGACAGGTCGATCTTCGCGCGCTGAGCTTCTTCGAGCGTCATGTCGTCGCGCTCGAAGTATGCGCAGCTGTACGTCTGCGTCGGATCGAGAAAAAGTCGGTAGAAGTCGTCTGACAGGTCGTAATGCGACTGGATGTCCTCGAAATGAGGTTGCAGATCCGCAGGGCCGCTCGGAGTTTCTGGCAAAGTACAGACCTTTGGCATTGAAGATACTGGTCGGTTTACAGGACCCCCGGGTTTGGAGGCCTAGTCAGTCCCGCTGTTCGCGCAGTTTACGCAGCGTACCCGAGAGGTACGTGAATGGGTGAATCCCCGGCTCACACCCGTAGCAACGACAGGAGACGACGAATGGGAGAGGCCACCCGGCTCTGCGACAGTACTGCCGGACTGGATCGTGCCTATCGTGTGACGTGCTGCCCCAACAACGGAGGTTCCCGATGACGACACCTGACCGCAGCCCCTACCGCGACGTGCCGGACGCCTCCGAGGCCGACCTCGCCGAACAGCAGCGCGCCGTCAGTGACGTCGACGAGGATTCCTGGCAGGACGCCCAGCGTGTCAGCCTGGACCGCGACTGGCAGGCCAACGAGGCCGATCTCGTCGAGCAGGCTCTGGTCGTGCCCGACGACGACACGGAGTTCGATCGCTGACGGCAGCGGCCGACCGCTTGCTGAAGGAGCGCGATGATGCAGGGAATGCACGGCGCGGTGACGGTGTCGATGGCGGCTCCCCCGGAACGGGTCTGGGATCTGATCGCAGATGTCCGCAACGTCGGGAAGTTCTCGCCAGAGACTTTCGAGGCGGAGTGGCTCGACGGTGCCACCGGCCCGGCGCTGGGTGCGCGGTTTCGCGGGCATGTGCGCCGCAACGAGATCGGGCCCGTCTATTGGACGACGTGCCGAGTGACGGCGTGCGAACCGGGCCGCGAGTTCGGTTTCGAGGTCCTCCTCGGCGACCGGGCGGTGAACAACTGGCATTACCGGCTGAGCCCCGCAAATGGGGGCACCGACGTCACGGAGTCCTTCCGGCTGAACCAAAGTCCGCTGATGGCGGCGTACTCGTTGCTCGGCGGCCAGTTGCGTCGGCGGCGCAATCTCAGGGATATGAGGAGGACGCTGGAGCGGATCAAGGCGGTAGCCGAGGGCGGAGCCCCAGAGTAGATGCGGCCGGGTCCGGAGCTCGGGACTAGATTCGAAGCGTGATTGCCGCGCTGTCGGGGTGGGTATCTCGCATCGGTGACTGACGCGAGTGATGCCACGGTGGACGCCGTCGGCAAGGTGACCGAAGCGCTGGAGTTCGTGGAGCGGGCCCGCGGCCATCTGTATTCGTTCCATCAGTTGATGGGCCACGCCGACCTCCTGCTCGGCGAGGCGTGCGACGCGCTGCGCGAGGCGGGCAACGAAGCGGTCGCGGAGAGGTTGAGCACGGAACTGGTCGGGCGCAACGTCTTGCAGGGTCGGTGGACGTTTCAGGTCGTCGAGGAGTTCGACGACTCGTATTGGTCGGTCTTCCGTGAGCACGAGCGCCGAGTACGCGACGAGTTGCTCGACGGTGCCCGCCATCTGCACGAGGCGCGGATGAAAGAAGACCGCCGGACACACGGCAGAAAGGGGCATGAAGCCCGGCCGTGAGGCCTACGCTTGTGCCGCATGGGTGTGGAATTGGGTGGTGTCACCCGTGTAAACGGGATCGCCCCGCCGCAGGTGCCGCTAGCCGATGTCGATCTGGGGTCTTGGGACTTCTGGGGTCAAAACGATGACATGCGCGACGGCGCGTTCGCGACGCTACGCCGCGAGGCGCCGATCTCCTTCCATCAGTCCTATGTCGCCGACCCAGAGGCCGAGGTCGCCGGGCATTGGGCGCTGACTCGCTACGACGACGTGTTCTACGCAAGCAGGCATCCCGAACTTTTCAGCTCGGCGCTCGGCATCACGGTGGGTGACCAAACCCCGGAACTGGCCGAGTATTTCGGTTCGATGATCGCGATGGATGATCCGCGGCACACCAGGCTGCGCAACATTGTCCGCAGCGCGTTCACGCCCAGGGTCCTGGCCTTGATCGAGGACTCAGTGCGCCTGCGAGCCCGCAGCCTGGTCGAAGACATGATCGCCGCCCATCCCGACGGCCACGGCGAGCTCGTCGCCGAACTGGCAGGCCCGCTGCCGCTTCAGATCATCTGCGACATGATGGGCATCCCGGAGCAGGATCATCAGAGGATCTTTCACTGGACCAATGTGATCCTAGGCTTCGGTGATCCCGACATTGCCACCGATTTCGACGAATTCGTCTCCGTGGCAATGGGTATCGGCGCATACGCTACCGAGCTCGCCGACGACCGCCGTGTCAATCCCGGCGATGATCTGACCACCGCGTTGGTGGCGGCCGAACTCGACGGTGAACGGCTGACGTCTGCCGAGGTGGCGTCGTTTTTCATCCTTTTGGTGGTGGCGGGCAACGAGACGACTCGCAACGCGATCAGCCACGGTGTGCTGGCGCTCAGCCGTTATCCCGAGGAGCGGCAGCGCTGGTGGTCGGATTATTCAGGCTTGGCGCCGACAGCGGTGGAGGAAATCGTCCGGTGGGCCTCCCCCGTCGCGTACATGCGACGCACCGCCACCGCGGACATCGAAATGGGGGGCGTGAAAATCGCTGCCGGGGACAAGGTTTCGCTGTGGTACGGGTCAGCCAACCGTGATGAATCGAAGTTCGCCGATCCGTGGCGGTTCGACGTGAGCCGCCACCCGAATCCGCACGTGGGATTCGGGGGCGGCGGCGCCCACTTCTGCTTGGGTGCCAACCTCGCACGCCGGGAAATCACGGTGGCGTTCGAGGAGTTGCACCGACTTGTTCCCGACATCCAGGCGACCGCCGAGCCGGATCTGCTGCATTCGGCGTTCATCCACGGCATCAAGCGGTTGCCGGTGACCTGGACGCCCCCGGTTTAGCGCGTGCCGAGGTCTGGGCGCATGCGCTCGGCGTCGGCGTTGCGGTAGTTCCCCCGTCCGGCAGTGTCTTCTCCGACGCCGTCACGGACGTCCTTCTGTCCGTTCGTGTCGTCGTGCTTGACCCGGGGGTCGAGCTTGTCGGCGTGCTGACGGCGTTCGTCGAGATGCTCCTGCGAACTGGTCAGCGCATCGCGGCGGCTGGCCGCGGTGTCGGCGAGCCGGGCGGCCTCGGCCGCCTTCGCCTCGGCTTCAGCCTGGGCCGCACGGGCTTTCGCTTCGGTCTCCTCGACGATCGTGGCCTGACGCTCGACACGCTGGGTGTCGTGGTGAACCTCTTCCCGGATGCGATCCGCCTCCTGCGCGCGGCGGCGGTTCCGACTCTTGCGCCCCGCAAACACGACGGCGCCGATCAGAATGATCGCGACGACAGCGACCACGATCCATACGACGGTGTTGGTGTCCATGCCGATTCCTTCGCTCGCGGGGGCGGTCGCGGTTGACGACCCCGTCGATCGCCGGATGCCCGGGCCGTGATGTGCCTAAACCGGAGCAATCACAGCGTGGCGGTGAGCGGTCCGTTCTCGTTGCAGACCGTTTGCGGCGGGTTTCCCGTCGACGCACATCCGCGACCGGTCGCGGTATAGGTGGCGCCCGGTCGGTAGGGCTGGAAGAAGACCTGCGCGGGCCGGATGCCGCGCCCTTGTGTGCATTGGCCTGGGCCTTCGGCGCCCTGCATCTGGATGCAGGCCGCCGTCTCGAAGGTGGTGGCTCCGTTGCACGCCCCGATGTTGAGGATGGCGGTGACCATGTCGGTGCCCGAGACGTTCACGACGCTGGGTGCTGACAAGTTGTAGGTGCATCCCGAGGATGCCGGTTGCGTTGGCTCCGGCTCGGCGCCTGCGGCCACGGCGGTGGTTCCCAGCAGTGACGCGGCGGCGGCCAGGACGGCGAACGTGCGGAGCATTCCTGGATCGTAGAGCAGCGTCGGGCGCGTCAACCGGCGAATCGGCCGGGCTAGCGGACCTGCAAAGCGCTGAGCATTCCCGCGGCCGAGCGCGGCCAGGTGAACTGTTCTGCCCGTCGTCTCGCGGAGTGGCGCCGGTGGGACTCGGGCCGGGCCAGCAGCGTCGTGACGGCATGCGCGATGGCGCGCGGGTCGTTGTCCGCGGTTGCGCCACTGTCGTGGGTGAGGATCTCGGCGAGTGCCGAGGTCCGCGAGACCACGGCGGGTGTGCCGCAGGCCAGCGCTTCCAGCGCCGCCAGGCCGAACGTCTCATGGGGGCCTGGGGCCAGCGCGATATCCGCGCTGGCCAGGATTCCCGCAATGGTGTCGCGGCAGCCGATGTAGCCGGTGAAGTCGACGGGCAGTCGCCCCGCCTGCCGTTCCAGCCGGGCCCGCAAAGGGCCCTCCCCCACGACGACCAGTCTGGCGTCGACGCCTGAATCACGAAGTGCGGCAACGGTATCGATGCTTCGATGGGGATGCTTCTCCACCGAGAGCCGGCCGCAGTGCACCAACAGGAGTTGATCCGGCCCCGCCCACCGTTCGCGTACCGCCGCCGACCGCCAGCGGGGGTGGTATTGATCGAGGTCGACTCCGAGTGGCACCGTCATCAGGTTGGTTGCGCCGATCCGGTCGAACTCTTCGCGCGCGAACGCCGTCGTGCACACCACGGCGTCGTAATTGGCCGCCGTGCGGCGGTTGGCCACGTCGGCAACCGCACGCGCCACCGACATCGGAAGGATCTGTGCGGCAAGGCGATCCAGCCGCTCGTGGGAGATCATCACGGTGGACACGCCGTGTCGCTGTCCCCACGGCCCCAGCGACCGCAGGGTGAGCCGGTCGGAGACCTCGAGCGCGTCGGGCCGAAGCTGTTCCAGCAGATCTGTCACGGGCCGTGGATGCACAGCGCGATAGCCGCCCGTGAACGGGATGAGGCGTGCGGGCAGGCTGACACGAACGACGCCCGACGGCAGTGTGGTCCACTCGTGGTGTCGTCCCGGCACGATCAAGAAGACCTTGTGACCTGCGGCGCAGTACTCGGCGCCCAGTCGGTCCACGGCGGTGCGCAGTCCACCCGAGCGGGGGCCGTAGAAGTTCGCCACCTGAACGACCCGCATGGCTGCATCACAGCCTGTCGGGGTGTGCTGAGGGCAACGGCGAGTCAGCGGGTCGCTGAACAGGAGGTTGACGGCAACCGTGAGCGCGCGTGCGAGGGGGCTGCTAGCCCACGTGGGTGGCCAGCCAATCGATTGTCCGCGTCCACGCGTCGGCGGCGGCGGTCGGGTCGTAACGGTCGCCGGTGTCGTTGAAGAACGCGTGGTTGGCGCCAGGTTCGGTGACGAGCTCGTGCACGAGTCCCGCCTTCTCCAGTGCGGCCTTGGCGACGGGTTCGGTGGCGTTGACCCGCTGGTCGAGTTCACCGTAGAAGCCGAGCACCGCGACGTCCCTGGACCCGGCGAAATCGGGGTTGTCCGGCGTTGACCCGTAGTAGGGGAAAGCCGCGGCGAGTTCCGGGCTGCCTGCTGCCAGTAGTCGCCAGACGAGACCGCCGCCCATGCAGAAGCCGATCGCGGCGACTTTCTGGCCTGGCGTGCGGTTCTGCACTTCGGCGATGCCCGACTTCAGGTCCGCAACCATGTCTTCAGGTGCCCGGTTGCCGAGAGCAGCGGTCGCCTCGGCCGGATCGGCGAACGTCGCGGTGCCGCCCTGTTCTGACAGCAGGTCGATCGCCAGGCTCGAGTACCCCGCCCCGGCCAGCCGGCCCGCCACCGATCGCACCCAGTCGTTGAGGCCCTTGTTCTCGTGGATGACGAGGATCCCGCCCCTGGGGCTCGCGGCCGCACTCCAAGCTCCCTGCAGCTCTCCATTGGGACCCGTCCATGTCACCGGGGCGGTGGGAAGCGCCTTGTCCATGCCGGGCGGAGGCCCGGCGGGCTCCGTGGCCGACGGCGCCGGGGACTGCGACTCGGTCGAGGCCGCCGTGGTCTGGGTCTGTTCCTTGTTCTGGCCGCATGCAGCGATCAGCGCGGTCGCGGACGCCGTTCCGATACCGAGCAGCGCAAGCCGGCGCAGCGCTTCCCGCCTGGACAGCAGGCCGTCCACGTGGTCGGTGGCGATTTCTTCTGCGATGTAGCGCTGCAGTGGCGTCACGACTCAAACGTACGCGCCTCTGTCCTGCGTGCAGCCAAGAGTAGACAGACGCGGAAATCTGTTCACCGATTTCGTTGACACGTGACTTCGTGGACTGTTCGATGATGTTGTGACTTACGACACGATCATCCGCAACGGCCGCTGGTTCGACGGCTCGGGCGCCCCGTCCGCGGTGCGCACCATCGGCATCCGGGACGGGCACGTCGCCGCCATCGTCGATGGCGAGCTCGACGAGGCCGGCTGCCCGCAGGTGATCGACGCCGAGGGGCAGTGGGTGCTGCCCGGCATGCTCGATATCCACACGCATTATGACGTCGAGGTGCTCGGCGGACCGTCGCTGTCAGAGTCGCTGCGCCACGGAGTGACCACGGTGCTGCTCGGGTCGTGCTCGCTGTCCACGGTGTACGTCGGCGGCGAGGACGCCGGCGACATCTTCGGCAGGGTCGAGGCCATTCCCCGTGAACATGTCATCGCCGCAGTCGATCGGCACAAGACCTGGTCCAACGGTGAGGAGTACATCGCCGCGCTCGAATCCCGTCCGCTCGGCCCCAATGTCGCGGCGTTCATCGGCCACTCCGACATGCGGGCGGCGACGATGGGACTCGATCGCGCCACACGTAAGGACCAGCGCCCGACCAGGGCTGAACAGGCCCAGATGGAGCGCATGCTCACCGAGGCGTTGCGGGCCGGATTCGTCGGAATGTCGTCCCAACAGTTGCTTTTCGACAAACTGGATGGCGATGTGTGCCGCTCGCGAACCTTGCCGTCCACCTACGCCAAACCTCGCGAACTGCGGCGTCTGAAGTCACTGCTGCGCCGATCCGGACGCATCCTGCAGTCCGGGCCCGACATCGAAAACCCGCTGAACGTGGCGTCTCAGGTGTTCCAGTCCCTGGGCATCGTCCGCAATCCGCTCAAGACGAGCCTGTTGTCGGCCGCCGACGTGAAGTCCAATCCGTTCGCAGTGAAACTCATGGGACCTCTTGCGCGCCTTGCCAACCGGTTCGGTGGCGACTTCCGATGGCAGCACCTGCCGGTGCCGTTCGAGGTGTATGCCGACGGCATCGACCTGGTGATCTTCGAGGAGTTCGGCTCGGGAGCGGCCGCATTGCACCTCAAGGACGAGGTGGAGCGCAACGAGCTGCTGCGCGACGAGAACTACCGCCGCGCCTTCCGCAAGGACTACGACGCAAAATTCGGGATGCGGGTATGGCATCGCGATTTCT
The DNA here is from genome assembly GCF_002101705.1 of Mycolicibacterium iranicum. Taxonomy (GTDB): domain Bacteria; phylum Actinomycetota; class Actinomycetes; order Mycobacteriales; family Mycobacteriaceae; genus Mycobacterium; species Mycobacterium iranicum. Next base: position 212,274 of record NZ_LQPC01000054.1, on the reverse strand, counting down.
TCGACGCGACCATCGTCGCCTGCCCCGACGCATCGGTGATCGGAAAGTCGTTCGGTGAGGTCGGTCGACTCCGGGGTGGTGTGCATCCCGTCGATGCGTTCCTCGATCTGGTGCTCGAGCACGGTAAGGAACTGCGTTGGCGCACCACGATTTCCAACCATCGACCCGACGTTCTCAAAAAGCTGGCACGCGATCCCGGCATCCAGATGGGCTTCTCCGACGCCGGCGCCCACCTGCGCAACATGGCGTTCTACAACATGGGCCTGCGCCTCCTGCGTCACGTGCGGGATTCGGGGAGGGCCGGGCAGCCGTTCATGACCGTCGAGCAGGCAGTGCACCGGCTGACCGGTGAGCTGGCGGATTGGTACCGGATAGATGCGGGCCACCTTCGCCTCGGCGATCGCGCCGACATCGTGATTCTCGACCCCGAGCGGCTCGACGCGACGCTCGACGACTACGCCGAGGAGCGCGTGGACCAGTACGGCGGACTATCACGGATGGTGAACCGCAATGACGACACCGTGACGGCGGTGTTCGTCGGGGGCGAGGCGGTGTTCCTGGACGGGGAACTGACACCCGTTGTGGGATCGCAACGGACCGGCCGCTTCCTGCGCGCCGCCCACAAGGCCCCGGCGCTTGCCGCACGGCCACCGGTACGGAAAGAGGTACTCGCACATGTCGGTTGACCAGATGACACGGACCGGCGAGGTCGAAGCCGTCGTCCACGGCATGTGGGAGGCGCTCTCAGCGCGCGACTGGGACGGGCTCAAGACGTTCCTGGCGCCGGAATGCATCTACCTGGACATGCCGGTGGGCCCGTCGGCCGCCGCGCGGGGACCCGAGGACATCGTCAAGCGGCTGAAGATCGGTATCGAACCGCTTGCCTCATACCAGAACTTCACGGGCCTGATGGTCAGCAACGGTGTCGATGTCATGTACGAGCACCACGAGGAATGGCATTGGACCACAGGCGAATCCGCCGTGCTGCAATTCGTCACAGTGCATCGCGTCGAGGGCGGCAAGATCACGCTGTGGAAGGACTACTGGGACATGGCGGCTCTGGCCAACCACGCCCCACCCAGCTGGTTGGACGACTTCGCCAACGCCGACATGTCGTGGGTGTTCGACGCGACCGGACTTGTGTGAGGAGAGATGCATGCTTGACGTGAAGATCACCGGTGGCACCGTGGTGGACGGCACCGGCGCCGACCGTTTCCGCGCTGACATCGGCATCAAGGACGGCCGCATCGTCGAGGTCCGCCGCCGCAGTGAATCCGGGGTGGACGACGTCGGCCTGCAGACCGAGGCGGCACAGGAGATCGACGCGACAGGACGCGTCGTCGCCCCCGGATTCGTGGACGTCCACACCCATTACGACGGGCAGGTCAGCTGGGATGCGACGCTGGAACCGTCCAGCCTGCACGGGGTCACCACGGTGGTCAGCGGCAACTGTGGCGTCGGCTTCGCGCCGGTACGGCCAGGCAAGGAACAGTGGCTGATCGAGTTGATGGAGGGCGTCGAGGACATCCCGGGTTCCGCGCTCGCCGAAGGGATCACGTGGGAATGGGAGAGTTTCCCGGAATACCTCGACGCCATCGGCAAGCGCGAACTCGCCATCGACTACGGCACGCAGATCGCCCATAGCGCCGTCCGCGGCTACGTGATGGGTGACCGCGGCGCCCGCAACGAAGATGCCACGGCTGAGGACATCGACGCGATGGCGCGCCTGGTGCGAGAGGGTATCGAGGCTGGGGCGCTGGGCTTTTCGACGTCGCGCACTGAAGCCCACCGTGCCCTGGACGGCACCGTGATGCCGGGAACCTACGCCGTCGAGGCAGAACTGCTGGGCCTCGGCCGCGCGATGGCCGCAGGTGGTCAGGCGGTCTTCGAGTGTTCGCCCGCGGGTACCGCCGGTGAGAACGATGCCGCGTCTTTGACCGAACTCGACCTGCTCACGCGCATCGCCGAGGACATCGACCGGCCGGTGTCGTTCACACTGCTGCAGACCGGTGGGGCTCCGACGCTCTACCGCGAACAGCTCGACCGGATCGGGAAGGCCCACGACAACGGGATCGCGGTGTACGGCCAGTTCGCTGCGCGCCCGTTCGGAATGCTGTTCGGCTTCCCGGGCTACCACGCCTTCACCCACCGGCCGACCTATCGGGCGTTGAAGGCGAAGTACACAACCGACGAACTCGCAGTGAAGCTGGCCGAACCAGCGGTGCGGGCGGCGATCCTGGCCGAGGACGATCTGCCGCCGCAGCCGGTGCCGATGTTCGACGCGCTGTTCGCGCTGGTGCAGAACGCTCTCGACCGCATCTATCCCATGGGGAATCCGCCCGACTACGAACCGACACCGGACATGACGGTGGCCGCGATCGCAGAACGCACCGGCGGCGACCCCCTGGCGACTCTGTACGACCTCATGCTCGAGGACAACGCGACCGCGATGCTGATGCTGCCGTTCTTCAATTACGCCGACGGCAACCACGACGCCATCTACGAGATGATGTCGCATCCGGGCACGGTGTCGGGCCTGTCCGACGGCGGCGCGCACTGCGGTCTGATCTGCGACGCGTCCTATCCCACGTTCCTGCTCACGCACTGGGCCCGCGACCGCCACCGCGGTCCGAAATTCTCGCTCGAAACCGTGGTGCGCAAGCAGACCCTGGACACCGCAACGCTTTTCGGGTTGTCCGACCGGGGTGTGATCGCTGTGGGCAAGAAGGCCGACATCAACGTGATCGACATGGACGCGCTGCGCTTGGATGTGCCTCGAATGGTGTACGACCTGCCCGCGGGCGGGCGCCGGCTCATCCAGGGCGCCTCCGGTTATGAGGCCACCATGGTCAGCGGTGTGGTCACGCGGCGCCACGGGATCGATACCGGCGCCAGGCCGGGCCGGCTGCTGCGCGGAGTCCGCTAGTCTCCTTCGCCGAAACTGCATTCCGCGCGCACTTTTCACGATTTTTACCGCGCGGAATGCAGTTTCGGCGGGACTAGAGCTGGTAGACGCGCGTCGCGTTCTGATGGGCGATCAGGTCGACGACCCGGATCGCGTCGGCCTCGCTCCACTCGCCCGCGTCGACAAATTCTTGCAGTACTCGTCCTACCCCGTTGCGCCACAGGCGGGCTCCGAGGTAGTGCAGCTCGGCGGGCCCGAAGCCGTCGGAGGAGTACAGAATCTTGCGGAACGGCGCCATCTCCAGCAGCCGGCCGATGAAGGCGGTGGAGCGGGCGCCGAGGTAGTTGATGGACAGCCCGCCGTCGAGATAGACGTTGTTGAAGGCCTGGGCCAGGTAGCCGGCTTCGCGCTCGTACGGGTAGCAGTGCAGCAGCATCACCGGGGTCTGACCGCTGACGCGCAGAAAGTCCAGCAGGTGAAGGGGGTTGGCGGCATGCAGGTCGCAGTCGCGGTCTCCGAAGCCGACGTGGAACTGCAGCGGCTTGCCCAGCGTCAGCGCCCTGTGTAAACCGAAGCGAAGCAGAACCCGGTCCATCAGCCGGGTGCCGCCGGCTTCGCGCCAACGTGCGGCGGCATGTCTGACTTCCGCCGGTGACGGTTCGGAGAGATCTCCGTTGAAACCGCCACGGTAAGCGAGCACCGACTTGGTGGCGACCGCGGTTCGGGCGTGCCGCGACAGTGCTTCGTCGAATGCCGCGGCGTATTCCCCTGTTGCCGCCGCGGCTTCTTCGGCGACCGTCTCCAGCCGGACCACCTCGTGCACCCGGCCCGCGCCGAGTCCGGCAAACTCCCCCAGATCAGCAACCCCCGCCGCGAATCCGGTGTCGACCAACCAATCCGAGACGTTTGCACCGCCGAGCAACCGCCGCGCCAAATCTGCTTCCGGGATCGCGCTGCGCGCAGCCCAGTACGTGTCTGCATCGGTGTGCCGCTCGAGGCTGATCGCAGGGGCACAGTGCGCGCGGACCGCGAACCCGAGCTGGGTGTCGAATGCGGTATCCAAGTCGGCGATCGGTTCGGTGTTGGCCTCGTTGAGCGCATTCTCGAACCGCGCGCGGTTCACCGGATTGAGCCAGCAGCCGTGCACGTGGTGGTCGATCAGCGGCACTGTCTCGACGTGTTCGCGCAGCGCCGTCACTCACACACTCCCGAACATCCAGATAATCCGGAACATTCAGACGCTCCAGGCGAGCCGGAACTTATCGGCGAGTTCGTCTGGTGTGAGCTCGCCGTAGTTCTCGATCTCATAGCGGCGCACTGCAAGCACCGCGTCGACGACCGCATCGCCGAGGATGCCACGCATCTTGGTCGACGCGTCGAGGGTGTCCAGAAGTGCCGACTGATCGGTGCCGAGCACGGTGATCCCCGCCTCGGCGCGCGCCGTATCGGTCAGGCTCGACGGGTCGACGGCGACCTCGTCGGGCAGTGTGAGGCCGCTCTCGATGCCGTCGAGCGCCAGCCCGAGAATGGCCGCCGACGCGAGGTAGCTGTTGGCGGACGGGTCGACGATCTTGACTTCGACGTTGGCGCCGTAGGGGTTCGCGTCGCCACCGGTCAGGTACCGTACGGCCGCTTCCCGGTTCTCCGTGCCCCAGCAGGCATACGCACCCGCCCAACTTCCCGGCTGCATGCGGAGACCGGACAGAATCGACCCACTCAGCACGCCCTGGGCATCCTCCAACCCGGCCAGCACGCCCGCGACGGCGGCCGCGCCTTCCGAGGTCATCCCAGCGGGGCCGTCCCCACCGGAGAGAAGGGGAACGCCGTCGCGGACGAGCGAAAAGTGTTGATGAGCACCGGAACCGACGCTTCCGGCGAACGGAACGGGCGACATGCTGACACGCATGCCGTACTTTCTCGCGACGCGGCCGATGATGATGCGCATCAACGTCAGCTGATCTGCGGCTGCCACCGGGGGCTGCGGTGCGAGTGAAATCTCGAACTGATTCATCCCGTACTCGGGATGGAATTGCTCGACCGCGACCGCCGATGCCGTTGCAGCCGCGGTGACGTCACAGACAAATCCCTCGTGCTCCAGTACGCCGGCCAACCCGTACTGCGCCCACAGGTGCGCGGGCAGTCGCGCGCCGTCGGGTCCGACTAGCACGAACTCGATCTCGTGTCCGACTACGGCGCTGAGTCCGGCGTCGGCCAATCTGTTCTCAACTCTGCGGAGCGCGCCGCGGCTGCAATACGGATCGGGGTTTCCCGCCTGGTCGAAGAATGACCCTGGCGCCCAAGCGAATCCGTCTCCGAGAATGCGCAGGGCGCCGAGGTCGATGCGAATCCTCTGGTCACCGACCACGCCGGTGGAATCGCCGAAGACGATGCCCGTCTGGTCGATGGTGAACACGTGCCACACCGGACTCGCCCCAAGCCCGGGGTCGGCGAACGACCCCATTCTGCGTAGCGGAACGGTTTTGGCATGGGTCAATCCCGCCGGATTGACGACGGTGCCGATGAGTGTGGCGACACCGTCGGCCTCGAGTTGGGCGATCGCTGCGGCGGCGAGTGGTTTGGCGGCCATATCAGCCATTCTGCCGCCGAGCGACTCGCCTTACAGGGTGATCTTGCAGCTCTGCCCGATGTCGAGGGTCCGCAGCATGCGGCCCATACCGACCCACATCGCACACGAGATCGCCAGGTCGGTGAGCAGTTCGTCGTCGAAATGCACGGCGGCGCGCTCCCAGAAATCCTCATCGTCACGAAGCCCGGTGTGGTCGGTGGCGAAGCGGTGTGCGAACTCCATCGCGATCCGTTCGGCGTCGCTGTACCCCGGCCACGTCCGCCACTGGGTGGCGTAGTCGTAGAACTCTTCGCTGATGCCGTTGGCTTCACCCTGGGAGTCACGCGTGTTCTGGCACACCACGCATTCGTTGGCGTAGGCGATGACGATCCGCGCCGCCTCCCGCGTCCGCATCGGCAGGCGGCTCTTGGTGTACACCGCGTTCGTGAATTGGGCCATCGCGGTCCCCAACTCGGGCGATTTCACCGCGAAGCCGGTGACGTCATCGTCGGCGAAATTCCCGATTCGGCTCATGGGGGCAAATTGTAACGTGTTTCACTTTCCCGCCGTGGCGAGTTCTGTGCGGTCGTCGTTCCAGTCGCGCTGGACCAGGAGCCGCTGCGCGATCCGCTCCAGCGCCGCCTCCACGTCGGCACGATCCGGGCGTCCCTCGAACGTCGGCGAGGTTGCCAGCTTTTCCACGATCCTGCCCACCAGCGCCGAGGTCGCGCACGACACTTGCCGTGCACCGGACTGCGTCAGCCAGAGCTGGTCGCCGGTGCGCAACGCGTGCCCGCATTCGACGAGCCGGTCGAACGTCGGCGCGAGCACCTCGGGCGGCACCCGCAGGCGTTCGGCCATCTCGGTCAGCCGGGCCGAGCCGAAGACCTGGCTCTGCCGATAGATCTGGATCAGCGCCCACAGCAGCGCGATGTCCGATTCGCAACCGTGGGTGCCCGCGATGCTGCGCAGCTTGATCTCCGGAGAGTGCCGCACGAGTCGACCCACGGCCGTCTCCAGCAGCTTCTCGGGGTCTTCGGAGGACGGCATGCCGAAGCCCTCACCCATGTCCAACGCGGTGGTGGTTTCGATGTCGCGCAGTGGCACTTCCTTGAGCGTCAGCGCCACGAGAAAGCCGATCACCGCGACCGGTGCCGCGCACAGGAACACAAGACCCAGCGAGTCGGAGTACGCCTCGACGATCGGTGCTGCGACGGAATCGGGCAGCTGGTGGAGCACCTGCGGCGATTGGGCGGCCGCGGGCGGAGCCCCACTCGCGGCCAACGCTCCAGCGATCCGGCTGTCCAGGAAGTTCGCAAACAATGACCCGAAAATCGCTGCGCCGAAAGAACTTCCGATGGTCCGGAAGAACGTGACGCCCGACGTCGCGACGCCGAGGTCGGAGAAGCTCGCCGTGCTCTGCACGATGAGTACGAGAACCTGCATGCACATCCCGATGCCGGTCCCGAGGATGAACAGATACGCGCTCTGCTGCAGCACAGGGGTGGTCGCATCCATCTGCGACAGCAGGACGAAGCCGAGCGTCATCACCGCCGTGCCCACGACCGGGAAGACTTTGTAGCGACCGGTCCGGCTCACCAACACCCCGCTGCCCATCGAGGTCAGCAGCAGCCCTCCGACCATGGGCAGCGTGCGAAGGCCGGATTCGGTGGCCGAGACGCCGTCGACGAACTGCATGAACGTCGGCAGGAACGTCAGCGCCCCGAGCATCGCGAAACCCACGATGAACGACAGCACGCAGCAGACGGTGAAGACGGGGCTGGCGAACAGCCGGATCGGCAGCACCGGCTCCTCGGCGCGCAGCTCCACGCGAACGAACGCGGCCAGTGCGATTACCGAGCCGACGAACAATCCGATGATCACCGGTGATGACCAGGCGTAGGTGCTGCCGCCCCAGCTGGTGGCCAACGTCAGGCCTGAGGCGCCGAGACCGATCAGGACGATCCCCGCGTAGTCGATGACCGGTTTCCCGCGCTGGCTCAGTGACGGAATCGTCGCGAGGGCCACCCCGAGCACGACGATGCCGATGGGCACGTTGATCCAGAATGCCCAACGCCACGTCAGATGGTCGGTGAAGTAGCCACCGAGCAGCGGCCCGATGACCGTGGTGACGCCGAAGACGGCGCCGAGGGCACCCTGGTAGCGGCCGCGGTCGCGCAGTGGGATCACCTCGCCGATCAGCGCGGCGGCCGTGACCATCAGCGCGCCACCGCCGATTCCCTGCAGGGCACGCGCTGCGACCAACATTTCCATCGACGAGGCGATGCCGCACAGGATGGAGCCGACGAGGAAAAACAGCACCGCCGCGGCAAAGATGACCTTGCGACCGAACAGATCACCGAGCTTGCCGACGATCGCGGTGGCGATCGTCGAGGCGAGCAGGTAACTGGTCACGACCCACGACTGGTGCCCGGCACCGCCCAGATCGGCGACGACCGTGGGCAACGCCGTCGCGACAATGGTCTGATCCAGCGCCGCGAGCAACATGCCGAGCACCACCGCGACAAAGATGACGTTCCGGCGCTGGACGCTGACGGGTGCCGGCTCGGAACGCGCTGAGGCTTCGCTGGTCTGAGGACCTGCTGCCGGCGACGCTGTCATACCTGCCCTCCCGGTGAACCGTTTACTCCCTCTACATCATCGTTAGACGACCTATGGAAGTTACGGTACTCGGGGCACGGCATTCCCCCGGCTGAGGGACCTGAACCTCTGTGGTTACTGCGGCGGCCGCGACACGCACTGCGCGAGGTAGAGCTCCTCGCCGAGCTTGCCCATCAGCTCCAGCTGAGTCTCCAGGTAGTCGATGTGGAGTTCCTCGTCGGCGAGGATCTCCTCGAACAGGTTCGCCGAGGTGGCATCGCCCTTCTCGCGGCACATGATTACGCCCGGCTTCAGGCGCGCGACGACCTCGTACTCGATGGCCAGGTCGGCCTCGAACTGCTCGCGGACCGTCTGTCCAACGCGCAGCGAGAACAGACGCTGGTAATTGGGCAGACCGTCGAGAAGCAGAATTCGATCAGTGATCTTTTCCGCGTGAACCATTTCCTCAAACGATTCTTTGCGGGTGTGTTCAGCCAATTCGGTAAAGCCCCAATTGTCCTGCATCTTGGAATGCAGAAAATACTGGTTGATCGCCGTCAATTCGCTCGTCAATTGCTCGTTGAGCAATTTCAGAACTTCGGGATCGCCTTGCATGGCTTGCTCCTAAGAACATCGTTGGCTGATGGCGTGCGCTATCTGCACCGACTGCGTGCAGGCCCTCTCAATCTAGTCCATGAAGGGCTGTGAAAGGTCGTCGGTAAGCCTGTCGGAGCCGGGTTTTCGGAAACTTAGTCCACCTTGAGTGCCAGATCAGGCCCACACTCTGGACTGCCTACGCTAAGTAAGGTTAGACTGCGCTAACTGTTTGGCCGGGTTGATAGGTAAGGGTAACCGATGGGTGAGTACGACCTCCACTCATTCATCCTTGCCTGCGATTTCCGGGTCGACGATCTCGAGGCCATGTGGGAATGGCTGCAAAAACACCGCGACGGGCTTTCTTCCATCGGCGCGCACCACGTAGTTCTGTACGAATCGATCTGGGAGCCGCGCCGCGTCCTGGTAACTATTGGAATTCGGCAGGCCCGGTCCATTCGGGACGTCTTACGGTCCCCGGCGATTTTCGAATGGTTCAATATTTCCGGCGCGGACGACATTCCACCGATTTTCGGAGGGGAGGTCGTCGAGAAGATCGATCTCGACGGCGCCACTCCCGAGGGTCACGTCGGGCGGGTCGTCGTCGGCATCATGTCATCCGTCGACGACGTCGCCACGCTGATGGAGAAGGTCCACGACGGTCTCGAACGATTCAAGCGCGGCGGCGTGCGCAAGATTTGGGTCTACCGCGCCCTCGACGACGGCCATGAAGTCCTGATCCTGCAGGAGATCGCCGACGAGTCCAGCGCGCGGCAGTGGATCGAGCATCCGGACGCCGCCGCGGAGTGGATGACCAACGCGGGTATGGGTGCCTACCCGACCCGCTTCGTCGGCAGGTTCGCACACCTGATGAGTGTCGGCGGGGGTGATTAGCGGTGTTCGTCTGCCTGTGCACCGGCACTACGAGCCACGTGGTCAACGAGGTCGTGGCCAATGGGGCACGCACATCCAAGGAGATCGCCGAGGCCTGCGGTGCCGGCGGGGATTGCGGTCGGTGCCGCCGCACTCTGCGCGCCATCATCGAAGCGCATTTCAGAGTCGTCGACAACAGGCGCGAAAGCGTGCGCTGATCCTCGTGCCGTACGAGCGTCAGCTCTTGTCGGTGAATGCGGCCAGGGCGGCCGCATTCGCGGCACCGCCGAGCAACTCCTGGAAGTGCGCGTTCTCCCTCTGGGTGGCTGCGGCAATCTCGGCCCGGTAGGGCGCCACGATTGTCTTCTTCACGGCGACCAGGCTCGGAATCGAGCGCGAGGCAAGGATATCGGCGTGCCTGCGAGCTTCCGATAACAGATCGTCAGGCTCACAGACCTTCCATGCGATGCCCATACGCTGGGCTTCCTCGGCATCGACCCACTCCGACGACAGCAGCAGCCATGCCGCATTCTGCCTGCCGATCAGCTGCGGAAGCAGGTATGACGATGCAGCTTCGGGCGCGACGCCGAGACTGGTGAACGGGCACTTCAGCCGGGCCGTCGTCGACATGAAGACCAGATCCGCATATCCCAGGATCGTGGTCCCGATGCCGAGGCCGACGCCGTTGACCGCGCAGATCAGCGGCTTCGGCAATTCGGTGAGTGCGTCGATCATGGTGGTGAAATGACTTCCCTCGGAGGTCAGCGACCCGTCGGCGATGCCCGCCTGCATCTCCTTGAGGTCGTTGCCCGCGCTGAACGCCCGGCCGGCGCCGGTGATGAGCACGACTGCGACCTCGGGGTCGTCGGCTGCCTCACGGATCGCCGTCGCGGTGGCCAGGTAGAGCTCCTGGTTGAAGGCGTTGAGTGCTTCCGGCCGGTTGAGGACGAGGGTGCGGACCCGGTTGTCGTCGCTGATCTGCAGAGTCACGGCTGCACTGTATCGAAGGGATCGCGCAATACGTAGCGGCTCGTCGGCACGGTGTCGACATTCTTGTTGGCGCCGAATGCCGTTGTGCTGGCGACCATCTTGGTCATCCGATCGTTGAGGTCGGCATCGTCGGCCGCACCGAAGAAGGCGTGCAGATCGGAGATTGCCTCGATCGGGAAAAGTTCTTCGACGATGGCATCCACCCGGGGAGCGTCGTCGGTCAGCGCACGCACCACGGTGTTCTGCACGTAGCCGAACGTTGACTGCGTGTCGATCGCGACCTGGGTGTGGTCACGGTGCCAGCGATGCAACCACGTCCGCTCATCGAGATCCTCGGGCCTGCGCAGCAGCGCGACATTCGCAAAACCCGGGGTGCGTTCCCCCGGTTCGGTGCGCGGGGCTGCAAGTGGTACCGACTCGGTCACCAGATATGCGGCGAGTTGATCACACGTATCGCCCAGAACTTTTGTGGCCGTGTTGATCTGGTCGCCGTAGTACTGCGAGGTCCACACGCTCACCAACGCGATCACCGGCGGGTCCAGTGTCGTCAAGGTCATCAGTGAGTCGGAGACTGCCGCGTCGCGGACGTTGACGGTCAATCCGAAGACGCCGGCGTCGAGCAAGCTACGGGCGGCGTCGGTGCGCAGCCGGGTGCACCAGGCGTCATCGCCGGGCGCGCCCCGCAGAGCGATGATGACTTTCTCCACTCCGCGAACATAGCCGGGTCAGAATGGAGTGATGTTGAAGGGTCTGGCGCTACGGCCGCTGCTGCCGGACCTCGTTGCGCTCTCGCGCAGTCTGGCCGCCGTCGCAATTGTCGCCGTGGTCGCCGTGCAGTGGGGTCCGACGGGATCGGTGCCCGCGGTGGTGGGTACGGCCGCGTTCGCGGCTGCGACCGCGTTTCAGGACAGTCCGCGCTCGCGGGTGCCGCTCGTGTATCTAGTGTCGGCACTGTCCGGCGCGGCGGTGCTGCTCGGAGCCTTGACGTCCGCATACCCGGTGCTCTTCGTCGCGGTGGTCGCCCTGTGGTGCTTCGGTGCGGCGATGCTGTGGGTGCTCGGGCCTAACGCCGGACTGATCGGCGCTGCGTCGGCGGCGCTGCTTGTGGTGGCGCCCCCCGTCGCTCCGACGATCGCGACCGCACTTGTCACGACAGCCCTCGCCGTCAGCGGCGGGTTGATCCAGGCGCTGGTGATCTCGTGGTGGCCGCCCCAACGCTGGCGCACCCAGCGCGATGCTCTCGTCGCCGCATACCGCTCGCTGGCCGCCGACGCCCGAAAACTGGCCGACGGCAGCACAGGTGAGGGATGGGCGGTCGACAGCGAACCGCTGGTCGCGCTGCGCGAGGCTTTCACGACCGGCGACGGCGTCAACCGCCGGCGTTCGGCTGTCTACCGTGGTTGGTATGCGCTACCGGAGCGGATCGCCGCCACACTGACCGACGCAGCCGGGGTGCCGCGATCGGATGCACTGTCCCGCGTATTGCAGGAAGCCGCCGACACGATGGTCGCGGTGGCCGACACCGGCCGCTCAGGTCGCGTTGGCACCGACGTGGCGATCACGCGTTTCGACAGCGTGGCCAAGGATGCGATCGGCTCCGAAGCAGGAGTGGTGCAACGACTCTCGGCGCTCCTGCACGAAGTCGTGGCGATGCGGCTCGGCGATTTCGTGCCGTCGACACCCGACGCCGTCCGGTTGCGGCGCCCCGAGCTGCCGACGTCGGTCCGGTCGGCAATTCGCGGGGTGCGCGGCCATCTGATGTGGCACTCCCCCGTGCTACGCCACGCGGTGCGGCTCTCGGTTGCTGTCGCGCTCGCGTGCGCTATCGATCGCTATTCCGGCGGCGACTACGGCTACTGGATCCCTCTGACGGTTCTGATGGTGCTCCGCCCCGAGACCGCACACACCTACACCCGCTGCGTCGGCCGGGTGGCGGGCACTGTTGCCGGGATCGTCGTCGCCTCGACCCTGCTGTTCGTCGTCGATTCCTCCGTCGCGATGGCGACAGTGTCGGCCGTGGTCGCCATCGGCATCGCCTATGTCGTATCCGGTTTCGGCTACGTCGCGATGTCCGCGGCGGTGACCACGTCGGCGGTGCTTCTTCTCGACGCGGGCCGCGCCGGTGTTCCGGCATCGATGAGCGATCCGCTGTTGGCTGCTCTCGTGGGCGGTGGGCTGGCCGTGATCGCCCATGTGGTGCTGCCCGACGACGAGCTGACTCGACTCGCTCAGCGGGCAGGAGAGTTGCTCAAGACCGAGATCGATTACGCCGCAGCGGTGATCAAGGGCTACGTCCACGAACTCGACAGCCCGGCCGACGAGGTGGCGGCGGCATGGCAGCGCGCCTATCGGGCGCGGGCGGCTTTTGAGGCGACGACGGGGGCGATGCGGCTGGAGTCTCGCGAGCTGCGTCACTGGCTGCGGTCCTACCGCACCGCGCTGAATGCGGTCACAAGTTCGTGCACGACCCTGGAGGCGCACCTGCCGGTTCGTCCCTCGACAACCGAGCGCGAGTTCGTGCTCACCGTTGACGAATACGTCGAGGCGCTGTGCGGGGATCCGCCGACGGCCGCGTCGCCGTGGACCGTCGACGCAGCCGAATTAGGGGCCGCTGAGCAGCGGTTGCGCGAGGCCATGCCTAGGAACGGCTCCGACGACGGGCCGATGCGCGTCCTCGTGGCCGAGGTCGGCGCCATCACGCGCAGTCTGTCGGCGATCTCGGTCAGCCCCGCGCCCAGCGCGGCTCGATGAATACCGCCTCGGCTTCCACGGTGATGCCTGTGTCGTCGGCGATGTGGCCCGTCGCGTAGGTCTTGAACCCGTCCGTGTGGGTGATCCGGGCTTCGGAGTGCAGCCGGCCCAGCGGAGTCAGCCGTCGATAACGCACTGTGATCGTTCCTGTCAGCCGGTGCACGCCCGGCTTGCTCGCCGCGTCACCGAGCACATGGTCGAGGATCTTGGCCGACACGCCGCCGTGCACGTGCCCCGGCGGACCCTCGAACGCAGCACCCAGATAAAAGTCACTCCAGGCCGATCCGTCCGGCTCCTTGTGGATCACCAGCGGTGGCGCCGTGGGATTGCGCACGCCGATCACTGCGTTACCCCATGGCATCGACTCCCCCTCCGCGCCGAACTGGATTCCGAAGGAGCTTTCGCGCTGCACTTCGCGCAGTCGAGCGGTCGCAGATTCGATCTCGGCCTTGGCGGCGGCCACGACATCGGCGTCCACCTCGGTTCGGATCGTCGCATCGATCAGTTCGCGCACCGACCCGGTCAAAGGTTCATAGACGGCTCGCAGCCGGGCGATGTCCTCGGCGCTCAACCCGTCGACGTGGGTGTAGTCCAGCACCCCTCGACTAGAACACGCGTCGAGTTTCGCGTCACTTCGGGGGTGGTTCGACCGCGAACGACGAAAGTCACCGAGTGTTGACATCTCCGTGCGAAGGGCTAAATTGGAAGTCAACAGTTGTTGATTTACCGGAGGAGCTCCAGTGCACGATTCCAAGGAAGTCCCCATTCCTGTGCTCATCGTCGGCGCAGGACCGACGGGCCTGACCGCGGCGCTGGAGCTGTCCCGCCTCGGCGTAGCGGTGCGCATCGTCGACCGAGCGGCCGCCGCGTCGCCGGAGTCGCGCGCGCTGGCGGTGCAGGCCCGCACGCTCGAGCTCCTGCGCGTGCGAGGCGTCGGTGAAGAGATGCTGCCGCTGGGCAACAGGGCCCGCGCTGCGGCGCTCTACGCCAATAGGCGTCGGCTCGCTCCCATCGAATTGCACAGGATGCCAAGCGATTTCAACTACATTCTGATGCTCGCCCAATCGGAGACGGAGCGGTTGCTTGCCGAGAGCATGGCCCGCCAGGGAGTCAAGGTCGAACGCGGCGTCGAGGTTACCGCGGTGCGCGAGCTCGCGGATTGCGCAGAGGTGAGGTTGCGCAGGTCTGACGGCTCAGAGGAGTCGGTGCGTGCGTGCTATGTCATTGCTGCCGACGGCCCGCACAGCACGTTGCGGAAGGCCCTGGGCCTCCCATTCCCGGGCCGGACCCTTCCTCATCACTACGTGCTGGCCGACCTACACATCGACGGCGACATGGTCGAGGATCAAGTGTCGATATTCCTGGCGGCCAAGGGATTCATCGCACTGTTCCCGATGGGTAACGGTCGCTTCCGCTTGATGGCCACCGACCCGGCGCGCGTCTCCGGGGCGGGTGAGCCGACAGTCGAGCACATTCAGTGGCTTTATGACCGGGTGGTCCACATTCCAGCCCGATTGCATTCGCCGAACTGGAGCTCGCGCTTTCGGATCAACAGCAGACACATGAAGGCGCTGCGATCTGGGCGGGTCTTCTTCGGTGGCGATGCCGCTCACGTGCACAGCCCCGCGGGCGGCCAGGGAATGAACCTTGGGATCCAAGACATGGTCAACCTGTCGTGGAAGCTTGCGATGGTGCTCGACGGACGGGCGAGGCCGGAACTGCTCGACACGTATTCATCGGAGCGCCTGCCGGTGATCCGAAAACTGGTCCGTATCACCGAGATCGGAACCCGGGTGTTCAACTCGACGAACCCTCTCGTACACGCCATCAGGATACGTATGGCGCCGAAAGCATTGGGGAGGAACCGGATACAGAATGCCGCGGCATCGATGTTCGGTCAGCTGTCGGCCGATTACCGAGGCGGCGTCTTCGGTGACGGTGACCGAGTGCCCGACGACGACGGGCTGTACGACGCGCTGGACCTCAATGCCCTGACGCTGTTCAGTGACGACGGCGCTGCCCTCGAGGTGGCGCGGCGGTGGGACGGCGCGGTGTCGGCACGAGCCGGCCGCGGCGACGGATGGCGCCTCGTCCGGCCGGACGGATACCTCGCGGCGGCGGGCGGCCCCGGTGACGTGTCCGCGCTGGAGCGGCTGCTCCAGCGTTGGTTCATTCCGCCGTTGTGAGTCACTGGAATTTCTTCTGTCACTCGGGTTTCTCTGGTCACTTTTTGAGGCCATCCTGTCAGTTCTTCGAACTAGTGTTCGATATGTGGATGTGGTGTCGGAGGCGGTGGCCGGGATGAGCGAGCAGATCGCCGTTCTATCGAAGGCGTGTGACGAGTTGTCGCACCGGGAGCTGATCGGGCTGCTCGCCGAATTGGCGACAGTGACGCGGTCGGTTCCGACTCTTGAACACAAAGTGCTGGCGCGGCTGCTGGCAGAGACTGAGCCGCACCGTCTCGGGGAGGCGACGTGGAAGAAGGTCCTCACCACAGCACTACGGGTGTCGGGGCGTGAGGCGACCCGGCGGTTGGTGCGGGCCAAATCGCTGGGGCCGCGCCGCTCGCTCAGTGGTGAGCCGTTGGCGCCGCTGTGGGAGGCGACCGCCACCGCCCAAGCCGACGGGCTCCTCGACGAAGAGCACGTGAGCGTGATCGCGAAGTTTCACAAGGCGCTGCCCACCTGGGTGGACGCCGTAACGCGGGCCCAAGCCGATGCGGCGTTGGCGCGTCAGGGTGGGGGGCTGGATCCAGAGAATCTGGCGGCAGCGGCGCGGTATCTGCTGATCAAGATCGACCAGGATGGGCCGGAGCCCTCCGAGAAGGAGCGCGGCCGCAAGCGCGGCCTGACGTTCGGGCGCCAACAAGCCGATGGTTCCAGTTTTCTCTCTGGCTGGGTGACAGCCAAGTTCCGTGCGGCAGTGGAGGCGGTGTGGGCGAAAGAAGCCGCACCCGGCCACCACGTCCCCGACTACGAACTCGACGAGCCTGCCGACGAGGCACCAGTCGCCGACGAGGCCGCCGAGTCTGCCGCCGATCACGATCCGCGGCCCGAGCCGCGCGGCTCTGATCCGCGCACCCAGGAGCAGCGCAACCACGACGCCCTCGAAGCCGTGGCCTTCCGTGCCCTGGAATCCGGCCAACTCGGCACCCACAACGGCCTTCCGGTCACCGTGATCGTCTCCACCACCCTCCAAGACCTCGAAAAAGGCGCCGGGGTCGCGGTCACCGGCGGCGGCACCCTGCTGCCGATCCGCGATCTGATCGCCATGGCCGCCAACGCATTCCACTACCTGTATGTCTACGACAAACACACCGAACAATCGCTGTACCTGGGTCGAGCCAAACGGCTGGCCAACGCCGCCCAACGCCTGGTGTTACACGGCAAGGAACGCGGCTGCACCCGGCCCGGCTGCAGCGTGCCCGGCTACTGGGCCCAGGTGCATCACGCCGCCGCGGACTGGAAAGACGACGGCCAAACCAACATCGACGACCTGACCTTCGCCTGCCCCGCCGATCACCGAATGCTCGACAAGACCAGTTGGCGCACCCGCAAAAACGCCAAAGGCCAGACCGAATGGCTCCCACCGCCCGACCTCGACACCGGCCAACACCGCATCAACGGCTACCACCACCCCGAACGCTACCTACTCCCCCACGACCAAGAGGACGAAGATCCGTGAGAGATGTTGCTGTGCAGTCGTTTACGCGACGTCAAGTCGCTCGTGGGGCGGCGGCGTCAGCGCGTCCGCCGGGGCGCCTTGCTGCGCGCGTTGCCTTTAATGCCTACCCTGGGGTGCCATGGCAGCACCGACGGAAGGGCCCTCGAGGCTTGTGCTGCCCGCGACCCTGGTCGAAGTCACCGCCGATCGGCTTCGAGATGCCATCCTCTCGGGCGAGCTCGCGCCGGGCGAAAAGATCGTCGAGGAGCAGCTGTGCGCAGACATCGGGATCAGTCGGGCGCCGCTGCGGGAGGCTCTCCGGCTGCTCGCGCAGCAGGGCCTTGTCGAACACCTCCCGCGGCGCGGATCCCGAGTCGCCGAATGGTCACCCACCGACATCCTGCAGCTGTTCGAACTGCGCAATGTCCTGGAACGCCACGCCATCGAATCCGCCATTCCCCTGCCCGACCCCGGCCGCGACCTTGAGCCGGTGCGCGCTGCCCTCGACCGCATGAACGCCGCGACTGACGCCCTCGAGCGCGACGACGCCCACCGTGCATTTCATGCCGCCGTCGTTGGGCTCGCCAACAACCGCCAGCTCGACATCGCACTCGAACCCATCCTGCTCAAGCTGCAACTGCCGATGGCGAGAAACCTCCGCGAAGAAGCACGCCTGCACGCCGAGGACGATGGAATCGGCCGCCACAAAGCAATTCTCGCCGCCTTGGAAACCAACGAGCCCGGCGTGGTCGTCGAGGCGATTCGAGACCATGGGCACCTGGACTACCTGGAGCTCGACTAGCGCCACCTCTGCAGCGCTAACACGATCGACACACGGTTGACAACAGTTCGCCACGATTCTGTCGACAATCGACAGATGTGTCCACCAATTTCCTCGGACCGGCAATCGGGCCCTCTGTGTCGGAAATCCTTGCTTCGCACGCAAGCGGAACGGGTTCGCCCACCAAGACCGCCGCCCGTGTCGCCGACACCATAGCCGCCAGAGGTGACGACGGGACCTGGCTGTCCACCGTTCCTCGCGACGAGCTGATTGCCGCCGCCGAGGAGATCGAACGCCGGCCCGGGGCCCACGCTGCCGCTCTACGGAGTGCCCTTCGGCGTCAAGGACAGCATCGACGTCGCGGGCTACCCCACTACACTCTCCTGTCCCGACTACTCCTACGTCGCCGCCGCCACCGCACCTGCGGTTCAAAGACTCATCGACGCCGGTGCGCTGTACGTCGGCAAGACGAACCTGGACCAATTCGCCACCGGCCTCAACGGCACCCGCACGCCTCACACCATCCCGCGCAGCGTGTATGGCAACGAAACGATCTCTGGTGGTTCGAGTTCGGGCTCCGCCCTCGCGGTCGCGCTGGGCGAGGTGCCCTTCGCGGTGGCCACTGACACCGCCGGATCCGGCCGCGTTCCCGCCGCACTCAACGGTGTCGTCGGTTTCAAGCCCTCGCGCGGGCTCATCAGCACCGTCGGACTTGTCCCGGCCTGTAAATCCCTCGACTGCCTCAGTGTGATGGCCGGCTCCATCGACGACGTCGACCGGGTGCTCGACATCATGATCGGCCGCGATGACGGTGACCCGTGGTCCCGCGACCGTGGTCCACGATTCGCCGGCGGCGAGATTCGCGTCGGTCTGCCACTCGAGTCTGAGCTCGAATTCTTCGGCAACGACGACATGCGCGATGCACACCTGGCGTTTCGCGAACAGTTGTCCCGCACCCACACGACTGTCGAAGTATCACTCGAACCCTTCTTGGCGGCGGGAGAGCTCCTATATCAGGGTCCGTGGGTCGCTGAACGACTCGTCGAATTCGGTGATTTCCTGGCGCAGCAGCCCGAATCGATCCATCCGGTGGTCCGGCAGATCTTCGAAGGCGGGCACAAGTACACCGCCGTCGACGCCTTCGCAGCGCTGCAAAAGCTGCAGGAGCTCAAGGCGTGCGTCGGTCGGCTGTGGCAACAGATGGACGTGCTGGTGGTGCCCACCATCGGCACCACGTTCACCGTCGACGAAGTGCTCGCAGCGCCGATCGACTGCAACACGATGCTCGGCCACTACACCCACTTCGGGAATCTGCTCGACCTGCTGGGCGTTGCGATACCGCTCGGTGTCACTGCAGCGGGAAGTCCCTACAGCGCAATGCTTCTCGGCAACGCGCTCACTGACGACACGGTGCTCCAACTGGCCGCCCAACTCCTCGACGAACCACGTCCCATCCGAACCTCTCAACCGGCCGTATCGCCGTCCACCGTTGATTCCCACGCTCAGGAGCGCCTGTGAACCACATCGTCGAGATCCCCGCCGAACCGTCCTCCTTTCGGCTCGTCGAGGACAAAACCGCGCTCGTCGTCATCGACATGCAGCGGGACTTCCTGCTGCCGGGCGGCTTTGGCGAGAGTCTCGGCAACGACGTCGGTCAGCTTTTGAAAGTGGTTCCGCCCCTGACTACGCTGATCGCGGCGGCCCGCGCGGCCGGCATCATGGTCGTCCACACCCGCGAAGGCCACCGACCCGATCTGTCGGATTGCCCACCGGCGAAGCTTAACCGCGGTGCGCCGTCGAAACGCATCGGCGACCCCGGCAAGTACGGTCGCATCCTGATCCGCGGCGAGTACGGCCACGACATCGTCGACGAACTCGCGCCAATCGATGGTGAAGTCGTCATCGACAAGCCCGGTAAGGGCGCCTTCTATGCCACCGAGCTATCCGACGTTCTGACTGGGGCCGGCATCACCCAACTGCTCGTCACGGGGGTGACCACCGAGGTGTGTGTGCACACCACCACGAGGGAGGCCAACGACCGCGGCTACGAGTGCCTCGTCGTATCCGACTGCGTCGGCTCGTATTTCCCGGAGTTTCAGCGGATCGGCCTCGAGATGATCAAGGCCCAGGGCGGCATATTCGGCTGGGTCGCCGACACCTCCGCCGTGATTCCCGCACTCTCCAACCTCACCACGACAGCAGCCTGAGAGGACCCCGATGAGCACCGACGTCACCACTCCGCCTCCTGCCGATCCGATGGAACCGCCTGTGGCCAAACCGGTCTCGCTCGCCTGGTGGACCAAGGGCGACACCAACGCGTTCTTCGGGCTGGGCTTCAACATCCTTGTCAACGTCCTGACTCTAACCGGCTTGATGATCGGCGTGATCGCGGTCCCTGCCGACGACGTCCTCGGTACGGTGCTCCCGGCGCTCGGGGTCGCGCTGATACTCGGCAATCTCTACTACACATTCCTCGCCCGGCGGCTGGCCAAGCGGGAAAGCCGAACCGACGTCACTGCGCTGCCGTACGGCCCGAGCGTCCCGCACATGTTCATCGTGGTGTTCGTGGTGATGCTGCCGGTGTATCTCGCCACCGACAACCCGATTCAGGCGTGGCAGGCAGGACTGGCGTGGGCTTTCCTGATCGGCGTCATCGTCATGATCGGCGCATTCGTCGGACCCTACATTCGCAAGCTGACGCCGCGTGCTGCGATGCTGGGCACCCTCGCGGGCATCTCGATCACGTTCATCTCGATGCGCCCCGCCGCTCAGATGTGGGAGGCGGCCTGGATCGGTCTGCCCGTCCTCGCCATCATCCTGATCGGCTTCTTCACCAATGTGAAACTGCCAGGCGGCATTCCGATCGGCCTGGTGGCGCTACTGGTCGGCACCGCGATCGGGTGGGCAGGCGGTTACATGTCGGCGCCCGATGTCGGGGCAGCCTTCAGCAACATCGCCATCGGTATCCCCGACCTGCGAATCGACATGCTGTTCAACGGTCTTGCCGATCTCGCGCCACTACTCGGTACAGCGATTCCGCTGGGGGTCTACAACTTCACCGAAGCGATGAGCAATGTCGAGAGCGCCGCGGCCGCCGGCGACAACTACTACCTGCGCAGCGTTCTTCTCGCCGACGGGGCGGGTGCGGTGATCGGTTCGGCGTTCGGTTCGCCGTTCCCGCCGGCGGTATACATCGGCCACCCGGGCTGGAAGGACGCCGGAGGGCGGGCCGGCTACTCGCTCGCCAGCGGTGCGGTCATTGGGATCTTCTGTTTTGTCGGTCTTTTCGGTGTCCTGGCTGCCTTACTTCCGGTGCCTGCCATCGTCCCGATTCTGCTCTACATCGGTCTGTTGATCGGCGCACAGGCTTTCCAGGCGGTCCCCAGGCTGCACGCCATCGCGGTCGTTGCCGCGCTGCTGCCCAATCTTGCCGAATGGGGCAAGACGCAGATCGACAATGCTCTTTCCGCTGCGGGGACGACCGCCACCGAGGTGACAGCTGAGGCCCTCAACGGTGCCGGCGTCGTCTACGAGGGTCTGAAGACACTGGGCGAAGGCGCGGTGCTGAGCGGAATGCTGCTTGGCACCATGGTCGTGTTCATTTTGGAGAAGAAGTTCCTCTACTCCGCGACCGCGGCGGCTGTGGCGGCCGTGCTCTCGTTCATCGGCCTGATTCACGCGCCTGAGGTCACCTGGGCGGCGAGTCCGTCGGTTGCGCTGGGCTACCTGTTCTTCGGCCTTGTGTGCGTGGCGTTCTCGTTCCTGCCTGGCGCGAAGGACCCCGTGGATGTCGATGAGTCAGATGTAGTGGCGGGCCACTGATCTGATCACAGTGGCGGGCCACTGATCTGATCACAGTGGCGGGCCACTGATCGGCTACTCCGGCAGTCCGGCCTCAATGGCGGCCGCCTGCTTAGTGGCGATCTCGGTGGCGATGTCCGGCTGAACAGGGTCACCGGGTGCGCTTTCGAAGCTCAGGCTCACCAGCGCCGTGCCCTGAGTGAAGAGGATGACCGTCACCTCGGGCGCCATCGGGAGATGTGCCCCCGGCCATCACGCCCTGGCCCCGGAAGGAGCAGAGAGCCGTCATCGCTGGGCTCTGCCGGTGCGCTCGTCTCGTCGGCTGCCGTCGTCTCGTCGGCTGCCGTCGTCTCCGACGGAGTGGCGTCGGCGGACGTGGTCGAGGACGCGGCCGCGATGTCCACAAGAGCCCTTCCTCTGACTGGCCCGCGTCGGGACCCAAAGACTCCGTTATTGGCACAGTCGTAGACGAAATGGTTCGAAGGCGGAATATCTGCCCGGTCACAGCCCGGCGCGAGGGTGTCATAGA
This sequence comes from Mycolicibacterium iranicum, assembly GCF_002101705.1. GTDB lineage: Bacteria > Actinomycetota > Actinomycetes > Mycobacteriales > Mycobacteriaceae > Mycobacterium > Mycobacterium iranicum. The sequence continues at coordinate 190,220 of NZ_LQPC01000054.1, read as the reverse complement.
TAACCTAATCTTTCGTATACAAGTGTAAACAAAGTCTCGTAGGCTCGTGCCCATGTCAGAAAGAGGTCGCAGTGCGGATCCCCGCGCGGAGCGGGTCAGAAGCCGCCTCCGCCAGGCGGCGCTCTTCCTCGCCGACGAACGACCGGTCGACGAGATCTCCGTCGGCGACCTTGTGTCCCAGGCCGATGTCAGCCGTCAGGTGTTCTACCGTCATTTTCGCGACCGCGACGACGCGATCGCCGCAGCGTTCAGCCACCTCTTCTGCAAGCGACCCGCTCAGGCCGAGGATGCGAAGGCCCGGATCCTCGAGCTGTTCGGATTCGCCGCAGAACACGCAGCCCTGTTCCGGCACGTCGTTCCCAGCACCGTCAACCAGTACGTTCTGGTCACCTACCGCGACGCACTGCGCGCGCCCTGCGAGCAGATCGCCCGTCAGGGCATGGCCGTGCTCGACACCATCACATCCATCTCCGCAGATGCCGTAACCCGGTTTCTGGTCGGCGGGTTCACCGAGGTCCTGCGGTCGTGGATGGAGGACCCGGAAGCCACCGACCTGTCCCTCCGAATCGGCGCCGCGCTCGACACCGTTGATGCGCTGCTCGGCATCACGTCAGCTCAGAAAGGACCCTCCCGTGGGTAGACATCAGACCCAAGACATTCCGGCGTTCCGTAACCGCTCGACCATCCGCACCACGGTGCTTGCGCTGGCCGGTCTGACCGTGTTCGTGCTGGCAATGGTCGCCAGCTATTCCGGCGCCTTCGCCAAGCCGACACTGCACCATATGACCGTCGCAGTGTCGGCGCCCGCGCAGCTTGTCGACGGGCTTCGCGAACAAAATGCGTTGACTGTCAACCCAGTTGGTGATGCTGCGGCGGCAAGGAACCAGGTGCTCGAACGGACGGCCGACACCGCGTTCGCCGTCACGCCGGACGGGCACATGACCGTCTACGTGGCAGGCGGCGGCGGACACAGTGTGGCCGCGGCCGCCGAAGTGGTCGGCCGCACTACGGCCGAGCGCGCAGGCCTGACACCCGTCGTCGAGGACGTCGCGCCGACGTCTGCGGGCGATCCGTCGGGCACCGTCGAGTTCTATGCCGTCATCTTCATCTCGATCGGCGCCTCATTGGGTGCCGCACTGCTCGGGCGGTTGATGGGCAGCGTCCGCACGCCGACGACCCTGGCGCTGCGCACCGTCTCGCTCGCCGCGTTCTCCGCAGTGCTGGCCGGCGCGGTCACCGTCTACGTCGGTCCGGTGTTGGACGCGCTCACCGGCCATCCTTGGCAGGTGTTCGGCGTGCTGTGGCTCTACGCGATGGCCGTCGGCGGCGCCGTCACCGGAGTCGCAGCCGCGTTCGGCACTGCCGCGTCGGTGGTGCTCGGCCTTTTCCTCGTCGTCGTCGGCAACGCCGCGGCCGCCGGTCCGGTCGGACGGCCGCTGCTGTCGGGCTTCTACTCGACTTTCACGACGATTGTGCCGCAGGGCTCGGGGGTGTCGCTGCTGCGCAGCATCTCCTACTTCGGCGGCCACGGCGCGGCGACCCCGCTGGCCACACTGGCGATCTGGGCGGCGTCCGGGTGTTTCCTCGCAGTTCTCGCCACTGCCGCCCGGGTGAATTATCGTCCCCTCTATGAGCGAGTCCTACTACGACCTCGGCTCCTATCACCGACCGACTGACTCACCGTCGGAAGCGGCGCGCGTGTGGTTCGACCGCGGAATGGTGTGGTCGTATGCCTTCAACCACGAGGAAGCGATTCACTGTTTCGACCGCGCACTCGAACTCGACCCCGACTTCGCGCTTGCACGCTGGGGTGTCGCTTACGCCATCGGACCGAATTACAACAAGGGGTGGGAGGCCTTCGACCCCGTGGACCTCGGCGCGTCGCTGGCCCGAGCGCGGATGGAACTGCGACTCGCGGCCGCTGGGCGGGCTTCCGCCGTCGAGCAAGGGCTGATCAACGCCCTGGCAGCCCGCTTCCCCACCGACGATCCCGAAGACGCGCACGCTTTGACTGAAGGTCACACTGCGTATGCCGACGCGATGGCGGCGTTGGCGACCGCCTATCCGGACGACATCGACGTGGTTGCGCTTGCCGCCGACGCTCTGGTCAATGTCACCGCGTGGGCGTTGTGGGACAGCAGAACCGGTGAACCCGCTCCCGGGTCGCGCGTCGTGGAGGCCAAGCGCCTCCTCGACGACGCGCTCGCCACCGGCGTCGGACGTGAGCATCCGGGAATTCTGCATCTGTACATCCACGCGATGGAGATGTCGACCACTCCGCAGGCCGCGCTGCCCGCCGCCGACCTGCTACGCGGCCTGGTGCCCGACGCCGGGCATCTTCAGCACATGCCCAGCCACATCGACGTGCTGTGCGGCAACTACCGCGACTCGGTGGTGGCAAATCAGTCCGCGGTGCGCGTCGATCGACGTTTCGTGGAACACCAAGGCCCGCTGAACTTTTACTCGCTGTACCGCGCGCACAATCTGCATTTCATCGTGTATTCGGCGATGTTCGAGGGCAATTCGGCCGTCGCCCTGCAGGCCGCCGACGAGCTCGCCGAACAGCTGACGCCCGAATTGCTCGCCATTGAGTCACCACCGATGGCGGACTGGCTGGAAGCGTTCGTGCCGTTGCGGATACACGTGCTGGTGCGGTTCGGTCGATGGGACGAATTGATCGCGACACCGCTGCCCGAAGACGCCGAGCTGTACTGCACGACAGCAGCGACCATTCACTACGGGCGCGGGGTGGCACACGCCGCGAGCGGGCATCTCGATCAGGCCAAAGCCGAACGGGATCACTTCGTGAGGGCCTACGAACGGATCCCGGACAGCAGATACCTGTTCAACAACACCAGCCGCGACATCCTCGCCGTGGCGGCGGCCATGCTCGACGGCGAAATCGAATATCGCGCAGGTGAATTCGACGCGGCATTCGCCCATCTGCGGCGTGCTGTCGAGCTGGACGACAATCTGCCGTACGACGAACCCTGGGGGTGGATGCAACCCACGCGGCATGCGCTCGGGGCGCTGCTGCTCGAGCAGGACCGTGTCGAGGAGGCCGCGCAGGTGTACGCGGCCGACCTCGGGCTCGATCCGACGCTGAGCAGACCGTGCCAGCACCCGGGCAACGTGTGGAGTCTGCACGGGTACCACGAATGCCTCACCCGACTGGGCCGCGATGCCGAAGCGGTGATCGTCGGCAAGCAGCTCGAACTGGCTTCCGCGCGGGCCGACGTGCCGATCACGGCGTCCTGCGCATGCCGGATCGACGAGCGCTCGCGCGAGGAGTCGGCCGCCGAGCACGCACGGTGCTGCGACTGAGATCAGGCGAACGCGACCCGTTCCATCCAGAAGTCGACCAGGTCGGCGTCCCCACGGATCTGCACCGTCGACACGGGCTTGCGGCGATACAGCACGAGCAGCACATCGGTGACCGGCCCGCGCAACTCCGCGGCGGTGGGCTCGGGCCCCCGGCGCCAAGCCAGCGCGTCGCCTGTGAAGTCCAGTAGCCAATCGTCGTTGGTGTCGGTGGTGTGCAAACCGATGGTGCGTCCGGGCCCCAGCAGCTCCCGCATCCACGGGTGTACCTCGAAATGGAAGGGCATACAGCCCAGTTCGAGCCACTCCTGCACCCCGTCGACGGCGAGGAAGTTCGGCAGCGTGTAGTCGACGTCGAGTGCGAGGGCGGCGTCGGCTCTGTGCATCGCCGTCTCGTGCGCGAAGCGGCGGGCGAAAAACCCGCTGCCACCGCCGGGCACCGGACACCACATCTGCTCGGCCGGCCCCGCTTCGCGCAGTGTGCGCGCCAGTCCGGTCGCAGAACCGCGCAACGCCGCCGCCAGCTCTGCCGCGTCCTCGTCATCGACCCCCGCCAGGTCGCGCAGTTCCGTGTCCGACGGCGGGGACTCGGCGCGCGTCTCGACGACCTCCCGCGCCCAGCGCAGCCCGGCCTCGACGTGACAGGCGAGCTGTGCGACGGTCCACCCCGGACAGGACGGTACGGCCGTCGTCAGGTCGGCCCCGTCCAGATGATCTGCGAACAGGTCGGCCTGAGCCTCGATCTCGTTGCAGTGCCATACGAACTCGCGCATGTCCCCTCCCGCCTGCTGCGTAGACTCCGCCGTGTGGCAGTCACCGATGTCGACCTACGGTACTTGCGGCGCTGTGTGCAGCTAGCAGGCCGGGCGCTCGAGGACGGCGATGAACCTTTCGGCTCGGTGCTGCTCGACCCCTCGGGCACAGTCCGCTTCGAGGACCACAACCGGGTCAAGGACGGCGACGCCACCCGTCACCCCGAGTTCGCGATCGCGAAGTGGGCCGTCGAGCACCTGTCCCCCGCCGAACGTGCGCTGTCCACGGTCTACACCTCGGGTGAGCACTGCCCGATGTGCGCCGCCGCGCATGCGTGGGTAGGTCTGGGGCGGGTTGTCTATGCCGCATCGGCAGCGCAGCTGACACAGTGGCTGGGCGAGTGGAATGCCCCGCCCGCCCCGGTGGCCGGGCTGCCGATCACGACGATCGCTCCCGGCATCGTCGTCGACGGACCGGCGCCCGAACTGACGGAGGAGATGAAGGCGTTGTACGCAAAGGCATTTCGGCCATGACCGCGGGTTGGGTCGAGCACGTCATCTGGTGGCAGGTCTATCCGCTCGGCTTCGTCGGAGCCTTTCCGGCCGATCCCGCGCCGACCGCCGATCAGCACCGGTTGCGCCGCGTCGCGGACTGGCTCGACTACGCAGTCGAACTCGGGGCCTCCGGTCTGGCATTGGGTCCGGTGTTCGCCTCGCAAACCCATGGCTACGACACCGTCGACCACTACCGCATCGATCCCCGCCTCGGTGACGACGCGGACTTCGACTACCTCGTCGGCGAAGCGCACCGCCGCGGCCTCCGGGTGCTGCTCGACGGCGTGTTCAATCACGTGGGAACCGACTTTCCGCGGTATCGCGAAGCCGTCGACGGCGGTGACCGGTCATGGTTTCGGGTGCGCGGCCACGAGTTCGCGACATTCGAGGGGCACGGCGGCCTCATCGCGCTGAACCACCGCAGCGCGGAGGTCGTCGACTACACGGTCGACGTGATGAGCCACTGGCTCGGCCGCGGAGCCGACGGCTGGCGACTCGACGCTGCCTACGCGGTTTCCGATGCCTTCTGGTCGCAGGTGCTCCCGCAAGTTCGCGACAGACATCCGGAGGCGTGGTTCGTCGGCGAGGTGATTCACGGCGATTACGAAGCGCGCGTTCGTGATTCCGGGTTCGACTCCGTCACCCAGTACGAACTGTGGAAGGCAATCTGGAGCAGCATCAACGACGCCAACTTCCACGAGCTGGACTGGGCGCTCAAGCGGCACAACGAGTTCCTCGACACCTTCGTCCCGCTCACCTTCATCGGCAACCACGATGTCACCCGCATCGCAAGCCAACTGACCAACACCGACCACGTCGAGCATGCACTTGTGATCCTGCTGACCACCGGTGGCACTCCCAGCGTTTACGCCGGTGACGAGGTGGCCTACCGCGGTGTCAAGGAGGAGCGTTTCGGCGGTGACGATGCGGTTCGGCCCGAGTTCGGCGCGCCTTTCGAGGGAGTCGGCGAACATGGCCATCAGGTCTTCCGGTCCCACCAGCACCTCATAGGGCTGCGGCGCAGGCATCCGTGGCTGCACTCGGCCAGAACCGCTCCGCTGGCGGTGACCAACACGTCGTACGTCTACACGACGCGTTGCGGTGATGACGCCCTTGTGGTCGCCCTGAACGTGGGCGATGAGGCCGTCTCGCTCTCCCTTACCGATCTTGGGGTGCAGCGTGCTGAAGTGGTTGCCGGTTCGGGTGCCCCACCCGCCGAGATCGTCACCGAGACCTCGGTTGCGCCTCACGGCTGGCTGATTCTGGCGCCGCGCTGACCGATCAGGCGAGCAGGTCCACTGTGGCCGGATCGTCGTCTCCGTTGTAGAAGGCATCCAGCACCGCGCGGAATGGTGCGGCATCGTCGGCGGCATTCGCGAACAGCGTCATCGACGAGCGAACTTTCAGATCGTCTGGGTAGCCGAGGATTTCGGTCGCCGACCGTCCGGCGTGCGTCGCGAGGACTTCCGCGCACTCTCGCAGCCTCGGCCCGAGCACAGGGTGAGCGAGATAGGCACGCGCCTCCTCGAGCGATGCGATCCCGAACCGCTGGGCTGTCGAGCTGTGCCCCAGGCCCCGGAGCTGAGGGAAGACGAACCAGATCCAATGACTGCGCTTGGACCCCGCCCGAATCTCAGCCAGGGCAGTTGCGTATACGCCGTCCTGTGCCGCGACGAAGCGGTCGAGGTCGAACGGTTGCTCGTGGAACATCTCAGCCACCCCCTTTTGCGCCGATCTGTCCAAGCTACTGCCGGTGCCGGCCGCCACGACATGGACCGGTGAGGCGCGCAACAGTGGATCGCAACCTCAGAAATCGCACTATTCACACTGGTCACAACACTTTGTGAAGACTCGACGAGTCCGGCCTGAGTCGCAATCGTTAGCCAACCGCGACCGGCAGTCCCTGTGTCGGGCCGCTGATTACCTGGTCTGAGCGTGTTCCATTAGCCCTGAAACCAGACGGCATGTTTGCGAACCAGGCGGACGTTGACGAGAAAGGTGTGGATTGCCGTTATGAAGTGGAAAGAGAAGTTTCAGGGCACGACGCGGAGGGCGCTTCGGCGGGTGGCTGCTGCCGCCCTGGCCGCGGCTACGTTGCCCGGGCTGATCGGCTTCGCAGGAGGTTCGGCGACTGCCGGCGCGTTCTCGCGCCCCGGTCTTCCCGTCGAGTACCTCGACGTGTTCTCGCCCTCGATGAACCGCAACATCCGTATCCAGTTCCAGGGCGGTGGCCCGCACGCCGTGTATCTCCTGGACGGCCTACGCGCGCAGGACGACTACAACGGCTGGGACATCAACACCCCGGCGTTCGAGTGGTTCTACCAGTCCGGGTTGTCGACGATCATGCCCGTCGGCGGCCAGTCCAGCTTCTACACCGACTGGTACCAGCCCTCTCGCGGCAACGGCCAGGACTACACCTACAAGTGGGAGACGTTCCTGACCCAGGAGCTGCCGACGTGGCTGGAGGCCAACCGCGGCGTCTCGCGGACGGGCAACGCCGTCGTCGGCCTCTCGATGGCCGGCAGCGCTTCGCTGACCTACGCGATCTACCATCCGCAGCAATTCATCTACGCTGCTTCGCTTTCGGGCTTCCTGAATCCGTCGGAGGGCTGGTGGCCGATGCTGATCGGTCTGGCGATGAACGACGCAGGCAAGTTCAACGCCGAAAGCATGTGGGGCCCGTCGTCGGACCCGGCGTGGAAGCGCAACGACCCGATGGTCAACATCAATCAGCTGGTGGCCAACAACACTCGGATCTGGATCTACTGCGGCACCGGCACCCCGTCAGATCTGGACACCGGCGGTGGCCCGAACCTGATGGCGGCGCAGTTCCTCGAAGGATTCACGCTGCGGACCAACATCGCCTTCCGTGACAACTACATCGCGGCCGGCGGCACAAACGGCGTCTTCAACTTCCCGACCGCGGGAACGCACAGCTGGGGCTACTGGGGACAGCAGCTGCAGCAGATGAAGCCGGACATTCAGCGGGTCCTGGGCGCTCAGGCCACCGCGTAAACCCACCACACTCAGAGAGCCTGCCGTTTCCCCCGAGCGGCAGGCTCTCTGCTGTGTGGGGCAACGATGACCCACAAAGATGACCGACCCACAAAAATGACCACAGTGTGACCACGGCGCTGCGGCGCGTTTTGTGCGGGGCCACGCCCGGGTACCGAGAGAGCGAACCGGCGCGTCGACCACGCCGATGCCGGACTGCGACCCTGGAGACTGCCGTGATCCCTTTCATCTGCCCCACCTGCGGCGGCGTCGACATCGACTCGGCCGACTGCATTCAATGTGCCGACTCTGAGGGTGCCGCGGCCTGACCTGTTGCAGCCCAGCTGTCCCGCAACAGATTTGGCGAAACTCGTCTCGCCGGTGCCGGATGGGCCGATGTCAGCCCTGGCGGGTGGGGCGGATGGTGAGGTCGCCGATCTCGACGTCGTGGGGCTGCTCGATCGCGAATGCGATGGCCCGGGCCACGGCGTCCGGCTGCAGGCCGAACGCATCCATATCGGCACGGATCCGCTCCCGCAGCGCCTCGTTGGAGATCGACCCGTCGAGTTCAGTGTTGACGAACCCCGGCGAGATCGACGTCGTGCGGATGACGCCGTCCGTAGATTCCTGACGCAAAGCCTCCATCACGGTGCGTATCGCGTTTTTCGTGGCCGCGTAGACACCCATGTTCGGAACGATCTTCAGCCCCGCCGTCGACACCGTCGTCACGAAGTGACCCCTGCCCTGGCGGCGGAAGACGGGAGTGGCCGCGGCGATCCCGTAGAGCACCCCGCGCAAGTTGACGTCGATCATCGCGTCCCAGCCGGCCACGTCACCGTCGCCCAACGGACTGATCGTGCTGATCCCGGCATTGCTGACGAGCACGTCGAGTCGACCGAACCGCTCGACGGCGGTGTCGACGAGCCGCTGTGAATCCTTGGCAGCGGTGACATCGGTGGCGACGGTCGCCACCTCGGCGGTGCCTAACTGATCGGCGAGCATGTCGAGGCGGTCGGCGCGGCGGGCGCCCAGTACCACGCGCGCACCGCGGGCGGTCAGCAGGCGCGCCGTCGCCTCACCGATACCGCTGCTGGCGCCGGTGATCGCGACGACCTGGCCTGTAATCGGATCTGAGGTCATGGTGGCTATGACCGTCCACCGACGGTGGTTATTCCGCTGTGAGCCGAACAGCCCCAGGGAACAAAGGGCGCTCCGACAGAGTTGAGCGCATCAGGTTCAACTTTCAGTTGAATGAGCCCAGGAGGTCTGATGCCTGAACCCACAAATGCGTCGCGCGCTGTGCCGGTGCTCTTCGCGAGCGAGCCGATCGTGCTGCCCGGGATGGTGGTGCCGATCGAGCTCGACGATGCAGCACGCGCCGCCGTCGATGCCGCGCAAGCCAGCGAATCCGGCAAGTTGCTGATCGCGCCGCGGCTCGACGACCGCTACCCCACCTACGGTGTGCTGGCATCGATCGTGCAGGTCGGCCGTGTCCCCGGAGGTGGGGCCGCCGCCGTCGTCAAGGGTGAGAAGCGCGCCCATATCGGATCCGGTACCACCGGACCCGGCGCGGCTCTGTGGGTGCTCATCGAGGAAGTGGTCGACCCCGTCATCACCGACGAGACGAAAGCCCTTGCCGCCGAATACAAGAAACTGCTACTGGCAATGCTGCAGCGTCGCGAAGCGTGGCAGATCATCGACGTGGTCAACAAGATCACCGACCCGTCTGCATTGGCCGACACGGCCGGCTACGCGTCGTACCTGACCGACGTCCAGAAGCGCGATCTGCTGGAGACCGAGGATGTGTCGGCACGGCTGCGGCTGCTGATCGACCTGACCGGTGAGCATCTCGCCGAGGTCGAGGTGACCGACAAGATCGCCGAGGACGTCCGCGCAGGAATGGACAAGCAGCAGAAGGAATTTCTGCTCCGCCAGCAGCTGAACGCCATCCGCAAGGAGCTCGGCGAATTGGGTCCTGATGGCCAGGAAGGGGAAGCCGATTACCGCGCCCGCGTGGAGGCCGCCGACCTGCCCGAGAAGGTGCGCGAGGCTGCGCTGCGCGAGGTCGGCAAGCTGGAGCGGTCCAGCGACCAGAGCCCCGAAGGCGGCTGGATCCGCACATGGCTGGACACCGTGCTCGACCTGCCGTGGAACATCACCACCGAAGACTCGACCGACCTGAAGGCGGCCAGGGAGATCCTCGACACCGATCACCACGGACTCGACGACGTCAAGGACCGCATCGTCGAATACCTGGCGGTGCGAGCCCGTCGCGCTCAGCGCGGCATGGCCGTCGTGGGTGGGCGCGGCTCCGGCGCCGTCATGGTGCTGGCCGGTCCCCCGGGTGTCGGCAAGACGTCGCTGGGTGAGTCTGTCGCGCGTGCGCTGGGCCGCAAGTTCGTGCGTGTCGCCCTGGGCGGTGTGCGCGACGAGGCGGAGATCCGCGGGCACCGGCGCACCTACGTGGGTGCGCTGCCCGGCCGCATCGTCCGCGCAATCGGCGAGGCGGGGTCGATGAATCCTGTTGTGCTGCTGGACGAAATCGACAAGGTCGGCTCCGACTACCGAGGCGACCCGTCTGCGGCTCTTTTGGAGGTGCTCGATCCCGCGCAGAACCACACGTTCCGGGACCACTACCTGGACCTCGACCTGGACCTGTCCGACGTCGTGTTCCTGGCGACCGCCAACGTGATCGAGAACATCCCGTCGGCGCTGCTGGACCGGATGGAGTTGGTCACGATCGACGGCTACACCGAGGACGATAAGGTCGCGATCGCCCGGGATTACCTGCTGCCCAGGCAGTCCGAGCGCGCGGCGCTGACGTCCGAGGAAGTGACGGTGACGGACGCGGCGCTGCGCAAGATCGCCGCGGACTACACCCGCGAGCCGGGCGTGCGCCAGTTCGAGCGGCTGTTGGCGAAGGCGTTGCGGAAGGTGACGACCAAACTCGACGCGAATCCTTCGCCGATCATCGTCGACGAACCAGATCTCGTTGAGTACCTGGGCCGTCCGCGGTTCACGCCGGAATCGGCGGAACGCACGGCGGTGCCGGGCGTGGCGACCGGCCTGGCTGTCACGGGCCTCGGGGGTGACGTCCTCTACATCGAGGCCGGGTCGACTCCGTCCTCCTCGGGTGACGGGGCCCTGCAGCTGACCGGTCAGCTGGGCGACGTGATGAAGGAGTCGGCGCAGATCGCGCTGTCCTACGTCCGCTCGCACGCTGCCGAACTCGGTGTCGACCCGAAGGCACTCGACCGTCGAATCCACGTGCACGTGCCCGCGGGTGCGGTGCCGAAGGACGGCCCGTCGGCCGGCGTGACGATGGTGACCGCGTTGGTCTCGATGGCGACCGGACGTCAGGTGCGCTCGGATGTCGGCATGACCGGCGAGGTCACGCTGAACGGCCGGGTGCTGCCCATCGGCGGCGTCAAGCAGAAGCTACTCGCCGCGCAACGCGCCGGGCTCTCGACGGTGTTCATCCCGCAGCGCAACGAGGCGGACCTGGACGACGTCCCCGCCGACGTGCTGGAGGCTCTGAACGTCAGGCCGATGACCGACGTGGCGGAGATCGTCGCGCAGGCCCTCGAGCCGGCGGCAGAGGCGGTGACCGTCGCCGCCTGATTCGGCACCTTGCACCGCGAGCGCGCGTGTTTGTACACAGTTGACCGGCGTGTCACCGTACAAATGCGCGCGCTCGTCGCGCCATCCGTCGCTAGCGTGAAGCCGTGGCCTACGACGCCGAACTCGCCGACCGCATCCGCGAACTCATCGCCGCCGAACGGGGTGTCGAGGAGAAGAAAATGTTCGGCGGGCTGGCATTCCTGATCAACGGCAACATGTCGGTGGCTGTCAGCTCCCAGGGCGGGCTCCTGGTACGGGTTCCTCCCGACGAGACCGAGAAACTGCTGGCGCGGGCCCACGTCGAGCCGATGATCATGGCCGGCCGAGAGACCCGCGGCTGGCTGCGGGTCGCCGGCGACGGGGTCAAGACAACACGACAGCTGTCGCCCTGGGTCACCCGTGGCGTCGCCTACGCGAAAAGTCTGCCCGCCAAATAGCGGATTCGTCGCTTTCCCACCGGGTAGCCGAGGCTGATGAGCTCCGACGAATTGACCCGCCGCCTGCTGGACGAGGCTGGGACGACCTACGCCGAGCAAGCCGGCATCACCCTGGCCGACAAGCCCATGCCGCTGTTCGAGCTTCTGGTGTTGTGCATGCTGGCCAGCAAGCCGATCGACGCGACGATCGCCACCAAGGCCGCCAAAGAGATCTTCGGTGAGAAGCTCCGCACGCCCGACGCAGTGCTCAACGCCAACCGCAAGACGGTCATCGACGCATTCGGCCGCGCCGGGTACGCCCGCTACGACGAGAGCTCGGCCGACCGGCTCGTTGACATCGCCACCTTCGTCCGCGACGAGTACCGCGGTGACATGCGCACTCTCGCGTCCCGCGCGGACTACGACGTCGACAAGACCAAGCAGCTGCTGAAGGACTTCAAGGGCATCGGCGACACCGGTGCCGACATCTACCTGCGCGAGGTGCAGGGCGTGTGGACTTGGGTCCGCCCGTACTTCGACGAACGGGCCCGCGGAGCCGCCAAGGATCTCGGGCTGCCCGACGACGCCGCGAAGCTGGGGCAACTTGCCGGTGACAAGTGCGCACCCCTGGCTGCGGCGCTGGTGCGGGTCTCGCTCGACGATGAGCTGCGCAAGAAAATGGCAACCTAGCCGGATGGTCCAATGGGCGTATGCGTTTCCCGATCTCTATCGGCCTGGCCGCGGTCATTCTGACCGCGGGATGCGGCGCGCCCAGGGTGATCACCACCGAGGACGCTTCGCCATCGCAAAGCACCGCCGCAGCGCCTCCGCCGACCACGACGACCCGACCGAGCAATGCGCACCTGGCGAATGCGTTCCACTTCGCCGCCGACGTCGCCGGGCGGACCGGCTACTATTTCACCTCGCCGAGCGGCCGATGGGAGTGCGCGATCATCCCCCGCACCAGCGCCGGATGTCAGAGCGCCCAGTCGGCGAGCATCGGGATTGACGGCGCCCCCGACGAGGTGCCCGGACCCGACGGGGACCTCACCACACCCAACGCCATCGTGGTCGAACGCACCGGCGAGGCCCGCTTCGTCGCGCAGCAGGCACCCGGTTTCACACTGGACCCCGGCCCGGCCACGGAACTCCCCTTCAACCGGATCCTCGCCGTCGCCGGGTTCCGATGCAATATCCAAGAGACAACCGGCATTTCATGCCTTTCCGAACTGAGCGGCGAAGGCTTCACGTTCTCGGCTGAGAGCTACACCACTACCTATACCGACGTTCCTGCCGACGCCCCCTGACTAGGGTTGGCGCCATGACCTCCACCCCTGTCACCGTCGCTGTCACCGGAGCCGCAGGCCAGATCGGGTACGCTGCGCTGTTCCGCATCGCGGCAGGGGCAATGCTCGGCCGGGATACCACGGTGAATCTGCGACTTGTGGAACTGCCCGATGCCGTACGCGCCGCCGAAGGCGTCGTGATGGAACTCGACGACGGCGCATTCCCCCTACTGGCGAACACCGAGATCTACGACGACCCGGTGCGGGCGTTCGACGGCGTCGACGTCGCGTTGTTGATCGGCGCCAAGCCGCGCACGAAAGGCATGGAACGCGCCGATCTTCTCAGCGCCAACGCGACCATCTTCGCGGCGGCGGGCAAGGCGCTCAACGCAGGTGCGAGCGAGGACGTGCGGGTGCTCGTCGTCGGAAACCCCGCCAACACCAACGCGCTCGTCGCCTCGGCGCACGCCCCAGACATCCCCGGCGACCGCTTCACCGCGCTGACTCGCCTCGACCACAACCGTGCCGTCTCGGCGATGTCGCGGCATGCGAAGGTGCCGGTCACCGAGATCAGCAAGATCATCATCTGGGGCAACCATTCCCCGACGCAGTATCCCGACATCTTCCACTCCGTCGTCGGTGGGCGCGCCGGTGCCGACTACGCCGCCGACACCCGTTGGCTCACTGATGATTTCATTCCGACCGTGGCCCGAAGAGGCACGGCGATCATCGAGGCGCGGGGCGCCAGCTCCGCCGCGTCTGCCGCCAACGGCGCGATCGACCACATCGACGACTGGGTGCACGGGACACCCGACGGTGAGTGGACCTCGGTGGCGCTGCCCTCGCCCGGTGTCTATGGCATCGAGGAGGGTCTCGTCTGTTCGTTCCCCTGTCGCTCGGTCGGTGGCCGCTGGGAGATCGTCGAAGGCCTCGACATCAACCCGTTCTCACGCGCCCGCATCGACGCATCGGTCGACGAACTGCGCTCCGAGCGAGCAGCAGTCGCTGCGCTGGGCTTGCTGTAGTCAGACCAGCGCGGCGGTACCGTCGTCGTTCACCCGGACCCGTGCCCCCGCGATGTCGTCCTGCACCGTCGCCGCCGCGCCGTCAGGATCCGGGATGACTGCGAGCACGCGGGCGTCCTCAGGGGTGCGCACCGCGAGGAAAGCCTTCTCCGGCTGCCCGTCGCGGTCGACCGGCGTCGTCCATGTCTCCACGGTCCCCACGCCGCTCCAGTCGACGATTGCCGTGCGCGTCGGCTCCCGGTCGACCTCGGATTGCACATCCTCCCAACGGAACTCGTGGCTGGGCGGCTCGGTGCCATAAACCCCGAAGCTGTGCTTGGTGAGGTAGCCGCCGTTGGCGGTGATCAGACCGCGCCGGCCGGGCTCAGAGGTCAAGTGCTCGGCCATCGTCGCAATAGAGTGCGTGACGTAGTTGTTCCACGGTCCGCCTGCGAATGTCAGTCCGCCGGTGACCGTGAGCGGCCGGTTCGGGTCCCCGATCGGGAGGCCGAGTTCGTTGGCCGCCACCTGCACCGCCGACGGGAAGCACGAGTACACGTCGACGAGGTCCATGTCGTCGATGTCGGCACCCGCCAACTCCAGCGCTCGCTTCCCTGCGACGCGGATCGCCGGCGACGTGTGGAACTCGGCTCGCTCGCCGATGGCGTAGGTGTCGTGAGAGTCGGCGCCGGCGTAGGGGAAAACCCAACGTTCTCTTGGGATCTGCAGGTACGTCGCCTTCTCCACCGATGTCAGGATGAGCGCCGCGCCTTGATCGACCATGTTGTTGGAGTTCATCAGCTTGGTGTAGGGCCAGCTGATCATCCGGTTCTTCGGCGACGGCTGCCAGATCTGCTCGGCGGTGAGCTTTTCCCGGCTCCAGGCATTCGGATTGTCTGCCGCCACGGCAGAGAATTGTGCCCACAGTTCACCGATGCGGCGGCGGTGGTCATCCGGTGACTCGCCCGCGGCGATGCGCACCGCCTGCTCGAACATCGGGTACACGTATGCCGGCCGGTCGAGGTGGATCTTGAGGTCACCGGGTCCCGCCATGGGCATGTTTTCGTCCGAACCCGCTGCCAGCGGCACCGATTCGTCCTGACGTGTCCCCTGCAGCTTTCTGCCCTGCGCCCGCATCCGGGTTCGGGTGCGCCAGGTCTCGGCGCCCGCGATGAGGACGGCGTCAGCACGGCCCTGCTGGATGTCCAGACAGGCCAAATTCACCAGGGTTTGCGGCACATTGCCGCCGATGCCGGTGTAGCGGGTGGCCGCTTTGGTGGCCCGGATCTGTTGCGCCACGAGCAGTCCGGGGTCGCGATACCGCCACGACAGCAGGTTGACGATGCGCACGGCATCGATGGCCTCGAGTACACGGGGATCGGCGGCGGCACGCGCGGCGGAGACCATCAGATCGACAGGTTCCACCGTGGGATCCTCGGTGCGCTGATTCACCTGGCCGTAGCCGACGAGTACCGGTGTTCTTGGGTCGATGGGCATTGCGGGTGAGCCTCCTAATTGTGCTCGTCATAGGCGAACAGGGCGCCATCACGGATCAGATCGCCGGTCTGCTCGGCGCTCAACCCGAGCACTCGCCGGCAGATCTGGTAGGTGTGTTGGCCCGGCATCGGAGCTGGGCGAAGGTCGGCGCGCGGAATGCGTGTGAACGCGGCGGGCGCTGTCTCGGCTGGAATCGGCCGGTCGAGCAACGGATGCACCATGTCGGTGAACAACTTCCGGAAGACGACCTGGGCATCTGCGGCGACATCGGCGGCGCGGTACATCGGCGCAGCCGGCACGCCGAGCTGTTGCAGCGCATCGGCGACGGCGCGCTTGTCCCGCGTCGCGGTCCAGTCCGACACCGTCGCTCTCAGTTCGGCGCGCGAGGTGGGCAGCTCCGTCCGTCCGAGCAGGGCGGCGAGCGCGGCGTGGTGGGAGGGTGACCGCAGCGAGATGACGCACCACTCGTCGTCCCCCGAGCACGGGAACACCCCGTCGAGTGCGGTGTCCCCGGTATCGACGGAATGACCCGCGGCCCGGGCGGATTCGGCGACAAAGGTGGCGGCGAGCTGATTGATGGCCGCCTCTGCCTGCGAGATGTGCACGTGTCCGCCCCTACCGCGGATCAAGGCGGCCAGCGCAGCGATGGCGGTCAGCCGCGCGACGACATGGTCGGGGAAGATGGTCGTCGCATCGTAGAACGTCCCCGGTTCGGCGTCCGGTGATGTCCACAGTCTCGTGACGCCGGTGGACGCCCGGACAAGGGGGCCGTAACCCATCTGGGCGCTCCACGGGCCGCGGTCGCCGAATGCGCTGCTCTCGGCAAGGACGATGCCGGGTTTGAGGTTGCGCAACCGATCGTAGGAGAAGCCGAGTGCGGCCAGCGTGCCCGGCTTGAAGTTGGCGAACACCGCATCGGCGCCCTCGACGAGCCTGCAGAACAGCTCGGCGCCCGCGGGATGGCGCAAATCGATACCGAGGCTTTCCTCGTTGCGATGGGTCAGCGCCCAGGATCTGCTGATCTTCTTGCCCGGCGGGCTCTGCCGGAGCCCATCCGGATAGTTCGGGCTTTCGATCTTGATGACCTCGGCGCCGAGGTCGGCGAACAACCTACCGAGCTCACCGCCGGCGACGATGACGCCGAGGTCCAGAATCCGCAAACCCGCGAAGGGACGCGATGAGGATGAAACCGCCTCGCGCGGAGCGGTTTCGGTGGATCGACGGTCGAGCCACGCCGGCCCGTCCGAACCGGCGGCCGGCGGTGCCTGCCGATATCCGTGGTGAACGCCGTCGATGGTGAGAGGTCCGACAGGCATGGTGATGGCGGTGCCCGGCGCGAGGACCTCGTCCCGCAGCGCGCCCACCTCGCGAAAATGGTCGGCCGACAATGCCTCAGCGGGTGACAGCACGGCCGCGACGGGCACACCCCGGGTCTGACCTTGCGTGACGAGATCGGCCATGGCCTGCGGGGCGAACAGTTCGGCCATCGCGGCGTTGAGTTCTCTTGATGCCGCGTAACGCGCGGCGATGGTCTCGAACTCCGGCCCGGCGAACTGTGCGGGCTCTCCCAGCCAGCCCCACATGCCCCGCCACTGGCGAGGGGACAGCAGGCAGATCCGCACATGCCCGTCTCGGCATTCGAAGATCGGGTAGATTTGCTGGTTGCGCGGCCTGCCCCGCCACAGTTCGGCGGGTGGTTTCAGCCCGACGGCGGCCTGGCCTTCGGATCCGAAGGGCGGATCCAACGCCTGCACAACCCCCTCGTACCGCGAGAAGTCGATGAAATCGCCCTTGCCGCAGCGTAATTGATCGTAGTAGGCGACCAGAACCGCCCATGCGGCCTGAACGGCGGCCGTCGCCGATGCCACACCGTCGGGCGGCAGTACCGGGGTGCCGGATGTCGGGCCGGTACGTGAGAGCGCCGAGGACAGCGCGTACAGCACGGCGTCGGTGGCGCGCCACGATGCCCGCGGACCCGCGCTCCCGAAATCGGTGACCGACAGCACGACCACGTGGTCGAACATCGCCGCGAGCTCCTGGCAGGACGTGCCGAACAGCGCTGCGCCACCGGGGTTTCCGGAATCCACGACGACATCGCAGGTCGCCGCCAGCTCGATAAGCCGCGCTCGATCGCCGGCCACGGCCGGGTCCAACTGCGCGCAGCGTTTGTTCGCGTTGTCCAGGGCGAACGGGATGCTGATCCCGGCGACCGTCGGCTTGTTGGCGCGCGATGGGGAGCCACCGGGCGGTTCGATCTTCAGGACGTCGGCACCCAGGTCGGCCAGTATCCGGCTCACGGCATCGCCCTCACCGGGCGAGAGATCCAGTACACGCAGGGACGTCAGCAACGCTCCCTCGGCCATCACGGGAGAAAGATTAACGTGCCCGCCATCGGGTACGAGTTGACCGCACCCCGAAGCGGAGTTGGATGGAGAGATGACCAGCACGACCACAGCCGAGGCCCCACCGACCACCGCGTGGAAGACCGTCGACCGCCGTGAGCTGGACGAGGCGGGCATCGAGCAGCTCGATCGATGGTGGCGGGCAGCCAACTACCTTTCCGTGGGCCAGATCTATCTGCTCAACAATCCGTTGCTGCGTACTCCTTTGACGCCGGAAGACGTCAAGCCGCGCCTGCTCGGCCACTGGGGCACCACGCCGGGGTTGAACTTCCTCTACGCCCACCTCAACCGGGCGATCAAACAGCGCGAGCAGTCGACGATCTACCTGACCGGCCCCGGTCACGGCGGACCAGGGCTCGTCGCCAACGCCTACCTCGACGGCACCTACAGCGAGATCTACTCCGACATCACCCAGGACACCGAGGGCATCCGACGCCTGTTTCGGCAGTTCTCGTTCCCCGGCGGAATCCCGTCCCACGTGGCGCCGGAAACCCCCGGTTCCATTCACGAGGGCGGCGAGCTCGGCTACGCACTGTCGCACGCCTACGGTGCGGCATTCGACAATCCGGATCTGCTGGTCGCGGCCGTCGTCGGCGACGGCGAGGCCGAAACCGGGCCACTGGCGACCAGCTGGCACTCGAACAAGTTGGTCAGCCCTGCCAAGGACGGGGTGGTGTTGCCGATCCTGCACCTCAACGGCTACAAGATCGCCAACCCGACGCTGCTCGCCCGCATCCCGACTGAGGAACTGCACGCGCTGATGGTCGGGTACGGCCACAAGCCCTACTTTTTCGAGGTTCCCGACGACCCATCCGCTGACCAGGACTCGCGTGTTGACGCACACCGCCGGTTCGCGACGCTGCTCGACGACGTCCTCGATGAGATCGCCGACATCAAGACCCGGGCCGCCGCGGCCGACGATTCGCGGCCCGCGTGGCCGATGATCGTCTTCCGTACGCCGAAAGGCTGGACTGGGCCGGACTACATCGACGGGAAGAAGACGACCGGCTCCTGGCGCGCCCATCAGGTGCCGTTGGCGAGCGCGCGCGACACGAGCGAGCACCTCGGGGTCCTCGCCGACTGGCTGTCGTCCTACCGCCCCGGCGAACTGTTCGACGAGGACGGCAAGCTGTGCTCCGACATCGCCGACCTGGCACCCGACGGGCAGCTGAGGATGAGCGACAACCCCCACGCCAACGGTGGGCTGTTGCTCAGGGACCTACGCTTGCCCGACTTCCGTGACTTCGCCGTCGACGTGCCCGCCCCCGGCGCCACCGTCGCCGAAGCGACGCGCGTGCTCGGACAATGGCTCACCGAGGTGATCCGGCTGAACCCCGACAACTTCCGCATATTCGGGCCCGACGAGACCGCGTCGAATCGTCTACAAGCCGTCTACGACGCCACCGGCAAACAATGGAACGCCGAATTCGTCGGCCCCGAGGTCGACGAGCACCTCGAGCGGGTCGGCAGGGTGGTGGAGATGCTGTCGGAGCATCAGTGCCAGGGCTGGTTGGAGGGCTACCTGCTCACGGGCCGGCACGGGCTCTTCAACTGTTACGAAGCCTTCATCCACATCGTCGACTCGATGCTGAACCAGCATGCGAAGTGGCTCAAGGTGACCAACCACATCCCGTGGCGGCGGCCCATCGCGAGCCTCAATTATCTTCTGTCCAGCCATGTCTGGCGACAGGACCACAACGGATTCTCCCACCAGGATCCCGGCTTCATCGACCACGTCGTCAACAAGAGCGCGAAGGTGGTGCGTGTCTACCTGCCGCCGGATGCCAACACTCTGCTGTCGACCTACGACCACTGCCTGCGATCACGCCAGTACGTCAACGTGGTCGTCTCCGGCAAGCAGCCGTCGCCGAACTTCCTGACGATGGACCAGGCCGTCGCCCACTGCACCCGTGGGCTGGGCATCTGGGAGTGGGCGGGTTCGGAGGTGCTCGGCACAGATCCCGACGTGGTCCTGGCCTCCGCGGGCGACATCCCGACGCTGGAGGCGCTGGCGGCCGCCGACATCCTGCGCCAGCACCTGCCCGACCTCAAGGTGCGGTTCGTCAACGTCGTCGATCTGATGCGTCTCCAGGACGACACCGAGCATCCGCACGGGCTGCCCGACCGCGATTTCGACATGATCTTCACCACCGACAAACCGGTGATCTTCGCCTACCACGGCTACCCCTGGTTGATCCACCGGCTCACGTACCGGCGCGCCGGCCACGACAACCTCCATGTGCGCGGCTATAAGGAGGAGGGCACCACGACCACGCCCTTCGACATGGTGATGCTCAACGATCTCGACCGCTACCACCTGGTCATGGACGTCATCGACCGCGTTCCCTCGTTGGGCTCGACCTGTGCGACGCTGCGGCAGCAGATGTCCGACAAGCGCATCGCGGCGCGCGAGTACACCCGCGAATTCGGCGACGACATCCCCGAGGTCAAGGACTGGGTCTGGCCCGCGGCCAGGGAGTCCGGCTTCGGCACGTCGGCCGCGGACTCCACCTCGGCCACCGGCGGCGACAACGAATAACTGACCGCACCGAATCAGCCGGTACCCTGGTGCGGTTATGTCTGAAGCCATCGCCGCGCCAGAAGAGGCCCACCCCGTGGTCGCTCAGTTGGCGGCGCTGCACCACTTCCGGATCTACGTCGACATTGCGATCGTGGTCGTGGTGCTGGCGTTGTCGAATCTGGTCGCGCACTTCACGACACCGTGGGCCAATGTGGCCGTCGTTCCCGCGGCCGCGGTGGGTCTGCTGATGCTGGTCCGTTCCCGGGGCCTCGGGTGGTCCGAACTCGGCCTCGGCCGCGAGCACTGGCGATCCGGAGCCGGCTACGCGCTGGGTGCCGTCGCGGTCGTCGGCACCGTCGTCGCGATCGGCGCCCTGCTGCCGTGGACGCGGCCCATGTTCCTCAACGACAACTATGCGACGCTGTCGGGCGCGCTACTCGCATCGATGATCATCATCCCGCTGCAGACCGTGATCCCCGAAGAGCTGGCGTTCCGCGGCGTGCTGCACGGAGCGCTGGACCGAGCCTGGGGCTGGCGTGGCGTGGCCGCCGCGGGCTCGCTGCTGTTCGGGCTGTGGCACATCGCGACGTCCCTGGGGCTGACGGCGAGCAACGTCGGGTTCACCGAGATCCTCGGCGGCGGGGTGTTCGGCATGGTCGCCGGGGTCGTCGGGGCCGTCATCGCCACGGCCGCGGCGGGTTTCGTCTTCACCTGGCTGCGCCGCCGCAGTGGCAGTCTGATCGCGCCCATCGCCCTGCACTGGTCGCTCAACGGGCTCGGCGCCCTGGCGGCCGCGCTGGTGTGGCATCTGAGCTGACTCGCTGGGCCGCGCTCTAGGACGGCTGGACGATCAAGACGGCCGCTCCCGAGATCCGGCCTGCACTCAGATCAGCAAGGGCGACATCGGCACGGTCGAGGGGGTACTGGGGGCTGGTGACCTCCAGGCGGTGACGGCTCGCGAAGTCGAGGAACGCGTGCGCGTCGGCGCGGGTGTTCGACGTCACCGAGCGCACCTGCCGCTCTTGGAAGAGATGGCGCTGGTAGTTCAGAGCGGGGATGTCACTGAGGTGGATCCCGGCGATCGATAGCGTGCCGCCGCGATCGAGGGCCTCCAGCGCAGGCAGGACGAGCTCGCCAACCGGAGCGAACAGGATCGCGGCATCGAGCGCAACCGGCGGCATATCCGTCGCGCCCTGCGCCGACGCGGCACCGAGGTCCAGCGCCAGTTCTCGAGCCTGCCGTCCGCGCGTCATGACATGTACTTCGGCCCCCTGGGCGATGGCCACCTGAGCGGTCAGGTGCGCGCTGCCGCCGAAGCCGTAAATGCCCAGTCGCCCCTTCTCGGGCAGGTCGGCGCGCAGCAGCGCGCGGTATCCGATGATGCCGGCGCACAGCAGCGGCGCGAGCGCTTCGTCGGCGTATCCCGTCGGCAGTGGCAGCGCGAAAGCGGCTGGCACCGTAGTGAATTCAGCGTAGCCGCCATCGGCATCCCAACCTGTGTAGAGGGATGCCGGGCACAGGTTCTCCTGGCCGCGCAAACAGAACCGGCACGACCCGCAGGTGTGGCGTAGCCATGCCACACCGACCCGTTCCCCCGGCGCGAACGCAGTGACGCCGTCTCCGATCCCGACGACCTCGCCGACCACCTCGTGCCCCGGCGTGACATTGGGCCGGTGTACGGGGAGGTCGCCTTCGGTGACGTGCAGGTCGGTACGACACACCCCGCAGGCGCGCACCGCCACCAACAGTTCGCCGGGGCCGGGTTCCGGAACCGGCACGGTGGCGAGGGTCAGCGGGGACGTCGACATCGCGCCTGGCCTGCGCACCTGCCACGCCCGCATCGCGGAAGCGGTCAGACGCGCGACCGGCCCTGCACTTTGCCGACGATCCACAGCAGGATCACGGATCCCAGGATGGCCGTGAACAGCGTGAACCACCACCCGCCGCCCGCGGTGTCCAGGAAGAAGCTCAGCAAGAAGCCGCCGATCAGCGCGCCGACGATCCCGATGACGATATTCATCAGGATGCCGGACCCCGATCCTTTGACGATCTTGCCCGCGATCCATCCCGCAATCGCGCCGATGATGATGTAACCGATCCAACCCACGCTGGTCAGCGTCGTCGAACGGGCCAAAATTTCTGTTGCAGCGAGCACGTCCATGGGGGTCTCCTGTCGCCAGCCGGCCCCGGTGCGGCCGCACCCGGGCCATCACCCAGGTATACCGATCCTAGGTAACGAAATGGCTGCACAAACGGGCGACGAAATCATCACGATCGCCCTGCCTCGCCGGCCTGGGGTCAGGCAGGCGGCAGCATTCCTGGCGCGGTGTTGGGATCGACCGGCACGGGGACGCCGACGGCGGGCCGCGGCGGCGGAGCGTTCGGGTCGGGCGGGGGCGCGTTGGGGTCCGGCGGCGGCGGAGGCGCGTTCGGGTCCGGCGGCGGCGGAGGCGGTGGTGGACTCCACGGCCTAATCGAGTTCGCCAGCGTGACGGCCTCGGCCTGCGGCACCGGGTTTGTCGCCGTGCCCAGCCACACCACGAACCACCGTTCCGGCGTGCGCTGGCCGCGTGGCGTACCAGGCGCGGTAGGCGCACCCACCACACCGGCCCAAATCTGGCCGTTCGGCTTGTTCGTATCGGTGAACTTCACCTCGTAGTACGACGCGACGCCCGTCATTCCGTTGGCGTCCAGCGGGACAGTCTGCTGGTTGATCCGCGTGCCCGGGAACGGCATGAAGAACTCACCCATGTCCGACGCGAGCCGCTGAGCCGCCTTCGTATTGTCGGTCTCCGCGCCGGCGAACAGCTTCAGGTCCAGCCGGCCCAGCAGCACGCTGGTGTCGTTCGGCGGCTGCGCATCAGGCGGCGAGCCCTCGGGCGGCAGTTTGGTCAGCAGCGCCTGACCGTACGAGATCTGGGTCGCATCCGAGATCTTCCATCCCGCGGGGACCACATAGCTGAATCCTCCGGCGGCGTTGTCGACGCGGCCGGGCTCGGGTGGCGGAGGCGCCGGAGCGTTGGGGTCAGCAGGCGGTGCCGGCGCGTTCGGGTCCACCGCCGGAGGTGGCGGCGCGTTCGGATCGGCCGGCGGCGGTGGCGGAGCGTTCGGATCGGCCGGCGGCGGCGGAGCCTGCGGAGCGTCGACTGCGGGCGGCGGTGGGGCTTGCGGTGCCTCGACCGCGGGCGGCGGCGGGGTCGGCGACGGGGGTGGCGCAGGCTGGGCGTATGCCACAGCAGGCAGCGTCAACACAGCCGCTAATGCGGCGGCGGCGCCTGTCAGTGCCGAGCGGCGAAACGGCGTCGGCGCGCCCGTGATGCGGTCAGGATGCACATCCGGCTGATCCATGGAGAAGAAACTACCGTGTTGCAGCCGTGACGCAAGTGTGGGGTGGTCAAAATGTGCTCAATTGTTATATTGCTGCAAGCGAAATAACAGCAGATCAGCAGATTTCCTAGTGTTAGCTGACGCACATCACCACCCACACGGGGTGCGGGTGGTGTCGAATATGCGGTTGGCTGATCGCGAAGTCCTAACCCTCTCATCGAACCGATGCGGTGCGCCGTTACGGGGGCGGGTGTCCCCATGAGACGTGGTTCGAGCTCAGTGTCGTCCTGGCAGCTCGTCTGGCTCGGCTGTCCGGCAGGCGGCTCGGACGCGCGGCGCGCCGGGTTTCTGATCTAGCTACTGTCCAGTAACATGGGCGGCGCTCGCTGGGTTCAGCGTCGAACACATGAGGAGGGTCGTCGATGGATGTGCTGATCACGGGATCTGACACCGATCTGGGACGCACGATCGCCGAGAGCTTCTGCGAAGCCGGACACAAGGTGTTCATCGGGGGCCGCCGCCGCGACGATCTCGAGGTTCTCGCCAAAGAGTTGGACGTGGACGCCCTGGTGTTCGACAACACCGACCCGGCTTCTGTCGCCGCGCTGCACGGCCAGGTGCCCGCCCATCTCGACACGATCATCAACGTCCCCGCGCCTTCGTGGCACGGCGGCGATCCGCGTACCTACACGCTCGACGACCACGCCGCCGAGTGGCGTGGCCTCTTCGACGCGAACCTGGTTGCGGCAATGCTGACCGTGCAGGTCCTCGGCGACCACATGCGCTCCGGCGGATCCATCATCACCGTGATTCCCGATCCTCCGCGCGAAGGCAGCGCCGCGAGCGCGATCAAGGCCGCAGTGTCTGACTGGACCGCCGGCCAGGCCAACCACTTCGGGATCCGGGGCATCACCGTCAACGCCGTCGCGGTCGGCCGCGGTAGCGAGCCGGGCTATGACGGCTTGGCCGCCACCCCGCCGTCGGTGAGCGCCGAGATCTCGCGGCTGTCGCTGTTCCTCACCACCCCGGCAGCTCGACACATCACCGGCCAGACGCTGCATGTCACTCACGGTGCGCTCGCTAACTTCGCGTAGCGCAACCTCGAGAAAACCTCCCAGTACGCCATTTTGTTCCGCGCTTCGCGTCGAGTGAAATAGCCGACGCGGCCACATCGCCCGTGCGTAGGGTCAACCCGTGACCATTCAACTCGGGCTTCAGATCAACAACTTCTCTTACGGGACGGGCGTTTCCGACCTCTTCCCCACCGTCGTCGCGCAGGCGAAAGAGGCTGACACGTCGGGCTTCGACTCCGTCTTCGTGATGGATCACTTCTATCAACTGCCCGGGATCGGAACTCCGGATCAGCCCATGCTGGAGGCCTACACGGCATTGGGCGCACTGGCCGCCTCGACCGAGAACGTTCAGCTGGGCACGCTCGTCACCGGAAACACCTACCGCAACCCGACGCTGCTGGCGAAAGCGATCACCACCCTGGACGTCATCAGTCAGGGCCGTTCCATTCTTGGTATCGGTACCGGCTGGTTCGAGCTCGAACACGATCAGCTCGGCTACGAATTCGGGACGTTCACCGACCGGTTCGAAAAACTCGGCGAGGCGCTGCAGATCATTCTGCCGATGCTCAAAGGCGAGCACCCGACATTCACCGGTAAGCACTACCGAGTGCAAGACGCCATGGCCAATCCTCGCTTCCGTGAGCACATTCCGCTGATGATCGGCGGCAGCGGCGAGAAGAAGACGATCCCGTTGGCGGCCCGGCACTTCGACCACCTCAACGTCATCGCCGGCTTCGACGAACTGGCGCGAAAGATCGACGTCGTCAAGCAGAAGTGCGAGGAAATCGATCGCGACCCGGCAACGCTGGAGACCAGCATGCTGATCGGCGCCCTCGTCGGCGAGGGTCTCAGCCTCGACATGGTCCCGGACGACTTCAAACAGCGGATGGTCGTCGGCAGCCCCGAACAGATCGCCGAGCAGATCAAGGCGAAGGTGCTCGACGCGGGTGTGGACGGTGTGATCCTGTTCGTGCCCACGCAGACCGTCGGCTATCAGCCCGGGCAGATCACGGCGCTCGGCGAAGCACTCAGGCCACTGGTCGCGGGCTGACGCCGCCGTCGAGGCGCCGCAGGATCCGCGGCTCGCCGCGGGTGGCGCATCTCACCGCGCCGCCCGGAAGGGCAGCGACTAAGGTTTTCGTTGTTCTGAATGGGTAAAGAAGGTATCCGAGGCAATTCAGCCACGGACTTCGACAAGGAGCAGCCATGAGCCATCCCGGAGCCAATCCGTCCGACCGCCACAAAGTGGTCATCATCGGATCGGGTTTCGGTGGGTTGACCGCAGCCAAGGCCCTCAAGAAGGCCGACGTCGACATCAAGATGATCGCCCGGACCACCCACCACCTGTTCCAGCCGCTTCTATACCAGGTCGCCACCGGCATCATCTCCGAGGGAGAGATCGCTCCCGCGACCCGCGTGATCCTGCGCAACCAGAAGAACGCGCAGGTGCTACTCGGGGACGTCACGCACATCGACCTGGCCACCAAAACCGTCCGGTCCGAACTGCTCGGTCACACCTACGTGACCCCGTTCGACAGCTTGATCGTGGCGGCCGGCGCGGGCCAGTCGTACTTCGGTAATGACCACTTCGCCGAGTGGGCGCCCGGCATGAAGTCGATCGACGATGCGCTTGAGTTGCGCGGTCGTATTCTCGGCGCCTTCGAACAAGCCGAACGTTCCAGCGACCCCGCCCGCCGGGAGAAGCTGCTGACCTTCGTCGTCGTCGGTGCAGGACCGACCGGTGTCGAAATGGCAGGGCAGATTGCGGAATTGGCCGACCACACCCTCAAAGGCGCCTTCCGCCACATCGATTCGACCAAGGCGCGGGTCATCCTGCTCGACGCGGCACCCGCCGTGCTGCCGCCGATGGGCGAGAAGCTTGGCAAGAAAGCCCAGGACCGCCTCGAGAAAATGGGCGTCGAGATCCAGCTCAACGCGATGGTCACCGACGTCGACCGCAACGGCATCACCGTCAAGGATCCCGACGGCACGATGCGCCGCATTGAAGCAGCGTGCAAGGTCTGGTCGGCCGGCGTATCAGCCAGCCCGCTGGGACGCGACCTGGCCAACCAGTCCGGTGTCGAACTCGATCGCGCAGGCCGCGTGAAAGTTCTTCCTGACCTGTCGATTCCAGGCCATCCGAACGTGTTCGTCGTCGGTGACATGGCCGCCGTCGAGAATGTTCCCGGCATGGCGCAGGGCGCGATCCAGGGCGGCAAGTACGCGGCCAAGACCATCGCCGCCGAACTCAAGGGCGCCGACCCCAGCCAACGGGAGCCGTTCAGCTACTTCGACAAAGGCTCGATGGCCACGGTGTCGCGCTTCAACGCTGTCGCCAAGATCGGCAAGCTCGAATTCGGTGGCTTCATCGCGTGGCTGGCATGGTTGCTCCTGCACCTCGTGTACCTGGTGGGGTTCAAGACCAAGATCGCCACGCTACTGTCGTGGACGGTCACATTCCTCGGGCGCAACCGCGGCCAGCTGACGATCACCGAACAGCAGGCCTACGCGCGAATACGCATCGAGGAACTCGAGGAGATCGCGGCGTCGGTGCAAGAGACGGAGAAAGCCGCAAGCTAGAGGCGGTCACCCTGCCAGGTGGCCAAACAGCCGCCTGCGGCAAGTGCAAGCGTCACCCCTGCGGCGTCGACATCGCCTCGGGGATAGTGCAATTCGCTGACGCACGCCCGAGGCGCGGAGATCTCGTCATTAGCCACCGAGCCGTTGCCCAACTCGACGCGATGACGCAGCAGCGGTTTCGAATCGACATCGGCGCACAGCGAGCCCGACCAGAAGCCCTGCCGCTCACCGGTTCTGCCGATCTGAACCCGCTCTCGCAGCCGCAGCGATCCGGCCTCGTGCAATGTCACTGTGGTCGCGCTGAAGTGACGGGACGTCGCCGCGACGATCGTCGGTTCCGGGTCCAGGTCGAGTTCCCCCGCAATCTCGAGGCACCAGGTCGCATGGGACTCCGTGGTGGTCGCGCCGGGGAGCGCGACCGTCGCTGCGACGGTGCGTACCGTCAGACGCGCACCTGCCTCGACCACCACACGCATCGAAATCGCGTCGCCGCCCAGCGGCGTCGCGACCGAAGACACCAGATGGACGGTGTCGATGTCGGTGAGACGCGCCGCGATCCCTCCGCTGCACTCGATGTGAGGTGAGCGCTTCGGTCGGGCGACGATGACGACGTCGGAACGCACCTAGACGGCCTGCGCAATCCGCAGTTGATCGCGGACCCAGCGCAGCACCGGGGTGGCCGCCGGGTCGGCGGTCAGCGAGATCAACTCGAACGGGCGGTCGCCGCGGACCGCAGCGGCGTCGCGGCGCATGACATCCAGGTCCGCCCCCACCAGAGGAGCCAGGTCGGTCTTGTTGATCACCAGGAGGTCCGAGAACGTGACACCAGGCCCACCCTTGCGGGGTACCTTGTCGCCGCCTGCGACGTCGATCACGAAGATCTGGACGTCCACCAGGCCCGAGGAGAACGTTGCCGTGAGGTTGTCCCCGCCGGATTCGACCAGGATCAGCTCCAGATTGTCGTGTCCGGCGAGCAGGTCGTCGATGGCGTCGAGGTTGGCGGTGATGTCGTCGCGGATCGCGGTGTGCGGACACCCACCGGTCTGCACCGCGGCGATGCGGTCGTCGGGAAGGACGGCGTTGCGGCGCAGGAAGTCCGCGTCCTCGGTGGTGTAGATGTCGTTGGTCAGCACTGCCAGCGACAGCTCGTCGCGCAGTTGTCTGCACAAAGCGGCAACTAGTGCCGTCTTCCCCGACCCGACAGGGCCGCCGACGCCGATCCGCAACGGCTCCCCCGGCTGACGGGTGCGGCGGGGTCGGTCGATGTGGCCGTGGGGCTGACCGTCGAGCAAGTGCGGAGGCATACCTGACCATTCTGTGAGACGGGGCGTAAAACTGATCGTCCCACAGCAATACTGGGCTGCTCTGGGCACGAAGCAGACACCTAGGACGCGAACAACGGACGGTCCCGCTCGACGTGACGCTGCGCGAGCAGGTCCAGCAGTGGATCGGACAGGTCGGCGACATCCTTGGCTGCATCGGCCGCGGCCTGTTCACACAACTCGGACAGCTCGAACGTCAGCGCCGCGACGTCACCGGGATCGAGGGCCAGCAGTCGCTGCGCCGCGGTGGCCGACCCGGTCATCGTGGTGTAAACGATCGACAACGCGGTGTGCTGATCGGTGAGGCGGCCCGCCCGTCCGACGGCTCCGGCAGCAACTGCTAGGTGCGGAGTCGGACCCAGCGCGTCCCACGTCTCGTCCGGCCACACCCGCCGGGCGAGCCGCACCAGGCCGCGACCCTGCGCCCGGGAAGCCTGCCGGGCAGCGGGAGACGGTGTGCGCGCATCAGTTTCGAGATCTCCGGACCCGCCCGCCACAGCGGAGAACGTACCGCGGTGTACCGCGGCAGCCAGGGATGCGGTGACGAGTCCCGTGGTCCGGATACGCCGCGTCAGATACGCGCGCAGCGACGCCAGGTCGACGACCAGACCGCTTGTCACCGCTTCCTCGATGCCGCCCGAATGGACATGCCCGCCTGTCGGCAGCCGAGAATCAGACAGCGCGAGCAACGTGACGAGGTTCGACATCGTGACCGGAAAATCGCCTAGAAGAGGAAGTATCGCTGCGCCATGGGCAGTTCCGCGGCGGGTTGTTCCTGCCACACCTCACCGTCGATGCGGACGGTGAACGTGTCCGGGTCGACCTGGATGTCCGGGGTGGCGTCGTTGAGCGGCATCTGCGCCTTCCCGACACCGCGAACGCTCGCGACGGGAACAAGCCGGCGATTGACGGCAATCCGCTCCGACAGATGTGCCTCGATTGCCTGTGGCGCAACGAAATGCAGCGACGTCTGGGCGGCCGCGGCAGGCGACGCGCCGAACATGGGCCGCGGCAGCACCGGCTGCGGAGTCGGGATGGACGCATTGGCGTCACCCATCGCGGCCCACGCGATCATCCCACCCTTGACCACTGCGTGCGGACGCACACCAAAGAACGCCGGCTCCCACAGCACCAGGTCCGCCAGCTTGCCCACCTCAACCGACCCGATCTCCCGGTCCATGCCGTGCGCCACTGCAGGACAGATCGTGTACTTCGCGACATAGCGGCGCGCCCGTATGTTGTCGGCGCCCACGTCGCCGGGCAGAAATCCGCGGCGGCGCTTCATCACGTGCGCGGTCTGCCAGGTCCGCATCACCACCTCGCCTATACGACCCATCGCCTGGGCGTCACTGCCGATCATCGAGATCGCGCCGATATCGTGCAGCAAGTCCTCGGCCGCAATCGTCGACGGGCGGATGCGGCTCTCGGCGAACGCAAGATCCTCGGGGACGCTGGGATTGAGGTGATGGCACACCATCAGCATGTCGAGGTGCTCATCGAGGGTGTTGACGGTGTGCGGTCGCGTCGGGTTTGTCGAACTCGGTAGCACGTTCGGTTTCCCTGCAACGGTGATGATGTCGGGTGCGTGACCGCCGCCGGCCCCTTCGGTGTGGTAGGCGTGGATCGAGCGGCCCTTGATCGCGGCGAGCGTGTCCTCGACGAATCCCGCCTCGTTGAGGGTGTCGGTGTGGATGTTGGCCTGAACGCCCGCCTCTTCGCACACCGTCAGGCACGCGTCGATGGCCGCAGGCGTGGTCCCCCAGTCCTCGTGAAGCTTGAAACCCGCTGCACCGCCGCGCAACTGCTCCCACATGGCCTCGGCGCTGACGGTGTTGCCCTTGCCCAGCAGCGCCACGTTGAGCGGCCATGTGTCGAGCGCCTCCAGCATGCGCGCCAGATGCCAGGAGCCGGGCGTGACCGTGGTGGCCTTGCTGCCTTCGGCCGGTCCGGTACCGCCGGCGACGATCGTCGTGATTCCGCCGCCGAGTGCCTCCTCCATGATCTGCGGGCAGATCAGATGAACGTGGCAGTCGATCGCACCCGCGGTGACGATGCGGCCGTTGCCCGCGATGATCTCCGTCGACGGGCCGACCACCAGGTCCGGGTGCACGCCCGTCATGATGTCCGGATTGCCGGCCTTGCCGATCGCGACGATGCGGCCGTCCCGAATGCCGATGTCGGCCTTGATGATCCCCCAGTAGTCCAGGATCACCGCGCCGGTGATCACGGTGTCGGGAGCCCCGTCGGCGCGCGTGACACGGGACTGACCCATCGACTCACGCAGCACCTTGCCGCCGCCGAAGACGGCCTCGTCGCCCGCCAGTCCGGGCCCGCCGCTGCGGTCCTCGGTGATCTCGATGAACAGGTCGGTGTCGGCGAGCCGGATGCGGTCACCGGCGGTGGGGCCGAACAGAGCCGCATAGCGAGGCCGCGACAGTCGGGTCATCGGGTCCGTCTCCTCTTCGCGCAGGCGCACATTAGGGCTGATCCAATCTGCCGGGCGGATCGAGCGTCAGACCCCACACCTCCCGGGTGCCGGCCAACGGGACAAGGCTGACCCGTTGCGCGACGCCGGGTTCGAAGCGGATCGCGGTGCCCGCCGGGATGTCGAACCGGTGACCGTGCGCCGCCGCACGGTCGAACTCCAGCGCACTGTTGGCCTGCGTCACGTGGACGTGGCTGCCGACCTGCACCGGCCGGTCACCGGTATTGACGATGTCGAGTTCCAAACGTGGTGCGCCGGGATTGATCTCGATGTCCCCCTCGGCGAAGACGATCTCCCCGGGGGTGACATATGCAGGCTCCTCGCTCACGCGGCCCTCCTAGGGAATCGGGTGGTGGACGGTGACGAGTTTGGTGCCGTCGGGAAACGTGGCTTCCACCTGAACGTCGTGGAGCATCTCCGGTACGCCGTCCATGACGTCGGACCGCGCGAGAACCTCACGGCCACTGACCATCAGCTCCGCGACGGAGCGGCCGTCACGGGCGCCTTCGAGGATGTGGTCGGTGATGACCGCGACCGCCTCGGGGTGGTTGAGCTTGAGGCCGCGCGCCTGACGGCGGCGGGCGAGTTCGGCCGCGTACGACAGCAGCAGCCGTTCCTGTTCATGCGGCGTCAAACGCATGGCCGCGATCCTGCCATGACAGAGGGCAGTCAGCAGCGCTCACGCGCGTTTGCTACGCATCGGTGCTGGATTCGACGCTACGCATCGGTGCTGGATTCGACGCTACGCATCGGTGCTGGATTCGACGCTACGCATCGGTGATGTTCTGGAGGCGCACCTGCCCCCGCGCCACCACTCGATCCGTCTCGTCGGTGATGGTGATCAACCACAATTGCTGACGCCGTCCCCGGTGGATCGGTGTCGACGTCGCCGTCACCGTTCCCGATCGGATCGCCCGAAGGAAGTCGGTGTTGTTGTTGACGCCGACGACCGTCCCTCCGCCGTTCTCGCTCAGCCAGACGTGGCCGGACACGCTGGCCATGCTCTCGATCACAGCGCAGTACACCCCACCGTGCACGATTCCCCATGGCTGCAACAGCTTCTCGGTGATCGTGAGCTGCGCGCGGCCACCGTCGGGCGTCATCTCCAGATACGTCAGCCCGAGCTCCTTGTCGAAACCGGCACCGAGGCTTTCGCGAAAGTCAGTCGTCACGGCTCGTGTCTACACCGTCGGGTCACGGAACGGGAAAAGAGGAAGCACAGCAATGCGGAAGGGCCCCACGCACATGGCGTAGGGCCCTTCCTTCGGTTGGACCGGGGGTCTCTGCAGCCCTCAGGACTCCGGCGCGGTCCGTTCGTTCCGAACGTCGGTGTTCAACCGACCTCCAAAGGATAGGCAAGGCTGCCCTAATTAAGCAAGACCTTCCCGGTGTTCATTCGTGACGTTCCGCGTACCGGCAGACCGAACCCGACAAGTGCGTCGAGGACCGCCTGTCCGCGGCGCATGCTGACGACCTCGCTGGAGCCCGCCAACAGCGGAACCTGAGTTGCCGCACTGACGACCGCACCTCCGACGATGTGCCACATCGCCGCCACGGGCATGGCGCCATCGCTGACGGCGGCAAGCCTGTTGAAGAGTGGACCAAGTGCGCGGTGGCTGCGATGAGCGATCCAGGTGGTCAGCGCCGCCTCGCTGGGAAGGGCGACGATCCCGGTCTGGCCTGTGCGTCCGGCCTGTGTCCGGCGATGGCGGAAGAACGGGTCGTCCTGGAGCGCGCGCACGGTCGGATCAACCACGCCGACCCAGTCGATGGCACCCTCCGAGTCCACATGCACCCAGAGGTTTTCCAGGCCGGTGTCCCAGGCGCGTGCCTCAAGGACCAGTAGCGGGATCACCCGGCCGATCACCACGTGTGCGAACGTCGCCGCGAGCTGCTGAGCAACGGCGGCGCGGCTGTCGGTCTCGGCGACACCGTCATCGAACATGTTGTCCAGTCGATCGGTTGTCAGGATCTCTTCGAGTGGCCACCAGCGTCGTCGCGAGAGGTCGCCCATCACTGCCACGCCGTAAACCCGAGGGCATTCGCGGTACAGCGCCCGGAGTCGACGGCTCGATTCGTGGATGGGCAGCGCTCGCTTAATCGTCATGCTCGCGATCAGCGGATCCTCGACAAGGACCGTCATGGAACCTCCACTTCGAATGGCCAGTTAGGTTAGCCTAACTGACACTTAGGTTAGCCTTACCACACTCGCGAACACAATGCGATCACCAGCGAAGGGGGATCTATGACGGGACTCACATGCCAGGACGGGCGCACAGGAAGGCCCCATGACGTTCCCCTGAGGAAGAGAACCTCCGGGGCCGACGGACCTGCGCGCGCAGCTGATACGACGCGCGGTAGTAAACCCGTAGTACCCTTTGACCTACTGCCTGTAGGAGATGGACGGAAGATGGCCAAGCTGACTCGGCTCGGAGAGCTGGAACGCTCCGTCATGGACCATTTGTGGTCGGCGGGCGAGCCGCAGACCGTGCGGCAGGTGCATGAGGCGCTCTCGGCGCACCGCGATCTTGCCTATACGACGATCATGACGGTGTTGCAGCGGCTGGCGAAGAAGAACCTCGTCGTGCAGCACCGTGATGATCGCGCGCATCGATATGCGCCCACGCACGGCCGCGACGAACTGGTCGCGGGTCTGATGGTCGACGCACTGGATCAGGCTGCCGACTCCGGAAGTCGTGAAGCCGCTCTCGTTCATTTCGTCGAGCGCGTCGGCGCCGACGAGGCGGCGGCTTTGCGCCGGGCGCTCGCCGAGCTGGAGGACAAGCACCAGGCCGAAAGACCCGCTGGCGGTCCGGGCACCGCCTGAGTCACACTGACAGTGTGTCCGCGCTGGCCTTCACCATCGTCGCCCTGATCCTGTCAGGGCCCGTGCCGGCGTTACTGGCCCGCGCCACATGGCCCCTGCGTGCACCACGCGCCGCAATCGTGTTGTGGCAGTCGATCGCGCTGGCCGCCGTTCTCTCCGCATTCTCCGCGGGTATCGCCATCGCCATCCGGCTTTTCGAGCCGGGACCTGACGGCCGGCCGACCGCGACCATCACCAGCGAGATCGCCGTGCTGGGCTGGCCGCTGTGGACGGCCTATGTGACGGTCTTTGTCCTCACGCTGGTGATCGGTGCACGGCTGATCGTCTCGGTGATCAACGTCGCGATCGCGACGCGACGCCGGCGGGCCCACCACCGAATGGTCGTCGACCTCGTCGGCGCCCACCGCTCCAG
Source organism: Mycolicibacterium iranicum (assembly GCF_002101705.1). Lineage (GTDB taxonomy): Bacteria > Actinomycetota > Actinomycetes > Mycobacteriales > Mycobacteriaceae > Mycobacterium > Mycobacterium iranicum. Next base: position 155,825 of record NZ_LQPC01000054.1, on the reverse strand, counting down.
CCCGAGGGCGCGCAATGGGCTGCGCATCCTCGGTGTGGACCAGCCACTCGCCTACTGCCTCCCCGGCGTCCGAAGTCGCGTCGTGGTGAGCGAAGGCGCGCTGAAAACCTTGTCGGACAACGAGGTCAGCGCAATTCTTGAGCACGAGCGCGCACATCTGCGGGCCCGCCACGATCTGGTCCTCGAGATGTTCACCGCTGTGCACGCGGCATTTCCGCGACTCGTGCGCAGCGCGCACGCACTCAACGCCGTTCGCCTCCTAATCGAGTTGCTCGCCGACGACGCTGCCGTGCGAGCCGAAGGTCCGACCCCGCTGGCGCGCGCCCTCGTCGCCTGCGCATCCGCGCGCGCACCGCGCGGGGCTCTCGCAGCGGGCGGTCCCACCACGGTCGTGCGCGTGCGCCGGCTGGGCGGCAAGCCCAACAGCAGGATGCTTGCGGCGGGCGCCTACGCCGCCGCGGCGGCAGTGCTCGTGGTACCGACCGTCGCCTTCGCGGTGCCGTGGTTGAACGAACTGCACCGCCTGTTCGTCGCGTAGCCGGGACGCGCCCGGTGCTCCTCTGCGTTTCAGCTGCCAGAAGCGTTTCACCTGCCAGAAGCTGTGCCGACATCGGAAATCGAAGGGATTTCGTCTATGAGTTCGACCACGGGTACCGCCCAGATCGGCGTGACAGGCCTTGCCGTCATGGGGTCCAACCTCGCGCGGAACTTCGCCAGCCACGGATACACGGTGGCCCTGCACAATCGGTCGATCGCCAAGACCGACGCGCTGCTCGCCGAGCACGGTTCCGAGGGAAAGTTCGTGCGCAGTGAGACGATCGCCGAATTCCTCGACGCGCTGGAGAAGCCGCGTCGCGTCATCATCATGGTCAAAGCCGGTGACCCGACGGATGCGGTGATCGACGAGCTCGCCGACGCCATGGAAGAGGGCGACATCATCATCGACGGCGGCAACGCGCTCTACACCGACACCATCCGCCGGGAGAAGGCGATCCGCGAACGCGGCCTGCATTTCGTCGGCGCCGGCATCTCCGGCGGCGAAGAAGGTGCACTCAAAGGCCCATCCATCATGCCGGGCGGCCCTGCCGAGTCCTACGAATCGCTCGGCCCGCTGCTTGAAGAGATTTCGGCGCACGTCGACGGCGTGCCCTGCTGCACCCATATCGGCCCGGACGGCGCCGGGCACTTCGTGAAGATGGTGCACAACGGCATCGAGTACTCGGACATGCAGCTCATCGGCGAGGCCTACCAGCTGCTGCGCGACGGCCTCGGCAAGACCGCGCCCGAGATTGCCGACGTCTTCGCCGAGTGGAACAAAGGCGACCTCGACAGCTTCCTCATCGAGATCACCGCCGAGGTGCTGCGCCAGACCGACGCCAAGACCGGCAAGCCGCTCGTCGACCTGATTCTCGACGAGGCCGAGCAGAAGGGCACCGGCCGCTGGACCGTCAAATCTGCTCTGGATCTGGGCGTGCCCGTCACCGGCATCGCCGAGGCCGTGTTCGCCCGTGCCCTGTCGGGCTCGGTGGCTCAGCGCAAGGCCACGACCGGCCTGGCATCCGGTGATCTCGGCGAAAAGCCAAGCGATGCAGCGCAATTCACCGAAGACATTCGGCAGGCGCTGTATGCGTCGAAGATTATCGCGTATGCGCAGGGCTTCAACCAGATCCAGGCCGGTTCGAACGAGTACAGCTGGGACATCAAGCCCGGCGACATGGCGAGGATCTGGCGCGGGGGCTGCATCATCCGGGCGAAGTTCCTCAACCGGATCACCGAGGCGTTCGACAACAATCCGGACCTGCCGACGCTGATCGTAGACCCGTACTTCCGCGACGCCATCGAAGCGGCGATCGACAGCTGGCGCCGAGTCGTGGTCACGGCCACCGAGTTGGGCATCCCGATCCCCGGATTCTCCTCGGCGCTGTCCTACTACGACGGTCTGCGCACCGAGCGCCTGCCCGCGGCTCTGACGCAGGGTCTTCGAGACTTCTTCGGTGCCCACACCTACGGGCGAATCGACAGTGACCCCGCCAAGCGTTTCCACACCCTCTGGAGCGGCGACCGCAGCGAGGTCGAAGCGTAGCGACGCAGCGCGCGACAAGACGCAAACTCGCACGATTGAGTGCACGGGCATGCGAGTTTGTGTCTGCTCGGCGAAATTTCGGCGCCACTAGACTCGAGGCCGTGAAGTTTCTGAATGGCCACCGGCCGCCCTTCGATCTGACCTACAACGATGTGTTCATCGTGCCGGGGCGCTCCGACCTGCCGTCACGCTTCGACGTGAACTTGTCCACCGTCGACGGGTCGGGCACCACCATTCCGGTGGTCGTCGCCAACATGACCGCGGTGGCAGGCCGCCGAATGGCCGAGACAGTAGCCCGCCGCGGCGGAATCGTCGTTCTGCCGCAAGACCTTCCGCTGTCCGCAGTCCAGCACACGGTGGACTTCGTCAAGAGCCGCGACACCGTCGTCGACACCCCCGTCACCCTCTCCCCCGACGACTCGGTCTCCGACGCCACTGCGCTGATCCACAAACGCGCTCACGGTGCCGCGGTCGTCCTGTCTGACAATCGGCCCGTCGGCCTGGTCACCGAGGAGTCCTGCCGCGGAGTGGACCGCTTCACCAGGGTCCGTGACGTGGCGATCGCCGATTTCGTCACCGCGCCGGTCGGGACCGAACCCCGCAAGGTCTTCGATCTACTCGACCACGCCCCTAAAGACGGCGGTGCCATCGCCGTGCTCACCGAGGCCGACGGATCGCTAGCCGGGGTTCTGACGCGCACCGGCACCATCCGAGCGGGCATCTACACCCCGGCGGTCGACGCGAACGGGCGGCTGAGGATCGCGACGGCGGTCGGCATCAACGGCGACGTGGCGGCCAAGGCCCGCGACCTCGCCGAGGCAGGTGCCGACCTGCTCGTCATCGACACCGCGCACGGACATCAGCAGAAGATGCTCGACGCCATCGAGGCGGTTGCAGCGCTCGATCTCGGCCTTCCGCTGGCCGCGGGCAATGTGGTCTCGGCGCAAGGCACGCGCGATCTGATCAATGCCGGCGCCACCATCGTGAAGGTCGGCGTCGGCCCCGGCGCCATGTGTACCACGAGGATGATGACCGGAGTCGGCCGTCCGCAGTTCTCCGCCGTGGTCGAATGTTCAGCTGCGGCAAAGGAAGTCGGAGGGCATGTCTGGGCGGACGGCGGTGTCCGTCATCCGCGCGACGTGGCGTTGGCGCTCGCTGCGGGCGCGTCGAACGTGATGATCGGCTCGTGGTTTGCGGGCACCTACGAGTCCCCCGGTGATCTGATGCACGATCGGGACGGCCAGCCCTATAAGGAGAGCTACGGCATGGCGTCCAAACGCGCAGTCGCTGCGCGTACCGCCTCCGACAGCGCCTTCGACCGGGCCCGCAAGGGGCTTTTCGAGGAGGGCATCTCGACCTCGCGGATGGGGCTCGACCCCGTGCGTGGCGGTGTCGAGGATCTGATCGACCACATCACCTCCGGCGTCCGCAGCACATGCACCTACGTCGGCGCAGCCACATTGCCCGAACTGCACGAGAAGGTGGTGCTCGGGGTGCAGTCAGCCGCTGGCTTCGCCGAGGGGCACCCGCTGCCCACCGGTTGGTGACGGGTAGACCAGAACGCCCTCGTCGTCGCGGTCGTAGACCTCGACGGTGACCGACTGGCCCGCCACCAGATCCGTTCGGCCCGGGCTGCGCAGCTGCAGGGCCGTCCCGTCCTCCACTCGCACGTGCACGACCGTGTCGGCGCCGTAGAACCGGCAGGCCGTCACCAGCGCGGGCACCCCCGCTGATCCGAGCCGCAACTGCTCCGGTCGCAGCACCGCCACAGCGGGCCCGTCGGCGACCGGCAACCGGGCGCGAAGCGCTCCGAGCGCGGTGTGCACGATCCCGGATCTGGCGATTCCACCGAGCTCCACTGTGCTGCCGATGAATCGGGCATTGGTCAGGGTGGACGGGCAGTTGAAAAGATCTGCGGGAGCGGCATGCTGGGCGATGACGCCGCCGATCAGCAACGCCACAGAATCGGCAAGCGACAGCGCCTCGGACTGATCATGGGTGACCAGGATCGCGGTGGTGCCCGCCTCGCGCAAAATCGTGGCGATGTCCTCGCGGACGCGGGTGCGCAGCCCGGCATCGAGCGCGGCGAACGGCTCGTCGAGCAGGAGCACTCGCGGTCGGGCCGCGAGAGCGCGCGCCAGGGCGACCCGCTGTTGCTGGCCACCCGAGATCTCGTGCGGGCGCGCGTCGGCCAGACCGTCGAGTCCGACGACCTCCAGCCACTGCTTGACCTCGCCGTTGGGACTTCTCCGCGTGGTTCGATTCAGCCCGAAAGCCACGTTCTCCCCGACGCTCAGGTGCGGGAACAACGCCCCCTCCTGTGGCATCAACCCGACTCGGCGGCGATGCACCGGAACGGTGAGGCCGGATCCGGCCACCGTGTCACCGGCGATGGACACCGTTCCGGTGTCGGGGTCCTCGAATCCTGCCAGGATTCGCAGCAGCGTGGTCTTGCCACAGCCTGACGGCCCTAGCACCGCGGTGATCGACCCCGCAGGCACATCGAGGTCGATTCCGGAAAGGACCCGGCGCTCGCCGAATGACTTGCCGACACCGCGCGCGGCGACAGAGGCTGCGGGAAGCTCAATCACTGCGCACCTCAACAGAACTCGTGCTCCATATGCCGAGTACGGCGGTGGGCACCGCCGCGAACAACAGGAGTGCCACCGCGTATGGCGCTGATGCCGCATAGTCGCTGATCGAGCTGTACCCCCAGAGCCGGGTGGCGAGCGTGTCGGTGCCGGTGGGATGCAACAGCAGCGTCACCGGCAGCTCCTTCATGCACGTCAGCAGCACCAGCGCCGCGCCTGCCGCGATACCGGGAAGTGCCACGCGAGCGGTGACCGTCGCAAATGCGCGCACCGGAGCCCGCCCGAGAGACCGGGCCACCTCCTCGAGTCGGATGGGGGCGGATTCCACCGCGGCGCGGATCGAACCGATGGCCATGGGCACGAACAGCACCGTATAGGCCAGGATCAGCAGCGGCTCACGCTGGTAGATCGGCCGGAGCAGGAGCACTCCGAGAGACACCATGGAGATGGCGATGACGATGGCGGGCAGGCCGTGCGCCACATAGCTCGCCCCTTCCAAAGCCTTGGTGGCGCGATCGCGATGCCGGGCTGCCAGAACTCCCAGCGGCAGCGCCGCAGTTGTGGACGCCACCGCCGCAGCCGCCGACAACCAGAACGTGTTGCCCAGTGCGGCAAGCCATTCTGCGATATCCCAGCGCGGGCCGGCGGCAAGGAGCCAATCTGTGAGCTCGATGCCCGGCACAACCAGTGCGGCACCCAGCACAGTCGCCGGAGCCAGCAGCGCGGCCCAGCTCCACCGGCCGAGACGGTTGAGCGGTGCCGGCCGTGGCGAACCCGACCCGATTCGGGACGCGGCGGCCAGCCCACGGGCTCGATGCTCGGCCACCACCAACGCGACCGCGAACACCATCAGCACCAGCGACAGGACCGCGGCTCGCGACGGGTTGAATCCTGACCGGTACGCACCGTAGATCACCCACGTGAACGCCTCGTACCGCATGGCTGCCACCGCGCCGAAGTCACTGAGCACATACAGGGCAACCAGCAGCGCGCCGGCCGCGATCGCCGCGCGCGCCTGTCGCAGCGTCACCCGGAACAGCACAGCCCAGCCGCCGAGCCCCAGAGACCGGGCCACCTCTTCTTGGGCGGGATCCACGCGCGCCAGCGCCGCCATCGTCGTGAGCAGCACCAAGGGGTAGCTGACCAGTGTCAGGACCAGTGTGGCGCCCCAGAAGCCGGCGACCGCGGGGAAGGCCGAAACCCACAGGTAGGCCAGCAGATAGCTAGGCATGGCCAGCGGAAGCGTCAGTGCCACGGCGAGTCCGCGCCTACCTCTGAGCGTGGTGCGCGTACACAGGATCGCCAGCCCGACGCCCAGGACGACACAGGCGGCCGTGACGGTGGTGACGAGCACCAGCGAACGACCCACCAGCGCTGCGGTGCGCGGCTGAAAGATCTCGTCGACCACAAACGACCAGCCGCGTTCCAGTGCCCGTTCGGCCAGGTAGACCAGCGGCACCAGGGTGCACGCGGCGACCAGCACAGCCGGGAGCACAAGCAGTGCGGGCGGGCGTCGACGGGCCAGCCGGACGGCGCCGGTCACCGGGGTCAGTTGGTCAGCAGGCCGGTTTTGACCAGCAGTTCCTGGGTGGCCTCGATGTCGTCGAGCTGCGAGAGATCCACAGCAGGTGGCTGCAGGTCGGCCAGCGGCGGCATCTCCGCCGACGGCGCAACCCCCGCCGCGAGCGGATACTCGGCGGTCTCGGTCGCGAAGTACTTCTGTGCCGACTCTCCGACCAGGTACGCGGCGAACTGCTGAGCCTTCTCCGGGTCCGGCGCGGCCTTCAGTACGCCGACGCCGGCGACGTTGACCAGCCCGCCGGGATCCCCGGGCGCCATGAACTGGTTTCTTGCCACGACGGCGTCCGGCCCCTTCGAGTTGATCAATTCGTAGAGGTAGTAGTGGTTGACCAGGCCGAGCGGGATCTGGCCGGAGTCCACGGCGTCGCGAACCGCGACATTGTTCTCGAACGCCTTCGGATCCTGCGCCTTGAACGCGCGCAGCCATTGCTCGGCCCCGTCCTCCCCGCGCACCACCCGCAGACCGGTGACGAAGGATTGCCACGACGCGTTGCTGGGGGCGAAGCCGATCTTGCCCCTCCATTCCGGGGCCAGCAGGCCGTCGATCGTGTCGGGCGGGGTGGGCGCCAGCGTCGGGTTGTAGACGATGACGCGTGCCCGTCCGGACACGCCGACCCACGTGCCGTCGGCGGCCGAGTACTGCTCGGGAACCGCCGCGATGGTTTCGGCATCGATGGGTGCGAGCAGGCCCGCTTTCGAGACCGCGCCCAGCGCACCGGCGTCCTGCGACAGAAACACGTCCGCCGGAGACTTGTCACCTTCGGTCAGCAACTGGGCGGCCAGTTCACCCGACCCCGCATAGCGGGTCTCGACCTCGATGCCGGTCTCGGCGCTGAACTGCTCGATCAGCGGCTTGACCAGTTCCTCGCTGCGGCCCGAGTACACGACGAGCTTGTCCTCGCTGTCCGTCTGATTTTCCGACCCGCACGAGGTGAGGGCCAGCGCCGCGGCCACCGTCGCGAACGCTCCCGCCCACCGGGTGAACGACACCTTCATTAGGGCCCCCTTTCTTTGCCTGTGTTGCGCACGAAAGTACCACTCCGGCGAATTTGGTTAGGCTAAGCATTCGATTGGCGATCGAATGTTCGAATTCCGCTAGCATGTGTTGACAATCAAGAGGTTCCGCGCAGGGAAAACTGCGCGTGACGCCACTGTCGACGAAAGGGACCAGGTGCCTCAGGCACAGGATGGAGACCCATCCGAACCGGCCATCGCCGGTGAGCGGTCTGACCCCCAACCCTGCGAGGCAGAGCCGTCCCCTAGGTGGCCGGGCCCCCGACCCGGCTCCACCACGCGAGACGTCCTCCGGGTGGCAAACCCATGAGCGTCGGAATGTCATTGCTGTCGCTGCTGGCGATCGTCCTGCTCACCGCGGGCACCGCGGTGTTCGTCGCCGCCGAGTTCTCGCTGACCGCGCTGGAACGCAGCACGGTCGAATCCAACGTCCGCAACGGAGACCGCCGCGACGTCATGGTGCGGCGCGCCCATCGCACACTGTCGACACAGCTCTCCGGCGCGCAGGTCGGCATCTCGATCACGACGCTGGCCACCGGTTTCCTCGCCGAACCCGTCGTCGCACGTCTGATCCATCCCGGCCTGACGGCCCTGAAGATCCCCGAGCGTTTCGCCGGCGGTCTCTCGCTGGCCCTGGCGATACTGATCGCCACCTCCCTGTCCATGGTGTTCGGCGAGCTCGTACCGAAGAACTTGGCGGTCGCGCGGCCCGTGCCGACGGCGCGGTGGTCTGCCCCGCTGCAGCTGATGTTCTCGTTCGCGTTCAACCCGCTGATCAAATTCACCAACGGCACCGCCAACTGGATCCTGCGCAGGCTCGGCATCGAACCCGCGGAGGAACTGCGCTCGGCCCGGTCACCGCAGGAACTCGTGTCGCTCGTGCGCTCATCGGCAGAGAGCGGCTCGCTGGACCCCGTCACCGCCGTCCTGGTGGACAGGTCGCTGCAATTCGGTGACCGCACTGCCGAAGAATTGATGACGCCCCGCTCCAAGATCGACACCCTCGAAGCCGACGACACCGTCGTCGATCTCAGTGAAGCCGCGATCAGCACCGGCCACTCCCGGTTCCCCGTCATCCGCGGCGATCTCGATGAGACGATCGGAATGGTGCACGTCAAACAGGTTTTCGAGGTGCCCGCCGCCGCACGGGCGACGACCAGACTCGGGGACCTGGTGCAACCGGTGACGAAGGTGCCCTCGACGCTCGACGGCGACGCCGTGATGACCGAGGTGCGCGCCAACGGTCTGCAGACGGCGCTGGTCGTCGACGAATACGGCGGCACCGCGGGCATGGTCACCGTGGAAGACCTGATCGAGGAGATCGTCGGCGACGTGCGTGATGAGCACGACGTCGAACCGCCCGACGTCGTCGCGGCAGGTCAGGGCTGGCAGGTGTCCGGACTGCTGCGCATCGACGAAGTCGCCGAAGGCACCGAATTCCGGGCGCCCGAAGGCGATTACGAGACGATCGGGGGCCTAGTCCTGGAGAAGCTCGGACACATCCCCGAAGAAGGCGAGACGGTGGAGCTGACCGCGTTCGATCCCGACGGACCGATCGAGGACCCGGTGCGCTGGCTGGCGACCGTCGTCAAGATGGACGGCCGTCGCATCGATCAGCTGCGACTGACCGAACTGGGCCGCAAGGGTGACGAACCTCATGGGTGACATCTTCGGTTTTCTCCTCACGTTCGTCCTACTCGGGGCCAACGCGTTCTTCGTCGCCTCCGAGTTCGCGCTGATCTCCGCGCGCCGTGACCGCCTCGAAGCGCTGGCCGAACAGGGCAAGTCCAGCGCGGTCACCGTCATCCAGGCGGGCGAGAACCTGTCGCTGATGCTGGCCGGCTCCCAACTGGGCATCACGGTGTGCTCGATCCTGCTCGGACGTGTCGCCGAACCTGCGGTGGCGCATCTCCTCGAGAAGCCCTTCGACCTCGTCGGGATCCCCGACGCGCTCCTGCACACGGTGTCGTTCCTGGTGGCGCTGACCATCGTCGTGACGCTGCACGTGCTGCTCGGCGAGATGGTTCCCAAGAACATCGCCATCGCAGGGCCGGAATCGACGGCGATGCTGCTGATCCCCGTCTACCTGGTCTACATCCGGATCGCGCGCCCCTTCATCGCCTTCTACAACTGGTGCGCGAACGCGACGCTGCGGACGTTCGGCGTCCAACCCAAGGACGAACTCGATGTCACCGTGTCGACTGTCGAGTTGTCCGAGATGATCGCCGAATCGCTGTCAGAAGGCCTGCTCGACCCCGAAGAGCACACCCGGCTGACGCGGGCGCTGCAGATCCGCAACCGGGTCGTCGCCGACGTCGCGATGCCCCTGCGCCAGATCCGCGCCGTTCCGGTCGTCCACGACGGCGCCGGACCGACCGTCGCCGCGCTCGAAGAAGCGCTGCGGGAGACGGGTTACTCGCGTTTCCCGGTCGCGGACCAAAGTGGGACGTACATCGGTTACCTGCACATCAAGGATGTACTGCCGCTGGTCAACCGCGATTCCGGTAGCGACGCCGTCATCGAAACCTCCATGGTGCGGCCCCTGCCGCGGGTCCCGGCCTCACTGCCGCTGCCCGATGCCCTGACCCGGCTACGCCGCACCAACAGTCACCTTGCCCTGGTGACCGACGCAGACGGCACCGCGACCGCGATGGTCGCGCTCGAAGACCTCGTCGAGGACCTCGTGGGCACCGTCCGCGACAGCACGCACCGTGTGTGATTCGCGGCCCGCCGCGGTGTCTGATTCGCGGCCCGCCGCGGTGTCTGATTCGCGGCCCGCCGCGGTGCCCAATTCGCGGCCCGCCGCGGTGCCCAATTCGCGGCCCGCCGCGGTGTCTGAGCGGTGGGAGGCCCTCGCCCAAGCCCACCGCCGGCGCGCCGACGAACTCCTCGCGCCCCACGTCCAGCGCCGGCGGACAGGCGAACCCCACCCCGTCTTCGACTTCCTGTTCACCTACTACAGCCTGCGGCCGCGCCAGCTCCGCGTCTGGCACCCGGGGTGGGGCGTCACGCTCGGAGGGCCGGGCGCCGACGCCTACCTGCAGCGCACGGGATACGTACGAACCGCCGACGGCGTCACCGTGGGTGCGCAATATCTCGCCGCGCGGCTGGGCACTGTGATCTTCATCGCCGACCTGCTGAGCGCGACGGCGTCGAGACCGGCCCGCTACAACTGCTTCGGGCTGCACGAATGGGCGATGGTCTACCGCGCTCCCAGCGTGCGCCACACCCAGGTTCCCCTGCGCCTCGGACCTTCGGGCACCGACGCCGTGGTCGAGTCGATGCCGTTGCGCTGCAGCCACTTCGACGCCTACCGCTTCTTCACCCCCCCGGCCGCCGAGCGCAACTCGCAGTCGCTGACCCGGCAGACGCAGCAGAGCTCCGAACAACCCGGTTGCGTCCACGCCGGCATGGATCTCTACAAGTGGGCGTTCAAGCTGGGCCCGCTGATCGAATCGGGGTTGGTGCTGGACTGTCTCGAGCTGGCCGCTGACGCGCGCGTGCTCGACATGAGGGCCAGCCCGTACGATCTCAGCGACTACGGATTCAGTCCGATAGCTGTCGAAACGCCCGGTGGGAGGCGTGAATACGCACACGCCCAGGAAGTGATCAGCCGGCGCGCGGCTCCGCTTCGAGCCCGGCTCCTGGAACGGTGCGCAACGCTGCGGGACGCCGCCACCGGCGAATAGCAGCTGTTACCGGTGGGTAAGCTGAACCGTTGACAAGCAAGATCACGGCAACAGCATGGCGCGGGCGCGCGTGCGAGCGAGGGAGGAATCATGACTGATCGCGTGACGGTGGGTAACCTGCGCGTCGCCCCCGTGCTGTACGACTTCATCAACAACGAGGCGCTGCCCGGCACCGACATCGACCCCGACACCTTCTGGTCCGGCGTCGACAAGGTCGTCGCGGACCTGACCCCGAAGAACCAGGATCTGCTCCGCCGCCGCGACGACCTGCAGGCCCAGATCGACAAGTGGCATCGGGCCCGGGTGATCGGCGGGTTCGAACCGGCCGACTACAAGCAGTTCCTGGAAGACATCGGCTACCTCGAGCCCGAGCCCGGCGAATTCAGCGTCACCACCGCAGGTGTCGACGACGAGATCACCAGCACCGCCGGACCGCAGCTGGTCGTGCCCATCCTCAACGCGCGGTTCGCGCTCAACGCCGCCAACGCCCGCTGGGGTTCGCTCTACGACGCGCTCTACGGCACCGACGTCATCTCCGACGAAGGAGGCGCCGAGGCGGGCTCCTCGTACAACAAGGTTCGCGGCGACAAAGTCATCGCCTACGCCCGCGATTTCCTCGACGGTGCTGTCCCGCTGGCCGACGGTTCGTGGGCCGACATCGACGGAGTGAAAGTCGAAGACGGTGCGCTGGCGCCCGCACTGGCCGACCCCGCTCAGTTCGTGGGATACCTCGGTGAGCCCGACGCACCGACAGCGGTGCTGCTGGCCAACAACGGCCTGCACATCGAGATCCTGATCGACGCCGACTCCCCCATCGGTTCCACCGACAAGGCCGGCATCAAGGACGTCGTGCTCGAATCGGCGATCACCACGATCATGGATTTCGAGGATTCGGTCGCCGCGGTCGACGCCGACGACAAGGTGCTCGGTTACCGCAACTGGCTGGGTCTCAACCGCGGCGACCTGGCCGAAGAGGTCAGCAAGGGCGGCAAGACGTTCACCCGGGTGCTCTCGCAGGACCGCACCTACACCGGGCCCGACGGCGAGGCCGAGGTGACGCTGCCGGGCCGCAGCCTGCTGTTCGTCCGCAACGTCGGACACCTGATGACCAATGACGCGATCGTGTTCGACGCCGACGGCGAGGACGGCCCAGAAGTTCCCGAGGGCATCCAGGACGCACTGTTCACCAGCCTGATCGGCATCCACGGGCTGAAGTCCGACGGCGACGGTGACACCAAGAACGGTCCGCTGGTCAACAGCCGAACCGGCTCGATCTACATCGTGAAGCCCAAGATGCATGGCCCCGACGAGGTCGCATTCACCTGTGAGCTGTTCAGTCGGGTCGAGGACGTGCTGGGATTGCCGCAGAACACGATCAAGGTCGGCATCATGGACGAGGAGCGGCGCACCACGCTCAACCTCAAGGCCTGCATCAAGGCCGCCGCCGACCGCGTCGTGTTCATCAACACCGGCTTCCTCGACCGCACCGGCGACGAGATCCACACCTCGATCGAAGCCGGCCCGATGATCCGCAAGGGTGCGATGAAGTCCACCGACTGGATCACTGCCTACGAGAATCAGAACGTCGACATCGGTCTGGAGACCGGGCTGTCCGGTAAGGCGCAGATCGGCAAGGGCATGTGGGCGATGACCGACCTCATGGCCGACATGGTCGAGCAGAAGATCGGGCAGCCCAAGGCCGGCGCCACCACGGCGTGGGTGCCGTCGCCGACGGCTGCGACGCTGCATGCGATGCACTACCACCAGGTCGACGTCTTCGAGGTGCAGAAAGAACTCGCGGGCAAGCGTCGCTCCTCGGTGGACGACCTGCTCCACATCCCGCTGGCCAAGGAGCTGGCGTGGGCGCCGGAAGAGATCCGTGAGGAGGTCGACAACAACTGCCAGTCGATCCTCGGGTACGTGGTGCGCTGGATCGATGCCGGCGTGGGCTGTTCGAAGGTGCCCGACATCCACAACGTCGCCCTCATGGAAGACCGGGCGACGCTGCGGATCTCCAGCCAGCTGCTCGCCAACTGGCTGCGTCACGGTGTGATCACCGAAGAGGACGTGAAAGCCAGCCTGCGCCGGATGGCCGCGGTGGTCGACGAGCAGAACGCCAAGGACCCCGACTTCAGGCCGATGGCGCCGGACCCCGAGGGCAGCATCGCTTTCCAGGCGGCCCAGGAACTGATCCTCGACGGCGGTGCACAGCCCAACGGCTACACCGAGCCGATCCTGCACCGCCAGCGCCGGGAGTTCAAAGCGGCTAGTACCGTTGGCTGACGCACGAACAGCACTGACCGGTCAATCGAGCGAGGCTTAGAACGGCATGGGCAGACATAGCCTCCCGGATCCCGACGAGTCCAGCGAACGCAGGCCAGACGAACCACAAACCGAACGCATCGGGTTCGGCACGGATTCGGGCGATCAATTCGACGCGTCGACAAGTGATTTCGGCGATGACGAGAGCACAACCAAATTCTCGGTTGGCGGCCCCGGGCCGCGCACCGGCCCCCAACGCAGCTGGGACAACGGCGAGTGGACGGGCACTCACCGGGCGGTGACGCCGGGACGCCGCGGCGTCAGCGTGAGCATTGTCGTCGCGTTGGTGGCCGTCGTCGTCGTGGTCGCCGTCGTCATCCTGTGGCGGTTCATCGGCGACTCGTTGTCCAACCGGTCCGACGCAGCGGCCGCGCGTTGTGTCGACGGGGAGCTCGCCGTCGCCATCGTCGCCGATCCAGCCATCGCCGAGCCCATTTCCGCGCTCGCCGAGCAGTACAACCAGACCGCGGATCCCGTCGGCGACCGCTGCGTGAAGGTCGGTGTCAAACCTGCCGATTCCGACCGGGTGGTCAACGGCTTGAAAGACTCCTGGCCCACCGATCTCGGCGAACGACCCGCGCTGTGGATCCCGGCCAGTTCGGTGTCGGAAGCCCGCCTCGAAGCCGCCAAGGGTCCTGAATCCGTCAGCGACAGCCGATCCCTGGTTACCTCCCCTGTGGTACTCGCCGTGGCGCCCCAGCTCAAAGATGCTCTCGGCGAGCAGAATTGGGGCACTCTGCCCGAGTTGCAGACCGATCAGGCATCTCTGGACAATCTCGGACTGCAGGGCTGGGGCGGGCTGCGGCTGGCGCTGCCGCTCGACGGTGACAGCGACGCGTCCTACCTGGCCGCCGAAGCCGTCGCATCGGCGTCGGCTCCGCAGGGACAACCGGCGAATGCGGGACTGGGCGCAGTGAGCACGCTGATGTCCGGGATTCCGGAACTGCCCGACGCCGACGCGAACACCGCCCTCGACGCGCTCGTCGACGCCGCCAACCCCGCCGAAGCGCCCGTCCACGCCGTCGTCACGACCGAGCAGCGGGTCTTCCAGCGCGCCGCGTCGTCGCCCGACGTGAACGGCAAGCTGGCGGCGTGGCTGCCACCCGGGCCGACCGCGATGGCCGACTTCCCGACGGTGCTTCTGTCCGGCGACTGGCTCTCGCAGGAACAGGTCACCGCCGCAAGCGAATTCGCGCGAATCCTGCGCAAACCCGAGCATCTCGGCGAGCTCGCGAAGGCGGGCTTCCGGGTCGAGGGCGTCGAGCCGCCCGCCAGCGACGTGGTCGACTTCGCTCCCGTATCCGCCCCCCTCAATGTCGGCGACAACCGGGTCCGGACCACCATTGCCGATACGCTGACTGCCCCCGCCGAGAGCCCGACGGTGACCGTCATGCTCGACCAGTCGATGCCGGCAGACGAGGGTGGTGCCACCCGGCTGGCCAACGTCACCGATGCGCTCAAGGCGCGCATCCAGGTGTTGCCACCCGACGCCGGGGTGGGGCTGTGGACATTCGACGGCGTCGCGGGACGGTCAGAGGTGGCGGGCGGGCCGCTGTCCGAACCGGTCAACGGCACGCCGCGCAAAGACGCGCTGATCGCCGAACTCGACGGGCAGACAGCATCGAACGGAGGCGCCGTGTCCTTCACCACACTGCGGCTGGTCTACGGCGACGCCACGTCGAAATTCCGTGAGGGACAGAAGAACTCGGTGCTGGTGATCACCACGGGACCGCACACCGACCAGTCGCTGGGCGCAGCGGGTCTCCAGGACTACATCAGGGGCGCGTTCACAGCCGATCGGCCGGTGGCCGTCAACATCATCGACTTCGGTGACGATTCCGACCGCGCCACCTGGGAGTCCGTCGCGCAGATCACCGGCGGCAACTACCAGAACCTCGGAAGTTCCGCCTCGCCGGAACTCGCGGCGGCGATCGCGAAGATGTTGTCCTAAGAAAGTACGCTTCACCAGCGACAACAGTTCCTTGGGCGACGTATATTGACGCTCATGTACGGGGGGTATTGGCGGAAGAACGGCTTCAAGCGGGGCGTCCGGGTGCTGCTGACCACGCATGGCTCGTGGATCTGGCTTCTCCTGCGGCGGATACCGAAGGTGAACTCACGGGTCAACCGGTTCCTGATCAACACTTCGATCTACACGATGGAAACCCGTCCGCCCGCGCTGAGCACGAAAGCCTCATACACGAGCTGGGACACCCTCAACGATCGCACGTTCAGCGCCCGGCATCTCAGAGGCGACAACGACTTCGCGCCAGACACCAAGCCCGACATGGCCTGCGTCGAGGCGCTGTTCGGGAGACCGGAAGGTGCGCGGACGCTGTCCGACAGGTCGACACTGCTGTTTCCGTTCTTCGCCCAGTGGTTCGTGGACGGATTCCTGCGAACCGACCCCCGGGACCCGCGCAAGAACACCTCCACCCACGACATCGACCTCAGCCAGCTCTACGGTCAGAAGGACGTCGAGACGCAGGCGCTGCGAGCGGAATTCGGTCTGCTGAAGACGTCGATCGATGCCGACGGCCGCGAATTCCCGCCGCTGTACTACGACGACGACGGCAACGTCAAACAATGCTTCCGAGATCTGCCGATGGTTCTCGAGAGTCTCGACGACTCCAAGGCGAGGACCACGACGACGCTCCCCGACGCCACCAAACGCCGCCTCTTCGCGCTCGGACTCCCGCGCGGCAACATGCATTACGGCCTCGCCATGATGAGCACCGTCTTCATTCGTGAGCACAACCGCATCGCCAGGGAGATCCGCAGGCACAACAAGTGGGACAGCAATCGCATCTTCGAGACGACACGCAACACGATGATCGCGCTGCTCATCAAGATCGTGATCGAGGACTACATCAACCACATCACGCCCATCAAGTTCCCGCTGTACATGGAACCGGGGATCGGTGCGAGCGAGCGCTGGTACCGGCAGAACTGGATGTCGGTCGAGTTCAACCTGCTCTACCGCTGGCACAGCCTGGTGCCCTCGGTCGTCACGGTCGGCGGTGAAGCCAAACAGTTCGCCGGCCTGACATGGGACACCAGCCCGCTGACCACCCACGATGTGGCCTTCCTTTTCGACGAGGCCTCTACACAGCCTTGTGGCACCATCGATCTGCTCAACACCGACCCGTCGATGCTCGACATCGAGCAGACGTCGATGTACGTGGCTCGACGGACCCAGCTCGCGTCGTTCAACGCTTATCGCGAGAGATGCGGGCTACCGCGGCTCCGCAGCATCGACGACCTGACGTCGAAGCAACCGGTCCGTGACGCGCTCAAGGCCTGCTACGGCGACATCGACAACGTCGAGTTCTTCCCGGGACTCTTCGCCGAGGACGTCCGCACCGGCAGCACGCTGCCGCCGCTGATGACGACAATGGTCGCCGTGGATGCGTTCTCCCAGGCCCTCACCAACCCACTCCTGGCGACGGGCATCTACGGTCCTGCCACGTTCTCGCCTCAGGGGATGAAAGCGATCGACGAGACGAGATCTCTGGAAGACATCGTGCGGCGCAACACGACCGGCGAATCGGTGGTTCCCCGGGTCAGCCTGGCGTCCCGCTGATACGAAATCCGCACTTTGCTGCAGACTGGGCAACCGCAACGCCGTCTGAGGACGCCCTAATCGGGTCTGAGCAGCCGCCCAGCGCTGCTTGGCCGATCTTGAACTGGTCTGTCACGATTCGCGAGAAGTTCGCTCACACGATTGCCCGCGCCGTGCCTCAATGGTATGACGGCGTTACCATAAAGTCGCTTACGACTGCGATGATCGGGGGATCGTCGGGCCGAGAGGGGGAGACGTCGATTGATGCCGACTCTGCAGCGTGCCTTGAGGGGTGGCGGCCAGTCGCCTGAGGTCTCTCGGCCCTGGCGAGACAGAAAGCGCTACGTCTGGCTGCTCGGCCTGGTGGTGCCGACGCTGGTGCCCATGTCCGCCCTCTCGGCGGGGCTCACCGGCTGGAGCGTGTTCTGGTGGTCGGGTCCGGTGCTGATGTTCCTGGTGATCCCGGCGCTGGACTACCTCGTCGGCCCTGATTCGGATAACCCGCCCGACAGTGCACTCGCCTGGCTGGAGAACGATCGCTACTACCGTTGGGCGACCTACATCTACCTGCCCGCGCAGTATCTGTCGCTGGTGTTGGCCTGCTGGCTGTGGAGCGGCCGTAGCGGCATTCCGATGAGCGAACCCGACAAGCTCGGGCTCATGCTCACCGTCGGCGGCATCGCCGGCGTCGCCATCAACACCGCCCACGAACTGGGACATCAGCGCGCCCAGTCGGAGCGGTGGCTGAGCAAGGTCGCGCTCGCGCAAACCGGGTACGGGCATTTCTACGTCGAACACAATCGCGGCCACCACGCCCGCGTCGCCACCCCGGAGGACCCCGCGAGTTCACGGCTCGGGGAGAGCCTCTACGCCTTCCAGTTCCGTTCGTTTCTCGGAAGCCTCCGGTCGGCATGGCGAATCGAACGGCGGCGCCTGAGCTGCCATCACAAGCGGGTGTGGAGCCTGCACAACGACATCCTGAACTCCTGGTCGATGACCGCCGTTCTGTTCGCGGTGTTGCTGACGGCGTTCGGATGGGACATTCTGCCGTGGCTCATCGGGCAGGCCGTCGTCGGCATCTGCCTTCTGGAGTCCATCAATTACCTTGAGCACTACGGACTTCGGCGACAACGACGAGCCGACGGCAACTACGAACAGGTGCGTGCCTCGCACAGCTGGAACAGCAACTCCGTCATCTCCAACGTGTTCCTCTTCCACCTGCAGCGGCATTCGGATCACCACGCCAACCCGCAGCGGCGCTATCAGGCGCTGTGCCATGCAGACGAAGCCCCGCAACTTCCGTCCGGCTACGCCACGATGGTGCTTCTGGCGCTGTTTCCTCCGCTGTGGCGTCGAGTGATGGACCCGCGGGTCCTCGCTCACTACGACGGCGATGTGCGCTTGGCGGCAATGAGTCCACGCAAGGAGCGCAAACTATTGAAGCGGTACGGCTGACTGGACTTCCCGGGTGCGCTTCAGTGCGATGCCCGCGGTGCGCATCGACAGGGCCGGTGACAGCCGCTCGAGGTACCACAGGGCTTTCCACCACCGCGGGATGACGATGATGGCCTCGTTGCGCAGAACGCCGCGCAAGGCTTTCTCCGCGAACACGTCGGCATCCATGGGGCGTAGCGCCTCCCCCAGCTTGAGCTGATTCTCCCGGCTGACGCTCTTGTTCCTGCCGTATTCGCCTCCGGTGAGGATGGGCGTGCGCACGACCCCGGGACACAGCACGGAGACCCGGACGCCGTGGGTGGCGGCCTCCACCCGCATCGCCTTCGACAGCGCGACGACGGCATGCTTGGTCGCGGTGTAACCCGCCTGCGCGGTAGTGGTGATCAGGCCTGCCATCGAGGCGGTGTTGACGATGTGGCCGCTGCCCTGCCGGATCATCACCGGGTAGGCCGACTGCACGCCGTGGATGACACCTCGAAGGTTGACGTCGATGATGTCGGTCCAGTCGTCGAGGGTGAGGCTGTCGACTTCACCGCCGATCCCGATACCGGCATTGTTGAACAGATAGTCGATCCGGCCCGTTGACCGCACGGTCTCCCCGACGGCCCGTTCGAACGCCTCGGGATCGCGGACGTCGAGCTCCACCGCATGCGTGGTGGCGCCCTTGGCGCGCAATCGTTGTGCCAGCTCGTCGGCGACGTGGATTTGGCGGTCGGCGATCCACACCTGCGCCCCGGCCCCGGTCAGCTTGCCCGACAACGCCGCACCGATCCCCGAGGCTCCGCCGGTGATGAAAGCGACTTTCCCGGTGAGTCCAGCTGCGTTGGATGCCATTCGGGAAGGATATCGGCCGGTCGCCCGACCCCGATGCGGGCATGCGGCCGGGGGTGCTGAGGCGTTTGCCCTTGACGCCCGTCAATCTTACCGGCGAGTCAGTTCTGAGGCGCGGGCCCACCGATCACGTTGTAGCCGACGGGCGGTCTCGCGCTTCCAAAGTTCACTCCCCGGATCCCCACCGTAAAGGGTGTGCTGCTAGGGATGGTACAGACCAACAAAAATTATTAGCGCCACCGCTGCTGGCAACAGCAATGAACAGGTCGAGGGCTAAACGCGAGGCCCAGAGTTACAAATTTGTTATTACGGTGAAAAGCAAGCCCCAGCGATGAGCAATTCAATAGACCCTTAGCAATCTAACTGGGATAACTGTCGCGATAGACGGTCATTAGTTAGCTTTGACGTCTCTCAATATTACCGTTCTCTACCCCTGTAGAGATTACATAAACGAGCAATAACAGCAATATAACTACCTTTTGCTAACTTTGCGTTGATTGGAAATACGTCTATTTTGCTGCGCAAAGTTTGACACTGGCGCAATATGCTTCTGTCACGCCAAGTTGGCGAGTCGCTTCACTGCTACTAATCGGGGAGATTTGAGATGCGCAGAAGCATTCGAAAAGCCGGGGTCGCGTGTGGTGCGGCCTTTGCTTCGGCGGCGTTGGCCATGACGACGTCGACGGGAGCATCGGCCGTGACAACGGCCGTCGCAGTCGGTGGTCTGGGAACGCCTGACATGCACGAGGTGGTCATTGCGCCGCTGCTCGGCGGAAAGCTGGCACGCGAAAACGACATTCTGGACGGAGTCGAGTGGCCCGCCCAGGCCAAGCGCCCAGGAACGGGTAACACGCTGGGGCAGTCGATCACTCAGGGCATTGCCAGCCTTAGTGACCACTTCGACGATGCCCTCGCACGCCTAGAGGCCGGTGAACAGTTCACTGTTGTCGGGTTCTCGGCCGGATCGCTGGTGGTCAACGACTTCATGCGGGAATTGGCCAGCGATCCCAACGCGCCTACCAAGAGCCAGGTCAAGTTCATCTTGGTCGCCGACTCCAGCCGCCAGAAGCTGCTCAGCGGTTCCAGCAAGTACAACCCGCAGTACGACTACACGTACCGGCCGGCTCCTGCCACAGCCTATGACATCGACGTCGTCACCGGTGAATACGACGGCGCGGCTGACTTGCCGGACAGGTGGTGGAACTTCCTCGCGGTCGCGAACGCCATCGCAGGCGGCATCTTCGTCCACGTGCCGATGATGTTCGCCAATTACGAGGACCCAAATGTGGCGAGGGTGCTGTCCACCGAGACCAACGACTTGGGTGGGGTTACGACGACCTACCTGGTCAAAGCCAAGACGCTGCCGTTAGTCCAGTTACTTCCGTTCCTGAAGTCTCAGGAAGCCAGCTTGAAGGCGAAGATCGACGCGGGCTATAGCCGCAATGACACCGTCGCCACGGCCACCTTCGCCGCCCGTTCGGCCGCCGTACCGGAGGCCGCGGTCGCCAACGCCGCCGCTCCTGAGGCTGACGACGCGGCCGTCGCTCCTGAGGCCGCCGACGCGGTCTCGACGGAGGTCGAGGACGATGCGGATGTCAAGGGCACCAAGGATGCCGCCGAATCCGACAGCGACGCCGGCGATTCGCACAGCCGGACGACCAAGGCGAGCAAGAACGAGGAAGACGCCGACGAGGACGCCGAGGCATCCAAGTCGGACGAGGATGAAGCTGAGGCCGCCGAGGACGCCGACAAAGCGGACTCGGTCGCGGCCAAGGACGACGAGGACGACAAGGATGCCGATAGCACGGATCCCGGCTCGTCAGTGGGCTCGTCGTCTGGGGAAACTGGGTCGTCCGACCCCGGCTCCTCGCAGTAGCCTCCCCGAACTCGAGGCTGCCGACGTAGGACGCCCGCCCGAAGCCCCGGCATCCGGCCGGGGTTTCGTGGTGTGCACGGTTGCCACTGCTTTTTAACCTGATGATCTATTTGCTGTGGGGTACCGTTGTCGACCATGGATGAACCGCAGTACGACGTCATCGTCGTCGGTGCTGGCTTCGGCGGTATGGGGGCTGCCATCCAGTTGAAGAAGATGGGCTACGAGAACATCCTCATCGTCGACCGTGAGGATGATCTGGGTGGAACGTGGCACGTCAACCACTATCCGGGTCTGGCGGTCGATATCCCGTCGCCGACCTATTCCTATTGGTTCGAGCCGAATCCGTACTGGTCCCGGCTGTACGCACCGGGAACCGAACTCAAGAAGTACGCCGAACACGTCGCCGACAAGTACGACGTCCGCAGGCACATGAGGTTCAACAGCCCGGTCGACGGCGCCGCCTGGGACGACGACGCGAAGCTCTGGCATGTGGCGCTGTCCGGTGGCGAGACCCTGACCTCGCGATTTCTGATCACGGCGACGGGCTATCTGTCCCAGCCTCGTAAGCCCGACATCCCGGGCATCGAGGATTTCGCCGGACGCATCCTGCACAGCATGGACTGGGACGACAGCTACTCCCCTGCCGGAGAACGCATCGGTCTCATCGGAACCGGCGCCACCGCGGTGCAGCTGATCCCGCAGTTGACCAAGCAGGCGGCGGAGCTGACCGTCTATCAACGCACGCCTATCCACGTCGTCCCGAAGGTCGACTTCCCGATTCCGCCATTCCTCCGGCAATTGTTTGCCCGGCTACCGATGCTCCAGCGGGCCTTCCGGTGGACCAGCGACGTGAACCTCGAAGCGATGATGATTCTGTCGGTGCTGAACTTCAAGTACTTCCGGCAGCTCAACACCATCGCCAACCTGACGTCCACTGCGTTGCGGTTCGTTTCCATTCGGGACAAGGCGTTGCGGGCCAAGCTCACGCCGGAATACGAGTTCGGCTGCAAGCGCCCCACGTACTCGAACTCCTACTATCGGATGTTCACCAAGCCGCATGTGCACCTGCAGGCGGCAGGGATCGAGCGCGTCGAAGAAGACGGGATCGTCGCCTGCGACGGGACGAAGACCACCATCGACACCCTGGTCCTGTGCACCGGCTTCGACCTGTGGGAGGCGAACATCCCCGCGATCGAGATCATCGGCCGCGACGCACGGAACCTCGGTAAGTGGTGGCGCGACAACGGCTTCCAGGCTTATCAGGGTGTCTCGATCCCCGCTTTCCCCAACTTCTTGAGCCTTGCCGGCCCCTACGCGTCCAGCGGACTGTCGTTCTTCAACACCGTGGAATACCAGATGCGCCATATGGACCGTCTGTTCGGTGAGGTGCAACGCCGCAACGCGACGACCTTCGAAGTGACGCCGCAAGCCAACGCCGCGTTCCGCGATCGGATGTCGAAACTCCTGGGCAAAACGGTGTTCGGGCTCGGAGACTGTTCGAAGTCGCGGTCCTACTACTTCAGTCCGAGCGGCGAGACGCTCGTGCGGCCGGCATCGACCAACCAGACCAACCGGGAGAACGACAACTTCCCGCTCACCGATTATTCATTCGACTGAAAAGGCCAGTTCAACGGCGCTGTTCAGAGAGCACTCCCAGTGATGTGACAGCATGTACTCATGCGGGTGCGGCGGATGTGGAGTGCTCTCGGCGCGACGGCGATGGCGTTGGCCGCAACCATCCCCACGGCAGTCGGAATTCCGTCGGCGAGCGCGCAGCCGTGTCCCGACGTCGAGGTGATCTTCGCGCGCGGAACCGGCGCCCCGGCCGGTCTCGGTTGGCTCGGTACGGCTTTCGTCGACTCACTTCGAGCCAAGATGGGCGACAAGTCGGTCGCCGCCTACGGAGTGAACTACCCCGCGAGCTTCGACTTCGACGTGTCGGCTCCGATGGGCGCAGCCGATGCAACCGGCCGAGTGCAGTGGATGGCCGACAACTGCCCCGACACCAAACTTGTACTCGGCGGCAATTCGCAGGGTGCAGGCGTCATCGATCTGATCACCGTCGACCCCAAACCGCTCGGCCGGTTCACGCCGACCCCGTTGCCACCGCACCTGGCCGACCACGTGGCCGCCGTCGCTGTCTTCGGAAATCCGTTGCGCGACATCCCGGGTGGCGGGGCGCTGCCCCAACTCAGCGGTACCTACGGGCCGAGGACCATTGACCTGTGCGGGCTCGACGACCCGTTCTGTTCGTCGGGCTTGAATTTCCCTGCGCATTTCTCCTATATCAAGAACGGGATGGTCGAGGAGTCGGCGAACTTCGTCGCCGGCCGGCTGCGGTGACCAGCAGGGTCTGAGTCACTAGCAAACCTATACATCCTATTAACGTCTGGGCGTTTAAATTGCCCACGAAGAGGGAAAGGGTGCAAAACCGGATCTTACGATCGCGAAATCGCCCGCGGAAATTCGCGTGATCCGTCGCCACCGCACTGTACGCTGAGGCAGTCAGCAAACGGTGCAACTGGGGGGCGCTCATGATAAGGGGAGACATGGCTAAGGCCACGCGTAACCGTCGGCGCAAAGCAATGGCCGTGGCGGCGGCGGCAGCCGTACCGCTGATGGCGTTTTCAGTTGTGGCGCCGATCGGCCCGGTCGCGGGGGCCGCCGATTTCAACTATTTCCCCGACGAACCCACTCGGGTGTTAACCCTCAGCCTGTTGCCCGGCGGCAATGACGACGACCTGAGCGGCGTCATGTGCGAGTCGCCGCGAACGTGCAAGAACGTGCTGTATTCGCGGGCCAATTCGACGGCAGCCGTTGCGACCCTCGACAAGGTGCTGCGCGACGGAACCACCGGCAAGCAGATCGTGTTCGCCTACAGCCAGGGCGCGCGGGTGACGGGCCGGTGGCTGACCGACAACGGGGGGACCGACGGCGCCCCGTCGGCGCAGGACCTGAGCTTCGTGTTGATGGGCAATCCCAGCCGCAAATATGGTGGTTCGGACCGTGATTGGCAAACCACCTTCCCCAGCACCGACTATCGCGTGATCGACGTGTCCCAGCAGTACGACATGGCTTCGGACTTTCCCGACGATCCCTTCAACCTGCTGGCCCTGCTCAACGCGAACGCCGGCTTCTTCTTCACCCACCAGGACTACGAGACCGTCAACATCTACGACGAGAAGAACTACGTATGGGTTGAGGGAAACACGACCTACGTCTTTGTGCCGACCGAAAAACTCCCGCTGCTCAAGCCGCTGCGTTGGGTGGGGTTGGGCTTTCTGGCCGATGCGTTGAACGGACCGCTGAAAGAGATCGTCGAGCGCGCCTACGACCGTTCCTACCTGCCCGCGAAACCGGGCCTTCCGCCGGTTCCGCCGCCCGAACCCGAACTGCTGCAGGCGAATACGCGCGGCGACGTGCAATCGGTGTCCCGCTCGTCGGTACTACCGTCGGAGCCCGCAGCACAGGACGTAGAGCTGTTCACCGAGGAGGTCGATGAGATGGACGAAGTCGACCTGCGCGAGGAATCGTCAGTGGACACCGTCAACTACGACAACTCAGCCGCCGATGAGACCGAGTCGACCGACGACGAGGTCGCGGACTCCGACGGCGTGGCCGGCTCTGACAACAGCACCGACACGTCGGATTCCGCGGCGTCGCATCGTCGCACCCGCAAAAGCGACACCGACGCCCCCTCCCAGCGAGAATCCTCGGACCGGGAGTCATCGGGCAGCGAGGCGTCCGGGGACAGCGAATAGGGGTCCGCGCGCCTGGACTTTTTCGTCAGGTTGTTTCATGTGCTTGGCTGGCGGTATGGACGTCAGCGGCTTAGCGCCGATCGAACAGACCGCGCTCCTCACCGAGTATTGCCGCGCCCTCGACTCGCGATCGGACACCCCTATTCTGGGTGACACCGGTGCGGACGACACGGTGCGACACATCAACCACGACTTCGCCGGCCTGGGCGCGAGTCCGAGCGTGGTGGCACTGGTGGCGCTGCGGGCGAAGATGCTCGACGAACGCATCCGGGCCTACGTGGCCGCCAATCCTGCTGCGGTAGTGGTCGATATCGGCGCCGGGCTCAGCAGGGCGGTGTGGCGGGTGGATCCGCCCGAGACCGTCGACTGGTTCAGTGTCGACCTGCCCGCGGTCATCTCTGTGCGCGATTCCTTGGTGCCGGCGCATCCGTGTGCACACTCAGTGGGAGGCAGCGTGCTGGACCCGCAGTGGACAGCCGGTGTTCCTGCCGACAGGCCTGCGATGGTGTTCGCCGACGGCTTGTTCGCCTTCCTCGACGAGGACGCGGTGATCGGGATTCTGCGGCGGATCACCGGGAATTTCGCCTCGGGCGTGATCGCGTTCAACGACTACGGAAAGGTCAGCAAGGCCAACCAGATATTGGGCCGGCTGGCGACCTCGAGCAAGTCGAATTCGCCTCACCGGCAATGGAGTTTTCCGGGATTCAAGGATGCCCGCACACCGGAAGCGTGGAATGCGCAGCTGCGCCTCGTCGAGGAGGCAAGCGCGATGCACCGGCCCGAGAGTGCACTTTTCCCTGCGGGTCTGCGGATGGCGAGCCGCCTGTCGCGCCAAGTGCCCTCGATCGCCAGGAAGGCGCGAATTCTGCAGTACCGGTTCTAGCCGCTGCCCTCGGCGACCGACGCCGAATCGGCACTGCGCTGTTGCGGCGTGCGTCGCCGACGCACCACCGCTCGGCCGCCTCGGCCCGGCGTCACTGTGACGCCCCGGCTGTGCGGCTTTTCGTCGGGCTCGTCGGTGGGTTCCAGCCGGAACTCCCGCAGCATGGTGCGCAGCGTGACATCCATCTCCATCGTCGCGAACGACGCGCCGATACACCGCATCATGCCGCCGCCGAACGGAATCCACGCGAACGGGTTCGGTGGATTGCCGATGAACCGGTCCGGATTGAACTTGTCGGCATCCGGGAAACTCTCCTCGGCCGCCATGGCGAGCTGGGTGCTCGCCATGATCGTGTCGCCTTCGGGAATCACCCACTCCCCCAGCCGAATTCGAGTCCTGGCGCGACGCAGGGCAGCGGTCAGTACGGGACGAGTGCGCTGAGATTCGGCGATCGTCGCCGCCATGAGTTCGGAACCTCCCGCATCGACCTCGTCCGAGAGGCGCTGCAGCAGATCCGGGTGACGGCGAATACGTTCGATCGTCCACGCGAGCTGTGTGGACGTCGTTTCGTGCCCGGCGACGAGCATGGTCAACAGCTCATCGACGATGTAGGAGTCGGGGATCGGCTCGCCGTTGTCGTAGCGGGCCTGCAGCAGCAATGACAGCACATCTCCGCGTTCGGTGAAGTTCGGGTCCGAGCGGGCGTCGGCGATCAACGATGTGCAGATCTCGTCCATCCGTCGCCGGTAGCGGGCGAACTTGCCGCCGGGGCTCCACGGGCCGACGTCGCGGCGCACCACGGACGGCAACAGCGCAATCTTGGAACCGAATTCGACCGCGGCGGGGATGACGACCCGCAGCTCGTCGAGCTCGTCGCCCTTGGCCCCGAACACGGCGCGCAGGATGGTGTTCAACGTGATCCGCATCATCGGCTCAAGCGTTTCGAACTCGACACCCTCGGGCCAGGAAGCCATCTCGCGCATCACCTCTTGTTCGGTGATGTCCTCGTAGGCGCGCATGTTCTTTCCGTTGAAGGGCGGCAGCAGCAGTCTGCGGCGCGCCAGCAGCTCGTCGCCTTCCAAATTGAAGATCGAACCGGGTCCCAGCACGTCGCCGCCGAGGTTGTTCTGCGGCCTTCCGACGAGGTCGCGGCTGGTGCTGAACAGATCCTTGACGAGCACCGGGTCGCTGATCACCACGGTCTCTCCGAATACCGGCAGCTGCAAGGTGAACGTGGAACCGTACCGACGGCCCAGCGCGGCGACCGAACCGTAGCGGGCGGCCAGCACCACAGCGCCCTGGATCAGTTTCGGGATCCGTGGGCCGGGCGGCAGCCGCACGGGATCGGTAGTGGCCGTTGCCATGTCGTCACCCCTTGGTGTCGGGTCGAGATCTGCTTGTCAGCGATGGCCCAAGGGCCGGGGTGGCCTGTCAGGCCATCTGGTAGTGGCTCAGCGGGAAGGTGTCCTGCTCCTTGACGGCCTGACGGATCGACGTGGGGCGGAACAGCGGTGCCTCGCCTGAACTGTTGAACCAGTACGAGCGTGAATTCGCGCAATTACCCAGGGTGAACACCGAGTCGTCCAGCAGGGTCAGCATTCGATCGAGGAATTCGGCGTTGGCCTCTTCGGTGACCTCGAACGTACTGGCGCCGCGACGCTGCAGCTCGCCGAACAACCGGTTCATGTGGCGCATCTGATACTCGACGGTGTCGAACCACGACATCCCGACCCACGCATACGGGCTCGCCTGGGTGAGCAGGTTGGGAAACAGCGGCACAGAAAGGCCCTCGTAGGCTTGGAACTTGTTTTCCCGCCACCACTTTCCGAGATCTCGACCCTCGCGACCGATCACCGGAATGGCCGGCAGATTCGATTCCCAGACGTCGAAGCCGGTAGCGAGGACCAAGGTGTCGACATTCTGCTTGACTCCGTCCTTGCTGACGATGCCGTCGGATTCGATCCGCTCGATGCCTGCCGTCTCCAGGTGTACGTGGGGTTTGTTGAACGTGCGGTAGTAGACGTTGGACAGCGTCGGTCGTTTACAGCCGAAGTCATAGGACGGGGTGAGCTGACGGCGAAGGTTCTTATCCCTAATGGCCAGGAACCGATGCAGCCGCCCGATCGCGGCTGCCGCCCGGTTCACCGGACGGAACTGGCGGAACTTCCACATCGCGATCGTGACCATGACGTCCATGAACATGTCACTGGACAGCCGCAGGAACCGCTGTGTGGCAGGCACTTTCGCGAACAGCCGCTGGGCGCGCGGACCGAACGAAAAGTCCAGTTTCGGCATCACCCAAATCGGAGTGCGCTGATAGACCGTCAGCTCGGCGACGTCCTCGGCCAGCTTGGGGATCAGCTGCACACCGGTCGAACCCGTACCGATGATCGCCGCCCTCTTTCCCTTCAACGAGTAGTCGTCGTCCCACTCTTGGGCGTGCAGCACCGTACCGGCGAAGTCGTCGATCCCGGGGATGTCGGGCTTCTTGGGCTGACAGAGGTAGCCCGTCGCCAGGATCAGGAACTGCGTCCGCAGCGTCTCCCCGCCGACCAGCGACACCAGCCAGGTCTGGCTGTCCTCATCCCACTGCGCACCCTCGACAGTAGTGCCGAACCGCATGTACCGGCGCAGGCCGTATTTGTCGGCGACATGGTCTGCGTAGGTCTTCAGCTCGTTACCGGGAGCGTAGAGCCGAGACCAGTACGGATTTGGCTCGAACCAATAGGAGTACGTGGTGGAGGGGACGTCGACCGTCAGCCCGGGGTAACGGTTGACGTGCCAGGTACCTCCGAGGTCGTCCTCGCGGTCAAGGATGGCGATCTTGCGGTACCCCAGCCGATTGAGCTGGATGGCGGCACCCATTCCGCCAAAACCCGCACCGACGATAACGGCCTCAAACTGCTCCGTGCTCACGGGGCGATACTACGGTCCTTTGCGCGACCGTTCCCGACGCCCTTGTCAGTCATCGCCTGCGCCACCGCTGCCGCCGCTGCCCGCGCTCCCGGTGCCGCTGCCACCGCCGCTGCCGTTTCCGCCGCTACCGGAATCACCGGAGTCGTTGGAATCGGTCGTGTTCGACTCCGCTGCCGCGGTGGCTTCGGCCTGAGCTGCGGACCTCTCGGCCTTGGTGGTCTTGCGCTCGTCGTTGTCGGTGTCGGCCCCGTCCTCGTCAGCCGGCGAGGTCGTGGACTCTTCGGGCGTCTCGACCTCGGCCTCGGGCTCGGGCTCGGGCTCGGGCTGAGGTGTCTCAGCCTCCGGCTCGGGCCCGGTCTCGGGGGTTGGGGTTTCCTCTCCCTCAACGGGCGCGTTCTGAAACTTGTCGACCAAGTCCTGGACGGCGGTCGTGACGACATCCGGAGTCCCCGCGGAGGGTGCCGTGTCGTCTGTGGACGTCTCGGTGTTGTTGCTCGCCGTCTCGCCGGTGCCCTCGTCAGTGGTCTCCTCGGTGTCGGAGACGGAGAGCATGCGCAGTGTCGATTGCTGGTCGCCCGATGGCGCGGGGTCGATGCCGGACTTCACGCGCCACGCCGCGATTTCCTCGGCGGTCAAGCCCTCCACGGGGTCACCGATGTATTCGCCGGTCTTGGGGTCGTACAGGTTCTTGACCGACGGCGGAATGTAGGCGCCGGGGTAGATGTCCAGGCCGACCTTCCATCCCGTCGGCATGAACGGGTCGGTCTTGTTGCACTTCGGGCACAGCAGCTTGGCGAACGGACGCGCGAGGTAGGCGAACGGCGTCATCTTCGGGTTCCACACGTAGCTCATCGGCACGAACGGGTTCCACGTCGTGTTCAGCGCGTCGAGCAGATTCCCGAACGACTTGAACTGGTCCTGCAGCGTCGGAGTCTTGATGCCTTCGGGCCTCGACATCAGATGATCCCAGAACGACGTCGTCTCCTGGAACGGCGTCAGATAGACCGTTTCGTCGTGCCATTTGACCTCGTCACCTGTGAGGCCAAGCTCTTGGCCCCAGAAACCCTCGACCGAGCTGACGGGGTTGTACTCCGGGGTGATCGGGCTCGTGAACTTGTATCCGTTGGGGCTGAACAGATCCCACAGCATCACCTTGAACATCTGATCGGTGATCCCGGCGGGGTTGTCGCACGGGGGGAAGCCCGTGCAGCCGGCGTTCATCGGCAGGTTCGCGCGCGCCCAATAGTCGGCGATTTCGCCCAGCGGTTCGGAGATCGACGGGATCGCGATCAGGAAGTCGACGAAGGCCCGTGTCATCTCCGGGTTGGCCGGATCCCAGCCCAGCACGTTGACCGGGGTGTAGACCCACCAGCTGCCGCTGGCGCGCATCGCCTCAGCGAAACGGTTGGTGCCCGCGACGGCGTAGTACGGGATGTTGGCGATCGTCTCGGCCAGGTTGATCGGGATGTACGACCAGCTCTTGTCGGGGGCAGTGATCGTCGTGTTGGTGATGCGGTCGTCGCGGTCGTAACCCTGCTCGATCAGGTACTGCAGGCCCGGCGTCAGGTCGTCGGCGAGCTGGTTGAGACCGATCCAGCGCAGCGGCTCGACGATCGGCAGCGTCTTCGACGGGACGAAGACGTACTCGATGTTGCCCTCGGTCCACTTGCTGTTCGCCGGGTCGTCGAGGTCGACATCCGAATAACCCTTGCCGAGGTGGTTGGTGAAGAAACCCATCGCGGCGTTGAGAACCGCGAGTGAATTCAGCGTGTTTTTGGGCTGGTCGACCGTCGGGTCGTACTGCATGGCCACATCAATGACCTTGTACGGGCTTTCAGGCCATGGCGTGAGGAACAGCGAGCCGCCGTACTTGCGAGTCGGATTGCCGATGACTACGAACGTCAGCTTCTCGGGTGCGGGATACGCCCCGGGATTCTCCAGATGCTTCTTCAGCCACTGAGACGCGACGGTCGCGCCCTCGCTGAAGGCGAAGATGGTGGTGTCTTCGCCAAGATTTTCAGTGAGGTTTTCTTGGAGGGCCTTTACGCCAAAGCCGAAGTATCCGGCCGCGTTCGTGAATATGGGTACGTAATCGAGCTCATAGCAGGGAGTGCCGTTTCCGCCACAGACAGTGCCGTTGAGCTGCTCGCCCATTTCCAGCTCTTGGGGAGACGGATTGATCGTGATCACCCGCGCGGAGAGCGTGACGTCTTGCGTGACCTGCTTGGTGGTGGTGGCCGCACCGACCGCAGGCGCGGGCGGAGCGATCGGAGCGAGCGCAATGACGCTCGAACCCACGATGGCAAGACCCGTCGTCATATACGGGCGGAGCGCTGAATGCATGTCGCAACCTTCCAGGTCGTTGCAATGTGATGACGATCCGATCACGGCAGAGGTGAGCGGAGATTATCACAGATTCACACCGCAAGGAATTGCTGGCTGAAATTGCGAACATCCCCGCAACCCCTCAGAGAAAACCGCTTGGGATGCTGTGGCAGGCCAGTTTCCCGAGTGGGTCCGTCCTGCGAGAGTACCCGCAAAGCTGAGGTGCGCAGGGCCAAAAGCTTCCTGAAGCAATTGCTGAAGGGCTTATGACCAAGCTTGTGAACTGCAGAATACGTTCGACGACTATTGTGCAGCGAATACGCACTGTGGCAACGTGGATAGCTGGTTACGGAACCGTAGCCACCGCGGGCGCGGCTCGGCGGGCGGGGCGGCGCACCCACCTTCCAGCAACATCGGATGTGAACTGGAATGTGTTACAGAGGCTTTTGCTGGCCACGTCAATTAGCCGAGGGCTGGCGGAACCCATCCGTTACATCCGTCGCAGGAGCAACAACTGCGGGGTCATAAACCGCGAGATACGAGCCACGAATCGATTCGCTCGGCCACTGATCTCCACCCCGGTTCGATCATCATGTTGTGCCCCATGCCGGGGAAGAATTCGGGTTGGGTCCCGTAGGCCGCCGCGGTCGCCTTGACCTCGTCTGGAGTGACGGCCAGGGAGTCCTCGAGCGCGCCGAGAACCAGCATCGGTGCTCGCACCCGCGCGGGCCGGGGCAGCACGGTGACGCCGTCGCGACCGGAGCGGGCGCTTTCCTCCTGGAGACGGGCGGCGCAGGCGACGACGACCGACTCCGGGGTGTTGCGTGAGAAAAACCGCTCCCTGGCCAGTTCCGGTGAGCTGACGTAGGGCAGCGATGTGCCCGTGGCGGACAGCTTCAGGAAGTCTCTGGGGTGCCTTCGTAGCCATCGGATGCCCGACGCGAAATAGCCCCTGGGCGGCGCCGAGGCCATCAGCACACCCGCCGGGATGTCCCGGGACTCCAGGAACTTCTGGACGACGAAGCCACCCATCGAGTGTCCGATCACCACCGGCGGCGTCGGGAGAGTCGCGGCGACGCTCGCGACGTCGTCGACGTAGTCGGTGATCGACAGGGCGCGAAGTGGCTTGTCCGAAAGGCTGTTGCCGTGCCCGCGCAGACTCAGGGCCAGTGCTCGATACCCCTTGCCGGCGAAGAAGTCCAGAAAATGTTCATCCCAGCACCAGGCCGCATGCCACGCGCCGTGCACGAAAAGAAGCGGAACAGGATGAGCCGGGCCCGCACTCCCCTTGCCGATCACCTCGAGCGGTGCCATGACAGGTCCACAACCTTTTCGATCGAGGGGCGGATCTCCGAGCGGAGACGAGCATGTGCAACCTACCACTGACCACCTCGCGACGATCATCTGGCGAACGGGCGTCCGCACGGCGGGAGTACGGTCGCTGACTATGACGTTCCGAGCGCGATCCGCCGTCTCCCCTTTCCGTTTCGGATTGCTCGACGGAATCGTCAACACCCGGATCTCGCCGACGCTTCTCCCGTCGGCCAGCATGCTCACGGCGTCGGCGACCGGCGCCGACTCGTTCTGGGTCGGCGACCACATCAACTCGCTGGTGCCCCGCTCGGTGGCCACCCCGGAACATCTCGGCCTCGCGGCGAAACTGGTGCCCAAGGTCGACGCCATCCTCGAACCGTGGACCATGCTCGGGCACCTGGCGGCACGCAATCGCCTGCGCCGGCTGCGATTCGGTGTCTGCGTGACTGATGCCAGCCGCAGGCACCCGGTGGTCACCGCGCAGGCGGCCGCCACGTTGCATCTGCTGACCCGCGGCCGCGCGATCCTCGGGATCGGTGTCGGGGAACGTGAAGGCAACGAACCCTACGGAGTCGAGTGGAGCAAGCCGGTGGCCCGGCTGGTCGAGGCGCTGGCCACCATTCGGGCGCTGTGGGATTCGGGCGGCGAGCCGGTGACCCGTGAATCGGAATGGTTCCCGCTTCGGCACGCAGTCTTCGACTTACCCCCGCACAAGGGCCGCTGGCCCGAGATCTGGGTCGCAGCGCACGGCCCCCGGATGTTGCGCGCGACGGGGCGCTACGCGGACGGCTGGGTGCCGTTCGTCATCTCGCGGCCCGACGACTATTCGCGAGCGCTCGACGCGGTGCGCACTGCCGCTTCGGACAACGGCCGCGACCCCATGGCGATCACACCGGCGGTGAACCGGACAGTGGTGGCCGGGCGCACCCGCGACGACGTCGACGAGGCACTCGATTCGGTGATCGTGAAGTCGGTGGCGCTGGCCGCGCCGGCCGAGGCCTGGGCCAGGCACGGAGTGGAGCATCCGCTCGGATCCGACTTTTCCGGCGTGCAGGATCTCGTTCCGCAGACGATCGATCAGGAGACGGCCCTCGCATACACCGCTCGCGTTCCGGCGTCGCTGATGAAGGAGATCTGTTTCCACGGGACCGCCGACGAGATTCTCGATCAGGTCGCCGAGTGGCGCGACCACGGCCTGAGGTACCTGCTGGTGATCAACGGTAGCCAGCTGAACCCCAAGCTGCGCAAAGGCATCGCGGCGACGGCGCCCTACACCTCGGTTCTGCGGGGGCTCAAGAAGCTCTGAGGTGTTTGCCGTGAGTAGATGTCACAGGCACGCCGGTGCGGCTCGGACCGCATTCGGCGGTGTTCGTCAGTTCCCGAGGGCAACGGCGCCCGGCAACTCATCCCGAAGGCACGCGGGCGTGCGCGTGCGCATATCGTGCCGAAATCCCGCTGCACACTCGTTATTTCGCACAGGCGTCAATTATTATTCGTCCAAGGGCGTCAATACTCGCCGCTGCGCGTCCGCGAATCGGCAGGGACAAACATGTGCTGCAGCGGGAACGCGCAAGCTCGCAACGACCGAGGGTGGCCACTTGCAATTGTTTGCGGAAGGGTGGGAGGTCCCGGCGGGCACAGGGTATGGTCATCCGGTCGACCGATGTAAACGTCGGGGGGAAAGTTGGGTGTCATGCGAGTAGCAGTCAAGCCAGTCATCACCACCAGCGTGGCTCTGGTTGGTGCCAGCGTCATTGCCGTAACCCCGATCCAGGCGCCTGCGCCGACCGTCCGCGCCATCGAATCCGATGTCAGCCTGTCCGCGTCCTCCGTGGCGTACGTGCCCGTCAACATGATCCAGCAAGCGCTCAGTGCTCCGGCCAACATGGTGGCCTCGCTCGACCGGCTCGCCGCTGCGATGGTGATCAGCGGAGACTGGAACGTAAACCAACCCAACAATCAGTGGGGCTGGGACGAGGCCAACCCGGCGATGTTGATGGAACTGGTCAACACGGTGATCCCGTTCCCGCACTTCTCGGAGCCGTTCGGCAGGCACCTGAACTGGTGGGCCACCGCGAATCTGCCGATGTATGAGGGCTGCAACTTCGAGTGTCCTGACCTGCCCGGGATGTTGACCAGAATGTTCAGGGTTCCGATGAGCGAGTTCTACGACGAGGACGGATACACCTTCCCCGTAGTTCGCACGCCCTACAACGGCATTGAAACCACGTGGTCGAGAACTCCCGTTAAGCTGGATCCCGCCGAACCCATTCGCTCCCTATGGGATTCCCTGACATCCGAGCCCGAAGGTGTCAAATCCACCACCCTGTGGGAATTTGTCAGCGCTGTTGCAAACTTCAGCGCGGCGATGCAGGTCACCGGTCACCTGCCGGACTGGATCGCGGTGCGCGAGATCGAGACATTCGTCAAGCTCTTCCTGCGCCCGCCGGCCGAAGCGGCTGACGACGTCGATACCCCTTCCGATGCAACAGATCTGGAACTTGTCGCGAATACCGTCGCGCCGGCTGACGAAGCACTAGACGGGCAATCACCCGCACTTGCACTGCGCAGCTTCAGTTTTGACGCCGCTGGCGGCACCGACGGTGCCGATATCGAACAGCCCATCGAGAAGCCGGGCGACGACGGGACCCTGGAGTCGGAGACGACGTCGATCGTCGACACCGCGACCAGCTTCCTGAAGGGCAAGTTCGCAAGCGTCCAAGAGGACGAAGCTCACGACGGCGAGGCTGTGGCGGACGAGGCGGAAGACACTGCCACCACTGAGGACACCACCGCAAAAGACACCCACACCGTGCGATCGCGCGGTAAGCGCGACCTCGTGCGCGACTCAAGCGCCGCGGCCGACTCCGAGGGCGGCGGCTCGACGTCCGGCGACGACTCGGGCTCGGGCTCGGGCGGTTCTGCTAACGCGGGCTCGGGCGGATCCGGCGGTGGCGATACCGGAGGCGAAAGCTAGCCGGTACCCATCCAGGGGCGGTTGCCGTAGGTGTTGAGGTGCATCACCTCGGCGACCGGCCTGCGGGTCGTCGGCCCGTAGCGGCCCCGCGGCCATCCCAGCGGCACAACGCAGCACGGTGTCACCGACACGGGTAGCCCGAGGGTCTTGCGCGTCGAGGTCACGCTCCACAGCGGAAGCGTGATCAACGAAGCGCCCAGGCCCATCGCGCGGGCCGCCAGGAGCAGGTTCTGCACGCTCGGGTAGATGGAGCCGAAAAATCCCGACAGCGCCGCGTGCGGCATCGGCACGAACGGGATGCGGCCGTCTTTGGCGCCGAGTCGCAGGCACGCCACGATCAAGACTGGCACCTCGGTGAAGTGGTCCACCTGCCACTGCACCGCGCGCGCGGTCTTGGCCATCGACGGATCGCGCTTGGACACCCGCCGGATCACCGCGTGGTAGTACAGGTTCCATGCCTGCCGGTACCGCTTGGCGAGCTTCTTCTTCGTCGCGTAATCCTTGACGACGATGAATTCCCAGTTCTGTCCGTTGGCGCCCGTGGGCGCATGCAGCGCGACCTCGATGCACTTCATCAGAATCTCGTCATCGATCGGGTCGGGGTAGACGCGGCGTACCGCGCGTTGGGTCATCATCACATCGATCAGCGACATATCCAGCCGCGCAAGGGCTTCCGGAGTCGACGGGGTGGGTTCAGCCATTCTGTGCAATCCAATCGGAGGTGAAGCGCTGAAGTTGCGGGATCTCGGTGACGATCTGACCGCAGATGGCTTTCTCGACCCGGCTTCCGACGATCGGGATCTTCACCTCCACGGTTCCGGTGAAGCTGAATCGCGAACCGTGCGAGACCTGAGCGACTGTGGCGCTTCCCACACCCGAGCCTGGAACGCCGGAGGCAGAGATCGTGACCGCGCCGGCTACCGCATCGGCACCTGTGCGGTGCCACGTCTCGGTGCGCACGATCGAGAGGTTGCCTCTGAACACCTTGGTCAGCGGTCCGGGCAGCAGGTCGTTGCGCAGGTCCTGGGTGGTCGCGACCGAGACCGCGCCGTCGGCATCGACGTCGAGCCTGTCCAGCGTGGTTGCACCACCGCCGAACTCGGCGATCCGGTCACGCCAGTATTCCTCGTCGCCGAAGGCGGCGAGGATCTGCTCGACCCCGGCCGGTGAATCCGTCTGGACGTCAAAGGGTGTCGGCATGACGCGGCCTACTCACCGTCCGCCGAACAACCGGTCCGCCAGCCTGCCCGCGAACGCCCGAGCTTGATCCACCTGAGCGGCACTGATATTCGTCGGCGGTATCTTGACGCCCAGATAGCGGTCCTTGTACTCGCCCGACCCCAGATAGCTCGTCAGCGACAGCATGGATTGCAGCTGACCACCCGGATATTCGAAATGGATGCTGTCGACGAAGCGGCCGCCCCGCTTGTCGGCGAGCTCGCGGACCGCCTCCAGGTTCTCCCGCCAGTAGCGTCGGCACACCGTGAACACCGCGTAGGGCGTGCCGTCGAGCACCGCGGCCTCGCTGGATTCGAGGAAGGACCGCAGCGGCATGCTCACCGTCCGCCACCAGGTCGGCGACCCCAAGACGACGAGGTCGTACTCCCCCGCCCGCACCGCCTCGGGTGTGCGGATCTTGCCCGTCTCCCCCTTGCCCTGAGCCTTGAACACACTGAACATGTCCGGCCACACGCTGCGCATGGGGAAGCGGGTGAACGGTTCGGAGTACTGCGGGTCGACGAATTCGATCGGCGCCATCTGCACCTCGCACCCGCGGTCGCGCAGGACGTCGGCGGCAGCGTCGAGGACCTTCTGGGTCTGGCCGGTGTAGGAGTAGTAGACGAACAACACTCGGCTCATGGGGCGCACCTTGAGTTTTCCGATACTGCATGCATCTCTGCTCCTTCCGGTGTGGGGCTGATTGTTCCCCGGCGGCGTTTGCGCATAGCCTCTCCTGCATGACGGACAAGGTTTCCATCGATCTGACCGGGCCGGCCCAGACGATGCTGACGACCCTCTATCTGAAAGCCCTCGACGCCGACTTCGAACGTCCCGTTCTCGGCGACAGGTTCGCCAAAGAGGCGATCGAGCGCATCGACTACGACTGGAATGATCTCGGCGTCGACGGCAAGTGGGCGCCCATCGTCACCGTCCGCACCGCGCAGTACGACATCTGGGCCAAGCAGTTCATCGCCGCGCACGGCCCCTGCACCGTCGTGCACCTCGGGTGCGGGCTCGACAGCCGCGTGTTCCGCGTCGACCCCGGACCCGACGTGCAGTGGTACGACGTCGATTTCCCCGGCGTCATCGAGCTGCGCGAACAGGTCTACCCGTCGCGGCCGAACTACCACCTGCTCCCGACTCCCGCCACGGAACTGTCCTGGCTCGACCAGATCCCGGCCGACAAGCCGGTGCTGTTCCTGGCCGAGGGCATCAGCATGTACCTCACGGAGCAGGACGGCATCGCCCTGCTGCGCCGCGTCGTCGACCGCTTCCCGTCCGGAGAGCTGCAGATCGATTTCTACAACTGGGTCGGTATCCGGTCGCAGAAGACCCAGACCCTGGTGCGCAAGACCGGATCCACGCTGCACTGGGCGGTCAACAGTCCCGACGACATCCTCTCCAACGTCGCCGGGACCCGGCTGCTGGCGTCGGTGACGATCTTCAGCGCCAGTACCGCACCTCGCGCGTCGAAACTCTTCAAGGCCCTGGGGCGCGCCATTCGTGTTGTGCCGCCGGTGCGTAACGCCCTGCAGTATCACCGCTACGCATTCGGGCCCGTCAGCTGACACTGACTCAGCCGACCCGAACAGTGGCCTGACGCGCGGCGATGCCGCGCAACAGCGACTCGATCGCCTGCACGGACTTCTCCGGTTGCGGTCCGTGTGAGTGGTATTCGATCATCAGACGGCCGGCGAAGATCTTGCTGGTGTAGATCTCGATGCCCGCGCCGACGGCGAAGTACAGCTCGCCGTGGCTGGCTGCGAGCTCCATCTCGGGCGGCATCCGCATCGGGGGGACGATGCCGTTGTCGGTGAACATCACGACGTCGGGCAGCCCGGGCGGGTTGCCGACGTACTGCGGGCTGAAATGCAGGAAGCTCTGCTGGATCACGCCCTCGGCGATGTCTTTCTTGAACGTGTCGTTGATGTCGCGAGCCAGGTCGACGACGTCGGTGCCGGGATTGATCTCGGCGAGGTAGGTGGCGATACCGACGGGGTTGGTGCACTCGGTGGCCGAGACCGGCGGGGACAGCAGATAGCGCAGATCGACCGGATACACGTAGGGCACAGGGATGTTCGGCGTCTCGCGCAGCTGCCACTCGGCCAACAGGATCGCAGCGGACAGCAGGCTGTTCAGGCCGAGCTCGTTGGCTCGACAGAACGCGATGATGTTGTCGGTCTCGGCCTCGGAGAGCTTGCAGAACTCCATCGGGACACGCTGCGGCAGAGCCGGATTGGTGTCCGAAGGCGCCCTCCGAGACGGCGGCACGTCGTAGGCGAACATCGCGGCGAGCAACCGCTCCAGGCCCGACCGTAGCTTCTTCTCCACGCCGCGGTCAGACAGCACCGACTCCAGCGACGTCGGCACCGGTGCCACAGGTGCCTGCCGTGTCGTGCCGGTGGTCACGAGGTCGGTGTAGGTCGAGAAGAGCTCCTCGACAAGGCTGAACTGGTGATGGCCGTCGGCGAGGCTGTGATGGATGTACAGCGTCAGATGCGTCTCGTCGTCGCGCCGGGTGAGACGAAGGTGAGTCAGTGCGGCGGTCTGGTCGAACAGCAGCGGCGGCGGTTCGGCGTCGCCGGTGAGCTCGACGACCTCCAGCCCCTCGTGCATCAGGTCGTCGAGGACGATCTCCCACTTGCCGTCGGGCAGCTGCTCGAGGTGGCCGTTGAGAACCGGATGTGCCTGCAGCAGCGCGTCAAAAGCCTCCGACAGTGCGTCGACGTCGACGGTGCCGCGCACATGGGCGGCGAGGCCGACGAAGTTCTGCGTCTCGGCGAACATCTCCTCGCTGCGTGCCAGCTTCCTGATGCCCGATGACGGAAACATGAGTACCCAACTCCCAGATGGTCAGTGTGTCGTGGTCAATTCGGCGTTCATTTCGGCGCGTGTGTCAGCCGCGCTTGCTGGCCTTGCGATAGCCGATCGCCAGCGGCACCGCGCAGACTGCGCCGATACCCGCCGCCCACAACACCGAGAACAGGACCGGTTGCGCGATCGGACCTTCCAGCGACAGGCCCTTCATCGCCTCGATCGTAGTGCTGACCGGCTGGTTCTCGACGAACGGCTGCAGCCACTCCGGGTACTGGTCGAGCGGCACGAAACCGATCGAGAAGAACATCAGGATCGCGATGACGATCTCGGTGGCCTGCGGGGCGATGGTGCTCGAGGAGAACAGTGCCAGCGTCAGCACCGCGGCCGACAGGGCGACCCCGAACAGGGCGGGCATGAACACCCACAGGATCGCGGCCGGGACGCCCTGCTCGAACCGGAACCCGAGCAACAACCCCACCGACATGACGACGAGGGTGATCACCACGATGCGCACGAAGTCGGCCGTGAGCCGGGCCAGCAGCCCGGCGGCGCGGTGCACCGGAACCACCCAGAAGCGAGACAGCAGGCCGACTTCGCGTTCCCGCATGATGCCGACGGCTCCGATGATCGATCCGGTCATCCCGCCGACCAGGGCCACCAGCGGCACCTGGCCGTACAGTCCGCTGTGGCCGGTGACCTGTTCGATGACATCTCCGAGCACGATGTCGAGCGCCACCAAGAACACCGCGGGCATGACCATCGACTGCACCAGGGTCGCCGGATCGCGGCTCCAGCGCCGCAGGATCCGCGCCGTCAACACCATCACCTGCGGCAGCAGGCGTTTCGGCGAGTTCTCCCAGATCTTCTCGCGGCGGTGCCTGCCGCCGGGGCGGTAGGGCGCCGTGGAGGACTGAAGGCTCATGAGCGCCGCCTCTTCCCGCTCACCCAGGTGTGCAACGCCAGGGCGACCACGATGCAGCCGACGGCCCACAGAATGCCGGGGCCCAGCACCGACAACGTCGGCTCGGGCGCCGCTGCGGTGCTGTCACCGGCCAGCGCCTGCAGCCCGTAAACCCATTGCGACAGAGGCTGATTGCGTACGAAACCCTGGATCCAGTCGGGGAACCGCTCAACCGGCTGAAGGCCGACCGACGCCAAACCGAGCGTCAGCTGGGGAATCAGCATCATAGGGGCGGTCGCCTCGGGGTTCTGCGTGGCGATGCCGATCAGGTCGCCGATGATCGCGAGCGCCGCGCCGATCAGCAGGACGAGACCGACGAAGCCGAGTGCGTGCAGGACACCGTTGTCGAACCGGAACCCGATGACGTACCCGCAGGCCACCGACACCACCAGCGCGATGCAGCAGCGGTACATACTCGCCGTCATCCGCGACGCCAGCGGGGTGATCGACGGAATCGGCATCGCGCGGAACCGACGGTTGATGCCCTGCACGGAGTCCGTCGCCGACCGGGACGCCGCGGAGATCGCGGCGAACCAGATCGCCTGCAGGATGATCAGCGGTGTCAGGTACTGCGCGTAGCTGCTCAGCGGCTGCACCGCGCCCATCATCTGTTTGAGCGGCAGGTAGTAGCCGATCGTGAACACGATCGACCCGACGATCTGGGTGCCGAGCTCGCCGTTGCGCAGCGTCGGGATGATCATCCGGATGGTCAGCACCCACCACTGCTGGATCGCCGACACCGGCGGCCGAACGCCGCGCGGAATGGCCGCCGAGCGTTGGGGTATCGCGGTCTGCTCGATCACGCGTAGGCGCCCGCGTCCGCCGCAGAGAGCTCTTCGTCGTCCTCGATGGCCTTCGGGTGGTCCCCGGTCAGCGCGAGGAACACCTCGTCCAGAGACGGACGGCGCAGTGCGATGTCAGTGAGGTCGATGTTGGCCTCGCTGAGCAGATGCAGTGCCTGCATCAGGGTGCCCGGCCCGTCGGGCGCCGGCATCGAGATGCGGTCCGAGGTGTCGCTCAGAGCGGCCCGGTGCGCGTCGGGCAGCAACGGGCCGAGGATTCTGGCGACCTCCGGGATGTCGCTGAGCTGACGCGGCACGATCTCGCAGTAGGTGCCGCCGGTGCGCTCCTTGAGCTGATCCGCGGTTCCCTCGGCGATGACGGTGCCCTTGTCGATCACGATGATGCGGTCGCTGAGCAGGTCGGCCTCTTCGAGGTACTGGGTGGTCAGCAACGTCGCGATCCCGGCTTCCTTGAAATCGGTGACCAGTTCCCAAATGGCTTGGCGGCTGCGGGGATCCAGCCCAGTGGTGGGTTCGTCGAGGAACACCACCTCGGGTCGCACGACCAGCCCGCACGCGATGTCGATGCGGCGCTTCATGCCGCCGGAGTAGTTGCCCACCGCGCGGTCGCCGGCATGCACCAGATCGAACTGCTCCAACAGCTCCTGGGCGCGCTGTTTGGCGACCTTCTTCTTCAGGCCCTGCAGACGCCCGAACATCAGCAGGTTCTCGCGGCCGGTCAACAAGTCGTCCAGCGCGGCGTGCTGACCGGTGAGCATCAGAGCCCGGCGGACCCCCGCCGGATCGCTGACCACGTCGTGACCGGCGATCAACGCGCGCCCGCTGTCGGGCTTGATCAGCGTGGACAGGATGTTTACCGTGGTCGTCTTACCCGCACCGTTGGGCCCGAGCAGACCGAGCACCTCTCCGCGCTCCACCTCGAAGCTGACGTCGCGCAGCGCGGCCACCGAGCCGAACGACTTCTTGATGCCGGCGACGACGACGGCCTTCTCTGAGCTGGACATGCCCGCTCCCCTCTACCCGCTCACGACAGATCGACCAGCGCCAGCTCTTCGCCGGCTGTGTCGCTGTCCGCCTCGGCCAGCGCTTCCCTGGTGATCTCCAGGATGGCGGCCGAGTACTGCCGGGCAAAGGATTCCACATCGGTGGGCCCGAGACGGCGATTGTCGTACCACCAGTCGATATGGAGAACGCCGGCCG
Organism: Mycolicibacterium iranicum; assembly: GCF_002101705.1. Classification (GTDB taxonomy): domain Bacteria; phylum Actinomycetota; class Actinomycetes; order Mycobacteriales; family Mycobacteriaceae; genus Mycobacterium; species Mycobacterium iranicum. Next base: position 113,643 of record NZ_LQPC01000054.1, on the reverse strand, counting down.
CGCGGTACACCCGCAGTTCGATCGCGTGGCCCAGACCCGGGAGCGCGTCCCGGATCGGCATTGCCGTGTCCGCGTCGAACCGCACCGGGGCGTCATCGGGCTGGTCGGACGGCACCTCGGGAATGGTCCCGACGTGGGAGAACAGGATGTCGGCGGGCCGGGTCGCCGACAGCGCCCGCGCGGTCGGCGCGAACAGGTAGCGGAGCAGCCCATATCCGATCCCGTAATGCGGTACCGCGTCCAGCGTCTCGTGCACCTGCGCGAGCGACTTCCCCGCGCTGTCGCCGCTGCGTGCGTGCAGCACCACCGGGTGCAGCGTCGTGAACCATCCGACCGTGCGCTGCAGGTCCACATCGGGCTTGAGCACCGAACGGCCTCTGCCGCCCAGATCGATGGCCACCGCACCCTCACCGACCGTCGCTGCCGCGGTGCGGGCCAGCGCAGCCAGCAGGATGTCCTCCAGCGGGAGCCGCAGACGCCTGCGGGCGTCGTCGATCTCGCCGGTCTCGGCGGCCGACAGCGCCGATGAGACGCGCGCGACGTCGGCTGCGCCCGGGCGTCCCGAGGGTTCGGCGCCGGCGATGTGCAGCGTCCGCTTCTCCGCCACGTCCAGCCAGTAGTCCCGGCTCTCCAGCACCGCCGGGTGGCTGGCCAGCCCCGCGCATCGTTGAGACCACTCACGCCACGAGGCGCCGACGGGTGCGAGTTTGATCTCCTCACCGGCCATCTGCTGGTTGAACGCGGTGAAGATGTCGGTGAGCAGAATGTCTCGGGACGCGCCGTCGTCCCCGGAGCCGCCCGCGGTGCCGTGCAGGCTCAGCGCCAGATACGACGCACCGCCCGAGACGCCCTGGACGAAGGTCGCCGTCAGCGGCACCACGACCTGGTGCTCACGGACTTGCTCGTCGAGGAAGCCCAGCACCGCTTCGCGCTCCTGCGGACTGCCTGCGCTCACTCCGTCCGGCAATCGCCGGGTCACCAGCTCGGTGAACTCGCCGGGCTCGGCGATCGTCTGATCCCACGTGCCGGACCGCTCCACCAGATGCACACGCAGCGCGTCGTGTGCTGCGGTGACAGCGGTCAGCACCGCGCGCACGTCGGCCTCGCCCACATCGGAGCGAAGCCCGAGGATCACCGGGATGCGCCACCGGCCGACATCGCTGAGCCCGTTCTCCAGGAAGTACGCGACATTCGGCGGGACCGGCGGGTTCACCGTGTCGTCGGGCACCTGACGCGCCAGGCCCCCCTCGGCGTACCGCGCCGTCAGCACCTTGGCCAACGCGGCCACCGTCTGGTTCTCGTACAGATCCTGGGGGGTCAGATCGAGACCTTCATGGCCCGCGGTCATCGCGACACTGATCGCGATCAGCGAGTCACCGCCGATCTCGAAGAAGTTCGCGTTGCGCTCGACGGTGGCCACGCCGAGGCACTGCGCCCAAATCCGCTGCAGCGACGCCTCCACCGTGGAGGTGCCGCCGGCAGTCGCGGGCGCCGCGCCCGCCGCCGTGCCCGGGGCGCCCACCCCGGTGGCGCCCGAGCCGTTGGCGACCCACGCCGAACCGGCGTTGTACTCGACCCAGTGGCGCTGCTTGGCGAACGGATAACCGGGAAGAGTGATCAGCTCGTGCGTCACGTCCGCACCCTGGTCCCAGTCGACCTCTACGTCTGCGGCCCACAACTGACCCAGCGCCAGCAGGAACGTCTCGTGGTCGCCGCGATTCTGGGCCTGATGCCGCATCAACCGCACCGCGCGGTGGCGTTCGGACCAGCGCGGGTGGCGTCCCGCCGACGACGTCAGCGTGCCGCCGGGACCGACCTCGATGAGCACCCGGTCCGGCAGGGCCAGCAGCGCGTCGAGTTCATCGGCGAAACGCACGGTGGCCCGGATCTGGCGGGCCCACGTGGCGGGATCGGTCGCTTCGGCTGCGGTCATCGTCGTGCCAGTGACATTGGACAGCAACGGGATTCGCGGTTCGTGCAGCGTCACCCGTGACAGGAACGCGCTGAACTCGGCGACCACCGAATCCATCAGGCGGGAATGGAACGCATGCGAGGTACGTACTCGGCGCGCCGCGATGCCCTTCTCGGCCAGCGCCGCCTGGAACGCTCGGATCGCCTCTTCGCTGCCCGCGACGACGCAGCTGCCGGGATCGTTGACCGTTGCGATGTCGACATCGGGGGTCAGGTGCTCGGCGACTGCCTCGGGACTCAGCGGCACCGCCACCATCACGCCGCGCGGCGCGGCGTGCATCAGCTTGGCCCGCATCGAGACCACCTTGACGGCGGTTTCCAGGTCGAAGACACCGGCGATCGTCGCGGCCGGGTACTCGCCGATGCTGTGCCCGGCCATGATCGAGGGCTGAACGCCGTAGGACTGGATCAGCTTCGCCAGCGCATACTCGACGGTGAACAGTGCGGGCTGGGCGCGGTCGGTGTGCTCGAGGTTGCGTCCGGCACCGTCGAAGATTTCGGCCTTGAGGTCGTAACCCATCTCGGCGCTGAACAGGGCCGCGGACTCGTCGAAGTGCCGCGCGAACACGGGTTCGCTGTCGTAAAGGCCGCGCGCCATGCCGATGTGCTGTGCGCCCTGACCGGGGAACAGGAATGCGACCCTGTCGGCCGACCGTTCCCCGTCCGGGAGACCCGCGCCGACGAACACATTGTCGGTTTCGGTGGCCGACAGCACGGCGGCGGCGTTCTGCTGATCCTGCACGACGGCAGCAAGCCGGACCGGCTCCGTGCGGCGCCGCGTCAGCGTGTACGCCGCGTCGGCGAGGCTGACCTCGTCGGCCTGCTCCAGCTCCTCGGCCAGCGTCGCACGCGACTGATCAAGAGCCTCTTGGGTTTTCGCCGACAACACGAGGACCTGCGGGCGCGCCGGGGCGGGTGCCTGCGCCGGCTGGGCGGGCGCCTCTTCCAGGATCACGTGGGCGTTGGTGCCGCCGACGCCGAACGAGCTGACACCCGCGCGGCGGATGCCCTCGGACTCCCACGGCCCGAACTGGCTGCGGATCCGGAACGGGCCGCGGTCGATGTGCAGTTCCGGATTGGGGCTGGTGTAGTGCAGGGTGGCGGGAATCGCCTTGTTCTGCAGGCACAGGATGGCCTTGATGATGCCCGCGATGCCCGCGGCCGTCTCCAGGTGGCCGATATTCGACTTCACCGACCCGAGATAGCAAGGCGCGCTTCGGGTTTCCTCGGACAGCTCGAATGCTTGGCGCAGACCCTCGATCTCGATCGGGTCGCCCAGCGGAGTGCCGGTGCCATGGGTCTCGACGTAGGTGATCGACGACGCGTCCACCCCCGCGATGGCGTGCGCCTCGGCGATGACCTCGGCCTGGCCCAGCGCATTCGGCGCGGCGTACGTCATCTTCGTCGCGCCGTCGTTGTTGAGCGCCGAACCGCGAATCACCGCGTGAATGCGGTCGCCGTCGTCGACCGCATCCTGCAGCGCCTTGAGCACCAGGACACCGACACCGCTGCCGAACACCGTTCCATCCGAGCGGACGTCGAACGGCCGGCACTGCCCCGTCGGCGACACCATCGAACCCTGGGCATACCAGTAGCCGACCTTGTTGGGGATGCGCAGCGACGAACCGCCGGCCAGCGCGATGTCGCACTCGCCGTTGAGAATCGACTGGCACGCCAAATGCACCGCGACGAGCGAGGACGAGCAGGCGGTGGCAACCGACAGCGCGGGCCCCCGCAGGTCGTAGTGGTGGGCCACCCGCGTCGCGAGATGGTCCTTGTCGTTGGACAGCGACAGCGCAACCATGTCGAAGCTGGCGCCCTGTCCGATCACCATCATCGGGTCGTAGTTCGACATCAGGTTGTGCAGCAGGTAGCCGCTGGTCGAGCTGGTGCCGAACACGCCGACGGTGGCCTCGAGGCCCTTCGGGTCCAGGCCGGCGTCCTCGAAGGCGTGGAATGCCGTCTGCAGAAACAGCCGATGCTGAGGATCGAGTGCCCGGGCGTCGTAGGGGGTGAACCCGAAGAAGTCGGCGTCGAACTCCTCGATGCCCGACATCAGCGCCGCCCGGCGGATGTAGGAACGGTTGGCCAGCGTCTTCTCGGTGACGCCCTCGGCGAGCAGATCCCCCTCCGACAGGTCGACAATGGACTCGACCCCGTCGCGCAGGTTGCGCCAGAACTCCGACACCGACGCCGCACCGGGGAACCGTCCGGCCATGCCGATGACCGCTACAGCATTGTCGGGTAGCTCTTCTCCGATACCACTGGTCACGATCGTGGTCCTACCTTTCGCCGCGATGCGGCCCGTTGGCGCGCGGCGGCACGTTGCTGTGCCCGGTCGCGCAGAGCATTGGGACGCTCGGAGCCGTCCTCCTCGGCGAGACCGAGCTGGCGGATCAGGTCCAACGCCACATCGCCCAGTGTGGCCCCCTGCAGCAACAGCGCCACCGGCGGCTCCACCCCGAAGTCGCCGCGGATGGTGTTGCGCATCCGCACCGCCATCAGCGAGTCCAGGCCCATCTCGGTGAGCGGCTTGGCCGTGTCGACCGCCCCGTCGTCCGAATAGCCCATGACACCGGCGATGCGACGGCGCAGGCGCGCCACCACCACACGGTTGATCTCGGCGGCGTCGAGATTCTTGAGGGCGTCGGCGCCCTCCCAGTCGTCGTCGGCGTCGTCGACGTCCAATTCCCCGACCACATCGGCGAAGAAGCCGATCTGGCGGATCTCCGGGAACGCCGCCGCGGCGCGATCGAGCCGCAACCGCGCGATGCCGACCTGTGAGAAGCCCGCGGCGAGCACACCGCCCAGCGCCTCGACACCTTCGTCGGGACTGATCGGGTCCAGCACCGAGAAGCGTAGGGAGCTCGCGAGGCCGACATCGGCCCACTGCCCCCAGTTCACCGTCGTCGCGGGCAGGCCCGCGGCGTTGCGCCAGCTCACCAGAGCGTCGAGCCAGGCGTTGGCGGCCGCGTACGCCGACTGCCCCGGCGAGCCGAGCAGGGAGGCCACCGAGGAGAACCCGACCCAGAAGTCGAGGTCCTTGCCGGCCGCCGCCTCATGTAGACGCCACGCGCCCAAAGCCTTCGGCGCCCAGATCCGCTCCATGCTTTCCCGGGTCAGGCCGACGACGAGCTCGTCGTCGAGCACAGCTGCCGAATGAATCACGCCGCGCAGCGGCTTGCCGGTCTCTTCGGCGGCCGTCACGAGTCGGTCAGCGGTATCCGGCTGCGCGACATCGCCGGTGACGACGGAGATCTCGGCGCGGCTGGACAATTCGTCGAGGACGGCCTGCGCGTCCGGCGACGGGGCGCTGCGGCCGTTGAGCACCAGCCGTCCCGCGCCGTTGTCCACCAGCCAGCGGACGACCGCCAGGCCGACACCACCGAGGGCGCCGGTGACGACATACGAGCCGTCCCCGCGCACGATGAGCCGACCCGGCGCGGCGGGCAGTGTGGCCCGCGAAAGCCGTTCCACCTGACGGGTTCCCCCGCGCCAGGCGATGACGTCGTCGGTTTCGGCAGCGCCGGCCGATGCCTCGATCTCAGCGGCCAGGATCTCGCCGGCATCGCCGTCACCGACGTCGAGCAGCGTCGCGCGCAGGTCGGGGTGCTCGTAGGCGAGCACCCGGATCAGCGCCTTCAGGCTCCCGACGCCCGGGTTGCCTCCGCCGTCGGCATCGGTGAGCGCCAAGCCACCGCGGGTCACCACCCACAACCGGGGCGGCTTGCCGTGCCAGCTGCCGACGATGGTGCGCACCGTCGCGGCGATCTCCCACAGCGCGTCCTGCGCCGCCGTGACGCTGGCCGCGGCGTCGCTTGCATCGAAGGCGGGAAGGTCCACCAGGACGACCACGCCGGCCGGTGGCAGCGCGGCGTCGGACGTCGCCGCGGCGAAGGCGTCACGTACGGCGGTCTCGTCGCCGAGGTCGGCGGTGACCACCTTTCGTTGCGCATCGCCGAATCGCTCCGCGAAACCGACCGCGACCGCCTGGGCGTCCGCCCCGGCCGAGAGCATCAGCCAGCTTCCGGTGGCCGAGCCGGCGGCGGGGGTGGGCTTTTGGACCCAGTGTGAGTCGAAGATCTTCTGCGACAACGGAAGTGGCACGGTGCGGCGCTGAATGCGCTTTAGGGCCACGTCGTTGACCTGGGCCAGCACGGTGCCGCTGTCGTCGGTCAGCGTGACACGGCCGACGGCGTCTCCGCTCTGGTCGGCCACGCTGATCAGTTCCGCGCGGCACTTGGCGCGGCGGCCGATCTCGCCGAACACCCGGATCGACCCGAAGCCGACGGGAAGGTAGGTGACGTCGTTGGCGTCGCTGAGGGACTCGTCGCCGAGCGCGGCGGCCAGCCCCTGCAGAGCGGCATCGAGCATCACCGGGTGCAGCACGATCCCGCGGTGCGGGGTGGCCTCGTCGGGCAGCACGATCTCGGTGTCGGCCCTGCCGCTGGAGCGCACGATGCGGGTCAGGGCCGCGAAGGCGTGCGCGTGGTGGGCGCCGGTGCGGCGCAGGGCCGTGTAGAAGTCGCTCGGTGACACCGGGGTGCCCTTACCGGACGGTGTCTGCTTGACCGGCGTGGTCGGCTCGGCCGCCTTCACCGTGCCCGCGGCATGCCGGGTCCAGGTGCCCGCATCCGAGCGGGAGTGGATCTCCACCCGCAGGGCGCCGTCGTCGCCAGTGAACACCTGTGTGGTCAGCTTCGTGTGCTCGTCGAGCGGCAGCATCTGCTCGACCTCGACCGCAACCTCGACGCCGGTCGCGGGCAGGCCCAGTGCCTCCTGCGCGGCGGCCAGCGCGATCTCGGCGAAACCGGCGCCCGGCATCACGGGCAGGCCGTGCACGATGTGGTCGGCCAGCCACGGATGGGCCTCGAGGCCGACATCGGACTGCCAGACATGGCTGGTACCGGACGGCAACTCGACATGCAGGCCGAGCAGCGGATGCGCACCCGCGAACTGCTGGCTGCCCGAGCGGTCCGCCATCCAGTACGCCGTGTGCTGCCACGCCGTCGCGGGGACATCGACAAGACGTCCCGTGCTGCCCTCCGGAGCTGTGACCGCCGGCGGCCTAACCGCCGACAGTTGCGCGTGGAAGGCCACCGTCTCGGGATGGTCGCGGTTCACGGTGCCACCGACATGGAACTTGCGGTTCGTCGACTGCGCCGCGAGCGTGTCCGAGATCGCGTGCGAGAGAAGAGGGTGCGGGCTGATCTCGATGAAGTTGCTGTTCTCCGCGCTGGCCTCGTGCACCGCCTGGCTGAAACGCACCGGGTTACGCAGGTTGGCGGCCCAATAGTCGGCCGTGTACATCGGCGAGGAGCCGGTGTAGGCGACCGTCGACACCAGCGGGATCTTCGGCGCGGCCGGGCTCAGGTAGGCCAGCGCCTCGCGCAGTTCGGGCAGCACCGGGTCGATCGTCGGATGGTGCGACGCGACGTCCACCTCGACGCGGCGGGCCAGCTTGCCCTGCCCGTCGACGATCGCGATGAGCTCGTCGACCTGGTCCGGCGGACCCGCGACGACCGACTGCTTCGGCGAGGCGTACACGGCGATCGTCACGTCGGGCCGGTCGGCGATCAGCTTCTCGGCCGCCTGCGCGTCGAGTTCCAGCAGCGCCATCGCGCCCTGCCCGGACAGCCGCTTCATCAGCCGGGTACGAGTGGCAATGACGTCGAAACCCTCTGCCGGAGTGAGCACTCCGGCCACCACCGCGGCAGTGGCCTCGCCCATCGAGTGGCCGATCACCGCGTCGGGCTCGACGCCGTAGGAGCGCCACAGCGCCGTCAGCGCCAGCTGCATACCGACCAGCACCGGCTGGATGCGGTCGATACCGGTGACCGGCTCGCCGGCTTCCAGCGTCTGGCGCAGCGAGAAACCCACCTTGTCGACGAACGCGGGCTCCAGCTGGTCGATCGCCGCGGCGAACGCGGGCTCCTCGGCGAGCAGCGCCTTGCCCATGCCTGCCCACTGCGCGCCCTGGCCGGAGTACAGGAACACCGTTCCCTTGCCCGTCTTGGCGTCATGCGCGCCGATCACACCGGGCGCCGCAGTGCCGGCGGCCAGCGCGCGCAGCCCCGTCACGGCCTCCTCGTGGGTGCGGGCACAGACTGTGGCGATGGTGTTGTAGCGGCTGCGGTGGTGGTTGACCGTGTAGGCGACATCGGTCAGCGGCACCGCCGCGCCGTCGCCGTCGAGCCAGTCCGCGAGCGACTTCGCCGCCGCCGCGAGGCGGCCGGGTGTCTTGCCGGACACGACGAGGGTGGCCACCTTCGGCGCCGGATCGACGGGTGCGGGGGCCGGTTCGGGTCCCTGCTCGAGCACGATGTGGGCATTGGTGCCGCCCATGCCGAACGAGGACACGGCCGCGCGACGGGGGTGCTCGGTCTTGGGCCAGTCAGCCTTGGCCGTCGGCACGAACAACCGGGTGCCCGACGGGTCGATCGTCGGGTTCCACTTCTCGAAGTGCAGGTTGGGGGCGATCGCGCCGTGCTGCAGGGTCAGCACGGTCTTGATGAATCCGGCGATCCCCGCCGCGGCCTCGAGATGACCCATATTGGTCTTGACGGCGCCGAGCGCGCACGGGGTGTCGCCCTTGCCGTAGACGGCGGCGAGTGCGTCGAACTCGATGGGATCGCCCAACGAGGTTCCGGTGCCGTGGGTTTCGACGTAGTTGACGGTGCCCGCGGCGACGTCGGCCGAGCGCAGAGCACGCGCGATGACGTCCTTCTGCGACGGGGCGTTGGGCGCGGTAAGGCCGTTGGAGCGGCCGTCCTGGTTGACGGCGGAGCCGCGGACGACGCCCAGGACTCGGTCGCCATCGCGGACGGCGTCGGTCAGCCGCTTGAGGACGACGATGCCCGCACCTTCACCACGCACGAAGCCGTTGGCGCGCGAGTCGAACGCATAGCACCGGCCGTGCGGGGACAGCATCCCCCACTTGCCCAGCGCCAGTTGGGTTTCCGGTCGCAGGCTGAGGCTGACCCCGCCGGCCAGCGCCAGATCGCTCTCGCGCATGCGCAGGCTCTGGCAGGCCAGGTGAATCGAGACCAGCGACGACGAGCACGCGGTGTCGACCGCGACCGCGGGCCCCTTGAGGCCCAGCAGGTAGGCGATACGGCCGACGGTGACGCTGTGCGCGTTGCCGGTGGCCGAGTAAGCGTCGATGGTGTCGGGGTTGCCCGCCGAGGCGCTCTGATACTCGTTGTAGTACACGCCGAGCATGACGGCGCCGCGGATCTCGCCGAGAGTGTCGGGGGCCATGCCGGCGTTCTCGAGCGCCTCGTAGGCAACCTCGAGGACGACACGCTGCTGGGGGTCCATCGCGGCGGCCTCGCGAGGGGTGATGCCGAAGAATTCGGCATCGAAGCCCTGCATGTCGTCGATGTAGGCACCCCACTTCGACGGCATCCGGCCCGGGGCCGTCACGTCGGGGTCGTAATAGGCGTCGCCGTCCCAACGGTCGGCGGGTACCTCGGTGACCGCGTTGGTGCCGGATTCGAGCAACTTCCAATAGTTCTCGGGGCTCGTGGCACCGCCGGGGAAGCGGCATCCGATTCCCACGACCGCGATCGGCTCGGCGCCGGCGACACGAGAGGCCTTCTCGAACTGCTCGGTGAGCTTTTCGCGCTGCTCGGCCGACATGGCCGAGATCCTGTCGAAGGTGGTCTTCATCAGTTTGAGCCCTCACTGCCGGCACGGGCCGACTCGACGGAATCAGATTCGATGCTGTCGAACAGCTCGTCGAGCAGGCCGAACGAATCGTCATCGGCTGCGGAGTCGCCTTCGGCGACGTCGGGCTCGACGTCCTCGGCAGGCTGCTGCATCGGCGCTAGGAGGTCGGCGACGAAATCCGACATCTGCGCGATCGACGGGTGGTTCCACAGCATCGTGGCGGAGAGGTCGACGCGGACCAGCTGCTTGGCATCGCGCAGCAGGTTCATCGCCATCATCGAGTCCAGACCCAGCTCCGGGAACGGCATGTCGACATCCACGGCGTTGTCCGGCATGCCGAGCTCGCGGGCCAGGATCGCACGCAGCCGGGTCCGCAGCTCCGCGACGGTCTGATTGCGGTCCATGGCCGACCAGTCGATGAACTCACTTGCGGCCGAATCACTTTCGACAACGGGAGCGGGTGCGGATTCCACGGGCGCGTAGGTGAGCCCGCGGACATCGACCCACGTCGCCCCGTCGGAACCGGTGACGAGGACGTCGACGACGAGCGCACCGGCGCTGCCGTCGCGCCGGAACACCTCGATGACACCGCGGCTACCTGCCGTCGCGGCGACCGCGAGGGCGTCGGCGCCCGCCGGCAGCAACAGCTGGGCGTTGTCGGCATCGGCCAGCCGGGCGACGTGCACCGCCGCGTCGACCAGGGCCGCAGCAGCGGTTTCGGCGTTCTCGGGCACCTCGACGTCGGCGCGGGCTCCTGCGACTGTGGCCGCACAGTCGGTCACCGTCCACTCGAACGGCTGCCCCTCCACGCCCCACGCGCGCTGCATGTCCGAGATCGCGTTGAGGTCGAACGTCTTGCCGCTCACGGTCTGATCACCCGTCGCGGCGCCCTGCGGGGCCGCGGACAGCTTCGCGCTCGCGTGCCGTGTCCACCGCTTTTCGGGGCTGTCCGGCGCCGCACTCGACCACACGGTCAACGCACCGTCGTCGGCCACCACGTGGATGACGCGCGGCTGCTCGGCGACGACCGGGTACTCGAACCTCACGTCTCCCACAGCCGCTCCGTCGAGCTGCCCGGCAGCCATCGAAAGTGTCTGAAGCAGAACCGAAACCGGAACCACCTCGACGCCGCGCACCCGGTGCGCCACCGGATAGGAACGCTCGCCGGGCAGCAGACGCGCCCGCCACAGGTGGTCGTGCGACGTTCCGGACACCGGTTCGCCCAACACGGTGCCCCATGCCGGCGGTGCGACCGCGTCGAGATCGGCGATCTCGCCGAGTGGGGTCACCAGGTGGTCGAGCACTCTGACCGCGGCCCGCATCCGATAGGCGTCGGCCAGTCGACCCCAGTCGGCGCCGGCCACCACGGTGTGCACCGCGGCGTCGGGGCTCAGGACGGCGGGCAGCATCTTGATCGCCACGTCGTTGGGCATCGGCTCCAAGCCGGCCGCCTTCATCTGTGGCTGGGCATCCGCCCACGACTTCCACAGCCCCCAGTCGATCACCGTCGCGGGCAGGCCCAGCGCGCGCCGCGCGTAGGCGAAGGCGTCGGCGAACGCGTTGGCCGCTGTGTAGTGCGCCACCGCGCGCGAGCCGAGCAGGCCGGTGATCGAGGAGAACAGCACGAAACGGCGCACCGAGGTGCGCAGCGAGAGTTTGTGCAGCACCGTCGCGGCATCGATCTTGGACCGGAACATCGGCGTCACGTCGTCGTCGGTCATGTCGGCCAGCAACGCCTCCCCGCCGGCGAGCGACGCGAGGTAGATCCCGTCCAGCGGGGGCAGATCGGCGCCGAAGCGCGCGAACACCGCAGCCATCGACGTCTCGTCCGCGGCATCGGCCGCCACCTCGACCAGTGTGGTGCCGCCGGCGGCCAGTTCCTCGGCCAGCTCGGTCAGCTGCCCGCCGCCGCGCCGCGACGCCGCGACGATCGTCGATGCGCCCATCTCGGCGAGCTGGCGGATCAGATACGGGCCGACGTTGCCGGTCGCCCCGATGACGAGGTGACTGGTGCCACTCTCCAGACGCGTCAGCGACACCGCAGGCAGCGGGCAGGCCTCGAGCCGGGGCACCCGTCGCTCACCGCCGCGGTAGACCGCCTGATCGTCACGGCGGTGAACCGCCTGATCGTCGCGGTTGGTGACATCCACCACGGATGCCTCGGTACGCAGGTACAGCGCCAGCAGCTCCGGCGGGAGTGTCTCGTCGACGTCGATCAGGCCGCCCCAGAATTCGGGGTGCTCCAGCGCGAGGGTGCGGCCCTGCCCCCACAGCACGGCGTGTGCGGGGTTGGCGCGGTCGCCCTCGGTGACGGGTTGCGCGTTGCGCGTCACGATGAACAGCTTCGGCGCGTCGGTGGTGGCTGCGAGAGCGACGACGAGACGCCTCAGTTGGTGGAACGCGTCGTAGCTCGGCGCGGCCTCGAAGCGCGCCGGCGAGGTCGGGGGCGCATACACGACGTGCTGCACACCGGGCAGAGCCGCCCGTAGTGCGTCTGCGTCGTCGAGCACCGACAGCGGCAGCGCCTGCGAGCCGGGGCCGAGCAGCGCTGGCAAGCCGTCGTCGTCGCCGAGGACCAGCCAGCGCACATCGGTGTCACCCGGAGCCAGTTCACGCACCGGCCAGACCAGCTGGTGGAACCATTCGTGCGTCTCGCCGGCGGCCGGTGCCACGTCAGTTCGCTTGTGCGGCAAGGATTCCTGTGCGGCGATATGGATCCAGTGGTGGGCGTGGTGCCACGGGGTGGTCGGAAGCTGCACGCGCGGGCCACCCCGCTGCGGCGTCTTCGGCGGCCGCACCGTGTGGGCGGCGTTGAGGTTCGTGTGGAAGGTGACGGTGTCGTTGGCATCGCGCTGCAGCGTGGCGATGCTGCGGTGCGGCTGATTCGCGAGGGTGTCCTTGACCGCGTACGCCAACAGCGGGTGCGGGCTGACCTCGACGAAGATCGACGTGTCGGCGCCTGCGGTCGCCACGGCGCGCGCGAAGCGCACCGGGTTGCGCAGGTTGGCCACCCAGTGGTCGGCGTCGAAGACGTTGGTGCCGTCGGTCGGGCGCTGATCGGTGGTGACGATCACCGGGATGGTCGGCTTCTGCGGCTTGAGGCCGGCGAGCTCGGCGCGTAGATCGTCGAGAATCGGATCGATGATCGGGTGGTGCGAGGCCACGTCCACGTCGACGCGGCGGGCCAGCTTGTCCTGCGCGTCGACCACGGCGATCGCTGCGTCCACCTGCTCGGGCGGGCCCGCGATCACCGTCTGGTGCGGGGATGCGTACACGGCCACGGTCAGGCCGTCGTAGCCGGTGATCAGCGTTTCGGCGGCCTCGGCGTCGAGCTCGAGCAGCGCCATCGCGCCCTGGCCGGACAGCCGCTTCATCAGCCGCGACCGGGTGGCGATCACCTTGAGGCCGTCGGCGGGGCTCAGCGCGCCCGAAACGACCGCGGCCGTCACCTCACCCATCGAGTGACCGATGACGGCGTCGGGGGTGACGCCGTAGGAGCGCCACAGCGCGGTCAGCGCGAGCTGGACGCCGACGAGGACCGGCTGGATCCGGTCGATGCCGACGACGGTCTCGCCGGAGGCGAGCACGTCGCGCAGCGAGAACCCGGCTTGGGCGACGAAGTCGGGTTCGAGCTCGTCGACGGCGGCGGCGAACGCGGGTTCCTCGGCCAGCAGCCGCCTGCCCATGCCCGCCCACTGAGAGCCCTGACCGGAGTAGAGGAAGACGGTGCCCGTCCCCAGCGCCGGGTCGTTGGGGCCGACGACACCGGGTGCGGGGTACTCCCCCGCCAGGGCGCGCAGGCCGGCGACGGCCTGCGCGCGGTCGGCAGCGGCGACGGTCGCGAAGCGCGGGTACTGGGCGCGCCGGTGGTTCAGGGTCTCCGCCACGTCGGCGAGGCTGTGCCCGGCCGCCTCCGGTGACTGCAGCCAGTCGGCCAGCATGCCGGCCAGCGACGCGATGCGGGCCGGCGTCTTGGCCGATACCACAAGCGTGCTCACCGGCGGTTCCGGTTGCGCCGCAACGGGTTCGGTGACAGGTGCTTGCTCGACGACGATGTGGGCATTGGTGCCGCTGACGCCGAAAGACGACACCGCGGCGCGCCGGATCTCGGTTTCCGGCCAGTCGAGACGCTCCGACGCGATGCGGAACTTCTGCGCTCCTTCGCCCGCCTGGGGCGTCAGCTTCTTGAAGTGAAGCTGCTTCGGGATGGCACCGTGGTACACGCTGAGCACCGTCTTGATGAAGCCGGTGACCCCCGCCGCCGACTCGAGGTGGCCGAGGTTGGTCTTGACCGAGCCGAGGATCAGCGGCGCCGAGTCCCCGCGCTCGCCATAGACCGCCGACAGCGCGTCGAGCTCGATCGGGTCGCCCAGCGATGTGCCGGTGCCGTGCGCCTCGATGTAGTCGATGTCCGAGGGCTCCAGCCGCGCGTTCTGCAGCGCCTTGCGCATCAGCTCCTGCTGGGCCGGACCGTTCGGGACGGTCTGTCCGCTGCTGGCGCCGTCCTGGTTCACGGCCGAGCCCCGCACGATGGCCAGCACACGGTCACCGTCACGCACGGCATCGGAGAGCCGCTTGAGGACCACCACTCCCGCGCCCTCGCTGCGCACGTACCCGTTGGCGTCGGCGTCGAACGTCTTGCACAGGCCGTCCGGTGCGAGCATGCCCCAGCGGGAGCAGGCGATGTTGTTCTCCGGTGACAGGATCAGGTTCACCCCGGCGGCCAGCGCATGGTCGGACTCTCCGCGGCGCAGACTCTGGCAGGCCAGATGAATCGACACCAGCGACGACGAGCACGCGGTGTCGCTGACCACGGCGGGGCCGCGAACACCCAGGAAGTAGGACAGTCGGCCCGCCGCGAAGTTCGGCGCGTTGCCGAACGGGATGTACGGGTCGATGTCCTCGGGCGCGAGCCTGCCGACGACCGAGTGGTAGTAGTCGTTGGTCGTCATGCCGATGAACACGCCGGTTGCCGACCCGCGCAGCGTGCGCGGGTTGATGCCTGCGTTCTCCAGCGCCTCCCAAGCCACCTCGAGCAGCAGGCGCTGTTGCGGGTCCATCGCCGCGGCTTCGCGCGGGGCGATCGAGAAGAATTCGGCGTCGAACTCGTCGGGCTGCCACGACGTCAGGAAACCGCCCTCGCGGTTACAGATGGTGCCGGGGACGGTGTGGTCGGGCGAGTAGAACTGGTCGGCGTCCCACCGGTCGGCGGGCACGCGAATGACGCCGTTCTCACCGTCGGACAGGAACTGCCAGAACCGGTCGGCGTCGTCGACGCCGCCGGGCAGCCGGCAGCCGATCCCGACGACGGCGATCGGCTCGGTCTCGGCTTTCTCGGCGTCCGCCAGGCGTGCCGTCAGGTCATCGATCTTGCGCAGGGCTTCGGTGATGATCGCCCGGCGATCCGGCGATGCAGGCGAACCTGACGCAGCAGTCATCTCAGTCAACTCAATCTTTCCGACAGTCTCGCCAGCAGCTCTTCCTCGGCGAGGTCGTCGTACGTGTCGTCAGCCTCGTCGCTGACGACCGCCTCACCCCCGGTACCGGCGGTCTCGATTATCTCAGGAAGTAGCGACGCCAAGTAATCGGTGAGGGCTTCGACGGTCGGGTAGTCGAACACCACGGATGCGGGCAGGGCTTCTCCAAGGTTTTCGCTCAGCGAGCGCTGCAACGTTACCGACATCAGCGAATCCATTCCGAACTGAAAAAAGCCGACGGTCGGATCCAGAGTGTGCGCCGAAGCGAGCCCCATCACGGCTGCGACCTGCGAGATCACGAAGTCTGTCAGGAGGTCGATGCGTCGATCGGGGTCGCAGGTTTTCAGCTCCTGGCGAAACTTCGTGTCGCCGGTCAGCGGCTGCGCCGCTGTCGCCTCGCCGGCGAGCAGGTCGTCGAGGATGTGCAGCTGCGCACGGGTGTGGTAGGCGGCGGCCAGGCGGGGCCAGTCCGCCGCGACGACGGTCGCCCGTGCCCGTGCCTGCGGTCCGACGAACGACCGCAGCGCGGTGATCGCGACGGCGTCGTCCATCGGTTCCAGTCCGGACTCCTGCGTCGCCTGCGCCTCGAACCCGGTCTGTACGTCGGCCAGCGACTTCCACAGACCCCAGTTGATGGCGCACGCGGGCAGACCGGCGGCGCGGCGGGCGAAGGCGAACGTGTCGAGGAACGTCGTCGTCGCCGCGTAGTGCGCGAGCCAGCGCGAGCCGAGCACACCCGAGATGGACGAGAACAGGACGAACTGCTCGACGGGATGGCCGAGCGACAGTGTGTGGGCGGCCACAGCCGCGTCCATCTTGGGACGGAACATCGCGACGACGTCGTCGGGGGTCATGTCGTCCAGCGTCACCGGGCCACCGCTCATCGCCGCCAGATAGATGCCCTTAAGCGGCGGGAGATCCGCGCCGAAGCGGTCGAACACCGGGCGCAGCGACGCTTCGTCGGCGGCGTCGGCCGCGACCGTGACGACGGTGGTGCCAGTCGCCGCAAGCCGTGCGGTGAGCTCGTCGAGACGCGAGCCCGGGTTGCGTGAGACGGCCACAATTGTTCTCGCGCCCATTGCGGCGAGCTGTTCGATGAGGCCGGGGCCGATGTTTCCGGTGGCACCGACGACCAGGTGCGCGCCGTCGGCGTCGAGTGTCTCGGCGCCCACCGGTGCGGGCGGAAGGGCGTGGACGAGACGCGCGACGAGACGGTTGCCGCCGCGGTAGACGATCTGGTCCTCGCCGTCGCCGTGGTGGGCCTCGCCGAGGAGCCAGCGGGCCGCGACCACGGGGGGCACGGATTCGTCGGCGTCGATGACGGCACCCCAGATCTCGGGATGCTCCAGCGCGAGCGTGCGGCCCAGGCCCCAGAGCACCGCCTGCGCCGGGTTGGCCCGATCCCCCACACTGACTGGCTGCGCGTTGCGGGTCAGCAGGTACAGCGTGGGCGGCTCTGCGGCAGCGGCGGCACCCAGAGCGAGGCCGCGACCGGTCTCGAACAGGTCGTAGCCCAGCTCGTCGGCTGCCGTCGGCGCATACAGCACGTGGGTCGCCGAGCCGATGTCGTCGACGCCGCCGGTGGCCACGGTCGCGCCGAGGCGCGACATCTCAGCGGCCAGCGCGTCGTCGCCGACGACCAGCCAGGACGCCGTCTCGTTCGGATCCGACTGTCCGGCAAGCGGTTTCGCGGGCCACGTCAGTTCGCAGAACCACTCGGGAGGTACCGCGCTGCCTGCGGGCAGCCCACCCGAGCGGGCCACCCCGCCGCGGCGCGGCCGCACGTCCACCCAGTGCCGGGTGCGGTGCCACGGCGTGGTGGGCAGCGCGATGTGCGGTTCGGCGCCGTGCGCGGTATGCGGCGGACGCGACGTGTGCGTGGTGTTGACGTTCGCGTGGAAGACGACGGTGTCATCGGCATCACGGGCCAGGGTGCCCACCAGAAGGTGATCGGGACTGTCGGCCAGCGTCTCGGCAATCGCCTGCGACAGCGTCGAGTGCGGGCTGATCTCGATGAACGTGCCGTGGTCGGCGGCGGCTGCGCCGATGGCCTGGCTGAACCTGACGGGCCTGCGGACGTTGGCCACCCAGTAGTCGGCGTCCAACACCGGCGAATCCGCGGGGTCGGTAACCGTCGACAGGAACGGCAGCGTCGGGATGCTGGGGTCCACGTCGGCCAGCGCCGACCGGATATCGGAAAGCACCGGCTCCATCAAGGCGGTGTGCGACGCGACGACCATGTTGACTCGCCGGGCGAACGTATTCAGCGACGTGACGGTCGCGATGACGGCGTCGACCTCGTCGGGCAGCCCTGCCACCACCGTCTGGCGCGGTGACAGATAGCCGGCGATCTCCACGCTGGGGTGAGCCTCGATCAGCGCCTCGCACTCGTCGGCCTCGACGTTGAGCAGCGCGACCGCGCCCTGCCCTGCCAGCCTCGACATGATCGACGAGCGCGCCGCGATCACCTTGAGTCCGTCGGCGACGCTGAGCGCCCCAGCGACGACGGCTGCGGTGACCTCACCCATCGAGTGGCCGATGACGGCGTCCGGATGCACGCCGTGGGAGCGCCACAGCTCCGTCAGCGCGAGCTGCAAACCCATCAGCACCGGCTGCACCTGCGCGTCGCCGCTGACCGGTTCACCGCCGGCGAGGATGTCGCGCAGTGAGAAGCCGACCTGTTCGACGAAGACGGGCTCGATGTCGGCGATGGCCTGCGCGAAGGCAGGTTCGTCGTCGAGCAGCCGGCGGGCCATCCCCGGCCACTGCGAGCCCTGGCCCGAGTAGACGAACACCGTGCCCGGTTTCGGCGTGACCTGCGCAGGGCCGACGACGCCCGGCGCGGACTGTCCGGCGGCCAGCGCCTGCAGGCCCGCGATCGCCTGCCCCGTATCGCGGGCGACCACGGTGGCGAACCGGGCGTGCTGCGAGCGGTGATGGTTGAGCGTGTGGGCAACCTGAGACAACGATGCGACAGGCACATCGGCCGTGGCCATCCACTCGGCCAGTACGGCGGCCTGCGATGCGATCCGCTCGGGCGTCTTGCCGGACACGACCAGCGTCGTGACGGCCGCCTCGGGCTCGTCGGCCGCGGCGGTCACCGTGACCGGCGCCTGCTCGATGACGACGTGGGCGTTGGTGCCACCGAACCCGAACGACGAGATGCCCGCGCGACGGGGCCGGCCCGCGGGCGCCCAGTCGGTGTGCTGGTCGACGACCTTGAGCCGGAGCTTGTCGAACGGAATGTGTGAGTTGGGCTTCTCGTATCCGCGGTTACCCGGAATTGTGTTGTGCTGCAACGCCAGAACCGCCTTGGCGAACCCGGCGATACCGGCAGCCGCCTCGAGGTGGCCCAGATTGGACTTGACCGCGCCGATCAGAAGGGGAGCCTCCGCGGGACGCCCCTTGCCGAGCACCGTGCCCAGCGCGCGCGCCTCGATCGGGTCACCCAGCAATGTGCCGGTGCCGTGCGCCTCGACGTAGTCGACCTCGCGGGGATTGACGCCCGCCGATGAGTAGGCGGCCCGCAGGACCGCCATCTGAGCCGACGGGTTCGGCGCCATCAGGCCGTTGGAGCGGCCGTCCTGATTGACCGCCGACCCGCGAATGACCGCGAGCACCCGGTCACCGTCACGCTGGGCGTCGGACAGGCGCTTGAGTACCGCAACACCGCAGCCCTCGCCGCGCACGAAGCCGTCGGCGCTCGCGTCGAACGCGTGGCACTGACCCGTCGGCGACATCGCCTCGGCCTGGTCGAGGCTGCGCGTGCCGGCGGGCGAGAGCAAAAGATTCACTCCCGCGGCCAGCGCCAGATCGCAGTCCCCGGTGCGCAGGCTCTGCACAGCGAGATGGATGGATACGAGCGAGGACGAGCAGGCGGTGTCGATGGTGACCGACGGGCCGCGCAGATCGAAGACGTACGACACCCGGTTGGCGATGATGCTGATCGAACCGCCGGTCCCGAACCACGCGTCGACGCCGCTGAGGTCCGCCGAGCCCATCTGTGCGTAGTCGCCGGCGCTGGCCCCGGCGAACACACCGGTGCGGGTCTCGGCCAGCGAATCCGCCGCGATGCCCGCATGCTCGAGCGCCTCGTGGGTGACCTCGAGCAGCAGTCGCTGCTGCGGGTCCATGCGGGTCGCTTCGCGCGGGATGATCTCGAAGAACTCGGCGTCGAACGCGTCGATGTCGCGCAGGAACGAGCCCCACTTGGTGGTGCCCGCGAGCGCCGCCGCGCCCTCGGGGGTGCCGTCGTCGAACCAGGACCAGCGATCCCCGGGCACCTCACGCACCGACGAGTGCCCCTCGGTCAAGAAGTCCCAGTACGCGTCGGGGCCCTCGATGTTGCCGTCGACGTCCTGCCCGCCGGGCAGGCGCAGACCCAGACCGATGACGGCGATGGGCTCGTCCAGCCCGGCCGCACGGGTCACCTCCCCGTCGGAGACGGGCTCGACCTCACCGCCGGTCAGGAATTTCGCCAGCCCATCCACGGTCGGGTACTGCCAAAAGTCCACCGGCGAAACGGTGCGGCCCAGGAACTCCGAGAGCACGCCGGTGAGTACGACGGCGTCGCGGGACCCCACGCCGAGGTCGTGCATCGAGGCGCCGCGTTCGATGTGCTCCGGACTGCAACCGTTGTTCGTGACCAGGTAGTCGATCAACCACCGACGAACAGCAGCCTCGTCGAAAGCAGAGGTCATGTAGTGGCGTCCAACCGACTGAATTTGTCCTCGCGATAGAGCTGCACGCTGGACGCGCGGCGCACCTTGCCGCTGGTCGTCAGCGGCAGCGATCCGGGTCCGACCAGCACGAAGTCGGACAGCCGCACGCTGTGCGTCATCGACACGGCCGAGGTGACCTGCTGCTTGACCGAGTCCAGCACGGACTCATCCAGCTGCTTCTTGAGCTCGGCGATCACCACGAGCCGTTCGCTCGCCTCGTCCGGAACCGACACCGCGGCGACGCGGCCGCCGGTGAACTCGGCGACGGTCGCCTCGATGTCGTCGGGATAGTGGTTGCGCCCGTCGACGATCAGCAGGTCCTTGATGCGACCGACGATGAACAGCTCGTCGTCGAACATCACGCCGAGGTCGCCGGTACGCAGCCACGGACCCTTCGGGGTTCCTGCGGTCGGCTCAGTGAGCTGCGCGGCGAACAGCTCGCTGAGCTTCGGGTTGTGCCAGTAGCCGCCGGCGACGTGCTCTCCGTGCAGCCAGACCTCGCCGATCTTGCCCGCCGGATTCTCGACCAGGGTGTCGGGATCGACCACCCGCGCTGTTGTCGACCGCACCGCGCCGCAGCCGATCAGTTCCGTGCCGTCCTGACCCTCGCACCGCTCGGCATGGCCTGCCGCCAGCTTCTCGACATCGAACCGCACCGCTGTCGGAGGGCGTCCGCCATGCGAGGCCGCAACGTAGACGGTGGCTTCGGCCAGGCCGTACGACGGCCGCATCGCCGAGTCGGGCAGCCCGAACGCCGCGAACCGCTCGTTGAAACGACGCACGGTCGAGCCGTGCACGCGCTCTGCACCGTTGATCATCACGACGACGCCGCTGAGGTCCTTGCCCGCCATATCCTCGTCGGTGGTGCGCTTGACGGCCAGCTCGAACGCGAAGTTGGGCGCCGCGGTGAACGCGCTGGTGTTCGAACCCAGCTGCTGCATCCAGCGGGCGGGCTTCTGCATGAACGCCACCGGGCTCATCAGCACCGCGGGTTTGCCCAGCATCATCGGGATGAACACGCCGACGATCAGGCCCATGTCGTGGTAGAAGGGCAGCCACGACACGATCGTGGTGTCCTCGGGCGCGCCGTCGGGATACGCCTCGTAGTAGTCGGTGAGCAACTCCTCGACGTTGACGACCACGTTCTTGTGGGACACCACCACGCCGGCCGGCGCACGGGTCGATCCCGAGGTGTACTGCAGGTAGGCCGTTTTCGGCAGCGACGCCAGCGGGGTGAACTTCGTCGGCGAGTCGAAATCGAGGGTGTCGACCTCGAGGAATTTCGGTGGCCGCTGCTTGGGGTCGGCCTGTCCGTACTTGCGGACGTCGTCGACCACCGACGACGTCGTCAGCACCACGACGGGTGTCGAATCCGCCATCGCGCCGGTCACACGTTCGTCGTGGTGCCGGGTCTGGGGCATCGACAGCGGGACGGCGATGAAGCCGGCCTGGATCGCGCCGAGGAACCCGACGATGTACTCCAGGCTCTGCGGCGCCAGGATGACCGCGCGGTCCCCCGGCGATCCGATCGCGGCGAGCTTCTCGGCGACGACCAGCGAGCGTTCGTAAACCTCCGACCAGGTCAGGCTGTCGGTGATGCCCGCCGGATCGGCTTCGTAGTCGACGAACGTGTAGGCGGTGTCATCCGGCTGCTTCTGTGCCCTGTCCGCGAGTACCGCCGGGATCGTGGCTTCAGAAAGTGCCATCACAGTCGCTCCTCACATCCGACCAAACCTACAAAATTCCACACTCAGACCCATCGGACCGCTTCCGACATGGTCTCCCCTGACGGGCCGATTTGAGAAATCAGTTCTCAACGCTGTCGAAGAGCGAGTCGAGCAGGCTGTCTCCTGCGTCGTCCTCATCCTCGTCACCGCTCTCGGCACCGGTCTGCGGGGCCACCTTCTCGGCCAGGTGGGCCGCCAGCGCGGCGATCGTCGGGTAGTTCCACAGCATCGTGGCGGACAGTTCGATCCCGGCGAGACGCTCGACCTCGCGGCGGATCGACATGGCCATCACCGAGTTGAGTCCCATCTCGGCCAACGGGCGATCCGTGTCGACCTCGTCCTCGGGGATCCTCAGCTCCGTCGCAAGGATTCCGCGCAGCCCGGTCTCCATCTCGGCGATCACCTCGTCGGCCGACATCTCCGACCAGGCCCGATCGGGGGCCCGGCTGACACCGGCCTCCTCGTCGACCTCCTCGTCGGTGAGCGTCGGAGCCATGACGACGTGGGGGACGTCGAACCGGCTCGCGTACTCCCACGCGGCGAACGCCTCAGCAGGCGTGACCGGCCGTGAGCCCTGACGTTCGAGTTCGTCGATGACGACCTGCGCATCGGAACCGAATCCGAGACCGCGCCAGGCGACCCAATCGAGGCTGGCCGTGATTCCGCCCAGCCGGTGCCTGGCACGGGCCAGCCCGTCGAGGTACGCATTGCCCGCCGCGTAGGCACCCTGGCCGGGGACGCCGAACACGGTGCCCGCCGATGCGGTCAGGTAGAGGAAATCGAGGCTGTCGACCGGGAAGGCTTCGTGGAGGGCCTGCGCCCCGGCCACCTTCGGCCACAGCGTCGTGCGCAGACGCTCGTCGTCGATGTCGGTCAGCAGCTGGCTGTCGGTCAGGCCCGCACCGTGGATGATGCCCCGAATCGGCGGCGAC
This sequence comes from Mycolicibacterium iranicum, assembly GCF_002101705.1. Lineage (GTDB taxonomy): Bacteria > Actinomycetota > Actinomycetes > Mycobacteriales > Mycobacteriaceae > Mycobacterium > Mycobacterium iranicum. The sequence continues at coordinate 91,144 of NZ_LQPC01000054.1, read as the reverse complement.
CCCTGCTCATCCCGCCGCGACAGCCACGCGGTCAGGTCGTCGCGCGACCCGATGTCCAGCGCGGCCGTCTCGACGGCGACCCCGCGAAGCTCCAGTGCGCGGATCGCGTCGATCTTCTCCCGCACATCCTTGCCGAGGTCGTCGGCGTCCCACCGGCTGCGCGGCGGCAGTGCCGTGCGGCCCGCGAGGATGACGCGGCGGGCACCCCGGTCGGCGAGCCAGTCGGCGGTCACGAGTCCGAGGGCGCCGAGGCCGCCGGTGATCAGGTAGGCGGCGTCGGGGCGGCACCGCAGCGGTTCGCGGACCGCCTCCGAGGCGATGGGCGCAAGTGCGGGTGCGAAGAAGCGCCCGTCGCGCAACGACAGGATCGACTTGGCGCCGATCGGAAGCACACCGGCCAGCGCCGACCCGACGTTGCCGAGGTCTGCGTCGGAGGCGATGTCGACGAGCCCACCCCACAGTTGCGGCTGCTCTGCGCCGATGACACCGGCAACGCCCCACAGGGTGCTCTGCCGCAGCGCCTGCGCCGTGTCGGCGTCGCGAACACCTTCGGTGACGATCCAGAGGCGGGGTTCTTCACGGTCGGTGCGCCGGGCCAGCGAGCTGACCAGGCCGGCGACGTCACCGGTGAGCCGGACGGCCGCCGAGACGTCGTCGGCGTCATCGGTGCCGGTGTCGGGCACGTAGAGCACGCACCGCGCGGTTTCCTCGTCGGCGAGGGTGTATCCCGCCCCGACGAGGCTGTCACGCAGTGCGACGGCGGTCGCGCTCCTTCCGATGACGGCAAGCGACGTCGGCGCCGGTGCCTGACCGGACGGACCGTCCCATGGCTGCCACGCGAGTTCGTGGGCCACGGTGCGCGGGTCGGCAGGTGCCGAGTCCGACGGTCCCGCCTGCACGTCGACGTAGCGCAGACCGCGGATGTCCACCCGGGAGCTGCCGTCGGGCACGGTCACCGAGATGTCCAGAACGAGCGCATCTCCGGATGCCGGCCTGCGGCGCACCGTCACGATGCCGGAAGTGTCCGCCAATTCACCTGTCGCGGAGAGGCTTTCGACACCGGCGGGAACAAGTAGCCTGCTGTCGTTGATATCGGCGAGGCGCGCGATCTGAACCGCGGCGTCGAGCAGCGCGACCGCGGACGCCTCCTGCCACGCCACTTCGGCGAGCACACCGTCGGTGGTCGCGCGGCACGAGGTGATCGACCACGGGAACGGCTGCCCCTCGACACCCCACTTCGCTTGCAGCTCTTCGACGGTCGACCTGTCGTAGTCCGTGGCGCCGGTTACGTCGACCGCGCCGACGGCATCCCCGGCCTGCGCCGAGGAGATCCGGGCCACGGCGTGGCGCACCCAGCGGTTGGCCGGCGCGTCCACCGACGGCGCCGACGCCATCGTGATGGCGTCTCCGTTGCTGACGACCTGGATCACCTGGGCCTGGTCGACCACGACCGGGCGGTCGAACGAGATGTCGGAGAGCGTCGTTGCTCCCGATTCGGCGGCGGCCACGGTCAGGGTCCGCAGCAGCACCGACATCGGGACGACCTCGACGCCCTGAATCCGGTGGAAACCGGGATAGGGCTTGGCCTCGCGTACCAGCCGCGCCTGCCACAGATGGGTGGGCGGGCTGGTTGCGACCGACGTGAGGTCCCCCAGCAGCGTGCCGAGGCGCGGTGCTGCGGGTCCTCGCCGGTTCGTGGTGGTCGCGGGCACCCAGTGCCTGGTGTGATGCCACGGCGTGGTGGGCAGCACCGGATGCGGTTCCGGAGCGTGGCGGGAGACCGGCGGCTGGCTGGTGTACGTGCTGTTGAGGTGGGTGTGGAACGTCAGGGTCTCATCGGCGGTGCCGTCGTCCTTGCCTTCGCGCAGCAGCGTGGGCACGGCGTGGTGGTGGGTGGTGCCGAGCGTGTCGCTGATGCCGAACGTCAACAGCGGATGCGGGCTCACCTCGATGAACGTGCCGAGCTCGGCACCCGCAGCCGCCACCGCCTGGTGGAACCGCACCGGGTTGCGCAGGTTGTCCACCCAGTAGTCGGCATCGAACACCGGCTCGGGGCCGTCGTGTTCGCGGGTGGTGATCACCATCGGGATGTTCGGCGAGGCAGGACGCAGATCGCGCAGCGCCTCCCGCAGCTCGGGAAGGATCGGATCGATGGTCGGGTGGTGCGATGCGACGTCGACCTCGACGCGGCGCGCCAGCCGGTCTTTGGCCGCGACCACGGCGATGACCGCGTCGACCTGATCCGGCGGGCCGGCGATGACGCTCTGGCGCGGTGACGCGTAGACGGCGAGCGTGACGTCGGGATAGTCGGCGATCAGCTCGGTGGCGGCGTCAGGGTCGAGTTCGATCAAGGCCATCGCGCCCTGGCCCGACAAGCGCGACATCAGCTTCGACCGGGTGGCGATCACCTTGAGCCCGTCGGCGACCGACAGCGCGCCGGAGACCACGGCCGCGGCGACCTCGCCCATCGAATGCCCGATGACGGCGTCGGGGTGCACACCGTAGGAGCGCCACAGCTCGGTCAGCGCCAGCTGCACACCGACCAGCACCGGCTGGATACGTTCGATTCCGGTGACGGTCTCGCCGCCGGCAATGATGTCGCGCAGCGAGAAGCCGACCTGTTCGACGAAGACCGGCTCCAGCTCGTCGACGGCCGCGGCGAATGCGGGTTCGTCGGCGAGCAGCCGCCGGCCCATGCCGGTCCACTGCGAACCCTGCCCGGAGTAGACGAATACCGTGCCCGGGCGGCACGCGCCCTGGTGCGACGACACGACGCCGGGCGCCGCCTGACCCGAGGCGAGCGCCTGCAGACCCGCCAGGGCTCCTGCCCGGTCGCGTGAGCACACCGTCGCGAACTTGTTGTGCTGCGCCCTGTGGTGGTTCAGCGAGTGCGCCACCTGCTCCAGTGGCACCTGCGCTCCGGCGCCGGCCATCCACTCGGCGAGGGCGCCCGCGGTGGTCGCGATCCGCTGCGCCGACTTACCGGACACCACGAGCGTGGTGATCGCCGAGTCGCCGGCCTCGTCGCGGTCCGGCCCGGCTCCGACGGTGCCGAGCGCCTGCTCGAGGACGACGTGGGCGTTGGTGCCGCCGAAGCCGAACGAGGACACCCCTGCGACGCGCGGGCGGCCCGCGGGCTCCCAGTCGGTGGCCTGGTCGACAACTTTGAGACGCAGGTTGTCGAACGCGATGTGCGGGTTGGGCGACTGATAGTCGAGATTGGGCGGGATGCGGCCGTGGTGCAGCGCCAGCACGGTCTTGGCGAAGCCGGCGATCCCCGCCGCGGCTTCGGTGTGCCCCAGGTTGGACTTGATCGCGCCGATCAGCAGCGGTGCGTCGACGGAGCGTCCGCGGCCGAGCACGGTGCCCATTGCGCGCGCCTCGATCGGATCGCCGAGCAGTGTTCCGGTGCCGTGCGCTTCCACGTAGTCGACCTCGCGGGGCTCGACGCCCGCGGCGGCATAGGCAGACCGCAGCACCGCCATCTGCGCGGCGGGGTTCGGGGCCATCAGGCCGTTGGACCGGCCGTCCTGGTTCACGGCGGAGCCGCGGACGACGGCGAGCACCCGGTCGCCGTCGCGGACGGCGTCGGACAGACGCTTGAGGACCGCGACACCGCAGCCCTCGCCGCGGACGAAGCCGTCGGCGCGCGCGTCGAACGCGTGGCAGCGCCCGGACTGCGACATGGCCTCGGCCTGGTCGAAGCTGCGGGTCACCGCGGGTGACAGGATCACGTTGACGCCGCCGGCGAGGGCGATGTCGGAGTCGCCGGTGCGCAGGCTCTGGCAGGCGAGGTGAATCGCGACCAGCGACGAGGAGCACGCCGTGTCGATCGTGACCGACGGGCCGCGCAGGTCGAAGTAGTACGACACCCGGTTGGCGATGATGCTCAGCGCGCCACCGGTGCCGGAGTATGCGTTGACCTCCGACAGTTCCTTGGAGGCCATCACGCCGTACTCGCCGAGGCACGCACCGACAAACACACCGGTCTGGGTGTGGCGAAGAGAGCTCGGCCGGATCCCCGCGTATTCGAGCGCTTCGTGAGTGACTTCCAGCAGCAACCTCTGCTGCGGGTCCATCTTGTCGGCCTCGCTGGGCGAGATCTCGAAGAAGTCGGCGTCGAATTCGTCGATGTCGGAAAGGTACGAGCCCCAGCGGGTGGTACCGGCGAGTGCGGCGGCACCCTCGGCGGATCCGTCGTCGTACCAGGACCAGCGCGTCGGCGGCACCTCGCTGACGGCGGAGCGTCCGTCCGACAGGAAGTCCCACAGCTCGTCGGGGCCGTGAATGTCGCCCGGGAAGCGGCAGCCGAGGCCGACCACCGCGATCGCGTCCTCGGCGATCCGGTGTGTCGGAGTGACCTCGACAGCCGTGTCGACCTCGCCGCCGGTCAGGAACTTCGCCAGCGCGTTGATCGTCGGGTACTGCCAGAACTCGACCGGAGACACCGTGCGGCCCAGCAACTCGGACAGCTCTCCGGTGAGCACGACGGCATCACTGGATCCGACGGCGAGATCGTTCAGTGGGGCATCAAGATCGATCTCATCAGGACTACATCCGATATTGGTGACCAGATAGTCGACCAGCCAGTGCCGGATTGAGTCCTCGTCGAACTCAGAGGTCATGTGGTGACGTCCAGGCGGCTGAACTCGTCCAGGCGGTAGCGATCCACACAGGCCGAGCGCCTAATCTTTCCGCTGGTGGTGATCGGGATGGAGCCCGGCGCGACGAGCACCAGGTCAGAGACGCGCACGCTGTGGGACTTCTTGATCGCCGAGGCGACCTCGCGCTTGACGGCGCGCAGCTTGTCGAGGGCCTCCGCTTCGGAGGTGCCCTTCTTCTTCATCTCGACCACCGCAACCAGCTGCTCGCTGGTGTCGTCGAGCACCGAGATGGCCGCGACGCGGCCACCGGTGATCTCCTGGATCGTGGCCTCGATGTCATCGGGGTAGTGGTTGCGGCCATCGACGATGAGCATGTCCTTGATGCGGCCGATGATGAACATCTCGCCCTCGCTCATCACGCCGAGATCGCCGGTGCGCAACCACGGGCCGACCGGGGTGCCGTCGGAGGGATCCACGATCTCGCCGCCGAACGTGCGCTCGGTCTTCTGCGGGTCGCGCCAGTAGCCCATTGCAACCTGCTCGCCGTGCACCCAGATCTCGCCGACCTTGCCGTCGGGATTCTCGGTGCAGCTCTCCGGATCGACGATGCGCACAGTCGATGAGCGGGGCGCGCCATAGCTGACCAGCTCGGTGCCGGCATCGGTTCCGCAGCGCTCGGCGTGGCCGGCGGCGAGCTTCTCGTAGTCGAAGCGCACCGTGGCCGGGGTGTGACCCATCGGGGCCGAGATCACGTACAGCGTCGCCTCGGCGAGGCCGTAGGACGGCAGCACCGTGGTCTCGGGCATGCCGAATTTGACGAAGCGCTCGTTGAAGCGGCGGATGGTCGCCACATGGATGCGCTCGCTGCCGCTGATGATGCCGAGCAGGCCGCCGAGATTCATGCCCTCGAGGTCGGCGTCGGTGGTCCGGCGTACCGACAGCTCGAACGCGAAGTTCGGCGCTGCTGACCAGGCACACGGATTCAACGCGAGCTGCTGGATCCAGCGGGCCGGCTTCTGCAGGAATGCCACGGGGCTCATCACGATCGCGGGCCGGCCGTGCAACTTGCCGCCCTCGTCTTCATTCGGGGTGAGCAGCGAGGCGAACACTCCCTGGATGAGGCCCATGTCGTGGTAGAAGGGCAGCCACGACACCATCGTGATGTCGCGCGGCGGAACGCCGTTGCGGTGCTCCATGTAGTCGTCGAAGACCTGCTTGACGTTCGCGATGACGTTGGTGTGGGTCATGATCACGCCGGCCGGCGCGCGGGTGGAGCCGGAGGTGTACTGCAGGTAGGCAGTCTTGGGCGGCGGGCCGACGTTGACCTCGGGCGTCTGTGGCGAGTCGAGGTCCAATGCGTCGACCTCGACGACGGCCGGGGGGTTCCCGCCGGGCAGGCTGCCAACGTAGTTCAGGATCTCGCCGACAACGGCGGAGGTGGTCAGCACGGCCACCGGCTGGCAGTCGCGTAGTGCGCCGCTGACACGCTCGTCGAGCTGGCCCATGGCCGGCACCGGCAGCGGCACCGCGATCATGCCGGCGGCCATCGCGCCGTAGAACGCGACAATGTATTCGAGTCCCTGCGGTGCGAGGATCGCGGCGCGATCGCCCTTGTTGCCGTGGCGCAGCAGCTCTGCGGCGACAACCTGCGCGCGATGGTGGACCTGGGACCATGTCAAAGATTCGGCGAAACCGGCCGGGTCCACGTCGAAGTCGAGGAAGGTGTAGGCGACATCGTCGGGCTGGGTCCGCGCGCGATCAGCGAGCAAGCCAGGAATCGTCAACTCCAGCAACGGCATGCGACGTCGTCCTTTCACTATCTTCCGCGCCCCGGCCACACTGCCGTGGATGGCAAACCAGTTCGCAGCTTTAGGCCGCGCATTCCCCCGCTCGCCGGAAGGCTAACACCGACCCGTAACCGATGTCGTGCAATCCAACGAAGGATTAGACCACGCGATGCTTGCCAGAGGGAAGCGGGCTGCTCACAACTGATTTCGCTGAGAGTGTATCGCCAGACGTGTCCCATTCGTTACTCACAGGGCACTCACAGTTTTGCCACAAATGGAAAGAGCCCACATAATTAGTCGGCCTCGCGTTGCTCGACCTCGTGGCTGCCGGATACGCGAATACGCCGTCGCGGCCACTGAACCTAGAGCTCCTCTCGTCTTGACGGGTCCGTAAGGCGTTTGCTTAACTTGCGCGCCTGCGTCAGTTTCGAATCTGACTTGCCGGTAAGTAGCAGGTGCGGCGACGTCTTCGGGGGCGACTCCTTACGCGACTCGGCGCGCACGGGGGTGTGCTCGCCGGCGTCCCCAGCGACGTGGCGATGTGGCGAATACCACATCGAACGGCATCACCCGCGCAGCGTCGCCCAGAGTTTCTGCTCGATATCGGGCACGAGATCGCCGAGGTGGTCATTCAGGTAGAAATGGTGTCCTTTGAAATCACGCGCAGTAAAACCGGCCGACGTTCTCTGCGCCCACGGCATCACTTTGTCGGCGGTGGCAATCTCGTCGTCATCCCCGTAATAGGCGTGAATGGGGCTCGACAATTTCGTGTCCGGAGGGCAGCGATAATCAGCGATCGACTTCAGCCCCCGCAGCGTCGGCAGGATCGCCGCGGCGAACTCCGGATTCTTCATGAACTCGGGGTCGGCCCCCGTGATCGTGCTGACCGCTGCCAGCAAGCCTTCGTCGGTATCGGGAATGTCGTCGTACCCGACCAGTCCCGGAGCCGCCACCGCCGAGACGAACAGCGCCGCGATCGGCCGTCCCGCCTCCTGGAAGCGCCGGGCCACCTCGAAGGCCAGCAGGCCGCCCATGCTGTGCCCGAAGAAGAAAATTGGGGAAGCCCCGCCTTGCTTGTCCGGCGACACCATTTTGGTCACCTCGTCGGCGAGCGCGGACAGGCTCGTGAACGACCCGAAGTCCTGCTTCCCGCCCTGTCGGGGGTACTGCACCGCAGTGCGTTTGACGTCCGTCGTGAACGCCTTCGCGAACGGCACGTAGTACTGCGGTGTCCCGCCGGCATGCGGGAAGATGAACAGCTTCGGCTGGCCCCCTTCGATACCGGTCATGCGGAGAACCCTATCTCCCGTCAGGCGAAGGCCTCGACGGGCGGGCACGAGCAGACCAGGTTCCGGTCGCCATAGGCGCCGTCGATCCGACGCACCGGCGGCCACACCTTGGGCCGGAACCCCTTGCCCAGCGGGTACGCCGCCTGCTCACGGGTGTACGGGTGCTCCCACTTGTCGACGAGCAGGCTCTCGGCCGTGTGCGGAGCGTTGCGCAGCGGATTGTCCTCGGCGGACCATTCCCCGGAACCGACCTTGTCGATCTCCCCGCGGATCGCGATCATCGCCTCACAGAACGCGTCGACCTCGGCCAGCGATTCGCTTTCCGTGGGCTCCACCATCAGCGTGCCCGCCACCGGGAAGCTCATCGTGGGTGCGTGGAAACCGTAGTCCGCCAACCGCTTTGCGACATCATCGACGGTCACGCCGGTGGCCTTGGTGATTCCGCGCAGGTCGAGGATGCACTCGTGGGCGACCATGCCGTTCTCGCCGGTGTACAGCACCGGGTAGTATTCGTCGAGCCGGCGGGCGATGTAGTTGGCCGAGGCGATCGCCACCAGCGACGCCGACCGCAGACCCTGCGCGCCCATCATGCGGATGTAGGCCCACGTGATCGGCAGGATCGATGCCGAACCGTACGGCGCCGCGGACACGGTGTGCTCGTCGGCGAGTTCCTCGGCACGCGGATGCCCCGGCAGGTAGGGCGCCAGATGTGAGCGCACCGCCACAGGACCCACCCCCGGGCCGCCGCCGCCGTGTGGGATGCAGAACGTCTTGTGAAGGTTCAGATGGCTGACGTCGCCACCGAACCGTCCGGGGCGGGCGAGACCGACGAGCGCGTTGAGGTTGGCGCCATCGACGTAGACCTGCCCACCTGCGTCGTGGACTGCGGCGCAGATGTCGGCGATGTCGTGCTCGTAGACGCCGTGGGTGGACGGATAGGTGATCATCAGCGCCGAGAGTCGGTCGGCGTGCTCGGCGACCTTCGCCCGCAGATCGTCGAGGTCAACGTCGCCGTTCGCGCGGCACGCGACGACGACGACCTTCATGCCCACCATCGCGGCCGATGCGGCGTTGGTTCCGTGGGCGCTCGACGGGATCAGGCAGACGGTGCGGTCCAGGTCGCCTCGGGCGCGGTGGTACGCCTGGATCGCGAGCAGGCCCGCGTACTCCCCCTGCGAGCCGGCGTTCGGCTGCAGAGAGATCTCGTCATAGCCGGTGATGCCGGTCAGCCAGGACTGCAGATCCGCGATGAGCCGCCGCAGGCCCGGTGTGTCCGACGCCGGACCGAACGGGTGCTGGCGGCCGAACTCGGGCCAGGTGATCGGCTCCATCTCGGCGGCGGCATTGAGCTTCATCGTGCACGAACCGAGCGGAATCATGCTGCGGTCCAGCGCAATATCCTTGTCCGCCAGAGAACGCAGGTACCGCATCATCTCTGTTTCGGTGCGGTATTTCGCGAAGGCGGGGTGGGTCAGGAACTCCGATGTCCGCGTCGCAATGGGCGAATCGGCCGGGCCGACCGCCACAGGCGATGCCGAGAACGCAGCGAGGACATCGGCGATGTGCGCATCGGTGGTGGCCTCATCGCAGGCGACCGAGATGTGGTCGTCGTCGACCAACCACACGTTGATGCCGCGTTCCTTGGCCGCGGCACGCACTTCCCCTGCGCGGCCGGGCACCCGGGCGAGCACGGTGTCGAAGAACGCGTCGTGCACGATCTCGATCGCCGCGCTCGACAATCCCGCCGCCAGCGCGCGGGCGTGTCCGTGCACGCGCGCGGCGATACCGCGCAAGCCGTCGGGACCGTGGTAGCTCGCGTACATCGCCGCCATCACGGCCAGCAGCACCTGCGCGGTGCAGATGTTGCTCGTGGCCTTGTCCCGGCGGATGTGCTGCTCGCGGGTCTGCAACGCCAACCGGTAGGCGGGTGAGCCGTCCGCGTCGACCGACACCCCGACCAGCCGGCCCGGCAGCTGGCGGGCCTGCTTGGAGTGCACCGCCAGGTAACCGGCGTGCGGGCCACCGAATCCCATTGGCACGCCGAAACGTTGGGTGCTGCCGAAGGCGACGTCGGCACCGATCTCTCCGGGCGGGCTGACCAGCGTCATTGCGAGCAGGTCTGCACCCACGGCGACCAGCGCGCCCCGCTCGTGGGCCTGCTCGACGAGCCGGCTCCAGTCGGTGACGCAACCGCTCGCGCCGGGCAACTGCACGATGACCCCGAAGAAGTCGCCGTCAGGCAGCCCGTCGCGCAGGTCGGCCGTCACGATCTCGATGCCCAGCGGCTCGGCGCGCGTCGCGAGGATGGCCGCCGTCTGCGCATACACGTCCGAGTCGACCGCCAGCTTGTTGGCCGGACCGCGCACGGCCCGGTGCATCAGGGTCATCGCCTCGGCAGCGGCGGTGCCTTCGTCGAGCATCGACGCGTTGGCGACTTCGAGGCCGGTGAGGTCGGTCACCATCGTCTGGAAGTTGAGCAGCGCTTCGAGCCTGCCCTGGCTGATCTCTGGCTGGTACGGGGTGTAGGCGGTGTACCAGGCGGGGTTTTCGAGGATGTTGCGGCGCAACACCGGTGGGGTGAGCGTGTCGTAGTAGCCCTGCCCGATCATCGACACCGCGACCGTGTTGGAGTCGGCGAGCGCCCGCAACTCGGCCAGCGCCTCGTGTTCGGTGGCGGCCGGTGGCAGATGTTCAAGACCGGGCGCGATGCAGTCGGCGGAAAGCCGGTCGAGGATCGCGGCCGGGAGCGCCTTGGTGGCGAGCTCATCCAGCGACGTGACGCCGATGGTGCTCAGCAGCGTCTCGACGGCTTCGGCGTCGGGTCCGATGTGCCGGTCGACGAAGCGGGGAACGGACGGGGAGAACGACTGATCGGACACGGGACTCCAGGGGGCGCAGACGAACGCGGCTCCTCCCCCTCTGTCGTCGACCCTGACCGGGCTGCCTGAGAGATTCGGCCCTGCCCGCATGGTGCGCAGGTGAGCCTTTCCCCATGGGCGGGTGCACGCACCGCTTTCCAGAGGCATCGGGGCCTTGCGCGGTCCTGGGTGCCTGAGAGGTTGACGGAGAGGTGTTGCTCCTTCGGCGTCCGCGACTGGCAGTCACGGAACTCTCCCGCACAAGGGCGATGCGGGGCTGAGTCTACCCGCCTGGCCGGATGAGCGCCTCAGGCGCGGTGACGGAAGACTCCGACGTTTCGCAGCGGTCTTCTCGCACTTTCGCTGCACAACGTTCGAGTGTCAGCCGACCCCGGCCGTCTGATCGGCTCAGCCGACCCCAGCCGTCTGATCGGCTCAGCCGACTCCAGCCGTCTGATCGGCTCAGCCGACTCCAGCCGTCTGATCGGCTCAGCCGACCCCAGCCGTCTGATCGGCTCAGCCGACCCCAGCCGTCTGATCGGCTCAGCCGATCTTGCGATCGCGGTGCTTGCGCCTCGACGCTAGTTCGTCCTCGGGCGCCGAGATCGACTCGCCGCCATCGGCGCGCTCCCCCGGGAAATCGGCGATCGCGCCGGTCAACTCGCGCATCGCACCGGAGACCGCGATACCGAACACACCCTGACCACCCTGCAACAGATCGACGACCTCTTCGGCCGACGTGCACTCGTACACCGTCGTGCCGTCCGAGAACAACGTGATGTTGGCGAGGTCCTGGACTCCGCGCTGCCGCAGGTGATCCACCGCGACGCGGATGTTGTGCAACGAGATACCGGTGTCGAGGAGACGCTTGACGATTTTGAGGACCAGGATGTCCTTGAACGAATAGAGGCGCTGGCTACCCGAGCCTGCTGCACCGCGGATCGACGGTACGACGAGCGAGGTGCGGGCCCAGTAGTCGAGCTGGCGGTAGGTGATGCCGGCGATCTGGCAGGCACTCGGACCGCGATAGCCGACCAGTTCGTCGGGCACGGAGTCGTCAGGAAACAGACCAGCCTGCACGGGCTCAGCGGTGACCCGGGGAAGCGCCTCCGCTTGCGGTGTGGTCAGGTCCAGCTGTTCCTGGCGTGGCGTGTCTCCCACTTGTCGAATCCTCTCGCCGATCGAACCGCGTCGTGACCTGCGTGGGCGCACCTAACCGCTGCTTACACCCTGCTCGAGCCTTGTTCGAGCATACGCTTGCGGGCGTTCTCTGACTGCCCGTCGGCACCAAGTATGGCTGCCCAATTCGATATGGGAGAAAACCCGCCCCGCGTGTCGAACTCGACGAGACGCATCCGTGACCAATCGAGTCACGCGGTGCTTACGCGGCAGCTCAGGTGGCCTTGAAATCGTCGGGCGAGACGCTGTCGAGGAATTCCTTGAACTTCTCGACCTCGTCCTCCCGGACGGCTCCGCCGGTCGACTCCTCGTCACCCTCGTCGGGGATCAGCAGACCCGCTTCGGCGAGCACGGCTTCTTCGACGTAGATCGGGACACCCACGCGCAGCGCGATGGCCACCGAATCCGACGGCCGCGCCGACACCTTGATGTCGCGGTCGAAGATGAGGTCGGCGTAGAAGGTGCCTTCCTGCAGATCGACGATGCGCACCTCTTTGAGCGAATGACCAAGCGCGGCAATGACATCGCGGAACAGATCGTGGGTCATCGGACGCAGAGGCTCGACCCCTTGCTGTTCGAGGGCGATCGCAGCGGCTTCGGACTGGCCAATCCAGATCGGCAGATAGCGGTCGCCGTTGGACTCCCTGAGCAGCAGGACAGGCTGGTTCTGGGGCGGCTCCACTCGAATGCCGATCACACGAACCTCACCCATATGTGCCTGCCCTCCGCACCGGTGTTGCTCTGTTTCACCAGGTATGACCAAAGTCGGCGCCGGTGAAATTCCGTCACCGCGAGTCTAGTCCTCAGCGATCGAGAACGTCGCGCACCGCCGACTTCATCAACGACGTGTGCAAGGTGATCGCCAGCGAAGCCACCTCGCGCGCCAGGTCGTCTGCGCGGTCCCGGGCCCCGGCCTTACCGCCCTTGACCACCGGTCCCGCGATCTGGGCGATCAGGTCGGACTGCCGGTCGGCCGCGGACCTGAACGCGCGCAGGTGGCGCGGCTCGACACCGTAGTCGGCCAACGCCCGTGCGCACTGGGCGATCACCACGGAGTGTTCGTCGAAGAACGCGGTTCCTGCGCCCTTGAAAATGGGCGTGATGACGCCGGCCTTGATCAACGACGTCAGCAGCTCGTCGTCGACACCGGAACGTTCGAGGAGATCACCGCGACTCAGCCGGACCTGGGTCGGCCCCGCCGGTGCCGCCGCGTGGTCGACGCTGCTTTCGGCCACCGACACCAGCCGCGGCGTGCCGTACGCCGAAACGCTCTGCGGTAGCTCGCCGTAAGGCTGCGCATCGAGCTGCGCCTTGATCACTTTCAGCGGCAGATAGTGGTCCCGCTGAGCGGTCAGGATGAACCGCAGCCGGGCGCAGTCGTAGGCGGTGAAGCGCCGGTACCCCGATGCGGTGCGCTCGGGGGTGACGAGTCCCTCGGCCTCCAGGAAGCGGATCTTGGAGATCGTGACGTCGGGGAACTCGCTCCGCAGCAGATCGAGCACAACCCCGATCGACATCCCGTTGAGTGCGGGTGTGTCGGGTTGTGTCATCTGTGCGTCCGGCGGGCTCGTGGTGTCGGTGAAGGGGTGCTGTGTCGGTTGAGGAGCAGCGACCTAGCCGGTGGCGTTGTCGTCATCCTTCGGTCCGGTCAGAAAGACCAGACGGAACTTGCCGATCTGCACCTCGTCGCCGTTGGCGAGGACGGCCGAATCGACCGGCTCGCGGTTGACGTATGTGCCGTTGAGGCTGCCCACGTCGACGACCTGGAACTCGCCGCTCTCGAGGCGGAACTCGGCGTGCCTGCGACTCACGGTGACGTCGTCGAGGAAGATGTCGCTGTCCGGATGCCGGCCTGCCGACGTCGTCGGCTGGTCGAGCAGGAACCGCGACCCGGCGTTGGGGCCGCGCTTGACGACCAGTAGCGCCGAACCGACCGGCAGTCCTTCCACACCCGAGACCGCGCTCTCGCCGCTGGCGGCGGGCGGAGCGTCGAGCTCGTTGAGGAAGTCGGCGCGGAATACCGATGTGGTCTCCACGGTGACTTCGTCAGAGTCGGCCCCAGAGTTGAAGTCCTTGTCCGTCACCCGCTGCTCCTCACTGGCTGCTGTGGCGATATGCGGTCGGGCTCCAGCCGTCACGCCGCTGGTGTCGACCGTACCGCGCAAACGACCGCGTTGTGTCCACCACTGCCGGATCCGCTCGGTGCGTCCCGGTCTTCTGTCGCAACGACCCTAACAACACCTCAGTCCGCGACGTGGGCGCGGTAGCCTTCCGCGTCGAGCAGGTCGGCCAGTCCGGCCTCCAACGTGCTCGCGTCCACCTGCAACTCGACGAGCCATCCCTCGCCGTACGGGTCGGAGTTGACCAGCTGCGGGTTGCTTTCCAAATCACCGTTCACCGCAATGACTTTCGCGGTCAACGGGGCGTAGAGGTCAGACACCGACTTCGTCGACTCGACCTCGCCGAACGACTCGCCCGATGCGATCTCGGAGTCGACATCGGGGAGCTGGACGAACACCACGTCGCCCAGCGCGGCCTGCGCGTAGTCGGTGATGCCGACCCGTACCGTGTCGTCACCGGTCCGCTGCACCCACTCGTGCTCGGTGGTGAAGGACAGGTCGGCGGGGATCTCGCTCACGGCGCTCCTTGATCGGTGTCGTTATTTGACGGGCTGAGCGTATTCACGCGGTTTCGGTTGCCGCAAGGCGGTGACGTCGACCCGGTCGGACTGTTCTATCACCATCGTGCCGCCCACGCGTTCGATGCTGTCCATCGCGCCGCCGGGGATGTTCATCGCCGCGGCCAGAGTGGGCGGATCCCCAATCGCGAGAACCGAATACACCGGACCCAACGTGGTGTTGTCGACGTCGAGCGCACCCGGGCTCCCCGTGACCCACGTGTCGACGCCGATCCGCACGGCGAGTTGCGTACCGCTTTGCTGTCCGCGGATCTCCATCGCCTCCGCGCCGGCCGCGCGCAGTTCGTTGATCACGTCGAGCATCGTTTCGGCCGCTACACCGTTGGCGGGATCCTCGACCGTCAGCGTCACGCCGGGCCCGGTCGCCCCCACGCTGCCGATCAGGATGGACAGGGCAGCCAGGCGGGCCCTCGCGTTCTCGATGGCGGCCTGGTCGCTGCTGCCCGATGCTTCCAGTTGGGTCAGGGTGCGCTGGAGGTCGGCCACTTCGGTGTTGAGCGCAGCCTCACGCTGTTGCAGCGAGTCCAGCAGCACGAGCAGGTCTGCGGGCCGCGCGGAATCCAAGGAGTCACCGCTGTCGGTCTGCCGGACCTGTGTAGCGATGGCGACCCCGAGAAGCAGACACAGCAGCACCGCGAGAACACCGAACACCGCCTGCGAACGTCCGCGCCGCGGCGCGGACTCGGGCGGCAGTTCGTGACGGCCGTGATGCTGCTCGGTCATCATCACGCCCCGAACAGTCTGCGCCGCAGCGCCGCGGCGTTTCCGAAAATACGGATGCCCAGCACGACGATGATCGCCGTCGACAGCTGCGTCCCGACTCCAAGCTGATCGCCCACGTACACGATCAACGCCGCTACGAGCACGTTGAAGACAAATGACACCACGAAAACCTTGGAATCGAAGATCTTCTCCAGATAGGCCCGCAGCCCGCCGAACACGGCATCCAGCGCCGCCACCACCGCGATGGGTAGATACGGCTGGACGAACTCGGGGACGCTGGGGTGGAACACCACACCAAGCACGATGCCGACGACGAGCGCGACTATCCCTATCAATCGAAGGTCCTGATCATTTGGGGCCAATCTGTCTGGCGAATCTGACTTCTCGAACCGACCCGGCGGGCAGTGCCAGGCCGTCGCCGACGGCGACGTTCACCCCGACGCCGTAGGACGCCTCCAGCAGCCGCAAGCGCTGCAGCCCCGCGCTGCGGTTGAAGTTGTCGCCCAATGCGTTGGGCGGCCCTACGGCGAGGATGACATACGGACTCGAAATCGGCTGGTTGTCGACCAGGATGCCGCCGCCCGCCTGCCGCATCGTCACGTTGGGCCCGACGCGCACTCCGCCCACCGAGATCGCCTCCGCGCCGCTGGCCCACAGCGAATTGACGACGAGCTGCAGATCGCGGTCGAGGATCACCTGCTGGCTGCCCTCGACGCGCTGCTTCGACACGTCCGTGAGATCAGGCGACATCCCCGGGTCGGTGATTGTGATCGTCAGCCCGGGCCCGATCACCGGTGTGGCGGCCGCAGCGTAGTTGGCGTCGTCGAGATCGGTCAGCAGCCGGCGTCCCGTCACATCGCCCTCAAGGCGGCTACGGCGTGCGGCGTCGACCTCGGCGGTGAGACTGTCTCGGCGCGCAGCGGCGGCATCGGTGGCCGCCTGCGCCGACCGCACGCTGCCGGCCAAAACCTGCTGGGATTCCCTGACGCCCGGCGCGGTCTCCTGCGCTTGCGCCCATGCCAGCGAGAACACCGCCGCCACGACGACCGCGGCGAGCAGTTGCCACACCACCGTCGATGTCCGGCTGCGGGGCCGGTTCGACTGTGCCGCAGCGGCATAGCCAGGGTCGAGATGGTCGGATAGGAGCGATCGCAGCAGCGACGGCACCGGGATCCGGGTCGGCGCGTCCGGCTGGTGCGCGTCGCGCCCGGAGTCGTAACCGCCCAGACTGCTCATACCCGAGCCCGCGCCCGCGGCATGGAGCGCATCACCATCGCGACCTGGATCAGATACAGCACGCCCGACCACAGGTACATCGCGATGCCCCAGATCAAGAATCCCCATCCGATCGCCAGCACGACCCGGCTCCACTGACCGTCGAACTGGCCGAGGAGCACCAGCGGCAGGCCGGACATCAGTGCGAAAGTGGCGGCCTTGCCGATGTAGGTGACGGGCAGCGCCGACAGCCCGCGGCTGCGCAGCAGCGGCAGAGTTCCCGCCAGCACGACGTCGCGGCCGAGCAACAGGGCGACGACCCACCACGGGATGACGTGCGCCAGAGCCAGGCTGACGGGGACGACCACCATGTAGATGCGGTCGACCGCGGGGTCGAGCAGCTCCCCCAGCCGCGACGACTGATTGTCGTAGAGCCGGGCGATCTTGCCGTCGGCCCAGTCGGAGGCGCCGCTGAACATCAGGATGGCGACGGCCCAAGCGGTCGCGTCGGCGACGAGCAGCAGGTATAGGAAGACAGGGACAAGGACCAGCCGGATCACCGACAGCACATTGGGAACCGTCAGCACGCGGTCGCCTGCCATGGCGTAAAACCTAGCGGAACACCCCGGGCAGGCTCAGCGCGGACAACGTGTCGTCGGCCAACGGATTGTCGTGGACCATGTACGTCCACGTCGAGGTCGGACGGGCCAGCTTGGACAGATCCACGCCGGGTTCGTCCTCGATCGACGGCGCCGTGTCGAACGTCTGCTGGGCGGCTTCGATGGCATCGGCGGCCAGCGAAGCGAACGCGTCGACGGCCATACGGTGGAACTCGTCGAGCGGGTTCTGCCTACCGAGGGCCCGCAGATGGATGCTCTCGCGGATGTCGGAAAGGAAGGCCAGGTGGTCGGCCCACCCGCGGTCGAGGTGGTACAGCATGATCAGCCGGCAGATCTTCTCCAGTTTCTCCTCTGCCTCATCTCCCAGCCGCTCGCTGACCTCCTCGTAGCGCTCCGGCGAGAGCTCACGCAGTTCGTCGCGGGCCGTGGTGGTGCGCAGCAGCTTGTCGCGGCGCTCGACGAGGATCGCGCGCTGCTGGGCGATGAGCTGGTTGTAGCGCCAGGTGTTGGCGTGCACGTCGAGCAGCCGGCCTTCGGCGACGCGCTGGGCGTGTTCGAGAAGGCTGGCCGCCTTCGGGCTGATGATCTTGCCGTTCTCGTCGCACTCCAGGGGCAGCTTGCTGTCCTCGAGATGGGAGACCACGACGTCGTCTTCCCAGCTGGAGAAGAAAACCGACGAGCCGGGGTCGCCCTGGCGACCTGCGCGGCCGCGCAGCTGGTTGTCGAGCCGCTCGGTGTTGTGCCGGCCGGTGCCGATGACGTGCAGGCCACCGAGTTCGGCGACGTCATCATGGCCCGCCTCATCCGAGCCGCCCAGCCGGATGTCGGTGCCGCGCCCGGCCATCTGCGTGGACACCGTGACCGCGCCGAGCTTGCCCGCCTCGGCGATGACGGCGGCTTCCTCCGCGTCGTTCTTGGCGTTCAGCACGACCGCCGGGACGCCCCTCTTGACCAGCTTCTCGTGCAGCTCTTCGGATTCGGCGACGTCTCGGGTGCCGACGAGCACGGGTTGTCCGGTTTCGTGGACCTCGGCGATGTGCTCGAGGATGGCCTCGGTCTTGGCGGCGATCGTCACGTAGACGCGATCGGTCTCGTCCTCGCGGATGTTGGGCTTGTTCGGTGGGATCGGCGACACCCCGAGCTTGTAGAACTGCCGCAGCTGCTCACCGGCAGCCAGCGCGGTACCTGTCATGCCGCAGACCTTCGGGTAGCGGTTGATCAGCGCCTGCACGGTGATGGTGTCGAGAACCTCGCCCGTCTCAGTGGTTTCGATGCCCTCCTTGGCCTCCACGGCGGCCTGCAGTCCGTCGGGCCAGCGCTGCAGCGTGGCGATGCGCCCGCGCGAGGCGTTGATGAGGTGCACCGCGTTGTCGCGCACGATGTAGTGGACGTCGCGCTGAAGCAGCACATGCGCGTGCAGCGCGACGTTGATCTCGGTCAACGTGGTGACGACGTGTTCCTCGGAGTAGAGGTCGATGCCCCCCAGCGCCGCCTCGACCTTGCGGGCGCCCGCCTCGGTCAGATGCACGTTGCGACTGTCATTGTCGATGTCGTAGTCGGTGCCCGCGATGAGGTCGCCGACGAGCCGGATCAGTTCCAGCCGTGGGGTTTCCCGGTGGCTGGTGCCTGCCAGCACCAGCGGCACGAGCGCTTCGTCGACGAGCACGGAGTCGGCTTCGTCGATCAGCGCGACGTCGGGATTCGGAGAGACGAGGTCGTCGACGTCGGTGACGAGCTGATCGCGTAGCACGTCGAAGCCGATCTCGTTGACCGAGGCGTAGGTGATGTCGCACTTGTAGGCCTCGCGCCGCTGGGCCGCAGTGGAGTCGGCGGTGATCCATCCGATGGTCAGCCCCATCGCCTCGATCAGCGGCCCCATCCACTCGGCGTCGCGGCGGGCCAGGTAGTCGTTGATCGTGATGACGTGCACGTTGCGCCCGGCCAGTGCATAGCCGGCCGCCGCGATCGCACCCGAAAGGGTCTTGCCCTCACCGGTGGCCATCTCGACGACGTCGCCGGCCAACATACGCAGCGCGCCCTGCAGCTGTACATCGAAAGGTCGCAGCCCCGTGGTTCTTTCCGCTGCTTCTCGGGCGATGGCCAGGAACTGCGGGGTGTCGGCCGAATCGGCGAGATCTTGGAGGTCGAGAAGTTTGGCGGCCTTGCTCAGCTGCTCGTCGTCGAGTTCGGCGGCCTTGGTATCGAATTCCGCCGCCTTGGTCACCTGATCCATCGACCGTGACTGGTCTTTGTCTGTGCTGGCGCCGAGCAGCTTCCAGAACCGCCCGGAGAGCCGGCCGGTTTTCGCCGCGGTTTTCGCCGCCGATTTCGAGGACGTCTTCGCAGAGGTTCGAGCCACATGATCACGGTACGCGGGCATGCGCGCAGCGCCGAGAGCGCCACCATCCCTCGAAGACCTCCGGCGCGCATACCGTCCGCCCGACATCCTATTGACGCTCTGGGCAGCACATTTGCGCGGCCAGAACGCCCCTGCGCGCAGCCGCGTGGGGTAACTTCGGATCTCGCGGAGGGGAGGTCGCCGGCTGTGGAGACGGTGAACGGTCAGACGTTCCAGCCGACGCTCGACTGGGGACGGGAGTTCCTCAATTCTCTGCAATGGGCGGCGACGACATTCGCACTGACGGCCCTGTGCCTGCTGGTGGTCCTCGTCGCGCTCGCCCGCTTCACCGAGTGGGGTCGCCAGTTCTGGCACGTCACCGGCGACTACTTCCGCGGCAGGAACAGCGCCGTCGTCTGGATCATGCTTGCGGTGCTGCTGCTGTTGGTCATCGTCTCGGTCCGTATCAACGTCCTGCTGACCTATTACGTCAACGACCTCTTCACCTCGCTGCAGGTCGCTTTTCAAGGCGGTATGGCCAGTGGCGTCGCCGGCTTCTGGTCGTCGATGCGCGTGTTCGCGGTCCTGGCGGTCTGCTTTGTCGTGCGCCTGCTTGGCGACATGTACCTCATGCAGCGCTTCGTGATGCGGTGGCGGGTCTGGCTGAGCAAGCGCTTCATCGACGACTGGCTCAGCGATCTCTCCTACTATCGCGCCCAGTTCTCGGGCAGACCCATCGACAACCCCGACCAGCGCATCCAGCAGGACGTCGACGTGTTCACGGCGGGCGTCGGCGCTCTCCCCAGCAACCCGATCTACAACTCGAGCAACACACTGCTGTTCGGCGCTGTCGAGGCGGTGCTGTCGGTGTTGTCGTTCGGTCCGATTCTGTGGCGCCTGTCCGAACCGATATCCATCGGCGGGCTCACGCTGCCGCGTGCGCTGTTCTGGATCGTGGTCGTCTACGTGCTTGTCGCGACGATCGTGGCCTTCGTCATCGGGCGGCCGCTGATCCGACTGAGCTATCTGAATGAGTTGCGCAACGCGGGTTTTCGCTATGCGTTGGTCCGGGTGCGCGACGCGGGCGCCGCGATCGGGCTCTACCGGGGCGAGTCCGCCGAACGCGGCGTGCTCAAGCGCCGCCTCGACTCGGTGATGGACAACTACCGCAGCTGGCTGCACCGCATGATGCTGTACTTCGGCTGGAACGTGTCGGTCAGTCAGACGATCAACCCGCTGCCATGGCTCGTGCAGGCTCAGGGCTTGTTCGCGCAGCGGATCACGTTCGGAGACGTCTGGCAGTCCTCGAATGCTTTCGGCGCGATCCACGATTCCCTGTCGTTTTTCCGCAACGCCTACGACCAGTTCGCGAGTTACCGCGCGGCGATCATCCGGCTCGACGGCCTCGTCGAGCAGAACACCCGCGCGGGTGCGTTCACCGCGGTGCAGACTCAGGACTCCGACGACGGCGCCTTCGTCGTCGACGGCGTCGAGGTGCGCAAGCCTGACGGCTCCCCGTTGGTGCAGGACCTGGATCTGCAGGTGGAAACCGGTGAGGGACTGGTGATCACGGGGCCGTCGGGAATCGGCAAGTCGGTGCTCGTGCAGAGCCTCGCCGGGATGTGGCCGTACGCGTCGGGGCAGGTGCGGATCCCAGACGGTCGTGACGAGGCGATGTTCGTCCCGCAGTTGCCGTACTTCCCCGTCGGCGACCTGCGCACCGTGGTGTCCTATCCGCAGCCGCCCGGGGCCGTCGAGGACACCGCGATCCAGCAGGCGCTGCTGGACGTGGCGCTGCCGCATCTGGTGATCCGTCTCAACGACGACCAGGACTGGGCGAAGGTGCTTTCCGTCGGCGAGCAGCAGCGCGTCGCTTTCGCGCGCGTCCTGGTGAGCAAGCCCACGATCGTTTTCCTCGACGAGTCGACCTCAGCCATGGACGAGGGCCTTGAGCACACGCTCTACGACGTGCTGCGCGCCCAGCTGCCCGACACCATCCTCGTCAGCGTGAGCCACCGCGAGTCCGTCCGGCCGTTCCACACCAGCAGGCTCGAGCTGGTCGGTGGCGGGCGATGGCGGCTGGAGCGACTCGCCTCGTCGGCGTAGCCCCTACGAGAAGCTACGGCCGGGCCGGCGCGGTACCTTGCCCGGGTGGATAACTTCACACCGACTCTGGACTGGGGCAATGAGCTCTGGATTTCGCTGTGGTGGATCGCCAAGGCCTGGCTGATCGCCGCGGTCGCCACCATGGTGGCTCTGGTACTGATCGCCAAGTTCACACTCTGGGGCAGGCAGTTTTGGCGCGTCACGCGCGGCTACTTCGTCGGTCGCGACAGCGTCATCGTGTGGCTGTGGCTGGCCGGTCTGCTGCTGTCGGTGATGATCGGTGTCCGGCTCTCGGTGCTGTTCACCTATCAGGGCAGCGATATGTCGACGAGCTTCCAGGTGGTGGCAGGCGGACTCCTCAGCGGCGACGACACCGTCCGCCAATCCGGCGGCGACGGCTTCTGGATGTCGCTGGGAATCTTCGGCATCCTCGCCGTGGTCAACGTCGCGCAGGTCATGCTCGACCTCTATCTGGCGCAGCGGTTCATGCTGCGGTGGCGTGCCTGGCTCACCGAGGAACTCACCGGCAACTGGCTGGACGGCAAGGCGTTCTACCGCGCGCGTTTCATCGACGACACGATCGACAATCCCGACCAGCGCATCCAGGCCGACATCGACATCTTCACCGCGGGTGTCAGCTCGCTGCCGAATACCCCGGCCAACACCTCGACGTCGACGTTGCTCTTCGGCGCGGTGTCCTCGATCGCCGCGATGGTGTCGTTCACCCAGATTCTGTGGGATCTGTCCGGACCGGTGACCTTGCCGCTCGTGGGTTACACGTTGCCCAAAGCGATGTTCATCATCGGCGTCGTCTACGTCGTCTTCGCCACGGTCGTCGCGTTCTGGATCGGCCGCCCGATCATCCGGCTCTCCTTCAACAACGAGAGGTTCAACGCCGCGTTCCGATACGCGCTGGTGCGGTTGCGCGACGCGTCTGAGGCTGTGGCCTTCTATCGCGGCGAAGCCGCCGAGCGGTCAGGACTGAGGCGCCGCTTCGCGCCGGTGGTCACCAACTACAAGAAGTACGTCAATCGGATGACCGGGTTCTTCGGCTGGAACCTCTCGATCACCCAGGCCCAGGAACTCATTCCCTATGTGGTTCAGTTCAGCCGGTTCTACAGCGGCGAGATCACCCTCGGTCAGCTGTCGCAGACTGCGGCGGCGTTCCGCGAGATTCTGGGTGGCCTTTCGTTCTTCCGTAACGCATACGACAACTTCGCCGGGTACCGCGCGGCGATCATCCGTCTGCACGGCCTGGTGGTCGCCAACGACGAGGGCCGCGAGCTCCCGACGCTGACGGTGCAGCCCAGCGCGGGCGGGGCCATCGAATTCGACGATGTCGAGGTCCGCAAACCCGACGGTAGCAGGCTGATCAATCCGATCGATCTGCGTCTGCAAGCCGGGGACACGCTGGCCGTCACGGGTGTCTCGGGCACCGGCAAGACCACGCTCCTGCGCAGCCTGGCGCAGCTGTGGCCCTACACCACAGGGACGCTTCGGTGCCCCGCCGGCCCGAACGAGACCATGTTCCTGTCGCAGATGCCGTACGTGCCACTGGGCGACCTGCGGACGGTGTTGTCCTATCCGCGCCATTCCGGCGAGATCCCCGACGCCGAACTGGTGGCCATGCTGAACAAGGTCGCCCTCCCCCATCTGGCGGATCGTCTCGACGAGGAGCAGGACTGGGCGAAAGTCCTGTCACCGGGAGAGCAGCAGCGTGTGGCATTCGCCCGGATCCTGTTGACGAAGCCCAAGGCCGCGTTCCTCGATGAGGCCACATCGGCTCTCGATGTGGGCCTGGAGACGATGCTCTATCGGATGGTTCGCGAGGACCTGCCCGAGGCCATCCTGGTCAGCGTCGCCCACCGCGGCACCGTGATCAGTCATTGCGATCAGGAGCTGGCGCTGCTCGGTGGAGGTGAATGGCGATTCGGCCTGCGCGGGGCGGATTCGCCCTAGCAGCGGGCACTGCTTTGCCATTTTGACGCGCTGTGGAACTGGCGTAACGGAAACGGCGCGTTCACGCGTCGTCCGACATGGTCACGCCCGATGGATGCCGACGTTGCCCTAAGTTGGTCGCGTGGTGGGTTTCGGTTCGTCAGACATCGGCGCGGCGTCGACGCTGCCTCAACTGTTCCGCGGCGCGCACATTCGCTGCGTCGAGATCGCGGAACGATTGGTGTTGCTCGACGTGTTGGCCGGCACCTACGACGTGGTCGACGAGGTCGGCACACAGATGTGGCAGCAACTGCTGCGCGACCCCGCTGAGCGTGACATCGCCAAGATGGCGGCCGATTACGGAGTACCCGAGTCGGTGTTCGCCGCAGACCTGGCGGAGTTCGCTGCGGCGCAGCGGGCCGCGGGGCGCCTTGACGCCGCAGCGCCGGGCACCGGATCGCCGGCGGTCCCGATGCCGCGACGCCGCCCGTCGGTCTGGCGTGCGCTGCGTGAACGGGTCGGGGCCGAGCAGGACCTGAAGGCGAGTTTCGCGGACGCTTACGTCAAGTACACCGGCCCCCTGGCCGATTGCGGTCCACCTCGTCACGCGGTGGAGCGTGTGGTGCGGCAATTCCGGAAGGCCGATGGTCTCTATCCCGCTCGTGAGGCTCCGCTGGACTGCCTTCCGCGCTCGCTGGCGTTGACCAGGTTCCTGCGGATGGCGGGATGGCCGGTGCGGCACGTGATCGGGGTCGCCCTCGATCCCTTCGAGGCGCACGCATGGGTGGAGCTCGACGGCGTTCCGCTCGACGAGAGCCCCGGATCGCTGCTGCGCTACGCCACGATCGCAACCGCCTGATGACCCCGAAATCGTCGCCGCTGCAGGGCTTTCTGGTGGCCCTCTCTGATAACGCCGTTTGTCAAGGGTGGCCTGCGGCCGAGGTCGCGGACGGCGCTTCCGTGTGGTTCCACGGCTATCTCGCCGAACCGGCCCGCTTATGTGCGGAATTGGGTCTCGACCGTCGCGCCTCGGCGGGCCGAATCGTGTCGGCCGCCTGGCGTCGCTGGCGCACAGCGGTGACCGAGCGTGTGATCGGCGAGTACGCGGCGCTGAGGGTGGCCGACTCCGACGCCGTGCTCATGGGCGATCAGATGGGTCTGCGCCCGCTGTACATCGCAACTCGACCGTCCGGCATCGTGGTGTCGACCGACCTCGGCGCCCTTGCGCGCGAAACAGGCGCGTGGCGTGAACTCGACGAGGAGTATTTAGCCGATCTTCTGGCCGCAGGCATCCACCTTGGCACTCGGACGCCCTACCGCACCATCCGGCGCCTCGGCATGGGTGAATTCGCCGCGTGGCGCAGTGGCCGCCTGACAGTGACAGGGGGTTGGCGTCCGACGGTCGCACCTATCCCCGGCACCGCGCGCGAGCACGAAGAGCGTTTACGCACAACCGTCGAGGGTGCTGTCGCCGGAGCGATGCCCACCCACGGTGTCGCTGCGGTCGAGCTGTCGGGGGGATTGGACACCTCCACCGTGCTGGCCGTCGCCGCCCGTCAGGCGCCGGTGGAGGCGGTGAGCTTCGTCCACCCCGGCTCGCCGGGCAGCGACGAGTCGGCGTGGATTCAGGAGGCGCTTCAAGCGACGCCGGTTCGGTGGCATCCGATCGACGCCACCAAGCACGGGATCTTCGCTGCGGGACCGGATTTCGGCACCTTCCTCGCCGCTCCCTCACGCCGGATCCTCAACTGGGCGTCGACTGAGGCCGAGGACGACATCACGGCTCGACTCGGCGCATCGACGATCTTGACCGGAGAGGGCGGCGACGCGGTGTTCCTGGCGGGACTTCTGCCGTGGTATCTCGCCGACCTGCTGCGCACCGGCCGGTGGGCGCGTCTGCACAAGGAGATGAAGGCCTGGGATGCGCAGTCCGACGTGAGGCGGTCCGCGACATTCTGGTTGCGCCGCAGTGCGATCGACGGGCTGCGTCGCTGGCGGGAGGGGCGGACGCTGACGCTGCACCCGCCGAGACCCCTGTCTGCGATGGCGCCATGGCTTGCTCGGGCCTATGTCGACGCGTACCGCCTGCAGGACAGAACCGACCGCACGACATCCCTACGGGCATCGTCGGTACACGCGCAGGCCGCCGTGGAAAACGTGGTGAGGTGTGCCGAGTTCGCGCGAAGCCGTCAAATAATTCCCTCGCGAACTGCGGACACAAGGCATCCGCTGCTGGCTCCTGCTCTGGTGGAGCTGGCGATCCGTACGCCGTGGGAGGTGGGTGTGGACCCCCGCATCGACCGGGCTGTGCAGCGATATGCGTTCGCCGGGGTGGTCAGTGACAGCGTTCTGCGCCGGCGTTCGAAGACGATCGCGGATGAGGCCGTCGTGAACGGCTTTCGGCGCCATCCCCGCTGGCAGGAGTACCTACGCGACAACCCGCTGATTGTCCAACGCGGGTATGTCGAGGCGGACACGTGGAGTCGGGCGTTGCACTCCGTCGGGCGCAGTGGATCAGTGGCCCAGCTCTATTCGGCGGTCCAGATCGAGGTGTGGCTGCGCCACCTGAGCGCCGCGGGAAACCCGGTGCTGATCGGGTCTGCTGACGGGCCACCGCGGAACAGCCGGCATTATTAGCTGCAGAATTTCCTGCGAATGCGTGTAAAGTCGATTACCCTGTTGTCAATTCACGAACTCACTGGGGGATTTACAATGTCATCTATGCCTTACTCGTCGCCGCAGGTGTCTCACGTCGGCGATGCCCGCGAAGTCACACAGGGCAGCGGAACTATCTGTCGGACAGCAGTACCGGCTACGGCTACATGGGGTGGTATGCG
Organism: Mycolicibacterium iranicum; assembly: GCF_002101705.1. GTDB lineage: Bacteria > Actinomycetota > Actinomycetes > Mycobacteriales > Mycobacteriaceae > Mycobacterium > Mycobacterium iranicum. Next base: position 64,952 of record NZ_LQPC01000054.1, on the reverse strand, counting down.
CGGCACCTCGACACGCCTGACACGGTGGCTGCCCTGCCGCCTCGGGACTGATCTCCGAAATCGGATGTCAGAAAACATGTTTCGGGTCACATTCGGTGCACTCGCGGTGTCAGCGGGTGTGATCGCCGCCGGTGCACAGGGGCCGATCGCCGGGGCGTCGCCGCACGGGATCCCGACACAGACGCCGCCGAAGCTCGTCACCGAGTTGACCGGCTTCCAGTCGCCGAGCGGCAATGTGGGCTGCTACATCGACCCGACGACGGTGCGGTGCGACATCGCCGAACGCGACTGGCCGCTGCCGCCGCGGCCCGCCGACTGCTATTCCGAAATCGATTTCGGGCAGGGGCTCATCCTCTCCGACGGGCAGGCCCGGTTCGTCTGCGCCGGAGACACCGCGCTTGGCTACGGTGAGGCCCTAGCGTACGGCGACGCCATCGCCTCCGGAAGCATTCAGTGCGACAGCGCTGAATCCGGAATCACGTGTCGAGACAACGCAACTGGGCATGGCTTTGCGATCAGTCGGCAGGCTTACCAGATTTTCTAGTGCGCGGAGTGGCCAGAGCGATGACTCCGCCTTGGGCGAATCGGATAAGCGCGCAGTGGCGTGCGTCGATGTCGCGGGCGCGCATCCGGCCCGAGGTCAGGCTGTCGAGGCGCAGATTGTTGGAGTAGGTGTGCATGGTGGCTGCGACGAGGTGTAGGTAGGCGTCGTGGATGGCCGCCTCGTCCGCGTCGGGGAACAGGTCCCGCAGGGCGGTGATGAAGTCGGCGGCAATGGTGTTGTAGTCCTCCGCGATCAACCGCCTGATGCGGTGCCCGGAGTTGGCGAGTTGTGCAATGAAGCGAAAGTAGTTGTCCCACGCCGGATCACCAGCTCGTTGATGCATCGGTTCGGTGAACGCATCGATCAGCGCTCGCAGCCGCCGTGCTCGGCTCCCGCGAGCGGGTAGGCCGGCCAGGCGGATGCGACGGTCTTCATTGAGCGGCTGGATGCGGCGCAGCAGGACGGCGCGAAAGAGGCCTTCCTTGCCGCCGAATTGTTCACTGACCGAAGCGAGGCGGGTGCCGGCATGGTCGGTGATGTCACGCACGCCGACGCCGAAGTAGCCGCGATCGGCGAAAAGCTCCTCGGCACTATTGAGCAGCCGGTCCCGCAGATCTTCGCGGTTGGTTTCGCGTAGCGTGCGTGGGGCCTGTCCGGCTGATGCAGGGCTGGTCATGAGTCGACAGTGTGGCCCGAAAGTGGGAACGTCGTCGCATTGAACATGGCGGCGCGTACACGTCTGAGCCTCACCGAGAATCGATCCTCACGTCGGGCGGAACAGTCGTTCCACTGTATCGCGCGACGATGCTACTGTCGGAACAATCGTTCCGCCTTTGGTGAGGAGATTCGCAAACGCAGGCACCCGCACCACACTCGGAAAGGACGTCCTGATGGCAAAAGCCGCCCTGCTGCACAAGCTCGCCGTCTCGATGTGTGCGGCCACTCGCAGCACGGATCTGCTTGCCCGTTGGACCGGGGCGGCGCCGTTTCTGCCGGCCCTGTTCGTGCTGCGCTATGCGAACATGGGTGGGCTCGACACCGCCGTGTTCGCGCGGCAGGTCCGCGGGGCACGGTCCTTCCGCGACGACCGGTGGTGCAGTTACTGGAACCCCATCGCCAGCGGCTACGCCCGGCGAGCCACCGATCTGCTGAGCAGCCTGGCCGGAACCGACTCCGCCACCGTGCCCGACCTCACGAAGCCGAACGCTGCAACCGCTGCCGACAACATTGATGGGCTGACCGCGTGGATCGCTCCCGCCGCCGTTCTGTTCGCCGATCACGGCCCACAGCCGGACACGGGCGCGCTCGCCGCAATCGTCGAGGCGCACGCACCTGCCGATGATCGTGAACGAATCACGTTGGCGTTGAGTGCGATTGATGCGTGGGTGAAGGCGATCACGTATTACCAGGTCAGCGCATTTCCCGGCCACGGCCCTCACCGGATCCAGGCTTACTGGCGTTCGCGGCACCTCTTCGATGCACTGGCCGCGGCGTTGGTGCCTGCGCTGGGACTCACCGTCCAACGCGTCGAGGTCCCGCTCGCCGGCGGTGAAGCCGTCCGCGGCTATCTCATCGTGCCGCCCGGTTCGGGTCCTCATCCGGTGGTGTTGACCACCAACGGGCTTGAGGGCACCGTCCAGGAACTGGCGATTCCGCAACTGCGCTATCGCGATTCGGGCATGGCGATGTTCCTGATGGAGATGCCCGGAAGTTACGCCTACACCGATCCGATGAGCCCGAAATCCGAGGAGGTCGATCACCAGGTAGTCGGTCATCTCGCCGCCGATCAACGGCTCGACGCCAACCGGATCGCGATGGTGGGCGTCAGCTTTGGCGGATATTGGACTGCGCGCCTGGCCGCCACCAGTGACCGATTGGCCTGTGCGATCGCCTGCGGCGCGCCGACACACCGATCTTTCCATGGCAGCGCTTTGGGCACGCCTCAGGTCATCCTGCACGCCTTGGCCAAGACCGTCGGCGCCGCTCATCCAATCGACCTGGTGGGCAAGCTCAGAGCGTTGTCCATCCGGAATTTGTACCCGCAAATCACGATTCCGCTCCTGGTGATCAATGGTGACCACGACACCCTGATGAGCACCCAGGACAGCTGCGACCTGGCCCACGCCGCCACCAACGCCACCCTGCTGCTCTATCCCGACGACGATCACTGCGCAATGGGTCACTACCGCCAATGGCTGGACTACTCCCAGCGTTGGCTTCTAAAGCACCTCACGATGGCCAGGGCCTAGAGAAGACGCGTCATTGGGAGGGTTCCCTTTGGCCCGCTTTACGGCCATCCCGCGGTTCTCCACGACGAGGATCTGGTCGCAGTGGGCAAGCGTGGCACGGTGGTGCGCGACAATGATCAGGCTGCGGTGTTCGCGTTGACGTATCAACGTGTCGATCATCGCCGACAGGTTGTCACGGTCGAGGTGGGCGGTGGGCTCATCGAGAAGAATGAGTTCGGCCGGGGACAAGAGGGCCCGCGCGATCGCCACCCGTTGACGCTGCCCGCCCGACAGTGCGCGGCCCCGGTCGAGCACATTGGTGTCCAGACCGCTGGGCAGAGCGTCCACGAACCCGTCGAGATTGACTTTTCGAAGTGCGCCGTAGATGTCCTCGTCTGAGGCGTCGGGGCACGCCATTGCCAGATTGTCGCGCAGCGACCCGTGCAGCACTGGATTGTCCTGCTCTACCAACGCGATTCGACGCCGCAGTTCAGGCAGGGCCAGCTGCGGGTAGGGCCGACCGTCAAAGACGAGCCGACCTTCGTCGGGCTCGTAGAAGCGGCACAGCAACGCCAGCAGAGTGGACTTCCCGCTGCCCGACGGCCCTATCAGCGCTGTCACCTGGTTTCGATGCACCGTGAACGAAACGCCGTCGAGCACCCGGTGACTGCCGTGCGCGAAACCAAGTCCTTCTGCCTCGACCAGAGCGGGCACTGCGGTCGCCGCCGGAAGGTCGGTCAACGGGCCGGGGCTCGGTTCGAGGGTCTCGGTGGGCAGTGTGAGGATCTGCTGGATCCGTGCGTCGGCCGCCGCCGCGGTATGCATCGACGTCAACCCTTGGTAGACATCCTGGAGCGGCGCCAGCGAGTACAGCGACAACAGGAACAAGGTCACCAGCTCGCCGACCGATATCGCGCCGGCGGACACGCGGGTTGCTCCGACCACCAGGACCACGACGAGCGAGCCTGTCGCCGTCATCCGCATCACCGGCGCCGAGAGGGCCGCCAGGCCGGCCAGTCGCATTCCCCCGCGTCGGGCTTCGGCGGCGGCTGAACCGATCACCTCACTGTGACGTCGTTGCGCGCCAGACATTTTCACGGTGCGGATCGCGCCGAGCGTTCGCTCGAGTCGCGCTCCGTACTCGCCCACAGCCCGCTGGCGGGTTGCGGCGGCAGCACCGGCCTTGGCCAGCAGGAGGCTACCGCCGAGAAACGTGGTCACCACGACGGTCAACACCGCGGCGGCAAGCAGCGCATCGATGCGGATCATCAATGTGCCTGCCACCGCCAGCGTGCATGTTCCGATCACCACGCGACTGATCTTGCGCGGAAACTCTTGCATCTCGGTGGTGTCGGCGATGGCGCGGGCCACCAGGTCTCCCGCTCGCAGGCGGTCCAGCTCGCTCACGGGCAGGGCGATCAGGTGGGCTGCGTAGTCGCGTCGCCGGTCGAACACCACGGCCTCGCCCAGCCGATAGAACAGGTACGTGTCGGATGCCTCGGCGACGATGGCGACCGCGAACGTGACCGCAAGCAGGATGGCGGATCGCGACGAAACTGCACCCGCAGACGCTTCGTCGACCGCACGACCGGCGATCAGCGGTTGCGCCAATGCTGCAGCGCTGGCCAGCGCCGCAGCAGTCATCGCCACCGTCATGGCCCGCCAATGCCCGTGCAACAGGCGCCGCGCCACCCCGATGACGCCGACGTTGCGTTCCGGAGACGGCGGGGTCACCAAGGGATTATCGGCTAGTCACGGCTTCAGTGCCCGGTCTGCGCCCCGGCCCGTTCGCGCACGCGGCGTGCGGCGTGTTCTCCCGCCCGCCTGCCGAAGAAGGAACCCTCGCCGAGCTGGGTGCCGCTGGCGTAGCCCTTGCCGTCCTGGGCGATGTTGCACGCGCATGCCCCGGCCGCGTACAGGCCGGGCACCGGATTGCCGTCCTGCCGCAGCACCTCACCGTCGATCGACACGGTGAGCCCGCCCATCGTGAAGCCGGAGTACATCGCCCGGCCCAACGAGAGGTCGAACACTGCCCACGGACCGTTGTCCTGCGGTGCAACGTATTCCGGCTGCTTGTGGAAATCGGGATCCGAACCTTGAGCGGCGTTGGCGTTGTAGCGTTCCAGCGTCGCCGCGAAATTACCTGCCGGGATGCCGAGTTCGGTCTCGAGTTCCTCGATCGTCTCGAAACCGTCGAGGAACTTGATCAGCGGCATCTCCGGCATCTCGGTATGCGCCTCGTCGACGATCAGATAGGCCGTCTGCTCCGGTTGTTCGAGGACGAAGGCCGACGTGCGCGCATGGTAGGAGTCCTCTGCCACGAATCGCTTGCCGTCCTTGTTCACGATCAGGCCGGTGAGCAGGATCTCCGGCGGGTAGGCCGCGGCGGTGATGAACAACTGGTCCATGTTGGCGGCGACACCTCCTGCCGAGACTCCGAGGCCGATTCCCAATCCGTCGTCGTTCGGGTTGCCCAGGATGTAGGGGGCCACCGTGCCGTGATGCTTGGTCTTGCGTTCCTGCCCGAGTGCCGGGGTGTACTCGGCGACCATCTCGGAGTTCATGGCAAAGCCGCCGGCGGCGATGATCACCGACTTCGCCTTGACATCACCGGTTTCGGTGAAGTGTTTCCACCGCACACCCGCGACCGCTCCGTCGTCGTCGAGGACGAGCGCTGTGGCTCCCGTCTCGTAGCGGATCTGCACACCCAGGTCGGCGGCGCGCTTGACCAGCAGGTCGATCACCATGGCGGCGCCGCCGAGTTCACCGGGAACCGGCACGGAATGACCGCGCGGCGCCGGCTTGGCCTGATCGCAGAACGGCCAGACCTTCTCGTTGCCGGTATAGGACAGGCCCTCGGTGCCCGGCGGCACCACGACCTTGCCCGGGTAGTAACTGCGCTCGAATTCAAAGCCAAGCGCCTCAAGCCAATTGAAATGTTCGACGCTGCCCTCGCAATAGGCGCGGATCTTGTCGTGCTCGGGGTGTCGGGACTGGGTGACGAGGTACTTGTACATTTCCTCGGCCGAGTCTTCGTGGCCCGTGGCCTGCTGCACCGCGGTGCCGCCGCCAAGGTAGAAGTGGCCGCCCGCCATGGACGTCGTCCCGCCCGCGGCGGCGGCCTTTTCCAGCACGAGGACGCGCGCGCCCGCTGCGGCCGCGCTGACAGCGGCGCAACCGCCCGCGATGCCGAACCCGAGAACCACGACATCGGCCTCGTCCGACCACGAGGTGACGTCGGCGGCGCGCACGGTATCCGGGATGTTGATGGTCAATTCTGCTCCTCTTTGATGTGGCTGAAGAACGCGTGGATCTCCGGTGGTATGTAGGCGAATTCGACGAAGGGCACGCCTGACTGCTCGGCGCCGACGTAGGCGAACCGCATTCCGCCTGGCATGGCGCCGGCCATGACGACCGGAGTGCCCTGGCGTTCGGCAGCGGCGACGGCAGCCTCGAAGCTCTCGGGGTCGGGAGCCGCCATGCACACGTGGTGCAGCCCGGCGCCACACCGGTCGAGAAACTCGGTGTAGATGCTGGGCCCCTGCACCGGGGCGATCACCTCGAGCTGGGTGTCACCGGCGTAGCTCAGCGAGATGTCGGCGACGAAGTCAGCCGGCTTGCCGCGATAGGTGCACGCATCGGGGCCGAAGTGCACTCCGGGCATGCGGACCCACTTCTTGACCCCCAGCAGCGCCGTCAGCGTCGCCTCGGTGGCGGCGAGGTCGCCGGTCACCCAGGCAATCTGGACAGGTGTCTGGTCAAGCATCGAGTCGAGAATATCGCCCCGGGGCGACACAAGCTAGAACGTGTTCTAGTTCACCCCGGCCGGGAGGGCGGCGGGATCCTGCACCCGGGCTCATCGGCACAACATGTCCGTCAGGATTCTCACCTGGGCGTCGAGCACCGGTGCCGGATCTGCGAACGTGTCCGGCCCGTACTGGCCGAAGACCTCGAGGCTGATTGCGCCGACGAGGGCCGCCCACAGGGTCAGGCACCTGGCGAGCGCGCCGTCGCCGCCCGGGAAACCGAATTCGGCGCGCAGACCGTCAAAGTCGTTGGAGAGCTGTTGCGGCACTGCAATTTCCGAAGTGGTGACCTCGCCTGCGGCGATTCCTTCAGCAAAGACGCCGAACAGCGCGCCGACGACCCGGGTCCCCGGTTCTACGGTCCTGTCCCTCGGCGCGTGATATCCGGGGACGGGGCTGCCGTACAGCAGTGCCCAGCTCGCCGGGGACTGCACCGCCCATGATCGGGCCGCGTGCGCCATCGCAGCCAGCCTGTCGCGCCAGCTCCCCGAACGTGTGTCGCGGGCAGCTTCGACGGACTCGGCCAACTCGGTGTACGCGTCGACGAGGAGAAGAGTCAGCAGTTCGTCGCGGCTGCCGACGTACCGGTAGACCGCCGAGGACACCATTCCCAGATCGCGGGCGATGGCGCGCAGCGACAAGCCGGCAGCCCCTTCGGTGACGAGTTGCCTGCGGCCGAGATCGACGATCTCGCGTTCGATCCGCTCCCGTGAATCCTGCCGCTTGCCCACTGCTGCAGTGTGGCACAAAACGAGATCGGTGCTCTTGTATTTTTCGGCCAAGCCTGCCACTGTAAGAAAAGAGAGCAGTGCTCTCGATAGGGAAAGGGAGAGACATGGCAGAGCGCTACGACCACCCCGGACGGGGAGCGCGGATCTTCAACGAAGCGATCCGCAGGCTCGCCGAGGTCGGGATCAGCATTCAAGGAAGTACCGCGGTGCAGGTCCGCGGCCGCACGAGTGGTCGGCTCCGCGGAGTCGTGGTCAACGTGCTGACGGTCGAGGGACGCCGCTACCTCGTGTCGCCGCGCGGCAACACCCAGTGGGCGCGCAATGCGAGGTCCGCCGGCGAGGTCGAGGTGGGGCCACGTCGACGTTCCCGAACGCACGGCGTCGTCGAGGTGCCCGACAGCGCCAAGCCGGACCTTTTGAAGCCCTATCTCGACCGCTGGTATTGGCAGGTCAAGGGGCACATCGGCGGCCTGACGCCGCGGTCGACCCGCGAAGAGATGAACCGTGCGGCGCCGTCGATCCCGGTGTTCGAGCTCGTCGGCTAAGGGGCCACGGGCGGGATTTGGGCCGAGGCGGCGGAGATGGTGTCCGCCTGAGCCTGCTGGCTGGCGACCTGCCACGAGATCGCGGCGGGAAAGGTGCCCCAGGTGCTGTTGAACAGGCCGATCAAGACGGTCCGGCCGTCGGGAAGCGTGGTGTAGACCGGGCCGCCCGAATCACCCTTGCGGCTCACCACGCCGTTGGCCATCGTGAACCATCCGTTGTTGACCGACTCGATCGTGCCGCAGCTCTCCCCCGTGACGACGCCGAAGTGGCACACCGGCATTCCCTTTGCGGGCAGCACTGCCGGATCGGTCACCAGCACCTTGCCGCCGGGCAACACGTTGTTGACCATCACGCCGGGGTGCAGGTGGATGACCTCCCAGTCGGTGATCTGGTGATTGGTGTCGACCGTCATTCCGTCGGGCGTGTTGTCACGGAACGTGCCCTGTGTGCCGATCGGGGTTCCGAACCTGTCCGACACGGTGCCTGAGGCGCGGCAGTGCCCCGCGGTGTAGGCAATGCGCGTCTGCGGATCGACGTAGCCGAGCGTGCACAGCACGGTGTCCTGGTGAATCTCCATCCCGGGAAAGACGAGAACGCCGGGCTGCGCATGCGCGGCTGACGAGGCGAGCGCGACGGCCAACAGCGGGGCGAACAGCGCCACCAATAGCTGCATCAGCCGCCTCGGCGACCGTGCGGACGTGGATACAGACCTTGAAAAAGACACTGCCCCTCCGACCCGTGATGACCCGATTCACCAGTACCCGAAGGCAGGGCTGGTGTAACTGGGTCATCGCGGTTAGATAAAGCGGCGTTACACGCGAGTTGTCAAAAAGCGACCTCAGGAGTCGAATCCGAGACCCGCGGCGTCGAGGGTTCGCAACAGCAGATTGCGACGTCCGGCACTGTGGTCGGCACGGTCCAGCGACCACCGGGTGGCCTGGATGCCGACGCTGGCCAGCGGTTCCGGCGGGAAGGGCAACGGCTTCTTGCGGACCATTTCCAACTCGGTGCGTGGTGTCGGCGTGCCGCCCAGCAGATCCAGGCACACGTCGGCGGCGAACCGGGCGGCCCCGACGCCGAGTCCGGTGAAGCCGTTGACGTAGGCGACCCGGCTTTCGCGCGCCAGCCCCCAGTGGGCACAGAACCGGGTGTTGGTGTCGATGGCGCCCGCCCACCGGTGGGTGAACCGGACATCGTCGAGTTGCGGGAAGGTGATGAAGAAGTGAGCGGCCAGTCGGCGATAGCTCTGCTGCCGCTCTTCGTAGGACGATTTGACCTGCCTGCCGAAGTGGTAGACGGCGTCGTAGCCGCCCCAGACGATCCTGTTGTCCTGGCTCAGCCGGTAGTAGTGAAACTGGTTGGCGGAGTCGCCAATCCCCTGCCTGCCGCGCCATCCGATGCGGCTCATCTGCTCGTCGGTCAGTGGCTCGGTGGCCAGTACGTAGTCGTAGACGGGCACGGTGTAGAGCCGGTTGCGCCTCAGCAGGCTAGGAAACACGTTGGTGGCCAGCACGACCTGCCGGCACAGGATCGACGATCCGTCGGTGTACACGCGTACCGCAGCGCCGCCGGTCTCGATGCGCGACGCGGTGGTGTGCTCGTAGATTTCGACTCCGGCCTCGCGGCAGACTCGCGCGAGTTCCAGCGCCAGCTTCGCGGGGTTGACGATCGCGCAGGAATCGGCGCTCACCAGTCCCGCGAGGAAGGTCGGCGACTGCACCTGATCACGGACCTGTTCGAGATCGAGGAAATCGCCGTGGCCCTCGGCTGCGGCGTCTTGGAGCCACTGCACCTGGTGCGGTTCGGTGGCGACGCCGAGCATGCCGGTGCGCTCCCACTCGACGTCCATGCCGAGGTCGGCGATCTCGGCCTGCATCCCGTCGAGGTTCTCCAGGCCCATTGCCTCGAGGGTGTCGATCTCGTTGGGCCAGCGCGTCTTTCCGTTCTCGTAACCGTGAGTCAGGCTCGCGTCGACGAATCCGCCGTTGCGGCCGGAGGCGGCCCATCCGATGCGGTCGGCCTCGATGAGCACGACGCGGCGGTCGGGGTGACGCCGCGCCGCGTGCAAGGCGCTCCACAGACCGGTGTATCCCCCGCCGATGACGAGCAGGTCGCACGTGACGGGGCCGGCGGTCGAGGGGAATTCCGGACGGGGAACGTCCAGCCACATTGAGCCGAGCGTGGTCTCGGCGAGTGATCGGTCGATCAGCGCGGGGTCGACAGGGGCATCGAAGACGGTCTCCACTCGCGCCACATTACGACGTGGCATGGGCTTTCCTGGCCGGGCTGGGCGCATTCGCCGGTTCCCAACCGGGTGGGCCGAACATGTAGCCGAGCTTGGTGCGCAGTCCGCGCGCGGCACGCACATCACGACCGATGGCCGCATACTCGCGCGTCTGCAGTTTCCAGATGTTGAAGGTGTTCACGGGCTTGGTGAGGCCGTAGTGGGGACGGAACTGCTCGGCCTGGAAGCTGCCGAACAGCCGGTCCCAGATGATGAGGATCCCGCCATAGTTCTTGTCGAGATAGAGCTGGTCCATCCCATGGTGGACGCGGTGGTGCGACGGCGTGTTGAAGATGAATTCGAAAGGCCGCCAGAGCTTTCCGATGCGCTCGGTATGGATCCAGAACTGGTAGATCAGACTCAGCGAGAAGCTGAAGAACACCATCCAGGGCGGGACGCCCAGCAGCGGCAGCGGCAGCCACATCAGGATCTCGCCGCTGTTGTTCCACTTCTGGCGCAGCGCCGTGGCGAAGTTGAAGTACTGACTGGAGTGGTGGGCTTGATGGGTGGCCCAGATCAACCGGACCCGGTGCGCCGTGCGGTGATAGGCGTAGAACAGCACATCGACACCCACGATTGCGATGACCCACGTGTACCACTGCGAGGCCGACAGCTGCCACGGCGCCACATAGGCGAAGATCGCGGCATATCCCAACAGCGCCACGAACTTCCACGCGCCCATCGTGGCCACAGACACCAGTCCCATCGAGATGCTGGCCCACGAATCCCTGGCGTGATAGGCGCCGTTCGCGGGGGTCCCGTCCTCCGACACGAGATGCTCAAGCTTGCGGGCGGCGGTCCATTCGATGATGAGCAGCAGCAGGAAGAAAGGGATGGCGAACAGCACGGGGTCGCGCATCTGCGGCGGAAGGAAATCCAGGAACTCCACGGCGAGCACCTCCGAGGTGAGTGTACGGCGGTTACAGGAAGCTCAGGACGTCGTCGCCCCAGGCGCGGCGCACATGGGCGTCCAGGTCGTCGACCACCGTGTCGTGTTTGTCGATGACCAGCGTCGCGCGGTCGTCGTCGTCATAGGGCCGCCAGCGCGGTTCATCTGCGGGGCCGTCCGGTACGCCGTGCGTGGCGAAGTTCGCCCAGCGGGTCTGCATCCGCCGCGAGACCTCGGTGCCCGCCTTGCGGCCGCCGAGCGCGAACGTCGGATCCTTGCGGCCCGAGCCGAGGTTGCCCCACACGAACGGAAGTTCGGTGGCGTGGGCGGCGTGCAGCCTCGCGAGTCGCAAGAGCGGCGTCGCGAAGTCGAACCGGTAGAGGTACACGGGCGCTACCTTGCGGTGGCCGTCGGCGAACCAGATCGAGGGCATGCGGAAACCCAGATCGCTGGTCAGGCCGAGGCCTTTGGCCTTTCCGCGGCCGCGATAGGTGCCTTTCAGAACATCTTCGGTGGGCAGCGGCAGTCCCGGCTGCTCGGCGGCGATCTCGTTGAACATGGCCTTGATGGAGTCGGGCGCGATCGGCATCAGCGGCGACTTCATGTACCGGAACAGCGCGGCCTCGTTCTTGTTGGTGCCGATGATCAGCGGGACGGCGTGGGTTTTGCCGTCTCTGGCCAGGTTCACCGGGTAGTCCGGAAGCAGGTCGCCGTCGACGGTCGGGGTGAAGGCGAGAGTGCCGGGCTTGCGCACCGGAACCTCGTTGAACACCGTCCGCGACGCCTCGATCAGAGTCTTCAGCGGCGCGTCGGCCAGCGCCGGGAGGTCGTGCCTTCCGGCGCCGAGCACCTCGAGGAACCTTTCGGCGACCCTGCCGGCGCGGCTGAGTTCGTAGGTCGATGTCGCGGGGGAACTTTTGGCGATCGCCGCACTGAACAGCCCCGCCGCGGCCGGGCTACCGAGCAGCGACGTGACGATGCCCCCGCCCGCCGATTCACCGAACAGCGTGACCCTGCGCGGGTCGCCGCCGAAGGCAGCGATGTTGTCGCGCACCCACTGCAACGCGGCGAGGACGTCACGAAGACCGACGTTGGTCGCGAACCGTCGGGTGTCGTCACCGACCGTGGACAGCTCCAGGAAGCCGAGTGCGCCGAGCCGGTAGTTCACGGTGACGACGATGACGTCGCCCCCGGTGGCCAGCGCACGGCCGTGATACAGCGGCTGGCTCGCCGACCCGAGCACGTAGGCGCCGCCGTGCACCCAGACCATTACCGGCTTGTCGTCCCCGGGCTGCGCGCCCGAGGGCGCCCATACGTTCAGGACGAGAAAATCCTCGCCCTGTGGCGCGCCGAGGTCGAGGGGAATCTTGGGGTCGGTGGGCTGAGGGCACACCGGCCCGACCCGTGCCGCGTCCGCCGGCTCGGTCCAGGCGGCCGGCGGCTCGGGGGCGCGCCAGCGCAGTTCCCCGACGGGGGCCGCGGCGTAACGAATACCCTTCCAGGATTTGACGATTCCGTCGTCGACGCCCCTCACCGGCCCGTTCGTGGTGTCCACGACGGGGCGGTCGTTCTTCGAACTTCGGGCGGTCGCCTCCGCGGTCATGCCGAGCTCCTTCGACTAATCGGTACGCCAGTGTACCAGCGGCGTGCTGCACCGACATTCTCCCTGCTTGGAAGCTGTTCAGTGCCGCCGCGCGCTGAGCGCCCCGGCGAGCAGTATCACCGCGACGCCGGCCACCGGAACGGTGAGCAGTCCGATGCGTAGGCTGCTGGCGTCGGCGACCACGCCGACGATGAGCGGCGCGCCGAGGAAGCCGAGACGCATCAGCCACGTCAGCAGGGTCAGCCCGGTGCCGGCCCGCAGCCCGGGCAACTCGTCGGCGGCACGCATCGCAGCGGGCACCACTGTGGCGACCCCGAGGCCGGCGGCGGCAAACCCGGCGATGGTTCCCGGCACCGTCGGGAAGGCCAGCGCGACGCCCATTCCGACCGCGGCGAGGGCGCCGCCGGCGCGGGCCACCGCCCGGTCGCCGAACCGGTCGACGAGCCGGTCCCCGATCATCCTGCCGACGAACATGAACCCGACGAGGGCGACGTAGCCGAGCGCCGCGACGGGCCCGGGGGCACCCAGGCTGTCTCGCAGATAAAGGGTGGCCCACGACGAGCCGGCGTCTTCGACCGTCGCACCCGCCACGGCAATTCCGACCAGGGCCGCCAGCGTGAGGTAGATCAACCCGCCCGCCTTCGCGCCGCCGTCGTTCTGCGTCGCGGGGTGGCCGTCGTGGTCGGGGCCGCGCAGCAGATGTGGGTAGGCGCCGACGACGACGCCGCAGAACAGCACCGCCGCGAACCCGAGGTGGATTCCTCGCGGAATGTGGAGCGCGATGGCGGCCGCGCCCATCAGCCCGCCCAGGATCGCCCCCACCGCCCAGATCGCGTGCAGCGAATTGATGATCGACCGACCGTAGTCGCGTTGCAGGCGAAGGCCGTTGACGTTCTGGGCGACATCGGTGATCGCGTCGCACGCGCCTGCGAACAGCAGGGCGGCCGCAAAGGCCAGGGGTGTCGCGGCCACCCCGGCGACGACGATCAGCGTCGCCAACGCCACCGTCGTGGCGACGGCGACACGCGCGGACTGGAAACGCCGCACGAGCGCACCCGCGGTCAGGCCCGCCAGCAACGCCCCTACGGAGAACGACGCGACCGCCGCACCGTAGGCAGCGTTCGACATGTCGAGGTCGGCTTTGATCTCGGGGAGACGCGGCAGCAAGTTGGCAAAGAGTGCACCGTTGGTGAGGAACAGCGCGGCGGCGGCGATCCTGGCTCGCCCGTGACGACCCTCGCCGCCGGTCGGCGGTTCAGACGCCATGATGGTCGACCCTACCTTCGACGTCTTCGACATTTGCGAACGGGTTTTACAGGGCAAGATTGGCGCCATGTCCGATGACACCGCGCTGCCCGAATCGCTCATCGAACTGGCACAGCGCTTCGGGGTGGCGACCGAATACACCGATTGGACCCACCGGGCAGTTGCGGTGTCCGCCCCGACCCTGATTGCGGTACTGGATGCGCTGGGCGTCGCGGCCGCCACCGAAGCCGACCGCGCCGATGCCCTGGCCGCACACGATCGCGATCACTGGGCCCGCCCTTTGCCGCCGACCATCGTCGGGCGCTCGGGCGCCACCACGCCGTTCTGGGTTCACGTCACCCACGGCGACCCGGCCAGGCTGTGGCTACGGCTCGAAGACGGCAGCGTGCGCACCGGCATTCGGCAACTCGAAAACAACAGACCGCCTTATGATCTCGACGGCAGGCTGGTCGGCGAGGCCACCTTCGAGCTACCCGCGGACCTGCCGATCGGCTATCACCGGCTGCATCTTCAGGTCGGCCCCTCCGACATCAGCACCACGGTGATCGTGTCTCCGTCCACGCTGCTGCGATCCGTTCGGCTGGCGACCGGGCGGACATGGGGGCTGGCCACCCAGCTCTACAGCGTCCGCTCCCGAAAGTCATGGGGCATAGGAGATTTGACCGACCTCACGGACCTCGCCGTGTGGTCGGCGGCCCGGTACGGCGCGGGCTTCGTGCTCGCCAACCCGCTGCACGCGGCAGCACCCGTCGCTCCGATGGAACCGTCGCCGTACCTGCCGACGTCGCGGCGCTTCGTCAATCCGCTGTACCTGCGGGTCGAGGCGGTGCCCGAGTTCGCCTACATCCGGCACCGCGGCCGCATCCGCAAGGCCCAGGCGCAGGTGCAGGCCCGCGCCAACCGGTCGACGCAGATCGACCGCGACGCCGCGTGGAAGGCCAAGCGTGCCGCACTGGAGGCGCTGTACCTGGTCGAACTGTCGGACGGCCGCCAGATCGCCTACCAGGCATTCCAACAGCGGCAGGGGCGCAGCCTCGACGACTTCGCGACCTGGTGCGCGCTGGCCGAGCATTACGGGGCGGACTGGCACCAGTGGCCGGAGGCGCTGCAGCACCCACGCAACGACGCGGTGACCGAGTTCGCCGAACAGCACGCCGCTGAAGTGGACTTTCATCGATGGCTGCAGTGGCTGGTCGACGAACAGCTGTCGGCCGCCCAGGACGCCGCCGTGCAGGCGGGCATGGAGCTGGGCATCATGCACGATCTCGCCGTGGGCGTCGATCCGAACGGCGCCGACGCCTGGGCGCTTCAGGACGTGCTGGCACTGGGCGTCACCGCGGGAGCTCCGCCGGACGAGTTCAATCAGCTGGGTCAGGACTGGTCGCAGCCGCCGTGGCGCCCCGACCGGCTGGCCGACGCGGCGTACGAACCGTTCCGAGCTCTCGTCAGCGCCGTGCTGCGGCATGCAGGCGGCGTCCGGATCGACCACATCATCGGACTCTTCCGGCTGTGGTGGATTCCGAAGGGGTCGCTACCCACGGTCGGCACATATGTGCGCTACGACCACGAGGCAATGATCGGCATCGTCGCCCTCGAGGCGCACCGGGCGGGCGCTGTCGTCGTCGGCGAGGATCTCGGCACCGTGGAGCCGTGGGTGCGCGACTATCTGCGCGACCGCGGGCTGTACGGCACTTCGATCCTCTGGTTCGAGATGACCGACGAAGGCCGCGAGCCGCTGCCTGCGGACCGGTGGCGGGAGTACTGCCTATCGGCGGTCACCACACACGACCTCCCGCCGACCGCGGGGTATCTGGCCGGCGAGCACGTGCGGCTGCGTGACGAACTCGGCCTGCTCACCCGCACCGCCGACGAAGAGCTGGCCGGCGACCGCGCCCATCAGGACGCCTGGCTCGCCGAGCTGCGGCGCGTCGGGCTGCTCGCCGACGGTGACGAGGACACCGACCACGTCGTGCTCGCCTTGCACCGCTACCTCGGGCGTACGCCGTCGCGGCTGTTGTCCCTGTCTGTTGCCGACGCAGTCGGTGAGGTGCGCACCCAGAACCAGCCGGGCACGACCGACGAATATCCCAACTGGCGGGTGCCGCTGGGCGGCCCCACGGGTAAGCAGATTCTGCTCGAGGACATCTTCGCCGACCCGAGGGCGGCGGCGTTGTGCGAGGCGATGCGATCCGCGGTCACGCCGCGCAGCTGACCCATCGGAAGGTCCCTTCCTCGTCGCCACATGTACTTGTATGATGAGTTGCGATACTTGTCATACAACTGAGTCGAGGTCTCTCGTGTCCGATCGCATCCGCCACCTGAAGCTGTCCCACGTCGTCCTGCCGCTGGAGACTCCGGTCAGCGACGCCAAAGTGCTGACCGGACGCCAGAAACCCCTGACCGAGACCGTCTTGCTCTTCGTCGAGGTCCTCACCGAAGACGGCCACACCGGAACCGGTTTCAGCTACTCGAAGCGCGCCGGCGGGCAGGCGCAGTACACGCACCTCAAGGAGGTCGCCGAGGTCGCGATCGGCCAAGACCCGTCCGATATCGACCGCATCTACCAGTCGCTGCTGTGGGCGGGCGCATCGGTTGGCCGGTCCGGAACAGCCACTCAGGCCATCGCCGCCCTCGACGTGGCGCTCTATGACCTCAAGGCCCGCCGCGCCGGCCTGCCGCTGGCCAAGCTGCTTGGCGCACACCGCGATTCGTGCCGCGTGTACAACACCTCCGGCGGATTCCTGCAGGCCTCGGTCGAGGAGATCAAGGAGAAGGCCGGCGCTTCGCTGTCCGCTGGCATCGGCGGCATCAAAATCAAGGTGGGACAACCGGATTGGCAGACCGACCTGGCGCGGGTCGCGGCGATGCGCGAGCACCTCGGCGACGCCCCGCTGATGGTCGACGCCAACCAGCAGTGGGACCGCGCCCGCGCCCGCCGCATGTGCCGCGAGCTCGAACAGTTCGACCTGATCTGGATCGAGGAGCCCCTCGACGCGTGGGACGCGGTCGGGCACGCCGATCTCAGCCGCACCTTCGACACCCCCATCGCCACCGGCGAGATGCTGACGTCGGTGGGTGAGCACATGGCCCTCATCGACGCGGGCTACCGGGGCATCGTGCAGCCCGACGCCCCGCGCATCGGCGGCATCACACCATTCCTGCGGTTCGCCACACTCGCCTCGCACGCCGGTCTCGCGCTCGCGCCGCACTACGCCATGGAAATCCACCTGCACCTGGCCGCGACCTACCCGACCGAGCCGTGGGTGGAGCACTTCGAATGGCTCAACCCACTGTTCGACGAGCGCATCGACATCCACGACGGCCGGATGTGGCTGCCGGAGCGGCCGGGTCTCGGATTCACGCTCAGCGAACGGATGAGGGCTCTCACCGTGGAGTCGGCGGAGTTCGGCACGCCATGATGTGGTGGTGATGAGCGCTTGCGCGAAGGACAGACGGTCATGACGACCACCATGGCGGCGCGAGTCGTCGAAGGCCTGAAGGACAAGATCTTCGCCGGTGATCTCCCTGCAGGCGAGAAATTGCCGTCGGAGGCGGAGCTGATCGAGGAGTTCGGTGTGTCGCGCACCGTGGTGCGCGAGGCAGTGACCCGGTTGCGGGCCGAGGGCCTGGTGGAGACGTTCCAGGGGCGCGGTTCCTATGTACTCGCCCTCCCCCGCTCGACGGCCTTCACGATCGGACCCGTCGAGATCCGCACCCAGCGCGACGTCCTCGACGTCGTCGATCTGCGCCTCGGCATCGAAAGCGAGGCCGCGGCATTGGCTGCGGCGCGGGCCGACGCATCGGAACGCGACTCGGTGCGCGCAGCGCTCGCGGCATTCGAGGACGCGCCACCCGAAGACGCTGTGGAGGCCGACTTCCGCTTCCACCGCGCTGTCGCCGAGGCCTCCGGCAATCGGTTCTTCCTCGATCTGCTGGACTCTCTAGGGCCGATGACGATCATGCTCGCCCGCACCCGCCTCGGCGAAGAGCATTCGATTGTGCACGCCGACCACGCCGAGCGGGTGCGACGCGAGCATGCCGACATCGCCGCCGCTGTCGTGGCGGGTGACGTGGACACCGCCCGGGCGGCGATGCGGGTGCACCTGGGCAACACCCGTCGCCGCCTCGACTCCGGCCGCTGACCCTCAAACTTCGAGTTTGTCGTTCTCCGAGGCGGTTTCGTCGCGCTGCGACGATTGCCTGCGACCCTTGAGCAGGTGTCGGGCCAGTGGCAGCACGGCGAGCACGACGAACACGGCCAACAGCACACCGGAGATGGGCCGGGTGACGAACCCGGTCGGGTCGCCGCCGAAGATCAGAAGTGACCGCCTGGTGCTCGACTCGATGATCGAGCCGAGCACAAATGCCAGCACCATCGGCCCGGGGTCGAACCCGGCCTTCTTCATCAGATATCCGACGATGCCGAAAGCCACCATGAGAAAGATGTCGAACGTCGAGTTGTTGATCGTGTAGACGCCGAGCAGCGTGATGAGAGCCGTGATCGGCGCAAGGATCGCAGGCCGCACCCGCAGGATGCGGACGAAGATCCCGACCAGCGGCACCGACAGGATCAGCAACAGGATGTTGCCGATGTACATCGAGTTGATGACGCCCCAGAAGACGTCGGGATGCTCGTCGACGAGTTGCGGGCCCGGGGACACCCCGAGGATCAGCAGCGCCCCGAACAGCATCGCCATGGTCGCGTTGGCGGGCAGGCCGATGGTGAGCAGCGGGATGAACGACGAGGTGGCCGCCGCGTTGTTGGCCGTCTCGGGAGCCGCGACGCCCTCGACCGCACCGCGGCCGAAGCGTTCCGGGGTCTTGCTGCGGCGCTTCTCGGTCGCGTACGCCACGATCGACGACAGCACCGCACCGCCGCCCGGAAGCACCCCCAGCACGAAGCCGATGATCGACCCGCGCCCGATGGCTCCCGAGGACTGCCGCAGATCCTTGCGCGACGGCCACGCGTTTCCGACCTTTGCAGGCGGTGCGACCTTGCGGTGGCGCTGTTCGAGGTTGTAGAGGATTTCGCCGACGCCGAACAGCCCCATCGCGACGACGACGAAGTCGATTCCATCCGCGAGCTGCAGGCTGTCGAAGGTGAAACGCGAAGCGCCGGTGAAGCTGTCGCGTCCGACGGTGGCGAGTAGCAGGCCTATCGCTCCGGCGATCAAGGCCTTGAGTTTGTTGCCGCTGCCGATGGTCGCGACGAGGAGCACGCCGAGCAGTGCCAGCGCCGCGTACTCGGGCGGGCCGAAATCGAGTGCGACGCTGGCCACCACCGGCGCCAACAAGGTCAGCCCGATGATCGAGATCGTGGCTCCCACAAAGGAACCGATGGCCGCGATGCCGAGCGCGGTGCCGGCTCTGCCCTGTTTGGCCAGCGCGAAACCGTCGAAGACGGTCACCACCGACGACGCCTCGCCGGGTAGCCGCAACAGCACCGACGTGATGGTGCCGCCGTACTGGGCGCCGTAGTAGATGCCTGCCAGCATGATGATCGCCGACACCGGATCGATGGTGTAGGTGATCGGGAGCAGGATCGCGATGGTGGCCGCGGGCCCGAGGCCGGGCAGCACGCCGATGACCATGCCGATCAGCACGCCAACCAGGCAGTAGAGCAGGTTCTTCGGTTCAATGACCAGAGCGAACCCGTCCAGGAATGCGGTGAAATCCATTTCGTGCGTCGCCTCTACAGAGATATCAAGTGCGGCAACGGAATCCGCAGGCCGTAAAGAAAAAGAAAATAAAAGGCGGCGACCGTCACCACGCTGATCACCACGGTGTTGCGCCAGCTCTCCCCGCCGAGGAACCTCAGCCAAATCACGCACAGCGCGAGCGCGGGGATCTCGAAGCCGGTGAGCGGCAACAGAACACCGAATACGACGAACGTGACCATGCCGGCGACGGCGAGCAGACTACTGCGGGTGAAGGCTTCGCTGTCGGTCAACCCGCGACCTGTCACCAACAGCACCGCCGACAGCACGGCCACGATGACACTGACGGCGAACGGCCACAGCCCGGGGCCGGGTTCGCTCAGCGACCCGAGGCCGTAGCGGAACGCAAGCACTCCGCCGCCGAGGCCGATCGCGAGCCCCACCAACGCGCCGACCGTCTGATAGACGGGCTCGCCGGGGGTGGGCCGCTCCTCCTCCAGCTCGTGAGCGACTTCGGCCTCGATCTCGGCAAGGAGGTCGCGGGTGTGGGGGTGCGGCGCGGGTTCGGTCACGGCTCAGGCCTCGTTGCGCAGGTTGATGCCGTATTGCTGGACCAGGTCGGCGTAGCGCTGCCGGTCCTCTTCGAGCGCCGCGACGACCTCGTCGCCGGGGATCTCCATCGGGGTGAGGCTGTTCTGCTCGTTGAAGGCTTTGTACTCCTCGGTGGCGAAGGTGGCTTTCATCCCTTCCACGAGCCGGTCGCGCACCTCCTGCGGGGTGCCCTTGGGCACGGTCATGAAGCGGTACTGCGTGACCTCGACGTCGAGACCCTGTTCCTTGGCCGTCGGCACATCCGGCAGGTAGGCGATGCGGTCGGGCCCGAATACCGCCAGTGCGGTGAGCTTGCCGGACTGGATGTTCTCAATGGCCTCACCGACCTGGATGCTCGCGACGTCGACCTGATTTCCGAGAACTGCGGCCAGCGCCGGTGCGCCGCCGTCGAACGGGACGGCCTGGGCGTTGACATTGCTGGTCTTGAACAGCAGTGCGGCCGAGAGCTGGGCGCCGGTCCCGACCCCGGTGGTCCCGTATCGGACCACGCGGGTGGCGCGCTTGATGTCCTCCAGCGTGCGGTATCCGCTGGCCGGATTGGTGACAAGGACGTAGTCGTCGCGGGATACGCCCTGCACGACGTCGAAGCTGTCGAGGTTGGTGACCTCGTTCTCGGCGACGGCCAGTGGGGTGATCGTGAACAGCGACGCATTCTGGATCGCGATCTTGGAGCCGTCCGGTGTGGCATTGGCGACTTCGGCTGCGGCGAGTGCGCCGTTGGCTCCTTCGCGGTTGATGACCGGGAAGGAGGCGCCGAGATTGTCGGACAGTCCTTTCGAAACCGCGCGGCTGATCAGGTCGCTGGATCCACCCGCCGATGCGCCGACGTACATCTCGACCGTCCCCGACGGGTAGTCGCCGCCCGACTCGCCGCCGGTGGAGCTCTGCACTCCGCTGCAACCGGTCACCGCCAGGCCGACGGCTGCCAGCACGGCGAAGCCGCCTTTGAGAGAGGTGGGCAGGGCCAGGTTCATGGGGTCACTCCTTGTTCCGTGTGGTCCACATCCGCGGCACGCACAGGTGTGGTGGGCGTCACGTCATAAGCTAGGCAGATCGGTCGATACCTGTCCAAGCCGTTTTCGGCATAGGTTGATACCTTCTCGGCATCAGAGTCAGGTCAACATGTGGGCACCCTGACAGCGCGAACGCGGCTGGCGTGTAACACCGACGCCCGCTGCAGCGGTTTCACATTCGTCACTGCTGCGATATGTTCGCACCGCATACCGAACCCGAGGGAGTTGTCGTGAACAAGTTCGTTGCGCTCAGCGGCGGATTGCTCGCCGCCGGAACAGCCGCGCTGGTCGGCACCGGTGTGGCGATGTCGCAACCACAGCCGGGTGCAGCGGCTCATCCCTCCAACGTCATCGGCGAGCAATACGGGCGCGCGCTGGCGATCCTGAAAAGCCAGGGCGTCAAGGCCTACTTCGGCGGATCCACCGGCAGTGTGCTGCCCCAGTCGTCCTGCCTGGTCGGTTCGCAGAAAGTCACCAGCGGCGGCCGCATGCTGCTCATGCTCGACTGCACGCAGGCCGCAGCAGACCAGATCAAAGCCATGGGTCCGACCGGTGGACCGACCGTCGGAGCCAATGGCGTCACCACCGTCACCCCGACTCCGCTGGTCCCGATCGCGGGCGCTCCCGGCGCCGGGATGGCGCCGCCCGCTCCCGGCATCGTGCAGAACGTCCCGCAGGGTGGCGGCGCGCCGATCATCGCCAACACGTCGCCGCAGCCCTGAGGTCCGCAGTCATCTAACCGGTACCCGCGTTCCCACTAACGGGGCTGCTTCGTCGTAAACTCTGCTGAGTTCACCGACGAACAGGAGCCGCAATGTTGCGACCGCGCCGTTTCGCCGCGGAGATCGATCCCGGTCCCGTCCAGATCCAGGCCCGCAAGGTGCACTTCGACGTCGCCGATGTGCCGCTGCACTGGATCCCCGGCCATCCGGTGGCCTCGCACGTCGTCAGCGTGCTCAACATCGTGCTGCCCGCAGGTGAGCGCTGGTTCGTAGAGACGTTCAACGAGGCACTTCCGATGGTCAAAGACCCCAAGCTGGCAGACGACATCCGGGGGTTCATCGGCCAGGAAGCCACCCACGCCGACGTGCACGATCAGGTCCTGCACGAGTTCATGGTCCATCACGGCGTGGACCCGACGCCGATCCTCGACCAGATCGAACATCTGTTCAGCGGGGTACTCGCTCCGCTGGACGGTGCCGTCGACGAAGCCCGCCGGATGAATCACCTGTGCGACCGGCTCTGGCTGATCGCCGCGATCGAGCATTACACCGCTGTCATGGGCGATTTCGCGCTGAATTGCTCCTGGGACGACCACGGCGCCGACCCGACGCTGGTGGACATGTTCCGTTGGCACGGCAGCGAAGAGGTCGAACACCGCAGCGTCGCCCACGACGTCGCCGTCTACTTTCACGACAGCTACTTCGCGAGGATCCGCGCGATGGCGATGTCGGCGACGATGCTGTTCGTCTTCTTCCAGCGGGCGGCCTGGTATCTGGTGAAGCACGACCCCACGGTGGATGCCACCTGGTGGACATTCAACAAGATGCGCATGCGTGACTCCAAACTGGGCCTACTCCCCTTGTACCGCAACCTTTTCGGCTCCAGCACGCTCGGCTATTTCCGTCCCGGCTATTCGCCGGAGCAGCTGGGTTCCACCGCCCAGGCGGTGGCCTATCTGGCCACCTCACCGGCGGCGCGCGCCGCACACCTGTGATGAGACTCTTCGAGCGCCACCGCCGGGTCCCGCCGAGCGCGTCGGGAAGGATGCGGCACGACCCGACGCTGAGCCTGGCCGATTCGGCGATCTCGGGGCTCTTCGCCCTGTCGGCGGCGGTGCGGCGCATCCGGCCGCCCGAGACTGCACCGGACACCTTCGGCCTGACGGTCGCCGCGCGGCGCACCGTGGCACGAGACCAGGACGTCGTCGAGCTGACGCTCACCTCCGGCGACGGAACCCCTCTGCCGCCGTGGTATCCCGGCGCCCACCTCGACGTGCACCTGCCCAGCGGCGCGGTGCGCCAGTACTCGCTGTGCGGTGACCCCGCTGCCGCATCTGAATACCGGATCGCGGTACGGCGCATCCCCGACGGCGGCGGCGGATCGGTGGAGGTGCACGACGCCCTGCCGGTGGGGTCGACCGTGCACACGCACGGTCCGCGCAACGCGTTCCCCCTCACCGTGCCCGGCTACGGGTCCCCCGCCCGCCGATTCCGTTTCATCGCAGGCGGTATCGGCATCACGCCGATCCTGCCGATGCTCGCTGCGGCCCGCCGCCTGGCCATCGACTGGTCGATGGTCTACACCGGCCGTTCCCTCGACAGCCTGCCGTTCGTCGACGAGGTCGTGGGCTACGGCGCGGCCGTCGAGGTCCGCACCGACGACCGCAGCGGGTTGCCGTCGGCCGTCGAACTGCTCGGCGACTGCCCCTCGGGTACCGCGGTGTATGCGTGCGGGCCCGCCCCGATGCTCACCGCCATCAGGTCCGCCCTGGTCGGACGCGACGACGTCGAACTCCATTTCGAACGCTTTGCGGCGCCCCCGGTTGTCGACGGCAGACCGTTCCGGGTCACGGCGGCCTCCAGCGGCGAAACGGTCGAGGTGCTCGCCGAGGAGACTCTGCTCGCTGCGCTTCGCCGGGCCGGCGTCACCGCGCCGTACTCCTGCCAGCAAGGCTTCTGCGGGACCTGCCGGATCCGGGTGCTCGCGGGGTCCGTCGATCACCGCGACACATTGCTGACCGATCCGGAGCGGGCTGCCGGGATGATGCTGACCTGCGTGTCCCGCGCCGCAGAAGGTTCGGGCCTGACGTTGGATCTCTGAGACCCTGGCGCCCCGTCTGTAGTATTCGGCAATGCCGTTGGCCGCTGGCGACACGTTCGCGGGGTACACGATCGTTCGCCTGCTCGGAGCCGGCGGCATGGGCGAGGTCTATCTCGCGCAGCACCCGAGACTCCCCCGCCAGGATGCGCTGAAGATCCTGCCCGCCACGGTGTCTGCGGACTCCGAGTATCGGCAGCGCTTCAATCGGGAAGCCGACATCGCCGCAACGCTGTGGCATCCCCACATCGTCGGAGTGCATGACCGCGGCGAATACGACGGTCAGATCTGGATCTCGATGGATTATGTCGAGGGCACTGATGCAGCGCATCTGCTCGCCGCAGGCCACGGCGACGGCATGCCCGCACAGCAGGTCGCCGACATCGTCACCGCGGTCGCCGAAGCGCTCGACTACGCCCATGAACGCCATCTACTTCACCGCGACGTCAAACCCGCCAATATCCTGCTGGCCCGCCCCGGTTCTAAAGATCAGCGAATACTGTTGGCGGACTTCGGCATTGCCCGCTGGGAAGACGACATCAGCGGTTTGACCGCCACGAATATGACGGTCGGGACGGTGTCGTACGCGGCACCGGAGCAGCTGATGGCCCGCGACCTCGACGGTCGCGCCGATCAGTACGCACTGGCGGCGACGGCGTTCCACCTGTTGACCGGTAAACCCCCGTTCGCCCATTCGAATCCGGCCGTCGTGATCAGTGCGCACCTCTCGGCGGAGCCGCCCACCGTCGCCGGACACCGCCCCGACCTGTCCGGCGCGGACCCGGTCCTCGCCAAGGCGCTCGCGAAGGATCCCGCCGATCGCTTCGAGCGGTGCACGGATTTCGCGCACGCGCTCAGCCACCGCCTCACCGTTGCCGGACAAGACGTTTCCGATGTCACCCGGTTGGCGCAATGCCCCGCACCAGAGCCGGCCGATCGGGCCAGGCCGGCGTGGTTGCGGCCCGCGGTCCTGGCACCGGCCGTGCTCGCGGTGCTACTCGTCGTGGCGATCGGCGTGGCGGCGATGGAGTTCCTGCGCGCCGACAGCGAGCAACAGCCGTCGGCGCGCCCACCCACGACGACGCCCACCACCGCCGCCTCCAGCGTGGCGCCGCCGCCGGTCCCGGCCGTCACTGACACGACGACCACCGAGGCGACCGTGACCGACACCGTGACGTCGGCGGCGGCCCCGGCCGCCGCCGTCATCGGCGCGAACTGCACCCCGCTGGACGCCACCGCGACGACGGAGACTGGCGCGACGGCCTACTGCGCATCCGTCCCGGGCTCGGGCACCACCATCTGGTCGCTGACCCAGGGCGAGGTTCCCAGCCCCACGTCGACACCGCCGCCCGATCCGACAGAACCGCCCGTGTCTGCCGAAGAGGCGTTCCCGGTGCTGACCTGCATGGCGCAGACCGGCCAGACCCGCAGAGAGTGCCGCGAAGACATCCGCAGAAGCAACGGCGGGCCACCGCTGCCGTGACGCTGGACGTCGCCGACCGGCTCGCAGTCTCCGACCTGGTCCATCTTTACGCCTCCGCCGTCGACGACCGAAGGTTCGACGATGTAGGAGAATTGTTCACCGCGACAGCAGAATTGCGGACCCCCGATCCGCCGCGATCCCTGGACCCGGTGCGCACGCATCACGGCCGAACCGGCGTGCGGACCGCGCTGGCAGCGTTGGCGGGGGTCGCCCGCACCGAGCACGCGATCGTCGGTGAGGTTTATGCGCCCGGCGACGACCGCGGTTACGCGCTGGGACGCATCACCTGTATCGCACACCACTGGACGCTGGACGGAAATGGCGCGGCTGCGGATCTGGTGTGGCACCTGCGCTACGACGACGAGTATCTGCGCACACCGCACGGGTGGCGCTTCCACGGCCGCGCGCTGACCATCAATGCGATCGAGACCCGTCCGGTCCGCCGCGTCCGAGTGCATCCTCGAGCTGATCCAGCAGCGGGCGCTGGCCCTTCAGCAGCTTCTCCCGCGCCGCCGCGACGTCGAACCATCCCACCCGGTCGACCTCCGGGAACTCCCTGAACGTTCCCGACCCGCGCGGCCATTCCAGCGTGAAGGTGTTGCTGAAGGTGCCCTCGAGGTCGAGGTCGCCGCGCACGGCGTACGCGGTGACGATCTTGCCGCCGGGCTGGCGCAGCGGCGTCAGGTCGATCCGGACGCCCATGGGAGGTTGTTTTCCGAGTTCCTCCAGGAATTCGCGCTGTGCGACCGCCCAGGGATCCTCGCCGTCGACGTACTCCCCTTTCGGAATCGACCACGCGCCTTTGTCTTTACGCGCCCAGAACGGGCCGCCGGGGTGTCCGATGAGCACTTCGAGGGTTCCGCCGGTTTCGCGGAACAGCAGCAGTCCGGCGCTGAGCTTGGGCACGGCCCCGACGATAATATGGACGCCATCATGACCCGTCCTCGGCGGTTCGACCCGTCACGTCCGGTCGAGCTGCTGTCCTCGCTGTGGTTTGCGACCGCGATGGTGCCCGTGAACAGTGGCGCCGCCGCCGCTTACCGCACGCTGTTCGTCACCGTGCGCAGGCTCGTCCTCGGCCGCAGGATGACCGTACGGCTCGACGACGGCGATCTGACCATGACCGTCACCGAGTTCGACTCCCGCCTCGACACCCGCGGACTGGCCGTCGGACAACTCAACGATGTCACCGCGAAAGCTGCGGATATCCATTGGCGGACAAGCAGATTCGATGCCGCGACGGTCAAGGCCCACAACGTCCACATGAAACCGGGCGCACCTCCGGTACTCGTGGCGGCTCCGGTCGACGTCACACTGGACCTGCCCGCGTCCGCGCTCGACGCCCTGTTCCGCGCTGCGGCACCGCGGCTGACCGCCGCGGTGGGCCCCGACGGCGTCGCGCGTCTTCGGCTGGCCAACCGACCCCGACTCGGGCATGTCGAGGTCGAGGCCAGGCTCGACGGCACCACGCTGTGGCTGACCGCCCGCCGCCTGGGCATCGGCACCCGAGGATGGCGGTTACCTGCCAGGACGCCGAGCTATCCGGTACGGCTGCCGGAAATGGCTCACAACCTGCAGCTCACCGCCGTCACGTTCGCCCCGGGGGTGGTGCAGGTGTCGGGACGGCTGCCCGAGTGGCGCACCGAACTGCCCCCGAAACTGTTGGAGGACATTGTCGTTCACCTCGGCAGGCTGCTGTGACCCGGTGGCGGAGCCGACCCGGTTCGGCCGGATGGCCGACACCGTCGGCCTGCGGCAGGTGATGGACGCCGCGCGCCGCTAGAGTCGCCTCTGTGTTGGGGTATTCCCGGTATGTCGCGCTGGGCGACAGTCAGACGGAGGGCCTCTGGGACGGCGACGACGAGACCGGTCTCGCCGGCTTCGCCGACCGCCTCGCAGCAATGCTCGACGATGTCCGGCCCGGACTGCTTTATGCCAACCTCGCGATCCGCGGACGACAGATCCGTGATGTCCTCGACGAGCAGTTGCCGCGGGCGATCGCGATGCAGGCCGACCTGATCACCGTGTGCGTCGGGATGAACGACATGACGAGGCCCGGTAGGGGCTTCGACCGCGCGCTGGGACAACTCGACGAGATGCATGTGCGGCTCGCCTCATCGGGAGCGACGGTTGTGACGACGACGTTCCCGGACCTCGCCCGAATCCTTCCGATCGGACGGGTGCTCGCCAAGCGGCTTCTCACGATCAACGAGCGCATCCGGGCCGCCGCGGCACAGTACGGCTTCCGACTGGTCGATCTGTTCGTGGCGCCGTCGATGACTCAGCCCGACGTGTGGGCCCTCGACCGGGTGCACGGCTCGCCGAAGGGACACGCGCTGTTCGCCGCCGCGGCTGCCGAGGCGCTCGGGCTCCCCGGCAGCAACCATGATTGGGCGGTTGCCGATCCGGCGGCCGCGCTGCCGTCGTTCCGGTCGCGGATGTACTCGCAGATGCTGTGGACCCAGAACATGATGATGCCGTACCTGTGGATGCACATGCGCGGCAAGTCGGTGGGCACCGGCCGTCCGCCGCGGCGCCCCGAGCTCGAGACCGTACGGGCACTCAAGGATGCCTGAGCGATGGCAGAGGCGTGAGACTCAGACGCCGGTCCAGGTGTCGGCGATGGTCTCGGCGACGTCGATGACCTTCGCTTCCTGTGATCCTGGGCTGTCGATCTCGCCGGCGACGTGCAGGGCGATGAAGCGTTTGATCTCGGCGTCCACGCCGCCGATGATGCGCACCACTTCGCCGCGCAGGGACTTCGACGTCACGTGGATCGCGATATCGGAGGCGCGCGGTTTCTCCACGTCGAGAATCAGCAGCAGCGGCTCGGCCGCCTTGGCGGTCGCACGGAGCGAGATCTCGCCGAAGACCATGAACTTCGGTTTGTCGATGCGGAGGTCGACGACCATGTCGATCTCCAGGGGGATCCGGATCGCGAAGGTGATCAGCTCGCCGACGTCGCGGGTCACCTTGGGCTGCTGAATGCGGACTTTCGCAGTCACCTTGGCGATACGGCCGGGTCCCTGCGCGATCGGGCCCATCTCGAAGGCCTCGCCGGCGATTTCGCCGATCGCTGCGCCGACCCGCTGCTCTGTCACGGCGATCTCGAAGAACCTGCGGCCGAACTGCTCGTAGGTCAGAAAGTTGCCGGGAAAAGGGTCACCGCCGGGCGGGCTGGACGCAACAGACTCTGACATGGTGCTGTTACGTTCTCACGTTCAGCTCGCCCCGGGCGACACCGCGACCGAAACGTTGCCGTCAGTTGACCTCGGCGAAAAGGCGGAGCCGGGTAATGCGAGTGCGATCCGCGCCCGTCCCGGCCCCGATTTCGGCGATGAGCACACTTCGCCGCCCGTCGCGGTCGATGCGCGCCGCGACAGAACGACCGGCGCCGATCAGCTTGCTCCAGTTGCCACCTGAAAGGTTCTTGACAAGATCAGATGAGGTCACCGGCTCGCTGTCCCCGAGGGTCAGCGTGGCGTCCGAGAGCAGGCGCCGCATGCCGACCTCGTCTCCTCCGCAGACGTCGTCGAGGAAACGGCCGAACAGCGCTTTGCCACCGCTGCCCAGTCCACGGAACCCGCTGAGGAATCCGAGACTGCCGCCGAGACCTTGATTGGCGACCATCGTCCTGCCCAGCGACACACCGGCGGGCACGGCACCCAGACCTGCCCGGGCGAACCGGCCCATCATCGCGGGTAGCTCCCAGTAGGCCGACAGCGCGGCGATCTTGAGCTCCCCGCGCTCGTCGCGCATGTCGTAGCGGATGTAGGTCGGGACGGTCATCGTCAGCGACGACGACATCTCGATCTGAAGTTCGACGTCGCGGATCACGATGGAACCGACGACGGTATCGCCGTCGGGTCGGAACGAGATCGAGCGCGGGGCGATGAAGGTGTCGTAGAACCGCCCGATCGCCGGATGCCCCCGGTGTGGCGCCGACCCGACCGGGTCTTCGACCCTGCCATCGGCGGTGAACAGCCCGATCCAGCCGTCGCGGTCGTGCGTTCCCGCGGCGACGAGCGAGCGCTGCGCCGCGGCCAGCGCGTCGGCGTGTGTGAAGGGCATATGGTTGCCTACCACCTCGCCGCGCGACAGTCGACTAGACCTGCCGTCGCAGGCACACTGGTCTCTGACGGCAGCGTTTTCTGCGCTGCCACGAGGAGGACCACATGGCCAGGAGCAACGGACCCTTCGGATTCGACCCCGAGGATTTGGACCGTGTCGTGCGCGAGGCGGGCGAAGGGCTCAAGGAGGCGCTGGACGGCCTCGGAAGGTTCGTCGGCACACCTGGTGAGCGGGCGGGGTGGTCTGCGCTGTTCGATGAGTTCTCGCGCGGCACGCGTCCGCGGCCCCGGCCTGAGACCACCGGCGAGGCCGGCGATGGCGTGTGGGCGATCTACACAATCGACGACGCGGGCGGCGCCCACATCGAGCAGGTGTATCCGACGGAGTTGGACGCGCTGCGGGCGAACAAGGACAACACCGACCCGAAGCGCCGCGTGCGCTTCCTGCCGTATGGCATCGCCGTCAGCGTCCTCGATGCCGGCGGCGATTCCGGCCCCGACAGCGAAGGCTCCGGCGCCTCAGGCGACCAGCACCCGTAGGTGTTCCCAGCCCCTGACCGTGGAGGTCGGGGCCAGCTGGGCGCTGCCGTAGTCGATATCCCACTCGGGCCACCGGTTGAGCAGTTCGTCGAGTGCGACGCGGCCTTCGAGGCGCGCGAGGTTGGCACCCAGGCAGTAGTGCAGACCCTTTCCGAACGTCAGGTGGCTGATGTTGTCGCGATGAATGTCGAATGTGTCGGGATCGCGGTATCGGCGCTCGTCGCGGTTGGCGGCGCCGAAGAGCAGCAGGATCGCACTCCCCGCGGGCACGGTGGTGTCGCCGTACTCGAAATCCTTTGCGAGATAACGCGCGACGTGTGGTCCGGTGGGTTCGAAGCGGAGGGTTTCATCGACGGCGCGTCCCAGCAGTGACCGGTCGTCGACGATCTGCCTGCGCTGGTGAGGGTGCTCGGCGAGCACCTTGGCCAGCCAGCCGATCAGCCGCCCGGTGGTCTCGTTTCCGGCGCCGGCCACCACCTGGGTGTAGTGCAGCACTTCCTTGCGCGTCAGCTTGCGTTCGACGCCGTGCTCATCGGTGAACTCGACGTTCAGCAGCGCGGTCATCAGATCGTCGGAGGGGTTGGCCGAGCGCCATTCGACGTAATCCGCATAGATGCGGCCGTCGGCGATCCTGTCGGGGTCGGCGACCTTCATCGGCGCACCCGGCTTGGTCCGCAGGTTCGCATCGTTGGCGTCACGCACCGAAACCTGCTCCGACTCCGGGATGCCGAGCAGCATGCCGATCACCCGCATCGGCATCATCGCGGCGAGCTCGGCGATGACATCGAAACCGTCCGAGCCCACCAGGGGGTCGAGGCAGCTCACGCAGTACCGCCGGATCTGGTCCTCGATCTCGGCCATGCGGCGGGGCGTAAACACCCGCGACATCAATCCGCGCAGCATGGTGTGTTCGGGCGGGTCCTCGAACATCATCACGCCTTCGGGCATGGCGAAGTCGGACTTGACCAGCTCAAGGATGTCGCTGCGGCTGTTGGAGAAGGTCGCCCAGTCCAGCAACGCCTTCTCGACGTCGGTGTGACGCGACAGCGCCCAGAAGTCGTAGCGTTCGTTGTAATAAAGAGGTGCTTCGTCACGTAAGCGCGCATAGGTTGGGTAGGGGTCGGCGGTGATGTTCAGGTCGTAGGGGTCGTAGTACACGGTCATCCCGGCACGCTCCTCGTCGGCTGTGCGACTGCTCAGCATTGGGCTGCCGCTATGTCTAGCAGCGCTGAGACAAACACCGCAAGCGTCAAATTGTGACCTGGATCGCGCGCGTGCGAAATGAGTTAGCAGGGACACAATCGCTTGAGCTAATCTGTGGCTGGATGAGAACTTAAACGCGCTAAGTTACGATCAGCCAAACAATAGTCACGAATATTTTCCAGGGGTCACATGCGCGCCACTCCGCGGGGTCAGCAACCGTGCTAGCAATCGGCAAGAAGGTGTGGCTACCGCTGCTCATCATCGTCGTCGTCGTCATCGCCGGTCTGACGGTGGCCCGCATCCGTACCTTCTTCGGTTCCGAGGGCATCATCGAGACCCCCCGCAACTTCGCCGATCTCCCGGAACCGTTCGATCCCAAAGTCGTTCGCTACGAGATCACCGGTACCGGCAGCTATGCCGATGTGAACTACCTCGATCTCGACGCCAAGCCCCAGCGCGTCGACGGAGCCGCACTCCCCTGGTCGCTGACGCTGGAGACCACCGAGCCGTCCGCGGCACCCAACATCGTCGCCCAGGGCGACGGCAGCACCATCACCTGCCGGATATTCGTCGACGACGAGTTGAAGGACGAGAGGACGACCGACGGCTTGAATGCCCAGACCTTCTGCTTCGTGAAATCCGCATGAGCGCAACAGTTTCCGACGCCCGCACCGACGAGTTCCCCTCGGCACGCCAGCCCCACAGGCCGTTCATCCCGCGGATGATCCGACTGTTCGCGCTGCCGATCGTCGTGGTCTGGGTCGGCGTGATCGTCTGCCTGAACGTCTTCGTCCCCCAGCTCGAAGCGGTCGGCGAGGCCCAGGCGGTCTCGATGAGCCCCAATGACGCGCCCTCGATGATCTCGATGAAGAAGGTCGGCGAGCTGTTCGAGGAAGGCGATTCCGACAGCTCGGTCATGATCGTCTTCGAGGGGGAGCAGCCGCTCGGCGACGAGGCGCACGCCTGGTACGACGAACTGGTCGACCGCCTCGAGGCCGACACCGCACACGTGCAGTCGGTTCAGGACTTCTGGAGCGACCCCCTGACCGCGTCGGGCTCGCAGAGCAACGACGGCAAGGCGGCCTACGTCCAGGTCAAACTCGCCGGCAACCAGGGTGAGGCGCTGGCAAACGAGTCGGTGAAGTCCGTTCAGAGCATCGTCAACAGCCTGGAGGCACCGCCGGGGGTCAAGGCCTATGTGACAGGTCCGGCGGCGCTGGCCGCCGACCAGCACATCGCCGGCGACCGCAGCATGCGCATGATCGAGGCGGTGACGTTCACCGTCATCATCGCGATGCTGCTGCTGGTCTACCGATCGATCGTGACGGTGCTGATCACGCTCGTCATGGTCGTGCTGTCACTGGCCACCGCCCGCGGTGTCGTCGCGTTCCTCGGCCACACCGAGATCATCGGCCTGTCCACGTTTGCGACGAACCTGTTGGTGACGCTCGCGATCGCGGCAGCCACCGACTATGCGATCTTCCTGATAGGCCGATATCAAGAGGCCCGTTCTGCTGGTGAGGACAAGGAACAGGCCTACTACACGATGTTCCACGGCACGGCGCACGTCGTGCTCGGTTCCGGCCTCACCATCGCGGGCGCGACGTTCTGCCTGAGCTTCACCCGGCTGCCTTACTTCCAGACCATGGGTGTCCCCCTGGCGATCGGCATGTTCGTCGTCGTGATGGCGGGCGTGGTGTTGATGGTCGCGATCATCAGCATCGCAACACGCTTCGGAAAGCTGCTGGAACCCAAGCGCGCCATGCGGATCCGGGGCTGGCGCAAGATCGGCGCCGCGGTGGTTCGCTGGCCGGGGCCGATTCTGATTGCGACGATGGCGATCACGCTGGTCGGCCTGCTGGCGCTGCCCGGCTACCGGACCAACTACAACGACCGCGACTACCTGCCTGCCGACCTGCCCGCCAACGAGGGTTACGCGGTCGCCGACGAACACTTCGATCAGGCCCGCATGAACCCCGAGCTGCTGATGATCGAAAGCGATCACGACCTGCGCAACTCGGCGGACTTCCTGGTCATCGACAAGATCGCCAAGGCGCTGTTCAGGGTCGAGGGCATTGCCCGCGTGCAGGCCATCACCCGTCCCGACGGCAAGCCGATCAAGCACACGTCGATCCCGTTCCAGATGAGCATGCAGGGCACCACCCAGCGCCTCAACGAGAAGTACATGCAGGACCGCATGGCCGACATGCTGGTGCAGGCCGACGAGATGGCCAACACCATCGCGACCATGGAGAAGATGTCGAATCTGACTGCTCAGATGGCATCGATCACCAACGACATGGTCTCCAAGATGGAGAACATGCTCACCGACATCGAGGATCTGCGCGACAGCATTGCGAACTTCGATGACTTCTTCCGACCTATCCGCAACTACTTCTACTGGGAACCGCACTGCTACAACATCCCGGTGTGCTGGGCGCTGCGGTCGGTGTTCGACACGCTCGACGGCATCAACATCATGACCGACGACTTCCGGGAGATCCTGCCGGACATGCGCCGGCTCAACACGCTGATGCCGCAGATGGTCGCGCTCATGCCCGAGATGATCGAGACCATGAAGACCATGCGCACGATGATGCTGACGATGTATCAGTCGCAGAAGGGTCAGCAGGATCAGATGGCGGCGATGTCGGAGGACGCCGACGCCATGGGTGAGGCGTTCGACGACTCGATGAACGACGATTCGTTCTACCTACCGCCGGAAATCTTCGAGAACGCCGACTTCCAGCGCGGCCTGGAGCAGTTCCTGTCCCCCGATGGCCATGCCGTGCGCTTCATCATCTCCCACGAGGGCGATCCGCTGAGCCCCGAGGGCGTGGCCAAGATCGACAAGATCAAGACGGCGGCCAAGGAGGCGATCAAGGGCACTCCGCTTGAGGGTTCGAAGGTCTACCTCGGCGGTACCGCGGCAACCTTCAAGGACATGCAGGATGGCAACAACTACGACCTGCTGATCGCGGGCATCTCGGCGCTGGGCCTGATCTTCATCATCATGCTGATCCTGACGCGGGCCGTCGTCGCGGCCGCGGTGATCGTCGGGACCGTGGTGTTGTCGCTGGCCGCATCGTTCGGGCTCTCGGTGCTGCTGTGGCAGCACATCCTGGGCCAGGAGCTGCACTGGATGGTGCTCGCCATGGCGGTGATCATCCTGCTGGCCGTCGGCGCCGACTACAACCTGCTGCTGGTCTCCCGACTCAAAGAGGAGATACATGCAGGAATCGGCACCGGCATCATCCGCGCGATGGGCGGCAGTGGTTCCGTCGTAACGGCCGCAGGGCTGGTCTTCGCGCTTACGATGATGTCGATGTCGGTCAGCGAGCTGACCGTCATCGGGCAGGTCGGCACGACGATCGGTCTGGGTCTGTTGTTCGACACGCTGGTGATTCGAGCGTTCATGACACCGTCCATCGCCGCGTTACTGGGTCCGTGGTTCTGGTGGCCGCAGCGGGTACGCACCCGCCCTGTCCCCGCGCCCTGGCCGAGACCTGGTGGGCTGCAAACGGATCCGTCGGAAGGAGTGAGGGCATGAAGCGCCTCATGATCGGTGTGGCCGCAGCGGCCGTGTCACTGGGAGCGCTGGGCACCGCGGCACCCGCCGCTGCGGATCCGGACACCGCGTTCACCAACGAGCTGAACACGTACGGCATCTACGGCCAAAAGGACTACAACGCCTGGATCGGCAAGATCGCGTGCAAACGCATCACAATGGGCACCGACCCCGATCTGTTCGCGTCGGCGACGTTCGTGCACAACCAGCTCGAGAAGGACGCGACCACCGACCAGGCGTACAAGTTCCTCGCCGCGGCGCTGCGCACGTACTGCCCGGACAAACTGCCCATCCTGGGTCAGGCACAGAACTGAGTCTGCCCAGCCGCAGAGGCTTCAACGAAGCGGTCACCGGATTCTGGGGCTTCGCGGCGCCTGTCTACGACACTGCGGTCGTGCAGCGGTGGGTGTATCGCCCGCCGCAAAACGAGATGATCGCGCTGCTGCGCGCCCATGGATCGCGCAGGGTGGCCGATGTCGGTTGTGGCACAGGGATTCTCGCGGACAGGATCGAACGTGAGCTGCAGCCCGATGCCGTCTACGGCGTGGACCTGTCAGAAGGGATGCTGGAACAGGCGGCCGGCCGATCAACCCGAGTTCAGTGGCATCGCGCACCGGCTGAGCAACTACCGTTCGACGACGCCGCCCTGGATGCCGTGGTGACCACCTCGGCGTTCCACTGGTTCAATCAGCCCGCCGCCCTGCGGGAGTTCCACCGAGTGCTGGCGCCAGGCGGTTTCGCGGCGGTGGCCACCTTGAGTCCGCGGCAGCGGCTGCCCGGTCTCCAGATCCAGTGGCTTCTGGCGAACCGGCTGAATCCCTCGCACGCCCCGACTCTCGGCGAGATGCGCACGATGTTCACCGAGGCCGGTTTCGCCGTCGAGGATCAGCACCGCGTCCGACGCCCGGTGTGGACGCCGATCTCCGACCTGATCACGGTCGGTGTCAAAACCTAGTTACCGAACGACCCAGTTCCACACGGACATATCGCCCTTGGGGTAGTTCATGCACACATCGGTGGCGTGGGCGACGACGCCCTTGTTGTTGAAGAAGATTTTGGCCCAGTTGCCCCAGCGCGTCGCCACCTGCTCGTAGAAGACGTTGGTGGCGGTGTTCTCCGAGTACTGGCGGCGACCGACAGGGTCGAGCGAAAAGAACCAGTGGATGCGGTCGAAAGCCATCTGCTGGACGTCGGCGGGGCGGTTGCTGCGGTCGATCATGTAGCGCTCGAAGTACACCGGGTTGGTGTCGCGCACCGCGGCCAAGTACTGCTCGACGTCACAGGTGGTGTGGATGATGCGGCGCGGAATCGGATAGTCCTCGGTGCTATCGGCTGCCGCCGGTCCGGCGACGCTGAGGCAGACCGCGGCGGCTCCGAGGATGCCCAGACCCATTCGCGTGACGCGGCTCTTCAGTCCGGTCATCGTTGCTCCTGCCTCGTCGTGTCGATTGGGGTGCGCAAATCCCCGGGTGAGTATAAAGCGCAGCTATGCATTCGTTGTGGCGTGCGCACTGAATCATCCGCCGCCGGTAACAGGATTCGATGTCAGGGAGATCCAGCCGCCATTGATCCAGACGCCCCAGCGCCCGCCCCAGGCCGAGTTCCAGACGACCGGCTGACCGATCCAGACCTCTGCGGGTTTCGGCGGCGCCCATGCCGGGGGGACCTCACCGAGAACGGGTGGCGGTGGGACCGGTTGCGCGCCGGCGGAGGCAGCACCGAGACCCACCATTCCTGCCGCGAGCCCACCCGTCATGACAGCAGCGGACAGTGTGCTCTTGATCCAGGTCATTAATTCGCTCCAGGTCGGAAACAGCCGAGTACTTAGCATATATAACGAGACGCCCCGGTGGTAACCCACCGGCACGCCGCGGCCGCTGACCGACCCGCGCAGAGCCTCAGAGCCCGAACTGATCCTCGACGATCCCCAGCCACACCTGCGCGGCGTCGATGGCGACCTTCTCGCTGATGAAGGCGTGCTGTGTTCCGGTGTAGATGTCACGGAAGGCCCGCTCCAGCCGGCTGCCCTCGCGGATGCTGGAGGTTCCCGCCACCAGGTGCGCCCATTCCGCACATGATCGTGCGGTGTCGGTGGCGAACACCGCCGCAACTCGCATATCGGCGCGCAACGTCGGAGTCAGCTCGCCTCCCCCGCCGACGACCGCCTCGGCAGTGGTGAACGCGTCGAGCACCAGCAGACGGGCCGCTCGCCATGCTGCAACATGATGCGCGAGACCCTTCTGGAACGTCGGCCTGCTTGCCAGCGATGCCATGTCGCTCATCCGGAATTTCGTTTCGGCGAGCTCCGCGACGTCGTCGAGCATGCTTTGCGCGACCCCGAGGGCCCACGCGGCGTGGCCCGCGGCGGTGACCGGCATCATGCCCATCCGCATCGCCGCCGAATTGCCCCGCTTGGGCTCGCGCGTGAACAGCGCAAACGTGCGGTCGTGGGGAACGAACACGTCGGTGACGGCGTAGTCGTAGGAGCCGGTGCCCTTCAAACCCTGTACGTGCCAGCCGTCGTTGAACGCAACGTCTGCGCGGGGCACGACGGCGACTCGCATGTCGGGCACACCTTCGCTGATCCACTGCATCTCTCCGTCGACCATGGGGAAGAACCCGGCGGCGACGTATTGGGCGTGACCGGTTCCCGAGCCGAAGCTCCACGATCCGGTCAGGCGGTAGCCGCCGTCGACGGCGACTCCCTGCCCGTTGGGGAAGAACTGACCGCCCATCGTGACGCGGTTGCCGTTGGCGGTGAACACTTCGGCGAACCCGGCGTCGGAAAGGTAGGCCGACGCGGCAAACGACGACGGCAGATTCGCGATCCCGATCCACCCGAATGACCCGTCCTGCCAAGCCATTTCGATCCACGTCTCGATCATCTCGGTGAACGTTGGCTCGACACCGCCCGCGGCCTGCGCATTGAAAGCCGTCATCAATCCGCTCGCCCACATCGCTTCGACGATCTCGGGGCTCAGCGTGCGTTCGCGTTCCGACGTCGCTGCCTGTTCACGGACCAGGTCGCGCAGCCCGCGGGCCCGGTCGACGAGACTGTTTTCGGTATCGAATTGGTGCGTCACCGCCGTCACGGCGTCGAGATTAACCCGTCAGGGCAGCGCACTGAACAGAATTGCCGGATCTGTCATCTCGGGGGCCGACGGCAGCACCGGCTGCCCCTCGGGCAGGTGCGGCTCGCCGGTCGGTACCACCTCTGGAGCCGGGAGGCTTTCGGGCACAGGAGCCGATTCGGGTAGGGGCGCTGCCGCGGCAACGGCAGCAGGCACCTCCGCGGAGGGCGCGACGACGGGTACATCGGCCGGCGCCGCGAGATGCGGGACCCCTTCGGGGAGGTGCGGCACGCCGGTCGCGGCGGCCATCGACGGCGCCACCGGCGCGGGCGCCGCGGGCTGAACCTGGCGAACCGGGACAGCGACCTGGCGTTGGTCAACCTCGTCGGCGACTCCTTCGGGCGACTTGACCACCTTGCGGACGGTGCTGGCCGCGCTGTCGGAGGGCGCGGGCACGGCCACCCAGCCCGGATCGGGCAGGGGCGCTGACGCTGCCGCGGTGGCGGTCTGCTCGACGGGCGCAACGGAACCCGACGAGAGCAGCAAACCGCCGAGAGCCGCGACGGCGGCCGCACCGAGCAGTCCGACCCCGATGCGTGTCCTGGAGAGGCGGCGACGGGCCGAGGCCTGTCGAGCGACCGGCGCCGTGATCGCCTCGCTCGGCTCGACCTTGGCGACCGCGGCCCCATAAGCCAGAGCAAGTCCGGGCTCGGTGTCAGGATGCACCATCACAGCGACGGCACAGCGATAAGGAACGACCTCCACCGTGCGGAAACCGCAGGCGCTCAGGCGCGTACGCAGCCGCAGCCCATCCTGAGCCACTACATCGGACCAGGTGAGCCGGACGCCGGTGACGTCGAACCCGCCGTTGGTCGCGATCGCGTGGGCACCGCGGGCCGCGGCGCCCGCCATCTCGGCGTCCTCGTGAACCTCGATGACGTCGTGGTCGATTACCGTGCCGTCAGCCTCGTCGACCAACACCCAGACGACATCGTCGGAGGTCAGTGACAACCCCAGCACCATGCCCACGCCGTCCCCTTATCGTCGTTCTTGTGTGATCCATCGAACACTGCCGGGCCGGTGTTACAGGTGAGGTTGTGCGTGCGCATGGCTGGACACCGCTCCGCACAGCCCTTAGGCTTCGCTAAAGGTCGGGTGAGCGACCTTTAAATCCGTCCCGGGCACTCGGCGGATCGGCAGGAGCGTAACGCCAACCCACGGGTCCCGCGCGTCTAGCGGGGTGCGACGTCGTCGTCGCGTGGATCCCGCCTGTTCCCGTTACGTCAAATGTGTTGCCCGGCAAAGCTTTTCACGTTTTCATGCAACGTCAATGCAACCCTTTGGCAACTAGTGTGCTGGGTCACATCGATGAAGGGAGACACGTCTCGTGAAAGGCGTCGAAGAACACCGCGAATCCGACACCTATCTGGAGAAGCGCCAGCTGAAGCGGGGCACCGCAGGCTGGGTGCTGCTGGCCGGGTTGGGCGTCAGCTACGTCATCTCCGGCGATTACTCCGGCTGGAACTTCGGCCTGGCCGAGGGTGGGTTCGGAGGACTGGCGATCGCCGCGGTGATCATCGCCGGGATGTATCTCGCCCTCGTCCTCGGCATGGCGGAACTGTCCTCGGCATTGCCCGCGGCCGGCGGTGGCTACACGTTCGCCCGGCGGGCTCTCGGACCATGGGGCGGCTTCGCCACCGGCACCGCGATCCTGATCGAGTACGCGATCGCACCGGCCGCCATCGCGACGTTCATCGGCGCCTACGTCGAATCCCTCGGCCTCTTCGGCATCACGGACGGCTGGTGGGTCTATCTCGCGGCGTACGCGATCTTCATCGGCATCCACCTGTCGGGAGTGGGTGAAGCGCTCAAAGTCATGTTCGTCATCACCGCGATCGCGCTCATCGGACTCATCGTGTTCGCCGTCGCCGCCGTCGGGCGGTTCGATCCCGCCAACCTCACCGACATCGCCGTCACCGACGCGGCAGGGGCATCCGAGCTGTTGCCCTTCGGCCTGCTCGGCGTGTGGGCGGCCATCCCATTCGCGATCTGGTTCTTCCTCGCGATCGAGGGAGTGCCGCTGGCCGCCGAGGAAACTGACCGACCGGAGCGCAATGTGCCGCGGGGCATCATCGCGGCAATGGCGGTGCTGTTGGTCACCTGCGTCGCGGTACTGGTCCTGACTACGGGTGCAGGTGGGGCCGCGGCGATGTCGGAGTCCGGCAATCCTCTGGTCGAAGCACTGGGCGACAGCATGTGGGCCAAGGTCGTCAACTACATCGGGCTTGCCGGCCTGATCGCCAGCTTCTTCTCGATCATCTACGCCTACTCGCGACAGCTGTTCGCACTGTCGCGCGCGGGCTATCTGCCCACCGCGCTGTCGGTGACCAACTCGCGCAAGGCCCCGACGCTCGCACTGATCGTGCCCGGGCTGATCGGGTTCGCCCTGTCGCTGACCGGCCAGGGAGCACTACTACTCAACATGGCAGTGTTCGGCGCCGCGCTGAGCTATGTGCTGATGATGGTCAGCCACATCGTGCTGCGCAGGCGTGAACCGGAGATGCCGCGGCCCTACCGGACCCCCGGTGGCGTCGTCACCACCGGATTCGCTCTGGTCGTGGCGGTGCTGGCCGTGATCGCGACGTTCCTCGTCGACCACATCGCCGCCCTGTGCTGCCTCGTCGTCTTCGCGCTGTTCATGGCGTACTTCGGGCTCTACAGCCGGCACCGCTTGGTCGCCAACTCCCCCGATGAGGAGTTCGCCGCACTGGCCGCCGCCGAGGACGAGCTCAGATGACCTACCGCCAGCAGATCTCCGGGCACACCTATCAGTTCGACGGGCTGGTCGACGTGATGGCCAAGGCGACGCCGCTGCGCTCGGGCGATGAACTGGCCGGGTGCGCAGCCCAGTCCGACGCCGAAAGGGCAGCTGCGGCTTGGGTTCTCGCCGACCTTCCGCTGGCGACGTTCCTGGACGAGCAGGTCGTCCCCTATGAAACCGACGACGTCACCCGTCTGATCATCGACACCCATGATCGGGCCGCCTTCGCGCCGATCGCACATCTTACGGTGGGCGGATTACGGGATTGGTTGTTGGACAGCGCATCTCAACCAGACAGCGCCGAGCGCATCGCGGCGGTCACCGCAGGACTGACACCGGAGATGGTCGCCGCGGTGTCGAAGATCATGCGCAACCAGGACCTGATCGCCGTCGCCGCCGCTACGACCGTACATGCCGCATTCCGCACATCGATCGGAGTTCCGGGCACGCTGGCCACCCGCTTGCAGCCCAACCATCCGACCGACGACCCCCGCGGGATCGCGGCGGCGACCCTCGACGGGCTGCTGATGGGGTGCGGCGACGCGGTGATCGGCATCAACCCGGCCACCGACTCACCTCATGCGACGTCGGATCTGTTGCATCTGCTCGACGAGATCCGCCAGCGATTCGACATACCGATGCAGTCGTGCGTGCTGACACATGTGACGACGACGATCGACCTCATCGAGCGGGGCGCCCCGGTCGACCTGGTGTTCCAGTCGATCGCCGGAACCCAAGGTGCGAACGCGAGTTTCGGCATCAACCTGCCGATGTTGCACGAAGCCGACGAGGCGGGCCGTTCGCTGGGTCGCGGCACCGTCGGCGACAACGTCATGTACCTGGAGACCGGGCAAGGATCGGCCTTGTCGGCAGGCGCGCATCTGGGCACCGGCGGAAAGCCCGTCGACCAGCAGACCCTGGAGACCCGCGCCTACGCCGTTGCCCGAGCTCTGAACCCGTTGCTGGTGAACACCGTTGTCGGTTTCATCGGACCTGAGTACCTCTACGACGGCAAGCAGATCGTGCGGGCCGGCTTGGAAGATCACTTCTGTGGCAAGCTTCTTGGACTGCCGATGGGTGTCGACGTCTGTTACACCAACCATGCCGAAGCCGACCAGGACGACATGGACACCCTGCTCACGCTTCTCGGGGTGGCCGGTGCCGCCTTCGTCATCACTGTGCCTGGGGCCGACGACGTCATGCTCGGCTACCAGAGCCTGGCGTTCCACGACGCGCTCTACGTGCGCAAGGCCCTGGGGCTGCGACCGGCACCCGAATTC
Organism: Mycolicibacterium iranicum; assembly: GCF_002101705.1. GTDB lineage: Bacteria > Actinomycetota > Actinomycetes > Mycobacteriales > Mycobacteriaceae > Mycobacterium > Mycobacterium iranicum. Next base: position 22,917 of record NZ_LQPC01000054.1, on the reverse strand, counting down.
GAGGCGTGGCTGGCGCGGCTGGGGATGGCCGACGGCGAGGGCCGCATTCTCCCGGTAGATCCCGCCGCCTCTCCCCTGCTGGCCCTGGCGGCAGGTCAATGACGACCGAACACAATCTTCCCGCCGACGATGTGTGGGCGCCGCTGCGCCGGAGCACCCAGGCGCGAATCGGGTTGGGCCGCAGTGGTAATGCGCTACCGTCTCGGCGTGTGCTCGAGTTCAAGGCGGCGCATTCGGCGGCGCGCGACGCGGTGCACGTCCCGCTCGACGCGCAAGCACTCGCCTCCGAGGTCGAGGCTCTCGGCCTGGGAACGCCGACTCACGTGCGCAGCCGGGCCGCCGACCGCAGCGAGTATCTGCGGCGCCCGGACCTCGGGCGCGCGCCGGTAGACCTGAGCGCGGTGCCGCACTGCGGCGCCGACGTCGGCGTCGTGCTCGCCGACGGCCTGTCTCCGCGGGCGCTGGCCGACCACGGCGCCAACCTGCTGGCCGCGCTCGCCGGCGAGCTGGGCGGCGCTTATCGGCTGGCGCCACCAGTCATTGCCACCCAGGCGCGGGTGGCGCTCGGGGACCACATCGGTGCCGCACTCGGTGTGTCGACACTGTTGATGGTCATCGGCGAACGACCCGGACTGTCGGTCGCCGACAGTCTCGGTATCTACCTGACCCACCTGCCCCGGCCGGGCCGTACGGACGCCGACCGCAACTGCATCTCGAACATCCACCCGCCTGGCGGCCTCGACTACGCCACCGCGGCACGCATCGCGGCGGCGCTGGTGACCGGTGCACGCAGGCTGGGGCGGTCCGGCGTCGACCTCAAAGACAGCTCTCGCGCCGAGCTCGAGGCCTGACTACGCCGTGGTGTTGGCCAGCCGCTCGATGCGCTCGAGCGCTTCCTCGGCCAACCCGACGACGTCGAAGCCCGGGGTCGCACCGCACGTGGTGATCTCGATGGCGGCGTTGTGGGCCGCGACGAACAGGTTGTCGCAGTTCCAGTCGAAGGCCCGCAGGGACCACAGCACGCTGCCGTCAGGCCCCTCCGCCGGCGGCGGTTGGACCTCGAAGTCGTACACGCGATCACGCATCGTGGTGACTGACAGCGTGGTGCCGTCGCACTCGTCGATGGTTTCCCGCACCGCCTGCAGAGCGGCGGCGGGATCGAACTCCGCCCGGTACACCGCGACCATCTCCTCGACGAAGTACTGTCCGTCGTCGCTGGTCCAGTGGCCCCCGTCGGTGGCAAGAGGCCTGCCCGCCTCGATGAACGGCGGCTCGACCTCGCGGCCCAGACCGGCACAGCGCTCTGGTTCTGCGACGACGAACAGGTTGCCGTCCTCCCCGATCACCTTCGGACTGAGCAGGTCGACCACCTGCAGTGTGCCGATCGGGGCGGCGAGGGACTCGGGTTTTGCCCGCGGTTGATCGACGTGGCGTGTGCAGCCACCGAGCAGCGCGACGAGGCAGGCGGCGACTGCTGCGAGCTCAGCCGCCCCCACTCGACGCGCTGCCGAAGTCATCGTCCGAAGCCGGCGTCGCGCAGCGCCTGCGCCAGTGATCCGCTGGGGCGCTTGGTGTCGCGACCGCTGGAGTTGTTGGTGCGCTGAGGTTTTCGCGGCGTGCTACGGGACCGCTCGTCCTTGCGCGGGGCTCGGCCCGGCTTGACCTCGTCGTTGAGGCGAAGGGTCAGCCCGATTCGCTGCCGCTCCACGTCGACGTCGACAACCTTGACGCGCACCACCTGACCCGACCGCACCACTTCATGGGGGTCGGAGACGTAGCGGTCGGCCATCGCGGAGACGTGCACGAGCCCATCTTGGTGCACGCCGACGTCGACGAAGGCGCCGAATGCGGCCACATTTGTGACCACACCTTCCAAGACCATGCCGACCTTCAGGTCGGCGACCTTCTCGACGCCGGCCGCGAATGTGGCGGTGGTGAACGCCGGCCTCGGGTCGCGCCCCGGCTTCTCCAGCTCGCCGAGAATGTCGGTGACGGTCGGAATTCCGAACCTCTCGTCGGCGAAATCCGAGGGCCGCAGAGAGCGCAGGGCACGCTCGTCGCCGATGATCTCACTAAGCGTCAGACCTGCCCGGTCGAGGATGCGCCGGACCACCGGATAAGACTCCGGATGCACCCCGGACGCGTCGAGCGGATCCTCGCCGTCGCGAATCCGCAGGAATCCCGCACACTGCTCAAAAGCCTTGGGGCCCAAGCGCGGAACGTCGAGCAGCGCACGCCGGTTGCGGAACCGGCCCGACTTGTCGCGGTAGGCGACGATCGCCTCGGCCAGCGATTCGGTGATCCCCGAAACGCGGGACAGCAGCGGCACCGACGCCGTGTTCAGGTCCACCCCGACCGCGTTCACCGCATCCTCGACGACGGCACCCAGACTCTTGGCCAAGGTGCCCGGGGCCACGTCGTGCTGATACTGGCCCACGCCGATCGACTTCGGCTCGATCTTGACCAGCTCCGCCAGGGGATCCTGCAGGCGGCGCGCGATCGACACGGCACCACGCAGCGTGACGTCGAGCTCGGGCAACTCGTGCGCCGCATACGCCGACGCCGAGTACACCGATGCACCGGCCTCACTGACGATTGCCTTGGCCGGCGCCGGCGCGCCCGCGCTTCGAATCTCTGCAATGAGTTCGGTTGCCAGAGCGTCGGTCTCGCGGGACGCGGTGCCGTTGCCGATCGCGATCAGTTCGACGCCGTGCCGGGCCGCCAACGCGGCCAGCGTGGCCTTGGCCGCATCCCACTGCTTCTGTGGCTGGTGCGGGAATATCGCGCAGGTATCGACGACCTTGCCGGTGCCGTCGACGACCGCGACCTTGACCCCGGTTCGGAAACCCGGATCGAGGCCCATCGTGGTGCGGTTGCCCGCGGGTGCTGCGAGAAGAAGATCCTTGAGGTTCTTGGCGAAGACCGTGACAGCGTCCCCCTCGGCGCGCATCCTCAGCCGGACACGTGCGTCGACCGAGGCCGACACCGACAGCCGGGTTCGCCACGCAAAGCCGACAGTGGCGGCCAGCCACGGCGTGGCCGCGCCTCCGGCGGCCAGGTCCACTCCGAGTGCGTCAGCGATCATCGCCTGGTACTGGGCGTCCTCACCGCCGTCGAGAGCAAGTGAGAGCGCCTGTTCCTTCTCTCCGCGCAATACGGCGAGCACACGATGCGACGGCATCGTCGCCAGTGGCTCGGTGTGGTCGAAGTAGTCCCGGAACTTCTGCGCCTTCTCCGAGGTCGACGCGTCATCGGAGGCGGGCCGGGTCCGTACCGAAGCCTGCTCCCAGAAACGCTCGCGCAGTCCCCCGACGAGCTCGGCGTCTTCGGCGGCTCGTTCGACGATGATGTGTCGCGCGCCGTCGAGTGCTGCAGCGACATCGGCGACCTCGCCGGAGAGGAACTCCGCAGCCACTTCCTCGGGGGCATGCGTGGGGTCGGCCAGCAGCCGCTCGGCAAGTGGCTCGAGGCCGGCTTCCCTGGCGATCTGCGCCTTGGTGCGCCGCTTCGGCTTGTACGGCAGGTAGATGTCCTCGACCCGGGCTTTGGTGTCGGCGGCCATCAGTGCGGCGGTCAGCTCGGCGGTGAGCTTGCCCTGCTCCTTGATGGAGGCCAGCACCGCGTTGCGCCGCTCGTCGAGCTCGCGCAGGTAGCCGAGGCGTTCCTCCAGCAACCGGAGTTGGCCGTCGTCGAGACTGCCGGTGGCCTCCTTGCGGTACCGGGCGATGAACGGCACGGTCGCGCCTTCGTCGAGCAGGCGCACCGCCGAGGCCACCTGGTTCTCCGCCACCGCCAGTTCCGCAGCGAGACGGGCATTTACAGAATCAATCGCGGCAGAGAAGGTCACGCGCGGAACCCTACCCAACCGGGCGGACAACCCCGCTTCGGGACACGGGCGCAGACCGAGTTTGAGCGGGCCGGGCCGGGGTAGCCGCCACGTGCATGAGCACCGATGTCGGCGATTTCATCCTCGATCGCCTCCGCCAATGGAACGTGACCCACATCTTCGGCTACCCCGGCGACGGAATCAACGGGCTGATCTCGGCCCTGGGACGCGCCGACGACGACCCCAAATTCGTCCAGACCAGGCACGAGGAGATGGCCGCCTTCGCCGCGGTGGGCTACGCGAAGTTCTCCGGGGAGGTCGGTGTTTGCATGGCCACCTCGGGGCCCGGGGCCATTCATCTGCTCAACGGTCTCTACGACGCCAAGCTCGACCACGTTCCCGTGGTGGCCATCATCGGCCAGACTGCGCGCACCGCCATGGGCGGTAGCTATCAGCAGGAAGTCGACCTGCAGGCGTTGTTCGCCGACGTCGCCAGCGACTATGTCGTCGAGGTCAACGCTTCCGCGCAACTGCCTGCCGTCCTGGACCGTGCGATCCGCACCGCCAGAACTCGCCGCGCCCCGACCGTGGTCATCGTGCCGTCGGATCTGCAGGAGGAGACCTACGAGCCGCCCGAGCACCAGTTCAAGCATGTTCCGTCGAGCGATCCCGGCGATGTCGTCGGCATCATCACACCGTCGGATGCCCAGGTACGACGCGCCGCGGAGATCCTCAACGACGGTGAACGGGTTGCCATCCTGATCGGTCAGGGTGCCAGGGGTGCCCGGGACGAGGTTGTCGAGGTGGCCCGCCTGACTGGCGCCGGAATCGCAAAAGCGTTGTTGGGCAAGGACGTCCTGTCCGACGATCTTCCATTCGTCACCGGCGCGATCGGGCTCCTCGGCACGCGGCCGAGCTACGACCTGATGCGCGACTGCGACACGCTGCTGATCGTGGGCTCGAATTTTCCCTACACGCAGTTTCTTCCTGAGTTCGGTCAGGCCCGCGCTGTGCAGATCGACAGCGACGGAACCTCGATCGGGATGCGCTATCCCACCGAACTCAACATCGTCGCCGACGCCCGGGCGACTCTGGCTGCGCTGCAGCCACATCTGCGGCCCAAAGCCGACAGCGCGTGGCGCGACACTGTCGAGAAGAACGTGCAGCGGTGGTGGTCGGTGATCGAGGAGCAGAGCACCACCTCCGCGCAGCCGGTGAATCCGATGAGGGTGGCGTGGGAACTGTCGAAGAGGTTGCCTGCCAATGCGATCGTGACCGCCGACTCGGGGTCGTCGACCACGTGGTACGCCCGCTGCGTGAGGTTCACCGACGGTGTGCGCGGCTCGGTGTCCGGCACACTCGCGACGATGGGGTGTGCGGTCCCCTACGCCCTTGGTGCAAAGTTCGCCCATCCCGACCGGCCCGTCATCGCCTTCGTCGGCGACGGGGCCATGCAGATGAACGGTCTCGCCGAATTGCTCACCATCAACCGCTACCGCCGGGAATGGGATGAACTTCCCTTCATCATCTGCGTCTTCGGAAACGGCGATCTCAACCAGGTCACCTGGGAGCTGCGCGCCATGGGCGGGGCGCCGAAATTCGCGGATTCACAAAGCCTTCCCGCGGTCAGCTATGCAGAGGTGGCCCGCGCGATGGGCATCGATGCGATGACCATCGAGTGCGAAGCCGATCTGGGCGATGCGTGGGACTGGGCCCTGAGCGTCCCGGGTCCCACGTTGCTCGACGTACGCTGCGATCCGGCAGTTCCTCCGATCCCGCCGCACGTCACAGTCGACCAGATGCTCAACATGACGCAGGCCGTCGGCAAGGGCGATCCCAACGCCCGCCATCTCGTCTACCAGACGATCAAAACCAAGGCCGCTGAACTCTTCACCCGAAACTAGGTGAGTTTGGCCGCAACATCGGCGGGTATTGCGCCGAGGGCCGGAACACCCAGTCCAACCATTTGTGGAGGTACAGATGCCTGCTTCGCGTAAGCGTGATCAAGCCGCCCCTGCCGCCGTCAGCCCGACCGGCGCCTCGAAAGGCACTGCAGAACAGGATGATCCGCGGGCCCAATCCGGCCGCTATCTGACGACCGCGCAAGGGGTGCGGTTGCCCGACACCGATCACTCTCTCAAGGCAGGCTCGCGCGGTCCCACGCTGATGGAAGACTTCCATCTACGGGAGAAGATCACTCACTTCGATCACGAACGCATTCCCGAGCGCGTGGTGCACGCCAGAGGCGCTGCGGCGCATGGCTTCTTCGAGGCTTACGGCAACACGGCGTCGGTTACCAGGGCAGCGTTCCTGGGCAAAAAGGGTACAAAGACCGACGTCTTCTGCCGATTCTCGACAGTGCTGGGCTCGCGCGGCTCGGCCGACACTGTTCGCGACACTCGTGGCTTCGCGGTCAAGTTCTACACCGAGGAGGGCGTCTTCGACCTGGTGGGCAATAACATCCCGGTGTTCTTCATCCAGGACGGCATCAAGTTCCCCGACATCATCCACGCGGGAAAGCCGCATCCGGACCGCGAGATCCCGCAGGCGCAGTCCGCGCACGACACCTTCTGGGATTTCGTGTCGCTCCACACCGAAGCGACTCACCATGTGTTCTGGAACATGAGCGACCGAGGCATTCCACGGTCCTACCGCACCATGGAGGGCTTCGGGGTTCACACGTTCCGCCTCGTGAATGCCAAGGGTGACACGAGTCTCGTCAAATTCCACTGGAAACCTGTTGCCGGCGTTCATTCTCTGGTGTGGGAAGAGGCTCAATTGGCGGCCGGTTTCGATCCGGATTATCACCGGCGCGACATGGCCGACGGCATCGAGGCGGGCGCACCGCTGGAATACGAACTGGGCATTCAGGTGATGCCCGATGACGGCACCGAAACCTACGAGGGCATCGATTTGCTCGACCCGACGAAGATCGTCCCCGAGGAACTCGTGCCTGTTCAGTTGATCGGCAAGCTCACGTTGGACCGCAACCCCACCAACTACTTCGCCGAGACCGAGCAGGTTGCCTTCCATACCGGCAACCTCGTCCCCGGTATCGAGGTCACGAACGATCCACTGATGCAGGCGCGGCTGTTCTCCTACCTCGACACACAATTGACACGCCTGGGCGGGCCGAACTTCACGCAGCTGCCGATCAACCGTCCCCGTTGCCCGGTCAATGACATGCTGCGCGACGGCATGCATCAAACCGCCATTCACACAGGACAGGCGCCCTACCGCCCGAACAGCATCGACGGTGGGGAGCCGTTGGTGGCCGACACGGACGAGGGCGGATACGTTCAGACGCCTCGACCGGTCGAGGGCCGGGTGGGTCGCGTCGCACCGGCGTCGTTCGACGACCACTTCACCCAAGCGGCGATGTTCTACCGCTCGCTGACCAAGATCGAGCAGGACCACATCGCGGAGGCGTTCACGTTCGAATTGGGCAAGTGCTACGAACAGGCGATCAAGGAACGTCAGCTCGAGGTGCTGGCCAATGTGGATGCCGACCTGTGCGCCCAGGTGGCCTCGGGTCTGGGACTCCCTGCGCCGCAGGGACAACCGCCTGCCGAGGTCACGCTCTCGCCGTCGCTGTCGCAGGTGGTGACGACTCCGGGGCCCGTCGCGGGCCGCAAAGTCGCGATCATCGCCGACGACGATTCCGACCTGGCCGGTGTGGCGAAACTCGCCAAGACGCTCGACAAAGCGGACGTCGTGCCCATGGTCGTGGCGCCGGCCGGCGGCCGTCTGAAGTCGGGTAGGCGCACGCTCGTCGTCGAGCGCACGTTCGACACGGCGCGCTCGATCGAGTTCGATGCGGTGGTCGTGGCTGGGGGCGCGCTGGCACGCGCTGACATCAAGGCCGTTGTCCTGCTTCACGAAATGCTGCGGCATTGCAAACCTTTGGCCGCCTGGGGTGACGGCCGCACGGCGCTTTCGAACATGGACATCAGCTTCGATGATCCGGGTGTCCTGGTGTCGGATGATGTTTCGTCGGCATTCGGCGAGGAACTGCTGGCTGCGCTCGGACTGCACCGGCTATGGGCGCGCGCCGAGTCCGTGATGTCGTCGACCGTGGCTCCGGTGCGCACCAAAGCCGCACCGGCTCGACGGTCGCGCAAGCGCTGACATCGCACGCAGCGAAGTGAATCGGCCTCCACCTGCATATTTCGTGATGGTCGCAAGCAGCAGATGTTCGCTTTGCGGACAGGTGTACCAGCAACTTTTCGTTTAACGGGCTGTGCGGCCGTGCGGGTGTGTGAAACCATCTGCCGGACACATTCGCGTCGTTTGGACGAAAGGTGCTGGTGGACTTGACAATCCTGGCTTCCGGCAACGCCCTGGTCGCCGCTGTACCTGTGGCCGTCGGAGGCCGGGTGCATCGGTAAACACTCCGAAACCGTTGACGAATCCCAACAGGCCGCTTCCCCTCGCACGGTCCGAGTTCTCCGATGACGATCCCCGTCGCATTCGCGAGCAGCTGCAGGCTGTATATGGTCACGGCACGCACGTGGATTGCACCGGCGGGCAAAACCTCGGCCGGTACCGGCACGTCCGGCACTCGGCCACCGGCTTTGACGTCGACCAGACGGACCACTCCGGCGAGGCGACTCTGACCATCGCCGAGATCGGGTACGACACCCTGATCTGGGTTCACGCCGGCACCCTCGTGGTGCGGTTGCAGGATGAGGTGGGGGCCGCATCGCGCGGCGAGATGCGGCTTCTGCGAGCCGCATCGGGCCCGGTGTCGCTCCAGACGGTCGACTCTCGGCTGACGATCGTGCATCTTCGCAGCGCGCTGCCGCGGGGCTCGTCGTCGCCCGTCTTGCTTGGACCGCGGTCCCCGGACGCAGCCGCGCTGGTCGAACGCACCGTCACCTATGCCACCGAGCTGATGAACCACGGTGACACTGCTATGGCGGAAACGCTGTCGGACTCTCTGGCGCGACTACTTCGGGACGCGGTAGTCGCGGGCTTTGCGTGCGGCAGCGGGAACGACGCCGCCACGCCAGACAGCACCGATCCGCTGCCGGCGACGCTGCGCGCCGCCCTGACCTATATCGAGGCCGACATCTCGCGACGGATCTCGTTGGCCGATCTGGCGCGCGAGGCGTACGCGACTCCCCGCACGGTGCAGTACCTTTTTCGCCGTTACCTGGACACCACGCCGACGGCCTACGTACGAGAGCTCCGGTTGGCCGCTGCCCGCCAGGAACTGTTGATGGCAGATCGGTCTGAGACGACTGTGGGCGCCACCGCGTCGCGGTGGGGCTTCGGCCACACCGGCCGCTTTGCGGTGCTGTACCGCGAAACTTACGGTGAGAGCCCACACCAGACGCTGGCCCGGTGATCGCCACTCGGCAGGAGGATTCAGCGGCCGGTGCCCACACCGCCTCCAGCCTGGCCATGGTCTCGGCGTTGAGCCGATGCTGGGAAAGCCCCACGGCGGGCGGGAAGACGGTGTGGGCGGTGCTCGGACCCGAGAACCAGCTCTGACCCGTCGGTCTCAGCGCAGGTCGAACCGATCGTTGTTCATCACCTTCACCCACGCTGCGACGAAGTCCTCGACGAACCTGCCCTTGTTGTCTTCCTGCGCGTACACCTCGGCGAGGGCCCGCAACACCGAATTGGAGCCAAAGACAAGGTCGTTGGGCGTGGCAGTCCACTTCACCTCACCGCTCGCCCGGTCACGGCCTTCGTAGACGTTCTCCGCCGTTTCCGACGACTTCCACTGCGTCCCCATATCCAGCAGGTTGACGAAGAAGTCGTTCGTCAACGCGCCCGGCGTCTGGGTGAAGACACCGTGCTTGGTGCCGCCGTGGTTGGCGCCGATCACCCGCAGGCCCCCGATCAGAGCTGTCATCTCAGGCGCGGTGAGGTCGAGGAAGTACGCCTTGTCGACGAGCAACTTCTCGATCTGCCCCTTCTCACCGGGGCGCACGTAGTTGCGGAACCCGTCGGCCTGTGGCTCCAGCACCGCAAAGGAATCCACATCGGTGTCCTGCTGCGAGGCGTCGGTGCGCCCTGGTGCGAAGTGCACGTTGATCTCGTATCCGGCAGCCTTCGCGGCTTTTTCGATCGCCGCGGACCCGGCCAGCACGATCAGGTCAGCCAGTGAGACCTTTTTGCCGCCCGTCGCACTCCCGTTGAAATCCTGCTGGATCCTCTCCAGGACGGGCAGCACCTTGTCCAATTCGGAGGGTTCGTTGGCCTCCCAGTTACGTTGCGGCTCAAGGCGCAACCGCGCGCCGTTGGCGCCGCCGCGCTTGTCGGTGCCGCGGAAGCTCGATGCCGACGCCCAGGCCGTCTTGACCAGTTGCGGCACCGACAACTCCGACTGCAGGACCGTGGCCTTCAAGGCCGCGATGTCGGATTCGTCAATCAGGGTGTGGTCGACCGCCGGCACCGGATCCTGCCAGAGCTGGGGTTCTGGCACCCACGGTCCGAGGTAGCGGCTGACGGGTCCCATGTCGCGGTGCAGCAGCTTGTACCAGGCCCGCGCGAACGCATCGTTGAGCTCTTCGGGGTGGTCCAGCCAACGCCGGGTGATTTCGCCGTAGATCGGATCCACCCGCATCGACACGTCGGTGACGAGCATCGTCGGCTTGCGCTTCTTCGTCGCGTCGAACGGATCCGGGATGATCGCCTCGGCGTCCTTGGCCTCGAATTGCCAAGCGCCACCGGGGCTCTTGGTCAGCTCCCACTCGTACCCGTACAGGATCTCCAGATAACGGTTGCTCCACTTGGTGGGCTTATCGGTCCAGACCACCTCGAGACCGCTGGTGATCGCGTCGCCGGCCTTGCCGGAGGCGAAGGCGCACTTCCAGCCCAGGCCCTGCTGCTCGATCGGCGCGCCTTCCGGTTCGGGGCCGACGAGATCACCGTCACCGGCGCCGTGGGTTTTACCCAGCGTGTGGCCACCGACGATGAGCGCGGCGGTCTCCTCGTCGTTCATCGCCATCCGGCCGAACGTCTCCCGGATGTCGTGGGCGGCGGCAAGCGGATCCGGCTTCCCCTCCGGCCCTTCGGGATTGACATAGATCAAGCCCATCGTGGTGGCGCCGAACGGCTGCGCCAGCTCGCGGCTGTCGCTGTCCTTGGTGCCGCCGTACCGCTTGTCGGTGCCCAGCCAGGTGTCCTCCTGGCCGTAGAGGATCTCCTCGGGCTCCCAGATGTCCTCACGTCCGAAACCGAAGCCGAACGTTTCGAAGTCGGCCGACTCCAGCGCTACGTTTCCGGCGAACACGAGCAGATCCGCCCACGACAGCTTGTTGCCGTACTTCTGCTTGACCGGCCACAGCAGACGCCGCGCCTTGTCCAGGTTGGCATTGTCGGGCCAGCTGTTCAGCGGGGCGAACCGCTGCGCACCCTGGCCACCTCCGCCGCGGCCGTCGAAGATGCGGTAGGTACCAGCGGCGTGCCAGCTCATCCGGATGAACAGGCCCGCGTAGCTACCGTAGTCGGCCGGCCACCAGTCCTGCGACGTGGTGATCACCGAGAGCACATCGGCCTTGAGCGCGTCGACGTCGATCTTCGCGAACTCGGCCGCATAGTCGAAGTCGGCGCCGAGCGGGTTGGCCTTCTCCGACTGCTTGTGCAGCACTGACACGTCGACCTGCTCGGGCCACCAGTCCTGATTGGTCAGTGGCGCATGCGCTTTCGGCTTCGGTGAATCGATTGCCGGGTTCTCGGACTCGCTGTGGCTGTGCGTCTGGGAGTCGGAGTGGGGCGGGCGGGCATCAGAAGTATCGGACGACACGTGTTTTTCCCTTCATTCGTGCGCACTGCGGGTGGATGGTTGGGCTGTAGAGCAATTCGGACACAGGCCCCAGTAGATGACCTCTGCCTCGTCGACCTCGAAGCCGAGGTCGTCGGATGCCGTCAGGCAGGGCGCTTCGCCGACAGCGCAGTCGACATCGGCGATGACCCCGCAAGACCGGCACACGATGTGGTGATGGTTGTCTCCGACCCGCGTCTCGTACCGTGCCAGTGAGCCGGCGGGCTGGATGCGGCGCACCAAACCCGTTGCGGTGAGGGCATTCAGCGCGTCGTACACCGTCTGCCTGGAGATGTCGGGCAACTGTTCCCGGGCAGCGCCGATGATCACCTCGGTGTCTGCGTGGGGGTTTTGCCCGACGGCGTGCAGTACTGCGATCCGCGGTCGCGTCACCCGCAGTGCCGCCGAACGCAGCACGCCCGAGTAGTCGTCAACGTCGGCCATCGTTCCGATACTGGCCTGCAATCTGGACAGGATCAAGAAATCGGCGCAACCAATGCGTGAAACTGGCATTTCGTTCGCTATCGGGCTGTTGGTCCGAAAAGCGAAAGTCGCCTTTCGCCCATGTGCGAGGGGTGGCTCGGATTCGATCGTCTCCCCAAACCGCGTCCAGGTACAGCTGGTCCCGTTCCTCGCTCAGAGCCGGGGCGAACCGGCTTCTGTCCGCGCCGCCGGGACACTGATTCGCAACGGCGCCGCAGCACACAACCGAGCCGCCGCGGCCGCGATGAGAAAACCTCCCAGCGCCGCCCACCCCACCGTGTCGCCCAGTCCGAACTTGGCCATCACCACCAGAACGACTCCCGCCGCGCAGGTGAGAATGCCCGCGGCGTTCGCCCGCGCACCGGTGGCGGTGACCGCCGCGTCCCACCACGGCAGCGGACGCCGCTCCAGGACAGAGAGCAGCTTGAACAACACCAGCATGACGACTGCAAAGACGGGGGCGCGCAGCGCCAGCAGACCCCAGAAGCCCGGCGCCTCGACGTCGTAGGCGTCGAGGCCGACGGCGTGCAGGCTGAATGCGGCGATTGCGATGGCGACGATGTGCCAGAGGTAGAGCGTCATCGCCCCGGCGTTGCCCGCCGCCACCACCCGCCACACCCTCGGACGCTGAGCCCAGCGGCGGATCGCACCCGCTGACACCACGAACGCGCAGGACATCCAGACGCAGTGCATCGCCAGCAGCAACGTGGGCGGTGCGACATTCGAGACACGCTCGGCACCTGTCACCACCAGCGACACCTCGTAGGGCCCGAAGGTGACCAGCGCCAGTGCAGCACCGAACGCGACGACGCCCACGCCCGCCGCGACGCGCGTAGCGAGAAGACGACGTGCGTAGGCCGCCCCGATCGCAACCGGAATCAGCCACACGATCACGAAGTTCGCCACGGCGGACTCCGGAGCGCCGGTGGTGAAGCGCACGGCATCCATGGCCGCCGCTGCGGCGAGGAGTCCGGTCAGGACGAGCGCCACGTCGCGGCCGCTGCGCAGCCGCACCAGCGCCGGCACGAAGGCCAGCGTGACGACGTAGACCCCGAGGAACCACAGCAGTGCCACGCTCTCCCCGCCGAGACCGGCCGCGGAGTCGGGCCCGAGGATCAGCCGGGTGGCGAGCAAGCCCACCGACCACGCCGCCAGATACCAGAAGACCGGTCGGAACAGCCGCTGCGCTCTGCTGAACAACCATGTGCCCCAAGGTGTTCCGGGACGGTAGCTATAGGCGCCCGCCGCCCCGCCCGCTAAGAAGAACAGCGGCATCACCTGGACGATCCAGGTCAGGGGCGCGACGGAGGGGACCTCACCGATCAGGTTGGCGATCCGCAGACCACCGCCGTCGATGGTGGCGAGCAGCAGCGCGCAATGTCCGAACATCACCACGATCAACGCAGCGATACGGGCGACGTCGACGGCACGGTCTCGCGTTGGCTGGGTCATGTGCCAAGCATGCCGGGCCGTGGACGACCCGGCATGAGTAGAACTACCGCGCTTACGGGAGCGCGCTGAGGAAGGCGCCCAACGGACCGGCGGGCGGCGGCGGAGCGGGCGTCGAGGGCACGGTGGCGGGCGTCGCCTGGGCGATCGGAGCCGTCACTGCTTGAGCGGGCGGCCCGGCGAGCGGGCCGACACCGGTCAGGTGCGGTTCGCCGTTGGGAGCCGAGACCTGCCCGGGTGCAGTCGAACCGCCACCCGCAACGGCTGTGGTGACCGGAGCCTCCGCGGCCAGCGCCGCGGGCACCTCGGGCACCACGACTTCTGGAGCGGTCGCGAGCTGGGATTCGGCGACGGTTTCCAGGGTCTGGGGCACGGCGTTGGCGTATTCCGGCATCTGCTCCGCCTCAGGCAGCGCCTCAGGGGAGGTGAGCTCCTCGACGACTGCTTCCGGCGCGGGCACGGGTGCGGCGACGCCCTGCGGTGCCGGCGGCAAGGCGGGAAGCGCGGGCGCGGCAGGCGCGGGAACGACAACAGCGGCCGCGGCTGTGTCAGGTGTCTCGTGGGAGGGCGACGTGCCACCGAACAGCGCCCACCCAACGAGGCCGGACACCGCAGCCAGGAAGGTGATCCCTGCCGCCGCCGCGGGTACCGGTCGCGACAGCGTCGAACTGACGTGCCGGAAACGGTCGGAAAGTCGAAGCGCGGCCTCACTGCCGACCTCTCGGAGGCCGGCCATGCGGCCACCGCCGGTCGGCATACCGCCGCCTCGATCGCCGGGATGCACGCCGGGCACCCGCGCGACCAAGCGGCCGAGCACGCCCTTTTCGGCATCGGTGTCGAGGTCTGCCCGCGCTGCACCGTAGGCGAGCACCATGTGCGGCGCGATGTGGCGAGCGGTCCGGTTGCGTCCCTCTCGCGCGGCCTCCTCGGAGACCGTCTCGACGGTGTCGAAGCCGAACAGGCGCATCTTGGTCCTCAAGCGGATGCCGTGCGCACGCGCCTCGTCGTCCCAGACCAACCGAACACCGTCGATGTCGCGTTCGCTTTGCAGGGCGAAGGCCTGCACGCTGCGTGCCGCCGCCCTGGCTATCTCGTTGACCGACTCCAGCGGCACGACCTCGTCGGCAAGGATGCTGCCGTCATACGTATCGACAAGCACCCAGACGGCGCTGTTGGCGGTCAAGGACAAACCCAATACCACGCGCATAACTACCCCTAGACGAGTGCCGGTGTTGGCTTGTAATCGGCACGCCTGCGGCAGATGTTACGCGTGTGTCAGCTTTAAATTGTGGCTCTACGGCGAAAAGAGTATTTACCCAAGCGGCGAATACTGCGTGGTAGCTGGCTGATAGCCGGCGCCGGCACCTAGCCGGCGGCGGCCTGCAGCGCCTCGTTGAACGTCGTGCTGGGGCGCATCACCGCCGTCGTCTTCTCCGGGTCCGGGTAGTAGTAGCCGCCGATGTCCACGGGCTTACCCTGCACCGCGTTGAGCTCAGACAGGATGGTCGACTCGTTTTCCGCCAGCGTGTCGGCCAGCGGCGCGAAGTGTTCGGCCAGCTCCTTGTCCTCGGTTTGTTTCGCGAGTTCCTGAGCCCAGTAGAGCGCCAGGTAGAACTGGCTGCCGCGGTTGTCGAGTTCTCCGGCCTTGCGCGACGGGCTCTTGTTCTCGTCGAGCAGCGTGCCGATCGCAGAATCCAGTGTCTTGCCCAGCAGCGTGGCCTTCTCGTTGCCCGACTTGGCGCCCATGTCCTCGAACGACGCCCCGAGGGCGAGAAACTCACCGAGCGAATCCCAGCGCAGGTGGTTCTCTTCGAGAAGCTGGCTGACGTGCTTGGGTGCCGAACCGCCGGCGCCGGTCTCGTACATGCCACCGCCGGCCATGAGCGGGACGATCGACAACATCTTGGCGCTGGTGCCCAGTTCCAGGATCGGGAACAGGTCGGTGAGGTAGTCGCGCAGGATGTTGCCTGTGACGGCGATCGTGTCCTGGCCGCGGATGACACGTTCGAGCGTGTACCGCATCGCCCACACCTGCGGCAGGATCGTGATCTCGAGGCCCTCGGTGTCCTCCTCCTTGAGGTAGGCCTTCACCTTCTTGCGGAGTTCGTTCTCGTGCGGGCGCTCGTCGTCGAGCCAGAAGACCGTCGTCATGCCGGACTGCCGTGCGCGGTTGACGGCCAGCTTCACCCAGTCGCGGATCGCGGCGTCCTTGACGATCGGCATGCGCCAGATGTCTCCGGTCTCGACGTTCTGGCTCAGCAGCACCTCGCCGGTGTCGATGTCGACGATGTCGGCGACCCCGTCCTCCGGGATCTCGAAGGTCTTGTCGTGGGAGCCATACTCCTCGGCCTTCTGCGCCATCAGGCCGACGTTGGGGACGGTGCCCATCGTGGTGGGATCGAACTGGCCGTGGGTCTTACAGAAGTTGATGATCTCCTGGTAGATGCGGGAGAACGTCGACTCGGGGTTGACCGCCTTGGTGTCCTTGGTGCGGCCATCGGCGCCGTACATCTTGCCGCCGAGCCGGATCATCGCGGGCATCGACGCATCGACGATCACGTCGCTGGGCGAATGGAAGTTGGTGATGCCGCGCGCTGAATCCACCATCGCCAGTTCGGGGCGGTGTTCGTGGCAGGCGTGGATGTCGCGGATGATCTCCTCGCGCTGAGAGGCGGGCAGCGTCTCGATCTTGTCGTACAGATCGGACATGCCGTTGTTGACGTTGACGCCGAGCTCGTCGAAGAGCTTCTGGTGCTTGGCGAACGCGTCCTTGTAGAACACCTTGACCGCATGCCCGAACACGATGGGGTGCGAGACCTTCATCATCGTCGCCTTGACGTGCAGCGAGAACATCACGCCGGTCTTGTAGGCGTCCTCGATCTGCTCCTCGTAGAAGTCGCAGAGGGCCTTCTTGCTCATGAACATGCTGTCGATGACGTCGCCCGCGTCGAGCGCCACCTCTTTCTTGAGGACGACGGTCTCGCCGCTCTTGGTGGTGAGGACCATCTTGACCTTGCGATCGGAGTCGATGGTCATCGACTTCTCTCCGTGGTAGAAGTCACCGCTCTTCATCGTCGCGACGTGGGTGCGCGACGCCTGTGACCACTCCCCCATGCTGTGCGGGTGCTTGCGGGCGTACTCCTTGACGGCCTTGGGGGCGCGGCGATCGGAATTCCCCTGGCGCAGAACAGGGTTCACCGCGCTGCCGAGCACCTTCGCGTACTTTTCCTTGATGGCCTTTTCTTCGTCGCTCTTCGGGTCGCCCGGGTAGTCGGGCAGGTCGTAGCCCTTGGCTTTGAGTTCCTTGATGGCAGCGAGCAATTGGGGCACCGAGGCGCTGATGTTCGGCAGCTTGATGATGTTGGTCTCAGGCAGCTGCGTCAGTTCGCCGAGCTCGGACAGGTTGTCCGGCACCTTCTGCTCGTCGGTGAGCCGATCGCTGAACTCCGCCAGAATGCGCGCCGCGACCGAGATGTCGCTGGATTTCACGTCGATTCCGGCAGCGGAGGCGAACGTGCGCACGACGGGAAGGAAGGCATAAGTCGCAAGCAGCGGCGCCTCATCGGTCAGCGTGTAGATGATGGACGGCTGCTCGGCGCTCATGTGTGGTCTCCCGGCTCGTTTCGGTAGTACGGCGCTGTCGCTCTTGTGGAGCTACGCACCCTTCAGGCGCAGCGTACCGAAGTGCCCGGCTGCTGGGCTCGGCCAGTCAGCACGCTCCCCGGACACGCTGAGGTCACGGTTCCCACACTCCCCGGCGAGTCGGTGACGGCAACGAAAATTCGGCCGTTAGATTCCGCCGACGAGCAACGTTTGGCGTCTCCGCGGAAAGAGGAACGGCATGATTCACAGGACTCGGTCTGGTTGGTCAGGCCCGCTACGGTGCGGCGCAGCGGCCGCGTGGGTCGCTCTCGCCGTCGCGGGTTGCTCATCGGCTCCCGCTCACGACGGTTCGGCAAACGCAGACGCACCCTCCCCCTCGATCACCGGTTCACTCGGCGAGTGGCGGGCCGCCATCTGTCGCGACGACGTCGCAACGGCGTCCGGTACCCGCCACACCGTCGAGGGCAGCACGTGCGTGCCGCAGGACGGCGACGGCGTCGTCAACTTCGACCACTTCGAGTCCGAGCCGTCGATGAAGTCGGTGCTGTCGTGGCAGCCGTCCACGTACGTGGCGCAGGCCGTGGTCGAAGGGAAGCCGCTGGCCATCTGGACGCCGTCCGGGGAGGCCGAGGATCTTGAGCCGCTGAAGCAGTACGGCTTCACGTTGGCGTCCTACCAGTCGCCTCTTGAGGCGCTGCCCACCACCGCGTTGCCTGCTGCCTCCGAGACCGCCGACATCGCAGCGTTGCCACCCAACCAGTACGGCTACGTCGTCGTCCAGACCGCCGGGGGCGACACCCAGTGCATCGTCGACACGACGTATGTGGGCTGTCAGACCGACGGGATGAACTGGGCGCAGCACGTCGACGGCAGCGGGCCCTACCACGGGGTGAGGATCAACGCCGACGGCACGGGTTCCTGGGTGGATGGCAATCTCGGCGCTGCGGCACCTACGACGCTGGGAAGCAAGACCTACCGCGCGCTCGGCTGGACGATCGCGCCGACGCCGTCGGGGATGCGTTTCACCAATGACGCGACGGGTCACGGCGCGGTGGTGAGCATCCAGAAGGTCGAGACTTTCTGACGCCGATGCGCGGGGCTTGCGGTGCGGCGACATCAGGCATCCAATGGCAACCATGCAGAAGGTGTCGATCGAAGCGCTGGCTCGTCAGCAGTTGTCGCAAGCGGCCACGAACGGTCGCAACGCGGCCGACACCGTGGTGGGTGGCCACGAGAAGGTGTTGCGCCAGACAGTGATCGGAATGCTCTCGGGCTCCGAGATGGGCGAGCATGAAAATCCGGGCGAGGCCACGCTCTACGTGCTCAAGGGGTCGGTCCGGTTGATCGCAGGTAACCAGGAGTGGGATGCCCGCACCGGTGACCTGCTGCTGTTGCCAGACACCCGGCACTCACTGCTCGCGCTCGCCGACTCCGCGCTGTTGCTGACCGTCGCCAAGGTCCCCTGACAGTCAACCTCCGACTCGTGACGGCGACACGACGTCGTCGTCGCGTTTGGCGTGCCTTCGGTTCACCACGATCCCCGCGGTCACGATGAACACGGCGGACACCACCGAGAGTGCGATGGCCTGCTGCTGGTCGGGATCGAACGCCATCAGGACCAGCACCACGACGATCAGCGCGATCACGGCGACCGTGAGATAAGGGAACAGCCACATGCGCACCGCAGGCCTCTCCCCCGAGGACCGCATCGTCCGTCCGAGCACGAACTGGCTGGCCGCGATGACGAGGTAGACGAACAACGCGACCGCGCCGCTGGTCGCCAGCAGATAGCCGAAGATCTTCTCCGGCAACAGATAATTGCCGATCACCGCCAGGAAGCCGACGACCATCGACGCCAGCACCGCGACCCACGGCACTCCGTTGCCGGTGAGCTTTCTGACGGCCTGGGGTGCGTCGCGCCTCTCAGCCAGTGAGAACAGCATCCGCGACGCGGTATAGAGCGCCGAGTTCAGGCACGAGGCCACCGCGGTAAGGATGACCAGGTCCATGATCAGCTTCGAACCAGGGATGCCGATCGCCTCCAGGGTGGACTGGTAAGAGCCGTCGGCGAGCTGGTCGTAGGGCATTAGCGCGACGATCACGAAGATCGACCCGACGTAGAAGAGCGAGATCCGCCAGATCACCGAGTTCACCGCGCGGGAGATGCCCGACGCCGGATTGGGCGACTCGGCAGCGGCGATGGTGACGATCTCGGTGCCCATGAACGAGAACATTGTCAGGAGCATGGCGGCGATGACCGCCCCGAAACCGTTGGGCATGAAGCCGTCCGGCTGCCACAGGTTCTGAATGCCGCTCACCTCGGAGTCGGGAATCAGCCCGAAGATCGCCGCAACGCCGATGCCGATGAACGCGATGATGGCGACGACTTTGATGAGCGCGAACCAGAATTCGAACTCCCCGTAGTTGCCGACGCTGACCAGGTTGGTGATGGTCAGCAGAAGTGTGACCGCGAGCGCCCACACCCACTGCGCACCTCCGATGAGGTCGCTCAGGATCGCCGCGGCCGCGGTGGCCTCCACCGGGATGACGAGCACCCAGAACCACCAGTACAACCACCCGATGGAGAAGCCTGCCCACCCGCCGAGCGCGCGGTCGGCGTAGACGGAGAACGACCCGGTGTCCGGGTTGGCGACTGCCATCTCCCCCAGCATTCGCATCACCAGGACCACCAGGGTGCCGGCCATGAGATAGGCCAGAATCACTGCCGGCCCGGCCTCTTCGATGGCGTTGGCAGAGCCGACGAACAGTCCCGCCCCGATGATCCCGGCGATCGAGATCATCGTGATGTGCCTGGGCTTCAGGCTCGTGCCGAGACCCTGCGTACCGTTTGCGGCGTTGTTGTCCATGCCTGCACCCCCTCGAAACAGGCTGTGCGAATTCCCACGGCGCGACACGCCCAAACCGGGTTTGACCGGGCTGCCTCCGGGCAACCATTCGTTCGATTCCGGCGGCACGGCGAACTGAGGTCCGGCGATGACGAACACCGAGCCCCCCGGGGGCGACACCGCGGTTCTTGCCGCGCGCCTGGCGCCGAGATGGCGACTGGTGCGCAAAGAAGGCGCCGCTGGACCGTTGCAGTTCTGGCGCGGAGTCGACACCTCGACATCTCGTCCGGTGGCGCTAACCCTGCTCCTGCCGGGCGACGGCTTGGGACGGCACCAGGTCGACGAGATCCTCGAGCGCACCGCCCGGCTGGGCGCACTCCAAATGTCCGGGCTCGCAAGGATTGTCGACGGTTTCAAGATCGACGACATCGGCGTGGTGATCACGGAGTGGGTGCCCGGCGGGACACTGCGTGAGGTCAGCGACACGGAACCGACGGCAACCGCAACCGCAGCCGCCCTCAAATCACTGGTCGTCACCGCCGATGCGGCGCACCGGGCCGGCCTCGTCCTCGGCGTCGACCATCCAGACCGGGTCAGGATCAGTTCCGACGGTCGCGCTGTCCTCGCATTCCCCGCCCCGCTGCCGGGTGCGACGACCGCCGACGACCTCCGCGGCATCGGCGGTGTCTTCTATGCGCTGCTCGTCGACCGTTGGCCTCCCCAGCGCCACATGCCGGACGGATGGGTTCCTGCCGACCTCGAGGAAGCCGGCTGGCCACGCGAGCCCGCGGCCATCAAACCCGGCATCCCGTTCCTGATCTCGACTGCCGCAGCGGGTCTGCTGCGTCCCGATTCCGGGGTGGCCGACACGTCTGTCCTGTTGGCGTTGCTCAAACAGGTGGTGCCGAGCGGTCGGCCACACATTCGGCCCAACCCGCAGCCTGCCCGTCCCTCTGGTTCCTATGCGGTGTTCCACGCCCGCGACACCGCCGCACAGGCCAAGCAAGCGCGGCGGCACCTGACGTTCACGATGATCGCGGTCGCCGCCGCCGTCATCCTCGTGGCGGTCACCGGACTCGGCTCGACAGTCAACCAGGTGCTCGACGCCCACGACGATGTCGTCGCATTGGACGCGAACCAGTTGGGTCTGACACCGGGGCAGGACAAAGCCACCGGGCCCGCGAACCCCGCCAGTCCTCCGAAGGTTCTCAAGCAGGGAGCGGTCGACCCCGCCGTTACTCCGGTGCGCGCCACCGTGTTCTCCCCCGAGGGGCGGCCCGACAATCCGGAGAACGCGGGCAATGTCATCGACGGCGATATCGCGACGTCCTGGGCGACGGACCGCTACTACGACGCGAATCCGTTCCCGGTGTTCAAGCAGGGCCTTGGTCTGGTTCTCACACTTCCGGAGCCGTCCAGAGTCGGCACCGTGGCCATCGAGGCCAAGACTGCGGGCACGGTCGTGCAGATCCGCACCGCACCGAACGATGCTCCACGGGCGCTGTCGGAGACGACAGAATTGACTGCACCGACGCCGTTGCAGCCCGGCGCCAATCGCATCGCGCTGCGCGCCGCGGACAAGACCTCCACGGTGATTGTGTGGATCACCGCGCTGAGCGACCACCGGGCGGAAATCTCCGAGATCACGATCAACTCCCCCGCACTGACCTGATATCCGGCCACGGCGCGACGCGTTGGCGCCAATTGCCAACTGCGGCACCGCACGGCCGTTAAGGTGCTCTGCGTGGGCAGGAACCTGTTAGCCAACGGCAGAGGGCGGTGGATGGCGGTCGGCGCCTCCCTCGTCATCTCCGGTGCGATGGTCTACGCCCAACAGACTCAGCCTGTTGCCCCGCCTCAGCCCGCGTCACCCGTCGCGGAAATGCCCGCATTCAACGCAGACCCGCCTCCAACGCCCGTGCCGACCGAAGCGGAGCTGCTTGCAGCAACCGCGCCTGCCGTGGATGCCCGGGTGTTCGATTTCGCGCTGCCCAAGGGCATCACCCCGGAGGGCGGACTGCAGGTCCACACCATCTGGGTCGCGCGCGCGATCAGTGCGATGTTCCCGGAGATCAAGACGATCGGCGGCTACCGGCAAGATCCGTTGAAGTGGCATCCCAACGGGTTGGCCATCGACGTGATGATTCCCGATCACAACAGCGAGGAAGGCATTGCGCTCGGCAACCAGATCGCCGGGTATGCACTGGCCAACGCGGAACGAATGGGTGTCATCCACGTGATCTGGCGGCAGGGTTTTTATCCCGGCATCGGCGCACCCAGCTGGACCGCCGACTACGGTTCGGAAACCTTGAACCATTTCGACCATGTGCACATCGCGACCGACGGTGGGGGTTATCCGACAGGCGACGAGACGTACTACATCGCTTCTATGCAGAAGTAGCGGCGATGTCGAGGACGATCCGGAACCTCGCTTTGCCGGACATCATTCGTTCGTAGGCTTTCGGAGCCTCGACGAATGGCATGGTCTCGACCATCGGCGTGATGCCCGCCGCGAGACTGAAGTTGAGGTTGTCCTCGTTTTCGATCGGTGACCCCGTCAGGCTCCCCACGATGCTGCGGCCGCCGAAGATCAGATCCGAGGTACCCACCGCGATCGGATCGGGCGCGGCACCGACCACCACGAGCTTGCCGCGGGGCCGCAGTCCTGCCAGCAACGGAGTCATCGACGAGCCGCTGGCAGCGGTGGCGATGACAGCTGCCGCTCCACCGAGGGCGTTCAGCGCGGCCGCCGGGTCTTCGGCCGCACCGTCGATATAGTGGTCGGCCCCGAGAGTAGTTGCCAGAGAAGCCTTTTCGTTACCCCGCGCGATGACTGCGACGCGGTGGCCGAGCTTCTGTCAGCAGTCACGTAATTCCCCAGGTATGAGGGGTTGTCCGTCACGTAATTCCTCACCCGCCGTCACGTAATTCCC
>NZ_LQPC01000053.1 GCF_002101705.1 Mycolicibacterium iranicum | reverse complement strand
GGTCGACGAACAACGCGGTCAGGACCAGACGGGCCTTTGACGTGGGTTGCGGCATCCCCGAGCATCACGCCGAGCCGAACTGTCTCCAATGCCCCGAGACATCTATCTCCAATGACGCGAGACATCTGTCGCCGATGTCCTGAACCAGCACACTGTCAGCCCGACGCACGAAAACCCGCTCTGACCAGTTCGGAGCGGGTTTCGTGTATTTGGGGAGGTGCCGCGGCCTGCCGGCCCGAGACCACAACTACGGGGTCGGTGTTCACGACCGACCAGGTCGATGTGGCGCCGAGACAATTTAACCGTCCAAAGTGCCGAATCACCGCTGACTGGACGGACATGGCACCAAAGGTCGGAACTCCGCGCCCGCGCGAGCCGGGCACAGCGACGACACGGGGGCAGCGTTGAGTCAGTGGCTGGTATCCCATGTGCCCTCGTGGCTGCTGCTGATCGGGATGGTCACCGGTACGGCGGGCACCGCCATCGTTATCCAGCTCGTGGTGCGGCGCCGATTTCCCAACCTCCGAGGCGAGGAACACAACGACGTCACCAAGTTCGCCTTCGGGGTCGTCGGTTTCGTGTTCGCCTTCTTCATCGGCTTCGTAGTCTCAGCGATGTGGGGCCAGATAAGCCACGCCGATGACCTGGTGCGCACCGAAGGCACCGCCGGTGCGCAATTGGCCAGGGACTCACACATTTTCAATCAGCCCGACAGGGAACGGATCCGACTGAGTCTGCTCGAGTACGAGCAGGCAGCCATCATCGAGTGGGACGAAATCAACGAAGGCCGGTCCTATCCGGCAGCGGACCAAGCGCTGAACCGGCTCTACGCCGCCTATGAAGGGATAACGCCCGACACTGATGCGCAAAAGACGCTTCTGTCAACCTCTTTCAGTAACTTGAACGACCTCAGCAAGAACCGCGCCGAGCGCATTCTGCAAGCGCGCACCGACACCGGTCCGCCATGGTCACTGTGGGCCGTCATCTTCGTCACGAGCGGCCTTCTGCTGGGCTGCGCCATCATCTACGGCGTGGAGAAGGCCGCCAACCACTTCGCCATGGTGGCCATCATCGGAACGCTCGTCGGCGCTCAACTCTTCCTCGTGGTCGAGCTTTCCCACCCGTATGTGGGAGCGGTGTCCACGGTCCCAGAACCGCTTCAACAAGTCATACGGACCCTGCAGGCCACCCCTTAGGAGGCGGCTGGATCTGGCGGCGTCACGGTCAGCATCGCCAGCAGATTCATGCGACTGGCAACCAACTCGGTGAATCGCGGTCAGCGAACGATCGCCGCGGCGTAATTTACGGGAAGCACAATCAGCCCACACGACGCGGCGACCCCCGTCGACGCACCTGTGTAGTGCTTCGTCGAAAGGAAACCCATGAGTTACGCCAACAACATTGGTCGCGTCGGAGCGCTTGCAGTGACACTGGGTGTCGGTTGGGCTGTCGCATCTGCATCAGGAGTCGCATACGCCGACACCGGAGATTCCTCGTCATCGAGCGAATCATCGAGCGCTTCGTCGTCGAGTTCGACGGCCTCATCCTCGGATGACTCCGACTCGTCTGCATCCGACAACTCCGCAGCTGCTTCGGACACCGCGGCCGACGACAACGAGACCGCTGACGACGCCGACGACGAGGCTGCCGAGGATTCCGCGCACCGTCGTACCACGAAGGCGAGCCGGGCCGAGGCCTCCTCCGACGGCGACGACGATGCACCCGCGGAGTCGGTCACCGACGAGGAGGAAGCAGAGCCCGACGCCGGGCCGACCGAGAAGCCAACCGTGACGAAGGTGGTCTCCGACGGGGTCAGCTCGCTGCCCGCCCCGGAGCAGCCGTCGCCGGCCGCACCGCTGCAAGGCTCGACGCTCCTCGCGTCGCTGGCCGCTGCCCGTGACGAGCTCGAACGCAACACGCTGCGCCGCACCGCCGTCACGACACAGCAGGCCGAGGTGCTCGACGTCGGAACACCCAATGTCCTGGTCATCGGTGTCGACGGCACCAACTTGAGTCGGGTGCTGGCGCACCCCGAGCTCACCACGAACTTCTTCAAGCTGATCCAAGGCAGCACCACCGCCGCATCGACGATCGTCGGGCATACCACCATCTCGAACCCGTCTTGGTCGTCCATCCTCACCGGGGCGTGGGGGGAGAAGACAGGGGTCATCAACAACGTCTTCACCCCGTGGACGTACTCCAAATGGCCGACCGTGTTCACTCAGCTCGAGACCCTGAATTCCGCGATCGAGACGACGTCGATCGCCAACTGGAACGTCATCTCGGCCATCGCGGCGTCCGGCCTCGGCGTCGACAACCTCGTCAACGTGCCAGAACAGGAGAACGATCCGCGCTGGCTGGAGGCCGACGACCTCGTCGGCGAATACACCGAGGCGGCCATCGCCGCGGCCAGCGCCGACGTCGCCAACCTGATCTTCAGCTACTTCGTCGGTGTCGACGAGAACGGCCACCTGTACGGCGGCGACTCACCGGAATACCTCGAAGCACTGGCGAACTTCGACGAAAATCTCGGCTTGATCATGGCGGCCGTCGACGACTGGGAAGACCTCACCGGTGAACAGTGGACCATCATGATGGTCACCGATCACGGCCACCAGCCGCAAAAAGGCTTCGGTCACGGCTTCCAGTCGCCGGACGAGACCTCGACGTTCGTGATCGCCAACTCCCCGGGGCTTTTCACCGAGGGTGGGGTGAACCTCAAATATTCGATCGTCGACGTCACCCCGACGGTGATGCACCTGTTCGGTTACCAGCCGGCCGAAGACTCCGACGGCGTCTCGCTCACCGACCTCGACGACAGCACAGTGCTGCCCGGTGATAACGACGCGTTGCTGCGCAAGGCGCTGCAGGATGCGATCGCGATGTACGGCTATCCCGACATCGGCACCAATATCGCGCTCAGCGTGCGCACCATCGTCGCGACGATTCCCTACTACGTGGACAACATCGTCAACGGCATCACATCGGGGTTGCAGTCGCTCGCCGATCAGGACATCTTCCTGATCAGCCCGCTCGCCCAGCTGGCCATCATTCCGGTCGACATCGTCGGCGACATCGCCTACATCGCGACCAACATCGTCGCTCAGATTGTCGCCCGGCTCACCGGCGTGGAAGGTGCCAGCATCTTCCCGCTGCAACGTCCGACGACGCCGACGTTCCCGTGGCCGCCGGAGGAGTCGTCGACGCCTGACTTGGTGGCGGTGGCGTGCACCGACGGTCGCGTGTCGAGCGCGCTGTTCGCCTGTGGCGCAGCAGCTGTCGCGGTCTGAGTTTGGGTGCTAGCAGGAATGCCGCGGAGGCGGTCCCGCACCTAGCTTCTGAGGTATGCCGACATACCGGGCCTTCCAGGTCACCGATCAGCGCCATTTCGAGCTCGTAGACCGGGACCTCGTCGACCCCGCACCGGGCCAGGTGCGGTTGCGGGTGCTCACCTGCGGGGTGTGTCACAGCGACGTTCTCGCCGTCGAGGGTCAGCGATCGGACCCGGCGACGCCGCTGGTTCCGGGCCACGAAGTCGTCGGAGTCGTCGATGCCGTGGGTGAAGGCGTCACCGGGTGGGCCGTCGGCGACCGGGCGGGACTGGGGTTCCTCGGCGGGCCCTGCGGCCAGTGCGAGTGGTGCAGGCGCGGCGATTACGTGAACTGCACCGACCAGCCGCTGCCGGGGACATCGGTCGATGGAGGCTACGCGGAGATGGTCTATGCGCGCGCCAGCGGACTGGTCCGCGTGCCCGCCGGCCTCGATCCCGTGACCGTCGCCCCACTGCTGTGCGCCGGGATCACGACATTCAATGCGCTGAGAGTCGCCGATGCCCCACCGGGCAGCCTGGTTGCCGTCCAGGGGCTCGGTGGCCTCGGTCATCTCGGTGTTCAATATGCGAAGAAGTGCCGACGGTCACGTAATTCCCCAGGGGCTGCCGTCACGTAATTCCTCATGTTCGGGCCCTGCTGTGGCGAGGA
>NZ_LQPC01000052.1 GCF_002101705.1 Mycolicibacterium iranicum | reverse complement strand
GATGACCCCATGAAGACCGCCGCGCCCACCCCCGCCGCCACCGCAAAATCCGCACCTTTGCTCAACCTCTGGCACCCCCGCATTTGCGGAACTCTATGCGCTGTGTCGTCATGGCAGTCAACGTTTGCCTGAGGCATGCCGAGGCGGCTGGATTAGGCTCGCCGAGTGCTCATCGTCATCGAGGGTGTGGACGGCGCAGGCAAACGCACTCTGACCAACGGCCTTCGTGCCGCATTCGAAGCTGACGGTGGCTCCGTCGCGACCCTGGCCTTTCCGCGCTACGGCGTATCGGTGCACGCCGA
Source organism: Mycolicibacterium iranicum (assembly GCF_002101705.1). GTDB lineage: Bacteria > Actinomycetota > Actinomycetes > Mycobacteriales > Mycobacteriaceae > Mycobacterium > Mycobacterium iranicum. Next base: position 87,806 of record NZ_LQPC01000052.1, on the reverse strand, counting down.
CGTCGCCGCCGAAGCCCTGCACGGCAAGCACGGCGACCTTGCTGACTCGGTCTACGGGATGGCGGTGATGTTCGCGATGGACCGCGCGGGCGCGCGCGAGGAGATCGAACAGCTGGCGGCGACGCATTCGGCCGTCATCCTGGATCGCTACGTCGCCTCCAATGCCGCCTACAGCGCGGCCCGCTTGCACCAGGGCGCCGACGGTGACGTCGTCGCCTGGGTGCGCGACCTCGAATACGGGCGCTTGCGCCTGCCCGTGCCGGATTGGCAGGTGCTTCTGGACGTTCCGACCGAACTCGCGGCCCAGCGGGCGGTCAGCCGGGCCGCCGAGGAGGCGGACCGCGCCCGCGACGCCTACGAACGCGACGACGGACTGCAGCGTCGCACCGGCGCCGTCTACGCCGAGTTGGCCGCCGCGCAGTGGGGCGGGCGGTGGGCGGTGGTCCCGCCCGAAGTCGACGCGGCCGAGCTCGCCCGTCAGCTGAAAAATCCGTAGCCGAGCGAATTGACGAAACGGCAGTTAAGCTCCGGCCGTAGGGGGACGTCGCAGCGGCGACGGGTTACGACAAGGGGGATTCGTTGCTCGTTTCAATGCACACACAGGCCGGATCGCCGCAGATGCTGGACGACCTGCTGTCGACCATCAGGTCCGCCAGCGAGCGCTTCGACCAGGGCAGGCATACCGAAGCCAGGTCCTTGGCGGGTCATTTGGGTGCGTTGCTGCACGGCCCCGACGCGCTGATCGAACGGCTGGCTCTGCGTGATGCGCTGACGTGGGTCGACACCGCCGGGGTGCCCAACCCCAAGACCACGTGCTCGACGGCCGGCCTGACGTTGATGCGGATCCGCAGCCGCCACCACGGTGCGGGGGAGTTCGTGCCCAAGCTCGCCATGTATCCGCCGGCGCCCATTCGCACCAGGAGCGGCGAGCAGATCTTCAGCGGCTCGCGCATCCCGTTCGAAGACTGGTGGACCAACCCGGTGGTCAAGGACGCGGATGGGGCCCAATACTCGCGCAAGCAACTCGTGCTCGCGCTCGGCGACGCTCGCGACGCCCAATCCGCGGCTGCCCGCGACGCGTTGCAGAGCAACCCGTGTCTCGGCTGGGTCGTGGGCGCGAGCGCCGACGTCGACAGGCCGCTGTGCGGGAGCCCTGTCATCGCCAGCGTCCGCCAGATCGGCTACGAGGTGATGCAGTCGATCGCCGAGCAGCGCGACGTCATCGAGGGCCTCGGCTAGATCTACCGGGCTAATTCGCAACTAATACCGGTAAAGACGCAAAACGCCCAGTGTGGTAGCGGGGGTTTATCGCCATCTGGTGACACCATGGACACCATGAGGCAAAGGATCCTGGTAGTCGACGACGACCCTTCGCTCGCCGAGATGCTCACCATCGTGCTGCGGGGGGAGGGTTTCGACACCGCGGTCATCGGCGACGGCACCCAGGCGCTGACCGCCGTGCGCGAACTACGACCCGATCTGGTCCTGTTGGATCTCATGCTGCCCGGCATGAACGGCATCGACGTGTGCCGCGTGCTGCGCGCCGACTCGGGTGTGCCGATCGTCATGCTGACCGCCAAGACCGACACCGTGGACGTGGTGTTGGGTCTGGAGTCCGGCGCCGACGACTACGTCATGAAGCCGTTCAAGCCTAAGGAGCTCGTCGCCCGTGTGCGCGCCCGGCTGCGCCGCAACGAGGACGAACCTGCCGAACTGCTCTCGATCGCTGACGTCGACATCGACGTCCCAGCTCACAAGGTCACCCGGCAGGGCGAGCAGATCTCGCTGACCCCGCTGGAGTTCGACCTGCTGGTGGCGCTGGCACGCAAACCGCGCCAGGTGTTTACTCGTGATGTGCTGCTCGAACAGGTGTGGGGTTATCGCCACCCCGCCGACACCCGTTTGGTGAACGTGCATGTCCAGCGTCTGCGGGCCAAGGTCGAGAAGGACCCGGAGAACCCGCAGGTGGTGCTGACCGTTCGAGGAGTGGGATACAAGGCCGGACCTCCGTAGGCCATGATCTTTGGTTCGAGGCGGCGCATCCACCGTCGGTCAGCACCGCTGATCCGCGGCTTGGGTGCGCTTGGCCGTGCACTGAGCCTTGCGTGGCGACGGTCGCTGCAGCTGCGCGTCGTCAGCCTCACCCTCGGTCTGTCGCTGGCCGTCATCATGGTTCTGGGTTTCGTGCTGACCAGCCAGATCACCGACCGCATCCTCGAAGTCAAGGTCGGCGCCGCGACCGAAGAGATCGAGCGCGCCCGCACCACAGTCAGCGGCGTCGTCGGCGGCGAGGAAACCCGCTCGCTCGACAGCAGCCTGCAGTTGGCGCGCAACACCCTGATCGATCGCAAGGCCGACACCGGGCCGGTGCTGGCCGGCACGTTCGACGCAGTGCTCGTCGTCCCCGGCGACGGTCCTCGCGCGGCCACGGCGGCCGGGCCGATCGACCAGGTCCCGAACACGTTGCGCGAGTTCGTCAAAGCCGGACAGGTCAGCTACCAATACGCCACCGTGCACACCGACGGGTTCTCCGGGCCCGCCCTCATCATCGGCAGCCCGACCTCGTCCCCGGTCACGAATCTTGAGCTGTACCTGATCTTCCCACTCAACAACGAAGACTCGACGATCGCGCTGGTGCGCGGGACGATGGCCACCGGCGGCGTGGTGCTGCTCGGACTGCTCGCCGCCATCGCCCTGCTCGTCGCGCGCCAGATCGTGCTGCCGGTGCGCTCGGCGTCGCGGATCGCCGAGCGTTTCGCCGAAGGCCACCTGTCCGAGCGCATGCCGGTGCGCGGTGAGGACGACATGGCCCGGCTGGCCGTGTCGTTCAACGACATGGCCGAAAGCCTGCAGCGCCAGATCACCCAGCTCGAAGAGTTCGGAAACCTGCAGCGGCGCTTCACCTCCGACGTCAGCCACGAACTGCGGACGCCGCTGACGACGGTGCGCATGGCGGCGGACCTGATCCACGACCATGCCGAGGACCTCGACCCCGCGCTGCGGCGTTCGACCGAGCTGATGGTCAATGAACTCGACCGGTTCGAGTCCCTGCTCAACGACCTGCTCGAGATCTCGCGCCACGACGCCGGCGTCGCCGAACTGGCCGTCGAGGCAGTCGATTTGCGGTCCATCGTGCAGAGCGCCCTGGACAACGTCGGCCACCTCGCCGATGCGGCGAATGTCGAGATGATCGTCGACGTGCCCGCCGAGGACGTCATCGCCGAGGTGGACCCGCGCCGCGTCGAGCGGATCCTGCGCAACCTCATCGCCAACGCCATCGACCACGCCGAGCACAAGCCGGTGCGGATCCGGATGGCCGCCGACGTCGACACCGTCGCGGTCACCGTGCGCGATTACGGCGTCGGTCTGCGTCCGGGCGAGGAGAAGCTGGTGTTCAGCCGGTTCTGGCGCGCCGACCCGTCGCGCGTGCGACGTTCGGGAGGAACCGGCCTGGGTCTGGCCATCAGCATCGAGGACGCCCGGCTGCACCAGGGAAGGCTGGAAGCCTGGGGCGAACCCGGCAAGGGCGCCTGCTTCCGGCTGACGCTTCCGCTGGTGCGCGGGCACAAGGTGACGAGCAGCCCGCTGCCGGTGAAACCGATCGAACGTTCGGGCGCGCCGGCCGGCCGCCGGGTTCGCGAGCCGGCAGGGGAAAGCGTGTGACACGCCCGCTCGCGGCGCTGCTCAGCGCGCTCGCGCTCGTCCTGGCCGGCTGCGCCGGCGTCCCCAGTTCCTCCTCGCCGCAGGCGATCGGCACCGTCGACCGACCCGCGCCACCGAGCCTGCCCAAGCCGACACCCGGCATGGACCCCGACGTGCTCTTGCGGGAATTCCTCAAGGCCACCGCCGATCCCGCGAACCGACATCTCGCCGCCCGCCAGTTCTTGACCGAATCGGCGTCGAGTTCCTGGGACGACGCCGGTAGCGCACTGCTGATCGACAACGTGGTGTTCGTCGAAACCCGTTCACCCGACAGGGTTTCGGTGACGATGCGTGCCGACATCCTCGGGTCGCTGTCGGACATGGGCGTGTTCGAGACCGGCGCCGGCGCCCTGCCCGACCCCGGCCCCATCGAGCTGGTGAAGACCACGGGCGGCTGGCGAATCGACCGATTGCCCAACGGTGTCTTCCTGGACTGGCAGCAGTTCCAGGCCACCTACAAACGGCACACGCTGTACTTCGCCGACCCGACCGGCAAGACGGTCGTGCCCGATCCGCGCTATGTCGCGGTGTCCGAACCCGACCAGCTGGCCACCGAGTTGGTCAGCAAGCTGATCGCCGGACCGCGCCCGGAGATGGACAAGACGGTGCGTAATCTGCTGGGTCCGCCGCTGCGGCTGCGTGGCCCGGTGACACGCGCCGACGGCGGCAAGACCGGCATCGGCCGCGGGTACGGCGGCGCCCGGATCGACCTGGAGAATCTGTCGACCACCGATCCGCACAGCAGACAATTGCTTGCCGCGCAGCTCATCTGGACGCTGTCGAGGTCGGGGATCAACGGTCCGTACGTGATCAACGCCGACGGCGCGGCGCTCGACGACCGTTTCGCCGAGGGCTGGGACACCGGCGACGTCGCCGCGACCGACCCGGGCGCCCTCGACGGCGCGGCGGCCGGACTGCATGCGTTGGTCGGCGGATCGCTGGTGCGGCTCGACGGACAGCGCGCGCCGCGCGTGTCGGGGCCGTTCGGGCAGATGCCGAGCCAGACCGCGGCGTCGCTGTCGCGATCGGGCCAAGAGGTCGCCTCGATCGTCACGCTGCGACCCGGCGCCCCCGACATGGCGTCGTCGCTATGGGTGGGACCGTTGGGCGGCAACGCTTCTCAGGCGTTGGACGGACGCATGCTGAGCCGGCCGAGCTGGTCACTCGACGACGCCATCTGGGTCGTCGTCGACGGCAACAACGTCGTGCGGGTCATCCAGGACGCGTCCGGGCAACCCGCCCGGATCCCCGTCGATGCCAGCGCCGTGATGACCCGATTCCCCGGCGCCATCGCCGAGTTGCAGCTGTCGCGTGACGGCACGCGCGCGGCCATGGTCATCGACGGCAAGGTCATCCTCGCCGGCATAGAGCAGACGCCCAACGGCGGCTTTGCGCTGACGTATCCGCGTCGACTCGGTTTCGGCCTCGGTGAGACGGCGGTTTCGCTGTCGTGGCGGACTGGTGACGACATCGTCGTGACGCGCACCGATCCGCAGCATCCGGTGTCCTACGTCAACCTCGACGGGGTCAACTCCGACGGGCCCAGTCGCAACCTGCTCATGCCTGTGAAGACGGTCGCCGCCAACCCGTCGGCGGTGTACGTCGCCGACGGGCGAGGTGTGCTGCAGCTGTCCGGCTCGGCAGCCGAAGACCCGGGATGGGTCGAAGTGCGCCCGCTGATGGCTGCCGGCGCGCTGCCGGTCCTGCCCGGCTGACACGGAACATGCTGCCGGAACAGCCCTCCGGCAGTGGGCTCGACGGAGAGGTGTGATCGGCATGTCTATCGAGGTTCCGCGGAAAACAGTGCTCGCAGGCGCGGGGATCGGCTTGGCGGCGGCAGCGGTCGCTGCGTGCTCGGGTGGTTCCGATTCGTCGGCTTCCGAATCGCCGGCGGATGAGTCATCGGCGCCGGAATCCTCGAAGCCGACGGGTGAGGCGCTCGCCACCACGGCGGAGGTCCCCGTCGGCTCGGGCGTCATCGTCGGCGAGGTGGTTCTGACGCAACCGGTCGCCGGGGATTACAAGGGTTTCTCGGCGGTGTGCACCCACACCGGATGCTTGATCAACGAGGTCGCCGACGGGACGATCAACTGCCCGTGCCACGGCAGCAAGTTCAGCCTCGACGGCGCGGTCGCCAATGGACCCGCGAGCAAGCCGTTGGAGCCCGTGGCGATTCGCGTGCAGGGGGATTCGATCGTCGCGGAGTAGGTGCGGGATCGCGACAGCGCACACACGGTAATTGCAGGCACGTTTTCACTACTATGGCGGCGCTTTCGCGAGGCACTACCCGCTGGCGGTTGGCAGGATTTGGTGTGATGGTGCCCCATTGACCGCCGGTAGCATTGGGGGCCATGGGACGCGTGGGGATGATCAGCGGGATGAGCCGATGACACAGCCGCCGGTACCGCCCGCTGCCGGACCGCCCTGGCCCAATAACTCAGCACCGTTGCCGCCAACTCGTCCGCCACGTCCGAAACGAACGCCGTGGATCATTCTCGGCGGGGCACTGGTCGTTGTCATCGCGCTGGTAGTTGGAATCGTTCTCTGGAAGAGCGGCTCAAGCGGAAACGCGGGGGACTCGTCAAACATCGCGGGTGGCGGAGGCGACCGGACGGTCGGCCTTCTTCGGGAGGAAGACCCGGTATGTGCGGACTGGCTAGTCGCTTCAAACGACCTGACTGCAGGTCTGGAGCAGTGGAATGAGGTGGACCGGACCACCCCTGGAGACCGGTGGAACTCCGAGCAGCGCCGAATCTTTCAAGGGGCTGGCGACTCTATGAGCAAGGCGGTAAATGCGTTCGAGCAAATCCGCCCCAACGCGCGTAGTCTCCTGCTGCAGGAACTTATCTCTCAGGCCGTCATCTATTTTCGAGCTTACGTCGACAGTTTGCCGACTTACACTGCGGAGGATAGATATTCCGCCAATGCTGCGGTCAATTTTGCCAATGCGGTTACATACCTATGCAGTGCAGTTTCTCTGGTTCAGAAGATCGAGTTCCAGGGGGCGGTCCGCGTGTCTTCAATAGCTCCGCCGGCTATCCAGGTCAACGCGATTCCCGAATCGCCGGAGCCGTGCGCAGATTTCATGGCTCTGTTAGACCTGCAGAACACTGTACTCAGAGGATGGTCTGAGACGGATTCCGCCAGACCCGCGACACAATGGACGCCACAAGAGAAGGCCTTAAACAACGCCGCACGCGCAGTACTGTTGAAAGATTCGGAGCAATTCCGAAGGCTTGCGGACAAGTATTCAGGAAGCGTGTTTGCGGATCTAGTTTTCACACAGGCCGCGTATATGAGGGCTTACGCCGATGCCATACCGACTTACGTGCCCGACGACAACTGGTTGTGGAAGGTATCTACTGGTTTAGGTGGAGGCCTGGGCGCAGCGTGCAAGGCGAGTCGATGAGTTGGTGGAGTACCGATCCGCACACCGGCGAATACGGCTCTCGTACTTTATTGCCTCCAGCCTGGCCGCAAGTCGATGAAGAACTCCTGTCGACGGCTGCCGCGGAGTTCGAAGCGTTTGCACGGAACCTGAGGGTGTCTGTAATCCCGGGATTGCGGTCACAGATGATGTCCCTCTCGGATGGTTGGGACGGCGCTAGTGCAGAGGCTGCGCGTTCAGAAGCCAGCGCGATCATCGACGCTCATGAAGCAAACGCTATGGCTGCAGAAACAATAGCAAATAAATTACGCAACATGGAATCGTCTGTAGTCAAGACAAAGATCTTGGCAAATGCAAACGCAGAATCTACTCAGCAAGCTTGCGAAACGATTCGGAATCTGAATAGCGATCCTAGCGTTGCGCAACCTCTCATTGAAGCAGAAATTGCGGCAGGCTATGGCGATAACATCGAGTTGGTTTCGACGAATACCGTCGAACTGGCGGGAAATATCAGCGTCCCGGACGGTACGCCGGGTGCTGACGGGAAGATGCCGAGTGGTGGCGGCCTCCCCCCATCGAGCCCTTCTCCAAAAGGGACTAGTGATGTGGAAACTCCAAAATCGGAGCTTCAGCCGGTTTCGTATTTCGGATCCCGGCTTGGTCAGGGACCGCAGCGCGGAAATGGAACTGGAGGCGGCGCGTCTAACCCAACAGTGTCAACACCGAATCCGATCAGGCCTGACCCGGCCCCTTCCCCGACGCAACCCGCCCCCGCCGCAGCATCTGGCGGTAATCAAGGCGCTGGAGCCGGATCGTCCCTTGGCGGTGGTGGTTCGTCGTCTGGTGGCGGTGGAGGGTCGTCAGCCTCGGGGCTGGGCTCCTCTTCAGGGTCCGGAGGGTCGGGCTCGGGATCCGGGGCTGGTTCTGGCTCAGGCAACGGATCGGGCTCCGGAAGTGGCTCCGGATCGGGATCGGGCGCAGGCGCTGCGGGCCAGCCCGCTGCGACCACCACGGCTGGCGCCGGTGGCGGAGATAAAGCCGCCGCCGCAGCAGGTCGCGCACCCGCGGGCGGCTTGACTTCGCAACCCATGGTGTCTCAGCCGCCACCCGCGCCTCTGAGTGCACCGGCGCCTGCGGCTCAGCCATCGCCGCCTCCTGCAGCCGCGCAACCCTCCGTGCCTCCTGCGGCATCGACGTCTGCTGGACCAGCTTTTTCCGGCGGGTCAGGCGGCGGTGTCGGAGGTGCTGCTGCTGGCGGCGCGCCCGCAGGCACAGCGCCCGCGAGTCCGCCAGTACCGCTAGGTCCCCCAACAAGTCCAGCTCCGCCAGCTCCGCTGAATCCTGGTGCAAACGCGGCCCCGGCGTCCGCCGCCGGCCCCGGTGTGGCGCCGATGTCCACTGCCTCTGCCTCAGGTGCGCCGGCAGCTGCGCCTGTTCCCGTGTCCGCCGCACGCGCTGAACGTGAGGCGATCGCCACCGCCGCAACCGCAGGCGCGCTTCGCCGTCGGAACCAGGGCACTGATCCAGCGCAATTGGCACGTCGAATAGCGGCCGCGCTCAACGCCGGCGTTCATGACTTCGGCTTCTACTGGGTGACGGCTGTAACGGGTGACGATTCGATCATTGTCGCGAACAGCTATGGCATCGCCTACATCCCAGAGGGCGTTCTCCTGCCTGAGAATGTTCGAATGGCGTCAGCTGACGAGTCGATTTCTGCGGCTGAACGAGGGCGTTGGGCCACCTACCCAATACTTGCGGTGCAGGGCTGGGCTCAACATCACGATCTACAACTGCGATGTGTCATTGCGACCGAGGATCAGTTCCAAGGGTTTGACCCCGGCGCGCCCAAGGTGATTCTCCAGCCGGATGACATCCCCGACGACGGCAGCATGCAGGGTCGGACGCGGTTGGAAGTGATCGCGCCAGGCGCTGCTGCGAAGCTCGCACGAACCAGCGACAACAGCCTGATGGAACTTTTGCCGCCGCCGCAAGTCGGCGGCGCGCCTGAGGACAACGAGTTGGCGATCGCATGGTTCGAAGTGTCCAAACCGCTCATGAGTAGATCGCCGAATCGTATTGGGGCCCACTTGAAGGCGATGGCGTCCTACGCCGCCAAAGCTATGGATGCAGCGCTGCTGACGGCCCAGTCGGAAGCGGATCTGAGTTCTCAGCGGGCTGCAATTGCCGACTGGGTGTACTGGCAACACCAAGGCAGCTTGGTAACAGAGGCGCTAGAAGGCGCGGCGGCTCGATGACGGCCGCTGCCGAGGACGACAACCTCGTCTATTCGCCCACACCGTTGCTACCCGAGATCTTCCTTGACCTCGACTTGATGCTCCTGACCGCTGTGGATGACGATGCGTATCGGTCGGCGATAGCCGCAGGGACGCGTGAGGTGATTAGCCGATTCGAGCATCTTGCCGACCCGCGCGTGTTCTGTGCCTCAGCCAAATCCGTCGTCGCTGAAGTTGCGGCGGCGATTAACCGGCTAACCGACATGGGAGACAACCGTGTCGCGCAGTGGTTGACGACCGAGGTCCTAGATCTTCTCGTTGCTCAAGAACAGTTGCATGAGCGCTGCATAGACACATTGCGTGCGGCCGGCGACATCGATATCTGCCTCATTTCTGAAGTCGTATCGTCGATCGAAGCTACAGCTGCGAACGTGCGTGACCGCCGCTTTGCGCCGCTCCCCGAGTGCTGCGGCAACGGCTGGGATTACAACGTCAAGCTCGCAGTCCTTGCTGCAATGTCGGCAGAGATGCGCCGCAATCCGCTTCGTAAGCAGCTTGACGGTGCCGGAGGGGCGGCAGGCTCTGCAGAATTCAATCCATACGTTCGCGCGATGTTCGAACTCGAACTCGTAACGCACAGACGCTTATATCGAATTCTCTATTCGTTGGCAGAGCACGTAGGAGTGGACCTTCGAGGGGATGAACTGTTCCAGGCGCCAGAAGTCGTTGAAAATCAAAAACTTTGACGGCTAGAGATCAACAGGATCGGTCCTCCCGGGCGGCGACGGTTTGTTAGCCAGGATGTCCGGCGCGCGCTCCGAAGCATCGGTGCCTGCGGCAGCGCTATCAGACTCTTTGTCGTCCGTTTGAGACTCGCCTTCGTTTTCGACTGGCGTCTGCTCGCCCAAATCTCGATCCGGTGTGGGATGCTCAGGCACTTGGCCGTTTGAACCACCGGAAGCCTCGCCGTTCTCTGGCTTGCCGAATTGACCTGTCATCTGACTGATCTGCTGCACCGCTCCCTGGCCAGCTTGCATGACAGCTTGGGGCGCTTGGGCGACCATTCCCAGAACCTGGGCTGGCGCCTGCGCGGCTTGGCCGGCCACCTGCATTGCAGTGCCCATTATTTGACCAAATTGCCCGCCGCCAGCGCCGGATCCAGTGCCGGCTGCGGCCGCTGTCGGGGCGATCTGCGTATCGGCGACCGTGCTTATCTGCTGCTGGTTTGCTTGATCGGTGGTCTCGTAAGCGGCGCGAGTCGTGGCAAGGTTCGCCGCGAACCGCTCCTCGCGCGCGTGCGTCGCCGCAACTGCAGCGTTCAACGGAGCCGGCAGTTCCGGCATGATGGCCGAGATCATCAGGCTCATGGGGTCGCCGCCGGGAGGGATGGCGGGCACGGGCGGGACAGCGACAACCGCCGGATCCCAACTCAGAGCTGTTGTATCAACGCGCAATGGAGGTGGGTTTCCCATTTAGATTCCCTTCCGGCCGCAACTTGAAATCGAGGCTACCGCAGGTCTGCTAGGCGGGAGCGCACCGATTTCCACGCCCGCTCAGTGAGAAACCATGGTTGTGAATCGCCCATTATGCACAGCCAGGAATGCTATTCCGCGGGGGCAGGCGGGAGTTGTCGGACGCTGGCCCGAGACTGTGCCCGTGCTCGATCTGGTCCTTCCGCTGCAGTGCGGCGGCTGCGATGCCGCCGCGACCGCCTGGTGTGCCGAATGCGCGAAAGACCTCGCCGTCCGTGACGACGAACCTCACCTCATCACGCCACGCCTTGATCCCGGCGTGCCGGTGCTGTCCCTCGGGCGCTACGCGGGCGCGCGTCGCCGGGCCATCGTCGCGCTCAAGGAGCACGGCCGCACCGACCTCCAGGGCCCGCTCGCCGCGGCGCTGCATGACGCGATGGACCACCTGCTGGCCTGGGGTGTTCTTCAGCTGCCACTGACGCTCGTTCCCGCGCCCACCCGCCGCTCGGCAGCCCGGCGCCGCGGCGGGGACCCCGTCACCCGAATCGCGAAAGCCGCCGCCGGTCAGGGCGTCGCCGTCGCGCCGGCCCTGCGCTACAGGGCCTTCACCCGCGACTCCGTCGGGTTGTCGAGCGCTGCGCGACAACGCAACGTCGCCGGTCGCGTCCGGCTTGTCACAGCGGTCAGCGGCGCCGTTGTCGTGGTCGACGACGTCGTGACGACCGGCGCCACCGCCACCGAGTCCGTCCGTGTCCTGCAAACCGCGGGCGCCGACGTCGTCGCGGTCTTGACGCTGGCGAACGCCTGAGAGTCGAGTCGGTATTACCCCGACATCAATCGCGCATGAAGAACTGAAAACAGGTCGGCTGATTTAGTGGCACGGTAGGTGAACAGCGACTACCGTCGGCACCAATCATCCGTGAACACTTCACGGCGGCGCTCAGAACGACAGCGCCGGTATCGCGTCAGCGGTAGGAGGTGATCAGTCGACACCTTGCTCCGGCGAGTGGCGCGATCATCTATGCCCCGTCGGCGCGATTTCTTCCCGGCCGGCACGCGACTGCGTGCGAATGCGAAAGAGAATCGAGTTGCCAAGTATGTCAAGTCATTCCGTTAGGTCCGACAGCACGATGGTCATGGATTCCGAAAGCACGAGCGACGTTTCAGACCAGCCCAACGCCGAGGTCGTGGTCAAAGGCCGCAACGTCGAAGTCCCCGACCATTTCCGGGTGTACGTTGCCGAGAAACTGTCCCGGCTGGAACGTTTCGACCGCTCGATCTACCTCTTCGACGTCGAACTCGACCACGAGAAGAACCGCCGCCAGCGCAAGAACTGTCAGCATGTCGAGATCACCGCCAGGGGGCGCGGGCCCGTCGTGCGCGGAGAGGCGTGCGCCGACAGCTTCTACGGCGCATTCGAAGGTGCGGTGAGCAAACTCGAAGCCAGGCTGCGTAAGAGCAAGGACCGCCGGAAGATCCACTACGGCGACAAGACGCCCGTCTCGCTGCACGAAGCGACAGCATTGGATCGGCTGGAAGCGGCTTTCGCGCCGCTCAAGGAAGCTGCGGCCCCTCCCGAGGCCGCCGTCGAGGACCATGAGCCCGGCCGCATCGTGCGCGTCAAGGAGCACCCCGCCGAGCCGATGACGGTCGACGACGCCCTCTACGAAATGGAACTCGTCGGTCACGACTTCTTCCTCTTTCATGACAAGGAGTCCGACCGACCCTGCGTGGTCTATCGCAGGCACGCCTACGACTACGGGTTGATCAAGCTCGCCTGAACACTTGATTGGGCAGGAATCCCTCGTGAACACGGTTCCGGGGGATTCTTGCTGTGCGGGCACGGCCCGATGCACAGGCTTCGCTTTCGGCGCGTCGCCTACGATGGTGTCGGTCTGTCGCGATGCCGTATCCGATGGAGTTCAGACGAAGAAAAAGGGTTATCAGCGTGCTTGGGAAGTTGCTCCGTATCGGCGAGGGCCGCATGGTCAAGCGCCTCAAGGGGGTGGCTGACTACGTCAACACCCTGTCCGACGACATGGAGAAGCTCTCCGACGCCGAACTACGCGCGAAAACCGATGAGTTCCGGGGTCGTCTCGAGACCGGCAAAGAAGACCTCGACGATCTGATGCCTGAGGCGTTCGCCGTCGCCCGCGAAGCGGCCTGGCGCGTGCTCAACCAGCGTCACTTCGACGTTCAGGTCATGGGCGGAGCTGCGCTGCACTTCGGCAACGTCGCCGAGATGAAGACCGGTGAGGGCAAGACCCTGACGGCCGTGCTGCCCGCGTACCTCAACGCGCTCGCCGGCAAGGGCATGCACATCGTGACGGTCAACGACTACCTGGCCAAACGCGACGCCGAGCAGATGGGCCGCGTGCACCGCTTCCTCGGCCTCGAGGTCGGCGTCATCCTGTCCCAGCTGACACCTGACCAGCGCCGGGCCGCCTACGCCGCCGACATCACCTACGGCACCAACAATGAGTTCGGCTTCGATTATCTGCGCGACAACATGGCGCTGCGACTCGAAGACTGCGTCCAGCGGGGCCACAACTTCGCCATCGTCGACGAAGTCGACTCGATCCTGATCGACGAGGCCAGGACGCCGCTGATCATCTCCGGTCCCGCCGACGGCGGCTCCAACTGGTACACCGAGTTCGCGCGTCTGGCTCCCCTCATGGAAAAGGACGTCCACTACGAGGTCGACATCAAGAAGCGCGTCATCGGCATCAACGAGGTCGGCGTCGAGTTCGTCGAAGACCAGCTGGGTATCGAGAACCTGTACGAGGCGGCCAACTCGCCGCTGATCAGCTACCTGAACAATTCGATCAAGGCCAAGGAGCTCTTCGAGCGCGACAAGCACTACATCGTCCGCAACGGCGAAGTCCTCATCGTCGACGATTTCACCGGCCGCGTGCTGATCGGCCGTCGCTACAACGAAGGCCTGCATCAGGCCATCGAGGCCAAGGAACACGTCGAGATCAAGGCCGAGAATCAGACGGTCGCCACGATCACGTTGCAGAACTACTTCCGCCTCTACGACAAGCTCGCCGGCATGACCGGTACCGCCGAGACTGAGGCCGCCGAGCTCCACGAGATCTACAAGCTGGGTGTGGTGCCGATCCCGACGAACCGGCCGATGATCCGCACCGACCAGTCCGACCTGATCTACAAGACCGAGGAAGCCAAGTTCATCGCGGTCGTCGACGACGTCTCCGAGCGCTATGAGAAGGGCCAGCCGGTGTTGATCGGCACGACGAGCGTCGAGCGCTCCGAGTTCCTGTCGCGCCAGTTCGAGAAGCGCCGCATCCCGCACAACGTCCTCAACGCCAAGTACCACGAGCAGGAAGCAGGCATCATCGCCGAGGCCGGACGGCTCGGCGCGATCACGGTCGCCACCAACATGGCCGGCCGCGGTACCGACATCGTGCTCGGCGGCAACGTCGACTACCTGCTGGACCGGCGTCTGCGCCAGCGCGGACTCGACCCGATCGAGACGCCCGAGGAATACGAGCAGGGCTGGCACGAAGAGCTCCCGCACGTCAAGGAACAGGTCGCCGCCGAGGCCAAGGACGTCATCGCCGCGGGCGGGCTCTACGTGCTCGGCACCGAACGTCACGAATCCCGCCGCATCGACAACCAGCTGCGCGGCCGCTCCGGCCGTCAGGGCGACCCCGGCGAGTCGCGGTTCTACCTGTCGCTGGCCGACGAGCTGATGCGCCGCTTCAACGGCGCAACGCTGGAGACGCTGCTCACCCGCCTGAACCTGCCCGACGATGTGCCGATCGAGGCCAAGATGGTCTCGCGCGCCATCAAGAGCGCGCAGACGCAGGTTGAGCAGCAGAACTTCGACATCCGCAAGGAAGTCCTGAAGTACGACGAGGTGATGAACCAGCAGCGCAAGGTCATCTACGCCGAGCGTCGCCGCATCCTCGAAGGGGAGAACCTCGCCGAACAAGCGGAGAAGATCCTCGTCGACGTCGTCACCGCGTACGTCAACGGCGCCACCGCGGAGGGCTACTCCGAGGACTGGGATCTGGAGAAGCTGTGGGAGGGCCTCAAGCAGCTCTACCCGGTCAGCATCGATCACCACGATCTGATCGACTCCGACGCCGTCGGCGAACCGGGGGAACTGACCCGCGAAGAACTGCTCGACGCGCTCGTCACCGACGCCAAGCGCGCGTACGCCGCGCGCGAGGCCGAGATCGAGGAGATCGCCGGCGAGGGCGCGATGCGTCAGCTCGAACGCAACGTCCTGCTCAACGTGCTCGACCGCAAATGGCGTGAACATCTCTACGAGATGGACTATCTGCGCGAGGGCATCGGCCTGCGTGGGCTGGCCCAGCAGCGCCCCGAGGTCGAGTACGCCCGCGAGGGCTACGACATGTTCGTCGGCATGCTCGAGGGCATGAAGGAGGAGTCCGTCGGGTTCCTCTTCAACGTCCAGGTCGAGCGTGCCCCCGCCCCGGCCGTCTCGGCGCAGGCGACACCGGCCGGGTTGGCCGAGTTCGCAGCGGCGGCGCAGCAGGCGGGTGGCGTGGCCACCAAGGAGCGCCCGGCTGCACTGCGGGCCAAGGGAATCGACGACCAGCAGCAGCGGCTCACCTACTCCGGTCCGTCCGAGGACGGTGGGGTGGAGGTCAAGCGCACCGGGGCGCCGTCGACGGCCGGGACCACCCGCAAGGAGCGTCGCGAGGCCGCACGCCAGCAGCAGAAAGCCGGCAAGCACTCCAAGCGCGGCTGACTCAGCCGATCTGCAGCGCCACCAGCCGCCAGCCGTCCCGATAGCGTTCGATGCGGCCCGCGATGGCGTGTACGCGACCGCTTCGGGTGAACGAGGCGAACACCTCTGCAGCGCTCACCTCGTCGGGGTTGCCCGTACCTGCCGAGCGGACCCTGACGCGGCGCAACGTGGCGCTGCCCGCGCGAGGCGCCCCGGAGCGGGCAATGACGCAGTCGATGAGCAACGGCGTCATCAGCGGACGCAGCTGAGCGATGGGCCTGCGTCGATCGATCACCTCGATCACCTGGCGCAGTGCGGTTTCGGCGAAGGTGACTGCGGATCGCGGTGGCGGGACCTCGCGTTGGGTCGGCCGTGGGGACGGCAGGGAGCGTGCTGAGGGACGATGCAGCGCTGCGCCGGACGGGGTTGGACACGGTGCCGACGGGAAGGGCTGGGGAACCGGTTCGCAGTCGATGACCGGCGAGGTCACCCAAGCAGATGAGGCAGGGATTGTGGGCATGAGCGTTCTCCAGCGTTTGACGGACAGCTGCTGGAGAGTGGCAGGCCCTCCAATGATCGCACGCATATCAGGGGCTGAAGATCACCCATTCTGCGCAGGCTCAGAACCTGCGGATAACGTGTCAGGGTCTGACGATCGTTGACGGAGCGAGGGAGGCTGCGCCGCGCATGGTGACCAGATTGTCGGCGTCGGACGCATCCTTCTACCGGCTGGAGAACTCGTCGACGCCGATGTACGTCGGCTCGCTGCAGATTCTGCGCAAACCGCGCAACGGGCTGAGCTACGAGACGCTCCTGGCCACCGTCGAGCAGCGCCTCCCGCAGATTCCGCGGTACCGGCAGAAGGTAAGGGAAGTCACGCTGGGCCTCGCCCGACCCGTGTGGGTCGACGACCGTGATTTCGACATCACCTATCACGTCAGGCGCTCGGCGTTGCCGTCCCCGGGCAGCGACATCCAGCTGCACGACCTCATCGCCCGGCTGGGCTCGCGCCCCCTCGACAAGACCCGTCCGCTGTGGGAGATGTACCTCGTCGAGGGGCTCGCGAAAAACCGCGTCGCGATCTACACCAAGTCCCATCAGGCGCTCGTCAACGGCATGACGGCGCTGGAGATCGGCCACGTCATCGCCGACCGCACGCAGAAGCCGCCCGAGTTCGGCGAGGACATCTGGATTCCTGGCCGTGAGCCCAGCGACCGGCAGCTGCTGATGGGCGCGCTCGGTGAATGGATCATGCGGCCGACCGCGCAGGCCTCCGTGCTTCGCCATGCCGTCACAGAGACCGTGACCAGTACCGCTCAGATCGTCGATCTCGGCCGGCGCGTCGCGGATGTGGCCCGCACCGTCGCTCGTGGCACCGCCCCGAGCAGTCCGCTGAACACGACCGTCTCACGCAACCGGCGGTTTTCCGTGGCCTCCGGCAGCCTCGACGAGTTCCGTCTCGTGCGCGCCCGCTACGACTGTGACATCAACGACGTCGTGCTTGCGATGGTGGCCGGCGCGCTGCGCAATTGGCTGCTCTCCCGCGGGGAACCGGTGACCTCGACAACCACGGTGCGGGCGATGGCGCCGATGTCGGTGTATCCGGATGCCGAGATCGACTCGTCGGGTCCGGGCCAGGCCATCAGCGAGGTGGCGCCGTTCCTGGTTGACCTTCCTGTCGGCGAGGCCAACGCCGTCGTCCGGTTGTCGCAGATATCGCACGCCACCGAAACGCATCCGACGGCGACCAGCCTGGTTGACGCCCGCACCATCGTCACGCTGTCAGGTTTTGCGCCACCGACGTTGCACGCGATGGGAATTCGTGTCGCCACCAGTTTCTCGGCGCGGCAGTTCAATCTGCTGATTACCAATGTGCCCGGCGCCCAGAGTCAGATGTACATCGCGGGCACCAAGCTGCTGGAGACTTATGCCGTGCCGCCGCTGCTGCACAACCAGACGCTGGCGATCGGTGTCACGTCCTACAACGGCATGCTCTACTTCGGGATCAACGCCGACCGCGACGCGATGAGCGACGTGGAGATGCTGCCGAGCTTGCTGCGCGAAGCGCTCGATGAACTGGTAGAAGCCGCACAGTGACCGGTTTGTGACGCTATGTGATTTGACGGGTGCCCGCAACAGGCGTCGAATGACTTGAATGGCTGACATTTCCGACCGCGAAATCACCGCGGTCCCCGCGTCCGACGCCGAGGAACCGATGCTGCATCCGGTGTTGGACGTACCCGTGGTCGAGCACGAGATCTCGCGCTCGCGGGGCATCGACTGGGTGGTGTTCGGCGTCACCTCGGTTCTCGCTGCGGCGTTCTTGGTGTGGGGGTTCTTGAGCACCGACACCTTGGCCAGCGCATCGAGCACCGCGCTGACGTGGGTGATGGACAACACCGGCTGGTTGTTTGCACTCACCAGCACCGGTTTCGTCGTCTTCGTCCTGTACCTGGCGCTCGGCCGCTACGGCACCATCCCGCTCGGCCGTGACGACGAAGAGCCGGAGTTCAACGGCGTGTCGTGGGTAGCGATGATGTTCAGCGCAGGCATGGGCATCGGGTTGATGTTCTTCGGTGTCGCAGAACCGTTGGCGCATTTCGCGACGCCGCCACCGGGAACGGGCGCCGAAGGCAACCCCGAGGCCGTCCAGAACGCCATGGCCACGACGCTGTTCCACTGGACCCTTCATCCGTGGGCCATCTACGCCGTCGTCGGCCTGGCCATCGCCTACGGTGTCTACCGCAAGGGCCGCCTGCAGCTGATCAGCGCGGCGTTCGAGCCTCTGCTCGGATCACGAGCCAGTGGCCCGTGGGGCAAGGTGATCGACATGCTGGCGATCTTCGCCACCTTGTTCGGGTCGGCCGCCTCGCTCGGCCTCGGCGCCCTGCAGATCCGCAGCGGTCTGCAGATCGTCGCCGGCATCGGTGAGACCGGCAACGCGATCCTGGTCGTCATCATCGCGGTGCTGACCGTGTGCTTCGTCGTGTCGGCGGTATCGGGCATCGCGCGCGGCATCCAGTGGCTGTCCAACATCAACATGGTGCTGGCCCTGCTGCTGGCCCTGTTCGTGTTCGTGGTCGGCCCAACGGTTTTCATCCTGAACCTGCTGCCGACATCGTTGGGTAGCTACTTCGCCGACTTGAACATGATGTCGGCGCGCACCGGCGCCGAGGGCGCCGACGTCAACGCCTGGCTGCAGTCCTGGACGATCTTCTACTGGGCGTGGTGGGTGTCGTGGACCCCGTTCGTGGGGATGTTCATCGCCCGGATCTCGCGGGGACGCACCATCCGGCAGTTCGTCGGGGGCGTGCTGTTGGTTCCCAGCGTCGTCTCGCTGGTCTGGTTCGCCATCTTCGGCGGCGCGGCGATCAACGTGCAACAAAGCGGCACCGATCTGGCCGGCGAGGGCGGTGTGGAGGAGCAGCTGTTCACCCTGCTCGATCAGTATCCGATCGCGACCATCGCCAGCATCATCGTGATGGTGTTGGTGGCGATCTTCTTCGTCTCCGGGGCTGACGCCGCGTCGATCGTCATGGGGTCGCTGTCGCAGAAGGGCACCATCCATCCCAGCCGCGGCACCGTCGTGTTCTGGGGCGTCGCGACCGGGGCGGTGGCCGCGGTGATGCTGCTTGTCGGTGGTGAGGACGCTCTCACCGGTCTTCAGACCATCACGATCATCGCCGCACTGCCGTTCCTGCTCGTCATGGTCGGTCTCGCAGTGTCTCTGGTCAAAGATCTGCGCCACGACCCGAAGATCGTGCGTCGTGAGTATGCGGCTGAGGCTGTCAACAGCGCGGTGATCTCCGGTGTCACCCAGCACGGCGACGACTTCATCATCTCTGTGGAGAAGGATCCCAACTGCGACGGCGACAAGGCCCGGTAGGTGGCGAAGAAGAAGTCGGGCAGGAACAAGCTGCCCGACGACGTCTATGAAGCCGAATTGTTCCGGCTCCAAACGGAATTGGTGAAGCTTCAGGAGTGGGTGAAGGCTACCGGTTCCCGCGTCGTCATCGTCTTCGAAGGCCGCGACGCGGCGGGTAAGGGCGGCGCGATCAAGCGGATCACCGAGTATCTGAGCCCCCGCATCGCCACGATCGCGGCGCTGCCGGCTCCGTCGGATCGTGAACGCGGGCAATGGTATTTCCAGCGCTACATCGCCCACCTGCCCGCCAAGGGCGAGATCGTGCTGTTCGACCGGTCCTGGTACAACCGCGCAGGGGTGGAGAAGGTGATGGGGTTCTGCACCCCGGCCGAGCATGCGTTGTTCCTGCGCCAGACACCGATTTTCGAGCAGATGCTGATCGAAGACGGCGTGATTCTGCGCAAGTACTGGTTCTCGGTGTCCGATGACGAGCAGCTGCGCCGCTTCAAGTCCAGACTCAACGATCCGGTGCGACGGTGGAAACTGTCGCCGATGGATCTGGAGTCGGTGTACCGGTGGGAGGATTACTCCCGCGCCAAGGATCAGATGATGGTGCACACCGACACCCCGTTGAGCCCCTGGTACGTCGTGGAATCCGAGATCAAGAAGCATGCCCGGCTCAACATGATCGCTCACCTGCTGTCGACGATCGACTACTACGACGTCGACATCCCGAAGGTGAAGTTGCCCAAGCGCCCGGTGCTCAGCGGCGACTACCAGCGGCCGCCGCGTGAACTGTCCACCTACGTCGACGATCACGTGGCGACGTTGATCGGCGACCGCGAATAGGGTGACGACGCGGCCGGGCGGGTCGCGCCGCGGTCAAGGGTCAGTCGTCGGCGATGCCCGGTGCCGCCAGCGCCGAAACCGTGTCCTCGCGGTGAACCAATGACCTTGCAGCGATAGCGAACTGGTGGAGCTTGTCGACCACCGTCTGACCTTCGGGGGTATGGCCCCAGATGCTGATGCCCTGATAGGTGGTCGGTTCCCAGGTCGCCTCGTCGACCACAATGGGGTTCCAGCCGACCTCCCACTCGAATCCCGACGGGGTCATCGCGTAGTAGGACAGTTCCTTGTCGTTGGTGTGTTGGCCCACCGACAGCGCCATGTCGAAGCCCAGCTGCTTGACCCGCTGATAGGAAGAAACCATGTCGTCGAGCGTGGCAACCTGGACGTTGACATGTTGGACCCGTGTGCGAATCGGGTTGACGGGCAACATGTTCACCGAAGCGATGGCCACGGAGTGGTGGCGTTCGTTGACCCGAAGGAATCGGATCTTGAGCTTCAGCCCATTGATGGTTTCATCGATGTAGTCCGACAGCCGCGCGTCGAAGACATGGCCGAAATAGCCGCGCACCAGGTGCGGCTTCTTGGTGGTCAGTGCGAGGTGACCCAATCCACCTGCGCCGGTGACGAACCCGCTACCGGGGATGTCCAGGGGTAATGGGCCGGTCCGGACGGCGGTGTAGACCTCCTGCGTCAGCCCGTTCGGGCCGGGAAACCGCAGGAATCGCTCGACGCCGCGCAGCTTCGCGTCGTCGTCGGAACCCTCTGTGCTGGGCACTCCGTGGTCGGCGACGCGGCGGGTGATCTCATCGAAGGTGGTGTGGTCGTCGAGTTGCCAACCCATCGCCACCACGTCCTCGGCCGGTCCCCGTCGCAGTAGCACCCGACATTCATTGGCATCCAAGCGAAAACGCAGGGTATCGGCGGCCAGCTCGTCGACGTGCATGCCGATCGCATCGCGCCCGAAGCGCTTCCAGTCGTCGAACTTCTCCGTTTCGACGACGACGTATCCGAGGTGGACGTTGCCGAACACCGAAGGCCCGGTGGCTGACATCACTGTCCTTTCAGGAAGGCGGCGGTCACCGCGTTGAAGAAATCGGCCCGCTCCCACTGCACCCAGTGGCCGGTATTGGCGGTGACGAGCACGTCGGCGTTGGGCATCCTCGTGCCGAGCATCGCTGCGCCGCTGGGCTTGTTCACCTTGTCGTCGCGGCCCCACAGCACCAGCGTCGGCGTGGTCAGCTCGCCCAAGCGGCGGTCGCGGGTGAAATCCATCCGCCATAGCGTGCGCAGACCGTCGGGGCGCTGCAGAGGCGGGTTGGCGACGACCTCGGGATCGATCGAGGCGTGATAACGGGTTTCGATCAGCGACTCGGGGACCGCCTCGCCGTCGTGGACGAGGTAGGTGCGGATGAAGGTCCGCAGCTTGTCGATGTTCGGTCCATCGCCGCCGTAGTAGGCGAGCAGGCTTCTCAACCCGGCGGTGGGCAGCCCCCGTGTGGTGCCGACACCGCCCGGTCCCATCAACACGAGTTTGTCAACGCGATGAGGGGTGTCCAAAGCGAGCCGCAGCGCGCACGCACCACCATAGGAGTTACCCACCACATGTGCTGTGCCGAGGGCAAGTTCGTCGAGCATTCCACGAATGTGGTCAGCTAGGTAGCCGAACGGATCGCTACTGTCGACGCCCTTGGTGGAGCGACCGTAGCCCGGCATGTCAGGAACGATGACTCGGAACGTCTCGGCGAGTGCGTCGATGTTGCGCGAATAGTTGGACACACCAGACGCTCCCGGCCCGCCGCCGTGCAGCAGAACCACCGGTGCGCCGCTGCCCTTCTCGGCAAGGAAGATCTCTTTGCCGTTGACTCGTACGGTGCGTTCGGTCATCGTGCTGCTGTTCATCGTGTTGTCCTTTGCATGGTGAATCCGGCTGGGGGAGGCGTTAAGGATTGACCCCCGGGGGCTCTGCCATTGGTGCCGGCGTAGACGAAGCCGTCGGGACGAACCGCCACTGCCGTCGCGCCCTTCTTGTTCAGCCACCGGATCAGTGATCCGTCGAGGTCGACGAGGCCGTCGGGGCCGGGAGCTGTTCCCGGCCGCGTGACCCTCAGGGTCGAGACGCCCGCCGATCGCCACTGCCCGAAATCCGACGGCGGCCCGACGTGCAGGATCGTCCAGCGTCCACCGAGGATGTCGTCGAGGCGAACGGTGTCGCCTTTCTCGTCGAGCACCCAGGGCTGGGGGATGAGCCACCCTTCGGCGCCGTTGCCGCTCTTGGCCACGAAGCCGTCGCGATAGCGGGCATCCGGCAGCCACCGGTGATCGCGCAGCCAGGTGAGAAAGTAGGGCACTCGGCTGGCGGTCCGGAATACGTGGTTGCGGGCCGCGGCGCGCCAGCGGCTGCGCTGAATGATCAGCTTCCCCGTCTTGACCGCGCGGTTGGTGACGTCCTTGACGTGTGGCAACCGCTCGGCCTGGTAGGTATCCAGCACCGAATCTCCCAGCGTGCCACGCAGGACGGCAGCCAGCTTCCAGCACAGGTTGCCCACGTCACGCACACCGGCGCACATGCCCTGGCCGATCCACGGTGGCATCGCGTGCGCGGCGTCGCCGGCGAGGAACACCCGGTCGACCCGCCACCGGTCGGCGAACCGGACGTGGTGGCTGTAGCAGGCGAAGCCGACGATCTTCACATTGGTGTCGCTGATGCCCTGTCCGCGCAACACTTTCCAGATCGCCTCCTCGTTGAGGAGGTCGCGCTCGTCCTCGTCGTCGCGGACGGGAAACTCCCAGCGGTGATGGCCCAGAGGAGTGGGACAGTCGACAGTGGGCCGCTCAGGGTTGCAGTGAAAGCGGAGGCGGTCGTGGCCCGGCCACTCAGCGAGCACCTTGGTGTCGATGACGATCCAACGCTCGGCGTAGGTTTTGCCGCTGAACCCGACTCCCAGTTGCGCGCGAAGCGAACTCGACCCGCCGTCGGCGGCGATGACATAGGACGCGCGGATCCGGCGGAACTCGTCGACCGTGAGATCGGCCAGCATCAGCTCCACATGGTCGGAGTGCTGGGTCAGGCGCAGGCACTCGTGCTCGAGTAGGAGTGACACATTCGGAACCGGTTGACGCCGGCGCGCAGGACCTTCTCCAGCGCGGGCTGATAGATGAATTGTTGTGGCGGGTGCCCGTTTCCCCGGGGTCCGGGAAGCAGTTTCACGAACGGCACGCCCTTGGCGTCGACGAAGTTGGCTCCGCAGCCCGGCAGCATGTCGGCGGTGAGCCGATCGGCCAGTCCGATCTGCTGCCAGATGCGCACCACCTCCTCGTCGGTGGAGATCGCTCGTGCTCGGGCATAGATGTCGGGATTGCGTTCGATCACTGCCACGTTGAGGCCCATCTGCCCGAGGAGGTTGGCGGCCGTGACGCCGACGGGGCCGTAGCCGACGACCGCGACGTCATACGTCATCGGATCGCTCACGATCGACTCCTTGGCGAGTGTTGTTAATGTAGTGATCCATACAGTAAGCTAGCGCCTTGTGATCGTCAACACTGTCGAGGAGCACGCGTGACCGAGAGCAACGAACGCGCAGAGTCGAAGAGCAGGATGCGGCGGACCCGGGCGAACGGGGAGCAGTCGCGGGAGCGGATTCTCGATGCAGCAACGGAAGTCGCCACCGAACGCGGGTATGACGGCACCACGATTTCGCTGGTGAGTAAAAAGAGTGGACTTCCGCCGACCTCGATCTACTGGCACTTCGCCGACAAGGACGACCTGATCGCCGCGGTCATCGAACGCAGTTTCGCGCGCTGGCTCGCCGCGCTCGATTTGCCCGGCGGAGATGCGTTGCGGGACCGCGTGAAAGAGATCGGACCGCAGGTCGCCAAGGCCCTATTGGACGCCCCCGACTTCATCCGTCTCGGTCTGATGCTGGCGCTGGAGCGTCGGCCGATCGAACCGCGCGCCCGTGAGATGTTCCTGCAGGTCCGGGACGAGGCTTTCCGCCGCTTCTCAGACATCGTCCGCGGGCTGACGCCCGACCTGGACGACGATGGCGTAAGGCTGATCACCACCTACGCCATCGCCGGCGCAGATGGTCTGTTCATTGCCAAGGAGGTGGGCGGGGACTCGGTGGACCTCATCAGGCTGTTCGAACTGCACGCCCGAATAGTCTTCGAGGTCGCGCACACGCTGGTCTCCGGAGAGCGCGCGTGAGCGTCACAACCGATCAGCTGGCGAGCGCAGCGGACCTTCTCTACGAAGCGCAGCACCACGGCCTTCCGATCGCACCCCTGACCCAGAGCTTTCCGAAACTGACTGCAGAGCAGGCATATTCGATTCAGCGGTCGAACATGGTCCGCCATATCGCCGACGGTGCGGTGCTGTGCGGCCACAAGATCGGCCTGACGTCGGCGCCGATGCAACAGCTCCTCGGCGTCGACGAGCCCGACTTCGGCTACATCCTGGACGACATGGTGCTGGCCGACGGGGCCGAGGTGTCGCTGGCCACGTTGTGCGCGCCTCGCGTCGAGCCCGAAGTCGCGTTCCTGCTCGGCGCGCCGCTGCGAGGTCCCAGGGTGACGGTCAGCGACGTCATGGCCGCGACCCGGGCGGTCGCTCCGGCGCTGGAGATCGTCGACAGCCGCATCGCCGACTGGCGGATCACGCTCTCCGACACCATCGCCGACAACGCAAGTTCGGCGGCGGTGGTGCTGGGCGATTGGGTGCCCATCGCCCAGGCGCCCGAGTTACCCCACACCACAGCAACACTCGTGGTCAACGAGTCGCCCGTGGAAACCGGCTCGGGTACGGCCGTCATGGGCGATCCTGCCGCCGCGGTCGCCTGGCTCGCCAACGCTCTGGCTTCCCACGGCGTCGCCATCGAGGCGGGGCATCTGGTGATGTCGGGTTCCTACACCGCCGCCCCGTTCGTCGTCGGCGGCGACCGGACGTCGGCCCATATCAGTGGACTGGGAACCGTCACAGCGTTGTTCACCTAGAAGGAGCGCCCTCATGAGTTACCCGGTGTCGATCATCGGGTCGGGCAACATCGGTACCGGCCTGATGATCAAGATCACGCGGTCGGACGGCCCACTGGCAATGGCGGCGATCAGATCCGGCCGCTACAGGAGCGTCCGGTGCGCGTCGACCGTGAGACGCTCAGACCCTTTGCGCGGTGGTTCGTGGTTCTGTGGGCTCTGCCAGCTAGCCTCACCTGGTGCGCGTCTACGTTCCCGCAACCCTGACCATGCTGCAGCGGCTGGTCGCCGACGGCTCGCTCCGTCCCGTCAACGGAACGGCGTTCGCCGTGACGCCGACGCTGCGCGAGGCTTACGCCGAGGGGGACGAGGATGAACTCGCCGACGTGGCGCTGCGGGAGGCGGCCATGGCCTCGCTGCGTCTGCTCGGAGATGAGAACTCCGACGGGCTGCCCGCCCGGCGGGTGGTCGTCGAGGCCGACGCCGAGGACGTGACGCTGCGGCCCGATCTCGACGACGCCGTCGTACGGGTGGCAGGGGAGTTGGCGATCGGACACGTGATCGCCGCGTACGTCGACAACGCGGCTGCCGAGCCGGCGGTCATCGCGGCCGTCGAGGTGATCGACGCGGCCGATCTGGGCGACGAGGATTCTGAGCTCACGGTCGGCGACGCTCAAGATCACGACCTCGCGTGGTATGCGCCACAAGAGCTGCCATTCCTGCTTGACCTGCTCTGAGGGGTGGATACGGTAGCGTAAGTTACGCTACCGTAGGTAAGTGCCCCACTAGGCTGGGGCCGCGTCGCCAACCACGTGCAATCCGGGCAGGAGCCGCCATGGCCAAGACGACAATCAAAACCACCGCGAAGGTGGCCGACACCGTCCGGCCCACTGTCGCCGGTGCCAAGCAGCGGCCGGGCTGGCATGTCCTGCGCACGATCGCAGGGCGCATCACGACACCGCTGTTGCCCGACGACTATCTCAAGCTCGCCAACCCGCTGTGGTCGGCGCGGGAGCTGCGCGGGCGAGTCGTCGACGTGCGCAGGGAGACGGAGGACTCGGCCACGCTCGTCATCAAACCGGGCTGGGGTTTCTCGTTCGACTACGAAGCCGGCCAGTACATCGGCATCGGCCTGCTCGTGGACGGGCGCTGGCGCTGGCGCTCGTATTCGCTCACCAGCAGTCCCGTCACCAGCAAGGGCTCGCGCACCATCACCATCACCGTCAAGGCGATGCCGGAGGGGTTCCTGTCGACTCACCTGGTCGGCGGTGTCGAACCGGGCACCATCGTGAGACTTGCTGCGCCGCAGGGCAATTTCGTAATGCCTGACCCGGCTCCGGCGTCCGTGCTGTTTGTGACCGCAGGTTCGGGTATCACTCCCGTCATGTCGATGCTGCGCACGCTGGCTCGGCGCTCTCAGATCACCGACATCGTGCACCTGCACTCGGCACCCACCGAGTCGGACGTGATGTTCGCCTCGGAGCTGTCGCAACTGGCGTACCGCAACAAGGGGTACAAACTCCACCTTCGGGCGACGCGGACCGACGGCAGGCTCGACTTCGATCGACTCGACGAGATCGTGCCCGATTGGCGCGAACGTCAGACGTGGGCGTGCGGCCCCGAGGCGATGCTCGAGGCCGCCGAGCGCACGTGGAAGGCCTCAGGCGCCGGTGAGCGGTTGCACCTCGAGCGCTTCGCGGTGTCGCGGGCGCCGGTGCACGGCAGCGGCGGCACGGTGGAGTTCAGGCGGTCGGGGCGGTCGGCCACGGTCGACGCCGCGACGTCACTGATGGATGCCGGTGAAGATGCCGGGGTACGCATGCCGTTCGGCTGCCGCATGGGCATCTGCCAGTCCTGCGTCGTCGGGCTTTTGGAAGGGCACGTGCGCGATCTGCGGACCGGCGTCGAGCACGAACCCGGCACCCGTGTCCAGACCTGCGTTTCCGCAGCGTCGGGCGACTGCGTACTCGACGTTTAAGCTTTACTGGGTAGTAACCTACGAGTACGTAGGTTACGGTAGCGTAGGTAAGCGAGAGGAGGCTGAAACCATGGCGATTACCGACGTTCCCGAGTTCGCGCACCTGACTGACGCGGACATCGAGGGTTTGGGACGCGAACTCGATGCGATCCGCCAGGACATCGAGGACTCCCGCGGGGCGCGCGACGCGCGCTACATCCGCCGCACCATCGCGCTGCAGCGC
The DNA here is from genome assembly GCF_002101705.1 of Mycolicibacterium iranicum. Classification (GTDB taxonomy): domain Bacteria; phylum Actinomycetota; class Actinomycetes; order Mycobacteriales; family Mycobacteriaceae; genus Mycobacterium; species Mycobacterium iranicum. Next base: position 60,407 of record NZ_LQPC01000052.1, on the reverse strand, counting down.
GCGCTGGAGGTGGCCGGCCGGCTGATGCTGGCGGGCAGCTCCAAGCGGAAGTTCTGGTGGGCGGGCACCACCACACTGGGCGTGGCCAAGATCATCGAGAACATGGAGATCGGCCACAACGTCATGCACGGCCAGTGGGACTGGATGAACGATCCTGAGATTCACTCCTCCTCGTGGGAGTGGGACATGAGCGGCGCGTCCAAGCACTGGCGCTTCACTCACAACTTCATGCACCACAAGTACACGAACATCCTCGGCATGGATGACGACGTGGGCTACGGCGTCATCCGCGTGACGCGCGACCAGCGCTGGACGCCGATGAACCTGGGCAACCTGTTCTTCAACACGTTGCTGTGCGTGGCTTTCGAATGGGGCGTCGGCCTGCAGCATCTCGAGCTCGGCAAGATCTTCAAGGGTCGCGACGACCGCAAGGCCACGATGGTTCGGGTCAAGGAGTTCGGCATCAAGGCCGGCCACCAGGTCGCCAAGGACTACATCGCCTATCCCGCGTTGACCTCGCTGTCACCGGGTGCCACGTTCAAGTCGACGTTGAAGGCCAACGTGGTCGCCAACATCATCCGCAATGTGTGGGCCAACGCCGTCATCTTCTGCGGTCACTTCCCCGACGGCGCTGAGAAATTCACCAAGACCGACATGGTCGGCGAGACCCGCGGTGAGTGGTACCTGCGCCAGATGCTCGGCAGCGCGAACTTCGAGAACGGCCCGGTGCTGCGGTTCATGAGCGGCAACCTGTGCCACCAGATCGAGCACCACCTGTTCCCGGATCTGCCGAGCAACCGGTACTACGAGATCTCGATGCGGGTGCGCGAGATCTGCGACAAGTACGACTTGCCCTACACCACAGGCAATTTCCTGGTGCAGTACGGCAAGTCGTGGCGCACCATCGCCAAACTGTCCCTTCCCGACCGTTTTCTCACCGACACTCGCGACGATGCGCCGGAGACGCGCAGCGAGCGGATGTTCGACGGCCTGGACGAGACAGAACGCACCGGTCTGAGGTCGGCGATCGCGGCCGTCCGGACGCGCCGCCGTGACAGGCGCGCGCACAAGGCTGCGATCAAGCGCCAGCAACTGGCGGCCTGACGGCGATTCGGGTGTAGCTGGTCAGCTTCGGCTGACCAGCTACACCCGAATCCGTTGTCAGCTGGGGATGTAGTCGAACGTATCCGGGTTCGGCCCGATCCTGCCGTCCTCGCCCTTGTCCAGGGCCGAGATGGCATCGAAATCCTCGCCGCCGAGCTCGAAGTCGAACAACGCGAAGTTGTCCTTGATGCGCTGCGGCGTCACCGATTTCGGGAAGACGATGTCGCCCCGCTGAATGTGCCAGCGCAGCACCACCTGCGCCGGCGACTTGCCCGTCGACTCGGCGATGCGGGTGACGACGGGATCGTCGAGGACCTTGCCCTGAGCGATCGGCGACCACGCCTCGGTCGCGATGCCATGCTCCTTGCCGTAGGCGCGGACCTCGTTGTTGGCGAAGTACGGGTGCACCTCGATCTGATTGACCGCGGGCACCGTGTCGGTCTCTTCGGCCAGCCGCTGCAGGTGCGCGACCTGGAAGTTGGACACCCCGATGCTGCGGGCGCGGCCGTCTTTCTTGAACTCCTCCAGCGTTTTCCACGTCGAGACGAAGTCGCCGTCGTACAGCGTCGGCAGTGGCCAGTGGATGAGGAACAGGTCGACGTAGTTGTCGTCGCCGTCGAAGGCCAGTGCCTTCAACGTCTCCTCGAACGCGCGGCGCGCATCTTCGGGCGTGTGGTAGCCGTTGTTCAGCTTGCTCGTGATGAAGACATCACCGCGGCTGATACCCGAGTTACGGATGCCCTCGCCGACGCCCTTCTCGTTCTGGTACATCTCCGCGGTGTCGATGTGGCGATAGCCGATTTCCAGAGCTTGCTTCACAGCATCGGCGGTCTCGTCGGGCTCGATCTGGAATACCCCGAAGCCTAGCTGCGGGATCCGCGAGCCGTCGTTGAGTTCGATGGTCGGTACTTCAGTCATACAATCCTCCTTCTCGCGGGCAGCGTGCCCGTCGGACACCCGCCGCAAACGCATCATCCACCTGGTAATTCCAACGTCACAACGTCGCGCGCCGGCCTCAGGCTTCCCGCAGCGCGGCCAACAACCTGCGGGCCGCCCGGACACGGCCTTCGGCGGCTCCGGTCAGCGCATCCAGCGCACACTCAGGATCGGCGGGTGGGCCCATGTGCCCGCATCCGCGCGGGCAGTCATCGATCGCGTCCGCGAGATCGGAGAACGCCAGCACCACATCGTCGGGTTCGATGTGCGCCAGCCCGAACGATCGGATGCCCGGGGTGTCGACCACCCAGCCACCCAGCGCCAGCGGCAACGCCACCGACTGGGTCGAGGTGTGCCGGCCCTTGCCGACGTCGGTCACCGCGCCGGTGGCCCGTTCCGCTTCTGGGACAAGACGATTCACCAGCGTCGACTTTCCGACACCGGAATGGCCGAGCAGTGCGGTGACCTTGCCGGTGAGTAAGCTCCCGACTGCTTCGAGCGGGTCGTCGCGACCGGCGGTGATGATGGTCAGGTCGAGATCGCGGAACTGGGCGGCGAACGGTTCCGCCGGTGCCAGGTCGGTTTTTGTCAGGCACAGGATCGGCACCAATCCTCCGGCGTAAGCGGCGATCAGCGCGCGCTCGACCAGGCCGGTGCGTGGCGGCGGGTCGGCCAGCGCCACGACGATCAGCAACTGGTCGGCGTTGGCGACGACAACGCGCTCGGTCGGGTCGGTGTCATCGGCGGTGCGGCGCAACACTGTTCGCCGCTCGCCGCGGCGCACGATACGCGCCAGTGTGTCGGTGCGACCGGACAGGTCGCCGACAACGTCGACGTCGTCTCCCACGACGATCGGTGTCCGCCCGAGTTCGCGCGCCCGCATCGCGGTCACGCGGCGCTGCGGATCGCCTCCGAGTACGCAACCCCACCGCCCGCGGTCGACGGTGACGATCATCGCCTGCTGGGCGTCGGCGTGTTCGGGCCGGGTCTTGGTCCGCGGACGTGAGCCGCGCCCGGGGCGCACCCGGACATCGGACTCGTCGTACTGGCGTTTGCTCAAGCGTTGCCCTGCGGGTCGGTCTGTCCGTCCAGCATCTCGGCCCACAGCTGCGGAAAGTCGGGCAGGGTCTTCGCGGTGGTGCCGATGTCCTCGACCTCGATGCCGGGCACGCGCAGGCCGACGATCGCGCCCGCGGTCGCCATCCGGTGGTCGGCGTAGGACGACCAGGTGCCGCCGTGCATCTGCGTGGCGGTGATGACCAGGCCGTCCTCCGTCTCCTCGCACTGGCCGCCGATGCGGTTGATCTCGGTGCTCAGCGCGGCCAGCCTGTCGGTCTCGTGCCCGCGCAGATGCGCGATTCCGCGCAACCGCGACACCGAACCCGGGCTGGCCAGCGCGGCCATGGCGGCGACCGACGGGGCCAGTTCGCCGACGTCGCGGAGGTCGACGTCGATGCCGCCGTAGGCCGTTGCGCCCTGGACCTCCAGGTACGAACTCCCGTGGCGCACCTGCGATCCCAGGCTTTCCAGGATCGACAGGATGGTGTCGGCGGGCTGCGTGCTGACACCGGGCCAGCCGGTGATTCGCACGGCGCCACCACTGACGACGGCGGCCGCAAGGAACGGCACGGAGTTGGACAGGTCCGGCTCGATGGCCCAGTGCCGCGCCGCGATGGGGCCGGGCGCGACCCGCCAGACGTCGGGTTGCGAGTCGTCGACCTCGACGCCGGCGTCGCGCAGCATCGAGACCGTCATCGCGATGTGCGGCGCCGACGGCACCGACTCGCCGGTGTGCACGATCGTCAGCCCCTCGGTGAACGCCGCGCCGGACAGCAGCAGCCCTGACACGAACTGCGACGAGCCCGACGCGTCGATTTCGACGGTGCCGCCACGCACGGACCCCGCGCCGCGGACCGTGAACGGCAGCCCGTCACCGGCGACGGGCACCCCGAGGCCGCGCAGCCCGTCGAGAAGCGGCGCGATCGGCCGCGATCGAGCCTGCTCGTCACCGTCGAAGACGACGCTCTCGGTGCTCAGCGCGGCGAGCGGCGGCACGAAGCGCAACACGGTTCCGGCGAGGCCGCAGTCGATGCGGGTGCCCGCCTTCGGGGCCAGCGCACCGCCGATGGTCAGTTCGGTGTCGTCGGTGTCGGACGCATCGACGGTGATGCCGAGCGCCTGCAACGCGCTGATCATCAGGTCGGTGTCGCGGCTGCGCAGCGCGCCGGAGACTGTCGATGAGCCGCTTGCGCGAAGAGAAGACGATGTCGAGGTGTTTTGCGGGGCTGCGAGTGCGGCGAGGATCAGCGCCCGATTGGTCTGGGACTTCGAGCCGGGCACCGTGACGGTGGCGTGGACAGGGGTTGCGGTCGACGGGGCCGGCCAGTTGCTCACAGCGTCCATTCTGGCCTGTCGGGACTTTCTGCCACCATGGGGATCATGTGCGGACGATTCGCGGTGACGACCGATCCGGCGCTGCTGGCCGAGAAGATCAAAGCCATCGACGAAGCAACATCGGATAAGAAGGATCCGCCGACGGCCAATTACAACGTGGCTCCCACGACGACCGTGGCCACGGTGGTCAAGCGCCATACCGATCCCGAGGACGAGTCGACGCGGCGGGTGCGGCTGATGCGCTGGGGGCTGGTGCCGCCGTGGGCGAAGACGGCCGAGGACGGCGGGCCGGACACCAAGAGCGGGCCGCTGCTGATCAACGCCCGCGCCGACAAGGTGACGTCGTCGCCGGCGTTCCGGAGTTCGGCGAAAGCGAAGCGGTGCCTGGTGCCGATGGACGGTTGGTACGAGTGGACTAAGAGAGGCGAAGCCAAGGGCGCCAAGACGCCCTACTACATGTACGCGGGTGACGGTGAGCCGCTGTTCATGGCGGGTCTGTGGACCACTTGGCGACCCAAAGAGGCACCCAAGGACGCCAAACCCCTGCTGAGTTGCACGATCATCACCACCGACGCGGCCGCCCAGCTCGCCGACATCCACGACCGGATGCCGCTGACGATCAGCGCCCCCGACTGGGACCGCTGGCTCGATCCGGACGCCCCGATCGACGAGGGCCTGCTGCGCGGCCACGGCGATCTGGATCGCATCGAGATCCGCGAGGTGTCGACGCTGGTGAACAGCATCCGCAACAACGGGCCCGAACTCATCGAGCCCGCTCAGCCTCAAGCCGAGCAAGGCACCCTGCTTTGACGGGTCCGCTCCATTCGGTTGGAGTCGTCGACACCATTGGGGCCGATCTGCGCTCCGCCGGTTACACCACCGACGGGGTGGCCGAGCTGCTCGGGGCCGACGCGGGCGCCGCGTTCAGCCGGGGACTGTGGTGGTCGGCGCTGCGCGCCACTGAGCGCGCGGCACCCGAGCACCAGCGACTTGCGGTGCTGGTTCGGTTGTTCCTGCTCGGCACCGACGAGTCGCGCGACCGAGCCGAACTGGCCCTGCCCGGCACCACCGTCGACCGTCTGGTGGACAACGGCGTCCTCGAACACGGCCGGGACGGCACGGTGCGGGCCGCCCTCGACATCCGACCGACCAGTGACGGCATCAACGACTTTCTGGTCGTCTCCGATCAGGACGCCGCGCTGCGTTCCGGGCCGGTGCGGCACGACCACGTACTGGGCATCGGCGGTGCCACGGTCTCACTGGCCCACGCGGTCGTGCGCACTAAGGTGGGGCGGGCGTTGGACCTCGGCACCGGATGCGGCATCCAAGCGCTGCACCTGAACGCGCACTGCGAGGAGATCGTCGCCACCGACACCAACCCGCGCGCGCTGACGCTCGCCGCGGCGACGGCCCGCCTCAACGGCATGACCTGGGATCTGCGGTGCGGCAGCATGTTCGAGCCCGTCGCGGGCGAGCGATTCGACCTCATCGTCTCCAACCCGCCGTTCGTGGTGGGCGCCGGTGCGCTGGACTACATCTACCGCGACTCGGGGATGGCCGGGGATGCGTTGTGCCAGAACCTGATCGAGCACGCTGCCGACCACCTCGAACCCGGCGGCACCGCGCAGATCATGGCGAACTGGATCGTCCGTGACCCGGAGAACTGGCAGGAACGCGTCGCCGACTGGCTGGCAGGCAGTGGCCTGCACGCCTGGGTGGTGCAGCGCGAGTTCGCCGATCCCGTCAGCTACGTCTCGCTGTGGACCTCGGACGCGGGGGAGACGCCGGAGCAGGCGGCCGAGCGCGGCGGCCGATGGCTGGACTGGTTCGACGCCGAAGGCATCGCCGGCGTCGGCATGGGTATGGTCACGCTGCGCGCACCGCGGGCCGGCGATAAGCGCCCGCCAGAGCACATTCTCGAATCCATCACCGGGGCCGACGAAGCGCTGACCGGTCCTGAGATCGACGCCTTCTTCGCCCGCCGCGAATACCTGCATGCCACCAGCGACGGCCAGCTACTCGCCGCCAAACTGTCGACCGCGCCGGTGTTTCTGGAAGAGCAGTCTCTTCCCGGAGAGCAGGGGTGGCAGGTCGTGGGGGCCGCCGTGCGGCGCCCCGGCGGACCGGCCGCCGTCATCGGCGTCGACGAGGTGTCCCGCGCGCTGCTCGCGGGTTGTCGCGGCGAGGTGCCGTTGGGCACGCTCGTGGAACTGCTCGCCGCCCACCACGGCGTCGACGCCGACGCGCTGGCCGCCGCGGCGATGCCTGTGGTGCGGGAGGCCATCGGCCGCGGGATCCTTTATCAGGCGGAGTGAGCCTTGCGCGCGCTCACCACGACGTAGGGACTGGTGAAGGCGACCGCGCCGGAGCGCTGCCGATGTGGTCGCAGTGCTTTCTCGAATTCCGTTGCCAGAAGTTCTTGTTGGGCGGTATCCGCCCGCCGGAAGGTCTCGACGTGTACGGGTGATTCGGCGCGCAGCCAGTGCAGGGCCGCGGCCATGGACTCGAACTCCCAGCGGTGTTCGCCGCGCTGGACGTCGATGTCGTCGAAGTGGTCGCCCAAACGCTCGGTCAGCACCACGGTGTCACCCCACTGATCGGGGGAGAAAGCCGCCTTGGCGGGAGCGCCGAGCACGGCCACCACCGGATCGAACAGCGGATTCTCGACATTGCGCACCCATGCCGAGAAGGCAAGTGCACCAGCCGGTTTGAGCAAGCGGACGATCTCGCTGACCTGCCGGTAGGGGTCGACGAAGATGATGCCCATGTTCGATACCGCCACATCGAACGCGCCCGCAGGCAGTCCGGTGTCCGACGCGTCACCGACGCGCCAGGTGACCGCGTCAGCGCCGTCTCGCTCTTTCGCGATGGCGACGAGTTCCGGTGTGTAGTCGACCCCCGTCACCCGGGCGCCGCGGGCGGCGGCAGCGAGTGCGGCACTTCCCGTTCCGCAGGCAAGGTCGACGACGTCGGCTCCACCGAGTGCGCGCCGCTGTTCGGCCGCGTCGACCACCTGGGCGGCGATGGGGGCGATGCGTTCGCCGACGGCGTCGTAGCGTCCTGAGGACCAGATTGTCGGGGAGCTCATGGCTCCAGCGTGCCACGATGGAGACGTGAACGGTGAGCTCGATCCGGCCTTCGCGGTCGACGCCCCGCCGCTGCCGCGGCCGGTGATCTTCACGCAGTTCTGGGCCGACCTGACATTCCTGCACTGGCCGGTCGACCCGGCCGCGGTCGCGCCACTCTTCCCGTCGGGCACGCGCCCCGACGTCTTCGACGGCCACACGTACGTCGGCCTCGTGCCGTTCGTCATGCGGCACACCACGCTCGGTCCGAGGGCTCCGCTGCCGTACTTCGGAGCGTTCGCCGAAACCAACGTCCGTCTCTACTCGGTCGACGACGTGGGCAGGCACGGGGTGCTCTTCTGCTCGTTGGAGACACAGCGCCTGGCAGTGGTGCCGGTCATCCGCGCGGCAATGGGCATCCCCTACACGTGGGCGAAGATGTCGGTCAGCCGCTCTACCGGGCACATGTCCTACGTCAGCGCACGCCGGTGGCCGCGCCGCGGGCTGCGCTGCCACGTGAGCGTGGACATCGGCGCGCCGGTCGCGCCGACACCCCTGGAGATCTGGCTGACCGCCCGCTGGGGTGCGCACACCGCAAAGGCCGGATACACCTGGTGGCTGCCCAACGAACACCCGACCTGGCCGCTGCGCAGCGCCGAGGTCACCGAGCTCGACGACGAACTCGTTGCCGCGGCAACAGTTTCCACCTCGGGGCCGATGCTGCGACCGCTGTTCACGCCGGGAGTCCCCGCTCGCTTCGGTCGGCCCAGCCGCATCCGGTGAAAACCGTGTAGTGCGCCGTCGAGAGGCCGATACTGCGGAGATGACCGACGTGCAGGCAGCTCCTGCTCTCACGACCATCACCGTGCGCAACCCCGCCGACGGCTCCGTCGTCGGCTCCGTTCCGATCGACGACGCCCAGACCGTGGCAGCCAAGGCGCGCGCGCTGCGCGCGGCGCAACCCGAATGGGAGGCGCTGGGTCCCGACGGCCGCAAACCCTGGCTGCTGGCCATGCAGGACTGGATTCTCGACAACGCCGACCACCTGGCGGCGGTGTTGCAGTCCGAAACGGGCAAGCCGCGCACGGAGGCGACCATCGAAGCGCCGCTGTGCGCGGACTTGATCAAGTATTGGGCGGGTCATGCGAAGAAGTTCCTCGCCGACCGGCATCCTGCGGCGCACAGCCCACTGATGAAGGTCAAGCGGCTGACCACCGTCTATCGCCCCTATCCGGTCGTCGGACTGATCATCCCGTGGAATTTCCCGCTGTTGAACATCGCCCTCGACGGAATTGCGCCGCTGGCGGCAGGCGCGGCGGTGCTGCTGAAACCGTCGGAGGTGACTCCCCTCAGTAGCGTCGAGTTCGCTCGCGGCTGGGCGGAAATCGGTGCACCGCCGGTACTTTCGCTGACCACCGGCTACGCCGAGACTGGTGCGGCGGTGATCGCGAATTCCGACTGCGTGCACTTCACGGGGTCGACGGCAACGGGTCGCAAGGTCGCGGTCGCGTGCGCCGAGCGGCTGATTCCGTGCACGCTGGAATTGGGAGGCAAGGATCCCGCGATCGTGCTCGCCGACGCGGACCTCGACCGCGCGGCGGCGGGCATCGCCTGGGGCGGCATGTTCAATTCCGGTCAGGTGTGTGTCTCCGTCGAACGGGTCTATGTCGAGGCTTCGGTGTACGACGAGTTCGTCGCCAAGCTCACCGACGAGGTCGCGCGGCTGCGGCAGGGCAAGGACGACGATCACTATCGCTTCGACGTCGGGGCGATGGCCACGCCCGCGCAACGCGACATCGTGGCGCGTCACGTCGACGACGCCGTCGCCGCGGGGGCGCGCGTCACCACCGGCGGTAAGCCCACCGGCGTCGGGACCTTCTACGAACCGACCGTCCTCGCCGATGTCGACCAGTCAATGGCCTGCATCACCGAGGAGACGTTCGGCCCGACGCTACCCGTGGTCAAGGTCGCCGACGAAGACGAAGCAATCCGGCTGGCCAACGACTCCCGCTACGGGCTGTCGGCGTCGGTGTGGACGGCGGACCTCGCACGCGCGGAGCGCATCGCCCGTCGTCTCGATGCCGGCGCCGTCAACATCAACGATGTGCTGTCCAACGGCTTCAGTTTCGCCCTGCCGATGCCGGGGTGGAAGGACTCGGGCATCGGCTCACGTCACGGCGGAGCCGACGGAATCCTGAAATACTGTCGCCCGCAAGCGATCACGGCGCCGCGCATCCCGACGCAGAAACGGGAGATCAACTGGTACCCGTACTCGCGTGGGAAGACCAGGGTCTTCTCCGGCGTCATCCGGCTCGCCGCGGGCAAGGGAGTGCGCCGGCTGGGGCTCAAGCCACGCCACTAGCCCGCGGAATAGCATTCCTGGCTGTGAATCCGGGCCTGGACCGCGACCCGGAATGCTATTCCGCGGAAAACTAGGGTCCGGTGTAGCCCGGCGGATTGGCCGACTCGACCCAGAAGTCGACGCCGAGATCGGATCCCGGCACGCAGTCGTACACCGACAAGTCGGTGACACCGGCCTCCAGGAGCACGTCTTCGCACAGAAGCGTATGGCCGGTGTAGCTCGACGGCTTGGTCAGGATCGCGTAGGCCGCGTCGGAGTACACCTCGGGTTTGCGGGAGCGCGCCATCGACTCGTCACCGCCCAGCAGGTTCTGCACCGCGGCGGTAGCGACCATCGTGCGCGGCCACAGCGTGTTCGAAGCAATGCCCGCATCTCGCAACTCTTCGGCAATGCCCAACGCGCACAGCGTCATTCCGAACTTAGCCATCATGTACGGCGTCGGCTTGAGCCATTTGGGCTCCAGCAGGATCGGCGGTGAGAGCGTCAGGATATGCGGGTTCTCCCGGCCTTTCATGTGCGGAATGCAGGCCTGTGACACCGCGTAGGTGCCGCGCACCTGAATGCCGTTCATGAGGTCGAACCGCTTGAGAGGGACGTCCTCGATGGAGCCGAGGTTGATCGCCGAGGCGTTGTTGACGCAGATGTCGATGCCGCCGAACTGTTCGACGGCCGCGGCGACGGCGGCCGACACCGAATCTCCGTCGCGGACGTCACCCACGATGGGAAGTGCCTGGCCGCCCGCTTCCTCGATCTCCTTGGCCGCCGTATAGACGGTGCCGGGAAGCTTCGGGTGAGGTTCTGCGGTCTTGGCGACCAGCGCGATGTTGGCCCCGTCGGCGGCGGCCCGCTTGGCGATCGCCAACCCGATACCGCGGCTGGCGCCCGAGATGAACATGGTCTTTCCCGCTAATGACATGGCCCAACACTAGACAGCGCAGATGTCGGCGGTGACGGCATTGGTGAGCCGTACCAGATCTCGCGGGTCTATCGCGACGTCCCAGCCCCGCTTTCCTGCGCTGCACAGCACGCGGTCCCACTGCAGAGCCGACGCGTCGACGACCGTGGGCAGCGCTCTACGTTGCCCGAGAGGGGAGATGCCGCCGACGACGTACCCCGACGAGCGCTGCGCATCGGCAGGGTCGGCCATCGTGGCCTTCGCCGCACCCAATGCAGCGGCCGCGGCTTTCAGCGACAGCTTCGACGGCACCGGCAGCACCGCGACGCCGAGACCTCTGGGCAGAGCGACGACGAGCGTTTTGAAGATCTGTTCAGGCGCAAGGCCGCCGGCCTCGGCCAGCGCGGCGACCGCCTCGTCACCGAAGGAATCGCTGCGTGGATCGTGCTGGTACTGCACGACCTCGTGCGGGACGCCCGCGGCGACGAGGGCCGCAATCGCCGGGGTAGCTGCACGTGGCACCGGCACAGCGTAGAGGGGCAGGGAACAACATCCGCGGGCGTCGCTGTTGTTCAGTGCAGCTCGGACGGCCTCGTCGCCGGTCAGAGCATGTAGTCGGTGTCAGCCTTTAGGATCAACAGAAGGGGTATTGATGGTTCCAGTCATGGACATGGAGGCCCCGCCGAGTCCGGTGCTCTTGCTGGACGTGATCCGTGGCGCCGCTACAGAAGGGACGGTGTTGCCCACGATGACCGACACCAACGGGTCGGCCGCCGAGGCCACCCTGGACGGTGATGCGGTTCCCGTCCGAGAGGAAACCGACGCCGAGCTGACCGCCCGGTTCGAACGCGATGCCATTCCCATGCTCGACCAGCTCTACGGTGGTGCGCTGCGGATGACGCGAAATCCGGCCGATGCCGAGGACCTTCTGCAGGAGACGATGGTCAAGGCCTATTCGGGGTTCCGCTCGTTCCGCGAGGGAACCAATCTGAAGGCTTGGCTGTACCGCATCCTGACCAACACCTACATCAACAGCTATCGCAAGAAGCAGCGCCAGCCGTCGGAGTATCCGACGGAAGAGATCACCGACTGGCAGCTTGCGGCCAACGCCGAGCACTCCTCGACGGGGTTGCGGTCGGCGGAGGTCGAGGCGTTGGAGCTGCTACCCGACAGTGAGATCAAGGAAGCTCTGCAGGCGTTGCCGGAGGAGTTCCGGATGGCCGTCTACTACGCCGACGTCGAGGGCTTCCCGTACAAGGAGATCGCTGAAATCATGGAGACGCCGATCGGAACGGTGATGTCGCGACTGCATCGCGGCCGACGTCAACTGCGGGAATTGCTGGCCGGTGTGGCCCGCGATCGCGGCTTTATTCGCGGCGAACAGCTCGATACCGCCGAGGAGGTCACGTCATGAGCGGCGCGAACACCCCAGATGAAGATCGCTGGACACCGCCCATCGGCCCGATCGATCCCGAGCACCCCGAATGCGCCGCGGTCATCGCCGAGGTGTGGACGCTGCTCGACGGCGAGTGCACGGTCGAAACCCGCGACAAGCTCAAACAGCACCTTGAGGAGTGCCCGACCTGCCTGCGCCATTACGGCATCGAGGAGAAGATCAAGCGGCTCATCGCGACGAAGTGCAGCGGTGAGCGGGCCCCCGAGGGTCTGCGCGAGCGACTCCGCATCCAGATCAGTCAGACCACGATCATCCGCGGCGGCTGAGCTGCTCCGTAGACACAGATCCGCCCGGCCTCCGAAGGAGCGCCGGGCGGTTGTGTTTCGAGCCTAGGGTCAGCGACCTACGGACTTCGAACCTGCGTTGGGCCGCTTGCCGTGGTTGGCCTTCGAGTGCTTGCGGTCGCGCTTCTTACGGCCACGCTTGGCCATGGTGTACCTCCAGATGGTGATCGGGTGACCCCCCGTCGATGCGGGGTGAGTTGCTCCCATTGTCGCATGCTTTGCCGACACCAGATCCGCCGCGGCCTGCGACCGGCGACAGCGGTGGTGGCGGTGTGGTTCGATAGACGCGTCAGGCACCAGCAGTACGTGGAGTGGGGTGAAGATGGCCGAGGATGTTCGCGCGGAAATCGTGGCCAGTGTGCTCGAGGTCGTGGTTCACGAGGGCGATCAGATCGGTGAAGGCGACACTCTCGTGCTGCTCGAGTCGATGAAAATGGAGATCCCGGTCCTCGCGGAGGTCGCCGGCACGGTCAGCCAGGTCAGCGTGTCCGTCGGCGACGTCATCCAGGCCGGTGACCTGATCGCCGTCATCAGCTAGCGCCGTCGCCACGACACAGCGCGTCTTCGCAGTAGGCCATGTCGACCCTCGGTGATCTGCTCGCCGAGCACACTGTCCTGCCCGGCAATGCCGTCGACCACCTGCATGCCGTGGTCGGCGAGTGGCAGCTGCTTGCCGATCTGTCGTTCGCCGATTACCTGATGTGGGTACAGCGCGACGACGCAAAGGTGGTCTGTGTCGCGCAGGTGCGGCCCAACACCGCGCCGACCGTCCTTCTCGCCGACGCCGTCGGGACTCTCGCGGAGTCCGACGACATCCCGATCGTCGCCGCGGCTTTCCGGTCGGGCGCGATCGGCCGGGCGACCGTCGAGGGTGAGCTCGGTGCCCCCGGACTCAACGTCGAAGCCGTGCCCGTGCGGTACCGCAGCGACGTCGTCGCGGTGCTGACCCACCAGACGTCGCTGGCTCCGCGTCAGGCCAGCCCACTGGAGGCCGCGTACGTCGACTGCGCGGGCGACCTGCTCCACATGCTGTCGGAGGGCACCTTCCCCAATGTCGGCGATCTGGCCATGTCGCGGTCGAGCCCCCGCGTCGGTGACGGATTCATCCGCCTCAACGAGGCCGGCGTCGTGACCTTCGCCAGCCCCAACGCCATCTCCGCATACCACCGGATGGGGTTGTCCGCGGAGCTCGAAGGTCACAATCTCGTCAGCGTCACCCGGCCTCTGATCGCCGACACCTTCGAAGCGCAGGAAATGGCCAACCACATCCGTGATTCGCTCGCTGGCGGCTCGAGTATGCGCATGGAGGTGGACGCAGGCGGCGCCACGGTTCTGCTGCGCACGTTGCCGCTGGGCGTGCATGGGGTGGGCGTCGGCGCCGCGGTGCTGATCCGCGACGTCACCGAGGTGAAGCGCCGCGATCGCGCCCTGCTGTCGAAGGACGCGACCATCCGCGAGATCCATCACCGTGTCAAGAACAACCTTCAGACCGTCGCCGCGCTGCTGCGGTTGCAGGCCCGCCGGACAACGAATCCCGAAGGGCGCGAAGCACTGATGGAATCCGTGCGGCGGGTGTCTTCGATCGCGCTGGTACACGATGCGCTGTCGATGTCGGTCGACGAGGAGGTCAACCTCGACGAGGTCATCGACCGCATCCTGCCGATCATGAACGACGTCGCGACCGTCGATTCACCGATCCGCATCAACCGCGTCGGTGACCTGGGTGTTCTGGATGCCGACCGGGCCACGGCGCTGATCATGGTCATCACCGAGCTGGTGCAGAACGCCATCGAGCACGCGTTCGACGCGACAGCACCGCAGGGTTGCGTCACCATTCGCGCGCAGCGGTCCGCGCGGTGGCTCGACGTCATCGTCCACGACGACGGACGCGGACTTCCCGAGGGATTCAGCTTGGAGAAGTCGGACCGGCTCGGCCTGCAGATCGTGCGGACCCTGGTCTCGGCGGAACTCGACGGGTCACTTGGGATGCATGACGGAGCCGGGGGCGGCACGGACGTCATTCTGCGAGTCCCGATCGGCAGACGCGTGCGAGTGAGCCAATACTGACCGTTTCCGGCGAATTTCGTTAATGGGACGCGACGTAACGAAATTGAATTCACAAAGCGACGGCCCCGACTTTCGTCGGGGCCGTCGCTTGCTTAAGTCGTGGGAAGCTCAGACGCCGGTGCGGGCCTTCGTCCGCGCGTTGCGCCGCTTGAGGGCGCGTCGCTCGTCTTCGCTCATTCCGCCCCACACGCCAGCATCCTGGCCGGACTCCAAAGCCCAGCTCAGGCACTCCGCAGTCACCGGACAGCGGTTGCAGACGAGCTTCGCGTCAGCGATCTGGGCAAGGGCCGGACCGCTGTTCCCCACCGGGAAGAACAGTTCCGGATCCTCGTCACGACAGACCGCCTTATGGCGCCAATCCATGGTCTAACTCCTCGTAATCATCACGTGTGCACGCAACAAAGGCGCACGAACTTTGCTTCGGCTGTTAACGCGAGCGCACCAAATGTTTCTGCGCTGTTGCATCCGATGCTTTCACAGGCTGAACAGATGTCAATAGGAGTCCGTTAACACGTGGTCAATGTCACTAGCCAGGACCGTTACCGAAGCCCTAACTCCGTTGTACTACACTCAATCTACCTGCGCTCTAATTCGGCGCTGGCAACTTCCTGCCTGTTGGCATTCGCGCAGATCAAGCCCCTATTTTCCCATCCTGGGGGGCGGCGCCACGACCGCAAGGGCGTTCGGCACCGACGTGAACTCCATCATTTCGCGCTTGCCGACGTAATCGCCGTCGATCTGGCAGGAGACCGGGCCGTCGCTGGTCACCTTGAGCCACGGCAGGTCGTCGTCGCGAATGAGGTGCTTGGCCTCCAGGCGCGGCTTCCTCGAATTCATCTGACGCACCAGGCCGAGGTTGGCCCACACGTTCATGCTGGTGGTGGCGAAGACGCCCAGCCCGGTTTCGAACGTGGTGTCCGGATTCGTCCACACCGGCCGCGAGTTGGCGTACGTCCAGGGGCTGGAGTTCGACACGAACGCGAAATGCACGCCGGTGATGGGTTCGTGGTTTGGCAGATGCAGAGTCAGACGCGGCTCTCTGCGCGCGCTGGCGAGCACCTCGCGAATCGCTACGCGCACATAGCGGGACGCGGACACCTTTCGGCCCTTCGCGCGCTGCTCCTCGACCGCGGCGACGACGTCGCCATCGACCCCCATTCCCGCGGTGAACACGCCCCAGCGCTCACCGCAGTCCATCAGGCCGATCCGCCGCCATTTCCGTCCGCGCCGGTAGTCGCCAAGTAGATCGACCAGCTGATTGGTGGCTTCGATCGGGTCGGGGCTGATGCCCAATGCGCGGGCGAAGACGTTGGCCGATCCGCCGGGCACCACCCCAACTGCCGGTCCGGCACTGCCGGGTCCGCCCTCGCCGAGGATGCCGTTGACGACCTCGTTCACCGTGCCGTCGCCGCCGTGCACGATGAGCACCTCGACACCGCTGCGCGTGGCTTCCTGGGCGATCTCGATGGCGTGGCCGCGGTGGTCGGTGTGAACCACACGCAGCTGGACGCGGCTCTCCAGGGCATGGGCCAACAGATCACGCCCCGCCGGCGTCGTCGAAGTCGCGTTCGGGTTGACGATCAGCACGGCGCGCACGGGGCTTGAGCCTATCGGGCCGCCGGGAGTGCCAGCTCTGTGGCGCGGGCATCGGTACCGTACAACGGTGACCGAACGTCGACTGCTCATCGTCAACGGGCCGAACCTGAACCTGCTGGGCACCCGGCAGCCGGAGGTATACGGCTCTACGACGCTCGCCGAGATCGAGGCGCGGGTGGCCGAGGTGGCTGCGGAGGTGGGTTTGAAGGTCCGTGCGGTGCAGAGCAACCACGAAGGTGAGCTCGTCGACGCGATCCAGGCGGCGCGCACCGATTGCGCAGGCATCGTCATCAACCCCGCCGCCTACAGTCACACCTCGGTGGCGATCGCCGATGCGCTGCGCTCCGTCGGTCTGCCCGTCGCGGAGGTGCATCTGAGCAATATCCATGCCCGCGAACAGTTTCGGCACCACTCGTATGTGTCCGCGGTCGCGGAGATGGTGGTAGCCGGTGCGGGCCCTCTCGGCTATGAGATGGCGGTGCGATACCTGGCGGACAGGCTCTCGCAGTGACGTCTCACCCGCCCCGCCCGGTGCGCATCGCGGGCGGGATCGCCGCGCTGGAAGGGTTTCTGGCGATCGCGATGGCTGCCGTGCTCGTCGTGCGCGAAGCGGCCGGGCATCATGAGATTGCGATCAGCGGCTACGGCACGGCAGGCTGGTTCGCGATCATGGGCTCCGGTGTGGCCGCTGCCGGCTGGGCGCTGTGGACTGGACGCCGATGGGGCAGGGGTATCGCGGTTTTCGCGAACCTGGTGCTGCTGGGCGTCGCCTGGTACGTCTTCAGCTCCGGCTGGCTGGGCATCGCCCTGGTGGTGGCCGCGACGGCGATCGCGGCGCTCGCGATGCTGTTCAGTCCGTCAGGGCTGCACTGGCTGACTCAGGCGCCCGGTGAGATTTCGGACGCCAACTCGGACAGGTCCGGTCCCGACACCCGATAGGTGATCCATTCGCTCTGCGGCTTCCCGCCGACCCCGTCGTACAGGGCGATCGCATTGACGTTCCAGTCCAACACGGCCCAGCTCAGGCGCGAGTACCCACGCTCGACGCATTCGCGGGCAAGCGTCGCGAGCAGCTTTCGAGCCAGGCCCCGCCTGCGGAACTGCGGGCGCACGAACAGATCCTCCAGATAGATGCCCGCGACGCCGTCCCAGGTCGAGAAGTTGCGGAACCACAGCGCCGCCGCGGCCGCCTGTCCGTCGACCTCCACGAGGTGGCCGCGCACGACGGGCTCGGGTCCGAAAAGCGCTTCGCCCAATTGGCTTTCGCTGACGGTGCATTCGGCGGAGGCATTCTCGAACTCGGCCAGCTCGTGGATCATGGCCGTCAGTTCCGCTTCGTCGCCGCGACGGACGGGACGGACGAGGATGTCTTCCCCGTCGCTTCGCTCGTCCCGCGCGCTCACGGCTCGACTCCCAGCGCCGACAGGATCGTCCGGAACTTCGTCGTGGTCTCGTCGACTTCCTCGCCGGGGTCGGATTCGGCGACGATTCCGCCACCGGAATGGGCCGTGGCGGTGCGCCGGTCGGGGGACAGTTGTGCGCACCGAATCGACACCACCCACCGGCCGTCGCCTCGCTGGTCGCAGTAACCCACGGTGCCCGCATAGAACCCGCGGTCGCCTTCGATGTCCTCGATCAACGCGACGGCCTGATCGGTCGGTGAGCCGCCCACTGCGGGGGTGGGATGCAGTGCGACGGCCAGATCCAGTGCGGTGGTGGACTTTTCGCGGAGCCGGCCGGTGATCGGCGTGTAAAGATGCCAGACGGCAGCTGTCTTGGTGAGCAGCGGGCTTTCGGCGACCTCTAGATCGGTGCACAACGGCTCGAGAGCGGTGCGTAAGGCGTCGACCACCAGCTGATGTTCGTGACGGTTCTTCTGCGACTCGGCGAGGGCGGCACCGCTGGCCGCGTCGGCCTCGGGATCGGCCAGGCGGGGGGCCGAGCCCGCGAACGGGCGGCAGAGGACCTGCTGACCGTGCCGGGCCACCAGAAGTTCGGGGCTCGCGCCCACCAGGATGCTGCCGGAGTAACCGTCGCCGGCCGCCGACAGATCGACCAGGTACTTGGTCGCCTGAGCGTCCTTCGCCGCGAGCCGGCTCAGCAGGGTCCGCGCATCCAGGCGCCCGTCGGCCGCCAGTCGCAGGGCGCGGGCCAGCACCACCTTGTGCAGGTCATCAGCCGGATCGCGCAGCCGGGCCAACGCCACGCCGATACGGCGACCATGCTCGTCGGCGTCCGGCGTCGTCGCCGCGATCTCGACCGTCGGCATCTCACGCAGCGGCCAATCCGGTAGCGCATCGGCGAACCGCACCGCCTGTGGCCGGATCAGGGCCGCGGGCTTGGTGAGGTCGAAAGGCAAGGCGCCCACAACGATTGGTGTGCTGTGTGAGGCCAGTGCGGCGCGCGCATCCGCGATGTGCGGGAACGCAGTGTGCACACCTTCACCGACGATCACCCCGTCGGGGCCGTCCAGGACGAAGGTCGGCTCGCGAGTCACGTCGACACGGCGGGATTGGGATGGCCGGTCTGTGCCAGCGCGCTGAGCTGACGAACGCCGTGTTCGAAGCCGCAGACGGCAAGGGACGCTGCCGGCATCGCGAAGCGGATTCCCTCGTATACCGGCTGCTCGATCCACCGGGTGATCACCGCGCGGGAGAAGTGACCGTGCCCGACGAACACGACATCACGGGATTGCATGTGCTGCAACGCCACCTCGATGGCGCGATCGGCACGCTCACAGACCTCGGCGGAGGTCTCGCCGCCGGGGCAGCCGTGGGTCCACACCAGCCAGTTGGGTACGGCCTTGCGAATCTCCTCTGTGGTGGTGCCTTCGTAGTCGCCGTAATCCCATTCGCTGATCAACGGACTTACTTCGTCGACTGTCAAGCCCGCCAGCTCGGCGGTGGTCGTGGCGCGAACACGAGGGCTGCTGATGACATACGGGTCCTCGAGTTGCATCTGCTTCAGCGTGTCTGCCGCGGCTTCGGCTTGAACACGGCCATGCTCGGTGAGCTCGAGTTCGGTACGGCTCGTATGCTTGCCCGACTTCGACCACTCTGTTTCGCCGTGCCGAAGCAGGATCAGTCGGTGCTGCAGGAGGCCCACAACACTCGATTCTGCCGTACGCCTCGGTTCACGCGGCGTCCGCGGGCCAAGATGGACAGGGGAGGACAACACGATGGCAGAACGGGCTTCAGAATGGGAAATGTGACGCGAGTACTGGCGATCGCCAATCAGAAGGGTGGTGTCGCCAAGACGACGACGGTCGCGTCGTTGGGTGCGGCAATGGTCGAGCAGGGCAAGAAGGTGTTGCTCGTCGACCTCGACCCGCAGGGCTCGTTGACCTTCTCCCTGGGGCACGACCCGGACAAACTGCCGGTCTCGGTGCACGAAGTTCTTCTCGGTGACGTCGAACCCGACGCCGCCCTGGTGCAGACACCCGAAGGCATGACGTTGCTGCCTGCCAACATCGACCTCGCGGGGGCCGAGGCGATGCTGCTGATGCGCGCCGGCCGCGAGCATGCGCTCAAGCGCGCACTCGACAAAGTGAGCGCCGACTTCGACGTCGTGATCATCGACTGTCCGCCCTCACTGGGCGTGCTGACGCTCAACGGGCTGACGGCCGCCGATGAGGTCGTCGTACCGCTGCAGTGCGAGACGCTCGCACATCGAGGCGTGGGGCAGTTCCTGCGCACGGTGTCCGATGTGCAGGCGATAACGAATCCGAAGCTCAAACTTCTCGGCGCCCTGCCGACGCTCTACGATTCGCGCACCACGCACAGCAGGGACGTGCTGTTCGACGTGGTCGACCGCTACAACCTCCCGGTCCTCGCCCCGCCGATCCCGCGGACCGTGCGCTTCGCCGAGGCCAGCGCCTCCGGTGCGTCGGTGCTCACCGGCCGCAAGAACAAGGGCGCGGTGGCCTACCGGGAGTTCGCGACGGCACTGCTCAAGCACTGGAAGAGCGGCAAGGCGCTGGCGACGTTCACACCCGAGCTCTGAGGAAGTGTCAGGGGCCTAGCGCGACGAGTTCGCCGCCCCGCTGCTCCAGCACTGTCGCGCCTGCCACGGCGGGCACGACGGGACCGTCGACGGCCGGGCGTTGCAGCGGAATGTGTTTGTCGCCCGCACCGGTGTTCGGATCGAAGACGTCGTAACCCGTGGTGACGGGCACGAGCAACTTGCCCGCCATCGCCGTCGCCGGACCGATCGGGGCGTCGTCTCCCGACGGGGCGACGGTGTATTTGTACTGCAGGTTGTCCGCGTCGAAGACCATGAGCGCCTTGCCCGTCCACCACGTGATCACGTCACCAGCCCGCGAGGCAACGGCGTCGGGGGCGGGTGGTCCGTCGACGATCGTGGTGTCCACCGTGGCGCCGGTGTCATCGATGACATCCAGACGCGGCTTCGGGGTGGGCACATAGAGGGCGGTGAACGAGTCCGTCACCGCCACCACGCGAGCGCCCGAGCCGTCCACTACGCCCTTCTGTTGGGCGTACTTGACTTCGGGGGTGTCCTCCTCATCGGACGGGCGCAACAGCGTCAGGCGCAGATCCTGGTTGTTGCACGCCTCCAACACCGATACCGAGCTTGAGCTCGCACCCGCAGAGACAAAGCGGCACAGAGGGGTTGCCGGGACTCCGGGTTTGATCGGCGCGTCGAGCGCGCCGTAGCTCAGCATCCGGACCATGTCCGAACGCCACATCTCCAGCCGTGTCTCCCCGGCCGACAACACGGTGGTGCCGTCGCCGGAGAGCGTGACGTGGCGGTCGGAATAGCTTGTGCGCGAAGGGCCGCGCAGACCGGTCTTGGCGTCGACGGTGCTGACCTGACCGCAGCCGCGTACATCGGGATAGACGGCCACGGCGTAGTTGTAGACCCACGTGACGCCGCACAGCTCGAGGTCGCGGGCATAGCTCCACAGCGTCGCGCCGGTTACCGGGTCGCGGCCCTCCATGCCCCGGCCGTCACCGGTGACGACCGCGCCGGTGACCACAAGCGGTTGCGTGGTCTTCGCGCTGGGCGCGGTCCACAGCTGCTTCAGCGAATCCGGTACGGCAACAGCGGGTTTGAGACTCGGCACCGGCTCGACGGCCGGCTGGCTGATCGTCGCCCTGGCGTCACTGGTCCACCACACGACCGCCGCGACGACGATGACGACACCGGCGATAGCGGCCGCGGCGATCAGGTCCGCCCGAGTGCGGCGTTCGGGTTTGACCAACGCAGTCGGTTAGTTGGTGCCTGCGGCCGGACCTGCAGCCGTCGCCTTGCTCGGCCGACGGCGGCGGCGCCTGCGAGCCGGCCGTGCCTCACCGTCGCCGGCGTCGGTTCCAATAGCAGCGGCGTCCTCGGTGACGGCCTGCTCGGGTGCCCCTTCGGGGTGCCCGCTGACGGCCTGGCCGCCGCGTGTGCGGCGCCGGTTGCGATTGCGCGCGGGCCGTTCACGAGGCTCCCGCGGTTCACGCGGTTCCTTCTCGGCGGTGCGCACAGGCTTGGCGATCGAACCGCCGGCCTCGGAGGGGATGTTGAGCTCTTCGTAGAGGTGCGGAGAGCTCGAGTACGTCTCGGCGGGATCGGGGGTGTCGAGCCCCAGCGCCTTGTCGATCATTGACCAGCGGGGCAGCTCGTCCCAATCGACCAGAGTCACCGCGATACCGGTCTTACCGGCGCGGCCGGTGCGGCCGATGCGGTGCACATAGGACTGCTCGTCTTCGGGGATCTGGAAGTTGATGACGTGGGTGATGTCGTCGATGTCGATACCGCGCGCCGCGACATCCGTGGCCACGAGCACGTCGACAGCGCCGGTACGGAACGCCTTGAGCGCCTTCTCGCGCGCTCCTTGGCCGAGGTCACCGTGTACGGCGCCGACCTTGAAGCCACGCTCGGCGAGTTCGTCGGCGACCTTCTGCGCGGTGCGCTTGGTGCGGGTGAAGATCATCGTCGCGCCGCGGCCCTCGGCCTGCAGGATGCGTGCGACCATCTCGACCTTGTCCAGCGCGTGCGCCCGGTAGGCGAACTGCTCGGTGCTGTCGTGGGTGGCCGACGAGTGCGGCGCCTCGGCCCGGATGTGGGTCGGCTGGGTCATGAAGGTGCGCGCCAGCGTGATGATCGGGTCGGGCATCGTCGCCGAGAACAGCATGGCCTGCCGCTTGTCGGGGATCTGCTTGAGGATCCGCTCGATATCGGGCAGGAATCCCAGGTCGAGCATTTCGTCGGCCTCGTCGAGGACCAGCACGCTGAGTCCACCGAGTTGCAGGTGACCCTGCTGTGCGAGGTCCAGCAGGCGGCCCGGGGTGCCGACGACGACGTCGACGCCCTTCTGCAGCGCCTCGATCTGCGGCTCATACGGGCGTCCGCCGTAGATCGCGGTGACGGTCAGCTTGCGGGACTCGTCGGCCTTCAGATACTTGGATGCGGCAATCAGGTCACCGTGCACCTGGATGCAAAGCTCCCGGGTCGGAACGACGACCAGAGCGCGCGGAATACCGGTCAACGGCCGCTCGGTGTCGGTGCTGATCCGGTGCAGCAGGGGAACGCCGAACGCGAACGTCTTGCCCATGCCGGTGCGGGCCTGCCCGATCAGGTCGTCGCCGGCCAGCGCAAGCGGAAGGGTCAGCTCCTGGATCGCGAAGGCGTGCTCGATGCCGTTCTCGGCGAGGGCGCGCACGATCTCGTCGCGGACGCCGAGCTCGGCGAATGTCGGTGTGGTGTGCGGTGTTACGGGAGTCATGCTTAGAAAACGAAGCCTTTCACTTGTCAATCCTCATGTGTTCTCACGCGCACATGAGTTGTGAAGTGAACCTTCGCCGGGCCCTGCGCTGAGGGGGCGGGCCGCCTGCATGCACGCACATATCCAAGGTGTCTGCGGCAAAAGAATGCCAGCGTGACCTGGGTAGATCCGTCGGCTTGCGCGCCGACACCAACTCCATGGTAGCCGGTCGACTGCGCTCTGGCGGCATTGACGCCGGTGGCGTTTAGAGTTGGGGCATGACTTCGACGCCGCGCGCGGCCGCCTCATCTGCCTCCGCAGCAGAGCCGAACGGCCCGGACGCACCGCGCGTGTCGCTCGACCATTCCGGTATCAACGAGCTGTTCGCGCTGCTCGCCTACGGCGAAGTGGCCGCCTTCTACCGGCTCACCGAAGAGGCCAGGATGGCACCGAATTTGAGCGGTCGGATCAACATGGCCAGCATGGCGGCCGCGGAGATGAACCACTACGAGGTGCTCCGCGATGCGCTGGAACGCCGCGGTGTCGACGTCGTCCCTGCGATGACGAAGTATGCGTCCGCGCTGGAGAACTATCACCGGCTGACGACCCCCAGCACATGGCTTGAGGCGCTGGTCAAGACATATGTCGGCGATGCTCTCGCCGCCGACTTCTATCTGGAGATCGCCGACGTAATGCCCGACGAGGTTGCCGAGGTGGTGCGGTCGGTGCTCTCCGAGACCGGGCACTCACAGTTCGTCGTCGCGGAGGTCCGGGCCGCGGTCACCGCCAGCGACCGTCAGCGCCACCGCTTGGCGCTGTGGTCGCGCCGGCTGCTCGGCGAGGCGATCACCCAGGCCCAGTTCGTAATGGCCGACCACGACGAACTCGTCGACCTCGTGATGGCCGGCGGTGGCCTTTCGCAGATGACCGAGTTCTTCGACCGGCTTCAGCACACCCACAGCACCCGCATGCAGGAGCTCGGCCTGGCCTGACGGCCGAAACTGCATTCCACGCGCCGCTTCCGCGGGTTTTTGCGCATGGAATGCAGTTTCGGCGGGTTCTAGCGTGTGCAGTTGGTGATGATCGAGTTGTTGTTCTGGACGGCGATCAGCGATCCGTTGGCGTCGAGGATTGCGCAGTTGAGCTGACCGGACACGCTGGTCGCGGTGACCGAGCTCAACGTGACGCCCGGGTTGAGCACGATCGTCTTCGACCACGGCAGAGCCGCATTCACGTCGGTCTGCAGTGCGCCTTGGGCGTCGGTGTAGATCACTGTCACGAGGTCTAGGAGCGCGCGGTTGCCCGTGATCCGGTAGGTCACGGTGCCGGGGGCGGCTGCCGCGGGCGGTGGCGCGGCTTGCGGTGCGGGCAGCAACGGTGCGGGGGTCGTAGGGGCGGGCACCGGCGTCTCGGCCGTCGGGGTGATCGTCGTGACCGTCTCGGCGGGAAGCGACGGAGCAGCCGGCGCCGCGACACGAGGAGTGGGCGCCGCGGAAGGTTCGGGTGCGCTGGATGTCGGCAGCGGAGACCCGACGGTCGCCGACACTGAACCGCTGTCGCCGCCGCCCAGGATCATGCTGGCCGTGATCACCGCGACGAACAGGATCGCGCCTGCGACGCCGGCGATCCACATCCACCGCCGGTCCAGACGAGCCTCGTCGAGGTACTCGTCGTAGCTCTCGGCGTCGTAGTCATCGTCGGCGTCGTAGTCGCCGCCGTGATACGGCGGCAGCGCATCGGTGTCCAGGTCGTCGTAACGATCCGGATCGTCGGTGGCGGTTCCGTAGCCGCCGTAACGACCGCTGCCGCGCGGGCTGCGGATGCGCTCCGTCGGCGTCAGAGAATACGGCGATTGTGCGGTGTAAGGCCTGTTCATGCCACTTTCCCAGTCAGCTCTGTCCGTTTCCGGGGCCGATGGTACTGAGGCAGAAGTGACAGATGAGGCTGACGCGGCCTCGCTGGCGGTCACGGTCGGGACTCGGTTCGGTCGCCGTGGCGTTATGGCCGCGGCACGTGCGTCACGCCCTGCTATTTCGCTCCTCGCGGACGCCCCTGCTGTTTCGCTCCTCGCGTACGCCCCTGCTGTTTCGCTCCTCGCGTACGCAGAAGCCCAGCGGCCGCTCACCGTGCCGACGTCCATTAGCCTCCTTGGAGTAGCCGAGCACACGAACAGAAGGGTTCTCACCGTGGAGGTCAAGATCGGTGTCACCGACAGCCCGCGCGAGCTGATTTTCGCCAGCGCGCAGACCCCGGCCGAGGTGGAGAAGTTGGTCACCGATGCATTGAGCGGCGATCCGGCCGTGCTCGCTCTCACCGACGAGAAAGGTCGGCGTTTCCTCGTCCAATCCGCGCGCATCGCCTATGTCGAGATCGGAGCCGCGGATTCGCGACGGGTCGGCTTCGGTGTGAACGCCCTCGGCGCGGAAGTGACCAAGAGCCAGTAACGCGGCCCGAAACACGCTCCCGCGGTTCCGCCTTGCGCGTGAACGGTTGCGGGAGCGCGGTTTCGGGTCCGGTGTCTAGGACCGCGTCAAGGGAACGTGTGACAACCCGCCCCAGATGAACGCGACGGTGCCTTCGACGGCGTCGTCCTTCTCGATGGGGCGCTCGTTGTTGAGCCAGTACCGCGCCGAGTCGACGCTGATGCTGACCAGCCCGACGGCAATCATCCGCGCCCGGTGCGGCTCGAGGCCGGAATCGTGGCTGATGAGGTCGAACACCGCGTCGGTGCACGATTCTGTCGCCACCTTGACCTGCGCGGCGACCTGCGGCTCCGTGACGTAGTCGTTCTCGAAGATCAGCCGGTACCCCTGGCTGTCGTGCTCGATGAAATCGAAGAACGCCTGCACCGCGGCACGCACGCGCTGACGGTTGTCGGTGGTGGTCCGCAGCGCCTGCCGCACACCGGAGACCAGGTTGTCGACGTGACGCTGCAGCACCGCCAGGTACAGCTCGACCTTCGACGAGAAGTGTTGATACAGAACCGGTTTGCTGACTCCGGCGCGGTCGGCGATCTCGTCCATGCCCGCGGCGTGGTAGCCGCGGTCGACGAACACCTCGCTGGCAGCGGCAAGCAGTTGTCCGCGGCGCTCGTCGCGAGGCAGACGGTTGCCGCGCCGCGCCGCGACAGGGGAGCTGGTGCCGTTGGCCGGCTGGCCCCCTCGTCGCTGCGCCGCCTTGGCGAGTTCGCTCATCAAAACCTCGAAAAATTCAGCCGGCGCGACCGGCGTCCTGAAATGGCTGCGAATGACAGTACTACCGTTGATCGACGCTACGCCTCAGGACAGCGGGTCCGTCGGCTCTACATGCAAGGGTCGCCTGAGCAGTGCTTCGGTGGCGCGCCGGACCTGCAAGTCCCTTGAGCTGTGTCATTCTGTTTCGGTGACCTACGACCCAGGGAGTCGCGGGGGCGGTCGCGCGCCGGTGTTGCGCGACGAGTGGCGGGAGCCGCTTCGTGCGCAACGCGACCCGCTGGCCGAGCAGCCGGGTAGGCCGCGGGCCAACCGGGACGAGCACGCGCGCTGGCGCAAGCAGTCCTGGATCGGACGCTTCATCTCCACCTACGGGTGGCGTGCCTACGCGCTGCCGCTGTTGGTCGTTCTCACCGTGGTCGTCGTCTACCAGACCATCACCGGCACGAGCGCCCCACAGGTGGTGGAGGAGGAAGGACCCGTTCAGGGTCCTCCCACGATCGGGATGGCGAGCACCGCCATCGTCGGCGCGCCGCCCAAGGGTCTGACCGAATTCGACGCCAGTCTGCCCACCGGGATCCTGCCCCAGGGCGGGCCGTTCACCGAGGCAGGCGCCCGTACCTGGCACGTCGTCCCGGGCACGACACCCCAGGTCGGCCAGGGCACTACCAAAGTGTTCACCTACACCGTCGAGGTCGAAGACGGCGTGGACACCACCACCTTCGGCGGTGACGAAGGCTTCGCGCGCATGGTCACCGAGACGCTGGCCAACCCGAAGAGCTGGACGCACAACCCGGAGTTCGCGTTCACGCGCATCGATGCCGCCGCCGGCGTGGTTCCCGATTTCCGGGTGTCGCTGACCTCGCCGATGACCATTCGCGACGGCTGCGGATACGACATCCCGCTGGAAGCGTCCTGCTACAACCCTGCCTTCCAGGGCCAGTCCCGGGTGTTCATCAACGAGGCGCGCTGGGTGCGGGGTGCGGTGCCGTTCCAGGGCGACATCGGGTCCTACCGGCAGTACGTCATCAATCACGAGGTCGGGCACGCGATGGGCTACGCGCGTCACGAGCAGTGTCTGGAAAACGGTGCTCTCGCGCCGATCATGATGCAGCAGACGTTCTCCACGAACAACAACGACGCGGCCAAGTTCGACCCGGGCACGGTCACCGCCGATGGGCTGACGTGCCGATTCAATCCCTGGCCCTATCCGATCGCCTGATCCTGGGCCCCACACGCACCGCGAGCGTGCGTGTCTGTACCCCGCCGCGCCGGTAATTCTGTGCATTCGCGCACGCCCGGCGATCGTGACCGCGCGGGAAGCGATGGGGCCTCGTTGCTGTTGAACTGCGTACCTGCTGAGATGGGTCATACAGCCAACCAAGGAGAAGTCGGTGTCCTCACCGTTGCCGCCGCTGGTAGAGCCAGCGGCTGAACTGACTCGCGAAGAGGTCGCGCGCTACAGCCGCCACCTCATCATTCCCGACCTCGGCCTGGACGGGCAGAAGCGGTTGAAGAACGCCAGGGTCCTCGTCATCGGGGCCGGAGGCCTCGGATCGCCGACGCTGCTCTACCTGGCCGCCGCGGGCGTGGGCACCATCGGCATCGTCGAGTTCGACGTCGTCGACGAGTCCAATCTGCAGCGTCAGATCATCCACGGCCAGTCCGACATCGGCCGCTCGAAGGCGCAGAGCGCCAAGGACTCGATCCTCGAGGTCAACCCGCTCGTCACCGTCAACCTGCACGAGTTCCGCCTGGAACCGGAAAATGCGGTCGACCTGTTCGCCCAGTACGACCTGATTCTCGACGGCACCGACAACTTTGCGACGCGCTACCTGGTCAACGATGCCGCCGTGCTGGCAGGCAAGCCGTATGTGTGGGGCTCGATCTACCGCTTCGAAGGCCAGGTGTCGGTGTTCTGGGAGGACGCGCCCGACGGCTTGGGTCTGAACTATCGCGATCTGTATCCCGAGCCGCCGCCACCCGGGATGGTGCCGTCGTGCGCCGAGGGTGGCGTGCTGGGAATCCTGTGCGCCTCGATCGCGTCGGTGATGGGCACCGAGGCCATCAAGCTGCTCACCGGTATCGGCGAGCCGCTGCTGGGCCGCCTGATGGTCTACGACGCGCTCGACATGACGTATCGGACGATCAAGATCCGCAAGGATCCGTCGACGCCGAAGATCACCGAACTCATCGACTACGAGGAGTTCTGCGGCGTCGTCTCCGACGAGGCTGCGGAGGCTGCCGCCGAATCGACCATCACCCCCCGCGAGTTGCGGGAGCTTCTGGAATCCGGCAAGCCGTTGGCGCTGATCGACGTCCGGGAGCCGGTCGAGTGGGACATCAACCACATCCAGGGTGCCGAGTTGATCCCGAAGGGTTCGTTCGAGACCGGCGAGGCGCTGTCCAAGCTGAAGGTCGACCAGACTCCGGTGTTCTACTGCAAGACCGGGGTCCGCTCTGCCGAGGTGCTCGCCATCGTGAAGAAGGCGGGATTTTCCGACGCGCTGCACGTGCAAGGCGGAATCGTTGCGTGGGGCAAGCAACTCGAACCCGACATGGTCATGTACTAACGCTGGGTTGGCCGCCGCTGCGCTTACGCTGTTGCGGTGACCGCAGAGCGCCCGCCCGAGCATGTACTTGCAGCTTTCGGGCTGTCCGGGGTGCAGCCGGCGCCGCTGGGATCCAGCTGGGAGGGTGGCTGGCGCTGCGGCGAGGTCGTGTTGTCGATGGTCGCCGACCACGCCCGTGCCGCCTGGTCGGCGAAGGTTAGGGAGACGCTGTTCGTCGACGGGGTGCGGCTGGCCCGCCCCGTCCGTTCGACGGACGGGCGCTACGTCGTCGCGGGCTGGCGAGCGGACACTTACGTCGCGGGGACCCCGGAGCCCCGTCACGACGAAGTCGTCTCCGCCGCAGTGCGGTTGCACGAGGCGACGTCCAAGTTGGAGCGTCCCCGCTTCCTGACCCAGCCGCCGATCGCTCCGTGGGGAGATGTCGACGTGTTCATCGCCGCCGACCGTGCGGCGTGGGAGGAGCGCCCGCTTCATTCCCTGCCGCCGGGCGCGCGAGTCGGGCCGGGCACCGCTGACGGACAGAAGTCCATCGAGTTGATCAACCAGCTCGCCATGCTGCGTCGCCCGACCAAGAGCCCCAGCCAGTTGGTGCACGGAGATCTCTACGGCACAGTGCTTTTCGCGGGCACTGCGGCACCGGGAATCACCGACATCACGCCGTATTGGCGTCCACCCGCGTGGGCCGCGGGCGTTGTCGTCGTGGACGCTCTGGCCTGGGGCGAGGCGGACGACGCGCTGATCGAGCGGTGGTCCGCACTGCCAGAATGGCCGCAGATGCTGTTGCGTGCGTTGATGTTCCGCTTGAGTGTGCATGCGCTGCACCCGAGGTCGACGGCCGCGGCGTTCCCCGGTCTTGCGCGCACAGCGGCACTGGTGCGCCTCGCGTTGTGAGTGCCGCGGAATAGCATTCCTGGCTGTGATCGCGCCCGAATCCACAGCCGTGACTTCGCTCCCGCGATCCTCAGAACGTGTGGCGGTACTCTCGCAGCGATACCCGGCCGTCGTCGGCCAGCACCCCCTCGGCGCGCAAACGCTCCAGCTGGCGCGTCTCCAGATGCGGCGCGGGCCGTCCCGATGCCCGGATCACCCGGTGCCACGGCAGGTCTGACGAGTCGGTCCGCATGATCCAGGCGACGATTCGCGGACTGGAAAGCCCTGCGGCGTCGGCGATGTCACCGTAGGTGGACACGCGACCGGACGGAATGGAGGCCACCAGGCCGCGCACCGTCTCCACCTGCTCCTCGGTGATCGCGGCCATCGTCAGGCCAGCCGGTCCCGGATCGCGGCCGCGGTCTCGGTGGGCTTCGCGAGCGGAACCATGTGGTCGCAGTCCCATTCCAAGAGCGTGAAATTCGGTCCGAGACCAGCTTCCAGCGCGGTGATCAGCTCGTCGCTCGCGTAGGGCGGGTCGGTGTGCGTGGCCCGTACCAGCGTGGTGGGGGTGCCATCGCGCGGCACGGGAACAGGTCGGGTCAGCTCGCTCCAGTACGACAACATGGCCGGAATGCTGATGCGCCACCCCACGCGGCCGTCGGCCGCATCGACGAGGTGCTCGTCGAGTTCGCGATCGAGCTCGTCGTCGGGCACCTCGCCCCACGAACCGCCGACCTTCTCCTGACGGGCCTCGGCTCGGTCGGTGTAATCGGGCGAGCTGTACATGTCGTCGGCCACTTCACGCATCCATCGCCCGTCCAACGCCACGGCCGGATCCAGAAGCACCAGGCCGGTGATCAGATCCGGCCGCGCCGCAGCGAGGTTCAGTGCGATAGCACCGCCGAACGAATGGCCCACCACGACGACCGGACCATCGGCTTCGGCGTCCACAAGGGCAGCGAGCGCCGCGACGTTTGCCTCGATCGTCCACGGCGCATCCCACGACGAGCGCCCGTGTCCGAGGAGGTCGGGGGCGATCGCCGTCACGTCGGGCAGATGGCGAGTGAACAGCGTTTCCCAGCGCTTGCCGTGTCCGGTCAGTCCATGGAGAGCAAGGACCGTGGCGGGTCCGGTCGGTCCGAATCGGTAGGTGCACAGCAGGTCGGTCACCTTGCCGATGGTGCCAGGCGCGTCCGGCGCAGACCAGGTGAGGCGGAGTTGTCGGACCCTCGTGATGTCATGCGTGGCATGTCCGCCCCGCACACCGAACTGACACTCGACGCCTTGGGTCGCCGAGATACGCGCGGCACCGTCAGAGTGCTGGGCGGGCCGGGCACGGGCAAGAGCACCCTGCTCGTGGACACCGCGGTGGCCCACATCGCGGCCGGTTGCGATCCGGAATCGGTTCTGTTGCTGACGGGTTCGGCGAGACTCAGCGCCCACGCCCGGGCATCCATCACCTCTCGGTTGCTGGGTGCGGGTGGGCGTGACGCGGTGCGCGAACCGCTCGTACGCACCGTGCACTCGTACGCGTTCGCGGTGCTGCGCCTCGCCGCGCAGCGCAACGGAAGCCCGCAGCCGCGGCTGATCACCAGCGCAGAGCAGGACGGGATCATCCGCGAGCTACTCGCCGGCGACCTCGAAGACGGCGACGCGTCGCCGGTCCGGTGGCCGGGGCAGCTGCGCCCTGCACTGAGCACCGTCGGCTTCGCCACCGAACTGCGCGACCTGATGGCCCGCTGCAGTGAGCGCGGCGTCGATCCGCTTGCGCTGCAACGCGTCGGTCGTCTCAGCGGCCGCCCCGAGTGGCAGGCGGCCGGCCGGTTCGCGCAGGCCTACGAGCAGATCATGCTTCTGCGTTCCGCTGTTGGCATGGCCGCCCCCCAGGCCACCGTGCCGGCATTGGGCGCCGCGGAGCTGGTCGGCGCGGCGCTGGAGGCTTTCGCCGTGGACGCCGACCTGCTGGCCGCCGAACGGGCGCGCATTCAACTGCTGCTGGTCGACGATGCGCAACACCTCGACCCGCAGACCGCCCGGCTCGTCGAGATCCTGGCCGCCGGTGCCGAACTCACTGTGATCGCCGGCGATCCGCACCAGACGGTGTTCGGGTATCGCGGCGCCGACCCGGCGTTACTGCGCGGTGACGGCCATACACTGGCGCTCACCCGATCCCACCGCTGCGCGGCGCCGCTCGCAGAGGCGATAAGCGCTGTCACACGGCGGCTTCCGGGAGCTGAGGCTGCGCGCGAGTTCACCGGCAGAGAAGGGGAGGGCTCGCTGACGGTGCGCATCGCCGCGTCGCCACACGCCGAATCAGCTCTGATCGCAGACGCGCTGCGTCGCGCACACCTCGTCGACGGCGTGCCGTGGGACCAGATGGCTGTGATCGTCCGCTCGGTTCCCCGTTCGGGCACGGCTTTGGCGCGCGCGCTGGCTGCGGCTGGTGTCCCCGTGGACCAACCGCACACCGATGCGCCCCTTGCCGATCAGCCGGCCGTGCGGACACTGCTCACGATCCTGGAAGCCACCGCCGACCACCTCGATGGCGACCGGGCGCTGGCCCTGGTGACCGGACCTATCGGGCGCGTCGACCCGGTGTCGCTGCGCCAGCTGCGTCGCACACTGCGCCGGGCCTCGCCGGGCTCACCCGACGGTTTCGGCGAGCTCCTGGTGACGGCGTTGCACTCCGACCTCGTGGTGCTGCCCGATGAGCAGGCGCGTGCTCTGCGCCGGGTGCGCTCGGTGCTGACCGCCGCGCGCCGCAGCGCCGAGGAGGGCAGCGATCCGCGCCACACCTTGTGGCAGGCATGGCACCGCTCTGGCCTGCAGCGGCGGTGGCTGGCAGCGAGCGAGCGCGGCGGACCCGCAGCCGCCCAGGCAGAGCGCGACCTCGACGCCGTCACGGCGATGTTCGACGTCGCCGAGCAGTACGTCGACCGCACGGCAGGGGCATCGATTCGCGGCCTGATCGATCACATCCGGTCTCTTTCCCTTCCGCCCCGCGGCGACGATCAGGCCCGCGCCGGCGTCTCGCTGGTCAGCGCACACTCGGCACTGAACCGCGAATGGGAATTCGTGGTGATCGCCGGTCTGCAGGAAGGACTGTGGCCCAACGTATCTCCTCGTGGCGGCGTGTTGGGCACCCAGCATCTCGTCGACGTGATCGATGGTGTTGTCGAAGCGGGCCAACGGTTGTCGAGCCGCGCGCCGCTGCTGGCTGAGGAACGGCGGCTGCTGATCGCTGCGATGGGCCGGGCACGCAGCCGCCTGCTCGTGACGGCAGTCGACAGCGATTGCGGTGATTCCGCTCTGCTGCCGTCGTCGTTCTGTCACGAGCTCGCCGCACTGGCTACCGAGCCGGCGACCGAGCCCGCCGTGCCGATCAGGGCTCCGCGGATGCTGGCACCCGCCGCGTTGGTCGGGCGGCTGCGTGCCGTGGTGTGCGCACCGCCCGGCGCGGTGGACGACACGGAAAGAGCCTGTGCGGCAGCTCAGTTGGCGCGATTGGCCGAGGCGGGTGTGCACGGGGCGGATCCCGACTCGTGGTACGGCACGCGTGAACTGTCGACCCACGAGCCTCTGTGGGAGGGCGACGACCATGTGGTCACCATGTCGCCGTCGACGCTGCAGATGCTGGCGGACTGCCCGCTGCGCTGGCTACTGGAACGCCACGGAGGCTCGCGCGGTCGCGATATCCGCTCGGCCCTGGGGTCGCTGGTGCACGCCCTTGTCTCGGACTCGGGGAAGTCCGAAAGTCAGCTGCTCAATGAACTCGAAAAGGTCTGGCAGGAATTGCCTTTCGATGCACAGTGGCATTCGGACAACGAGCTGGCGCGGCATCTGGAGATGCTCTCGACCTTTCTGCGGTGGCGTACCGACAGCCGCTCCGAATTGACCGAGGTCGGCACCGAGGTCGACGTCGACGGCCTGATCGGCGACGCAGATTCCGAGGGCCCCTCGGTGCGGATCCGCGGCCGGCTCGACCGGCTGGAATGCGACAGCGAGGGCCGGCTCGTCGTCGTGGACATCAAGACCGGCAAGAGTCCTGTTACCAAGGACGACGCACAGTCCCACGCGCAGCTGGCGATGTATCAGCTGGCGGTGGCCGCGGGTCTGCTCGCCGAGGGCGACGAGCCCGGGGGCGGGCGGCTCGTCTATCTCGGCAAGGCCACGGGTGGCGGGGCCACCGAACGCCATCAGGACGCTTTGACCTCCGATGGTCATTCCGAGTGGCACTCGCGGGTCCGCCAGGCAGCCGCGGCGACCCAGGGCCCGGAGTTCGTCGCACGGGTCAACGAAGGATGTGCCCACTGCCCGGTTCGCGCGATGTGTCCGGCACAGAATTCCAGGAGCAAGGAATGACCACACCCCGATACAGTCCCGCTGAGTTATCAAAGGCTTTGGGAATATTCGAGCCGACCGAGGAACAGGCGGCCGTGATCGCCGCGCCCCCGGGGCCGCTCGTCGTCATCGCGGGAGCCGGCGCAGGAAAGACCGAGACCATGGCGGCCCGTGTCGTGTGGCTCGTCGCCAATGGCTACGCGCATCCCGGAGAGGTCCTGGGCCTGACTTTCACCCGGAAGGCCGCCGGTCAGCTTCTGCGGCGGGTGCGGGCCCGGCTTGCGCGCCTCGCCGGCACCGGGCTTGTGGTGCCCTCGGCGGCGGGGGCCGGTTTCACCGAAGACCCCGTCACCGTCGGCACCTATCACGCCTTCGCGGGAAACCTGCTGCGTGAATATGGGCTGATGCTTCCCGTCGAGCCCGATACCCGACTGCTCAGCGAGACGGAGTTGTGGCAGTTGGCCTTTCGTGTGGTCTGCGAACATCCGGCAGTGCTGGAGACCGACAAATCGCCGGCCTCCATCACCGGCATGGTGTTGCGACTGGCCGGGCAGCTCTCCGAGCACCTTGTTGACACGGCGCAACTGAACGACACCCACGTCGAACTCGACCGGCTGGTGCATACCCTGCCCGCGGGCAGATACCAGCGCGACCGCGGCCCCAGCCAGTGGCTGCTGCGCATGCTGGCCACCCAAACCGAACGCACGATGCTGGTCCCGCTGATCGACGAACTGCACCGCAGGATGCGCGAGCAACGTGTGATGGATTTCGGTATGCAGATGGCTTCGGCAGCACGGCTGGCTTCGCAATTCCCCTCCGTCGGCGAACAATTGCGACAGAGATACCGCGTCGTGCTCCTCGACGAGTACCAGGACACCGGCCACGCACAGCGTGTCGCGCTGTCGGCGCTGTTCGGCGGCGGCGCCGACGACGATCTGGCCCTGACCGCCGTCGGTGACCCCATTCAGTCGATCTACGGCTGGCGGGGTGCATCGGCGACCAATCTCCCTCGCTTCACCACCGACTTCCCCCGGTCGGACGGAACGCCGGCGCCCACGCTGGAGCTGCGCACCAGTTGGCGCAACCCGCCGGAGGTGCTGCACCTGGCGAACGAGATGTCCGTCGACGCCCGGCGCCGGTCGGTGTCGGTGCGGTCGCTGCAATCGCGGCCCGGCGCCGAGCCGGGTGCTGTGCACTGCGCGCTGCTTTCCGACGTGGAGGCCGAACGAGACTGGGTCGCTGACCAGATCGCTGCCCGTTGGCACGACGGGAGCCGGCGATCCGCCGCGGTTCCCACCGCCGCGGTGCTGGTCCGCCGCAACGCCGATGCCGCGCCGATGGCTGAAGCCCTGAACCGGCGAGGGGTGCCGGTCGAGGTGGTCGGGCTCGCCGGCCTGCTCGCCGTGCCCGAGGTCGCAGACCTAGTGGCAATGCTGCGGTTGTGCGTCGACCCGACCGCCGGCGCTGCCGCCGTTCGGGTGCTGACCGGACCGCGCTGGAGGTTGGGCGCCCGCGATGTCGCCGCGCTGTGGCGACGGGCCGCGGCGCTGGTCGACCCGGGCTCTCCCAATGCATCGTCGGCGACCGCGGACATCGTCGCGGCGCTGGGACCGGACGCCGACACCGCCTGTCTGGCCGACGCCATCTGCGATCCCGGCCCGGCTGCGGCGTACTCCGCGGCAGGCCACGCCAGGATCATCACTTTGGGGCGGGAGCTGACCGCGCTGCGCGCCCACCTGGAGAGCCCGCTGCCCGACCTTGTCGCCGAAATACGGCGCGTCCTCGGTGTCGACGCCGAAGTCCGTGCTGCTCAACCAGTTTCAGCGGGATGGTCGGGCACCGAGCATCTCGACGCCTTCGGCGACGTGGTCGCCGACTTCTCGTCACGCGGGTCGGCGACGGCCTCGGGCCTGCTGGCCTATCTCGACACCGCCGAGCAGGTGGAGAACGGTCTCGCGCCCGCCGAGGTCACCGTGTCCGCCGATCGGGTCCAGATCCTGACCGTGCACGCAGCCAAGGGCCTCGAATGGCAGATCGTTGCGGTGCCACACCTGTCGAAGCGGGTATTCCCGTCGACCGCATCACCTCGCACCTGGCTGACCGACGCCGCCGACCTTCCGCCGCTGCTGCGCGGTGACTGCGCCACCGTGTCCGCACACGGTGTCCCTGTCCTTGACACCTCTGATGTAAGCGACCGGAAAGGGTTGTCCGACAAGATCTCCGATCACAAGCGCCGTCTCGAGCAGCGGCGCACCGACGAGGAACGGCGGCTGCTGTACGTGGCGGTCACCCGCGCCGAGCACACGCTGCTGGTGTCGGGACATCACTGGGGAGCGACCGAGTCCAAACCTCGCGGCCCTTCGGAATTCCTCTGCGGGCTGAAAGATGTCATCGAGACCTCGGCGGAGACGGGTACACCGTGCGGAACGGTCGACGTCTGGGCTGAGGCACCCGCCGACGGCGAGGCCAACCCATTGCGGGAACGTGAGATCGAGGCAATGTGGCCGGTGGACCCGATGGGCGGCCGCCGGGAACCCACCGACCGGGGTGCACACCTCGTCGCGGCCGCCATCGAAGGGGGCGCCTCAATCGTTCCGCAGACCGATGTACACGGCTGGGCCGCAGACGTCGACGCGCTTCTGGCGGAACGGGAACTGGCCGCACACAGACCCGCTCCGGCGTTGCCCGTGCAGCTGTCGGTCAGTGCGATGGTCGAACTCGGCAAGGATCCCGAAGCGGTCGCGCAGCGGCTGCAGAGGCGGCTCCCTCGTCGGCCAGACTCACAGGCGCTGCTGGGTACAGCTTTTCACGAATGGGTGCAGCGATACTTCCAAGCCGAGAAGCTCTTCGATCTCGACGACCTTCCCGGCGCGGCCGACGCCGATCGCCAGGACAGGGGCGAGCTGGAGGAACTGCAGTCAGCATTCGCACTGTCGCCGTGGGCTGCCCGCACACCGGTTGATGTCGAGGTGCCGTTCGACATGATGATTGCGGGCCGTGTGGTGCGAGGCCGGATCGACGCGGTCTTCGCCGGCGAGGACGGCAAGGTCACGGTGGTGGACTGGAAGACTGGTGAGGTGCCGTCCACTCCAGAAGAATTACAGCACAATGCCATTCAGTTGGCTGTGTACCGGCTGGCATGGGCCCGGCTCCACGAATGCCCGCTGTCGTCGGTGCGGGCGGTGTTCCACTACGTGCGGTCTGGTGAGACCGTGGTTCCGGACGTGCTCCCCGACGAGAGCGATCTGATCGCTCTGCTGAGCGATCAGGCGGGGGCGGAGGCTGCCTAACTCTCCTTGTAGACCTTCCAGGCCTGCGTGATCATCGGGATCTGCAACGGAAGGCGGGCATACGCGCCGACGCGCATCGGCAGCGGCTTGTCCTTCCACAGCCGCACCATGTTCACGTTCCCGGGCAGCACGCCGAGGAACAGGGCGATGGCCGACAGTGCGCCGACCCTCCGCGTCCGCGGCGCGAGCAGCATGGCCCCGACACCGATCTCGGCGACACCGGAGGCGTAGGTGTAGAAGCGCTGGGTGCCGGGGAGCTCCTCGGGGACGATGGTGTCGAACGGCTTGGGGGCGGCGAAGTGCAACACCCCCATCCCGACCAGCCAGGCGCCCATCTTGGCGCCACGTGAGGACTTGGAGATCTGCTGCAGTGCAGATGCGGAAGCGGACATGAGTACATTGTGCTGGTGCGGCTGCCTCACCAACTGACCGGGCCTCATGGCTAAGGGACGCCTGCGCCGCCGGGTGCGCCGGTTCGACCGGTCCCTGACCGACATGCCGGTTCACGCGATCACCGATCGCGTCCAGATCCCGACCGAGACAGTCAGTCCGGCGCGTCGCATCACGGTGCGTGTCATCTACGCGTTGGCGGCACTGTTCGCCGCGGTGCTCATCGTCTACATCGACAGGGACGGCTACCGCGACAGCCAGGAAAATCAGCTGTCCTTCCTCGACTGTCTGTACTACGCGACAGTGTCGCTGTCGACCACCGGTTACGGCGATATCACTCCGATCACGCCCACGGCGAGGCTGGTCAACGTCCTGGTGATCACGCCGCTGCGGGTGGCGTTCCTGATCGTGCTCATCGGTACGACGGTCGAAACCCTCACCACGCAATCACGGCAGGTCTATCAAATCCAGCGCTGGAGGAGCAGATTGCGCAACCACATCATCATCGTCGGCTACGGCACCAAGGGCCGGACAGCCGCCGCGGCGATGGTCGGCGACGAGGTCGCCCCCGCCGACATCGTCGTGGTGGACGAAGACGCTGCCTCACTTGAGCGAGCCAAGAGCGCGGGGCTGGTCACCGTCCGCGGCAGCGCGACCGACTCCGAGGTGCTTCGGCTCGCGGGCGCGCAGCACGCCAAATCAATCATCGTCGCCACCAACCGCGACGACACCGCTGTGCTGGTCACGCTGACCGCGCGAGAACTCGCTCCGAAGGCCAAGATCATCGCCGCGGTTCGCGAGGCCGAAAACCAGCATCTGCTCGAACAATCCGGCGCGGACTCCACCGTGGTCACGTCTGAGACCGCAGGCCGACTGCTCGGCATCGCCGTGCAGACACCCAGCGTGGTGGAGATGATGGAAGACCTACTGACCCCCGATCGCGGGTTCGCGATCGCCGAACGTGAGGTCACACCCAAAGAAGCGGGCAGTTCGCCTCGGCATCAATCCGACATCGTGCTGGGCGTGGTGCGTAACAACAAGCTCATCCGGGTCGACGATGCCGAGGTCGACGCGCTCGAACTAGGAGACCGGCTGTTGTACATCCGCAGCGCGGACGAGGAGCGATGAGCGCTTGCGTCGCGAAGAGCAGAAGGCAGCGATGACGCCGTTTCGACTGCGCAATATCCCGCTGCTGTCCCGGGTCGGCGCCGACCGCGCCGACACGCTGCGCACCGACATCGACGCCGCGGTGGCCGGTTGGAACGATGCGCTGCTTCTGCGGGTGGATCGTCGCAATCAGGTCCTGATCGCCGAGGGCAGCGTCGTACTCAACAGGGCCGGCAAGGTCGGCGACGCCCCGCCGGAGGACGCCGTGTTCCTCGGCAAGCTCGACGACGGCCGTCACGTGTGGGCACTGCGTTCCGACCTGGAGCCACCCGAGGATCCGACCGTCAAGACCGAGGTGCTCGATCTGCGCGGCACCGGCGACATCTTCGACGACGTCAGTGCCCAGCTCGTCGCGACGGCGACCGCGCTGCTGAACTGGCACGCCAGCGCTCAGTTCAGCCCGTCCACCGGTGCCCCGACCAAACCGATCAAGAGCGGTTGGTCGCGCATCGACCCCGTGACCGGCCGCGAGGAGTTTCCGCGCATCGATCCCGCAGTCATCTGCCTGGTGCACGACGGCCACGATCGCGCGGTGTTGGCCCGGCAGGCAGTGTGGCCGCAGCGCCGGTTCTCGATCCTCGCCGGGTTCGTCGAGGCGGGGGAGTCGTTCGAGTCGTGCGTGGTGCGCGAGATCGCCGAGGAGATCGGCCTGACGGTCACCGATGTGCAGTACCTCGGGTCTCAGCCGTGGCCGTTCCCGCGGTCGCTGATGGTGGGTTTCCACGCGCTCGGCGATCCCGAGCAGCCGTTCGCATTCAACGACGGCGAAATCGAGGAGGCCCACTGGTTCACCCGCGCTGAGATCCGCGAGGCGCTCGAATTGGGTGACTGGGGTTCGACGAGCGATTCCCGGCTGCTTCTTCCTGGTTCGATCTCGATTGCGCGCGAGATCATCGAGTCGTGGGCGGCGCTGGATTAATCCGCGACAGCGGTGAGCACGCGCGGACCGTCTTCGGTCACCGCGATGGTGTGCTCGGAGTGCGCGGTGTTGGAGCCATCTGCTGAGCGCAGCGTCCAGCCGTCGGCGTCGACGATCAACTGATTCGTTCCGCGTCCCCACCACGGTTCCAGCGCAAGGGTCATGCCCGGCGCAAGCAGCAGTCCGCGTCCCGGCTTCCCGCGGTTGGGGACGTGGGGGTCTTCGTGCATGGTTCGGCCGATGCCGTGCCCGCCGAAATCGGTGTTGACGGCGTAACCGTCGGCGGCAGCGACGGCGCCGATCGCCGCCGAGACGTCGCCGAGGTGGTTACCGGGGACGGCAGCGGCGATGCCTGCGGCCAGCGCACGTCGGGTGGACTCGACCAACGCCGTGTCGGCGGGATCGTTGCTGTCGCCGACGACCAGCGTGACCGCGGAATCGGCTGCCCAGCCGTCGATGGTCACCGCGAAGTCCATGGTGAGGACGTCGCCGTCGCGCAACACGTATGAGCGCGGAAGTCCGTGCAGCACACCGTCGTTGACCGACAGGCAGATGACGTTCCGAAAAGCGCCGCGGCCGAACGACGGCGAGTAGTCCCAGTAGCACGACACCGCGCCGGAGTCGGCGATCAATGCCCTCGCGCGATGCTCGAGCTGCATCAGGTCGACGCCGGGCTCGGCCTCGCCCGCCAAGGTGGCCAGCGTCCGCGCCACGAACGCACCTGTGACAGCCATCTTGTCGATCTCGGCGGCGGTCTTGAGTTCGATCATGTCGGGCAACCCCATCAGGTCCGGTCGGCTCGGTATTTTTATACCGGGCCCGACAGTACCAGTCCCGGTACTTTAATACCGCGCTCGGTTAGGATCACCCCATGGTCCGCGTGCCCCTG
This sequence comes from Mycolicibacterium iranicum, assembly GCF_002101705.1. Taxonomy (GTDB): domain Bacteria; phylum Actinomycetota; class Actinomycetes; order Mycobacteriales; family Mycobacteriaceae; genus Mycobacterium; species Mycobacterium iranicum. The sequence goes on along the minus strand of NZ_LQPC01000052.1, from coordinate 19,906 downwards.
AGTCCCGATCAGATCCGTGCCGGACAGCGCCTCGGCGCGTTGATCAGAACCGCGCGTGCCGGCCGCCCCGCCGACGTGATCGCCCGCGAGGCGGGAATCTCACCGGAGACATTGCGCAAGATCGAGGTCGGCAGGCTGCCCAGCCCAAGCTTCGGCACGGTCGTCGGGTTGTGCGACGCACTGGGGCTTCCGCTTGCGCAGGCTGTCGAGGTCTGGCGCGGCGACGGTGACGAGCGGGTCGCGATCTAACCGGCGAGCTTGGCCTTCACCTGCTTGATGCTCGGATTCGTCAGGGTCGATCCGTCGGCGAACTTCACCGTCGGCACCACGTGGTTGCCGTTGTTGACCGATCCGACGAACTCCGCCGCGGCAGGGTCGGCCTCGATGTCGACCTCGGTCCAGGCAATGCCCTCGGACTTGAGGGCCATCTTCAGGCGCGAACAGTAGCCGCACCACGTCGTCGTGTACATGGTCAGGGCTGCGCCGTCAGTGCTCATAAGACCCTCAACGTAGTCGACGGCGCCGACATGCCCGGCCGGAGGTCCGCGCTTGTCAGGCCCCGCTGACATGATGGTCGCCATGTCCCCCACGGCCTCCCGCGACCGGCTGCTGGGTGATCTCGACGAGGAACAGCGCGACGCGGTGCTCGCACCCCGGGGGCCGGTCTGCGTGCTCGCCGGTGCCGGCACCGGGAAGACCCGCACCATCACCCGCCGCATCGCGCATCTGGTGACCGCCGGGCACGTGGCCCCGAGTCAGGTGCTGGCGGTCACGTTCACCCAGCGCGCCGCGGGCGAGATGCGCGGCCGGCTGCGTGCGCTCGACGAGGGTGCGGGGACGGGTTCGGTGCAGGCGCAGACGTTCCACGCCGCCGCGCGGCGGCAATTGGCCTACTTCTGGCCGAGGGTCGTCGGCAACACCGATTGGCAGCTGATGGACAGCAAGTTCGCCGTCGTCGCACAAGCTGCCAACCGCGCCGGGCTGCCCACCGGCACCGACAACGTCCGCGACCTGGCCGGCGAAATCGAATGGTCGAAGGCCTCGTTGATCAGCCCCGAGCAGTACGCCGCAGCCGTCGCCGACGTCGGCCGCGACATCCCGTTCGACGCCGCCAAGATCGCGACCGTCTACGCCAACTACGAGGCGCTCAAGACCCGGCGCGAAGGCATGACGCTCCTTGATTTCGATGACCTGCTGTTACACACCGCTGCTGCGATTGAAAACGACGCCGCGGTGGCCCAGGAATTTCGCGACCGGTACCGCTGCTTCGTGGTCGACGAATACCAGGACGTCACCCCGTTGCAGCAGCGTGTCCTTGATGCCTGGCTCGGCAGCCGAGACGACCTGACCGTCGTCGGCGACGCGAACCAGACCATCTACTCGTTCACAGGCGCTTCGCCGCGCTACCTGTTGGATTTCTCGCGTCGCTACCCCGATGCGGCGGTCGTTCGGCTGGAGCGCGACTATCGCTCCACGCCCCAGGTGGTGTCGCTGGCCAACCGTGTGATCGCGGCGGCGCGAGGCCGGATGGCGGGCAGCAAGCTGCACCTGGTGGGCCAGCGCCCACCGGGGCCCAATCCGGTCTTCAAGGAGTACCCCGACGAAGTCGCCGAGGCGACGGCCGTCGCCAAGAGCATTCAAAAGCTGATCCAATCCGGTACTCCCGCTTCGGAAGTCGCGGTCCTCTACCGCATCAACGCACAGTCGGAGGTGTACGAGGAGGCACTCACCGAGGCCGGGATCCCGTTTCAGGTGCGCGGCGGCGAGGGGTTCTTCAGTCGCCAGGAAATCCGGCAGGCACTGTTGGCGCTGCAGCGCGTGGCCGAACGCGCCGAGGGGTTCGCGGCGGGATCGCTGCCGGAGATCGTGCGCGCCACCCTGGAACCGCTCGGGTTGACCGCCGAACCGCCGCCGGGCACCCGCGCCCGCGACCGCTGGGAGGCACTCGTCGCGTTGGCCGAACTTGTCGACGACGAAGTCGCGCAACGTCCGCAGCTTGATCTGCGCGCGCTGCTCACCGAGTTACGTCAGCGCGCCGACGCGCGTCATCCACCGGTGGTGCAGGGCGTCACGCTGGCCTCGTTGCACGCCGCGAAAGGACTGGAGTGGGACGCGGTGTATCTCGTCGGGCTCGCCGACGGCACCCTGCCGATCTCCCACGCGCTCTCGCATGGGCCCGACAGTGAGCCGGTCGAGGAGGAGCGCCGGCTGCTGTATGTCGGCGTCACTCGGGCTCGTGTGCATCTGACACTCAGTTGGGCACTGGCCCGCAACCCCGGGGGTCGCCAGGGTAGGCGTCCGTCACGGTTCCTCAACGGCATCGCGCCGCAGTCCCAGCGCGACGACGGCCCCAGCAAGCCACGCAAACAGCGCGGGCCTCAGCCGCGGTGCCGCGTCTGCAACGCGGCGTTGAATTCCCCGCCGGCGATCATGTTGCGCCGCTGCGAGACCTGTCCCTCCGATATCGATGAGGAGCTGCTCGCCGAGCTCAAGGAGTGGCGGCTGCGGATTTCCAAGGAGATGAGCGTGCCCGCCTTCGTGGTGTTCTCCGACAACACGTTGATCGCGATCGCTGAATCGCTGCCGTCCGACGATGCCGCGCTCGTCGCGATCCCCGGAATCGGCGCGCGCAAGCTCGAACAGTACGGCCCCGACGTCCTCGCATTGGTCAAAGGCCGCCAAAAATGACAAAGATCGTGCCAAAAGTGCTGGTCAAAAATGGGTTGTGGGTTTTTCCTGATAGCGTCTAGCCTCGAAGACACACAGACGACTGCCATGTGCGAAAGGAGGGTGTCCGATCATGTTGAGCAATGAAATGTTCTCCGGCGTAAGCGCTGCCGGTGTGCGCACCCTCCATGTCGCAGGGCATCCCGCGCACCCCGCTGCCATCGCAGCTGCTGTCGCCGCGCCGCGTAAGCGTCGTGCCGCCGGCACGGTTGCCGCGTCCGTGAGGGGCTTCGTCTAGGTACAGCCCGAACCGCCACCCAAGGCCACGGACCCGCAATCGCCGGATCCGTGGCCTTCTTGTTTCTCAGAGCAACTGGTCATCGATCCACCGAAAAGAGTTCGCAAAACCCAACCGACGAGAACTAACGACCAGGAAGCAGAGGACCGGACATGTCTTCGCCGACATGCGAGATGACGACGCAGACGAAGGTGATCGTGCCGTGTCATGTTGAGGAACCCGATCTGTGGTTCGCCGAGGATCCGCGTGATCTCGAACGTGCCAAGGCGCTGTGCGCGCAGTGCCCCATCCGGCGGGAGTGCCTGAACGCGGCGCTGGAGCGTCAGGAGCCGTGGGGCGTGTGGGGTGGCGAGATCCTCGACCGGGGTACGGTCATCGCTCGCAAGCGGCCGCGCGGCCGGCCGCGTAAGGACGCGAAAGATCCTGTCGCCGCGTAAGTTTCACGCGGCGACGGGGTCTACCGCCGTCAGACCTCATCGGGGTTGGCGAACCCCGGCACCTTATCCATCGCGATGCGCCGCGTATCGACGTGGGCGTCGAGCTGGCAGGAGATGGCGACGATCGACGCGAGAACCCGCATCGGGATGATCAACTTCGGCGGGATGTCCATCTGCCGTGCGGTTTTGATCTGCCCGGGGGCTTTCTCGAGGTCGAGCGCCGTCATCTTCTGCAGCCACTTGCGTGTGTAATGGAAGACGGGAACCTCGAGTGGTTCGACATACTGCTTGAGCATGTCGTCGATGTCCCGCGTCGACACCTTCTGGCCCTTCTGGATGAAACCGACCTTCTCCATGGTGGGCAGCAGCTTGTCGTAATTCTTGTCAACGGCATAGCGCAAGATCTGGCCCAGTTCGATCGGCCAGCCGCCGGGCATCGGTGCCACTGCGCCGAAGTCGATGACACCCATCTTGTCGCCGGGCAGCAACATGAAGTTTCCGGGATGGGCGTCGCCGTGCACCATCTCGAGCCGGGTCGGCGCGTCGTCGCAGAATTCGAACAGCCGGGTGGCCATGAGGTCGCGTGTCGCCTGATCGCCGTCGCGGATGATCTGCGAGAGCGGGATGCCTTCGATCCATTCCTGGATGACGACCTTGGGCGCACTGGCCACCACGTGCGGAACGACGAAGTGCGGGTCGCCCTCATAGGCCTTCGCGAACGCCCGCTGGTTGTCGGCCTCCAGCCGGTAGTCGAGCTCCATCTCGGTGCGCTCGATCAGTTCGTCGACCACACCCTGGACGTCGGCGCCGGGGGAGAGTTGCTTGAGCACGCTGACCATGCGCTGCATCGTCTTGAGGTCGGCCCGCAGCGCCTCATCAGCGCCGGGATACTGGATTTTGACGGCAACTTCGCGGCCGTCGGACCACACGGCTTTGTGAACCTGGCCGATGCTCGCCGATGCCACCGCCTTGTCGTCGAACGACCGGAAGCGGTCACGCCACTTCGTGCCGAGCTGCTGGTCGAGGACGCGGTGCACTTTGGCGGCAGGCAGCGGGGGTGCCTCGCGCTGCAGCTTGGTCAGCGCCTCGCGATACGGCTTGCCGTACTGCTCTGGAATCGCGGCTTCCATCACCGACAGTGCCTGGCCGACCTTCATAGCGCCGCCCTTGAGTTCGCCGAGGACGGTGAACAGCTGCTGAGCAGCTTTGTCGAGCAGTTCCGCGTTGACCTCGTCTTTCGACTTGCCGGTCAGTCGTTTCCCGAAGCCGAGGGCGGCACGCCCGGCCATGCCGACGGGCAGCGACGCCAGTTTCGCATTTCTGGCTGCGCGCCCCCGCTTGATCTCACTCACGAGTCCATCATCCACGACTCCGACGAACTTCCACCAACCAGTTGGGAACCCGTGCTCTCAACATGTGCACTCGCGGTGGCGCGACCATCGGCGAGCCTCGATCGAACCGCTCGCGACGTCGAATTCGAGTGTGGTGTCCAACGTCGACGGCGAGCGTGCCGCAGATCCGGCGCCGTCGGCGCGGATTCCGCGAGCAATCGATTCGATCTCGTGCAACGCGAGCGCCGCAGTGGCCAGCAGGGTGGCCCGGTCCGCGCTGCCGATGGTGCGGCACAGCTGTGCGGCGACCGCGGGCCAGGCCGCATCCCGATCGCTGCGATGCAGATCGCCGCACCGCAGGCAGCTGGTCACTCCCGGGATTACCAGAGGACCGACGAGTCCGGTGCCGTCCCGGACTCGGACGGGGAGGTGCGGCACGCCGGCCTCGTGTAAATCACGGACGAGCCGAGGATCGGCCACCAGGTAGTCGGTCAGGACCACTAGATCGGACCGCCCGGTGGACGCGTTCGTCCGCGTGCTGTGGCTGATACGCATGTTGGAGCAACGCAACGACGCGATCAGCAGGTCGGTCAGTGGACCGTCACCGTGAACGCGCACTGAGATCGCCGGGACGTGAGTGCGCGGGGCGGACGTGAGGACGCCGTTGCTCACCAGGTGGGCGACGAGACCGTCGACGACGGCGGCATCCACGCCGTGGCCCGCCGCGATCGTCTGGAGTTCGGTTGTCGTCGCGGCGTTCTGAAGTATGCGGAGCAGTTCGACGAGGACGGTGCGCGACAGCCCGTCAGGCGGGCGGACGACGACCGCGCGCCGCGGATCCCACCCGACCTGGACGGTGCCGTCGGGCCGTGAGAGCACGGGGGTGCTGGGGCTGAGCGCGTATCGCGTCATGCGTCGACCCTGTCACGCTGCACCGACGCCGCAGCGAGTTATCCACAGGCAGACGAACTACGCCTTGGGCTGGTCGTCGCCGTCGTCTCCGCGCTGGATGTCGCGTTCCAAATCGGCGAGAGCTTCCTCGATACCGCTGGTGTCGCCGCCGATCATCCGGTCGATGAAGCCTGCGGGCTCGTCGAGATCCGCCGCGCTCGGGAGCAGGTCGGGGTGCTGCCAGACGCCGTCGCGGGCGTCGGCGCCGACTGCCTCGGTGAGCTTCGCCCACAGATCGGCGGCCTCGCGCATCTTGCGAGGACGCAGTTCCAGTCCCACCAGCGTCGCGAATGTTTGCTCAGCGGGGCCGCCGGTGGCACGCCGCCTGCGCAGCATCTCGCTCAAAGCTGCCGTGCCCGGAATGCGCTCGCCTAACGCGTCGGATACGACGGTGTGCACCCAGCCTTCGATCAGCGCCAGCATCGTCTCCAGCCGTTCCAGCGCAGCAGTCTGCTCCGGGGTGGCCTTGGGCTCGAAGATGCCCTGATTGAGCAGCTGCTCCATTTCGGACGGATCGGTCAGCGACGCGGGATTGAAACCGCGGGCGAACTCCTCGATGCCCGACATGTCGATCTTGGTTCCCTTGGCGAACGCCTCGACGGCGCTGAGCAGTTGGCTCGACAGCCAGGGCACGTGGCTGAACAGGCGGTGGTGGGCGGCTTCGCGCGCCGCCAGGAACGTGACGATCTCGCTGCGAGGTTGCTCGAGGCCTTCCGACAGCGACTCGACCGCTTCAGGCATGAGTGCCGCGACACCCTTGGGGCCCAGCGGAAGTCCGATGTCGGTGGACGTGAGCACTTCCTTGGACAGCGTGCCGAGAGCCTGACCCAGCTGAGATCCGAACGCCATGCCGCCCATCTGCGACATCATCGCGAGCAGCGGGCCGGCCATGGCCTTGGCCTCCTCGGGCAGCGCTTGCGCCCACACCGTCGAGATCTGCTCGGCGACCGGATCGCACAGCCGCTTCCATGTGTCCATGGTGTTGTCGATCCAGTCGGTCGGCGTCCACGCCGCCGTCCGGGTGGTGCCCGCAGGCAGTGGGGTCACGCCGTCGAGCCACGTCTCGGCGAGACGCACCGCGTCTGAGATCGCCGTCGCGGTCTGCTGGGGGACCGGGGCGACGAAGCCAATCGAGCTGGCCGCGAGCTGGCGCGCCAGGTCGTAGTTCACCGGACCGCCGGACGAGCCGCCGGTCATCGACGTGCCTGCCCCGCTGAACATCTCACCGAGCTTGGAGAAGATCTGACCGAGCTGAGACATGTCGAATTCACCGCCCGGCATCCCCATACCGAACGGATCCTGGTCTTTCTTGGGCTTGTCGCGGTCGGGGTCGTCCCCGGCGGAGAAGCCGAAGGGCAGGTCAGCCATGCCCCCAACGGTACTCATGGTGGGCTCGTCATGCGCCTGCGCGGGTCACGCTGAGAGTGAACCGGGGTGGTCTTCGCGGCCCGACTCAGCCATTGCCCTTTACTGTGGGCGGCGTGAACAGGCGGATGTCGACCCTGATCGTCGCGATGGCGCCGATCCTGATCTTCGGGCTGCTGCTGTCCGCGGTGACCGTGCCGTACGTGGCTCTGGGGCCGGGGCCGACGTTCGACACCCTGGGTGAGGTCGATGGAAAGGAAGTCGTCGACATCGAGGGTGCCGACCTGCACAAGACGTCCGGACACCTGAACATGACGACGGTGTCCCAGCGCGACGGGCTCACGCTGGGCCAGGCACTCATCTTCTGGGCCTCGGGCCGTGACCAGCTGCTGCCGCGGGACCTGGTGTATCCGCCGGACAAGACGCGAGAAGAGATCGACGAGGCCAACAGCGCCGACTTCCGGCAGTCCGAGGACAGCGCCGAGTACGCCGCACTTCATTACCTGAAGTATCCGATGGCGGTGACCGTGGAGAGCATCGACTCCGACGGCGCCTCCAAGGGCAAGCTGCAGGCCGGCGATGCGATCGACGCGGTCAACAACAAGCCGATCGCGACGCTGGAGGAGTTCCAGGAACTGCTGAAGTCCACCAAGCCCGGCGAGAAGATCATCGTCGACTACCGCCGCAAGAACGAGCCGGCGGGCACCATCGAGATCACGCTCGGCAAGCATCCCGACAAGGATCAAGGCCTGCTCGGGGTCAACGTCCTCGACGCCCCGTGGGCCCCGTTCACCATCGACTTCAACCTCGCCAACATCGGCGGCCCGTCCGCGGGCCTGATGTTCAGCCTGGCCGTCGTGGACAAGCTGACCACAGGCGACATCAACGGAGGCAAGTTCGTGGCGGGTACCGGCACGATCACCGGCGACGGTGTCGTCGGCTCGATCGGCGGCATCACCCACAAGATCGTGGCGGCTCAGGAGGCGGGCGCAACGGCGTTCCTGGTGCCTGCGGACAACTGCGCAGAAGCCAAGACCGCGGAGGTCTCCGGGATCGAGCTCCTCAAGGTCGACACGCTGGAACACGCGATCGACGGGCTGAGGACGCTTTCGGCTGGTGGCGAACCTCCCCGCTGCTGAGTCGGCGGCACTGGTCGGATGCGTAAAGTTATGGCTGAGATAGCGCACCTGTAAATCTGCTGGGAATTTCTGAGAGTGGAGTAATCGAGTGGGTATGCGGCCCGCGGCGAGAATGCCGAAGCTGACGCAACGAAGCCGGGTTCTGATCGCGGTCGCCCTGGCCGTCGTGGTGCTGCTGCTGTTGGGACCACGGTTCGTCGACACCTACGTCGACTGGCTGTGGTTCGGCGAGCTCGGCTACCGGTCGGTGTTCACGACGCAGATCGTCACCCGCCTGGTGATCTTCTTCGTCGTCGCGATCCTGCTCGGCGCGGTCGTCTTCGCCGCGCTGACGCTGGCCTACCGCACCCGGCCGGTGTTCGTGCCGACGGCGGGACCCAACGATCCGATCGCGCGCTACCGCACCGCGGTGATGGCGCGGCTCCGTCTGGTGGGCATCGGCGTGCCCGCTTTCATCGGCGTGCTCGCCGGTTTCGTGGCGCAGAGCTACTGGCAGCAGGTGCAGCTGTTCCTCAACGGCGGCAGTTTCGGGGTGACCGATCCCCAGTTCGGTATCGACCTCGGTTTCTATGCATTCGACCTGCCGTTCTACCGACTGATCCTGTCGTATCTGTTCGTCGCCACGTTCCTGGCGTTCATCGCGAACCTGCTGGGGCACTACCTGTTCGGTGGCATCAGGCTGGCCGGTCGCAGCGGGGCCCTGAGCCGCGCGGCCCGGATCCAGCTGATCACGCTGGTCGGAATCCTCATGCTGCTCAAGGCCGTTGCGTATTGGCTGGATCGCTACGAGCTGCTCAGCCACACCCGCGGCGGGAAGCCGTTCACGGGCGCGGGCTACACCGACATCAACGCGGTGCTGCCGGCCAAACTGATCCTGATGGCGATCGCGGTGATCTGCGCTGTTGCCGTGTTCTCCGCGATCGTCCTGCGCGACTTGCGGATCCCGGCGATCGGTGTCGTGCTGCTGCTGTTGTCGTCGCTGGTGATCGGTGCGGGCTGGCCGCTGGTGGTCGAGCAGATCAGCGTGCGTCCCAACGCGGCACAGAAGGAGAGCGAATACATCAGCCGCAGCATCACCGCCACCAGACAGGCTTACGGCCTCACCGAGGAGGCGGTGACCTACCGCGACTATGCGGGCAATGCCACGGCTACCGCACAGCAGGTTGCCGCAGATCGTGCGACGACGTCGAACATTCGCGTGCTGGATCCCAACATCGTCAGCCCGGCGTTCACGCAGTTCCAGCAGGGCAAGAACTTCTACTTCTTCCCCGAGCGGCTCAACATGGACCGCTACCGCGACGCGCAGGGGAACCTGCGCGACTACGTGGTCGCCGCCCGTGAGCTCAACCCCGACCGCCTGATCGACAACCAGCGCGACTGGATCAACCGGCACACCGTGTTCACTCACGGCAACGGGTTCATCGCCTCGCCGGCCAACACGGTGCGCGGGATTGCCAACGACCCCAACCAGAACGGTGGCTACCCCGAGTTCCTGGCCAGCGTCGTCGGCGCCAATGGTGAGGTCGTCTCACCCGGGCCCGCACCGCTGGCGCAGCCGCGCATCTACTTCGGCCCGGTGATCGCCGGCGCCGCCGACGATTACGCGATCGTCGGTGGGAGCGGCACCCCTCGTGAGTACGACTACGAAACCAACACCGACACCAGGAACTACACGTACACGGGCAGCGGTGGCGTCCCGATCGGCAACTGGCTGACGCGCAGCGTGTTCGCCGCCAAGTACGCCGAGCGGAACTTCCTGTTCTCCAACGTCATCAACGAGAACAGCAAGATCCTGTTCAATCGCGACCCGGCGGAACGTGTCGAGGCAGTCGCGCCGTGGCTGACCACTGATACCACGGTGTATCCGGCGATCGTCAACGAGCGCATCGTCTGGATCGTCGACGGTTACACGACGCTGGACAACTATCCGTATTCGGAGTTGTCGGTGTTGTCCTCGGTCACCACCGACTCCAATGAGGTCGCGCAGAACCGGCTCCAACTCGACAAACAGGTCTCCTACATCCGCAACTCGGTCAAGGCCACGGTCGACGCGTACGACGGCACCGTGACGCTGTACGCCCAGGACGAGCAGGACCCGGTGCTTCAGGCGTGGATGAAGGTCTTCCCGGACACCGTCAAGCCCAAGAGCGACATCAGCCCGGAGTTGCAGGACCATCTGCGCTACCCCGAGGACTTGTTCAAGGTGCAGCGAGCTCTGCTGGCCAAGTACCACGTCGACGACCCGGTGACCTTCTTCTCGACGTCGGACTTCTGGGATGTGCCGCTGGATCCGAACCCGACGGCCAGCAGCTTTCAGCCGCCCTACTACATCGTCGCCAAGGACCTGGCGGAGAACAACGACTCGACCTCGTTCCAGCTGACGAGTGCGATGAACAGGTTCCGACGTGACTTCCTGGCGGCTTACATCAGCGCCAGCTCGGATCCCGAAACGTACGGTCGAATCACCGTTTTGACCGTTCCGGGACAGGTCAACGGTCCGAAGCTGGCGTTCAACGCGATCAGCACCGACACTGCGATCTCGACTGAGCTGGGTCAGATCGGTCGCGACGGCCAGAACCGGATCCGGTGGGGCAACCTGCTGACGCTGCCGATGGGCGACGGCGGATTGCTGTACGTCGCACCGATCTATGCGTCGCCGGGCAACACCGACGCGGCATCCACCTATCCCCGACTTATCCGCGTGGCGATGATGTACAACGACCAGATCGGTTACGGTCCGACGGTGCGCGACGCGCTGACCGATTTGTTCGGTCCGGGTGCGGACGCCACCGCCACGGGGCCTGCGGCCACCGAGCCGCCGGCCGGCCAGCAGTCGCAGCAGCGTCCGCCGGCCAACAACCAGCCGCCGGCGGCACAGCCGCCGACCCGCCAGGGACAGGCGCCGCCCGCTGCACAACCGGAGGTTCCGGTGGCGGTTCCTGGGGCGGGCCCGACTCAGCTGTCGGCAGCCAAAGCCGCTGCGCTGCAAGATGTCAACGCGGCACTGGATGCCCTGAAGGGCGCCCAGGAAAGTGGTGACTTCGCGCAGTACGGCGAAGCGCTGCAACGCCTCGACGACGCTGTGACCAAGTACCAGTCCACCAACTAAGCCACCGACGCCGGTGCGCTATCGGTTGCTCGGGCCGCTGCAGGTGGTCGACGGGGAAGTGCCGGTCGACGTCGGGCCGCGCAAGCAGCGGGCAGTACTGGCCGCTCTGCTGCTGGCGCAGGGCCGGGTGGTGTCGACGGACCGGCTGATCGATGCCGTGTGGGGTGATGACGTCCCGGCCAGTGCGACTGCGAGCCTGCAGGTGTACATCTCGAACCTGAGGCGCGCACTGCGCGGCGAGTCGCAGATGGCGTCGCCGATCGTGCGTCGGTCACCCGGCTACTACCTCGACGTCGCGACCGACGATGTGGATGTCTCGGTGTTCGCGGCGAGCTGCGCCCGTGCGGCCGCGGCCATCGACGGCGAGCGGTGGGATGAGGCGCTCCGCGAGGCCGACGCAGCGCTGGGCGTGGTGCGGGGTGACCTGCTCGAGGACATGGGAGACGTCGACTGGCTGCGCGAGGACGCGGCGCGGCTGACCGAGATGCGCACGGAATGCCTTGCCAATAAGGTGATCTCGCTTCTGGCCTTGGGAAAGTCGGCGCAGGCGGTGACCGAGGCGTCCCGGTTGCGTGAACTGGAGCCACTGGCTGACAGGGGCTGTCGGCTGCACATGCTGGCGCTCTATCAGGCGGGGCGGGCCGCTAACGCGTTGGACGCCTATACGCGTCATGCGCGGATGCTGGACGACGAGCTCGGGCTCGAGCCGGGGGCGGAGCTGCGTGGTCTGCAGACCGCTGTGCTTCGGCAGGCCCCCGAGCTCGCCGGGTGGCCGCGTACTCCGGAGTGGACGGGCGCGGGTGCCCTCCCGGAGCCTGACCCGGTGCCGCCACCGGCGATGGCCGTGGAAGCCACTGCGCATCGTGCCCCGCTGGTGGGACGTGACCGCGAACTCGCAAGGGCTGCAGAGGTTCTGGCCCGCGTAGCGGCCGGCGCAGCGCGCTGGCTGGTCCTGTCGGGACCGCCGGGGATCGGCAAGACCCGGCTGGCCGAGGAAATCACCGGCCTCGTTGCTGAGGGTGGCGGTGACGTGGTGTGGGTCAACTGCCCCGATGAACGTGGTACGCCACCGTGGTGGCCGATGCGGCACCTCGTCAGGGCGCTCGGTGCCGACGCCGACGAGGTACTTGAGGTGCCGCCGCACGCGGATCCCGACACGGCCAGATTTCTTGTTTACGAACGTATTCAGACACTCCTCGAATCGGCGCCACGGTTGCTGGCCGTCGTCGTGGACGACGTCCAGTGGTCTGACACCGCCTCCGCGAGTTGTCTGTCCTACATCAGCGGCTCGCTTCGCGACCATCCCGTCCTGGTGGTCGTCACCGTCCGCGACGGTGAGCACTCGCCGGAAGTCGCGCGGCTGCTCAGCACGGTTGCCCGCGGTGAACACAACCGTCACATCGAGGTGCCCGCACTGTCGTCGGCCGATGTCGCCGTCCTGGCGAACGAGGTCGCCGAGGACACCGTCACCGCAGCCGAGGCCGCGGAGCTCGCCGCGCGCACCGGCGGGAACCCGTTCTTCGTCTCCGAGTATGCGCGACTGCCGCGAGAAGAGCGGGTGGGCAATGACATTCCGCATGCCGTGCGTTCGGTCCTCGACCGCCGGCTCGCCGCGCTCGACCCGGCCGTGGTGCAGGTGCTGCGGGTCGCTGCGGTGATCGGCGACGAGATCGATGCTGGTGCCGTCCCGGTGCTGGCCGCTGCCACCAGGCTGGACCTGGACACTCTTGCCGACTACCTCGACGAAGCGGCCGATGAGCGCATCATCGTCGCGGCGCATGCGGGCGGCGGCTACGAGTTCGCCCATGGTCTGCTCCGAGAGCAACTGCTGGCAAGCATGCCTGCGTTGCGGCGTCAGCGGATTCACGCCAAGGTTGCCGAGGTTCTGGCCGACAGCACGGCCCAGGATGCGCCGACGCGCCGGGCGCAACATCTCGTCGCCGCTCAGCCGCTCGTCGAACCGGCGCTGATCGTGCAGGCCTGCCGTCTTGCGGCCGAACACGCGACGGCGCAGTGGAGTTCGGACATCGCCGCGCGATGGTGGCAGGCCGCGCTGGACGCCTATGACAGCCAGCCCGTATCGGTACGTGATGACGGGGAGCGCGATGCGCTGACGGTGGAACTTCTGGAAGCCCACTCCCGCGCGGGCCGTGGGCAATTGGTGCTCGACAGCGTGCAGCGCTACCTCGGTGAGGCGTTGCGCAGCAGGCAGGTCGCATCTGCCGGACGGGTGGCCAGTGCACTGCTGCGGGCCAGCGGCGGATGGCCGTGGCTGGCGCCGGGTCACGATCCCGGTGAGCTGCTGGGGCTGCTCGAACGCGCCGCAGCGCTATCGGAAGCAGAGCCGGCGTCGGCGGCGCGGGTGCTGCCCGCGCTCGCCGTAGGACACTGCTATCACCCCGATGCGACCATAGCGCCCGGTCTGCTGGATCGAGCCGAGATTCTCGCTACCGGGACGGGTGATCCGGACGTCATCGCCGACGTCTTGATCGGCCGGCTGATCACGTTTTCCGGCGTGTCGACGCTGAGCGCAGAAACTCTGTCCTGGGTGCAGCGTCTGAAATCACTGCACCACAGCAGGTCTCGTGAGGACGCGGTGATCGCGCATTCCGTCGCGACGATGGCGGCGATGAACCTCGGTGACGTCGACGGGGCACGCCGATACGTGCAAGCCGGGATCGCGGGTAGCGAAGAGCTGCAGTTACCGGTCTTGCGCGCGCAACTGCGGTGGATGGAGGCGGTGCTCGCGGTTTGGATCGGTGACTTCGCCGAGGCGGAACGCCACCACGCCATCGCCGCCCACGTCCACGAGCAGACCGAACTGTACGAGGCCGGCAGCGGGCTGCTGGCCACCGCGACGCTGTTGCGTGAGAGAGGTGGCCCGGTCGATCCGAGCTGGAACAGCCTGCGCGCCAACGAAGAGACCGGTGGCATGGGCATGGTCGGCGTGGTGCGCACCGCGGTGCTGACCTTGCTGGACGGGCCCGAGGCTCGGGCCGAAGGGCTTGCCACCTTGCGCCAGTGGGCGGGCAACCCGGACCGGGCTCACATCTGGACGACGCTGGGCCATCACACGCTGCTGGCCCATCTCGCCGCCGACCATGACCTGCCCGAGTTCATCGATCCGCTGCTGAACGCGCTGAACCCGTTCCGCGATCGGATCGCGGTCATCGGCCAGGTCGGGTTGGCAGGGCCCGTCGCGTTGGCGACGGCGCGGCTCCACGCGTTGCGGGGGGAAACTCCGCGTGCACTCGCGGACATCGCTGTGGCGCGCGGTATCGCCGAGCGCACTGCAGGGGTCCCGGCGCTTCTGCGGTGCCGGCTACTGGAGCTGCAAATGGCCGAACCGACAGCCGAGCGCGCTGCGGCGGCATCGGCATTGGCATCGGAAGCGGCCGGGGTGGGCATGGCTGCGGTCGCTGCCGCCGCCCGCGCCCTTATATGACCGGTCGTTCGGTTGCACCGCGAGCGCGCGTGTTTGCACGCCGACGCGCCGCTATCGCCGGCATTTCGCGCACGCTCGCCGCGATCGAGCGCCCGCATCGCCCATTGCCCCGAATCCTTGGCAGGAGGACGATCGAAAGGTCCGGCGGCGCCGCTGGGACGCTGCCGCGTTCGACGGAGGCAGATATGTATGCGCGCAGCTCCACCATCCATGCACGGTCCTCGGCGATAGACGCGGGGATCGCCTACATCCACGACACGGTCTGGCCCGCGCTGACGGGTCTGGACGGCTACATCGGCCTGTCGCTACTGGTCGACCGGCTCAGCGGCCGGTGCATCGCGACCACGGCTTGGGAGTCCGAGGAGGCGATGAAGGCCAGTGGGCCCGCCACCAAGGACTACCGCGACCGGGCGGCAGAGATCCTCGGTGGGCGCCCCACAGTCGACGAGTGGGAGATCGCGGCGCTGCACCGCGACCATCGCTCGTTGCCCGGCGCGTGCGTGCGGGTCACGTGGGCCCGGGTCGACGCCAACGAAGCCGATCGCGCGATCGACGGCTTCCGGCTGGCCACCATGCCGGCGCTGGAGGAGTCGGACGGGTTCTGCAGTGCCAGCCTTATGGCTGATCGCGATTCGGGCTTCGGCGTGGTGTCGGTGACCTTCGACAGCGCCGAGGCTATGAGGAGAAGTCGCCACGCCCTCGACGAGCTGGAGACCGCCTCGATACGCGATGGCGTGCAGGTGCTCGACAAGTGCGACTTCGACCTGGTGTTGGCCCATTTGCGGGTGCCCGAACTGGTGTAGACGCGTCGTGGTCTGCCGCGCGTCATTCGTGAGCGCGCGGTAGCGTCCGCTTGGATTTTTCTTGGTTCGCCTGCTTAAGGCGCTGCCAAGCCTGGTCGGCGATGCTGCACGCCGACACAAGGCATCCGAGAAAGGACTCCCATGACGATGACGGCCGACCTGAGGCGCGACGAGGCGCTGCGCACGCTGCGCGACCAGGTTGCGACGCATGTGGCGCTGCCCGGTGAACCCGGCTATGAGCGCTGCATGCCGTGGAACGTGGCGGCACCCGTGAACCCCGCGGCGGTGGTGCTGGCGACTTCCCCCGAGGACGTGGCCGGCGCGGTCAGGTTCGCCGCCGCGCACGGCTTCACCGTCACGGTGCAGGCGACCGGGCACGGAGCCGTCGGTGTCGGCCCGGACACCATCCTGGTGCAGACCTCGGCGATGAAGCACGTCGATGTGGACCCGCTGAATCGCACCGCGCGGGTGGGTGCGGGTGCCCGCTGGCAAGACGTCATCGACGCCGCGGCGCCGCACGGCTTGGCTCCGCTGTGCGGGTCGGCGCCCAACGTCGGCGTGGTGGGATTCCTGACCGGCGGTGGGATCGGTCCCCTGGTGCGGACGTTCGGGGTCTCGTCGGACCACGTGCGCTCGTTCGATGTGGTGACCGGAGAGGGTCGCCTGCTGCGGGCGGCACCCGACGAGAACGCCGACCTGTTCTGGGGTCTGCGCGGGGGCAAGGCGACGCTCGGCATCGTGACGTCAGTCGAGATCGACCTGCCGTCGGTCTCCGAATTCTACGGGGGTGCTGTGTTTTTCGACGGCCCCGACGCGGCGGCGGTGCTGCACGCCTGGCGCGAATGGTGTGCGGATCTGCCCGAGATGGTGAACACGTCGATCGCGATCCAGCAGTTGCCACCGCTGCCGGGCGTGCCCGAGCCGCTGGCGGGCCGGATGACAATCTCGGTGCGCTACACCGCTGTCGGCGATTTCGCCGAAGCAGAGCGGTTGCTCGCCCCGATCCGAAATGCGGCCGCTCCGCTGATGGATACGGCCGGAGTGCTGCCATACGCGGCCATCGGCGCGGTGCATGCCGATCCGCTGGACCCGATGCCGGTCAACGAAGACCAGGCGCTGCTGTCCGGCCTGCCCGCCGAGGCCGTTGACGCGATCCTCGCGGTCGCGGGGCCCGGATCGCAGTCGCCGCAGGTGATCGTCGAACTTCGGATGCTCGGGGGAGCGATGGCACGCGAACCGCAGCACCGCAGCGCGTTCTGCCACCGGAATGCGGCGTTCGCGCTCACGGTCATCGGGGTGTCGGCTCCCGAGATCGCGGCGATGGTGGTCGAGCACGCGAGGGCGGTGACGCAGGCCGTGGCGCAGTGGTCGACGGGCGGTCAGATGCCGAACTTCGCACCCTCCTATGACCCGGCACGCCCGTCACGGGTCTACACCCCGGACACGCTGCATTGGCTCGCCGCACTCGCCGATCGTTACGACCCCGCGCGGGTGCTGGCGACGGGTCAGGTCATCCGGACGCCTGCGTAGCCGCCGGTACAGATCTCCGGTGACACTGGTTACTATTTTCCTCCCGGCATCCGAGGTCGTTTTGTCGAAGGGGAAACGCGCATGGCCGCACACGTCGAGCAGCTCGAATTCCAGGCGGAGGCACGCCAACTGCTGGATCTGATGATCCACTCCGTCTACAGCAACAAGGACTCGTTCCTGCGGGAGCTCATCTCGAACGCTTCCGATGCGCTGGACAAGCTTCGACTGGAAGCGTTCCGGAACAAGGAGCTGGACGTCGACACTTCCGATCTGCATATCGAGATCGATGTCGACAAGCAGGCGCGCACTCTGACCGTGCGTGACAACGGCATCGGCATGTCGCGTGACGAGGTGGTGGGGCTGATCGGGACGCTGGCGAAGTCGGGAACGGCCGAGCTGCGGCAACAACTGCGCGATGCCAAGGAAGATGCCTCCGAGGCACTCATCGGCCAGTTCGGGATCGGCTTCTATGCAAGCTTCATGGTGGCCGACCGCGTGGAGCTGCTCACCCGCAAGGCCGGGGAGAGTGAGGCGACCCGATGGGAGTCCACCGGCGAGGGCAGCTACACCATCGAGACGGTCGAGGCGACCGGAGACGCAGTGCCGCAGGGCACTTCGGTCACGCTTCACCTCAAGCCCGAAGACCGAGAGAACGAGCTGCACGACTACACCTCGGAGTGGAAGATCCGGGAGCTCGTCAAGCAGTACTCGGACTTCATCGCATGGCCCGTCCGTATGGACGTCGAGCGCCGGACGCCGGCGACCGAGGACGGTGGCGAGGAGTCGGTCACCGTGGAGACACAGACCTTGAACTCGATGAAGGCGTTGTGGGCCAGGCCCCGCGACGAGGTTTCCGACGAGGAGTACACGGAGTTCTACAAGCACATCGCCCATGCGTGGGACCAGCCGCTGGAAATTATCGCGATGAGGGCGGAGGGCACGTTCGAATATCAGGCGTTGCTGTTCATCCCATCGCATGCGCCGTTCGACATGTTCAACCAGAACGCTGCTGTCGGGGTTCAGCTCTACGTCAAACGTGTCTTCATCATGGCCGACTGCGACCAGCTGATGCCACCGTATCTGCGATTCGTCAAGGGCGTCGTCGACGCACAAGACATGTCGCTCAACGTATCTCGCGAAATCCTGCAGCAGGATCGGCAGATCCGGGCGATCCGGCGCAGGCTCACCAAGAAGGTGCTCTCCACGATCGCCGAGATGCAGAACGAGCAGCCCGAGAAGTACCGCACCTTCTGGACCCAGTTCGGCCGAGTCCTCAAGGAAGGATTGTTGAGCGACACCGACAACCAGGAGACACTGCTGCGCCTGTGTTCGTTCGCCTCGACCCGCAGTGAGGACGAACCGACCACGCTGGCCGAATATGTCGCCCGCATGCCGCAGGAGCAGAGCCAAATCTTCTACGCCGCAGGCGAATCGCGGCAGCAGCTGCTGAACTCGCCGCATCTGGAGGCGTTCAAGGCCAAGGGCTACGAGGTGCTGTTGCTCACCGACCCGGTCGACGAAGTGTGGGTGGAGTCGGTTCACGAGTTCGACGGCAAGCCGCTGCAGTCGGTCGCCAAGGGCGAGGTGGACCTCGACTCCGAGGCCGACAAAGACGCCCAGGAAGCCGAACGCCAGGAGCGTGAGAAGGAGTTCGCCGACCTGACCGCCTGGCTGAAGGAGACCCTCAGCGATCACGTCAAGGAAGTGCGGCTGTCCACCCGCCTGACCGATTCGCCGGCGTGCCTGATCACCGACACCTTCGGCATCACACCGGCGTTGGCCCGTATGTACCGCGCGTCCGGTCAACCGGTCCCGGTCGAGAAGCGGATTCTGGAGCTCAATCCCAACCACCCGCTCGTCGTGGGACTCCGGCAGGCGCACCTGAGCCGGGGCGCCGACGACGAGCTGACCGGTACCGCCGAGTTGCTCTACGGCACCGCTCTTCTTGCCGAGGGAGGCGTGCTGGAGGATCCGGCGCGGTTCGCAGGGCTCCTGGCAGAGCGGCTGACACGCGCGGTCGGGGACTCGTCCTAGACAGGTTTTAGCCCCCAACGGGTCGCTGAGCAGGCGATTTGGAGGGCTGGCCGCGGCCCCGGTAACCTAGCGTTCACCCGACGCGGGGTGGAGCAGCTCGGTAGCTCGCTGGGCTCATAACCCAGAGGTCGCAGGTTCGAATCCTGTCCCCGCTACCATGTGATGTCGCAAGACATCGGAATAGCCGCGGACCTACTTTAGGTCCGCGGTTTTTTCCGTTTGGGGCCTTTGGGGGCGCCGGTGGGCTGGTAGTCCCTGGTGGGGTCGAGGATGAAGTCGCGCAGGACTTCTCCGGTGGCGGCGTTGATGACGGTGATGTGGTGGTCCTGGGCGAGGACTAGGACGCGGGTTCGGTAGCGGTGGCGTCCGATGCCGATGTGGTGGAGGCGGCCGTTGACGCGCAGGGTGATGGCGCCGGCTTGATCGACGCGGTCGGTGCGGACCCGGTTGTGGGTGTCTATTCGTGTTGCTGGGGTGGCTTTGGGTCGGCTGGTGTAGATGACTGCTGGGGTGGCTTTGTGAGGTAGTGAGCGGTGGGGTCGGCGGTGGTTGTATTCGTCGGTGAATGCGTCGAGCTGGGTTTGGAGTTCGTCGATGGTGCTGGCTTTGGGTTGGTGGGTGAGCCACTTTTTGAGTGTTTGTTGGAAGCGTTCGACCTTCCCGCAGGTGGTGGGGTGGTTGGGGGTGGAGTTGATTTGACGGATTCCGAGGCGGTGTAGCTGCCGACGGTCACGTAATTCCCCAGGGGCTGCCGTCACGTAATTCCTCATGTTCGGGCCCTGCTGTGGCGAGGATAG
>NZ_LQPC01000051.1 GCF_002101705.1 Mycolicibacterium iranicum | reverse complement strand
CCCGGAAGCTAAGCCTACCAGCGCCGATGATACTACCCACCCGGGTGGAAAAGTAGGACACCGCCGAACACAAATTAAGTCCTGTGCCCCTCGATTCAATCGAGGGGCACAGGCATTTGTGCAGAATTTCGCTCAGTCGAATAGCGTGGGAATGGCCGGCGAATTGCTCTTTTCCATTCCCAACAGCATTCTTTTGCGATCCAATCCGCCGCCGTATCCGGTCAGACTTCCGTTGGCCCCGATTACCCGATGGCAAGGCACGATGATGCCGATTGGGTTATGTCCGTTGGCCAAGCCGACTGCCCTGAATGCGCCTGGGGCACCAATTTGACTGGCAATCTCTGCATAGGACCGCGTCTCCCCATAGGGGATTGTCAACAGCGCTTCCCAGACCTTCTTTTGAAATGCTGTCCCGACCAGATCGAGGTCTACGTCGAATTCATAACGCGTACCGCGGAAATACTCGTCAAGCTGTTCCACCGTATCGGAGAACGCCGATTCATCGAGCTGCCAGTCGGCGCGATTCGGCTCATAGGTCTGATCCACCATCCGAAGGTGCTGTAATCGTCCGCCCATGCCTGCCAGCGTGAGCAGGCCGACGGGGCTGTCCATGGTGCGGTAGCACGTGGCATCCATCATTTCTCCTTGGGTGGCCACTGATTGACGGCGTGGTCGAGTGCTGTCCAAAGGTGCTGCGTTGCATAGGAACGCCACGGCCGCCACGCTGTGCTGCGCTCCGTGAGCGGACGCGGGGCTGACGGCAACCCGAGCTGTTCTGCCGCCGCACACACCCCGAGGTCTGTTGCGGGAAACGCATCGGGATCTCCAAGGCCGCGCATGGCGATCATCTCCGCCGTCCACGGCCCGATTCCTGGGATTGCGAGGAGCTGTGTGCGGGCTGCGTCCCAGTCGCAGCCGGAATCCAACACGACGTCGCCGTGCGCCAAAGCCGATACAAGGGCGATCAACGTGCGCTGGCGTGACCTGGGAAAGGCCAGATGCTGTGGGTCGATTTCGGCAAGCTGGTCCACCGCCGGAAAGACATGCGTCAGCCCGCCCTCCGGGTCGGTGACAGGCTTGCCGTACGCCACCGCGAGCCGCCCGGCATGCGTGCGCGCCGCGGCCGTCGAAACCTGTTGGCCGAGAACGACGCGTAGCGCTAGCTCGTGTTCGTCGACAGTCCGCGGGATGCGTTGGCCCGGCGCCTTCGCGACGATTGCAGCGAGCTGCGGGTCAATACTGAGGGCATCGACAATCGCCTCGGGGTCGGCATCGAGATCGAGCAGGCGCCGACTCCGCGCGATCGCTGCCGTCAGGTCGCGGAAGTCATCAACAACGAGTCGGCACTCGACGTGATCGGGATAGGGCGCGAGGCTGACGATCCCGGTGCCATTGGGCAGACGCAGGGTGCGCCGGAACGCCCCGTCGCGCACTTCCTCCACACCGCAGACTGCAGTGGCCGCCAGATGTCCGAAAATGCCTTCGTACGCGAACGGCGCCCGTACCGGGAGGCGGAGCGACATCACGCCCGCGCCGGCCGTGTCGGTCTTCCTGAATCGCGTCTGCGCCCGGCGGCGCAGCATCGTCGGAGTCACGTCGCATACGGTGCGCACTGTGTCGTTGAATTGCCGGATGCTGGAGAAACCGGACGCGAAAGCAACGTCACCGAAGGGCATATCGGTCGTCTCGATGAGTACACGGGCAGTGTGGGCGCGCTGAGCCCGAGCGAGGGCCAGAGGCGTGGCGCCGACCTCGGCCTGCATCAACCGCTCCAGTTGCCGCACGGTGTAACCCACGCGCGCCGCGAGCCCGGTGACGCCGTCTCGGTCCACCGTCCCGTCGGCGATGAGACGCATCGTGCGAGCGACGACGTCACCGCGCACGTTCCATTCCGGCGAGCCAGGTGAGGCATCCGGTCTGCATCGCTTGCAGGACCGGAAGCCGGCCCTCTGTGCTGCCGCCGCTGTCGGATAGAACCGCATGTTGCGCGGATAGGGCGGACGTACCGGGCAACTCGGCCGGCAATAGATCCTCGTTGTCAGCACAGCACTGACGAACCACCCGTCGAACCGTGCATCCTTCGATTGGACTGCCCGGTAGCAGCGGTCGAAATCGGCGTGCATGACTCGACAATTACACGCGACCACCGACATCACTGGCGGAAAAACGACACGGTAGTCACCGCGCCGTCTTGACATCCCTGTCACTTAGTGACACTGTGGGCGTGTCACTAAGTGACAGTTAGGAGGTGGGGGCGATCGCGCAGGCCCGGCCAGATGCGGCGCAGGCGCGTCTCGAGGTGTCGAGGCTTGCCTGCGAACTGTTCTGGGAGAAAGGTGTCGCAGCCACCAGCGGTGACGAAATTGCCGCCGCCGCAGGGCTTTCAACACGCACCATCTGGCGCTACTTCCGATCCAAGGAGAGTTGTGTCGAGCCGGTGCTGGCCAAGTCGGCTGACAGATTCCTGGCTTCGATGCACCGGTGGCCGCCCGAACTCTCCCTGTCCGAGCACTTGGCTGCCGACATGATCGCCTACCCGCTGTCGGAACGCGACATCGTCGACGAGAGGAGCGCGATGCGGATCGCCACCCTCTCGGTGTCAGATCCCGCGTTGCGCACGTCGTACCTGATGGTGCACGACTACATGGAAAAGGGCTTGATTCCAGTGTTCGCGCAGCGGCTCAAACTGCCGGACTCGGACCTGACGGTCAAGCTGTACGCCGCCGCCGTGACAGCAGCCTTCCGCGTGGTGGACGAGGAAGTCAGCGTCGCGGTGATCGTCCGCAAGGAGAAATTCACCCAGGAAGAGGGCCTCGAATTGATGGATCAGGCGATCACCGATGCCACCAATGGCCGTCTCGGCGGGCCCGTCACGTCCTGATCTGATCGAAAGTCCCTCTGCACAAGCGGATAACGCCACGGGCAGCCGGCCCGGTGATGGCGCACGCCTGAAAGGAACCAGGAACTCAACGATGGCCGACACAACAAAGCCGGCGCCGACACTTCTCCAGCAGATGGGCGGCACTGCCGGCCTGGTGTACGCAGCCCTGCCGAGTATCGCCTTCGTCGCCGGCGACGCGGCATTCGGCCTCACCGGTGCCATCGCCGTCGCTCTCGGCGTGGCGGCGGCGATCGCTACGGTCCGCCTGTTGCGCAAGGAACCGGTGCAACCGGCGCTGTCCGGAGCTCTCGGTGTCGCCATTGCGGCGTACATCGCCTGGCAGACCGGAGAAGCGAAAGACTATTTTCTGCTGGGTATCTGGATGAGTCTCATTCTCGCCCTTGTCTTTCTCGCATCAATGCTCGTGCGGTGGCCTCTGGTCGGCGTCATCTGGAACAGCCTGAACGGCGCCGGCCACACCTGGCGTGACGACAGACGTTCCCTGTACGCGTATGACATCGCCACGCTCACCTTCGTGCTCGTGTTCGTGGCGCGGTTCGTCGTACAGCGCTGGCTCTACGACGGAGACCAGACGGGCTGGCTGGCCTTCGCCAGGATCGCGATGGGCTACCCGCTGCTCGTCGCGGCGCTGGTGGTCGCCTACGGGGCGGTCCGGTATTCGAAGCGGCGTCTCAGTTCGCGCTGACCGGCGTCGCCAGCCGTGTCGGCTCCGCGTAGCCACGCAGCGTCACCGATTCGCCCAATACCCAGTGCTCCCTTTCGCTTTCGGTCGCCCTGTTCACGGCCTCCGATGAGGCGACCAGATGTCCCTCGATCTTCTTCGACAGTTCGCACAATCGGGCCGCCTCGTTGACGGGTCCACCGATCACGGTGTACTCGAATCGTTCTTTGGCGCCGACGTTGCCCGCGACGACCTGGCCCGATGCCACCCCGATGCCGGCATCGCATTCGGGTACCTCGACGCGGAGCCGCCGGGCCATTGCGCGCGCTGCGGCGAGTGCCTCAGCCTCGGCATTGTCCAGCGACACCGGTGCGCCGAACACGGCAAGCACAGCGTCGCCCTCGAACTTGTTGACCAGTCCGTGGTGTTCGTCGACCTCGTCGACGATGATGTCGAAAAAGCGGTTAAGGAGTTCGACGACCTCCGCGGCCGGCCTACTGGTGACGAGTTCGGTCGAACCGATGATGTCGACGAAGATCACGGCGGCATGGCGTTCTTCGCCGCCGAGCTTGGGGCGTTCCTTCTCGGCGAGGGCCGCGACCTCCCGGCCGACGTGGCGCCCGAACAAATCTCGCACTCGCTCGCGCTCGCGCAGTCCGTCCACCATGGAGTTGAATCCCCGCTGGAGCTGGCCCAGCTCGGTACCGTCGAAAACCACGAGGTTGGCCTCCAGGTCGCCGCGCTCGACCCGGTTCAGCGCGTGGCTCACCACCTGAACCGGAGTTGCGGTGAGCCATGCCAGAATCCACATCAGGATGAATCCGAAGATCAACGCGAACGAAGCCAGGATCATCACCGCGATCGCGAACTGTGTCGGTGAGACGATCTGCAGCGTCAGCGTGATGATGGCCGACAGCAGGATTCCGAGGACCGGGACGCCGGAACCCAGCGCCCACACTGTCAGGGTCCGGCCCATGATGCCCGGGGCGAAACGCCTTGGTGGAGGACCCACTTCGAGTGCCTGGGCTGCCACCGGGCGCAGGGCGAACTCGGTGAACAGGTAGCAGCTGGCGGAGACGACGATTCCGGGGAAGCTGATGCCGAGCAGCACTTTCGGGATGAAGGCGGCGTTCTGCAGGCCGTAGAGGAGCGTCAGGAGGGTTGTCCCTCCGGCCCACAGCACGAGCAGCACGCGGGTCAACCGCCAGGGCGCGACGAACGTGTTGCGCTGATCGGCGCGGGTGGGCTCCCGTTCCTCGATGGCCCAGCGGACGTTCCTGATGACGCGGTTGGTCGCCCAGATCACCCCGACCATGAACGCCAGCACGATGTAGGCGGGCGCCACCGCGAATGTGATCCACAGGACGTTCGAGTCGAACACGCTCGGTACCGGGAAGGTGACCGTGACGACCAGAACCGCGACGCCGACCCCGATGAGGTTCGCGCCCAGCGCGAACGCGGTGAGGATCAACTGGATGCGGACTCGCCGTCTTCGCTGACTCTCAGAGACGCGCCCGAGAATCCAGGATCCGTACTCGGGGGTGGACGGCCCCGTCGCCGTCTGGCTGGTGACCTTGGCCAGCAACCGCCCGAGCCGCTGCGCGCCGCTCTTCTTGTCCGTCATCGTGGCGTCAGCCTAGTGATACCGAGTCCGCCATCTATGGTGGTTCGGTGCGGCTCGTCATCGCTCAGTGCACCGTCGATTACGTCGGTAGGCTCACAGCTCATCTCCCGTCGGCCAAACGACTGCTGTTGTTCAAGTCCGATGGCTCGGTGAGCGTGCATGCCGACGATCGTGCCTATAAGCCCCTGAACTGGATGAGCCCGCCGTGCTGGCTCGTCGAGCAACCCGACGGGGAGGTCCCGGTGTGGGTGGTCGAGAACAAGGCGGGGGAGCAGCTTCGCATCACGGTCGAGGAGATCGAGCACGATTCGAGCCACGAATTGGGCATTGACCCCGGCCTGGTCAAGGACGGCGTGGAAGCTCATCTGCAGGCTCTGTTGGCCGAGCACGTCGAACTCCTCGGGGCCGGGTACACCCTGGTGCGGCGCGAGTACATGACGCCGATCGGCCCGGTGGATCTGCTGTGCCGCGACGAGCAAGGCCGCTCGGTGGCCGTGGAGATCAAGCGGCGCGGTGAGATCGATGGTGTCGAGCAGTTGACGCGCTACCTGGAACTGATGAATCGGGACTCGCTGCTGGCCCCGGTCGCGGGAGTCTTCGCCGCCCAGCAGATCAAGCCACAGGCCCGCACCCTGGCCACTGATCGCGGGATCCGTTGCCTGACACTGGATTACGACAAGATGCGGGGCATGGACAGCGACGAGTTCCGCCTGTTCTGATGGCGAAGCGTCGCGCGCCGCGCAAGCGAAGGCCGGTGCGCGATGCGCTGCCGGGGCCCACCCGCGTCGAGGTGGGTGCCGACGGGTATGACTACGAGGTCCGGCCGGTGAGTGCTGCCAGGGCGGCCAAAACTTACCGGTGTCCGGGCTGCGACCACGAGATCAAGCCGGGAATCTCACATGTCGTGGTGTGGCCCGCCGATAGTTCGGGCAGTGTCGACGACCGCAGACACTGGCATACGCCGTGCTGGGCGAACCGCGCCACACGCGGACCTACCCGAAAGTGGTCTTAGTGAGCGTCGGCTGCCGGCTCGACGAGCTCGATCAGTACGCCACCGCCGTCTTTCGGGTGGATGAAGTTGATCCGCGAATTGGCGGTGCCGCGGCGCGGAGCGTCGTAGATGAGACGGATGCCCTGCTCGCGCAGACGGTCGCTCAGCGCATCAAGGTCACTGACGCGGTAAGCGAATTGCTGCAGGCCGGGGCCGCGCTTCTCCAGGAACTTGGCGATGGTCGAGCTGTCGTCGATCGGTGCCATCAATTGGATCTGGGTGCTGCCGACCGTCGCGCCGCGCACCGAGAGCATCGCCTCGCGGATGCCCTGCTCCTCGTTGACTTCTTCGTGGAGGACGATCATGCCCAGGTGGTCGTGGTACCACTTGATCGCCTCATCCAGGTCACCGACGGCGATGCCGACATGGTCGATGGCGGTCACCAGCGCGGTGGCCAGTACCGGACGGGCGTCTGTCTGCTCGGCGGTCATAAAGAAAAAGTAACCTAACAAGATCGATTTCGAATAGGTCGGTGCGCCTGTATAGCCTTTCTCTGAGCTTTCTAAGCCACCAATTTCTACCGTGGAGGTAGCCATGACGACGTCCGTGATTGTTGCTGGAGCCCGTACTCCGGTCGGCAAGCTGATGGGTTCGCTGAAGGATTTCTCCGGCAGCGATCTCGGTGCTGTGGCGATCAAGGGTGCCCTCGAAAAGGCCAACGTGCCGGCCTCCGCAGTCGAGTACGTGATCATGGGCCAGGTGCTGTCCGCCGGTGCCGGGCAGATGCCCGCCCGTCAGGCGGCCGTTGCCGCAGGCATCGGCTGGGACGTGGCCTCGCTGACCATCAACAAGATGTGCCTGTCGGGCATCGATGCGATCGCGCTGGCCGATCAGCTGATCCGCGCCGGTGAGTTCGACGTGATCGTCGCCGGTGGCCAGGAGTCGATGAGCCAGGCGCCCCACCTGTTGATGAACAGCCGTTCGGGCTACAAATACGGCGACGTCACAGTGCTCGACCACATGGCCTACGACGGTCTGCACGACGTGTTCACCGATCAGCCGATGGGCGCGCTGACCGAGCAACGCAACGATGTCGACAAGTTCACCCGCGCCCAGCAGGACGAGTTCGCCGCATCGTCACACCAGAAGGCGGCGCGGGCCTGGAAGGACGGCGTGTACGCCGACGAGGTCGTTCCGGTGAAGATTCCGCAGCGCAAGGGCGACCCGATCGAGTTCACCGAGGACGAGGGCATCCGCGCCGACACCACGACGGAGTCGCTGGCAGGTTTGCGGCCGGCGTTCCGCAAGGACGGCACGATCACCGCAGGCTCGGCGTCTCAGATCTCCGACGGCGCGTGCGCAGTGGTGGTCATGAACAAGGCGAAAGCCGAGGAACTGGGCTTGACCTGGTTGTGTGAGATCGGGGCGCACGGCGTGGTCGCCGGGCCCGATTCGACGCTGCAGAGCCAGCCTGCCAATGCAATAAAGAAGGCTGTCGACAAGGAGGGCATCTCCCTGGACCAGCTCGACGTCATCGAGATCAACGAGGCGTTCGCTGCCGTCGCACTGGCCTCGACGCAGGAACTCGGGGTGGATGCCGACAAGGTCAACACCGATGGCGGCGCCATCGCGATCGGCCATCCGATCGGCATGTCCGGAGCGCGGATCACGTTGCACGCAGCGCTGGAACTGGCTCGTAGGGGGTCGGGGTACGCCGTCGCCGCGCTGTGCGGTGCCGGTGGACAAGGTGACGCGCTCATTCTTCGCAGGCCGTGACCTTCGCCGCACTCAACGACGCTGCGTAGTAGCACAGCGTCCGATTCGGGCACAATGTCGATATGACTAGCGCCTATGACCTCCGCACCGCCGCGGGATGGTTCCGGTTGATCGCCTTCGCCGAGGCCGTCAGTTGGGCCGGCCTGCTGATCGGGATGTACTTCAAATACCTCGGCACCCCGCAAACCGAAATCGGGGTGAAGGTGTTCGGCCCGATCCACGGCGGCATCTTCATGGCGTTCGTCGTCGCCGCGCTCGCGGTCGGCATCGCCGTCAAGTGGCGTATCGGAACATGGTTGCTGGCGTTGCTGGCCAGCATCGTGCCACTGGGCAGTGTGATTTTCCTCATATGGGCTGATCGGACGGGTCGCATGGGTGCCGCGCCGGTCGCTGTCAGGCAGGGTCAGGCAGGGGCGCCGGTAGCCGAAACGACGTGACAGACTTGTACACGTGACGCGTCCTGGACCCCGTATTTCACCTGCCCTGGCGGGCGCCGTCGATCTGTCGGCGCTCAAGCAGCGACCTGCCGCTTCGGGCGGCGGTTCCCCTGCCGGGGGCCCGGGTGGAGTGGAGGTCACCGAGGCCAACCTCGAGGCCGAGGTGCTGGCTCGCTCCACCGAGGTGCCCGTCGTGGTGCTGTTGTGGTCGCCCCGCAGCGACGCCAGCATCCAGCTCGGTGACACGCTCAGCTCATTGGCCGCCGCCGACGGCGGTAAGTGGGCGTTCGCGACCATCAACGTCGACACCACGCCGCGCGTGGCGCAGATGTTCGGTGTCCAGGCGGTGCCCACCGTCGTCGCGCTGGCTGCGGGCAGGCCGGTGTCCAGCTTCGAGGGCCCACAGCCGCCGGAGCAGCTGCGCCGGTGGATCGACTCACTGCTCAATGCCGTCGCCGGAAAGCTCAGCGGCGCAGGTGAACAAGACGGAGCCGAGCAGGCCGATCCCCAGGTCGAACAGGCCAGGGCGTTCCTGGACGCCGGGGATTTCGAGGCGGCTCGCAGCGCGTATCAGGCGATCCTGGACGCCGACCCGAACCATCCTGAGGCCAAAGGCGCGGTCCGGCAGATCGGTTTCCTGCAGCGGGCGACCACGCACCCGCAGGACGCTGTCGCGCTCGCCGACGCCGCACCGGACGACATCGACGCCGCGTTCGCGGCCGCAGACGTCGAGATCCTCCAGCAGGACATTCAGGCCGCGTTCTCACGCCTCACGAACCTCGTGAGGCGCACGGCAGGCGACGACCGCACCAGGGTGCGCACGCGGCTCATCGAGCTGTTCGACCTGTTCGACCCGGCGGATCCGGAGGTCATAGCGGGTCGGCGTAACCTCGCCAACGCGCTGTACTGACGGCGCGTTCCGGCGCGCTCGCTGAGCGCCGGTCAGGCGGGCTCGAACCAGAGCGCCGACAGCGGGGGAATGACCATCACCGCTGACGCCGGGCGGCCGTGCCACGGCTCGTCCGTCGCCTCGACGGCGCCGTAGTTACCGATACCAGAACCGTGGTAGGTGTCCGAGTCGGTGTTGAGCACCTCGCGCCAGGTACCGGCATGCGGAAGGCCCAACCGGTAGCGCGAATGCTCGGTGCCGGAGAAGTTGAACACGCAGGCCATCATCGAGCCGTCGTCACCGAAGCGCAGAAAGCTCAGGACGTTGTTCGCCGAGTCATTGGCGTCGATCCAGGAGTAGCCCTCGGGCTGGGAGTCCCGTGACCACAGGGCGCGGCGACTGCTGTAGATGGAATTGGCGTCGGTCAGCATTCGCAGGATGCCGTCGGAGAAGCCCTGCTCGTCGAGCTGGAACCAGTCGACACCACGCTCCTCGGACCATTCGGCGCGCTGGCCGAACTCCTGACCCATGAACAGCAATTGCTTACCGGGGTGTGCCCACTGGTAGGCGAGCAGGCTGCGGATGCCCGCGGCCTTCATGTGGTCGTTCCCGGGCATGCGGTCCCACAGTGTGCCCTTACCGTGCACGACCTCATCGTGGCTGATCGGCAACACGAAGTTTTCGCTGAAGGCATAGATCATCGAGAATGTGATTTCGCCGTGGTGATAGCTGCGGTGAATGGGATCACGCTTGATGAACTCCAACGTGTCGTTCATCCAGCCCATGTTCCACTTCATCGAGAAGCCAAGTCCGCCAAGGTTGGTCGGCCGTGTCACGCCGGGCCACGACGTGGACTCCTCGGCGATGGTGACTATCCCGGGGTTGATCTTGTGGACGGTGGCGTTCATTTCCTGCAGGAATTGCACCGCCTCCAGGTTCTCGCGTCCGCCGTAGATGTTCGGAGACCAGCCGCCTTCTGGGCGTGAGTAGTCGAGATAAAGCATCGAGGCGACCGCGTCCACCCGGAGTCCGTCAACGTGGAACTCCTGCAGCCAGTACAGCGCGTTGGCGACGAGGAAGTTCCGTACCTCCGCGCGACCGAAGTCGAAAACGTATGTGCCCCAGTCCAACTGCTCGCCGCGGCGCGGGTCGCCGTGTTCGTAGAGCGCCGTGCCGTCGAAGCGGCCCAGTGCCCAGGCGTCCTTCGGGAAGTGGGCCGGCACCCAGTCGACGATGACGCCGATCCCGGCACGGTGCAGCGCGTCGACGAGGTAACGAAACTCGTCTGGTGACCCGAATCGCGACGACGGCGCATAGTACGAGGTCACCTGATAGCCCCAGGACCCGCCGAACGGGTGCTCGGCCACGGGCAGCATCTCGACGTGGGTGAACCCGTGCTCGACCACGTATTCGGTGAGTTGGTCGGCCAGTTCGGTGTAGCTCAGGCCCGGCCGCCACGAACCCAGGTGCACCTCGTAGGTGCTCATCGGCTCGAAGACCGGGTTGCGCAGGGATCGATCACTCATCCAGTCGCCGTCGTCCCAGGTGTAGCTGCTCTCGAAGACACGCGACGCAGTGTGGGGCGGAACTTCGGTGGCAAAGGCCATCGGATCGGCGCGGTCGGTGACGGATCCGTCTGCGCCGTGGATGCGGAACTTGTACAGCCCGCCCTCGGGGAAGTTGGGCCAGAACAGCTCCCACACGCCGGTCGAACCGAGGACACGCATCTGTGCTTCGTTGCCCCAGTGGTTGAAGTCGCCAGTTACGCTGACGCCCTTGGCGTTGGGGGCCCACACGGCGAACGACACCCCGGTGACCTCACCGTCGGGGGTGCTGAAGCTGCGCGGGTGGGCGCCCAGGATTTCCCAGAGACGCTCGTGGCGCCCCTCGGCGAACAGATGCAGGTCGATCTCGCCGAGCGTGGGCAGGAAGCGGTACGCGTCGGCGACGTGGTGCACAAACGCCGATTCGTCCTCGCTGTACCTCACCTCAAGGCGGTAATCGATCAGGTTCGTGAACGGGACCGCAACGGCGAACACTCCGGCCTCGATGTGTTGTAGCGGGTACGCCACGCCGCCGATCACCGCGACGACCTCGACAGCGTGTGGCCGGTAGGCGCGGATCACCGTGTGGTCGCCGTATTCGTGCGCACCCAGAACCGAGTGCGGATCGTGGTGTTCGCCGGACAGCAGACGGTTGAGATCAGCGGTGTGCGGCCGCAGATGCGGGCTTTCGATCTGGTTGTTCAGGTTGGACGCTTTGGTCATCTCGTCACTCCCTACGCAGTAGGTTCAATCGTTGGTCGGCCGGAACTTGGGGCATGTTCAGTACGTGAGAGACGGCCCGGGCCGGATCGATCCGCACGTAATTGCTTTGTCCCCACTGGTATTCCTCGCCCGTGATCTCATCGCGTACCCAGAATCGATCGTGTTGATCCATGCCCAGTGCGCCCATGTCGAGCCAGAGGGTGCCCTCTTCCGGGCCGAACGCGTTGAGTGTCACCACGACGAGCACCTGGTCACCGGAGATCGGATCGAACTTGCTGTAGGCCAGCAGCGCGTCGTTGTCGATGTGGTGGAACGTGATGGTGCGCAACTGGTGCAACGCGGGATGTACCCGCCGGATCTCGTTGAGGC
Source organism: Mycolicibacterium iranicum (assembly GCF_002101705.1). Taxonomy (GTDB): domain Bacteria; phylum Actinomycetota; class Actinomycetes; order Mycobacteriales; family Mycobacteriaceae; genus Mycobacterium; species Mycobacterium iranicum. The sequence goes on along the minus strand of NZ_LQPC01000051.1, from coordinate 87,875 downwards.
GGGTGAGGAACGGTTCCAGCGATTCGCCGTCTGCGAGAGCGGCGTCGAAGTCGCGCGGCCGCAGCTCGTACTTCTCGGAATTCAGATACTCTTCGCTGCCTTCCCGCACAGCGCGGTGCTCGAACAGTTCGTACCCCGAGTACACGCCCCATGTTGGGCTCATGGTCGATGCCAGGACGGCGCGGATGGCGAACATGCCGGGTCCGCCGTGCTGCAGGCTCTCGTGCAGGATGTCGGGCGTGTTGACCCACAGGCTCTGCCTGCTGTAGTCGGCGTGCTCGGCAATGGATTGACCGAACTCGGTGAGCTCCGCCTTGGACGTACGCCAGGTGAAGTAGGTGTAGGACTGCGTGTAACCGAGCTTGGCCAGCCCGAACAGTCGGGCAGGACGGGTGAACGCCTCGGCGAGGAACAGCACGTCGGGGTCGATGTTCTTGACCTCGCCGATCAGCCAGGCCCAGAAGTTCGGCGGCTTGGTGTGCGGGTTGTCGACACGAAAGACCTTGACGCCGTGGGAAACCCAGAACTTCACCACCCGTAGAACCTCTTCGTACAACCCGGTCGGGTCGTTGTCGAAGTTCAGCGGATAGATATCCTGGTATTTCTTGGGAGGGTTCTCTGCGTAGGCGATCGTGCCGTCGGGCAGCACGGTGAACCACTCGGGGTGATCTCGTGCCCACGGGTGATCAGGCGCGCACTGCAGGGCAAGGTCCAGCGCCACCTCGAGACCCTCGTCGCGGGCGGCGCTCACGAAGTCGTCGAAGTCCTCGATCGTTCCGAGGTCGGGGTGGACTGCGTCGTGTCCGCCTTCGTCGCTGCCGATGGCCCACGGCGATCCGACATCACCCGGTGCCGCCGTGACGCTGTTGTTGCGCCCCTTGCGGTGCACCTTGCCGATCGGGTGGATCGGAGGCAGGTAGACGATGTCGAAATTCATTCTCGCGATACGCGGTAGGGCTTTGGTCGCCGTCGCGAAGGTTCCGTGCACAGGGTTTCCGGACTGGTCCCAGCCACCCGTCGACCGCGGGAAGAACTCGTACCAGGAGCTGAAACGGGCCAGCGGACGATCCACCCAGACGCCGTACTGCTGCCCGCGGGTGATCAGCTCACGCAGCGGATATTGGTCGAGTAGGGCGGTGATGTCGGGCGCCAAGGCCGCACCCGCCCGGTAGAACGGGTCGCCAGGCTCGCGCAGGCGGGCGGCCGCCTCGGCGAGCGGGTAGCGGTCCTGGCGCGGAACGCCCGTGGCAGCGCGGTCGAGCAGCCGCGCACCGATCAGAAGGTCGTTGTTGAGCTCGCCCTCGCTCTGACCCGCGTCGAGTTTGGCGATCACATGCTTGCGCCACGTGGCGATGGGGTCGCCCCACCCGTCGACCCGGAAAGTCCACAGACCCACTTCGTCCGGGCTGAACTGCCCGTGGAAAACGTCCGGGGTGCGGCCCATCGCCATCGGCAGCGCCCTCGGCTTGCCACGGCCCTTGGTGCTCACCACGTCCTGGATCGGAACAGGTTCGGGAGCGCTCACGCGTCCCGGTGGTTCCTCCGCCAGCGGGGGGTAGGTGGCACCGTGATATCGCACCACCAGGGTGGCCGCCACGGCGTCATGGCCTTCCCGCCACACGGTCGCGGATACGGGCAGTACCTCACCAACAACCGCTTTGGCGGGGAAGCGCCCGTTGGATACGACGGGCTGGACGTCATCGATCTCGATACGACCGGCGGTCACTTTCGACTCTCCCTACCACTCGAACATGCTGCGGCATACACCGCACGCGTCGTTGTCTGGTCTCGTCTGCAGCGTCGATCTGGTGGCACTCCGGCACAAACCTCGCATCGACACTGCCCTAGTCGCGCCTATACCCACCGTAGTGTCCGGCTCAACCTTCCGTCGGACAGCGGGGAAGGTTGGACCCGCGAATCTGGTAAGGAATCGGGGAAGGGAACGTGCCACGCGCGCGCAGTCGACGGCAGTAACGTGAAGACGCGTGAAAGCACTCCGCAGATTCACCGTCCGCGCGCACCTTCCCGGGCAGCTGGCCGCTCTCGAGCGCCTGTCCGTCAATTTGCGCTGGTCCTGGGACAAACCCACACAGGATCTGTTCGAGGCCATCGACCCGCAGGTCTGGGCGCACGTCGGCGGCGATCCTGTCGCACTGCTGGGGCAGGTCGCGCCCGCGCGCCTCGAGGAACTCTCCCGTGACGAGTCCTTCGTCCGGCGCCTCGATGCACTGGCGGCGGAGCTCGACAACTACCTGACCAGGCCGTTGTGGTACCAACAGCTCGCGGATGAGCAGTCCGCCGAGCTGCCCAAGGGCATCGCGTACTTCTCGATGGAGTTCGGCGTCGCCGAAGTCCTGCCGAATTATTCGGGTGGCTTGGGCATTCTGGCCGGAGACCACCTCAAGTCCGCGTCGGATCTGGGTCTGCCGCTGATTGCCGTCGGTCTCTACTACCGCTCCGGATACTTCCGCCAATCCTTGACTGCGGACGGATGGCAGCACGAGAGCTACCCATCGTTGGATCCACAGGGGCTGCCGTTGCGGCTGTTGACCGACGGGCAGGGCGGCCCGGTGTTGATCCGACTTGCGCTGCCCGGCGGCGCGAAGCTGCACGCACGGATCTGGATCGCCCAAGTTGGCCGAATTCCGTTGCTGCTGCTCGATTCCGACATTCCCGAGAACGAACACGACCTGCGGTCGGTGACCGATCGGCTCTACGGCGGCGACCAGGAACACCGGATCCGTCAGGAAATTCTCGCGGGCATCGGCGGGGTCCGGGCGATCCGCGCGTTCACCGAGGTCGAGGGCCTTCCAGCGCCCGAGGTGTTCCACATGAACGAAGGGCACGCGGGCTTCCTCGGCGCCGAGCGCATCAGGGAGCTGATCGAGGCAGGTCTGGATTTCGACACCGCGCTGACCGTCGTTCGTGCCTCGACGGTGTTCACCACGCACACGCCGGTGGCTGCGGGCATCGACCGGTTTCCGGTGGATATGGTGCAGCGTTACTTCGGTCCCGAGCCCAGTGGGTCGCCTGCGGGCGACTCGCGTCTGTTGCCCGGGGTGTCGCTGGAACGGATCGTCGCTTTCGGCGCGGAGGACGATCCGACGAAGTTCAACATGGCGCACATGGGGCTGCGGCTCGCCCAGCGAGCCAACGGGGTGTCGCTGCTGCATGGCCGGGTCAGCCGCGAGATGTTCAACGGGCTGTGGGAGGGCTTCGACCCGCACGAGGTGCCGATCGGATCCGTCACCAACGGTGTACATGCCCCGACCTGGGCGGCGCCGCAGTGGCTGCAACTCGGGCGCGAACTGATCGGCAGCACGGATCTGAGCTCGCTGAGCGAGCCGGAGACCTGGCAGCGCCTGCACGAGGTGGATCCGGGGCACATGTGGTGGATCCGCTCTCAGTTACGTGAGGAGTTGATCGACGACGTCCGTGCCCGGCTTCGCCGCTCGTGGCTGGAGCGTGGCGCATCTGACGCCGAGTTAGGTTGGATTGCAACAGCATTCGATCCAGGCGTGCTGACGATCGGATTCGCGCGAAGAGTGCCGACCTACAAGCGGTTGACGCTGATGCTTCGTGACCCCGACAGGCTGGCCAGGCTTCTGCTCGACGAGGAACGGCCGATCCAGCTGATCGTGGCAGGCAAATCACACCCCGCAGACGAAGGTGGCAAGGCACTGATCCAGCAGGTCGTGCGCTTCGCCGACCGCGAGGATCTGCGGCATCGCATCGCGTTTCTGCCCGACTACGACATGTCGATGGCGCGCAAGCTCTATCACGGCTGCGATGTGTGGCTGAACAACCCGCTGCGTCCCCTGGAGGCCTGTGGCACCTCAGGGATGAAGAGTGCGCTCAATGGAGGCCTGAACCTGTCGATCCGCGACGGTTGGTGGGACGAGTGGTACGACGGCGAGAACGGCTGGGAGATTCCGACGGCCGACGGTCTCGCTGACGAGGGCCGCCGCGACGACCTGGAAGCCGCCGCGCTGTACGACCTTCTCGAGCGTGCCGTCGCTCCGAAGTTCTACGAACGCGACGAGCACGGCGTGCCGACCCGTTGGGTCGAGATGGTGCGCCATACGCTGCAGGGACTCGGGCCGAAGGTGCTGGCCTCGCGGATGGTTCGCGATTACACACAGAAGTACTACCTGCCCGCGGCGCAGGCGCTGCGCAAGGTGATCGAGCCCGGAGAGCCGAGTGCGGCCGAGTACGCGGTGCCGTTCGGGGCGGCGCGCGAGCTCGCCGAGTACCGGCGCCGGGTCGCGGCTGCGTGGCCGCAGGTCAAGATCACCGATGTGGACAGCTACGGGCTGCCCGACGTCCCGCTGCTGGGATCGGAGCTGACGCTGACGGCGATGGTCCAGCTGGGCGGCCTTCGCCCCGACGAGGTGACGGTCCAGGCCGTGCTCGGGCGCGTCGACGGCGGGGATGTGCTCGTGGACGCGACCACGCTGCCGATGACCCATACCGGCACGGCAGACACCGGCAACGAGATCTTCTCCGCGACGACGCCGTTGCCGTTCGCCGGGTCGGTGGGTTACACGGTGCGGGTGCTCCCGCACCATCGACTGCTGGCAGGGGACAACGAGCTCGGTCTCGTCGCCCTGGCCTGACCCCCTCCGGCGGGCCCGGCGGCAGGGCCTCAGGGGAAGCGCTTGAAGCAGCGGTCGGTGTCGCTGAGGACGCCGAGACGGAACGCGTCGATGCGTGAGAAGCCGGCCGGCACCGAGTCGCCGTTGACGTCACTGGCGGCCAAGCCGTTGACGAGGATCCCGGATACCGCTTCGTCGACGTCGCCTGCCGTCAGGGCGATGGTGTCGCCGTCGGGCGTCTCGACCTCTTTGGTCAGCTTGACTGTGGCCACCCCCGTCAGACATGCGGTGCGAAGCGCAGCCTCGGCGTTGTCGAGCGCCACTCCACCATGTTCCTGCTGGATCGCCAGCATGTAGCGGGACACCAGCACCGAGTAAGCCGTGTTGTCTCCGGTCGCGAGGCTGGTCCCATCGGCGGGATCCGGCAACGCGCCAAGCTCCTCCAGCGCGGGTAGGTCGACAATGATCGTGTTGGTCGCCGGGCAGAACGACGCGGGTGGGCTCGGCCTGGCGTCGGCGCAGTTCTCGGCGTCCTCGACGTCGAAGCTCAACGCCGGAGGGTTCTTGGGCGAGAACAGAATTCCCATCGCGTCGACGATGGATCGGGCGGAGTCCTCGGTGACCGGCAACTCGCCCGTTTGATCCTCCGGCAGCAGCACGGGCAGGTCGCCGCGTCGCTGACCGATCTCGCGAAGGTCGATGGCGGCGCACGCCGTCGGGCCGTCGGCGAAGCCGAACTGAAACGCCGAGAGGCGTTCGAACGCCGAACCGTGCTCGTCGTAACCGACGTCGGGATCGCCTTCGGCGAGAAGCGGATCGCGGAACGAGATGACACCTGCGAGAACGGTGTTGAGGCCTTCGCCGGTGTTCAGCGTGAAGCGTGGGGACGAATCCTCGGCGACCCAGCGCATGTAGGCACCCGAGAAGCAGTCGGCCTGCTGCTCGGCGACCAGTGTCGGGGTGTCGTCCTTGGACAGCGCGGCCAGGCGCGCGACGGCGTGCCCGTACTCGTGCGCCAGGACCATGACCACGCCCATGTCTCCGAACGCGCGCCGCAGCCCGGGGAGCAGTTCGCCACGGTCCCAGCCGATCGTCCTGTCGTCATAGCAGTAACCCGCGTTGACCAGCCCGTAGGTGTCGTCGCCGCAGAACTCGCCGTCGAAGCCGTTGGCGTCCCAGGAGATCAGCTCGGCCACCGGCTTGAAAGGTTCGTCGAAGGCCTCTTCGTAGGCGGTGGCCCAGTAGTCCTCGATGTCGCTGACGGCGCTGGCGGCCAGTTCGTCGATCTCGCCGCCGTCGGTGCCCTCGACGTCGCGTGCCGGGGGTTCCGCGTTCGGGCGCAAGCCGGTCGGACCGTCGGTCGCGGGCATACCGGCGACGCTGAACGGATCGTCGAACACCGATACGGCGTTGCCCTGCAACGTGGTCGAGCATGCAGCGCCCGCCAGCGCGGTGCACGCGACGACGCCGGCGGCCAGCAGGCGCCGCGGACTTCTCGACGGGCTCATGGACGCCGCCTTTCGGTAGTGGTGCGCGGATGGCCATCCGCAAGAGATTGCACCGAACTTTCCGACAGGATAGTGAATCCAGGCCGCGTGCAGCGGTTATCGGGAGACTCCGAGGATCAGTTCGGGCCGCGCAGGCGTGCCAGCGCCGCACGCACCGCCGCGCTGTCGGTGGTTGCCCAGAACGGCGGAAGGGATGCCCGCAGAAATCCGCTGTAGCGTGCCGTCGCCATGCGCGAATCGAGCACCGCGACGACGCCGCGATCGTCGACCCGGCGCAGCAACCGGCCCGCACCCTGCGCGAGCAGAAGCGCGGCGTGACTGGCCGCTACCGCCATAAAACCGTTGCCACCCCTGGACGCGACCGCCCGCTGCCTAGCCGTCAGCAGAGGATCATCGGGACGCGGGAACGGGATCCGGTCGATGAGCACCAGCGACAACGACGGTCCGGGTACGTCGACGCCCTGCCACAGCGACAACGTGCCGAACAGCGACGTCGCTTCGTCGTCGGCGAACCGCGCGACCAGTGCCGAGGTGGTGTCGTCACCCTGGCAGAGCACCGGCGTCGAGAGTCGTTCCCGCAGCACCTCCGCCGCTGCCTTGGCCGCACGCATGGAGGAGAACAGGCCGAGAGTGCGTCCGCCTGCCGCCTCGATCAACGCAGTGATCTCGTCGAGCTGTTCGGCCGAACCGGTGCCGTCGCGTCCTGGTGGGGGCAGATGCGCGGCCACGTAGAGAATCCCGGATTTCGCGTGGTCGAACGGTGAGCCCACGTCGAGGCCACGCCATCCCGCTTCAGGGGCGTCGCCTCCCGCGAGGCCCCATGCCGACGCCATCGCGTCGAAGCTGCCGCCGATGGTCAGTGTCGCCGACGTCAGCACCGCGGTGTTGTGTCCAAAGAGCCTGGTGCGCAACAACCCTGCGACCGACAGAGGTGCCACGCGCAGGATCGTGCGGCTGCCTGTCCTGTTGTCGTCGAACTGGTCGATCCAGACGACGTCGGTGCGGTCGGGGATGGCGGGGACGAACGAGTCGAGGACGCGGGCGGCGGTGTCGCCGAGGTCCGACAGTGCGGTGGCGGCTTCGGCGCGCGCCGAGGCCGTCTTCGGATCGTTGCGGGACGTGTCGACCGCCGTGCGTGCGGCGTGCGCCGCGTCGCGCAGCACCGTGAGATAGCTGGCCATCTCCTCGTCCAGTACATCGATGCGGCCCGGACGGGTGTCGAAGATTGCCGACGAGAACGTGGCGATCGCGGCCTCGAGTCGCTGCGCGAGCTCGGCCGATACGACGCGGGCGGCGCGACGGTGAGCCGCGCCCATCGAGGTGGCCGACAGTTCTGCGGTGGCGACGCTGGTGACGCGGTCGGCCAGCTCGTGCGCTTCGTCGACGACGAGCAGTTCGTGCTCTGGAAGGACGTTGAGGTCCCCGATGGCGTCGATGGCCAGCAGCGCGTGGTTGGTCACGACCACATCGGCCTGCCCGGCGCGTTCGCGTGCCCGTTCCGAGAAGCAGTCCGTGCCGAAGGGGCAGCGGGAAACCCCTATGCATTCTCGGGATGACACGCTGACCTGTAACCAGGACCGGTCCGGGACGCCGGGTTTCAGTTCGTCACGGTCGCCGGTGTCGGTCGACTCCGACCACTCTGTCAGGCGCTGGACATCACGTCCGAGCGCGCTGGCGGCCATGGGTGAGAACAGCTCCTCCTGCGGAATGTCGTCGGGTTCACTGCCTGTCGAGCCATTGTGAATCTTGTTCAGGCACAGATAGTTTCCCCGTCCTTTGAGCAACGCGAAGGTGGGCCGGCGTGGCAGTGACGCCGCCAGGGAGTCGACCAACCGGGGCAGATCGCGGTCGACGAGCTGGCGTTGCAACGCGATGGTCGCCGTCGATACGACGACAGGCCGGTTGTCCTGGAGCGAATGCGCGATCGCAGGTACGAGGTAGGCGAGCGATTTGCCGGTGCCCGTTCCTGCCTGCACCGCAAGGTGCTTACCGGTGGCGAAGGCGTCCGCCACCGCCTGCGCCATGGCGATCTGACCTTCGCGTTCGGTGCCACCCAGCGCGGTGACCGCGGTGGCCAGCAGGTCGGTGACTTCCACGGGTGTCTAGCCTCGGCCGGGCGCAGGCGCGATCATCCGCGTCGGGATCGCCGGGTCGCCCTTCGAGAGAGCGAGACCGTCCCACGGCAGGCTCAGCAATCCCTCCCTGACGGTGCTGCGCGCGGCGTCGAGCCCTAGCTCTGCGACGGCTTCGCCGTTGCGGATCAACGGAACGGTGAGCGGTCGCCAGTCGAGGCCCGCTGGGATGTCAGGGGTGTGGCCCGCCGGGTGGACCACCTCTTCGACGACGGTGCCGGAAGGCTTGGCCAGCCTCAGCGCCTGCTTGCGGCCTCCGTGCGATTCTTTGTGGCTGCTGCGCTTCTCGACGGGGATGCCATCGACCTCGACGAGCTTGTAGACCATGCCCGCCGTCGGGGCGCCGGACCCGGTGACCACCGACGTGCCGACCCCGTAGAGGTCGACAGGCTCGGCGCGCAGCGCCGCGATCGCGAACTCGTCGAGGTCGCCGGACACGACGATGCGGGTCTTCGTCGCGCCAAGGCTGTCGAGTTGCTCGCGGACCTGGCGGGCCAGCACGCCCAGATCGCCGGAGTCGATCCGCACCGCGCCCAGCTCGGGACCGGCGACCTCCACAGCGTTGGCGACCCCCGCGGTGATGTCGTAGGTGTCGACCAGCAGCGTGGTCCCGACCCCTAGCCGATCCACCTGAGCGCGAAACGCCGCCTTCTCCCAGTCCGACGGTGTGCCGTCGGAGGTGTGCAGCAGCGTGAAGGCGTGCGCGCTGGTGCCCAGTGCAGGGACTCCGTGGCGGCGCTGAGCCTCGAGGTTCGACGAACCGGTGAAGCCGGCAAGGTAGGCCGCTCGGGCGGCGGCGACGGCGGCCTGCTCGTGGGTTCGCCGGGACCCCATCTCGATCAGCGGGCGCCCCGCCGACGCACTGACCATGCGCGCCGCGGCCGAGGCAACTGCGGTGTCGTAGTTGAAGATCGACAGCACCAGCGTTTCGAGGATCACGCAATCGCCGAACGTTCCGTGTACCGACAGCACCGGGGAGCCGGGGAAATAGAGTTCGCCCTCGCCATATCCGTCCACATCTCCGGTGAAGCGGTATTCGGCCAGGTACTCAAGGGTCTCGGAATCGAGAAAGTCCTCCAGCGACTGCAGTTCGGTGGAGTCGAACCTGAACGCCTGCAACGCTTCCACGAACCGTCCTGTGCCTGCGGTGACACCGTAGCGTCTCCCTTCGGGCAGGCGGCGGGCAAACACTTCGAACGAGCTTCGGCGGTGCGCGGTGCCGTTGCGTAGCGCCGCGGAGAGCATCGTCAGTTCGTACTTGTCGGTCAGCAAAGCCGTGGAGGGCCAGGCGGACGACTCCGGCGTCTCGCGGGGCGAGGGGTTCACAGCCCAACCGTATCGGTTCGGAGTACGGGTGTGACCCCGGTAGTCTGGCCCCATGGTGACGCCGGCGAAGGCACGACCGGGAACGCGCGAAGAGACTGCTGTCCACGAGGACACCACCGCCGACACCCCTTGGGTGACCATCGTCTGGGACGACCCGGTGAACCTGATGACCTATGTGACGTATGTGTTCCAGAAGCTGTTCGGCTACAGCGAACCGCACGCGACCAAGTTGATGATGCAGGTGCACAACGAGGGCAAGGCCGTGGTTTCCGCAGGCAGTCGGGAGTCGATGGAAGTCGATGTGACCAGGCTCCACGCCGCGGGGTTGTGGGCGACGCTACAACAGGACCGCTGAAGACACTGTGCGTAAATGGAAGCGGGTCGAGAGCGCCGGTGGTCCTCGGTTCCGATCGGCTCTGGCCGCCCACGAAGCTGAACTGCTGAGCAGTCTGGTCACGTCGCTGCTGGGGATGCTCGACGATCGCGAGTCGTCCGCGCCGGTCGACGAACTCGCCGAGATCACCGGCATGCGCACGGGCAATTCCACTCCGCCCCAAGACGATACGATGAAGCGGCTGCTGCCCGACTTCTACCGTCCGGCTACCGAGCACCCGGCCGGGTCGGCTACCGCGGAAAGCCTCAACAGCGCCTTGCGCAGCCTTCACGAGCCCGCCATCCTCGACGCCAAACGAGAAGCGGCACAACGCTTGTTGGACACCGTGCCCCCAGGTGGCGGCAAGTTCGAACTGTCCGAGGAGGACGCGCATGCCTGGGCCTCGGCGGTCAACGACGTGCGGTTGGCGCTGGGCACGATGCTCGACGTCGGCTCCGAGGGCCCTGATCGCCTGCCCGGTGACCACCCGATGGCCGGTCACCTCGACGTCTATCAATGGCTCACGGTGCTGCAGGAGTATCTGGTGATCTGCCTGATGGGGCAGCAGCGATGAGCGCTTGCGCGAAGAGCCGAGGGCAGCGATGAGCGCTTGCGCGAAGAGTCGAGTACAGCGATGAGCGCTTGCGCGAAGAGTCGAGTACAGCGATGAGCGCTTGCGCGAAGAGCCGAGTACAGCGATGAGCGGATCGATCACCGACGTCGGCGGTATTCGCGTCGGCCACCACCACGCGATCGACCCCGACGCCGAACTCGGCTCCGGCTGGGCGACCGGAACGACCGTCGTCCTGACCCCGCCGGGGACCGTCGGCGCTGTCGACGGTCGCGGCGGCGCCCCCGGTACCCGCGAGACCGACCTGCTGGATCCGAGCAATTCGGTTCGTCACGTCGACGCCGTCGTGCTCACCGGCGGTAGCGCGTTCGGGCTGGCGGCGGCCGACGGCGTGATGACGTGGCTGGAAGAACAGGACCGCGGCGTGGCCCTGGACGGCGGCGTGGTGCCGATCGTCCCGTCTGCGGTGATCTTCGACCTTCCCGTCGGAGGCTGGAAATGCCGCCCCGATGCGGAGTTCGGATATCGCGCAGCGGCTGCGGCGCGCACGGAGGTCGGCATCGGCACCGTCGGGGCGGGTGTCGGCGCTCGGGCCGGGGTCCTCAAGGGCGGTGTCGGAACCGCGTCGGTCACGCTCGACTCGGGCGTGACCGTCGGCGCGCTCGTCGTGGTGAATTCGGCGGGCGATGTCGTCGACCCCGGCACGGGGCTGCCGTGGCTGGCCTCGCACATCGACGAGTTCGGTCTGGTGGCGCCGCCGGCCGACCAGCGCACCGCCTACGCCGACAGGCACGGTGAGCTCAGCCCGCTGAACACGACGATCGCGGTGGTGGCGACCGACGCTGCACTCAGCAAGGCGGCGTGTCGCCGGGTCGCCGTCGCGGCGCAGGACGGGCTCGCCCGCACGATCAATCCCTGTCACACCCCGCTCGACGGCGACACCGTCTTCGCGCTGGCCACCGGTGCCGTGGAGGTGAACCCCGACCCGACGACCCCGGCATCGATGACCCCCGAACTGCCCCTGGTCACCGCCGTCGGTTCCGCCGCGGCGGAGATCCTGGCGCGCGCGGTCGTGGTCGGAGTGCTGGCCGCCGAGTCGGTCGCAGGAATACCCACATACCGTGGGCTGTTGCCCGGAGCGTTCGAATGAGAGGGACACCTTGCTGACAATCCGTGCCGACCTGGTCGACGCGATGGTGAAGCATGCGCGTGCCGACCATCCGGACGAGGCGTGCGGCATCATCGCCGGACCCGAGGGATCCGATCGCCCTGAGCGGTTCGTCGCCATGGTGAACGCCGAACGATCGCCCACCTTCTACCGCTTCGATTCCGGCGAGCAGCTGAAGGTGTGGCGCTCGATGGACGATGCCGACGAGGCCCCGATCGTCATCTATCACTCGCACACCGCCACCGAGGCATACCCCAGCCGCACCGACATCTCGTACGCGTCCGAACCTGACGCCCACTACGTTCTGGTGTCGACCCGCGACCCCGACAGACACGAGTTGCGCAGCTACCGCATCGTGGACGGGGTGGTCACCGAAGAGCCTGTCACCATCGTCGAGCAGTACTAGAGAAGGAAATCCCCATGTCTGTGACCGTGTCCATCCCCACGATCCTGCGGACCCACACCGGTGGCGAGAAGCGGGTCTCCGCCTCAGGCGAGACCCTGCAGGCGGTGATCACCGACCTCGAAGCCAACTACTCGGGGATCTCGGAGCGGCTCGTCGATAACGGCAAGCTGCACCGGTTCGTCAACATCTACGTCAACGACGAGGACGTGCGCTTCTCTGGTGGGCTGGACACCGCGATCTCCGACGGGGATTCGGTGACGATCCTTCCCGCCGTCGCCGGTGGGTGAGCGACAGGCATGACCCGTCACGAGTCGCTGCTCGATGCCCTCGGTAACACCCCGCTCGTCGGCCTGCCGCGGCTGTCCCCACGCTGGGACGACGCCGCGGACGGCACCCCGCATGTCCGGTTGTGGGCCAAGCTGGAGGACCGCAATCCGACCGGCTCCATCAAGGACCGACCGGCACTGCGCATGATCGAGGACGCCGAGCGCGAAGGCCGGTTGCAGCCGGGAGCAACGATCCTGGAGCCGACGAGCGGGAACACCGGGATCTCGTTGGCGATGGCCGCTCTGATCAAGGGCTACCAGATGATCTGCGTGATGCCGGAGAACACGTCGATCGAGCGCAGACAGCTCCTCGAGCTCTACGGTGCGCGCATCATCTACTCCCCGGCCGAGGGTGGTTCCAACACCGCCGTTGCCCACGCCAAAGAGCTTGCGGCACAGAACCCTTCGTGGGTGATGCTGTATCAGTACGGCAATCCCTCCAACGCGGCCGCGCATTACGACGGCACCGGGCCGGAACTGCTGGCCGACCTCCCCGAGATCACGCACTTCGTGGCGGGCCTCGGTACGACGGGGACGCTGATGGGTACCGGACGCTTCCTGCGCGAGAACGTGCCCGGCGTGCAGATCGTCGCCGCCGAACCGCGGTACGGCGAGGGCGTCTACGCGTTGCGCAACATCGACGAGGGCTTCATCCCCGAGCTGTACGACCCTGACGTGTTGACCACCCGGTTCGCGGTCGGCTCCTACGACGCTGTGAAGCGCACCCGGGAACTGGTCCAGGTGGAGGGCATCTTCGCGGGTATTTCGACGGGCGCGATCCTTCATGCAGCGCTGGGCATGGCGGCCAAGGCGGTCAAGGCGGGGGAGCGCGCCGACATCGCGTTCACCGTGTGTGACGCCGGATGGAAGTATCTGTCGACCGGCGCGTACGCCGGTAGCCTGGATGACGCGGAGGACGCGCTGGAAGGGCAACTTTGGGCATGACGAGCACCGGTGGGTATTCCCCGCTTCCCGCGCAGCCGAAGAAGCGGCCCGCATGGGTGGTCGGCGGGCTCACCATCCTGTCGTTCGTCGCTCTGCTCTACGTCATCGAGGCGTACGACTCCGTCACGGGACATCGCCTCGACAGCAACGGCATTCGGCCGCTGGAAACGGACGGCCTTACCGGCATCCTGTTCGCGCCGTTGCTGCACTCCAACTGGGAACACCTCGCCGCCAACACCGGTCCGGCCTTGGTGCTCGGGTTTTTGATGACGCTGGCGGGTCTGTCGCGGTTCATTTTCGCGACCGCGATCATCTGGATTCTCGGCGGCCTCGGCACCTGGTTGATCGGCAACGTCGGTGCGCCCACCTACTACGGGACGGTCGTGGAGACCAACCACATCGGGGCCTCGGGACTGATCTTCGGCTGGCTGACGTTCCTGATCGTCTTCGGTTTCTTCACCCGCAAGATCTGGGAGATCGTCACCGGGGTTGTCGTGCTGTTGATCTACGGCAGCATTTTGCTCGGCGTCCTGCCGGGCACGTTCGGTGTCTCATGGCAGGGGCACTTGTGCGGCGCCCTGGCCGGGCTGGTGGCGGCATATCTGCTGTCCGGCCCCGAACGCAAGAGCCGGGCACTGCGACGTCCGGTGCGGCCGCCTTCGCTGAACGCATGAGTGCCGAGGCGCCGATCGGAATCTTCGATTCCGGTGTGGGAGGGCTGACGGTGGCCCGTGCGGTCATCGACCAACTGCCCGACGAGGACATCATCTATGTCGGGGACACCGGGAACGGTCCGTACGGGCCGTTGACGATTCCCGAGATTCGGGCACACGCGCTGGCGATCGGGGACGACCTCGCCGAGCGCGGCGTCAAAGCGCTCGTCATCGCATGTAACTCCGCCTCGTCGGCGTGCCTGCGTGACGCCCGGGAGCGCTACGCGCCGATCCCGGTCGTCGAGGTGATCCTTCCCGCGGTGCGCCGGGCGGTCGCCGCCACGCACAACGGACGGATCGGAGTAATCGGCACCGCTGCGACGATCGCGTCCGGTGCCTACCAGGATTCGTTCGCGGCAGCACGCGATATCGAGGTGTTCGGGGTGGCGTGCCCGCGGTTTGTGGACTTCGTCGAGCGCGGTGTGACGAGCGGCCGTCAGGTGCTCGGCCTCGCCGAGGGCTATTTGGAACCCCTGCAGCGAGCCGAGGTCGACACTCTGGTGCTCGGTTGCACGCACTATCCGATGCTGTCGGGTCTCATTCAGCTGGCCATGGGCGATCAGGTGACCCTGGTCTCCAGCGCCGAGGAGACGGCCAAAGACCTCCTGCGTGTGCTTACTGAACGGGAGTTGCTGAAACCGCATCCGGGCGACTCCGCGGTCGCGGCCCGTCGGGTCTTCGAAGCGACGGGCGATCCGGACGCGTTCACCGCGCTCGCCGCCCGCTTCCTCGGACCGACGCTCGACGGTGTCCGGCCCGTTCAGCGTCACGTCGTCAGCCGAACATGACGTTCGTCGCCGAAACCTGCGATGTTTTCGCCATGCTGTTCCCGGGCATGGCAAGCTAGTGAGCGTGCGAATCACCGTACTCGGTTGTTCCGGCAGTGTCGTCGGTCCTGATTCGCCCGCGTCCGGATATCTCGTCACCGCGCCCGACACCCCGCCTCTGGTTCTCGACTTCGGGGGTGGTGTCCTTGGCGCACTGCAGCGTCATGCGGATCCGAACTCCGTTCACGTGTTGTTGTCCCATCTGCACGCCGACCATTGCCTGGATTTGCCCGGGCTGTTCGTCTGGCGCCGCTATCACCCCACCCCGGCCCAGGAGCGTGGTGTCGTCTACGGACCGGCCAACACCTGGGCGCGCCTGGGCGCCGCATCGTCGCCCGAGGGCGGCGAGATCGACGACTTCACCGACATCTTCGAAATCCGGCACTGGGTCGACAACCAGGCCGTCGAGATCGGCTCGCTGACCGTTCTGGCCCGTCAGGTATGCCACCCCACCGAGTCCTACGGCATGCGTATCACCGATCCGTCGGGTGCCACCCTCGTCTACAGCGGTGACACCGGGTATTGCGATCAACTCATCGAATTGGCGCGCGACGCCGACGTCTTCCTGTGCGAGGCGTCGTGGACGCATTCGCCGTCCCGTCCGCCGCGGCTGCATCTCTCGGGCACCGAGGCCGGACGGGCGGCCGCCCGCGCGGGCGTCCGCGAGCTGCTGTTGACCCACATCCCGCCCTGGACGTCGCGAGAAGACGTCATCAGCGAGGCGAAGGCGGAGTTCGACGGACCCGTGCACGCCGTGGTGTGTAACGAGACCTTCGAGGTCTCCCGTTCTTGAGACTTGCCTCCGTTGGCCGGCTCAACCGACGTGTCCGGACGACCGGCTAGGGTTGGCCCGTGTCCAGACGAGAAGACGGCCGCCTCGACGACGAATTGCGCCCGGTCACCCTCACACGCGGTTTCACCACCCATCCTGCGGGTTCAGTGCTGGTGGAGTTCGGTCAGACGCGGGTCATGTGTACGGCGAGTGTCACAGAAGGCGTGCCCCGCTGGCGTAAAGGTTCAGGCCAGGGCTGGCTGACCGCCGAGTACGCGATGCTGCCCGCCGCCACGCACGACCGCTCGGACCGGGAATCGGTCAAGGGCCGTGTGGGTGGACGCACGCAGGAGATCAGCCGTCTGGTCGGCCGGTCGCTGCGCGCGTGCATCGACCTGGGCGCGCTGGGAGAGAACACCATCGCGATCGACTGCGACGTCCTTCAGGCCGACGGCGGAACCCGCACTGCCGCCATCACGGGCGCGTACGTCGCCCTGTCCGACGCCGTCACCTACCTGGGCGCGGCGGGCAAACTGTCCGACCCGCGCCCGCTGTCCTGCGCGATCGCCGCGGTCAGCGTCGGCGTCGTCGACGGCCGCGTCCGTGTCGACCTGCCCTACACCGAAGACTCGCGCGCCGAGGTGGACATGAACGTCGTCGCCACCGACACCGGCACGCTCGTCGAGATCCAGGGCACCGGCGAAGGTGCGACGTTCCCGCGATCAACCCTGGACAAGATGCTCGACGCGGCGATGGCGGCGTGCGATCAGCTCTTCGAGATTCAGCGCGCCGCGCTGGAGCTGCCGTACCCGGGAGTGTTGCCCGAGTCTGGCGAGCCTGCGAAAAAGGCGTTCGGAAGCTGACCCGCTTACTGGTCGCGTCGCGCAACCCGAAGAAGCTGGCCGAGCTGCGACGCGTGCTCGACGCGGCCGGCCTTTCGGGGTTGACGCTGTTGTCGCTCGACGATGTGCCCCCGTTCGACGAAGCACCGGAGACGGGTGCGACGTTCGAGGAGAACGCGTTGGCCAAGGCCCGCGATGCCTACACCGCGACGCGCCTGCCATCTGTGGCCGACGATTCGGGCATCGAAGTGGATGCACTCAACGGGATGCCGGGAGTTCTCAGCGCGCGATGGTCAGGGCGCCACGGTGACGATCCTGCGAACACGGAGTTGCTCCTGGGCCAGATGCGCGACGTACCGGCAGAGCGCAGGGGCGCGGCGTTCGTTTCGGCATGCGCAGTGGTGTTCGGGCCCCGTGAGGCGGACTCGGCGGTGGTCCGCGGGGAGTGGCCGGGCAGCATCGTCGACGAACCGCGCGGCGACGGCGGGTTCGGTTACGACCCGGTCTTCCTGCCGGCAGGCTCGGACAGGACGGCCGCCGAGCTGAGCCCCGCGGAAAAGGACGCCGCATCGCACCGGGGCAGAGCACTCGCGGCACTGCTGCCTTCTCTGCGCGCACTGCTCTGAGGGCGGGTCACGCGGTGCAACAGCCAGGCCACCGGAACCGTGATGGCCAGGGTCGCGACGATGAGGCCGGGCATTGATCCGGTGAACAGCGGCCAGCGCAGCACCATGTTCATCGTGAGTGCCATGACCACGACGTGCACCAGGAAGATTTCGTAGGAGATCTCGCCCAGCCACACCATCGGCCTGCTCGCGAGCACCCGCGCGTAGGAATCGCGTCCGAGCGCGGCGGGGGCGACCGCCAGCGTCGCGATCGCCGCGTACAGCAGCGACTTGACCACCGGCGTCCATTCCGGATCGGGTCCGGCCAACGTGCCAGCGAGCGAGGTGGACACCGTGAGGTAGAGCGCGGCAGCGACGGGGATGGCGACGATCGCGGGACAGCGTGCACCCGTTGTCTCAAGGACGGCCAGCGCCATGCCGCCGGCGAACCAGGCCAGATGAGCGGGCAGCCACATGCCCGCCGAGTTGGGCAGAAGATCAAGGGCGGGTACGGCGAGGATCCAGATCGGCGACATCGCGGCAAGCATTGCGATGCCGGCCAAGGCCAGGCGAGGTCGCCACTGTCCCCGACACAAGACGCCCAAGATCAGGAACGCCATCGCAGGCAACGCGACGTAGAACGACACCTCGACCGCCAGGCTCCACATCTGGGAAAGTCCGGGGTGCAGCATCGTCGCCAGGTAGTTGTCTTCATAGATCTGCGTGAACGTCAGATGTCGCAGCAATCCATGCCAGGTCTGGCCGGGATTGGGCCCCGGAGTGAAGACGGTGTAGATCTCGAATGCCGCGATCACCGTGATCACGTAGGCCGGCACGATGCGGCGGAACCTCTTCCAGCCGTAGCGGCTGACCGATGGCGCGCGCTCGCCGTTCGCGGCGGCGCGCACCCACGGGCGGAACAGCAGAAAGCCGGAGAGCACGAAGAAGATGGCGACGCCGATCTCGAGGCGCGCGTACATCGTGCCGAGGTAGCCGTGCGTGAGGTATCCGGTCGCGAACGCCGCGTGGGTGCTGACGACAAGGAGGGCCGCCACGGCGCGCAGGCCGGTCAGTGCGGGGTCGCGAGGGAGTGCAACGCGGCGCGGACCTGCCGGGGCGGCGCCGCAGCGCTCGCCGAGGCTGGCTGACATCGAGTTCGAGTGTAGCTACGAACGCGGTTTTCGCCCCTGGCTAGATGCCGAACTGTTCTCTGATGCTCTGAGTCTGGAAATGCTCGACGATGATGCCGACGAGTGGGATCGTGCCGGCCAGCAGAACCCCGACCGTCTTGGCGATCGGCCACCGGACCTTCACTGCCAGATTCGCAGTGAAGAGCAGGTAGACGAAGTACACCCAGCCGTGGACAACGGCGATCCAGCCCAGTGAGTCGTCGTTGAAGCCGTACTTCATCACCATCTCGTAGCAGAGCGCGATCAGCCACAGGCCAGTCGCCCAGGCCAGGACGCGGTAGCCGGTGAGCGCTTTGCGGATCGATTCGACGGGCGTGATGGGGGCGGGGGATTCGGGTGCGGTCACGTACCGGTTCCTCTGTGTCTACTGGTGCTTGTTGTCTTCGGCGTCGGCTTTGGCCAGGTCGGCCAGGTAGGCGTTGTATTCGCGCAAGGTCGCGTCGGCGTCGTCGGCCGCATCTGTCTTGGGTCGTTCGGGCAGCAGCCCGGCGGGAATCTCAGTGACAGTGTCCTGCGCGTGTGGCTCGGGCGGGGCCTCTTCGTAGCGCACGAACTTGAAATAAGCGTAGAAGCAAAAGCCGGCGAACAGTGGCCACTGCATGGCGTAGCCCAGATTCTGGAAATCGCCGGAACTGGACTCCCAGCGCGTCCACTGCCACCACGCAAGGGCGAGGCAGCCGAGGGCGGCGGCGGTCACCAAAAGGATGAGCGCCGGCCTCCTACGTCTTGTAGTGGACACTCGTCAACGGTACCGCGCGACCTCGCGATCAGTGCTCGTCGCCGTCGCCAGGGCCAAGCGCGGGGCGCATTCCGACAAATTCGGATTGGTACGATCGCAGCCGTTGCGGGCGTGGCGTAATG
Source organism: Mycolicibacterium iranicum (assembly GCF_002101705.1). Lineage (GTDB taxonomy): Bacteria > Actinomycetota > Actinomycetes > Mycobacteriales > Mycobacteriaceae > Mycobacterium > Mycobacterium iranicum. The sequence goes on along the minus strand of NZ_LQPC01000051.1, from coordinate 68,715 downwards.
GCAGCCGCGCGGGTTTTAGGTGCCCGTGTTCGAAAGAACGTGTGGGTTCGAGTCCCACCGCCCGCACCAAGGTTCGACGGTACAGGTCCCTTCGCGGCCTCGGAAGCCCACAGCGTGTCGCTGAGGGTGAGAACCATTGTGCGACAGTTGTTTCCAGGATGTCGCTAGATGAGGGTCTCCCTGGGGAATGCGGTCAAGATCGTCGCAACCAGATAGCGTGCGGCACTTCCGGCCACCAGCGGCTCATGCGCCACCAGCGGATTGTTGGCAATGAACCGGCGGATGTGATCGATCACGTCGGCGGCCTGCTGCCCGGCGGACGGGGTGATCGGATCCGAAAACCGTTTCAGCGCCGCGCCGCAGAGGGGGGCCGCGCCGTCCAGCGACGCCATCTCGTCGAGTAGCGAGGGGGCAAAGGAGACCAGGTCGCACCGAGCCTCTTTCATCACCACGGTCATCGGCACGCCGTCGGCCACGACGGCCACCATGTCTCCACGCCCAAAGGTTCTGCGGGATTCACCGGCGGTGAACTCGACGACGCCGGCGCGGATCCGGCAGATCATGATTCCTTGCGGCGCATCCACGTCGTAGCGGACGTCGGAGGTGATGTCGGCGTCGTCAAGCGTCATCGGCCCCACCCGCGTACGCCAGATCCGGATCCAAGGCTGCACGTCAGGAGCCGCCCGCGCGATGCGCATACGGCCGTATTCCAGCCCCAGAACCGTCGCAGCGACGTCGAGATCGGAGGTGTTGACGAGGTAGGTGCCCGCCAGCTCCATGCGCCCCCTCTTCGATCCGCGCCTGCTCAGCCCGCTCGATATTGACGAAAAGGTATATTACGCACAGCTAAGTAGTTGAGCGCGACGAACGACTCACAGACTGCAAATGCGGACGTCCGAGTCGGGGGATTGCGTGAATTGGACTCACCGATAAAGCGCAGGCCACCGGCGGTGGAGCAGATCAGGCCGAAGCTTCGTTGCCCTGGGGTGTCGACTCCGTGGCCTGTGTCGTGAAACACAGGATGCTTGCCGCGAAACTCACGAGGGCAACTGCTCCGGCGAAAATGGCGATCATCGGCTCTGCGAGTCCCCAACTGGCGAGGGCAAACGCCACAGAGATGATTGCCGTGATGATGAGAAAGAGCCCGGTGGTGGCGACCGTCTCGTGGAACGGATCGTCAGAGGTGGGGGTTCCTTCGGCCATCTCGGCCATGGGTTCTCCTTCTCGACAAACGATTGGGTTGCGCGGTAACTGACACCGGTGTTACCCGGCGGACCCTCTGCGAAACCTGATCAGCCGCGTTGCACACGTGGTGATCTCACTCACTGCGGCGCGACGTGGTGGCTCTTGGCACTGGCAGTGCCGGGCCAGCTCGTCGTCTGCAACCATGGCGAGTAATCCGCTGAATACGGGGGACACGATTCTCATGAGCGATCTGCACTATCTGGATTTGCACGGCGACCGCGTCGCCTATCGAGACGCCGGGTCCGGCGGAGAGGGGCGCGAAACGCTGCTGCTTCTCCACGGGATGGCCGGAAGCTCGGAAACGTGGCGATCGGTGATTCCGCAGCTGTCGAAGCGCTGTCGCGTCATCGCCCCTGATCTGCTGGGCCACGGCCAATCTGCCAAGCCGAGGGGCGACTATTCGCTCGGCGCTTTCGCCGTGTGGCTGCGCGACCTACTCGATGAGCTCGGTATCTCGCGGGTCACCGTCGTGGGTCAGTCACTGGGCGGCGGTGTCGCAATGCAGTTCGTCTACCAACATCCTGACTACTGCAGGCGGCTCGTGCTCATCAGCAGTGGCGGGCTCGGTCAGGACGTTGGGTGGACGCTTCGCCTGTTGTCGGCCCCCGGCGCCGAATTGCTGATGCCCGCGATCGCGCCGCCCCCGGTGGTGCGGCTCGGCGACAAAGTGCGGTCGTGGTTCTCCGCGGCCAACATCCAGTCGCCGCGAGGCGCCGAGATGTGGAGCGCGTATTCATCGCTGTCGGACGCCAAGACCCGCCACGCTTTCCTCCGCACCCTGCGGTCGGTCGTGGACTATCGCGGGCAGGCGGTGAGTGCGCTGAACCGGCTGCATCTGACGTCGGAACTGCCCCTCCTGGTCATCTGGGGTGACCAGGACCGCATCATCCCGGTCGAGCACGGCTACGCGCTCGCCGAGATGCGGCCGGGCTGCCGGCTCGAGGTACTTCCCGGTGTCGGACATTTCCCGCACGTGGAGAAGCCGAACGAGGTGGTGGACCTCATCGAGGACTTCGTGGCAACGACGTCCAATGACACCACCTCGACGGCGATCGGCCGATCGCCCATCGTCTGACGGGCTCACCGTCTCCTGACGGTCAATCCGTGGCGCTCAGCCAACGACCTCAACTGTTTGAGGGCGAATTGACGGTTGCGGCCACCTTCGGGCAGCACTATGCCTGCCCACAAACCCACTGCGCCGGGTGTGACGCATGCTTCTCGGGCGCACTGCCACCGGCGCGGACAGGCGCGGCACAACGCTTTGGCGCCGTCGTCGGCCGTCGTGGTCCAGCGGTCGGGATCCCGTGTGCACGGCGCAGTCCACGGTTCCTCGTCGATCGATAGCGGATACATGGACCCCCGTTCCCCTCCGTAGTTGGCGATACGCTTGTATCGTAAGGGCGATACATGCGTATTGGCTAACGTGCCTGGAAGCGACGTTGTCTAACGTGGCCACTGTGCTACCTGAGTCAAACCGGCTGCGCGCCGGCGAACCGCGCACCATCGAGCGAATTCGCGCGGCGGCATTGCGGAGCTTCGGCGAGCACGGCGCTGCCGCGACGACGATGAGGGGTGTCGCCGCGGGGGCGGGCGTTTCGCTCGGGCTGGTGCAACACCATTTCGCCACCAAGGCCGGGCTGACCAAAGCTGTCGACGACTACGTCGTCGACTTGCTCGTCACGACGATGTCGCGGCCGCTGCCCGAGCCTCCCATCGATTCAGTGGCCGAGATCGGCGATCGAGTCACTTGGCTCTTTTCCGAGTATCCGGACATGACCGCGTATGTGGGCCGCGCACTCGCCGACGGCAGTGCGGTGGGAGTGCGGATCTTCGACACCCTTTTCGCCGTTGGTGTCGCGCGGTGGCAGCAGCGGATCGAGCGAGGCGAGGTCCGCCCGGACATCGACGTCACCTGGGCGGCGATCAACGGTCTGGTGCTCGCGCTCGGCGCGATCAGCCTCAAGCCCCACCTTGACCGGCATCTCGCCGAACCGCTCACCTCGCCGGCTCAGCTGGAGCGTTGGCAGCGCGCCGTCGACTCATTGCTGCGCGAAGGGTTGTTCCGTCGTCCCGATGCGGAGTAGCGCTCAATCTGCGTTGCCGGCAACCCTTTTGCGATAAGCAGACGGCGTCTCGCCGCAGAATTGCGCGAACGCGCGCGTGAACGAGCTGACGCTGTCGAAGCCGACCGCCGTCGCGGTCTCCTGAACCGACTGGGTGGGTGCGGCGAGCAGTGCCATCGCGCGCAGCATCCGCGCGTGCAGCAGGTACGTCCGCCACGGCAGGCCGAGCGTATCGGCGAAGAGGCGGCGCAATGTCCGCTCCGACACCGAGACAGCGCGGCTGACCTCGTCGGAGGTGACGGTGTCGAGGTGCGCCTTGGTGTAGTCCATCGCGGCGGCCACGATCGGATTGTCCGACGTCGGCAGGCTCAGCGGCGCTTCGTGGTCGAGAGCCTCGGACACCAGTGCCGCGAGCGTTCGAAAAAATCCATCGGAGGTTTCGTCCCCGCGGGCCCTGTCGATCGGCCACCGCAGCGCGTAGATCATCATTTCGCGAATCAGCGGCGAGACTGCGAGGATTCGCGCTCGGTTGCCCCCGTAGGGGATCAGCGTTCTGTCGAACATCACGGCGACGGTCTTGACGTCAGGATTCATCACAGCCTGGTGTTCGAGTCCGGCCGGGATCCACGCGGCCTGCTGAGGCGGCAGCAGATAGTGGGCCGAATCGGTCTCGACCTCGACCACCCCGTGCAGCGCGTACTCGATCTGATGGACCTCGTGCGAGTGCCATCCGGTGATCAGCGCGTCGCCCTCGTACAGATAGCTGCCCCCGAGCGCGCACCCGCCACGGCGAAGTTCGATCACGCGGCGGGGCATCTTGGCCGTTTCAGACAAGAGCTTGTCCGAAGACGCGGAGACGGTCACGCCTTCAGACGGTACTACTGGAGGCAGATGAACACCGCGGACGTGAGGAGCAGAGATGAATAAAGACGACATGATCCTGGTGAGCATCGACGACCACGTTGTCGAGCCGCCCGACATGTTCCTGCGTCACGTCCCGGCGAAGTACAAGGAGGAGGCTCCGATCGTCGTGACCGACGAGAAGGGCGTCGACCAGTGGATGTACCAGGGGCGCCCGCAAGGCGTCAGCGGCCTCAACGCGGTCGTGTCCTGGCCTGCCGAGGAGTGGGGTCGTGATCCCGCGGGATTCGCGGAGATGCGACCCGGCGTCTACGACGTCCACGAGCGGGTCCGCGACATGAATCGCAACGGAATTCTCGCCTCGATGTGCTTCCCGACTTTCACCGGCTTCTCGGCCCGTCATCTGAACATGCACCGCGAAGAGGCCACCCTGGTCATGGTCTCGGCGTACAACGACTGGCACATCGACGAATGGGCCGGCTCTTACCCGGACCGCTTCATCCCTATCGCGATCCTGCCGACGTGGAACCCGGAAGCCATGTGCCGGGAGATCCGCCGGGTCGCGGCCAAAGGATGCCGCGCGGTCACGATGCCGGAACTGCCGCATCTGGAGGGCCTGCCCAGTTATTTCGACGAAAACTACTGGGGCCCGGTGTTCCAGACACTCTCCGAAGAGAACGTCGTCATGTGTCTGCACATCGGCACGGGCTTCGGCGCGATCTCGATGGCCAAGGACGCGCCGATCGACAACCTGATCATCCTCGCCACACAGGTGTCGGCCATGTGCGCGCAGGATCTGCTGTGGGGCCCTGCCATGCGCAACTACCCGGACCTGAAGTTCGCGTTCTCCGAAGGCGGAATCGGCTGGATCCCCTTCTATCTCGACCGCAGCGACCGCCACTACACCAACCAGAAGTGGCTGCGCCGCGACTTCGGCGACAAGCTGCCCAGCGATGTGTTCCGTGAGCACTCGCTGGCCTGCTACGTCACGGACAAGACGTCACTGAAGCTGCGCCACGAAATCGGCATCGACAACATCGCGTGGGAGTGCGACTACCCCCACTCGGACTGCTTCTGGCCGGATGCGCCCGAGCAGGTGCTGGCCGAGCTGAACGCCGCCGGCGCTTCGGATTCCGACATCAACAAGATCACCTGGGAGAACTCGTGCCGGTTCTTCGGCTGGGATCCGTTCAAGCTGACGCCGAAGGATCAGGCCACCGTCGGCGCACTGCGCGTCAAAGGAGCTGACGTCGACGTGTCGATCCGGCCGCGCGCCGAGTGGGCTCGCATGTACGACGAAAAGCAGTTCGCACGAGCCTGATTCACGAATTCAGCTCAGGAAGCTGCGCAGCGTGCCCAGCGGTGACCACCGCCGTCGGTGCTCCGGTCGGCGCTGAGCATAGGGCCACGGGACGTTGCGCTCGGGAACCGATTCCGCCCGGACGTGCTTGAGCTGTGCGCGCAGGTGCGCGCGCAGCTCCAGCAGTTCGGGATCGGCCCACCGATTCCGGGATTCGATCGGGTCGTCGGTGAGGTCGTAGAGCTCCCACTGATCGTCGAGCGGATCGCTGCGATAGGACGGTCCGCCCATCCCGTCAGCGGCGAGGTGCCGTACGCCGGGTTCGGTCCACGTACCGGGGTCGTCGAACGAGCGCACCAACTTCCAGAGGTGTCCGGCGCCGTGTGACACCGCGCTCTCCGGGACCCGCACGACCAGCCCTTCGAAGTTCGCGGCGGTGTGTGCAGGTATTCGGATCTTCAATGGCTGCGGCACATTCGCGGTGAGGCGCAGCATGCGAGCCAGACCTGACGCGCCGGTGTCGCCTTCGAGGACGTTGTCGCGAGTCATCAGATACACCGGTCGATCGTCGTCGGCCTGCGCGCCGTCGACGATCGGCATGAGGTCACGGCCGGGGAGCGGATGAACCTCGGTGAACGACTCCGAGAGCACGGCTGCGACCGCGCCGACGTCCACACCGGCCGCCGACAGCAAGGTGGGGACCAGGTCGACATGTGACGTCGGGGCAGCGACCGTGCGGCCCGTCGTCGCGCGGTCGCCGACGCGCGCGACGACGAACGGAACCCGGGTCGCCTCGTCGTAGAGGTTGAACCACTTCTGATGCAGTCCGCCGTGAGCCCCGAGCAGATCTCCGTGGTCGGCGGTGCGGACCAGAATGGTGTCGTGCGGACCCGCAGAACCCGCATTATCGGTGACCGCACGGCGAACGCGGTCGATCGGGCCGTCGACCTCGGCGTGCAGTCGGTAGTAGAGATCGCGGTACTGCTGGGCATTGCGGCGATAGGTGCGTTCGATGGACCAGGCGGGCCCGTACCCGGAGTAGTACGCCTCACGAAAGGCGATCTGTGCGGCGGGTTTGGTAGAGAGATCCTCCTCCGCGGTCGGCGCCGCAGGTACCGGTGGAGGAGCGAGAGGCGAGGGCCCCAAAGGATTTCGACGGGCCCATCCGGGAAACAGCACGATGTCGTGAGGGTTGACGAAGCTGGCCACCAGAAGGAACGGTCGCTGCGACGCGGGGTCGCCCGCACGGCGGGCGGCGTACCGGTGCTCAAGCCAGGCGACCACACGGTCGGCGATCAGCGGATCTCGTCGGATGCCTGCGTTCGACAGCTTGGCGCCGTGCGGCTCTGGACCCACCCACCCCGAGAAGCCGTAGGGGCCGAGGGGATCCGCGTCCAGGTAGCGCTGAACGGCGGCGGGGTCGACGACTCCGTTGTCGTCATTGGTGTCCAGGGATTGTCCGGTGCCGGAGTCGATGAGATCGGCATGGGAGATGTGCCACTTGCCGTCGTAGTGCGTGTCGTAGCCGGCCGCGCGAAACCAGTTGCCCAGCGTGGGTACCTCGCCACGCCGCAGCCACCGCAGCCGTGAATCGTCGTGGGCCTTGCCGAGCCCGTCGGTCTGTGTCACGCCGTGCAGATCGGGATACTGGCCGGTGAAGATCGTCGGACGACTGGGCACGCAGGCCAGTGATCCCGTGTAGTGCCGCTCGAAGCTCACCCCGTGCTCATCGAACCACCTTCTGCCGGTGAGTGTTTCGTCACGCCAGGCGCGCACGCGGTCGCATTCGTACGGCGGCATGGCACGTTCCTCGTCGGTCATCACGATGACGATGTCGGGCCGGGTGGATGTCATGATGTGCCTCCGAGGGCTCGGGCCAATGAACTCAGCAGTGTTTCCGAGCGGCGCGCCATCATCTCTGCGAAGACGCATTCGCCGACCGGCCGCAGGATGCCTGCTTTCATGGCGACCGTGCTGGTCAACGTCACCGTAGTCCCACGGCCGCCGTGCGGGCGCAGATCCCACCGGTTCGACACCGTGAAGCGCCGCGGCACGCCGTGAATGTCGTAGGCGAGGAGGTGAGGAGGGTCGAACACGGTGATCGTCTCGACGAAGGTGTCGCGACCGGATTGCACCCGTCGGGTCAGCCCGATCTCGCGGGGTTCGTCGTTGAGCAGACAGGAATGGTCTACACCGTCGGCCCATGCGCTCAGGGAGCCGAAATCGGCGAGGATCGCCCAGACAGCGGAAGGCTCCGCAGCCAACTCGCGTGATCGGCTGACGTCGGTCATGACCCCATCCAACTCGGTCGCGGGGAAGACCGCCAGATCATGATCAGTCCCGGATCTGGATGCCAGAGATGCCTGAGATGACGGTACGGGTGATGGACTCGGCCCGGTGCGGCGCGAAGGTGCGGCCTTCGGTGAGGACGGCGTAGACGATGCCGCCGACGATCGCGTCGGCGGCATCGCGAGCCGCCGCGTCATCGAATCCTGCTGCTGCCAAGCGGTTTCGCACGGTGTCGTGCAGTGGCGTGCTGAAGCCCGCTTGCAGCCGCGCCGCGGTATCGGGGTGCTCCATTCCCGCAATCGTCAGGATGCGCAGCATCGCGTTGCCCCGCGACGTCGTCAGTGCGGTGGCCAGGGTGATGGCCCAGGCGCACACATCGGCGGTGACGTCGTCGGTGGAAGCGACGGGCCGCAGGATTCTGTCGGCATCTTCGAGGATGACGTCGGCGACCAGTGCGTGTCTGCTGGGCCACCAGCGGTAGATCGTTTGTTTCCCGACACCTGCTCGCGCGGCAACGGCCTCGATGGTGAGTTTGTCGAAACCGCGCTCCATCAGAAGCTTTCGGGTCGCGCCGACGATGGCCATCCGTGATCGCTCGCTGCGCCGCCGTGGCGCAGCGGTCTCGGTGGCCATCAGGGGTTCCCGTCCGGCTTTACACGCTGGGGCATCGCCCGTAGTGTGCCACAAGACGAGACGTTGCGTCTCGTTATGTCGCGGAGGTGGGGCTGGAGGTCTTTCGATGGCGGGAACGAAGCTGGTGATCGGCGCCAGCGGTTTCCTCGGCTCCCACGTTGTCAAGCAACTGGTCGCCGGCGGCGAAACCGACGTTCGCGTGCTCATCCGCGCTACGAGCTCGACGCGGGGAATCGACGGGCTGCCCGTGGATATTCGCTACGGCGACGTTTTCGACACCGACGCCGTGCGCGCCGCCATGACCGGATGCGACATCGTGTACTACTGCGTCGTCGACGCGCGCTCCTGGCTGCGGGACCCCGCGCCGATATGGCGGACCAACGTCGACGGCCTACGCAGCGTCCTCGATGTCGCTGCCGACGCCGACCTCTACCGATTCGTCTTCACCAGTTCCATCGGCACGATCGGTCGCGCCGACGGCGGCCTCGCCGACGAGACGACCCCGCACAACTGGCTCGACGCCGGAGGGGACTACGTTCGATCGAGGGTGGCCGCCGAACAACTCGTCATGCGCTACTGCACAGAGAAGGCGCTGCCCGGTGTGGCGATGTGCGTGGCGAACACCTACGGACCCGGCGATTTCCTGCCCACCCCGCACGGGGGCATGCTCGCCGCCGCGGTCCTCGGCAAGCTTCCGTTCTACATTGACGGATACGAGGCGGAGGTCGTCGGTATCGAGGACGCCGCTCGCGCCATGATTCTCGCCGGTGAACGTGGCCGGGTGGGCGAGCGGTACATCGTCTCCGAACGTTTCATGAGCACCCGCGAGATACATCGAATCGGCTGTGAGGCAGTCGGAGTCGCTCCGCCGAGGTACGCGATCCCCATCCGCGTGATGTCGGCCGCCGGCCACGTCAGCGCTGCCGTCGCGCGGATCAGGAACAAGGACACGATGCTGACGCCGTTGAACATCCGCCTCATGCACATCATGACGCCCCTGGACCACTCCAAGGCCGAACGCGAACTCGGCTGGCACCCCCAACCGACATCGGAGGCGATCGTGGCCGCCGCCCATTTCTTCAGCGCCCGGCGGTATCCCGCCGCGGAGGGAGTGCGATGACGATCGGATTGATGCCCGAGCAGCTCCAGTTGGCCGACGCCGTCGCACAGTTCGCCGCGCGGCATGCTCCGATCGACAAGACCCGCCAGTCGTTCGACGCAGCGGCCGCCGGTGAGTTACCCCATTGGTGGGACGACTTTGTGGCCAACGGTTTTCACGCAGTGCACCTCGACGAGGAGTTCGGGGGCCAGGGCGGCACTCTCGTCGACACCGCGTGCGTACTGGAGGCTGCGGCACTCGCCATGTTGCCCGGGCCGGTACTGCAGAGCGTGACGGCGAGCGCGATAGCCGGACTCGCCGACGACACGCCAGCGCGTGGGGAGATCCTCCGACGGCTGGCCGGTGGGGCACCGGCCACGGTTATCTTGCCTGAGGACAACAACTTCCGCGCAACGCCGACGGCGCAGGGCTGGTCGGTCACCGGCTCCTGCGGACCGACACTGGCCGCGTGCTCGGCGCAGCTGATTCTCGCTGCGGCCCATGCAGACGACGACACCGTGTGGCTGGTTCTGGATACCGCGCACAGTGGCCTCGCGCACAGGGGCCTCGGTGTCGAAGTCCGCAACGGCACCGACAAGACTGTTGACATCGGCGTCGTGCGCCTCGACGGTTACACCTGTCCCACCGACGCTGTGCTGCAGGGTATCGACGATGATCATGCGCGCAGCGTGACACTGGCACTGACGGCCACTGCTGCCGCGGGCACCGTCCGGTGGTGCGTACAGGCTGTCACCGAGCATCTGCGCACCCGCGAACAATTCGGTAAACCGATCGGCACCTTCCAGGCCCTGCAGCACCAGGCCGCCATGCTGCTGGTCAGCAGCGAACTCGCGGTCTCAGCGGCGTGGGACGCGGTGCGGTCCCTGTCGGAGGATCCGGCGCAGTATCGGATCGCCACGTCCGGTGCCGCGCTGATGGCCATCGCGCCCGCACCCGACCTGGTCCTCGACACCCTCACGATGTTCGGGGCGATCGGCTACACGTGGGAACACGACCTTCACCTCTACTGGCGCAAGGCGACAAGCCTGGCCGCATCGATCGGGCCCGCAGGACGTTTCGCCGAGCAGCTCGGCGACCTGACCCGGACCCGCAGCCGCGATGTCTCGGTGAAACTCGGTGATGTCGATGCGGATTTCCGCCGCGATGTGGCGGCTGTGCTCGATGAAGCGCTCACGCTGCGCAACGATCGGCCGGGTAGGCAGGGCGATTATCCGAACCTCGCCACTGGACCGCAGCGCACCCTGATCGCCGACGCCGGTCTGATCGCGCCGCACTGGCCAAGACCCTGGGGAGTCGCGGCGACCCAGCTACAACAGCTGATCATCGACGAGGAGTTCGCGAAGCGACCCGAACTCGTCCGACCGTCGCTGGGGATTTCCGAGTGGATTCTGCCATCGCTCATCAGCTCGGCGCCCGAACACCTTCAGGAGCGGTTCATTCCGGCGACGCAACGCGGTGAACTCGGTTGGTGTCAATTGTTCAGCGAGCCGGGCGCTGGTTCCGACCTCGCCTCCCTTGCGACACGCGCCACGAAGGTGGACGGCGGCTGGCGGATCAACGGTCACAAGATCTGGACATCGTCGGCACACACCGCGGACTACGGCGCACTGTTGGCCCGCACCGATCCGGACGCCGCCAAGCACCGCGGCATCGGGTACTTCATCGTGGACATGCGGTCCGAAGGAATCGAACTGCAGCCGATCCGCCAAGCCACCGGCGAAGCCCACTTCAACGAGGTGTTCCTGTCCGATGTCTTCGTCCCCGACGAGCTACTGCTCGGCGGTCCGACCGACGGCTGGAATCTCGCGATCGCGACGATGGCCCAAGAGCGGGTCGCGATCAGCGGCTACGTCAACTTCGACCGGGCGAGCATTCTGCGCAGGCTCGCCGAGGAGGATCGGCCCGACAGGGCCAGGGTGCTGGCAGCTCTCGGTGAGGCCGACGCCTACGCCAACGCGATCAAAGTGCTGGCCGTGCGCGAGGTCATGCGGCTCCTCGACGGGCAGGCGGCCGGCCCCGCATCGAGCATCGCGAAGGTGGCGATGAACGTGATGCTGCGTCGCACCTTCAAAGCCACGTTGGAGCTCGCCGCGCCGTCCGCACTCGTCGAGGACTCCGACCCGCCGATCGTCGAGCCATATTTCCACCTGCCCGCCGAACTGATCGGCGGCGGTACCAAAGAGATTCAGCTCAATATCATCGCCCAGATGATTCTCGGTTTGCCCCGCAAGTGACAGGAGCAGCACATGGGTTTGCGCGGTGAGGCCGCCATCGTCGGCTACGTGGAGCTGCCGCCGGAGCGGATGAATAAGGCAAGCATCGCGCCGTTCACGCTCGAGCAGTGGGCCGAACTCGGTTCCGCGGCGCTCGACGACGCCGGGCTCTCCGGCGAGCTGGTCGACGGCATCGTCACCTCACACCTCGCCGAGTCCGAGATCTTCGTACCCTCGACGGTCGCCGAATACCTTGGTGTGCGTGCCGGTTTCGCTGAACTCGTTGATCTCGGAGGTGCCAGCGCAGTCGGCATGGTGTGGCGCGCGGCCGCCGCGATCGAGCTCGGCATCTGCGACGTGGTGCTGTGTGCCATTCCGGCGCGCTACCTCACCCCGACGTCGGAAAAGAAGCCCAAACCACTCATCGACGCCGTCTACTTCGGCGCGTCGAGCAACCAATTCGGCTCTCCACAAGCTGAATTCGAGATCCCGTATGGGAACCTCGGCCAGAACGGACCGTACGGCCAGGTCGCTCAACGCTACGCCTCGGTCTACGGCTACGACGAGCGGGCGATGGCCAAGATTGTGGTGGATCAGCGTGTCAACGCCAACCACACCGAGGGGGCGATCTGGAAAGACAAGCCTCTCACCATCGAGGACGTGCTGGCCAGCCCGGTCATCGCCGACCCATTGCACATGTTGGAGATCGTGATGCCGTGCCTCGGGGGCGCGGCGGTCGTGGTTGCCGGCGCGGATGTCGCCGCCAAAGCCAAGAACAGGCCGGTGTGGATCAAGGGATTCGGCGAGCAGGTGCCCTACAAGACGCCCACCTACGCCGAGGATCTGTTGCACACGCCGATCGTGCGCGCAGCCGATACCGCTTTTTCGATGTCCGGCCTTACCCGCGACCAGATGGACATGGTGTCGATCTACGACTGCTACACGATCACGGTGCTGCTGAGCCTCGAAGACGCCGGCTTCTGTGAGAAGGGCAAAGGGATGGAGTTCGTCACCGAACACGATCTGACCTTTCGCGGCGACTTCCCGCTCAACACCGCCGGCGGGCAGTTGGGGTTCGGGCAGGCAGGTAATGCCGGTGGGATGCACCACGTCTGCGATGCGGCCAGGCAGATCATGGGGCGCGCAGGCGCCGCCCAGGTCGCCGATTGTCACCGGGCTTTCGTCTCGGGCAATGGTGGAATTTTGTCCGAGCAGACCACGCTCGTTCTGGAAGGAGACTGACCGTGACCGGTCTTGAGCGGCCGATGCCCGTGAAAACACCGACCACGGCGCCGTTTTGGGATGGGCTTGCCGAGCATCGGGTGGTCATCCAGTACTCGCCCTCCTCGCAGTCGTATGTGTTCTATCCCCGTGTTCGCGCGCCGCGGACGCTTGCGAATGACCTGGAGTGGCGGGAGATCTCGGGAATGGGGACCCTGTACTCGTTCACCGTGGCTCGGCGTCCCGTCGGGCCGCACTTCGCCGATGCGGTGCCGCAACTGCTCGCCATCGTCGAATGGGACGAGGGGCCGCGCTTCTCGACCGAACTCGTGAACGTCGAACCTGAGGCCGTCGCGATCGGGATGAGGGTCAAGCCGGTGTTCTTCGACTATCCCGACCACGACGTCACGATGCTGCGCTACGCGCCTGCTGACCGCTGAGGGGCGTCGCAACCGTGGTGACGCGCTGACCCGATGAGCCGAACGGAGAGTTCTGATGAGTCACCGAGAAGACTGCCAGGACATCAGGGATGTCCTCATCCGGTACGCCACGGGGATCGACCGTCGCGACTGGCCGCTGTTCCGCACGGTGTTCACCGATGACTGCGAGCTCGACTACGGCGAGATCGGCCACTGGCGTGGCGTCGACGCCGTTGTCGAGTTCATGGTCGCCGCGCACGAGATGGCTGGGCACACCTTGCACCGGATCACCAATCAGGCTGTCTCGGTCGACGGGGACGCTGCGACGGCGCAGGCGTATGTCGACGCGTTGATCATGTCGCAGGACAACACCTCTGGAGTCAGTGCTGCCGGGTTCTACGACGACGAGCTGGTTCGCACCGACACGGGCTGGCGGATCAGTCGCAGACGCTTTACGACCGTGATGGTGCGGACGGTGACCGCGGGCTGACTGATGCTCAGTCTTGACTGTCCGGCACCAGCTGTCGCAACGGCCACTCGTCGGCGGAACGCATAGGCGCGCATTTCCACCCGCAGCGCCGGCCTAACCTTTCGAGGGCGTGAAGATGCAGGTGGCCTTAGAGCGTCCCCTCAGGATCGTCTGGCCGTCGGCTGTCCAGCACGCTTGTTCGGGGGCGCTCGCCTGCGCGTGCGCCGTGCCCGAGCACAGGGTCCGGCCCGGAAACTGCTTGGCGTGGTCGGCGAGTCGCGCAGCCTCGTTGACCGCATCGCCGACGACGGTGTACTCGTAGCGGTTCTCTGCGCCGATATTGCCTGCGAACACCGGCCCCGCGGACACGCCGATGCCGAAGTCGACTGGCAGCCTTCGTAATGCGAGAGCAAGCGCCCGTGCTGTAGCCATCGCCGCCGAGTACGGGTCGGCGATCCGCAGTGGTGCACCGAAAACCGCCAGCGCGGCATCGCCCTGGAACTTGTTGACCAGGCCGTGCTTATCGTCGACTGCCGCGACGACGATCCGGAAGAAATCGTTGAGGATTTCGGCCACTTCGTGGGGTTCTCGCTCGACAGCCAACTGTGTCGAGCCCACCAGGTCTATGAACAGTACTGCCACTTCGCGCTCGTCACCGGTGGCTTCCTGTCGGGAGGTTTCGTCGACGGCCCGGCGGGCGACCTCCTCGCCGACGTGGCGTCCAAACAGATCCCGCACCCGGTCCCGTTCCCGCAAGCCGGCAACCATGCGGTTGAAACCGCTTTGCAGCCGGCCGATCTCGGACCATTCGTAGACCTCGATGGTGCGGTCGATCTTTCCCTTCTCGACATCGGCCATCGCGTCGACGACCTGGTTGACCGGATCGGAGATGGACATCGACACGAGGATCATCGCTCTCAAGCCCAGGACGACGGCCACCAATGCCAGGACGAGCAGCGCCAGTTCGATGGGCGACGAGCTGTCGAGCAGCCATTCCCGGTATCTCATCACCAAGAGCACCGCGATCGCGGATCCCGGCAGCGCCGTGCAGATCACCCACATGATCAGCAGTCGGGCCCGCACCCCGGGTGCGGGCGGTCGTTCGGCATCGGCAGGTACGGCAGCCAGCACGGGCCGCAGCGTCCGCAACGTGAACAGGAATCCCGTAGACACCGTCGCGATGGCGCCGAACAGCAGGGCTGTCGTCAGCACGATGAAGACCGTGGCTTCGGCGTGCAGATTCAGCGGAACAAGGACCGCCGCCGTGAGGAGCCACGGCGCAAGCGTGATGGCGGCTTGGCGTCGCGTGATCCGTGACGTCGTCCGGATTTCGGCAGGAGTGGGACGCCGGCCCGCGTTGAGCCAGCGCAACGACGGACGCAGTATCAGCACCGCGCCGAGAGTGACCGTCGTGATGCCGATCAGTCCGACCACCGACAGGGTGACGACGTTGCCGAGCGTGACGACGCCGCGGCCCGCCAGCGCGACGACGATTGCCACGACCTCGGCGACGGTCAGCAGGTAGGCAAACGTGAGGCCGGCAGCGTACTTGACAAGCAGGCGGCGTGGCCTCACCGGCCGAACGTATCAGGCGTGTCTCGGCCGCACCCTGGATCGCGACGGCGACCCGCCGCAGGGAACCGCTGTCGCTCAGTCGCTGGCGGGCAGCGGTTTGGCTTCTTTGAGTGCCAGGGGGGTTGTGCCGATGCTGATGGTGCCTTTGCCGGCTTTGGTGACGAGGACCTCGGCGCCGTCGTCGTCGACGTAGCGTTTGCCCATCAGGTTCCCGTCGGCCAGCGTGTCGTCCAGGGACAGGCTGGAATCGGGCTGGTCTCCGATGGGGATGGCGGGTGCCCCGCCGATCCGCAGGTCTTCGAGGCTCTCAGCGCTGCGCACGATGATCACCTGGGTGTCGCAGACTTGGCTTTGCAGGCGGGTGCCGTTCTTGATCATGCGGGCTCCTTCGACGTCACGTTGAGTTCGTTGACGAGTTCGCGGCGCAGCACCTTGCCGGTCGCGTTGGTGGGCAGCTCTTCGCGGAATACCACCCGGTCGGGGGTCCGGGACCCGCGCAGCTGGGATCGGACGTAGGAACGCAGGTCTTCGACGTCGGGTTCGGTGCTGGGCTGGGGGACGACGACGGCGACGATGATCTGGCCCCATTCGGGGTCGTCGGCGCCCACGACGGCGCAGTCACGCACGTGGGGGTGCTCGACGAGGACGTCCTCGATCTCGGCGGGGGCGATGTTCTCGCCGCCGCGGATGATGGTGTCGTCGGAGCGGCCGCCGATGAACAGGTAGCCCGCCTCGTCGAGGTGGGCGACGTCTTTGGTGGGAAACCAGCCGCGTTCGTCGAGCACCGAACCGATGTCGGTGTATTTGCCCGAGACCTGCTCGCCGCGCACGAACAGTTCACCGGTCTGGCCCGGCCCCAGGACGGTGCCGTCCTCGGCGCGGATTTCGATTTCGATGCCCGGGACGGGTTGTCCTACCGATCCGAGGCGTCGGATCGCGGACTCGTCGGTGGCCGCCAGCGCGGCGCGGTGGTCGTCGGGGGTGAGTACGGCGATCGTCGAGCTGGTCTCGGTGAGCCCGTAGGCGTTGACGAATCCGACCCCGGGTAGTAGTTCGAGTGCTTTACGCACCAGGGGGAGAGGAACTTTGGACCCGCCGTAGGCCAGGGTGCGCAGTGTCGGAAGGGTGGTGTTCTGCGATTCGAGGACGGTGACGATGCGGTCGAGCATGGTGGGCACCACCGTCGCCGAGGTGACGCCTTCGTCGGCCACCAGCTGCACCCACTTGTGTGCGTCGAAGTTGGTCAGGTACACCATCTTCCGGCCCGCGTAGAGATTCGACAGGGCGGCGCTGACCCCGGCGATGTGGTAGGGCGGGACACAGATCAATGCGGCGTCGTCGGGTTCGGCGGCGGCGAATTCGACGGTGCCCATGATGTAGCTGGTCAAGTTGCTGTGGGTGAGTTCGACGGCTTTGGGTTTGGATGTCGTCCCCGAGGTGAATAGCACCACCCCGACCCCATCGGGGTCGGCGAACTCGGCAGCAGGTTCGGCTGCGCGGGCCGTCTCGAGGAATTCGGTGGAGCCCATCGTCGGGTACCGGTCACCCACTGCGTCGCGGTAGTCGTCGTCGACGATCACCAGCGGCGCGGGCAGTCGGTCGAGCAGCGCGCGCAGACCCTCGGCAGAGAGTCGGTAGTTCAACGGGGTGACCGGTATCGCGGCGCGCGCCGCGGCGAACAGCAGCAGCGGCAGCATCGCACCACCCGTGCCGACGTAGGCGACATGCTGGGCCCCCGATGCGGCGATCACGCCGGCGCCACCGTCTGCCAGGGCGCTCAGTTCGGCTGTGGTGAGCCGCACGTCGTCGGCGACGAGCGCCGTCCGATCAGGACCGGCGTCGCACGCCATCTCCAGAAGCAGAGAGATGCTCATGACGTGCGCTCGTCGACGAAGATGTCCAGGATCGGGGCGTCGCCGCCGCCGTACGCGGACAGGTCGGTCACGCCGGCTTCGGCGAGGACCTGGGAGTCGATAAAGGTCTTTCCGTTCACGGTGTCCGGGGGCCGCGACAGGACCGCGACCGCGGCGTCGGCCATGATGTCGGGACTGCGTGACGCCTTCACCAGCGCATCCCCTTCGGCCAGGTTGGTGACCGCCGAGGTCGCGATGTAGGTCTCGGGCCACAGGCAGCTGAAACCGATCCCCGCGTCGGCGTACTCGGCGGCCCAGCCGAGCGACATCAGCGTCATCCCGTACTTGGACAACGTGTAGACGGGGTGGGCGCCGAGCCATTTGGGAGACAGATTCAGCGGCGGCGCGAGTGTGAGCACGTGTGCGGACCGTGATTTCTGCAGGTGCGGCAGCGCGGCCTTGGTCAGCAGGAAGGTGCCTCGAACGTTGATGTCCATCATCAGATCGAACTTCTTGGCCGACAGTTGATCGGTCGGCTCGGTGGCGATCGCGCTGGCGTTGTTCACGACCATGTCCACGCCGCCGTAGTGCGCCACGGCCGTATCGACCGCGCGTGCGACGTCTTCTTCCTTGCGGACGTCGCCGACCACCGCGACACCTTTGCCGCCGGCCGCCTCTACCTCAGCCACGGCGGTGTGCACGGTGCCGGGAAGCTTGGGGTGCGGCTCGGCCGTCTTGGCCAGAAGCACGACGTTGGCGCCGCGACGGGCGGCTCCCAGCGCAATGGCCAACCCGATCCCTCGGCTGCCTCCCGAGACCACGATGGTGCGGTCGGCGAACTGTGCGCTGCTCTCAGGCAAACGTCGGCCCTCCTCATCGGCGCTAGATAGTGCCGTTCTCATTTTAGGCGAATCCCATAATCGCTGTGTACCGGGGCTTCGACTCACATATTGGGGGTGTTGCACATGCTGCGGCGTGCAGCTTTCCCCCAGACGGTATTGGCATTCTCATTTTTTGCAAGTACGTTATCCAACGATGAGCGAGCAAGTCGTGCCTCGGGTCGAGACCCCTTCCGGTATCCCGCTGGACCCCGTGTACGGACCGGGCGAGCGGGCGGTCGAACCGCCACCGCCCGGCGTGTATCCGTTCACCCGCGGCAACTTCGCGTCCGGGTACCGCGGTAAGACGTGGACATTCCGCCAGTATTCGGGCTTCGGCACCGCTGAGGAATCGAACCGCCGTTACCGCTATCTGCTGGATCAGGGCGGTACGGGACTGTCGGTGGCCCTCGACCTGCCGACGCAGTGCGGCTACGACTCCGACGACGCCGAGTTCGGCGAGGAGGTCGGTCGTGTCGGCGTCGCGGTGGACACCCTCGCCGACGCGGAGATCCTGTTCGACGGCATTCCGCTGGACAAGATCAGCACGAGCTTCACGATCAACGGCACCGCGGCCATCCTGCTCGCCTTCTACGTCGCGGCGGCTGAAAAGAAGGGCGTCCCGCGGGAGAAGCTCACCGGCACCATCCAGAACGACATCCTCAAGGAGTACGCCTCCCGGGGGACGTGGATCTGGCCGCCGGAGCCGTCGTTGCGACTGATCGCCGACACCATCGAGTTCTGCGCCGCCGAGGTGCCGCGGTTCAACGCGATCTCGGTGGCGGGCGCCCACTTCCGCGATGCCGGTGCCAACGCCGTGCAGGAGATGGCGTTCACCCTCGCCGACGGCGTCACCTACTGCGACACCGTCGTCGAGCGCGGCCGCATGACGATCGACAAGTTCGCGCCGCAGATTTCGTTCTTCTTCTACACCCACGGCGACTTCTTCGAAGAGATCGCCAAGTACCGGGCCGGCCGCAGGCGCTGGGCGACGATCGTGCGGGAGCGTTACGGCGCCACCACCGACAAGGCGTCGATGTTCCGGTTCGGTTGTGTCGCAGGTGGGGCGTCGCTGTATGCGCCGCAGGCGCAGAACAATCTGGTGCGCGTCGCCTACGAAGCCCTGGCTGCCGTGCTGGGCGGCGTGCAGTCGATGTTCACTGCGGCGTGGGACGAGCCGTTCGCGTTGCCGTCGGAGGAGTCGGCGACGCTGGCGCTGCGCACCCAGCAGATCCTGGCCTATGAGACCGGCGTGACCAAGGTGGCCGATCCGCTCGGGGGCTCGTACTTCGTCGAGGCGCTCACCGATGCCACGGAGGAGAAGATCGTCGAGATCATGCACGATCTCGAGACTCACGGCGGCATGGTGCGCTGTATCGAGGACGGTTACCTGCAGGGCCTGATCGCCGACGAGGCGTTCAAAATCCATCAGCAGGTCGAGTCGGGGGAGCGGCCCGTCGTCGGTGTGAACAAGTTCGTCGTCGACGAACCACCGCCCGACCTCGCGACCTACGAGCTCGACGCGGAGGGGCGCGACAAGCAGCTCAGGCGTCTTGCCAAGGTCAAGGCCGAGCGTGACGACGTCGCGGTGAAGGAGGCGCTGACCGCGCTGGCCCGCGCCGCTGAGGGCGACGGCAACCTGATGCACAATCTGATCGACTGCGCGAATGCCTACTGCACCGTGGGCGAGATGGTGTCGACACTGAAGTCGGTGTGGGGCGAGTTCCAGCAGCCCGTCGTTTTCTAGAGAGGAGGTGTTCTGGCGATGGGTGTACGTGTGTTGGTGGCCAAGCCCGGGTTGGACGGCCACGACAGAGGAGCCAAGATCGTCGCGCGCACGCTGCGCGACGCGGGTTTCGAGGTGATCTACACCGGTATCCGGCAGCGTATCGAGGACATCGTCTCGATTGCCCTCCAGGAAGATGTTGCGCTGGTCGGACTTTCGATTCTCTCCGGCGCCCACGTTTCGCTGACAGCCCGGACGGTCGACGCGCTGCGGGCCGCCGACGCAGGTGACATCGCGGTGGTCGTGGGCGGGACCATCCCGCAGGGCGATGTGCAGAAGCTGCTGGACGCCGGTGCCGCCGCCGTGTTCCCGACGGGGACCTCGCTCGAGGACCTGGTGCGCGATGTGCGTGAGCTGACCAAAGAAGCCGCCCAGTGACTTTCAGCCCGCCGACGGTGCGCTCAGCGCGCGTTCACGGCGATATCCGCGATCTGGTCGCACTCTCGGCAAAGGAGAACTCAGCATGAGGCTCGGTGTGATGATCGGGGCTGAGCGCGGCGACATGGCACGCAAGGTGGCCAAGCTGGTGTCCGACATCGAATGGGCGGAATCGGCCGGTCTGGACACCGCGTGGATGCCCCAGGTGCCCAACGACTTCGACTGTCTGACGATGGTCGCGCTGATGGCCGCCCACACCTCGCGCATCGAACTCGGCACGGCTGTGGTCCCCCTGCAGGCGCAACACCCGATCGCGCTTGCCCGACAAGCGCTTTCCGTGCATGCGATCGCGGCGGGGCGACTGGCCCTCGGTGTCGGGCCGTCGCACCACTGGATCGTGCGCGACATGTTGGGCATGCCCTATGAGAAGCCCGCGGCGTACACCCGCGACTACCTCGAGGTGCTCAACGCCGCACTGGCCGGGCCCGGCGACGTCGACGTGGAGAACGACACCTTCACGGTGCACAACCCGACCGTTCTCGGTGCAGCGCAGCCACTTCCGGTTCTGGTCGCCGCGCTCGGCCCCGTGATGCTGCAGATAGCGGGTGAGCACGCCGACGGCACCGTGCTGTGGATGGCCGACGAGAAGGCCATCGGTGAGCACATCGCGCCGAAGATCACCAAGGCTGCGGCCGACGCGGGACGCCCGGCGCCGCGCATCGTGGCCGGCATCCCGGTTTGTCTGTGCGCCAACTCTGAGATCGAGGCCGCCAAGGAACGGGCCAACCGGATCTTGGCTGAGGCGGAGACCTCGCCGAACTATCAGCGGCTGCTGGACCGCGGCGACGCGCGCAACGTCGGCGACCTCTGCGCAGCGGGCGATGAGGACGCGATCCTGGCTCGCTTCAAACAATTTGCCGACGCCGGGGTCACGGACCTTTCGGTGCGTCTGTTGCCGATCGGGGAGACACGCGACGAGCTGGTGGCGTCGAAGTACCGGACCCGTGAGGTGATCGGAGAGCTCGCGAAGGCCGTCAAGTGACGTCTGTCGGCCCGCTCGCGGGAATCCGAATCCTCGAGGTCGGTGTCATGCTGGCGGGGCCGTACGCGACGATGATGCTCGCCGATCTCGGCGCCGAAGTGATCAAGGTCGAACCGCCGGGCGGCGAGATCTCCAGGCAGGTCAGCGACAGTTACTTCGCGAGTCTGAATCGGAACAAGCAGAGCGTGGTACTCGACCTCCGCTCGGCCGAAGGCCGGCAGCAGCTGGGTGAGCTCGTCGCGAATTCACATGCGCTGCTTGTCAATATGAAGCCGTCGGCGATCAAGCGGCTGGGATTGACCTACGAGGCGCTCAAAGAGTTCAACGAGGCCATCGTCTGCGTCGCGCTGACCGGCTTCGGGCTCGACGGCGGTGACGACCCGGCGTTCGACTACGTGATCCAGGCGGCGACGGGCGTGGCGGCCATGACGGGTGATCCGGCGGGTCCTCCGACGCTGCCGGGATATTCGTCGGTGGACAATTCGACGGGGCTCACCGCGGCGCTCGGACTGCTGGCCCAGATCGTCGCGGGCCGCGGCGGGCAGGTCGACGTGTCGATGCAGGATGTGATGCTCTCCCAGCTGAACTATCGCGCAGCGGCGTTCCTCAACGACGGACTCGAGCCGAAGCGCTATCCCTATGGCGCGCACTCGTTCTACGTGCCCGCGCAATTGTTCCTGACCGCCGACGGATACCTGGCGCTGTTCATCACCCACGACGCCTTCTGGGCGGCGTTCGCTGCCGAGGCCGGTATCGAGGGCTTCGCCACGCTGGCCGAGCGCGCGGCGCGTCGCGACGACGTGCTGAAGTTGGTCAGCGCGGTCTTGGCGACGGACACCGCCCTGAACTGGCAGGAACGGTTGCGGCCGTTGGGACTTCCGGTCGCCGCGGTGCGCACATTGCCGGAAGCTCTCCAGGCGACACCTGAGGCGTTGGTCACCGCAGGAGCTTTTCGGTTGGTGGGCAGTCCCATCAGGATTGCGGGCTATGAGCCCGAGTATCGGCCTGCGCCTGCGCTGGACGAGCACGCCGGCGCGGCGGCTCACTCGTCGTAGTTGACGGTCACGTTCGGGGTGTCGGGAACGGCCTGGCAGGTGAGCACGTATCCCTCGTCGACTTCGTCTTCGGTGAGCGCGTCGTTGACGCGCATCGTCGCCGTGCCCTCGGTGAGAAGCGCCATGCACGTGCCGCAGTTGCCTGCCTCGCAGGAGAACGGCGGTCCCATGCCGGCGCGGCGCGCGCTTTCCAGCAGGGTTTCACCCGGCCGCTGGCCGACCGATGCGGTCGAGCCGTCGAGGTGGATGGTGATGGTGCCCTGGGCTGCTGCCTCAGTCACTGCGGACCCCGTTCCCGGTGCCTGCGGGTCGGTCATGTGACCCTCTTTCGACATTGTCATTCTGATAATAGGAGAATACTATTCTCCTCGACAAACCGTAGTCCTCTCGCGGACATCATCCACTACTTCCGGAAGGGGCGCGCGCGACGTGAGTGAGCCGATGGCGCTCGCCTTCGAGGAACGGGAGTTCAGCCTCGCCGACCTCGACGCACTGGCCGGCGGTATGGCATCGGCGCTGAGTCGGCGTGGAGTCACGCGCGGTTCCCGCGTCGCGTTGATGTCGTCCAACCGCCCCGAATTCGTCGTCGCGCTGCGCGCCATCTGGCGACTCGGAGCGGCGGCCGTGCTTCTGAGCCCGGCGTGGAAGCGGGCCGAGGTCGACTACGCCCTGTCGCTGACGGCGCCCACGCATGCGGTGGGCGATCATCCCGTGCTCGCCGACACGATGCCCATGGTCTCGCTCGACGACGAGATCGTGCCCGGGTCCTGGCTGGCAGAGGCGCCGGCGCCCGAAGCCGACGCGGTGTTCGTGTTCAGCTCAGGAACGACGGGGTTGCCCAAAGCGGTGCGCCACACGCATGCCTCGCTGTCCGTGGCCATCCGGCACTGGCGTGAGGCGATCGGGTTGACGCAGGCAGACCGGATGCAGGTGATGACCCCGCCGTCGCACATCCTCGGTCTGCTCAACATCATCATGGCGCTCGACACCGGCGCGTGGATCCGGCTGCACCGCAGGTTCGACATCGATGCGATGCTGCGCCACATCGAATCCGACGGCATCACAATCGAGATGGCCGTCGCGCCCATTGCCCTGGCGCTGTCGGCGCATCCACACCTGGAAGACCACGACCTGTCGTCGCTGCGCTACATCATGTGGTGTGCCACCCCGGTCACACAGAGCGTGGCGGAGGCGGTTTCGGCACGCACAGGGGTCTCGTGGGTGACCGCCTACGGCGCGAGCGAGCTTCCGGTGATCTCCTGCAACGACCTTCAGGGCGCGCGGCTCGACACGGTCGGGCGTGCCGTCGCGGACGTGAACATCCGGACCGTCTCACTCGAGACCGGCGAGCCGCTGCCCGCGGGCGAGGAGGGCGAGATCCAGGTGCGCTCCGGCTCGGCGATGGCCGGCTACCTCCCCGAACACTGCACGGCGGAGGCATTTTGCGACGACTGGTATCGCACCGGCGACGTCGGGAGTCTCGATGCCGACGGCTGGTTGAGGATCACCGACCGCGCCAAGGAGATGATCAAGGTCCGCGGCTTCCAGGTCGCGCCCGCTGAGATCGAGGCCGTGCTTCACGGCCATTCCGCCGTCGAGGACTGCGCGGTGTTCGGTGTTCCCGTGGCCGACGGAGAGGCGATCGTCGCCGCAGTTGCGGTGAACCGCACCGTCGACACCGATGAGCTCGTCACCCTCGTGGGGGATCGGCTCGCTTCCTACAAACGTCCCAGTCAGGTGCTGGTCGTCGACGAAATCCCGCGGCTGCCCTCGGGCAAGGTGCTGCGGAGAGTGTTGCGGGAGCGCGCGATGAGCCCCGAGAGCGGAGGAGAACAGTGGACGTCCGTCTGACCCAGGAGCAGCGACAGCTGCGCGATGCCGCAGCGGAGGTGGCAGGTGACTTCGGGCCGGGGTCGGTGGCCGACCTCGACGACGCGACGCGTCGTGCGCGGCTGGAGAAGGCGGTGGACGCCACCGGGTTCCGGACCCTGCGCGCCGACGGGGCGTCGGCCGTGGAGGTCGCCATCGTCGCCGAGGAGTTCGGCAGGGGATTGGTCGACGTGCCCTACCTCGGGCCGGTGCTCATCGACGATCTCCAGAACCGGCTGGGACGAGCGGATTTGCCGCCCGAGAGTGCCCCGGAATCGGTCGACCTGACGGGAAGCCTTGCCGGAGTGGTGGAGTCACCGAGCGAGCTCACCGAGTTGTCCGACGAAGACGCCGGGCGCTGGTATGCCTTGGCACTCGCGGCGACCACGGCCGACATCGTCGGAGCGGCTCGGGGCACCCACGCGCTGGCCACCGAGTACGCCAAGGTACGTGAGCAGTACGGGTCGGCCATCGGCTCCTACCAGGCCGTCGCACATCTGCTCGCCGAGGGTCTGGCGTTGATCGAGGGGTCGATCAGCGTGGCGCGCCACGGCGCGTGGGCGGTCGACGAACTCCCGGTGCGTGAAGCGATCGAGGCGAACCGGGTGGCGAAGATCTATTGCGCACGCGCCGCAATGACAGTGTGCGAGACGTCGATTCAGGTGCACGGCGGTATCGGCAACACGTGGGAGTGCCTGGCTCACGTCTATCTTCGCCGGGTGTTGGCTGCCACCGAGACCTGGCCCGCCAAGTTGGAGGAGCTGACCATTGGACTTTCGTGATTCGCCGGACGAGGCCGCGTTCCGCGAACGGCTGAGCGGCTGGCTCAAGGAGCAGAAGGGCAAGTTCCCGACCTCTGGTGACGCCTACTGGGCCAAGGCGGGGGAGTGGCACCAGGCTCTGTTCGAGGCGGGCTTCTTCGGCACCTCGTGGCCGAAGGAGTACGGCGGACAGGATCTTCCCCCTGTCTACGATGTGATAGTCGACGAGGAGATCGCCAAGGCGGGCGCTCCCGCGCGGCCCAGCCTGGGATATCTCGTCGTCGGCCTGAGTCACCATGGCAGCGAGGAACTTCGGCAGCGTTTTCTGCCCGGCATGATCAACGGCACGGAACGGTGGTGTCAGGGCTTCTCAGAACCAGGTGCCGGATCGGATCTGGCCTCTCTGACCACCACCGCCGTCAGGGACGGTGACGAGTACGTCATCCACGGGCACAAGATCTGGACGAGCTACTCCGACGTGGCGGACTGGTGTCTGGTCCTCGCCCGCACGGACAAGGACGTTCCCAAGCACAAAGGCATCTCGGCGTTCATCGTCTCGATGCACCAGGACGGCATCGAGCAGCGTCCACTGAAGATGATCAGCGGCGTCACCAAGGAGTTCGGCCAGGTCGGTTTCGACGGTGCACGGGTGCCTGCCAAGAATATGGTCGGCGCTCCGGGAGAGGGCTGGAAGCTGGCGATGACAGTCGTCAGCCACGAACGCGAACCGTCGACGCTCGGATTCTCGGCCCGCTACGGAAAGACCGTGCGGCAGATGGCATCCGGGCTCGCCGACGCCCCCAACGAGGAACTGCTGTGGGCATGGGTGCAGACGGAGATGTTGCGCCTCCACGTGCGCAGGCGGTTGTCGGAACAACTCGACGGTCTCAATCACGGCCCGCAGGGATCGCTCGACAAGCTGCTGATGACGTGGGTCGAGCAGTCGGTCGGACATGCAGCGCTCAAGACCGTGGGCACCGGCGACGAGGAGCTCTTTGGGGCCTACATGTACAGCCGCGCACAAAGTGTCATGGGCGGCACGTCACAGATTCAGAAGAACATCATCGCGCAACGCATCCTCGGACTGGGGGTCTAGAACATGTATGGAATGCCGGACGAAATCAAGGTCGAGGCCGACGGTGCGCTACGCATCATCACCCTCAACCGGCCTGACGACCTCAATGCGGTCAACGACAATCTGCATGTGGGTCTCGCGAAGATCTGGGAGGAGCTGAACGAGGACGTCGACGCCCGAGCTGCGGTGATCACCGGTGCGGGCCGGGCCTTTTCGGCCGGTGGCGACTTCAACTACCTCGACGAGCTGCGCAACGACGAAGCGCTGCGCCAGAAGACGATCAAGCACGGTCGCGACCTTGTCATCGGGATGGTGCGTTGCCGCATCCCCGTCGTGGCCGCCGTCAACGGGCCGGCCGTCGGGCTCGGCTGCAGCCTCGCGGCGCTGTCCGATGTCGTCTACATCGGCGAGAACGCGTTCTTCGCCGACCCGCACGTCTCGATCGGTCTGGTCGCCGCCGACGGAGGCCCGCTGGTGTGGGGATCACAGATAAGTTTGTTGCAGGCCAAGGAGTTTGCGCTCACCGGTATTCGCATCAAGGCCTCGCGCGCCGTCGAACTCGGTTTGGCCAATCACGTCGTCGCGGACCCGCTTGCCGAGGCGATCGCCTGCGCCAAGAAGCTGCTCGAACTTCCCCAGCAGGCCGTCGAGGCCACCAAGCGGCTGATGAACATGCAATTGGAGAAGTCGGTGATGGCCTCGCTGGACTATGCGAACCTCGCAGAGTATGTGTCGTTCGGGACGCCGGAGTTCAACAAGATCGTCGACGGCCTGATCGCCAAGAAGTAGAGGACTCGCACCGCGAGCGCGCGCGTCTGCACAGCGACACGCCGCGGCGCGCGCGTGTGAGCGCGCTCTCGCTGCTGGCGAGCGTGCGCGAAATGCCAAGAGCTATCGGCGTGTTGGCGAGCAGACACGCGCGCTCGCGGTGCAAAGCGCGGTGCAAGTGGTGCGCTACCTGACCATTTTTTCCGAGCGCTGGATCGTGCCCGTGATGCCCGAAGCGTCCTGCTGGGCGAGGAAAACGGCGGCGTCGGCCATCGCCTCTGGCGGTTCGACCATTTCGGGCGGGACCTGCATCCCCGCGCCGCCGGCCTGCCAGCCCTCGGTCAGTACGACGCGCGACGGGCTCAGGCAGTTGACGGCGATGTTGTCTGCTTTCAGGTCCGCGGCCAGACCGAGGTAGAGCCGCTCGGCGGCGGCTTTAGACACCCAGTAGGCGTTGGCGCCGTGCCCGGTCATGGTGACGCCGGTGGTCGTGATCGCGATCAGCGAGCCTGCGCCGCGGGCGCGCACGTGCGGGATGGCGGCCTTGGTGACGAGGAAGACGCCGGTGGTGTTCACGTCGAGGCACAGCTGCCAGCGCTTGAGCGGCGTGGATTCGATGGGGCCCAGCCACAGGACCCCCGCGTTCGCGACCAGGATGTCGATGCCGCCGAATTCGGCGACCGTGGCCGCCACGGCGTCATCGACCGACGCCTCGCTGGTGACGTCGCACACGACGGGCAACGCGCGTCCACCGTCATCGGTGATGCGCTGCGCGACAGCGCCGATGGTGCCGGGCGGCTTGCCCTCACGTTCGGATCGAGCCGCCACGGCGACGGAGGCACCTGCGCGCGCCAGCGCCGTGGCGATGGTCGCGCCGATGCCCCGGCTCGCACCGGCGACGAAGGCCACCTTGCCGTCGAGCGGACCGCTCATTTCGGCGGGAACCGCAACGCCCCATCGAGCCGGATGATCTCGCCGTTGAGGTAGTCGTTCTCGATGATGTTCTGTGCCAGTCGCGCATACTCCGTGGAGCGACCCATGCGCTTGGGGAACGGCACCTGCGGGCCCCAGTACTGCTCGAGTTGGTCGGCGGCCTGCCCGTAGGCCGGAGTATTGATTGTGCCCGGGGCAATCGTCACGACGCGAATCCCCAAGGGGGACAGATCACGTGCGGCCACCAGCGTCATGCCGAGGACGCCACCTTTGGCTGCGGCGTATGGCAGCTGGCCGATCTGCCCTTCGTAGCCCGCGATCGAGGCCGTGTTGATGATGACGCCGCGCGCGCCCTCATCAAGCGGATCGGTCTTGGCGATTGCCGCGGCCGACAGTCGCATGACGTTGAACACCGCGGTCAGGTAGAACTCGATCGTCTTTTTGAAGCCGTCGAGGTCCAGTGGTGAGCCGTCCTTGCCGATCAGCCGACCGCCGCTGGCGGGCCCGCCGTGGGTGTCAGCCGAAATACGCAGCGGCCCCAGCGATTCCGCCTCGGCAATCGCGGCGTTGACCGAGTCCTCAGACGTGGCGTCGGTCCGTACGTAGCGCACCCCGAGTTCGGATTCGAGGGCTTTGCCCTTGTCGTCGGCGAGATCGGCGATCACTACCTTGGCGCCCGCGCCGGCCAGTCGGCGCACCGTGGCCTCTCCGAGACCGCCTGCGCCTCCGACAACCACGGCAGAGCTTCCGGCGATCTCCATACGAACACTCCTTGAAAGGCGACTCTCTTCAGTGGAGAATAGCATTCTCAACCATGTAACAATCGACCGGGAGTGAGCCTGCGTAATCTGTCTGAAGTGACCATCGATGAGCTCATCGCCGCTGCTCGCGGCGGGTCACCGCGTGCGGCGGGACGGCTGCTGAGCGCCGTGGAGAGCCGCCGGCGGGCGGAGGTGCTCGCTGCTCTGGGGCCCGTGACGCCCGCGCGCGTCGTCGGGATCACCGGGCCGCCGGGTGCGGGGAAGTCGACGACGGTGGGGGCGCTGGTCGGCGCTTACCGCGCGGACGGGATGCGGGTAGCGGTGCTGGCCGTGGATCCGTCGTCTCCCTACAGCGGCGGCGCGCTGCTGGGAGACCGAATCCGGATGGCCGCGCACATCAATGATCCCGACGTGCTGATCCGATCGGTGGCGACCCGCGGACACCTCGGTGGTCTCGCCGCCGCGGTGCCGGCCTCGATCACGCTGGTGTCGGCTCTCGGCTATGACCTGGTGATCCTCGAGACGGTGGGAGTCGGGCAGTCGGAAATCGAGATCGCGGCGGTCGCCGATCCGACGGTTGTGGTCCTCAATCCCGGTGCTGGCGATGCCATTCAGGCTGCCAAGGCTGGTCTGCTTGAAGTGGCCGACATCGTCGTGGTCAACAAGGCCGACCGGGACGGAGCCGATCAGACGGTGCGCGACCTGCGCGCTGAAACCCACGCACCCATTCTCAAACTCGTTGCTGCACAGGGTGTGGGGCTCGCTGAGCTCGTCGACGTGATCGACGCCCATCACCGGGCTGACAGCCCGCAGCGCCGGTCGGCCAGAGCGCGCTCGCAGATTCTGTCGCTGGCACAGACCCTACTCCGGAACCATCCGGAACTGGACCGGCTTTCGGCGTCGGTCGCCGAGGGTGGCGTGGACGCTTACACCGCCGCCGAGCGTCTCTTCTCAGACGACGTGACAGGCAGATCGAGCATGCGTCTCGACATTTGACTGAGTTGTGCGCGCAGCGTTTCGGCATCGAACTCGGCGACGAGCGGATGCATGACCGCGACGCTGATCGCGCTCGACAGCATCGCCGCGTGGAACCGCGCCTCGACGCCGGGCTCGGTGCCGAGGAGTGCGGCGTAGAGCCGTTCGATGAAGCGCTGGAATGGCTCGTGTTCGGCCTGCAAGCGGATGATCACCGGATCGAACTGTAGGACGCTGACGATGCCGCGGCGCTCGATGGCCTGGTCGATCATCCGGTCCAGGAGTACCTCGCGGGCTCTGACCGTGTGTCCTACTGCCTCGGCCGCTTCCACCGCGTCTTCCAGGCGGCTCATCTCGCGTTCGGTGATCGCGATGACGATCTCTTCTTTCGTCTTGAACTGCCGGTACACCGCGGCCTTGGTGACGCCCATCGCGTCGGCGATCATCTGAAGCGACGTCCCACTGACGCCGTGCTCGGCGATGAGCTTCAGCGCCGCGTCCAGAACACGGGTCTGCGCCGCCGTTCTGGTGATCGCGCTGAACTTCTGCGGTGCCGTCGTCACAGCGACGAGGGTAGCCGACCAGCGGAGCCGGCAGTTGCCGATCGGCTACCGGATCATGACAATGACGTGCCGGTGGCTGCCGTGTAGCCGGCGCGGTAGCCGAACACCATGGCCGGTCCGATGGTGCCGCCGGCGCCGCCGTAGGCCTTGCCGGTGGCGCCGGCCATCGCGTTGCCCGCCGCGAACAGCCCGGTGATCGCAGTCCCGCTGACGTGTAGGACGCGCCCGTCGCGATCGGTGCGAGGGCCGCCCTTTGTGCCCATGGCACCGATGGACACCGGCACAGCGAAGTAGGGCGCGGTGTCGATCGGCCCGAGCGTCTTGCCTGCTGCGGTGGCGGCTAAGGCATCACCCCAGTAGCCGTCGTAAGCACTTGCGCCACGGCCGAAGTCGGGGTCGCGATCGTCTGCGACGTTCTCATTCCATGCCGCCAGCGTCGCCGCGAGCCCTGCGGGGTCGATTCCGGTCTTCTCGCCGAGTTCATCGAGATCGGCCGACTGGCAGAACCACTCGGGCACCGGTCCGTCGGGGTCGACGCCGAGGAAGCCATAGTGCTTGAGGTGCAGTGAATCGAAGACAATCCACGCAGGATCGTTGGCGTAGCCCAATTTCGGGTCGAGGAAGTGGAATGGTCCGGCCATCGAGTTGTATTCGCCGGCCTCGTTGAGGAAGCGCTTGCCCGCCCGGTTGACGATGATGCTGCGCGGGCGGGTCCGCTCGAGCCGGACGCTCCTGCTGCGCGGGCGTCCTTCGAAGGTGTCGCCGGGGATCGCGACGATGGGCACCCACCATGCTTCGCCCATGTTGGCCAGATCGGCGCCGTGGGCCATCGCCATCCGCAGCCCATCGCCGGTGTTGTTGGGTGGAGAGACCGCGCCGCGCATCGGTCCTCGGAGATAGGCCTCGACGAGGCGCTGATCCCACTCGAAGCCGCCTGTCCCCAAGATCACCGCTTTCCGCGCGCGCACACGGAAATCTCTGTCGCCCTGTTGGATTCGGACTCCGGTGATGCCCAGCGCATCGGCAACGAGTTCGGTTACGCGTGCGCCGGTATGTGGGAAGATGCCTCGGTCGAGCAGCCCTTTCAGCAGGCCGGCGATCAGCGCCGCGCCTGCGACGCAGTAGTTCCCCGACTCGCTGTCGACCGAGGCGTGGATTCGGGCGCGGGTCTCGGCGTCGATCCCGACATTGCTGAAATCGGCGGGGAACGAAGAGATCCTGTCGCTCCACTCGCCGAGCAGGGAAAGATCGAAGGGTTTGGCGTTCAGGGAACGGCCGCCCCCGGGCTTGCCGCCGGGCAGTTCGGGCTTGTAGTCAGGAAAGCCCGCCGCGACCTCGAACACCAGATCGCTGTGCGCTTCCACGAAGTCGAGCATCGGAGCGCCGGTGGTCACGAACGTCTCGACCAGTTCGTCGTCCATGAAGCCCAACGACTGTGCGCGCAGGTAGGCCATCGCATCGTCGGCGCTCAGCTCGCCATCGGCGGCGCGGTTGTGGGCGGGAATCCACACGATCCCGCCCGATACCGCCGTCGTGCCGCCCACAGTCGACGCTTTCTCGTACACCTCGACGTCGGCGCCGTGAACGGCGGCGGCCAGTGCCGCGGTGAGCCCCGCGCCTCCGCTGCCCAGCACGACGACATCGACCTCGTGATCCCAGTCGGACACCGTTGGCCCCCTTCCTCTCAACTCAGAATCGCCGACAATTCGTTGGCTGCCTTCATGACTGCGTCGCGCCCGTCCAGGACGACATCCTCGCGGTGCGAGATCAGGTTGATGCAGGTCGGCGGTGACGGTGGTTTCCGGCGGACGGGTACGGCCAGACCGTAGGTGTTCGGCTCGATCTCGCCGTGGGTGATCACCCAGCCCTGCCGACGGGTCTGCTGGACGAGTTCGCGTTCGCCGGGCCGCGGCGGCATGCTGGCCAGCAGCGCGAGACCGGCCGCCCCGCGGTCGAGGGAGTATCGGCTGCCCTCGTGGAATGACAACTGGTAGTACACATTTGTCGGGACCATTACCGCGATCGCCACCTGTTGGTCGCCCTCGGCGACCAACAGGGACACCGTGGTGCCGAGTTCGTCGGCGAGCCCGCGCAGTGTGGGGACGCACAGCTGGCGGACGTTGTTGTCGAACGACGCGCCGAGCACCGCGAGAGCGGACGCGGAACGGTACCGGCCGTCTTCTCCCTTTGCCACGAAACGGAATTGGGCCAGCGTGCTCAAGAGCCGGTAGGCGATGGTGCGGTGCACCCCGATGTCGTCGGCGACCTGCGCCACAGTGAGGCCGGTCGGTGAGCTCGCCACCAATTGCAACGCGTTCAGCCCGCGGGCCAGCGTCTGGGATCCAGGCGCGCCCGAACCTGCGGTCGGGTTTCCGGGATCAGTCATTGCGGACCTTCCTTGACAGACGCCGTCGCGAGAGTGATGCTCTGACTATAGTGCACATGCATGTGCGATAAATGAGCAAGGTGCTTACAAAATACGAGAATCTAATTCTCGCTGTCAAGGTCCCAGACGGCTGCAATAGAAGGGAAACAGAGGTGCCAGAGTTCGAGAGCGTATGGAGCGACCTGCAGGGCGTCGCGTTCTCTCAGGGCTACCTCGACGTTGCTGGGGTGCGAACCCGCTACCTTCACGCCGGCGACAGGGCCAAGCCTGCGCTGGTTCTCCTCCACGGTTCTGGCGGACATGCCGAGGCGTACGTGCGCAATCTCGAGGCCCACGCCGAGCACTTCTCGACGTGGTCGATCGACATGCTCGGACACGGTTACACCGACAAGCCCGGCCATCCACTCGAAATCGCCCATTACGTCCACCATTTCACCGGCTTCCTGGACGCCATCGGTGTCCGGCGAGCCCATA
This sequence comes from Mycolicibacterium iranicum, assembly GCF_002101705.1. GTDB lineage: Bacteria > Actinomycetota > Actinomycetes > Mycobacteriales > Mycobacteriaceae > Mycobacterium > Mycobacterium iranicum. The sequence goes on along the minus strand of NZ_LQPC01000051.1, from coordinate 35,750 downwards.
TCAGCGGAGAGTCGCTCGGGGGCTGGGTCGCAGCGCGCATCGCCTCCGAGCATCCGGAACGCGTCGATCGCCTCGTCCTCAACACCGCAGGCGGGTCCCAGGCCGACCCCGAGGTGATGAAGAGAATCATCACTCTGTCGATGGCCGCCGCGGAGAACCCCACCTGGGACACCGTGCAGGCCAGGATCAAGTGGCTGATGGCCGACAAGTCCAAGGACTACGACGACATCGTCGCGAGTCGCCAGCGCGTCTACCGGCAGCCGGGTTTCGTCGACGCCATGCGCGACATCATGGCGTTACAGGATCCGGAGATCAGGGCACGCAACCTGCTCGGGCCCGAAGAATACGGGGCGATCGCCGCGCCGACGCTGGTGCTCTGGACCAGCGATGACCCCACGGCCGATGTCGAGGAAGGTCGCCGCATCGCATCGATGATCCCGGATGCCCGGTTCGAGGTGATGTCGGGGTGCGGTCACTGGCCGCAATACGAGGATCCGAAAACCTTCGACCAACTGCATCTGGACTTTCTGCTGGGGCGCGCATGACTTCCTCGCGAGGCGGAATCGAAGAGGTCGATGTCGTCATCGTCGGCGCAGGGCCGGCAGGACTGACGTTGGCGAACATCCTTGGTCTGCAGGGTGTTCGGACCCTGGTGGTCGACGAGCGGGACAGGCTCATCGACTATCCCCGCGGCGTCGGGCTCGACGACGAATCGCTGCGCACCTTCCAGGCGATCGGCCTGGTCGACCGCGTCCTGCCACACACGGTCCCCAATCAGATCCTGCGCTTCTTCGACGCCAAGCGGCAACTACTCGCCGAGATGGCGCCCCCTGACGCGCGATTCGGCTGGCCGAAGCGTAATGGTTTCGTCCAGCCCATGGTCGACGCAGAACTGTACCGCGGTCTGGAACGGTTCGACCACGTGGAAGTCCGGTTCAGCCATCGGATGCACAACTGCTCCGAGACGTTCGACGGTGTGACCGTCGAATTCGACGGGGGACAACCCGCCGTCCGCGGCCGCTACGTCGTGGGCTGCGACGGCGGCCGAAGCGCGACCCGGCGTCTGATGGGAGTGTCGTTCGACGGCACGACGTCGTCGACACGCTGGCTCGTCGTCGACATCGCCAACGACCCCCTCGGCCATCCCAACAGTGAGGTCGGCGCCGACCCCAGGCGTCCCTACGTCTCGATCGCGATCGCGCACGGCATTCGGCGCTTCGAGTTCATGATCCATCCCGACGAGACCGATGAAGAGGCCGACGACCCGGCGTTCGTCAGAAAGATGCTGGCGCAGCTGATTCCGTATCCGGAGCGGGTCGACATGATCCGTCATCGTGTCTACACGCACCATTCCCGCATCGCCGCATCCTTCCGCGAAGGTCGGCTGATGCTGGCCGGCGACGCAGCCCACCTGATGCCCGTGTGGCAGGGCCAGGGCTACAACAGCGGTATCCGCGACGCTGCGAACCTGGGTTGGAAACTGGCCGCGGTGGTCACCGGCAAGGCCGGGGCGGCACTGTTGGACTCCTACGACATCGAACGCCGCAAACATGCCCGCGCAATGATCGACCTGTCCACGATGGTCGGACGCGTTATCTCCCCGACCAACACGAAAGTGGCCGCGTTGCGCGACCGCATCATCCACGCCGCATCAGCGGTGCCGACACTCAAGCGCTACGTGCTCGAGATGCGGTTCAAGCCGATGCCCCGTTATCAGCAGGGCGCGGTGCACCATGGCGAGCATGCGGCTCCGAACTCACCCACCGGGACCCTGTTCATCCAGCCTCGCGTGGACCTCCGCGACAACCAGAACGTCCTCCTCGACGACGTGCTCGGGCCCGGCTTCGCGATCCTGTGTTGGAGCAACAATCTGCGTGCGGTTCTCGGCCAGGACGCATTCGAACAATGGAAAGCGCTGGGGGCCAACTTCATCGAAGCCAGACCGATGACGCAGCTGCACTGGCCGGGCCACGACGACCCCGATGTGGCCGTCGTCGGCGACCGGACCGGCGCACTCAAGGCGTGGTTCGACGTCTACACCGATTCGGTACTTTTCATACGCCCCGACCGCTGCATCGCGAGCGCCTGCATCGCCCAGCGCGCACCGGAGGTCTCGACGGCGCTGTTTTTGGCGCTGCATCTGAACGCGACACCTCGACAGGGAGGAGGATCGGATTCTCATGGCCCAGAGCGAGATAGCGCTGTGCTGCATGTCGCACAGCCCGCTGCTGAACCTTCCGGGACCGTCACAGGAACTCCTTGATGACATCGACGGTGCGATAGCGATCGCCAGGGACTTCGTCGCTGCTTTCGACCCGGAGCTTGTCGTAACCTTCTCACCCGACCACTACAACGGGTTCTTCTACCGGGCGATGCCACCGTTCTGTATCGGTACCGCGGCGCAGGGGGTAGGAGACTACGGCACTCACAAGGGGCCGCTCAACGTGCCCGCTGATCTGGCCACCGACTGCGCCGGCGCCGTTCTCGACGCCGACGTGGACATCGCGATCTCAGCGGCGATGGACGTCGACCACGGAACCGTCCAGCCGCTGCAGAAACTCTTCGGTGACGCCACGGCCAAGCCTGTGATCCCGGTGTTCATCAATTCGGTGGCCACGCCCCTGGGACCGCTCAGGCGGGTGCGAGCCCTCGGTACGGCCGTCGGCGCCTATCTCGCGACCCTCGGCAAGCGGGTTCTGGTCGTCGGGTCCGGCGGGCTGTCCCACGACCCGCCGGTGCCGACGCTGGCCACCGCGCCACCGGCGGCGCTGGAGCGAATTGTGCACGGCGCCCCGATGAGCGCAGAACAGCGGCAGGCCCGCCAGACGGCCGTGATCGAAGCGGCCCGCGAATTCGCCTCGGGGCAGGGCGGACTCGCTCCACTCAACCCCGACTGGGACCGCGCCTTCCTGGATCTTCTCGACACCGGCCGCCTGGCAGAGGTGGATGTTTGGGACAACGGGTGGATCGCGGCGCAGGCGGGAAACTCCGCGCATGAGGTCAGGACCTGGGTGGCGGCTTTCTCGGTCTTGGCCACCCAGGGCGACTACCAGACGGACAGCCGGTTCTACCGTGCCGCACCGCAATTGATCGCAGGGTTCGCCATCAGAACGGCGGTGTGCCGATGACGGCGCATAGCTTTGACCATGTCGTCGAGGTCCTGATCGTCGGCTCCGGTGGTGGCGGGATGACCGCCGCCCTGGCCGCAGATGCCGAGGGCCTCGACACCCTGCTGGTGGAGAAGTCTGCGAGGTTCGGTGGCTCCACGGCACTGTCGGGCGGTGGAATCTGGGTACCGGGAGCTCCGTCGCAGCGCAGGGAAGGTCACGTACCCGATCCCGATGCGGTGTTCGCTTATCTCAAGGAGATCACCGCAGGCTTGGTTACCGACGCGCGGCTGCGCAAGTATGTCGATGCTGCACCCGAGATGATGGAGTTTCTCGAAAAGATCAGTCCCTGGCTGGAATTCGTCTGGAAGCCAGGATACGCCGACTACTACCCGGAATTGCCGGGTGGCTCAGCCCTCGGCAGCACGATCAACGTCCCCGAGATCGACCTGCGCAAGCTCGGCGACGAGGAACAAAATCTGCTCGCGCCGCTCGCTCTGGCTCCGCGGGGAATCTGGTTCGCACCGAAAGATCTTCGCCTGTTCTATCAGGTGCGCCAATCCTGGCGGGGCAAAGCCGTTCTCGTGAAACTGATTTGGAGAATGTTCCGGGCACGGGTGTTCGGCGACCGAATGGCTGCCATCGGGCAGTCCCTTTCCGCACGATTGCGGCTCGCGATGAGGCAGCAGAACATCCCGTTGTGGTTGAACGCCCCGATGACGGAGTTGATCACCGACAGCGACTCACCCGAGGCACGGGTGATCGGTGCGGTGGTCGAGAAGGACGGGCGACCGTTGCGCATCCACGCCACGCGTGGTGTCGTACTGGCCAGCGGTGGCTTCGACCACGACATGGCTTGGCGGCTGGAGCATCTACCAGAGCTCGCCCGCGTCGCCGAGCTGGCCGGGCCCGGAACAGACTGGAGTTTCGGCAATCCGGCGGCCATGGGCGACGGGATCAGAGCGGGGGAGAAGGTGGGCGGAGCCACCGAACTCCTCGACGAGGCCTGGTGGTTCCCCGCGATCTGCTGGCCGGACGGCCGTTTGCAGTTCATGCTGAACGAGCGGATGATGCCCGCACAGTTCATCGTCAACGGAGCCGGCAAGCGATTCATCAACGAGGCGGCGCCCTACATGGACTTCGCCCACGCCATGATCGAGGGTGAGCGTTCGGGTGTCACCCATATCCCGTGCTGGCTGATCACCGACATTCGGTCGTTTCACCGCTACGTGGTCGGCGGGCATCTGCCGATCCCCAAGGTGCCGTTCGCGCCAGTCCCGACCGGCAGAAAGGTGCCGCAGGCGTGGCTCGAATCGGGTGTTGTCAAGACCGGCGGGAGCTGGGAGGAGCTGGCACGCGAGATCGGCGTCCCCGGAGACGAACTGCGTAAGACCGCCGAACGTTTCAACGCGCTGGCGCGCACGGGCCACGACGACGACTTCAATCGCGGCGACAGTGCCTATGACAACTATTACGGCGACCAGACTCTGCCGAACCCCAACCTTTATCCGCTCGGCAAGCCGCCCTACTACGCCTTCCAGATCATTCTCGGCGACCTCGGCACGTCGGGCGGGTTGCGCACCGATGAGTTCGCCCGGGTGCTGCGCCCCGATGACACCGTGATCGACGGGCTTTATGCCGTGGGCAATGTGTCGGCCGCGGTGATGGGCCGTAGCTACGCGGGTGCGGGCGCCACCATCGGACCGGCGATGGCCTTCGGGTACGTCGCGGCAAAGCACATCGCCGAGTCGCACACCGCCTCCCCGGCCACCACATCTCAAGCATCGACAGCCCTGAAACTTCAAGGAGGTAACCAGCAATGAAAATCTCTCTGTTCTACGAGTTCCCGCTGCCACGCCCGTGGGGGGAGGACGACGAACACCAGCTGTTCCAGCATGGTCTGGACGAGGTCGAACTCGCCGACAAGGCGGGCTTCTCCACGGTGTGGCTGACCGAGCACCACTTCCTCGAGGAGTACTGCCATTCGACCGCGCCGGAGATGTTCCTGGCCGCGGCGAGCCAGCGCACCAAGAACATTCGGCTCGGTTTCGGCGTCATGCATCTGCCGCCGCCCATCAACCACCCGGCGCGTATCGCCGAGCGGGTCGCCACCTTGGACCACCTGTCCAACGGTCGCGTCGAGTTCGGCACCGGAGAAGGGTCGTCGGTCGCTGAGCTCGGCGGCTTCAACATCGATCCCGCCGACAAACGCACCATGTGGGAGGAGGCCCTTGAGGTCTCGATCCGCTGTATGACGGAGGCGCCGTTCACCGGCTTCAAGGGCGAGCACGTCGAGATGCCGGCACGCAACGTCATCCCCAAGCCCCTGCAGAGCCCGCACCCGCCGGTCTGGGTCGCCTGCACCCGCCCGTCCTCGGTCGGCATGGCCGCCGAGAAAGCCATCGGCGCACTGAGTTTCGCCTACACCGGCCCGGAAGCGCTCAAAGACCGTGTCGACGGCTACTACAGGGACTTCGAGGAGAAGGGCACGCCGATCACGCCGGCGATCAACCCGAACCTGCTCGCCATCGGCGGCGACCTGTCGATGATGGTGGCCAAGACTGACGAGGAAGCGCTCAAGCGGCTCGGCATCGGCGGCGGGTTCTTCTCGTTCGGCATCATGCACTACTACCTGACCGGTATGCACACACCCGGGCGCACCGGCGTGTGGGAGCTGTACCGGGACGCGGTCAAGGAGGATCCGACCCTGGCCTACGGTCCAGGCCGCGGCGCGATCGGCTCACCTGACACCGTGCGAGAGTTCCTGCGCGGCTACGAGGCCAGCGGTGTCGACGAGATCATCCTGCTCCTCAACCCGCGCAGTCACGAAGGCACGATGGAGTCCATCGAGATCATGGGCAGGGAGATTCTGCCTGAGTTCATCGAACGCGACGAGAAGGCGGTCAAGGACAAGGCCAAACGTCTCGAACCGGTGATCGAGAAGGTCGAGGCACGCCGCCACGATTGGGATGCACCGCTGTTCGACGAGACCTACGCGTTCGGCGGGTTGCCCACCGGCAAAGGTGGAAAGTTCACCGCCGGCGAGATCCCAGAGGCCATGGCCGAGATCAACGAGGGCCGCGTCAAGGCCGCGCAGGCGGAAAAGGATGCGAAAGCAGCCAAAGAAGCTGCGGGCTGAGCGACACTCACGACCGTGGCGCAGATCGACGAACTGTTCCGCTACGACGGCAGGCGCGTGATCGTGACCGGCTGCGCGTCGGGTATCGGTGCGGCACTGGTGAGACTGCTGGGCGGGCTCGGGGCCGACGTGGTCGGCCTCGACGTCCGGCCTCCGGCACCAGATCTGAGGGTTGCCGGATTCCATGCCATCGACCTGGCCGACGAGGAGTCGATCGCTGATGTGGCGGCTGCAGTCGAGGGTCCGGTCGATGCGTTGTTCAACGTCGCCGGGGTGTCGTCGGGCATCAAGGATCCGCTACGGGTCGTCAGGATCAACTTCCTGGGCACCAGGAGGTTCACCGAGGCGATCACCCCTCTGATGCCGTCAGGTTCGGCGATCGCCAATGTGTCGTCGTTGGCGGCGTCGCAGTATCTTGCCAATGCGCCGGTGACACTGGGCTTACTGGAGACCCAGTCATTCAGCGACGGCATCGAGTGGTGTCACCGCAATCCCGAAGCACTCGCCGACGGGGGTTACCGCCTCTCCAAGGAGGCCACCATTCTCTACGGCATGCGCACCGTCACCGCGTTGGGGGCCAGAGGGATTCGGATCAACTGCACTGCGCCGGGTGTGACGGACACCCCGATCCTCGACCAGCTCAGAAGCGCCTACGGTCAGGAGTTTCTCGACTCCTTCCAGAACCCTCTGGGCCGTCACGCCGACGCCGACGAACAGGCCAGTGTGCTGGCGTTCCTGAACAGCTCAGCCGCCAAACACATCACCGGCCACGTCATCTGGGTGGACGGCGGATCGGTCGCCGAACGCGTCTTCGGTGATCTGGCAGACCGGCGACAAGCAAAGGATCCGACATGACCGGCACCATGAGCGACTTCCGCAAGGCCGCGGACGAGCTTCGCAACTGGGGACGGTGGGGCGACGACGATGAGCTCGGGACCCTCAACTTCATCACGCCGCAGAAGGTCGCCGAAGCGGCCGGTCTGGTCAAGCAGGGCAAGGTCATCACCCTCGGTGGTGATTTCAGCTCAGCAGGACCGCAGGGCGCGTTCAAGTTCCGGCAGAACCCCGTGCACGTGATGACCGTCGACGGCGGCGATGCCTCGACCCTGGTCCGGTACGGCCCCGACTGGCTCCGCAACGCGGTGGCCTCCGATGTCAGCGCGTTCTTCGCCGACAACCCGTTCCGCTTCAACGACGACCTCATCGTCATGCCCCTGCAGGCGGCCACCCAGTGGGACGCGCTGTCGCACGTCTATTACGAGGACAAGCTGTACAACGGTTTTCCGGCGGACTCGGTGACAAGCTTCGGTGCCTACCATCTCGGCATCGAGAAGGTCGACGCGAAGGGCATTACATCGCGCGGTGTTCTGCTCGATGTGGTGGCTCATCGCGGCGCCGACATCTTCTGCGAGCCCGGCGATCCGATCACGCCGGACGAGCTCGACGAGATCGTGGCCGCGCAGAAGGTCGAGATCCGTTCCGGGGATATCGTCGTCGTGCACACCGGATGGTGGACGCGCTTCCTGACGACCGGTGACGGTGGTGAAGCCGGCTCGGGTCTGCATTGGACGTGCGCATCATGGCTGCACCGGCACGAGGTGGCAGCGGTGGCTGCCGACAACCTGATGGTCGAGGATCCCAACCCGGCCAACGGGGTCGAGGGAACCTTCTTGCCGATGCACATGCTGTGCCTGCGTGACATGGGCCTGATGCTGGGTGAGTACTGGGATCTCGGGCCGCTGGCCGCTGACTGTGCCGCCGATGGCATCTATGAATTTCAGCTCGTCGCACCGCCACTGAAGGTGGTGGGCGCGGTGGGCGCACCTGTCAGTCCGATTGCGATCAAGTGAGTGGTGAAGTGACCAGTACCAACCAACCGTTCATCGTCGGTCTCGGCGGAACACTGCGGGCCAACTCGTCGACCGAGCGGGCGCTGCGTTACTGCCTGGAGGCGGTCGAGAAACAGGGCGGGCGAACCCGACTGTTCGCCGCCGAAGAACTCGATCTGCCGATGTATGCCCCGCATGAGCTCGAACGCACGCCGCGCGCGCTGGAATTGGTCAAGACACTGCGGGACGCCGATGCCGTCGTCGTCGGTTCGCCCGGCTATCACGGGGCGGTGTCCGGACTGGTGAAGAATGCGCTCGACTACATCGAAGACCTTCGCGAGGATCCGCGGGTGTATCTGGACAACACCCCCTGGGGTTGCATCAGCTGTGCATACGGTTGGCAGGCCGCGGTGGGCACCCTGACGCAGTTGCGCAGCATCGGTCATGCCCTACGGGCGTGGCCGACACCGCTGGGGGTGGCGATCAACTCGGCCGACCCGATCTGGGATTCTTCTGGTGCTCTCGCCGACACCGACCAGGGTAAGGCCGTCGCGAACCAACTGGAATTGCTGGCGAGTCAGGTTCTGGCCTTCGCTCAGACGAACAGGGAAACGACGTGAGAGCGTGACGTTCGAGTCCAATTCTGTGCTGATCGACGGACTGACCACCGGTTATCTCGAAGCGGGACAGGGAGATCCGGTCGTCCTGCTGCACGGCGGTGAGTTCGGTGCCAATGCCAGGATCGGGTGGGAGCACACAGTCGGCGCACTGGCGCAGCGCTACCGCGTGCTGGCGCCGGACATGCTGGGCTTCGGCGACTCGGCCAAAGTCGTGGATTTCACCGATGGTCGTGGCATGCGCATCAGGCACATCGCCCGCTTCTGCGATGCGATGGGCGTGACGTCTGCCCATTTCGTCGGAAACTCCATGGGTGCGATCAATCTCCTGGTCGACGCCACGTCTGACGATCCGGTGCTGCCGGTTCGCAGTCTCGTCGCGATCTGCGGTGGCGGCGCGATCCAGCGGAACGAACACGTCAGTGCCCTTTACGACTACGACGCCACCTTCGAAGGAATGCGCCGCATCGTCACCGCGCTGTTCGCCGACGATTCCTATCCAAGGGACGACCACTACGTGCGGAGACGCTACGAGTCGAGTATCGCGCCGGGGGCGTGGGAGTCCCTGGCGGCAGCCAGGTTTCGCCGCCCGGGTCTCGAACCCCCCGCCTCTCCCAGCAGCGTGCGCGCCTATGACCGGATAACGGTACCCACGTTGGTGGTGGAAGGCGGGCAGGACAAGCTGCTGCCGGCGGGCTGGGCGGCCGAGATAGCCGGTCAGATCAAACACGGTCGATCGGCGGTGATCGACGGAGCCGGGCACTGCCCGCAGATCGAACAGCCGGAGATCGCCAACGAACTTCTGCTGGATTTTCTTGGAGGGATCGCCGATGACTGAACTGGCCGGCAAGGTTGCGATCGTTACGGGTGGTGCATCAGGTATCGGCCGCGGGATCGCCGAAAGATTCGCCGCCGAAGGCGCACGCGTCTTGGTGGCCGACGTTCGCGACGACCTCGGTGAAGGGCTGGTGGGCGAGCTCGATTCGACCGGGGCGAAAGTCGTGTACCGGCACACCGATGTCGGGGAGCAGGCCCAGGTCGCCGAGCTGGTCGAGGCGGCGGTCTCGACCTTCGGCGGTCTGGATGTGATGGTGAACAACGCCGGTATCTCCAGCCCGCTGCGCAAGGGACTCTTCCACGAGGACTTCGAGGAGTTCGACCGCGTCATGCGCGTGAACCTCCTCGGCCTCATGGCAGGCACGCGTGACGCCGCGCGGCACATGGCTGACTACGGGGGCGGATCGATCATCAACCTCGGCTCGATCGGCGGCATTCAGGCCGGAGGCGGCGTATCGACCTACCGGGCGTCCAAGGCCGCCATCATTCACTTCACCAAGTGCGCGGCCATCGAGCTCGCCCACTACGACGTCCGGGTCAACTGCCTTGCGCCAGGCAACATTCCGACGCCCATTCTGGCGACATCGGCGACGGACGAGAATCGCGAGCGGCTGGAGCGCTTCGAAGCGCGGATCCGTCAGCAGATGCGCGACGACAGGCCCCTCAAGCGCGAGGGCACCGCGGACGACGTCGCGGAGGCCGCGCTGTATCTCGCGACGGACCGCTCTCGCTACGTGACCGGGATCGTGCTGCCCGTCGACGGCGGCACCGTGGCAGGCAAGGTGATCGCGCGCAAGCCGCGCGAAAACGCCGCAGGCTAGGGGCCGCAATTTTAAATCAGTCGCTTGACTTAATTCTTGTGACCGGGTTCACTGGTCGTGTGACGACAGCGAGGACGGTCCGAGCCGACCGCGCCACCTCCACGCAAGAGGCAATCCTGAAGGCCGCTGAACGGCTCTACGCCGAGCACGGTGTCTATGCGGTGTCGAACCGGCAGGTGAGCGAAGCGGCGGGGCAGGGGAACAACGCAGCCGTCGGCTATCACTTCGGCACCAAGACCGATCTGGTGCGCGCCATCGAGCAGAAGCACCGCGCCTCGATCGAGTTGCTGCTCGAAAGAATGGTGGCCGACACCGGCGACTCCGACGAACTGCGGGACTGGATCGCCTGCCTGGTCTGCTCGCTCACCGAACACCTGGCTCAGCTCGGGAACCCAACGTGGTACGCGCGCTTCGCAGCCCAAGCCTTGGCGGATCCGGCCTACCAGAAGGTCGTCGTTCGGGACGCGCTGGCATCGCCGTCGCTCGTCCGCGTCGTCGACGGCATCACGCGATGCCTACCCGACCTGCCGACGGCCGTCGTCGTCGAGCGCAACATCATGGCCCGAAACCTGCTGGTGCACACCTGCGCTGACTTCGAGCGAGCGTTCGCCGACGGCGCCGACCTGCCCCGAACCTCCTGGCGCGCAGTCGGATCCGGCCTCATCGACGCGATCGTCGGGCTGTGGCGATCACCCGTGACGGAGCTGCCCTGACATGTTGGTCACCGTCGATCAGGACAAGTGCGTCTCCTCTGGCCAGTGCGTGCTGAACGCCATGGAAGTTTTCGACCAGCGTGACGAGGACGGCGTCGTCGAACTGCTCATCCCTGAGCCCGGACCGGAGTACGCCCAAAAGACCAGAAACGCCGCGGCCGCGTGCCCGGCCCTGGCGATCCACATCGAGGAGTGACTGACCCATGACGGACACGCTCGCAGACCAGGCGGTCTCGGCTGCCCCCGAGTACCCGATGGAGCGGGAGGCCGGGTGTCCATTCGCGCCCCCGCGTCGAATGCTCGAGATGAACGAGTCCAAACCTCTTTCCCGGGTGCGGATCTGGAACGGCACGACCCCGTGGCTGATCACCGGCCACGAAGTGGCCCGGACGTTGTTCGCCGACCCTCGGGTGAGTGTCGACGACCGGCGCGACGGCTTCCCGCACTGGAACGAGCACATGCTCTCCACGGTCGACAAGCGGCCGCGGTCGGTGTTCACCTCCGACGCCGAAGAGCACACCCGGTTCCGCAGGATGCTGTCCAAGCCCTTCACCTTTCGGCGGGTCGAGGGCCTGCGCCCGGTGATCCAGGAGGTCACCGACGAGTGCATCGACGAGATCCTCGCCGGGCCTGCGCCCGCCGACATGGTGGCCAAGCTCGCGCTGCCCGTGCCCACGCGGGTGATCAGCGACATGCTTGGTGTGCCCTATGCCGATCATGAGTTCTTCCAGGAGCACGCCAACGCCGGGCTGGCCCGATTCGCCGCCGCGGACGCCATGCAAAAGGGTGCGATGAGCCTGCACCAGTATCTGATCAACCTCGTCGAGCAAAAGCAGCAGAATCCGGCCGAGGACGCGGTGTCCGACCTCGCCGAACGCGTCACCGCCGGCGAGATCAGCGTCAAGGAGGCCGCCCAGCTGGGCACCGGTCTGCTGATCGCCGGCCACGAGACGACCGCCAACATGATCGGCATCGGAATCTGCGCACTGCTGGAGAACCCCGAACAGGCAGCGCTGCTGCGTGATTCGGAGGATCCGAAGTTCATCGCCAACGCGGTCGAAGAGTTGATGCGGTACCTGTCGATCATCCAGAACGGTCAGCGCCGGGTGGCGATCGAGGACATCGACATCGCCGGCGAGACGATTCATGCGGGGGAGGGCATCATCATCGACCTGGCACCCGCAAATTGGGACTCGGCCGCCTATCCCGAGCCCGACAAACTCGATCTCACGCGCGACGCGGGTCAGCAACTGGGCTTCGGCTACGGCAGGCACCAGTGCGTCGGTCAGCAGCTCGCGCGTGCCGAACTGCAGATCGTCTTCCACACGCTGCTGCGCCGCATCCCGACGATGAAACTGGCCATCCCCCTCGACGAAGTGCCTTTCAAGCACGACCGACTCGCCTATGGCGTCTACGAACTGCCGGTGACCTGGTAACCCCGAGACTTCAAGCCCTACAGCCCGATTGGAGACGCACATGTCTACAGCAACAGCCACTCTGTATCCGCCGGAGGGCTTCGGCGCCCCGAAGAACCGTCAGGGTCATTCCACCGGCGGCGTCGTCGGTCTGCCCAAGGACACCGTGATCTTCTCGGCCGACAACCACATCTCCGTCGCCGACGACATCTTCTACGAGCGCTTCCCCGAAGAGCTCAAGGGCGCCGCCCCGCGCATCTGGTACGAGGACGGCGCCTACATGGTGGGCATGAAGGGCAAGGCCTGGACCGGCGGTGATTTCGGCCGTGTGCTGATGCAGTATGACGACCTCGCCGGCGCCGCGTCGAACAACATCGAGGCCCGCATGCGGGAGCTCAAAGAAGACGGCATCGACAAGGAGCTGGCATTCCCGAATGCGGTTCTCGCGCTCTTCCACTACCCGGACAAGAGCCTGCGTGAGCGGGTGTTCCGCATCTACAACGAGCACATCGCCGATCTGCAGGAGCGCTCCAACGGACACTTCTACGGCGTCGGCCTGATCAACTGGTGGGATCCTGCTGGAACTCGAGCCACCCTTGCGGAATTGAAATCGTTGGGGCTCAAGACGTTCCTCCTGCCGCTGAACCCCGGCAAGGACGACGAGGGCAACATCTATGACTACGGCAGCACCAGCATGGACGCGGTGTGGGACGAGATCGAGGCGGCGGGGTTGCCCGTGAGCCACCACATCGGCGAGACGCCGCCGAAGACGCCGTGCCAGAACAACAGCGTGGTCGTCGGCATGATGGTCAACGTCGACTCGTTCCGTGAGCAGTTCGCCAAGTATGTTTTCTCCGGCATCCTCGACCGGCACCCCTCTCTGAAGGTCGGATGGTTCGAGGGTGGCATCGCCTGGGTCCCCACTGCGCTGCAGGACGCCGAGCACATGCTCGCCTCCTACCGGCACATGTTCAATCACGAACTGCAGCACGACGTCAGCTACTACTGGGACAATCACATGAGCGCGTCGTTCATGGTCGACCCGCTCGGCCTGCAGCTGATCGACCGCATCGGTGTCGACAACGTCATGTGGTCCTCGGACTACCCGCACAACGAGAGCACGTTCGGATACTCGGAGAAATCTCTGGCATCCGTCGTCGCGGCCGTCGGACCGGAGGCTGCGGTGAAGATCGTGAGCACCAACGTGCAGAAATTCCTGGGTCTGCGATGACCGCGACCCTCACCACCTCGGGCGGCACTGCGCTGCTCGACGTTCCCGATTTGCCCGACCGCCATCGCATGTATCGCGAATGTGGTTCCCGTTTGCGGGATTCCATGAGCGCTAGGGGGGTCGACGCGCTGATCCTGCTCGGCAACGGCAACGTTGTGTATGCGACGGGGGCGAGTTGGCCGCTTCTCGACGCCGGCCTGTCTCACGTCGAGCGACCGGTCGCCGTCGTGCTGGCAGACGACGAGCACCCCCACCTGTTCATGCCGTTCCGGGAAGGCAGCGCATTCGATACCGAAGTGCCGGCCGACCACGTCCACGGCCCGCTTTATCTCGAATTCGACGAAGGCGTCGAATATTTCGCTACGGTGCTGGCTTCTTTGGTGCCGGCGGGTGCGGCTGTTGCGGTCGACGAGTTGACCGGAGCGATGCGGCGGGCCGCAGGCCGGCTGTTTCCCGCCGGCCCACCGTCGGACGCGGCTCAGGTCATCGGCCCCGCCAAGCTCGTGAAGACCGTCGATCAGATCGCCGCGGTCCGGAAGGCATGCCGCATCACCGAACAAGCAGTGGCCGACGTGTACCGATCGCTGGCTCCCGGCGTGCGGCAGATGGACCTGTCCGCCCAGTTCGTGCGGCGGGCTTTCGAACTCGGCGCCACCACGAACATGATCGAGGCCATCTGGCAGGTGATGCCCACCACGCGGGACAGCGGCGCGGTGTGGACCACCACCGGCGACCTGGCGTTGCCGCTGTTGCCGACGGAGAAGGAGTTGGTCGAGGGCGACGTGTTGTGGACCGACATCAGCATCACGTACGAGGGCTACTGCTCGGACTGGGGGCGGACCTGGATCGTGGGACGCGAACCCACGGACCGCCAGGAGGCACAGTTCGCGCAGTGGCGTCACGTCCTCGACGCCGTGCTGGCGGTGACGAAGGCAGGCGCGACATCCGGTGATCTGGCCCGCGCGGCGATCGCTGCCAACGGTGGTGCCAAGCCGTGGCTACCGCACTTCTACCTTGGCCACGGCATCGGCACCAACGCCGCCGAGATGCCGATGATCGGAACGGATCTCGGCGAGGAGTTCGACGACAACTTCGTGTTCCCGGCGGGGATGTTACTGGTGCTCGAGCCTGTCATCTGGGAGGACGGCACCGGCGGGTACCGCAGTGAGGAGATCGTCGTCATCACCGAGGACGGATACGAATCGATCACCGATTGCCCCTACGCCCCGTACGGGAGAATCTGATGGCCGACGAGATCGTTCCAGACGACCCGGCGCTGCGTGTCGGACGACGCGAGCGGGTGCTTGCCCAGATGGCAGCCGAGGATCTCGACGTCCTGGTGCTTGGTAGGCAGGCCAACGTGCGATATGTCACCGGCGCTCCGCAGCTGTGGGTCGCGGGTACCCGGCCGTTCGCGCCAATCTGTGTCCTGGTCCGAGCCACCGGGGACATTCACCTCAACAGCAGCTGGGACGAGGGCATCCCCGAGGAGATCGGCCACGACCACCTTTACGGTCTGGCCTGGAACCCGATGACGCTCATCGAGGTGCTCAAGAACATCGACGGCGCAGCCGAGGCCCGCCGCGTGGGGACCGACGCCATGTCTCCGACATTCGGTCAGCTGCTGCCGATGGCATTCCCGCAGGCGGAGTTCGTCGACGGTGAGACCGCGATGAAGGCGGCGCGGCGTCGCAAGACCCCCGACGAATTGCGCGTTCTGCGGGGAGCTCTGGCGGTAGCCGAACGCGGGCTTGCCGCAGCAGTTTCCGAGCTCACCGAGGGAATCACCGAGCAGGCCCTCAACGGCGTCCTGATGGAGGCGATGGCAGCGGGCGGCTTCAGCACCTCGGCCACCCAGGACGGCGTCTGGATCACCTCGCCCGAGCATTCGTGGCGAGTGGGCCGCCGTGACGGCCGGATCCGCGAGGGCGACCTGGTGGCGTTGGCTGCCGGCGCGCTGGCCGATGGCTATGTCGGCGAGGTCGGGCGGACCTGGCCGGTGGGCGAAGTCCAGGGTGCCGACAAGCTGTATCGGCGTTCGGACGATCTGTGGCAGCGGCTCCGCGATGCGTGTCGTCCCGGTGCGCCCGCCAGTGACCTGCTGAGCGCCTATGAGGCTGCCGGAGAGGCACTCCCACCGATACCGGTGGCCCACGGGCTGGGTCTGGGTTTCGACCCGCCGGTGATCTCGCCCGACCTGCCTGCCACGTCCGCTGCCGAGCGGCTCGACCCAGGAACGGTGCTGGCCGTCACGTCGTATGTGTGGGAACCGGGCCTCGGCGCGGTTTTCAGCCGCGATGCAGTCCTGATCAAGGATGACGGCCCCGAGGTGCTGACCTCCAGCCCGTCGTTCTCGGCAGCGGTGATGGGGACGGTCCATGGCTGAGCGGCCGTCGCCGGAGGAGATCATCCTCTACGAGAAGGACCCGAAGACCAAGATCGCCACGATCACGTTCAATCGGCCCGAGTTCCTCAACGCTCCGACGTCCATGGCCCGGCTGCGGTACGCCGACATCTTGCGTGCCGCCAATACGGACAACGATGTGAAGGTCGTCATCATCCGGGGAGCCGGAGACAACCTCGGCAGCGGTGCCGATCTGCCGGAGTTCATGGAGGGCAACGACAATCCGGCCGCGCGGCTGGCAGAACTGCGGTTGGAGGATGACGGGGTCGGTGAGGTCGCGTATCCGCCGAAGGGGACGTTCCGTAACGGTGCCACGATCAGCGCCTGGTACGCCAATTCTCAAGCGGGGAACCGTGCGCTGCAGGATTTCAAGAAGATCAGCATCGTCGAAGCCAAGGGCTACTGCTATGGCTGGCACTTCTACCAGTGCGCCGACGCCGACCTGGTGATCTCCTCCGACGATGCACTCTTCGGTCACCCGTCGTTCCGTTACCACGGCTGGGGTCCGCGAATGTGGACCTGGGTGCAGATGATGGGTCTGCGCAAGTTCCAGGAGATGGTGTTCACCGGTCGTCCGTTCACCGCTGCGGAGATGTACGACTGCAACTTCTTGAACAAGGTGGTCGCGCGCGATCAGCTGGAGGCCGAAGTCGAGAAGTACGCGTTGGCTTGTGCGCGAAACCGGCCGGTGGACACGGTGTTTCAACAGAAGCTGTTCTTCGAGGTGTTCAAACAACAGCAGGGTGAGTACATGGGCAGCCTGCTGTCGGCCTTCTTCGAGTCGATGGGCAACGGCGTGGCGAACGACAGCGACGACGACCTCGACATGTTCGAATCCATCGACAGCGGTTTGTCGGCGGCAGTCAACGACAATGACAGCAAGTTCCCACCTGAATTCCGGTTGAGCAAGCGCAACCGGGCCAAGAGTGACTAGGGATTCGGTGCCCGCGGTGCCAGCGCTTACCGGCTACGTCATCGTCGACCTGTCCAGTGGGATCGCCGGCGCCTACTGCACCAAACTGCTCGCCGACGGCGGAGCTTCGGTGGTCAAAGTCGAGGCGCCCGAGGGCGATCCGCTACGCGGCTGGTCGGCGTCGGGGGCGGCTATCATCGACGGCGACGACGGCGCGCTGTTCTCGTTTCTGGCCTGCTCCAAGCACTCGGTGGTGGCCGACCCCGCCACCGACGCAGAATTCGTCGACGCGCTACTCGCGGATGCGGATGCGGTCGTGTGGTCGCAGGGGCCGGGTGCGGCCCGCCACCCCGACTTCGCCCCCGCCGCGGTCCACGCGCGTCATCCGCATCTGACCGTCACCGCGCTCACTGCGTTCGGTCTCGAGGGTCCTTGGTCCGACCTTCCAGCAACGGAATTCACGCTGCAGGCGTGGTCCGGCGGAATCGTCGGTCTGGGACGCGGCACGCCTGACCGTGCTCCCGTCTACGTCGGCGGACAGGTCGGGGAGTACCTCGCGGGTGCCTATGCGACCGCGGCGACTCTGGCGTCGAGAATGCGCGGTGGCGGCGAGTTGATCGATCTGTCCATGCTGGAGACTGCGATCCTGGGCCTCACCTACTACCCGGTGAGCTACTTCGAGATGCTTGGCCGCCCATGGCGCGACGCGCGCAGGCTGACTGTCCCGGGTATCGCCCGCGCCAAGGACGGGTTGGTCGACATCGGCTGCGGCACGGCTCAGCAGTGGTTCGACCTGTGCGCGATGACCGGACACGTGGAATGGATCGACGAGGATTCGCCGTTGTCGATCACACAGCAGGCCAACGAGAAGGCCGAGGAGCTCTACGCGTGGGTCGCCGACCAGACTGTCGACGAGATCCGAGATTTGGCGACTGCGTTCAGGATCCCCAATGCTCCCGTTGCCAACGGTGCGAACGTCGAGAAGCTCGACCACTACATGACGCGCCAGTCGTTCGTCGTCAACCCCCGCGACGGGTTCACCCAGCCGGCCCCTCCGTACCGCACCACCCCGGCGATGCTGCGTCCCCCGGAACCCGCGCCGCGCCTGGGCGAGCACACCGACCTGTACCGCTCGCGGAATAGCATTCCTGGTCGCGATTCCGGCCGATCGGCAACCGGGAATGCTATTCCGCGGACAAGCGACGGGTTGCCATTCGAGGGTTTGCGGATCGTCGACATGACCACCTTCTGGGCCGGTCCGAGCTGCACCCACCTGCTCGCCATGCTGGGTGCCGACGTGATCCACGTCGAGTCCACCCGCCACCCGGACGGGACCCGGCTGATCGCAGGCATCCCGGTCACCGAGGACCGGTGGTGGGAGCAGTCGCCTATCTTCTCGGGCCTCAACACCAACAAGCGCGGCCTCACGCTGAACCTGCAGGGCGACACCGGCAGGGACATCCTCAAACGGCTGATCGGGACGGCCGACGTCGTGGTCGAAAACTTCACGCCGCGCGTCCTGGAGAGCATGGGATTGACCTATGAGGTCGTCCAGGCGATTCGGCCGGACGTCGTGATGGTACGGATGCCAGGCTTCGGTCTCGACGGTCCATGGCGCGACAACCCGGCGTTTGCCTATGTCATCGAGGCGGCGGCCGGGATCAGCTGGCTCACCGGCTATCCCGACCTGAACCCGTTCGAGCCGTACTCGGTTGGCGATCCCAACGCCGGGATCCACGCGCTCAACGCGATTCTGCTGGCACTCGAACACCGCCGACGCACCGGTGAAGGGTCGATGATCGAGGCGGCGATGGTCGATGCCGCACTCAATCTTGCCGCTGAGCAGGTGATCGAGTATTCCGCTTACGGAGCGGTGCTTCAGCGCGACGGCAATCGCGGACCCGCGGCCGCGCCGCAGAACCTGTATCTGTCCAACGAGATCGACGAGTTCGGCCGTTCCGACAGTTGGGTGGCGATCGCTGTCGCGACCGACGAACAATGGTCGAGACTGCGCTGCGCGCTGAGAGAGCCGGAGTGGGCGACCATGAGTGGGCTCGCGACCGCGGAGGGGCGTCGGACACACCATGATCTGATCGACGAGCACCTGTCGGCGTGGTGCGCCGAGCGCACCCGCGACCAGATCGTCGAAACACTGTGGGGCGCAGGAGTCCCGGTGGCCAAGGTGTTGCAGCCGCATCGGCAGACGGAAATCCCTCAGCTGACCTTCCGCGGGTTCTTCGAGTCCGTGGAACATCCCGTCAACCCGACCACCCCGCACAGCACGCTGCCGTTCCGCAGCTCGCGCGGACCGGAGCGGGTGCACACCGCGCCGGCCCCGCTGCTCGGCCAGCACAACCACGAGGTGCTCGGTGAGCTCGGACTGACACAGGACGAGATCGCCCAACTTGAGGCCGATGGCGTCATCGGCACATCGCCGGCACGCTAGCCTGCCTGTCATGGCGATCGCCCCGTCGGACATCCTTCTCACCGGCCGCGTCGCCGTCGTCACCGGCGGCGGAGCGGGCATCGGGCGAGGAATCGCACAGGGCCTGGCCGCATTCGGAGCGTCGGTGGCCATCTGGGAGCGAAATCCCGACACATGCGTCCAGGCGGCGCAGGAGGTGGGCGGACTCGGTATTGAGACCGATGTCCGCGATGCCGCTGCAGTCGACGCGGCCCTCGACCGCACCCAAGGGGAGCTGGGCACCGTCTCGATCCTGGTGAACAACGCGGGCGGCACGTTTCACTCACCGCTACTGGAGACCTCCGAGAACGGCTGGGATGCTCTGTACCGCAGCAATCTTCGTCACGTGCTTCTGTGCACGCAGCGGGTGGCCCGCCGGTTGGTCGACGCGGCACAGCCCGGCAGCGTCATCAACATCACCTCGATCGAAGGCGGCCGCGCCGCGCCGGGATACGCCGCGTACGCCGCGGCCAAGGCAGGGGTCGTCAACTACACCAAGACCGCGTCGTTCGAGCTGGCGCCGCACCGCGTCCGCGTCAACGCAATAGCGCCCGACCTCACCATGACCGAGGGGATTCAGAACCTGGCCATCGGCGACCTCTCCGGCGGGCTGGCCGACGGCATCCCGATGCAAAGAGTCGGTCATGTCGACGAAATCGCATCTGCAGCAGTATTTCTCGCATCCAATATGGCGAGTTACATCACCGGTCAGACCATCCACGTCGACGGCGGTACAGAAGCCGCGGGTGGTTGGTACTTTCACCCGGGCACCGGCACGCCGACGCTGGGATCCGCTTAGGAATCCGGCGACGGATCACCGAGTCTGCGCTTGATGGCGCCCCACGGGTCGGCGTATTGGCCCGGCTGCTTCCAATAGGCTCCCCGACGCTTCAGAACGGCGCGCACCAGGGGCGCCACGAGCGGCAGCACATACTTCGAGGGACCCGCCTGACGGGCGGCCTCGTCGATCATGTCCTGCCACGAATAGTGCTGAAACTGCAGTGCTTCCTGAGCGCGGGTGGTGTCCATCCAGTCGGTGACGAACCAGGCATCGTCGTCGTCGGGATCGCCTTTGCGTCCCGGTGCCAACCCGCCTTTGAAGCCGCGAGCTCCGGCCAGTGCCGGGGTGATGTCGCCGTACTGCTGCTTGTGAGAGTCGTCGCCCGCGATCAGCAGAATCTCACCGGCAACATCGGCGGTGGTCGCGGCCGCGAAAGCCCATGCGACGTCACGGACGTCGACGCTGTGCATCCGGTTGTCGGTCGGCAGCAGGCTTTCGAAGTACAGGGCGTCCGCGTTGAACGGAATCGCCTTCGGGTCCACGCTCAGCACACCGCCGAGGCGCAGCACGACCCATTCGAGCGACGACGCCCGCACGATCGACTCTGCTTCGGCCTTGTGCGCGCTGTACAGATCGGAGTGCCTCATCGGCATGTCCGCGGTCACCGGGCCGGTCGCCTTGTGCGGGTTGCGCGCGCCGAAGACGGCGTTACTGGACGCCTGCACGAACCGAGGGGGAGTGGGCTGGGCTTCGGCGATCTTGACCAGCGTCGCGGTGGCATCGACGTTGACGCGACGGGCGAGTGCTCGGTTCTTGTAAATCCCCGGCGGGATGACCGCAGCGAGATGGATGATGACTGACGGTGCTACGTCTCCGACGAGGCGGGCCGTCTGATCGGCGTTGGTCAGGTCAACCCAACGGACCGACACGCTCGGTGGCAGTTTCTCGGAGGCGGCACGGTTGGCAGGTGTTTCCAGATCGGCGACGACGACGGTGCGGCCGAGCTCGACGAGTCGTCGCACCGTGGCCGAACCCACAAGACCGAAGCCGCCGGTGACGAGCACCGTACCCGTCATTTATGGCCTCCCAGCTGCGGATATGACATTCTCCTCAGGCGAGAGTAGCATATCCGTCACCATGTCGGACGAGGGCGCCGAGACGGCCAAATGGGACCCCGGGTTCACCCGCCAGGTGACGGGCTGGGTCGGTCCGCTGATCAGACGATACTTCCGTGCCGAGGTTCGTGGTCTGGCTTCGATGCCGGAAAGCGGAGGCGCGCTGCTGGTGTCCAACCACTCCGGTGGCATGCTGACTCCAGATGTCCTCATCTTCGCTCCCGAGTTCTACAAGCGATTCGGGTTCGATCGCCCGCTGTACACGCTGGCGCATTACGGAGTCTTCATCGGCCCTCTCGGTGACCTGTTGCGTCGCGCGGGCGTCATCGAGGCCAGCCGCGAGAATGCCGGTAAGGCACTGCGGGACGGCGCCGTGGTGCTCGTCTTCCCGGGCGGGGACTACGACTCCTATCGCCCGACGATGACGGCCAACAAGGTCGACTTCGCCGGACGTACCGGCTACGTCCGCACGGCAATCGACGCGGGGGTGCCCATCGTGCCGATGGTGTCGATCGGCGGGCAGGAGACTCAGATGTTCCTCACCCGGGGCGATTCCATCGCGCGCCGCATCGGCCTCACCAAGGCGCGCATGGAGATCCTGCCGGTCAGCGTCGGATTCCCGTTCGGTCTCTCGGTGATCTTCCCGCCGAATTTCCCGCTGCCGTCGAAGATCGTGACCCAGGTTTTGGAGCCCATCGACATCACCGCGACGTTCGGTGAGAACCCGGATATCGACGAGGTCGACCACCACGTGCGCTCGGTGATGCAGACCGCCCTCGACGATCTGTCCCGCAAGCGCCGGTTCCCGGTAATCGGTTGAGGCCCGTGGCAGATCAATTCGGCATGCTGGCGACCCTGTGGCGGGCCGGGCTGATCGCGCCGATGCGCCCCGACCGCTATCTGCGGATGGGGCTGGCGATGCGCCGCGCCGGTCTGACCGCGACTGTCGGTTTTGCGGCTGCCGCAGCGCGCTGCCCCGACCGCCCCGGAATCATCGACGAGCTCGGCACTCTGACGTGGAAGCAGCTCGACGACCGCTGCGACGCGCTCGGTGTCGCACTCCAGAAGCACGAACCGCTCAAGCCCACTGCCGGCTCGCCGGCGACCGTCGCCGTGATGTGCCGCAACCATCGGGGCTTCGTCGAGGCGCTTGTCGGCGCCAACCGGATCGGCGCGGATGTGCTGCTGCTGAACACGTCCTTCGCCGGACCGGCGATGGCGGAGGTCATCGCGCGTGAAGGCGCCGACGTCGTGATCTACGACCAGGAGTTCGCGGCGACCGTCGACCGCGCACTCCAGGACACCCCGGACGTGGTCAAGATCCTGGGGTGGGTCGACGGTGACCACGGCGATCTGACGACCATCGAATCGCTGATCGGCAACCACCTCGGGCACCGTCCTGAGCCGGCCACCCGCAAGAGTGACATCATCTTGCTCACGTCGGGCACCACGGGAAGTCCAAAGGGCGCCAAGCGTTCTGCGGGCAGCGGGGGCTCCGGGGACCTCAAGGCGATCCTCGATCGGATCCCGTGGCGTGCCGAGGAACCGATTGTGATCGCCGCGCCGATGTTCCACGCCTGGGGCTTCTCGCAACTGCTCTTCGCCGCGTTGCTGGCCTGCCCCATCGTCACCCGCAGGAAGTTCGACCCGGCCGCCACACTCGCCTTGATCGACCGCCACCGCGCAACCGGTCTTGCCGTCGTCCCGGTCATGTTCGACCGCATCATGGACTTGCCCGATGAGGTGCGCAATCGCTACAGCGGCAAGTCATTGCGCTTTGCCACGGCCTCGGGATCGCGGATGCGCCCCGACATCGTCACCGCATTCATGGACCAGTTCGGCGATGTCATCTACAACAACTACAACGCCACAGAAGCCGGCATGATCGCCACGGCGACGCCGGCAGACCTTCGCGCGGCACCGGACACCGCGGGCAAGCCCGCCGACGGTACCGAGCTTCGCGTTCTCGATGCCGACCAGCGCGAGGTGCCCGCAGGCGAGGTGGGGCAGATATTCGTCCGCAGCGGAACGCTTTTCGATGGTTACACCTCGGGTTCCACCAAGGACTTCCATGACGGGTTCATGGCCACCGGGGACATGGGTTATCTCGACGACGCGGGTCGACTGTTCGTGGTCGGACGCGATGACGAGATGATCGTCTCCGGCGGGGAGAACGTCTACCCGATCGAAGTCGAAAAGGTCTTGGTAGCCCACCCGGAGGTGGCTGAGGCGACCGTCCTGGGTGTCGACGACGCGGAATACGGCCAGCGCCTGGCCGCGTTCGTCGTGCTCACCGACGGCGGCGCGGCGACCGTCGACGATCTGAAAGCGCATGTGCGCGCCAATCTGGCCAATTACAAGGTGCCGCGCGATATTACGATGCTGGGGGAACTGCCGCGCGGAAGCACCGGCAAAATCCTTCGCAACGAACTGCTCGGTCGCTGAGTCAGCGGCCGCCGGCGGGTGCCGGTGCCATCGCGGTGTCGACGGAGCTCGCGGGCGGCAGACCGCACGCACGCCGCAGCTCGTCGAATGCGTGCACCATCGCGTCGGTGGATTCGTGCGGATCAGCGAATGTGCGGTCGTCGGTCAACACCGCGATGTCGAGCTGATCGACATAGCTCCACACCGTCATATTGAATGCACTGCCCGCGGAAAGCACGCCGACAGAGTAGATTTCGCTGACCGGGGCGCCGCCGATGTGTCCGCGCTGTCTGGGTCCGGGGACATTGGAGATCGCGACGTTCATCAGCCGGTTGTGGTCGGCGCGCTTGGCTTGGGCTCGAAAGAGCGCGGGCGCCAACGGGGGCGGCAGGTACTCGAGCATCCTGCCCTGGAGTGTGGGGCCGAGCAGCTCGTTGTTCTCCTTGGCGCGGGTCGTCGCCACGGACGTGAGCTTAACCCGTTCCAGCGGATCGTCGATGTGGACCGGAAGTGACACCATCATTCCGCCGATCTCGTTGCCGGTAATTCGATCGGTCGATTTATCCGTCGCGACAGGAACCGTCGCCATGAGGGGACGATCTGCCCTCCCGTCGTAGCGCATCAGCAGCTCGCGAAGCCCACCGGCGGCAACGGCCAGGACGACATCATTGAACGTCACCCCAAGGTGTTTCGTCGTCTCCTTGATCTCGGCAAGCGACAGCGTGGCGGTGGCGAAGGTTCGGACAGGCGAAACCACGTGATTGAGGAAAGTCGGCGGTGCGTTGAACGGTTTGGCCAGGTCGGGGATCGTGCGGCGTTCCTTGGCGCGTCTGCGCAACCGGGTCATTCCCCGTGCGGCGTCGGCGAGCAGACCGGGCAGTTCCGCGATGTTCCGGAGATGGTCGACCTGCGCATCCCACAGCAGATCCTTCGCCGACGGCTCCGCACAGGCGGGCGGCGGCTGGTCACGCTCGTCCTGGGGCATGTCAACCAGATCCATGAGTCGCGCAAGCAGATTCGCCGAGGCCACCCCGTCGGCCAGCGTGTGATGCACCTTGCCGATCAGGGCGAAGCGATTATCGGCCATCCCTTCGGCGAAGTGGAACTCCCACAGCGGCTTGCTGCGGTCCAACGGTGCGCTGGCGACTTCCCCGATGACTCGGTCGAGTTCGCGACGCCCACCCGGTGCGGGCACCTGGACGCGTCGAAGGTGGTAGTCCAGGTCCACCGGGCAGTCCTGCAGCCACATCGGGTGATGCAGCCGCCCGGGGATGTCGATCAACCGGTAACGCAGGGGATCGAGCAGGTGGAGCCGGCGGGCCACGGTTTGCCGGAAGGCATCGAACCCGTAGTCGCCGTCATAGGAGTCTGCATCGATCACCGCCACCTTCAAGGTGTGCGTGTGCAGGTTCGGGGTCTCGCTATACAACAGCATGGCGTCCATACCGTTGAGCCGCTTCATGGTGAACCATGCAACCATTCGCGCCCCATGATCACGGTGGATTGGCCGAATGTGACCAGCCCAGATGCCCGAACGCCGTCAGGTGCCGCTGCGGCCACGCGGGAGATCTCCTGTGGCCGGCGGCTTTTCTCGGCGCCCGGTCGGCGCCGCTACTTCAGGCAGCTGCCACCGTCGACCGGCAGCGTGACGCCGGTAATGAAGCGCGCCTCGTCGGAGGCCAGGAACAGCACCGCGTTGGCGATGTCCTCGGGCTCCACCCAGCCGATGGGCAGCGTGTGCATGAGCTGGCCAATCACCTTCATGTCGTCCGGGCCGGGGTTCTCCAGGTCGGGCCGGAACAACTTCATCGTCGGCTCGTTCATAAACAGCGGGGTGTTCACATTCGTCGGATGCACGGAGTTGACGCGAATGTTCTGCGCGCCGAGTTCGACGGCGAACGTCCGCATCAGACCGACGACACCGTGTTTGGCGGCGACATAGTGGCCAGTGTGCGGGTAGGCCTTGAGTCCGCCCACAGAACTGGTCAAGATGATCGAGCCGCCATTGCCTCCGGCAATGATGTGCGGCACACCGGCTTTGACGGTCTTCCAGACACCCGAGAGATTCACGGCGATCATGTCCTCCCAGTCGGGCTCGCCGGTCTTGTCGAGTGTCTGGCCGCCGTTGCCGATGCCGGCGTTGGCAACGATGATGTCGAGCTTCCCGAACTCTTCGACGCCCGCGTCGACGGCTGCTTTCAATGCGTCGAAGTCGCGAACGTCGACCTCGGCGGTGTGAATTCGCCCGCCCGCGTTCTTGACCAGATCGGCGGTTTCGGCGAGATCCTCGGGCGTGGACAAGGGGATCAGCACGCTGTCGATCTGCTTGCAGATGTCGACGGCGATGATGTCGGCGCCCTCTTGGGCCATCCGCACCGCGTGCGCCCGTCCCTGTCCGCGCGCCGCACCGGTGATGAAAGCGACCTTGCCTTCTACACGTCCTGCCATGTGTTTCCAGTCCTTTGAGGTGTCGAGGTGTTGAGGTGGTGGTGATTTCAGGAGACGAACGTCGGCATGGATTCCCAGCCGCGCACTGCGGTGGTCTGGGAAGGCGTGGCGTTGGCCCAGTCAACCTCCCACGTCGGAAAGCGCTTCAGGATCTCCTCCAAAGCGATGCGGCCTTCGAGCCGGGCCAGGGCGTTGCCCATGCAGAAGTGGGTTCCGGCACCGAACGTCATGTGGGAACGCAGTTCCCGGTGGATGTCAAAGACGTCTCCGTTGGGCGGGAACCTGCGATGGTCTCGATTCGCAGAACCGACGAGCATCAGCATCGCCGACCCCGCGGGCACGGTCTGGCCGTAGTACTCGACATCGCGGGTGACGTAGCGGGCGATCTGCAGGGCGGGCGGCTCCCAGCGCAGGATCTCCTCGATCGCCTGCGGTATCAAGCTAGGGTCGGCCGCCAGTTCGGCGCGCTGATCCGGGTAGTCGGCGAGAGTCTTGCCCGCCCAGCCGATAAGGCGGGTGGTGGTCTCGCTGCCCGCGGTCGCGATCACGGTCAGGTACATCAGCAGCTCTTCCCGGCTCAACCTGCGGCGGGTGCCGGTTTCGTCTTCGAACTCGGCGTTGAGCAGATCGGTCATGATGTCGTCCGACGGGTGCTCAGTGCGGTAGTCGATAAACTCGGCGAAGACTTCGCCGGTGGCCATCAGATCCACCGAGTCGCTCTGGAGAGTGGCCTCGCCGTGGTCGGTGACGCGTCGCTGATCTTCTTCTGGGATCCCCAGCAGCATGCCGATCACACGCATCGGCATCTGCGCGCCGAGATCTCGGACGAAATCGAATTGGTCAGTTCCCGCTAGCGGATCCAGGCACCGCGCGGTGAACTCGCGGATCTGCGGCTCAAGAGCCTGCACCTTGCGCGGCGTGAATACCCGGGAGAGGAGGTTGCGATGGATGTTGTGGATTGGCGGATCCTCGAAAATCAGTGTCCCGGGCGGGATCTCCATACCGGACTTGATGATTTCCAACACGGCACCGCGGCCCGAGATGAAGGTCTCGTGGTCGATGACGCCCTTGTTGACGTCTTCGTATCTGCTCAGCGCGTAGAAGTCGTGCTTGGAGTTGTAGTACAGCGGTGCCTCTTCCCGCAGGCGGGCGAACACCGGGTAGGGATTCATGTTGAGTTCGACGTTGTACGTGTCGTAGTACAGGTCCTCCGTCGTCGCATCCTGCACGTCGGAGTTGTCAGCGCTGATCGTCACGTGGTCCCTCTCGCTGGATCAGTCTTCGTAAGACATCGGGCTGCCATTTGTCTCACAACTGTGGCATTGCCGACGCGCGGGTGTCAATGCCAAACTCCTGTGGCGCAATTGCAGCTCTCCGATGTGAAGAATCATCTTCTCGTACAACGGGCAGCGTGAAAAGCACCGAATCAATGAGAGCACGCTCTGGTTGCGAGGAGAGCGTGATTCTGACCAAAAAAGAGTAGGGTTCTCGCCCTAGTCGGCACAGAATCCGAAGGCGCAGAAGTCCCAGACTTCATCCGCGGTGATGGGGTGGGACCCGTCGCCGTCACCGCTGGACTGCGCGACGAACATGACCGTCTGCATCGTCATTGCGGCCATGCGCTTGGGGTTGATCCCTTCGCGCAACTGGCCGGCCTCGCTGGCCTCTTCCATCAGCTCGGTCAGCAAGGCCAGCAGTGGTGCGTGGGCCACCTTGACCTCTGAAGGATGTGACACGAGCAGGCGCGGCGCGAAGTCGGTGAACAGCGGCCGCTTGGCAGAAGGGTCCGGGCGCGAAGACTCGAAAAGCAGCTCAATAGCCACCTTCAAGCGCTCGATGGGGCTTTCCTGTCCGGAGGTGGCGGCCCGGATCTGGTCGGCCGACCGACTCAGGGCGTCCTCGAACAGGGCGAGCAAGAGCTCGTGTTTACCGTCGAACTGCAGGTAAAAGCTGCGAAGCGACTGGCGCGAGCGGTCTACGACCTCCTGCACCGTGAAGTCGGTGCTGCCCTTTTCGATGATGATGGCCTGCGCGGCGTCGAGGAAGCGCTGCACGCGCTGGGCGGCCCGCAGTTTCGCGGTTTTGATCGAACGCTCGACCGCGCGCTGCTTCCACGCGGGCTCTTCGCTGGGATTCGTCACCGAGGGCTCAGATGCAGGCCGACTGGGGAGAACATGAACTGACTGTACCGGAGAACGCCTTGCCATAGCGGTCCTCGACCCCCTCTCGGTCAACGTGTCAGAGATTGAAACTTCCTCTTGGCGAGAATAGTATTCTCATTTTGGCGATAACAGAAGGCCCAGATCTTTGGCTTGGCGGGCTACCCGGCCTTCACCTGCTGATTTTCTACCTCCCGGACCCGAGGACTGCCGTGTACATCGACTATGACGTGACCGACCGGATCGCGACCATCACCCTCAATCGGCCGGAAGCAGCCAACGCGCAGAACCCGGAACTGCTCGACGAACTCGACGCCGCGTGGACGCGTGCCGCCGAGGACAACGAGGTTCGGTCATCGTGCTGCGGGCCAACGGCAAGCACTTCTCGGCCGGCCATGATCTGCGTGGGGGCGGCCCGGTCCCGGACAAGATCACGCTGGAGTTCATCATCCAGCACGAGGCCAGACGCTATCTGGAGTACACCCTGCGCTGGCGCAACGTCCCGAAGCCGTCGATTGCCGCCGTGCAGGGTCGCTGCATCTCCGGTGGTCTGCTGCTGTGCTGGCCCTGCGATCTCATCGTCGCGGCCGACGACGCACAGTTCTCCGACCCTGTCGTGTTGATGGGTATCGGCGGCGTGGAATACCACGGCCACACGTGGGAGCTCGGGCCTCGCAAGGCCAAGGAGATCCTGTTCACCGGCCGCGCCATGACCGCAGACGAGGTGGCAGCCACGGGAATGGTGAATCGTGTGGTGCCGCGCGATCAGCTCGACAGCGAGACCAGGGCGCTGGCTGAACAGATCGCCAAGATGCCGCCGTTCGCTTTGCGCCAGGCCAAGCGCGCTGTCAACCAGACGCTGGACGTCCAGGGCTTCTACGCCGCGATCCAGTCGGTGTTCGATGTGCACCAGACCGGACACGGCAACGCGCTCAGCGTAGGGGGCTGGCCGGTTCTGGTGAACCTCGAAGAGATGAAGGCCAACATCAAGTAGGTGCCGATTCGATTCGCACCGCGAGCGCGCGTGTTAGCACAGCGACACGCGGGCGCAGCGCGGCACTGAGGGCGCGCTCGCTGATTGCGAGCGTGCGCGAAATGCCATCAACCACCGGCGTGTTGGCGAGCAGACGCGCGCGCTCGCGGTGCGGCGGCGCTAGAGCTGGGCCAGGCGGGGGACGGAGCCGCGGGCGCGCAGGCCTGCTCCCGCCCGTCGCGTGAGTTCTCTTGAGCTACCCAATAATCCGTCGAGCACCAGCACCCTCTTCACATGGTGCTGAAGTGCGTGCTCCTCGGTGAAGCCGATACCGCCGAGCACCTGCTGGCAGTGCTTGGCCGCAGTCAGCGCGGCCTTCCCTGCGGCCGCCTTGGCCAGCAGGGCTGTGAGGTCCGGGTTGTCTGCCCCGGGCAGGGTCAGCGTCGCCTCGGCACCTTCGATCGCGACCAGCGTCTCGGCGAGCCGATGCCGTACCGCCTGGAACGCGGCGATCGGCTTGCCGAACTGCGTGCGGTCCAGTGCATGTTGCCGAGCCAGCGCCAGCATTGCCCTCGCCGAGCCGACCAGCCACCAGCCGACGGCAACCCGCGCCTCGGCCACGCGGATGGGGTAACCCTCTTCTTCTCGGCGCAATGGCAGCCCGCCGAGCGTGGGGTCGAGGCTTTCAGGACTGATTCGGTCCCACACCACCCATGCATTGCCGGCGTACGGCAGCGGCAGTTCCACCGTGTCGCCAATCGTATTCCCGGTCGCATTCAGCACGACATCGACGAGAATCGAAGCGTGGGAGCCAGTTTCGCCGAGCAGGCGAAAGTATAGCGGGATCGCCAGCTCGGGCACCTCGGTCAACATCTCGGCCCAGCCCAGGTCTGTCAGCGCCGCGTCGAGCGTCGGCCCCGACGACGACAGCATGGTCTTGCGCAACGATGCTTCGAGCATCTCGAGCGACTCCCGATCAAGCTGAGCGGTCACGGTCACTCCTTCCCGAGGTCGAGCAGGCGGCGGGCGATGATGTTGCGCTGCACTTCTGCGGTTCCCCCGTAGATCGTCGCAGCGCGCGAATACAGGTACTCCGTTCGCCATTCCGTGTCGTCGAGTTCGATGACACCCGGCAGAAGATCTCGGACGGTGTCGTAGAGCCGTTGCTCGGCGCCGGCCAGCAGCACCTTGTCGATGGAGGTGTCCGGACCGAGCTTGTGGCCCTCACCCAGCCGGTGCTGGGTGGCTCGGGATCGGCAGCGCAGGGTGTGCAGGGCCAGGTAGGCCTCTCCCATGTCGGAATCGATGGCTTGGCCGTGGCTGCGAACCTCGTTGACGAGCGCGTCGAGACGCGAGTACAGATACGCCACGCGCTGCCAGAAGCAGGTGGACCGCTCGTAGGGGAGGAGGTCCATCGCGAGCTTCCAGCCGTCGCCGGGCTCGCCCAGCATCCGGCTCGCATCCACCTCGACGTCGTCGAAATAGACCTCGCAGAACTCGTCGACGTCGTGCATGGTGCGCAGTGGACGGACCGAGATGCCCGGGGTGTCCAGATCGACGAAGAAAGCCGTGATGCCCTCATGCGCAGGGGTGTTCGCATCGCCGGTGCGGGTGAGCAGGATGCACCGGTGGGAGAACTGCGCGAAACTGGTCCACACCTTCTGCCCGTTGATGACCCACTTGTCTCCGCGCTTCACCGCGCGGGTCGTGAGCGAGGCCAGGTCGCTGCCGGAGCCTGGCTCGGAAAACCCCTGGCACCATTGCTCTTCGCCGCTGAGCAGCTTGGGCACCATCTCGGCGGCCAGCTCGGGTTGTGCGTAATCGATCATCGTCGGTGCCAGCACCTCGAGCATTGAGTACGGTCCCGGCTCGGCCAGCCGCCTACCCACGACCTCTTCGCCGACGATGGCTCTCAGCATGGCGGGACCACCGAGGCCGCCAGCGTGCTCCGGCCAGCCGTAGCGGCTCCAGCCGGCGTCGTAGAGCGCCCGTTGCACCCGCGCGAACTGCCGGATGTGGCCCTCGAGCGAGTGGTCGTCCACCACCGGGGTCAGATCGTTTTGATCGAGCCAGTCACGCAACGCGGTACGGAACGCGGCGGGTTCGTGGAGCTCAGTGCTCATCCGGCTTCGGGCCTCCCGATCGCATGGGGGCGTCCGGAGTCGTGGTCGCCGCTGCGCCGGATGAACGTCATGGCACGGGTTTTCAGCCGCCACCCGGCTTCGGTGCGCAGGTAGGTGTCGTTGTAGTAGCCGATCCGCATATCGTGCTTGGAGTGCTCGATGAAGCACAGCGGCTGGGTGCCGCTTGCGGTGTCGGCGCCGTCGACCAGGTCCACCAGTGCGGTACCGGTCATGAACAATCCCTTGGGCGCCGCGTCGACGAGCACGGGGAAGCGGTTCAGCGTGTAGGTTTCCCCGAACGCGCTGTAGGTGCCGTCGGGTGTGAAGACCTCGACCAACCCTTCGACGTCACCCTGGGTGATCGTCACCGCGTACTTGGCGAGGAGCTGCTGGATCTCGACGAGATCCTCAGTTCGTGAGCTCATTCTTGAAGACCTTACCGTCCTTCATTACAAAGTTGACATCCCGTGTAACGGTGATATCGGTCAGCGGGTCACCGGGCACGGCGATGATGTCCGCGATATAGCCCTCGGCGAGACGCCCGAGCGTGGTGGAGCGGTTGATCAGGTCGGCGGCGACGACGGTAGCGGCGCGCAGGACCGCGGCAGCCGGCATGCCCCAGTCGACCAGCGTGACCAGTTCGTCGGCGTTCTTGCCGTGCGGGATGGCCGGCGCGTCGGTGCCCACGGCGATCTTGACCCCGGCCTCGTAGGCCGCCTTGATGGACGTCCGCGCCTTTGGGAACATCTCAGCAGCTTTGTCCTGCAACTCTTTCGGAGCGCGGGATACATCCATCGCCTCAGCGAGACGCCGGGTCGTGACGAGAAACCGGTCGTTGTCGACCAGCATTTGGATGGCCTCGTCGTCCATCAGGAACCCGTGCTCGATGCAGTCGATACCGCAGGCCACTGCGTGTTTGACTGCCTCGGCTCCGTGAGTGTGCGCTGCGACGCGCAGGCCGCGACGGTGCGCCTCGTCGACGATGACACGTAGTTCCTCGTCTGAATAATGTTGTGCGCCGGCCTCTCCGGTCAACGACATGACACCGCCCGAACAGCACACCTTGATCAGCTCAGCGCCATGTTTGATCTGATAGCGCACCGCCTTGCGGATCTCGTCGACACCGTTGGCGATACCCTCCTCGATCGTCAGCTCGAGGACGCCCGGCATGAAGGCCGCGAACATCGTCGGGTCGAGATGGCCGCCAGTCGGCGTAATGGCATGCCCCGCGGGGATGACGCGCGGGCCGTCGATCCAGCCCGCCGCAATGGCTTTACCGAGTGCGACGTCGAGGAGATAGCCACCCGTCTTGACGAACAGGCCGAGGTTGCGCACCGTCGTGAACCCGGCGCGCAGTGTTCGGCGGGCATTGCCCACCGCCCGCAGCACGCGGGTGGCGGGGTCGTCCTGAACCTGCGACAGACCAGGGTTCTCTCCGCGCCCGCCCATCAGGAGGTTGACCTCCATGTCCATCAAGCCGGGCAGCAAGATGGAATCGCCGAGGTCGATTTCGGTTGAGCCGCTGGGTGTCTCGCCGCCGATGCCGACTATGTGTCCATCGGCGACGTGGATGACGCCGGGCCGGATGATTTCTCCGGTGTCGACGTCGATGTAACCCGCGGCTTTGAGCGAGAGCGGTGGCGGAGAGGACACCCTTAGACCACCGGCTCCTTGATGAGTTTGATGTAGGCCGCACCACTGTCCAGAACCCGCGGCTGCTTCCAAACCTCGACAGGAAAGCTGACCATGACTATCGACTGTCCCAGATGTACCAACGCCTTGGCGTCGTCGGGCATGCCCTTGAGCGGGAAGCGCGCGTCCACATAGACCATGATGTCTTCCAGCCTTGCCATGCCGGCATCATAGAGCTCCTGCATTTCGTCCATCGTGGAGCTGAGCCGCTTCTGGTAGCGCTCCTCTTCGGTGGGCAGGCACCAGTCGCTGAACCGCTCCAGGTCGGCGAATTCCTCTGGCAACTTAGGCATGTGCAGATTCCTTCTCCCTCGTGTCGACAGCCCCGTTGCTGTTGGCGAGGGACTCCTTGTACCTGTCCACGTACTTGTGTGCCGTGTGGTGTAGGTGCCGCAGGAGAATCTCCTGATCGCACAGCGGGAAGTCCAGAACTGCTCGCGTGCCGATCTGGGTCTGCGTGGCCTCGAGAGTGTTGGCGTCTTGGAATGCGTACTCCTTGAACGTTACCGCGGCCAACTCCTGGGAGAGCCGCTCGCGCAGGTTCTTCGGTGGCACGAAGTACAGGTCGGCCTCGAAGATGTGGCTGTCCACTCCGGTGGGCCAATAGTTGTAGGTGAGGTACCAGCCGGGAACCCAGAACAGCAGCGTGAAGTTCGGGAAGAACTCGAACGAATCCTGCCCCCAGGTCTTGTGGCGGCCCGGGTTGATCGCGGGCGGCAGTTCGTCAGGCTGAATTCCCTTGATGTCGGGTCGATCCCACGGTCCGAACAGGCCGCTGTGCAGGATGCGTTCGATAGGCTTGACCATCTTCAAGTCCTTCGGCGGGCTCATGCCGCCCCAGGACGAGATCATCGAGTGATCGCCCTTGATGTCGTAGTGCAGCGCCTCGAACCCGAACTTGGCCAGCTTCTCGGCCTCCTCCTTCTCCGCCTGCTTCATATGCAGGATTGGCGCGTGGTAGAACTCGACGAACGCGTCGATGAACAACTTCCAGTTCGCCTTGACCTCCGAGCGATAACTGTAGTGTTCGGTCATCTCGTGGAATGGATATCCCTTGAGGCCCTGGCCGAATTCGCCCAGGTACTCCTCCAACGAGACGGCGTTGTCGTCGAAGTTGACGAAGATGAAGCCTTCCCAGACCTCGCACCGCACCGGCTTGAGTGGGTAGTCGGCCTTGTCGAGGTCGAAGAACTCCTGTTCCTGCTGGACGAATGTCAGGTCGCCCTGCAGGTTGTACCGCCAGGCGTGGTACTTGCAGACGAACTGACGGCAGGTCCCGGATGTCTCCTCGCCCGGGTAGTCGTTCCATACCAGTTTGTTGCCACGGTGCCGGCACAGGTTGTAGAACGACCGGATCTGCTCGCCGTCGTTGACGATGATGATCGACACGCCCGGTCCCACCGACGGCAACTCGCGGGTGATGTAGTTGCCCTTCTTGGGAATCAGCTCGATGCGGCCCATCTGTAGCCACGTCTTGCGGAAGATGGCCTGCTGCTCCAGCTTCCAGTGCTCGGGGTCGATGGAGTCCTCGTAGTTGACCGGAGCAGTGCCGAGTTCGGGCCAGTTCTCGGTCCAGCTGCCGACATCGGGCTTCTTGAAAAATGCCACGGTGGCTACCTCTCTGCTTCCATGTTGACGTCGGGTTCGACGCCAAAGGTGTTGATCGCCATGGCCAGAGAGCCATAGCAGCCGATCGTGAAGACGAGATCCATCAGTTGGCGCTCGTCGAAATGCGCCGTCAGCACCGACCACGTGGCATCGGAGACGACCGAGTCGTGCTGCAGCTCGTCCACGGCGGACAGCACGGCGCGGTCGAGGTCGTCGGACAGCTCGCCGCGTTCGATACCGGCGATTTCGTCGTCGGAGAGTCCAGCCTCGCGCCCCATGTCGACGTGGTGGCGCCACTCGTACTCGCAGTTGGTCAGGCGCGCGACCCGCAGGACAGCCAGTTCGCGGATGCGTGCCGGCACCGTCGATCCGTACAGCAGGTGAAAATTGAAGCGCAGAAACGCCCTGGTGAGCTGGGGGTGGCGCACCAATGTGGCCACCAGATTTCCCGTCGCTTCCGGATTGTGCCGCTCCGGAGGCATGAGTCCGCTCAGCGCATTGGTGACGCTGTCGTCCCACTGATCGGCGGGCAGTGGGGCAAGTCTCACCGCCAACCTCCTCTCGCTCATGAGAATCAGGTTCTCATATTTCGCCAATAGATTTCCATCTTTCGGCGACGTCGTCAACGTCCGAGGTCAGGGGCTCCAGCGTGAGGGGCCTCCGGAAAGTCCGATTGACGCTGCCTGCCAGGCATGTTGTCGGTTGGACACATTGATTCTCGCTGATGGAGAAGATAGTTTCCTTAGCAGGAGAACAACAGCCCGAATCGCATGCCCGCTGCGCACGGCCGTGCGGACGAGAGGAATGGTCCCGTGAACCGAGATGACATGATTTTGATCAGCGTGGATGATCACATCGTCGAGCCGCCGGACATGTTCAAGAATCATCTGTCGAAGAAGTATTTGGATGAGGCGCCGCGGTTGGTGCACAACGAGGA
>NZ_LQPC01000050.1 GCF_002101705.1 Mycolicibacterium iranicum | reverse complement strand
ACAAACGGGAAAATCCGGGGCACGACAAAAACAACAAACAAAAACCACCAAACACACTATTGAGTTCTCAAACAACAGAGCCCTGTTTCGGGCAACCCTGCCAGCTTACTTCATGTTGGCAAGGTGGTCAAGCCTGGCTATTCGGTCCGATCGATGTCCGATCGGACTGGCCTTCCGGCTTCTGGCGGAAATACTACGCCGTGTCGGCCGATGCCCCAAATGCCCAGTACAGAAGCTGTTTAGCCTCTCAACGCTACGCCACGCGCTCGATCTCTGCGCCCAATGCGACGAGATTTTCCACGAACTTCGGATACCCGCGGTCGATGTGAAAGACGTCGTGCACCTCGGTGTCGCCATCGGCGACAAGCCCGGCGAGCACCAGTCCGGCGCCGGCGCGAATATCAGAGGACCATACAGGCGCACTCGACAGTTGTGGGATACCGCGGACAACCGCGTGATGACCATCGGTTCGGGCGTCCGCGCCCAGCCTGATCATTTCCTCGACGAACCGGAATCGCGCTTCGAACACGTTCTCGGTGATCATCGACGTCCCGTCCGCGATCGCCGCCAAACCGATGGCCATCGGCTGTAAATCCGTCGGGAATCCGGGGAACGGCAGCGTCGCAACGTTCACAGCCTTCGGCCGTTCGTACTGGACAACGCGGAAGCCGTCATCGGTCTGCGTCACGGTCGCGCCGGCGTCGTGGAGTTTGTGCAGCACCAACTGCAGATGTGCCGGGTCGATACCGGTAACCGAAATGTCGCCCCGCGTCATTGCCGCAGCAATCCCCCACGTAGCTGCGACGATCCGGTCCCCGATCACTCGATGCTCAGTTGGATACAGGCGATCCACGCCGGTGATCGTAATCGTCGAGGATCCAGCGCCGGTGATCTGCGCACCCATCTGGTTGAGCATCGTGCAGAGGTCGACGACGTCCGGCTCCCTGGCCGCATTGTGAATCGTGGTGACCCCGTCGGCCAGCACCGCGGCCATCAGGATGTTCTCGGTGGCGCCGACCGAGGGGAACTCAAGCTGAATCTCCGCGCCATGCAGGTGATCGGCTTCGGCCACGACACAGCCGTGCTCGATATTGCACCGCGCACCCAGCTGTCTGAGGCCGGCCTGGTGCATGTCGAGAGGCCGCGACCCGATCGCGTCCCCACCCGGCAGGGCCACCTTGGCCTTCTTGCACCGGCCCACCAGCGGACCCAGAACACAAACCGAAGCTCGGAATTGGCGCACCGCGGCAAAGTCAGCGTCGTACTTCAGTTCATCCGGAGACGTGATGCGGACGGTGTCACCGTCGAGTTCGACCGTCGCACCGAGTCCGCGCAGGACCTCGGCCATCAACGGGACATCCAGAATGTCGGGGCAGTTGGTGATCGTGCTGGTGCCTTCGGCGAGCAGAGCGGCGGCCATCAGCTTGAGCACACTGTTTTTGGCGCCCCCAACAGCAACTTCACCCGACAACCGGCCACCGCCGGTCACCACGAATCGGTCGCTCACGCCGGTTAGTGTAAACAGCGCGGCGGACCATGTCAGGCTGCCGAGCCGCGGGCCTGCGGGGCAGCCCGGTACCGTTTCGACCATGGCAGTCCACCTGACGCGAATCTATACGCGGACCGGCGACGATGGCACAACGGGCCTGAGTGATTTCAGCCGAGTTTCGAAGAACGATGCACGCCTGGCGGCCTACGCCGACTGTGACGAAGTCAACGCTGCGATCGGCGTCGCGGTCGCGATGGGACACCCCGACGAGCGAATTCTTCCGGTCTTGCGACAGATTCAGAACGACCTGTTCGACGCGGGCGCCGACCTGTCGACGCCCGTGATCGAGAACCCGGAGTATCCGCCGCTGCGGATTCAGCAAAGCTACATCGACAGGCTCGAGGCATGGTGCGACGAGTTCAACGAGCCGCTACCGGCACTGAACTCGTTCATCCTGCCCGGCGGCACATCTTTGTCAGCGCTTCTGCACGTTGCCCGGACCGTCGCACGACGAGCGGAAAGATCTGCCTGGCAAGCCATCGACACTCATGGCGACTCAGTGAGCGTGCTTCCTGCGAAGTACCTCAACAGACTGTCTGACCTGCTGTTCATTCTGTCGCGGGTAGCCAATCCCGACGGCGACGTTCTGTGGCAACCGGGAGGAAAGCGGCAGTAGGAGCGCAAGTCGTTAGAACTCCGTAGGACCGCGAATCTCTCAATAGGACCGGCGCCGCGTCCGCGGCGACGGCCGTGATTCCAGCCATGAGGTGAAGGCTGTCAACGCCCCCCGATCCAGCGCGATTTCGTAGCCGCGGCCGCGTTCCGGACCGGTGTCACGCAACTCCAGGACGACGATCTCGTCAGTCATGATGTCGAATTCATCCCCGCGCGGCGCCCTCCGGGATACCACCTCGAGGCCACGCCGGGTCAACGTGCGATCTGGCCACCAACGCAAACTTGAAAGTCGGTAGAAACCAGCCTCACCGCCGCGATAGCGCATCACACCGTGACGCCATCCGTGACCGCCGACCGCAGGGACATCCCGCAGGATCGCCGCCGTCCCACCCACTTGCCGCAACTTCCACAGCCGGTAGCTCAGAGCGACGACGACAAGCAGGAGCACACCGACGAGCGCGACCATGAACAGCATGGACGCGCTCATCGGCGGTCAGTCCAGTTGGCCGAGGGCGCGCAGACGCGCCCGACCCCATGCCGCGGTCCGCTCGTCGTCGGACTCTGAGTCCTGCTTTGCGCTGTCGGCGTTGATCTCCGATTCGAACTCGGCGTTCTCGACGAGGATCCGAACAGCTTCCTCGGTCACCGAGAGGAATCCGCCGTCGACCGCGATGCGCAGATCATCTTCGCCCTCGCGCTCGACGCGCACCATGGCGTCGTCGACGAGCTGCGCGACGAGCGGGATGTGCCGCGGCAGAATCCCGATCTCGCCCGCGGTGGTGCGGGTGAACACGAACGTCGCGTCACCCGACCACAACTCGCGCTCCACGGCGACGATCTCGACGTGCAATTCCGCCATGTCACACCACCTTCGAGGTTAAGCACAAGGGCTCAACCCATCTGTTCTTCGCGCGAGCGCTCATCACAGCTTGGCGCCGAGGCTCTCGGCCTTCTTCGCCAGGTCGTCGAGGCCACCGATGAGGAAGAACGCCTGCTCAGGCAGGTGATCGAAGTCGCCCTTGGTGAGCTTGTCGAAGGCCTCGATGGTCTCCTTCAGCGGCACCGTCGAGCCCGGCTGCCCGGTGAACTGCTCGGCCGCCATCATGTTCTGGCTCAAGAAACGCTCGATGCGGCGTGCCCGGTTCACCAGCTGCTTGTCCTCTTCGGCAAGCTCGTCGATACCGAGAATGGCGATGATGTCCTGAAGGTCCTTGTAGCGCTGCAGGATTCGGATAACTTCCTGAGCGACGCGGTAGTGCTCGTCACCGACCACTGCCGGGTCCAGAATCGTCGAGGACGACGCCAGCGGATCCACCGCCGGGAAGATGCCCTTCGAGAATACCGTACGAGAAAGCTCGGTGGTGGCGTCGAGGTGCGCGAACGTGGTGGCCGGTGCCGGGTCGGTGTAGTCGTCGGCGGGCACGTACACGGCCTGCATCGAGGTGATCGACTTGCCGCGGGTCGACGTGATGCGCTCCTGCAGCTCGCCCATCTCGTCGGCCAGCGTGGGCTGGTAACCCACCGCGGACGGCATACGGCCGAGAAGCGTCGAGACCTCGGAACCTGCCTGCGTGAACCGGAAGATGTTGTCGATGAACAGCAGCACGTCCTGGCCCTGCTCGTCGCGGAAGAATTCCGCCATCGTCAGTGCCGACAGGGCGACACGCATACGCGTGCCCGGCGGTTCGTCCATCTGACCGAACACCAGCGCGGTGTCCTTGAGCACATTGGCGTCCGCGAGCTCGACCCAGAGGTCGTTGCCCTCACGGGTGCGCTCACCGACGCCGGCGAACACCGAGGTACCGCCGAAGTTACGAGCAATACGG
Source organism: Mycolicibacterium iranicum (assembly GCF_002101705.1). Taxonomy (GTDB): domain Bacteria; phylum Actinomycetota; class Actinomycetes; order Mycobacteriales; family Mycobacteriaceae; genus Mycobacterium; species Mycobacterium iranicum. Next base: position 98,705 of record NZ_LQPC01000050.1, on the reverse strand, counting down.
TTGATCATCTCCTGGATGAGGACCGTCTTGCCCACGCCGGCACCGCCGAACAGGGCGATCTTGCCGCCACGCACGTACGGGGTGAGCAGGTCGACGACCTTGAGGCCCGTCTCGAGCATCTCTGTGCGCGGCTCGAGCTCGGCGAAGGCCGGCGGCTTGCGGTGGATCGACCAGTGCTCGAAGTCCTTGCCGTAGCCGGGCTCGTCGAGGCAGTCACCGAGGGCGTTGAACACGTGGCCCTTGACGCCGTCGCCGACCGGAACCGAGATCGAGGTGCCGGTGTCGGTCACCTCGACACCGCGGACCAGACCATCGGTGGGCTGCATGGAGATGGTGCGCACCAGGTTGTCACCGAGGTGCTGCGCGACCTCCAGCGTCAGGGTCTTCGACAGCTCCTTGTAGGAGATGTCGGCATGCAACGCGTTGAACAGTTCAGGCACGGAGCCTCGCGGGAACTCCACGTCGACCACGGGGCCCGTGATGCGGACGACCCGGCCTGCGGTCTTCTCTGCGGTAGCAGTCATTTTCTCTTCGCTTCCTACGGGGCTTCTACTTGCTCGCGTCGGCGAGCGCGTTGGCGCCACCGACGATTTCGCTGATTTCTTGGGTGATCTGCGCCTGACGTTCCCGGTTCGCCGACAGCTTCAGTGCCTTGATCAGGTCGTCGGCATTGTCGGTTGCCGACTTCATGGCGCGCCGCCGGGAAGCCGACTCCGACGCGGCCGCCTCCAGCAGCGCCGCGTAGACGCGGGTCGCGATGTAGCGCGGAAGAAGCGCGTCGAACAGCGTTTCGGCACTCGGCTCGAACGAGAACAGCGTCTGAGGACCGTCCTCGGGCTGCTCGTCGCCTACGTACTCCACGACCATCGGAGCGATGCGCCGCGCGGCCGCCGACTGCGACAGCATCGACCGGAACTCCGTGAACACGATGTGCAGTTCGTCGACACCCAGGATGCCGTCCGCACCGGCGTCGTCGCCTTCGTCGTCGGCGCCGGACATGAAGGCCGTCACCAGGGTGTCGGCGATCTCCCGTGCATTCTCATAAGTGGGGCGCTCGGAGAAGCCTGACCACGACTCCACCACCTCGCGCTGGCGGAAGCTGAAGTAGCCCAGCGCCTTTCTCCCGACCGTGTAGAGAACCGGCTCCTTGCCTTCTTCGCGCAGCAGCGAGAACAGCTCTTCGGACTGACGCAGCACGTTGGCGTTGTACGCACCGCACAGCCCGCGATCGGACGAGACCACCAGCACCGCTGCGCGCCGCGGGTTCTCCCGCGGAACGAGCAGCGGATGGTCGAGCGCACTGGCGCTCGCAAGCTCGGTGAGCATGTTGGTGATCTCGGTGCTGTAGGGCCGAGCCGCCTCGACTCGGGCCTGCGCCTTGGCGATTCGCGATGTGGCGATCAGTTCCTGGGCCTTGGTGATCTTCTTGATCGACCCGGCGGAACGGATGCGCCCGCGTAGCTCGCGCAGTGTTGCAGCCATCTAGCTTCTCCAGACCCTCTCGGTCTTACTTCTTGGGCGCCGGCTTGCGGACCTTCACGGATTCCTTTTCGACGTCCGCTTCGTCCATGGCTTCGGCCTCGGCCTCGTTGACCACGACCGAGCTGCCGTCAGACGCCGAGAAGCCCTTCTTGAAGTCGTTGATGACGTTCGTCAGCTTCTCCTCGGTGTCCTCCGAGAGCTTCTTCGTCTCGCGGATCTCCTTGAGAATGTCGTCGTGCGACGCCTTCACGTGCTCGAGGACTTCCTGCTCGAAACGGGCGACGTCTTCGACGGGAACCGAATCCAGGTGGCCCTTGGTACCGAGGAAGATCGCGACGACCTGGTCCTCGACCGCATACGGCGTGTACTGGGGCTGCTTGAGCAGTTCCACCAGACGGGCGCCGCGATCCAGCTGAGCCTTCGACGCGGCATCGAGATCCGACGCGAAGGCCGCGAAGGATTCCAGCTCGCGGTACTGCGAAAGCTCCAGACGCAGCGAGCCCGCAACCTCTTTCATGGCCTTGATCTGCGCGGCGCCACCGACTCGCGACACCGACACACCGACGTTGATGGCCGGGCGCACACCCTGGTTGAACAGGTCGGACTCCAGGAAGCACTGGCCGTCGGTGATCGAGATGACGTTGGTCGGGATGAAGGCCGAGATGTCGTTGGCCTTGGTCTCGATGATCGGCAGACCGGTCATCGAACCGCCGCCGAGCTCGTCGGACAGCTTCGCGCAGCGCTCAAGCAGACGCGAATGCAGGTAGAACACGTCGCCGGGGAAGGCCTCACGGCCCGGCGGACGGCGCAGCAGCAGCGAGATCGCGCGGTACGCGTCGGCCTGCTTGGACAGGTCGTCGAAGACGATCAGGACGTGCTTGCCGTCGTACATCCAGTGCTGCCCGATGGCCGAACCGGTGTAGGGCGCAAGCCATTTGAAGCCCGCAGCGTCGGACGCCGGGGCCGCGACGATGGTGGTGTACTCCATCGCGCCGCCCTCTTCGAGGGCGCGCTTCACCGAGGCGATCGTGGTGCCCTTCTGGCCGATCGCGACGTACACGCAGCGCACCTGCTGCTTGGGGTCACCGGTTTCCCACGCCTGACGCTGATTGAGGATCGTGTCCACCGCGACCGCCGTCTTGCCGGTCTTGCGGTCGCCGATGATCAACTGACGCTGGCCGCGGCCGATCGGGGTCTGGCTGTCGATGGCCTTGATGCCGGTCTGCAGCGGCTCTGAAACGCCCTGGCGCTGAACGACGGACGGCGCCTGCAGCTCGAGGGCGCGACGCTCGGTGGATTCGATGTCGCCCTGGCCGTCGATCGGCTGACCAAGCGGGTTGATGACGCGTCCGAGGAAGGCGTCGCCGACGGGCACCGAGAGCACCTCGCCGGTCCGCTTGACCTGCTGGCCCTCTTCGATCTTCTCGAACTCGCCCAGGATGACCGCGCCGACGCTGTGCTCGTCGAGGTTCAGCGCGACGCCGAGGACGCCGCCGGGGAACTCGAGCAGTTCCTGGGTCATCACGGAGGGCAGGCCCTCCACGTGGGCGATGCCGTCACCGGCATCGATCACGGTGCCGATCTCTTCGCGGTCGGAATCGGCGGTGAAGGAGGAGACGTAGTCCTCGATCGCCCCTTCGATGTCGGAAGCGGAGATTGTCAACTCTGCCATGGGTTTTCGTCTTCCTGCCTTGGTGTTTGTTTTGCGCGAGTTCTGGGGGTCAGTCCGGCAGCCCTGCGCGGGCCGCGGCCAACCGCGATGAGATGGAGCCGTCGATGACCTCGTCGCCGACGGTGATCAGGAGACCGCCGAGAACCTCGGGGTCCACTTCGAGCTGGATCGACACCGGGGTGCCATAGATGCGGGTCAGCACCTCGGTGAGCCGGGTTCGCTGCTCGGCGGTCAGCTCAGCGGCCGCGGTGACCTGAGCGACGGCCTCGCCGCGACGGGTAACCGCCAGCTCGGCCAGGTCGTTGACCGCGTCATCGGCGGGTTCGCCGCGGAGCAGTTCGACCGTCTGCGTCAACAGGGCAGCCGCGGTGGCGTTCCCCCCGCCGCTGCCGTCGAGCACCTTCTTCAGCAGCTCGACACGCTTCTCGGTGGGCACCACGGTGTCGGAGAGGAGACGGCTCAACTCCGATTCGGCGTCCAATACGCGGCCGAAACGGAACAGCTGATCCTCGACCTCTTCGCTCTGCCCGTCACGCTCTGCGCGCACCAGCAGTGTCAGTCGCGACACGTGTTCGATGGCGTCCACGAGGTTCGCCTCGACCGACCAGCGTTGCGCTGCCGCCGTCTTCAGGATCTCCAGGGTGCTGCCGTCCACCTTGCCGTCGAACAGGCGCTCGACCATGCGCACCTTGGGTGCGGCGTCATCGGCCGGCTCGGCGAGGTGCTTGTTGAGCGCCGGCTCCTTCAGCAGAAGCTTTGCCACGGAGGCGAGTTCATCGGCCAGCGTGGTCAGCGCTGCACTGTCAGCGCCTTCAGCGACCGACTCGAACTTCTTGACCACCTCCGCCAGTGCCTCGCGGCTCGCCGCCCGCAGGTTCAACGACGCTCCGGCTTCCAACACCACGGGACTCGGCGCCATGTCGTCGAGTTCCTGCAGAAAGCGGTCGACGGTGGAGGCCTGCGCGGCCGGATCGGCGACGTAGTTGCGAACGATTTCTTCGGCCTTGTGTACCGACTCGGTGCCCAGGCCTGAGCGCAGCTGGCGGATCAGCTGCTGGCGCATCAGCTGAACCTGTTGCGCGCCTTGCGCCTTGATGCGCTCCGCCTCGGCATCGGCCTGCTCGGCGAGCTGAGCGGCGATTCGTTCCGAATCCTGCCGCGCCTCGTCGGTGACCTTCTGCCCGTCGGACTTCGCATCCGCGACCGCCTTGGCATGCATCGCGTCGGCATCAGCCAGCTTCTTGCTGGCTTCCGCGCTCTCGGCCAGTGCAATCCGTACCGCCTCCTGCTGCTTCTGCATCAGGTTGCGTACGGGTGGCACCACCCACTTCACGATGATGAAGACGATGACGGCAAAGCCGATCAGCTGTCCGATGAATGTCGACATCTACTGGCTCCCACCTGATTTCACGTCGACACGCAGGATCCGGCTCGCGAGCGTGGCCGACAGTCCGTCCACCGACGACTGCAGTTCCGACTGCGCGGCCGAACCCTGTTGCGAAAGTTGCTCGTCGGCTGTCTTCACGGTCTCGGCAACCTCACCGCTGGCCGTCGCGCGCTTCTCGTCGACGACCTGACGGCCGGCCACCCGAGCCTCGTCGCGGATTGACGAGGCCTCGCCGCGCGCCTCGGCCAAGGTCTTGTCGTAGTCTTCCCGGGCCGCAGCCACCTGTTCTGCCGACTTGCGATTGTCAGCGGCGGTCTTGGCCAGCATCGCCTCACGCTCGGCCAGCACCTTGCTGATCGGTGGCACAACCCATTTCGCGATCACGCCGAGCACGATCAGGAAGATGAGCAGCACGGCGAAAAAGGTGCCGTTGGGGAGCAGGAAGTTGCTTGTCCCGCCCCCCTCCTCCGCCGCGAGCGTGGCGGAGGCGAGGATCGTCGATGTCACTTCACCCATGTCGCTGAATTAGCCGACCGGCGTAGCGAAGACGAACAGTGCCATGAAGGCCAGGTTGATGAAGTAGGCGGCCTCGACCAGACCCACCGTGATGAAGAACGGTGTAAAGAGACGACCCTGGGCCTCCGGCTGCCGGGCGATGCCCGCGATCAGCGCGTTACCGGCGATACCGTCACCGATACCGGCGCCGATAGCACCGCCGGCCATGATCAGACCACCGCCGATGAGTGCGCCGGCAGCGATTGTGGGATCCATTTCCTATCCTCCTTGATATCTGGCAGAGGGTCTCTGCCAGGGGTTTATGTGGTCCTAACGGCAAGTGGTCATGCGTGTGTCAGTGCGCTCAGTGGTCTTCGTGGTCGAGCTCCATCGACTGGCTGAAGTACAGGATCGTCAACAGCGAGAAGATGAATGCCTGGATCAGGCCCACGAACAGGTCGAAGGTCTTCCAGATCGCGTTCGGCGCCCACTGGATGTACCAGGGGAACATCGCGATCAGAGCGACGAGGATGCCGCCGGCGAAAATGTTGCCGAAAAGTCGGAGTGCCAGCGAGATCGGCTTGGCCAGCTCTTCGACGATGTTGATCGGCGCGAGGAACGCGACGTGCCCCTTCACGACCTTGATCGGATGGCCGATGATGCCGCGACGCCAGAAACCGGCGGCGTGGTAGGCGAGGAACACGAACAGCGCCAACGCGAGCACGAAGTTGATGTCGGAGGCGGGCGGCTTGTAGAGCTCGCCTGCGGCACCGTCGGATCCCCCGTACTGCAGCGGCAGCACGGCCAGCCAGTTCGAGATCAGGATGAAGACGAAGATTGCCACGGCCAGCGGGAGAACGAACGGCGCCACCTTCATGCCGATGGCCTGCTCGATCTGGCCGCGCATCTGAATGGTCAGCGCTTCCCAGAACAGCTGGACGCCACCCGGTACGCCGGTCGAGGTCACCTTGGACTTGAGGTAGAACGCAAGGGCGATGACGATCACCGCGGTGATGGCGGTGGCGAGGATGGTGTCCCCGTTGAACGTCATGCCGAAAAGCTCGAACACCAGCGTGTGATGCCCGACGTGGATGGGCGCTCCACCTTCCTCAGCGGCGAGGACAGTCATCTGCGTCATGGGGGTTAGCTCAATCCTTCGCTTCCGTGTCTGCCACGTTGAGCCCCTCGCTACGAATCTTGCGCAGCACCGGGATGCTGGTGCTCATAACCAGCAATGCCTGGAAGATCGCGAGGCCGAACAACACCGCGATACCACCGTTGGTCCTGAAGATGAAGGCGACTGTCAGCGCGATCGCCGTGATGACCAGCAGCCGCGTCGCCGAGTTGAGTGCCATCTTCTTCTTGAGCGGATGGTCTTCGGCGGTGATGCTCTCGACCGCTCGGCGCACCAGGAGTGCGTTGATCAAGCCGAGACCGAGGCCGACCCCGAAGAAAGCGCCGTAAAGGATGTTGCCGCCGAACCCGGCAGCCACCAGAGCCAGCGCGGTCAGGGCCGCACAGATGATCGCCAGGCGCACTGGCCTGAAAGCAACGGACGGAAACACCAACGGCGCGTCTTGCGCTGGCGTCGTCACTGCTTCACCTCAATCCCGCGGTCGTCAACGGAGCTTGTCCCGATGATCCTGTGCGTGGCGCCCGTAGCGTATCGGAGGGCGACAAGCGCGCTGGAATCACCCAAGGGGCAGCTCCCTGTTTCGGTCAAAATGTCGGTCGTTGTTCCGTTCCGGCCGGTGCAAGAACGATTGCTCCGAACGGCACGGGGGCCGGCAACCCGCGAGGTCTTTTCGGGTTCTGCCTGAACCTTAACACATGGTGAGAGCCACAAAAGCTGGCCTACTACTTTTTGTCGTATATGCCGTCGACGGGCTCGTTACCGCGCCTCAACAGCGGTATCAGCGTCACCACCACTGCGACCACGATGGCGCACACCATGACGATCGCGGTATGTCGTGGATCGAAGAAGATCGTGCTCGCCGCCCCGAGCGCGACGATGCCGACCCAGAGGTAGATCAGCAGGACCACTCGCCGATGTGAATGACCGATCTCCAGCAGACGGTGATGCAGGTGCATCTTGTCGGGGCTGAACGGGCTTAGGCCTTTGCGGGTGCGCCTGATGATGGCGAGCAGCATGTCGAGCGCAGGCACGAACACCACGGCGACGACGAGCAGGAACGGGGACAGCAGCGCGAAAACGTCGCGTGCCCCGTACGCGGTCTGTGAGATCGGGCCCGCTGCGGTGGTCGCCGCCGCGGCCAGCATCAGGCCTATCAGCATCGACCCCGAGTCCCCCATGAATATCCGGGCTTTGTGAAAGTTGTGCGGGAGAAATCCCAGGCACGCGCCCGCGAGAACGACCGAGATCACCGCGGGTGGGTAGAACAGCACGTCTCCGCCGTGATCGCGCAGCAACCCGACCGAGAAGATGCAGATGGCCGACGCGGTGATCAGCCCCAGACCGGCCGCCAGGCCGTCGAGGCCGTCCACGAAGTTCATCGCGTTCACGAGGGCGACCGTGAATGCCAGGGTCAGAAGAATGGACGCGACCTGGTCGAGGACGATCGTGCCGACGCCGCCGATGGGTATGTAGAGAACGCTCCAGGCAACACCCATGGTGACGAGGACGCTCGCCGCGGTGATCTGTCCCGCGAACTTGGTCAGCGCGTCGAGCCCCCACCGGTCGTCGATCAGCCCCACGACCATGATCAGTCCGCCCGCGACGACGACTGCCGGCAGCCCCGAGGAGTAGACGAACCCGCGGGTCAGCGCAGGCAGCTGCGATGCGAGAAGCACTGCCGCTGCCACCCCGACGTACATGGCGAGGCCGCCCATCCGCGGGATCGGCTGCAGGTGCACGTCGCGTGCACGGGGCTTGGCCACCGCACCCCAGCGGGTCGCAAGCACCCGGACCCAACCCGTTGCGAGGTAGGTGATGATCGCCGCGGTCAGTCCTACCAGTGCGAGCTCGCGCAACGGCACACCCGCACCGCGGTCGGAGAGCGCCATCAGGCTCTCCCCCGCCTGCGTGGCGGTGATCGTCGCTGAACCCAGGTGCACAGAACTCCAGATCAGTCGGTCTGGTCGGTGAGGGTTCCCGCCTCGACACCCAGCACATCCGCGATGGCCTCGAGCGTCACCGGCCCCTGCCGCAACACCCGCGGGTGCGCGCCGGTCAGATCCACAATGGTCGATGCGGCCTTCTGTTCGGCCGGACCGCCGTCGAGGTAGACCTCGACGAGGTCACCGAGTTGGTCGCGGGCCTGCTCTGCGGTGACCGATGCGGGCCTGCCGGAGATGTTGGCGCTCGATACGGCCATCGGGCCGACCTCGCGCAGCAGTTCGATGGCCACCGGGTGCAGGGGCATCCGGAGCATCACGGTGCCGTTCGCGTCGCCGAGATCCCATTGCAGGGACGGAGCCTGGCGCACGACCAGGCTCAGCGCACCGGGCCAGAAGGCGCGGATCAGCTCTTTGGCGCTGTTGGGGACGGAGTAGACGAGTCCCTGGATGGTGTGCCACGAACCGACCAGCACGGGGACCGGCATGTCGCGTCCCCGGCCCTTGGCCGCCAGCAGCGACGCCACCGCCTCTCCGTCGAACGCGTCGGCGCCGATGCCGTAGACGGTGTCGGTGGGCATCACGACGAGACGGCTCCCTTTGAGGGCGCTGATCGCCGACGCGATTCCCGCCTCCCGCTGCGCCGGATCGGTGCAGTCGAACAACGCTGCGCTCATGCCAGCCAGCCTCTCACCCGGCCCGCACCGCGGTCACGAAACGTGGCCTGCCGGCCAGGTCGTGTCGCGCCGTGACGTCGACGAAGTCGCCCGTGCGGACGAAAGCGTCGACCGTGTGCTGCGACGTGGTGTCGTCGTGCTCGACCGCACAGATGCCACCGGGCTTCAGCAGGCGTGCCGCTACACCGGCGAGGCTGTCGATGATGGTCATCCCGTCCGGCCCGCCGAACAGTGCGTGCGCCGGATCATGCTGCGCCACTTCGGGTTCCAGCTCGCTGCCGTCCGGGATGTAGGGCGGGTTGCAGACCAGCACGTCCACGGCCGCGTCGAGATCGTCGAGCACGCCGGCACTCATGACGTCGGCGCGGCGAACTTCGACGGTGGTGCCCGCGGTGTTGCGCCGGGCGTAGGCAAGGGCCTCGTCGGAGTCGTCGACGGCGACGACGCGCGCGTTCGTCACGCTGTGAGCCAGTGCGAGCGCCAGCGCGCCCGATCCGGTGCACAGGTCGACGATCACCGGTGCCGATGAAAACGACTGCGCGAGAACCCATTCCAGCAGGGATTCGGTTTCTGGCCGCGGCACGAACACGCCGGGCCCCACCTGCACGGCGATCGGCCCGAAGGCCGCGGTGCCCGTGAGGTGCTGCAGGGGGACGCGTTGCGCCCGCTGTGCGACGAGGCCCCGGTAGCGGGTTTCGAATTCGGTGTCGGGCTCTAGAAAGGCGACTCGCCAACGGTCGATGCCCGCCACGTGGGCCGCCAGCAGTTCGGCGTCGACCCGTGGCGATCCGACACCTGCGGCGGCCAAAACGTCCGCGGCCTCGGCGATTACCTGACGCATCGTCACGCGCCGTTCGGCTACGGTCATGTGTTCTGTAGCCGGGTCTGCTTGTCGGCTTCAGCCAACGCGTCGAACAACGGATCCAGGTCACCGTCGAGAACCTGGTCGAGGTTGTGCGACTTGTAGTTGATGCGGTGATCGGCGATCCGGTTCTCGGGGAAGTTGTAGGTGCGGATCCGCTCGCTGCGATCCACGGTGCGAATCTGGCTGGCGCGGTCGGCGGACGCGTCGGCCTGGGCCTGCTCCTCGGCCAACGCCTGTAGACGCGCGGCGAGTACCTGCATCGCGCGCGCCTTGTTCTGCAGCTGAGAGCGTTCGTTCTGGCAGGTCACCACAATCCCGGTCGGCAGGTGGGTGATGCGCACGGCGGAGTCGGTGGTGTTCACGCCCTGGCCGCCTTTGCCGGACGACCGGTAGACGTCGATGCGCAGGTCGGATTCATCGATCTGCACCTGCTCGACCTCGTCGGGTTCGGGATAGACGAGGACGCCCGCGGCCGAGGTGTGTACGCGGCCCTGGGATTCGGTGACCGGCACCCGCTGCACGCGGTGTACCCCGCCCTCGAATTTCAGCCGCGCCCACACGCCGTCTGCCGAATCGCCCTTGCTGCGGATGGACAGCGTCGCGTCCTTGTAGCCGCCGAGATCCGAGCCGGTCTCACCGAGCATGGTGACTGTCCATCCGTGGCGTTCCGCGTAACGGGTGTACATGCGCGCGAGGTCGGCGGCGAACAGCGCTGATTCCTCGCCGCCTTCGCCGGATTTCACCTCCAAAACGATGTCGTCGGCATCGTGGGGATCACGCGGTGCAAGCAGATCGGTCAGCTGCCTGTCCAGCGTCGCCACTGTCGACGTCAGCTCCTCGACCTCGGCGGCAAACGACGAGTCGTCGGCGGCCAGTTCGCGCGCCGCTTCGAGGTCTCCGCGCGCAGCGTCGAGCTTGCGGAATGTCGCGACGATCGGCGAGATCTGAGCAAAGCGCCGGCCCACCTTGCGGGCGGCGCCGGCGTCGGCGTGCAGGTCGGGGTCGGACAGACGCTGCTCGAGCTCCCCGTACTCGGCCAGAATCGCCTCGATCGCTGGTGCGGTCTCGGTCATCTCGCCTTCCCTGTGTCGAACCTGAATGCGCGAAACGGCGCCCGGCCTGCGCGTAGAGCGGCAGAGCGGGCGCCGTTGTGGCGGCTATTTGTCGGCAGCAGCCTTGCGTTTGCCGTAGCGCTTCTCGAAGCGGGCGACGCGGCCGCCGCTGTCGAGGATCTTCTGCTTGCCGGTGTAGAACGGGTGGCACTGCGAGCAGACCTCGACCGTGATGTTTCCGCTCTTCTTCGTGCTGCGCGTGGTGAAGCTGGCACCGCAACCACACAGCACGGTGGTCTCGACGTAGTCAGGGTGAATGCCTGATTTCATGGTTTCCTCTTCAATCGTGGGACCCGGGTCGCCCTACCCGCACCGACCAATTTCGGGCTGGGAGGCTGCGGCGTGAACCGGAACCGAGGTGACGGCGGTCCATTATGCCAAATCAACCGCCAGCAGCCTAAACGTCCATTCGGAGGCTGCTATTCCTTGCCCGGGACTGCTCGATAGACGCGGCCGTCGCGCTTCCACAACGTCCGTCCGGCGGGGTCGGTGCCCATGGCGACAAGCTCACGTTTGACCACCTTGTTGGTGGCGGTGCTGGGCAGATCGTCGGCTATCCAGACATGCCGTGGCCACGCCTTCGGCGACAGATCGGGCTGGTCGGCGAGAAACGCGCCGAACTCCTCCGGGGTGAGCGTGGCTTCGTCCTGCAGCACGATCGCGGCCATCACCTGGTCGCCGACATGGTCGTCGGGAACGGGATACACCGCCACCCTGCTGACGGCGGGCAGCCGGATCAAAATGCGCTCGATCGGCGCCGATGTCATGTTCTCGCCGTCGACCCGCATCCAGTCGGCGGTGCGACCCGCGAGGTAGATCCAGCCGTCGGCGTCCCGGTAGGCCAGATCACCGGACCAGAACATGCCGTGCCGCATCCGCTCGTCGGTCGCGCCTTCGTCGTTGTAGTAGCCGGCGAACATGCCGGCGCCTTGGGTGTTGACCAATTCCCCGATCGCGTCGTCGCCGTTGACCAGCGCGCCGTGTTCGTCGAACTCGGCGACCGCGCACTCGGTGAGGGTCTCCGCGTTGTAGATGGCCACGCCCGGAAATCCCTTCCCGATCGAGCCGGGGGGACAGCCGTCCTCGCGCGTCACCGTCACCGCGTTCTCCGTCGACCCGAACCCGTCCCAGACTTCGCAGCCGAAACGTCGCGCGAACTCCGCGATGTCCCTGTCACTGGCTTCATTGCCGAACGCGACGCGCAGCGGGTTGTCGATGTCGTCGGGTTTCTCGGGGGTGGCCAGGATGTAGGCCAGCGGCTTACCCACGTAGTTCATGTACGTGGCGCCGTATCGGCGGATGTCGTCGACGAACCCGGACGCGGTGAACTGCGCAGGCGCCATCGCGGCGCCTGAATTCAGGCCGACAGACCACCCGGCGAGGACGGCGTTGCTGTGGAACAGCGGCATGGAGAGGTAGCAGACGTCCTCGGGGGTGAGCTCGTAGCGGCCTGCCAGCGCCGCGCCGGCGAGCAGCACCATCGCGTGCATCATCTTGACGGCCTTGGGGTCGCCGCTGGTTCCCGATGTGAAGATCAGCATGTAGGTGTCGGTGGCGGCCACCTCGCGGTGCGGCGTGAGTTCGCCGGCGTCCGAGGTCAGCTGAACCCACTCGGGGCTGCCCGCGACGAGCACCCGCACGCCGGTCAGGTCCAGTCCGTCGAGCAGGTCGCGATGGGCGTCGTCGGTGACGAGGATCTGGCAATCGGCTCTGCGGATGTCGCGGGCCAACGCCTCGCCGCGGCGGGTGTTGTTGATGCCGCACACGACGTAGCCGCCGAGCCCGGCTGCCGCCATCGCGGTCAGCATGTCCGGGGTGTTGCCCAGCAGAACGCCGACGTGCACCGGACGCCCCGGATCGGCGATGGCGATCAGCGCGGCAGCCTGCGCCGCGGCCTCGGCGAGGTGCTCCCGCCAGGTCCAGGTCCGGCCGTCGTACTTCATCGCGACACCGTCGTCGGCCGCACGTTCCCGCAGCAGTTGCTGAACTGTCTCGGCCAATCCGCCCTCCGCACTGTGAACAGTTTCAAACTTCTGTCTACATTCCGACCGCGCGCAGCCTACCTCAGCCACGACGCGGCGTTCATTTGCGAAGATATGTCGATGAGCGTGGGCGCCGTAGCCAATCCAGTACCGGGTCGCGAAACCGATCCGGCGGTCAAACCCGAGACGCGGCCCGTCCGGGATCGGCTGATCGATGCCGCCGAACAGTGTTTGATGGCCAAAGGGATTCGCGCAACGACCGTGTCCGAGGTGGCTGAGGTGGCAGGCGTCAGCCGCGGTTGGCTTTACCGCCACTTTCCCGACAAGGCCGAGCTGCTGGGCGCCGCGATCGTGCGACTCAACGACGCGTTCTGGACGGGCTCACGCACCCGCCTCGACGAGGTCGAAGGGCTCGACGAGCAGATCGCCGTCGGCGTCGGACTGGCGCGCAAAGAGTCCGAGACGCCAGGCGCCCTCGTGCTCAAGCTGCGCCAGGAGGAGCCCGAAGCGTTCACCGCGTGCGTCGGACTCGGCGTCCGCGGACTCATCCCGGAGATCGCCGCGTTCTGGGAGTCCTACGTTCAGGCCGCGATCGACCGAGGCGAGATCCATCCCGACACCGACAAGGCCGAAGCAGCTGAGTGGATCGCGCGGATCATGATGAGCCTGGCGACCGTGCCCGGCGAGCAGTGCAACGTCGATGACCACGACTCGGTCCTGCGGCACGCTCGGCGCTACATCGTCGCGGCGTTGCGCAGCGACCCGGCGGCGAGCTGACGTCCGGCGCTCGTTTCGGACTGCGCCGAGCCGGGGTTGTGGATCCGGGCTCAAATCCCGACTCGGAACCTCAGTTCGGCGAGTTGTTCAGGGCGACGTGGCGGCCGGTCATCACCATGAGGAGATCTGCGATGGGCGCCGACACGGTGCGCCCTTCGCCGACGGCGAAGTCCGCGTCGGTGGCGACGAGCCTCACGCCTGCCAACCGTTTCCGCGCCCGGAAGGGAAACCCCATACTCCACACTCGCTGCGCGGCCGCGACCGCCGCGTCGGTGGGCATGGGTCGCTCGATGCCCAGCGGCACACAGATGTCCTGACCGTGGACGAGCACGTCGATGAGCGGCTCCAGTTCCGTCGTGCCCGGCGGATGCCTGCGCGATCCCGCCGATTCGCGCAGGCTGGCCGCGAGCTCCCCAGGTGACCGGGTGTCGGTTTTCGCCAGTCGATCCACGATCGCGTTGAACCGAAATCCGCTGCGCACGGCCTCGAGCAGCATTCGCGGCGCGCTCAGCGTGGAGTGTGTGAGATGGGCGGCGACGTTGCGGACGGTCCAGCCGGCGCAGAGCGAGGGCGTGTCCCAGATTTCCGGCCCCCGGGTGTCGATCGTCTCGAACAGGTCCGCCATCTCCAGCCGCTGCTGCTGAATGTGTCGCCACACGCTGTCGCGGTCCATGCCGCCCCCCCGAGGGTTGATTAGTCAGGAACACTGACGAATATAGTCAGGGCTTCGTACTAAAGTCAACGCATGGTCGAGCAGCCGGGAACCGCGGTGTTGATGTTCATGGCCCACCGCGACGTCGAGAGCCGGGTGATGACGACGCTGGCACGAGAGGGCTTCGACGACATCACCGTTGCCCAGTCCCGGCTGATGCAGCGACTGGATCCGGCAGGCATCCGACTGACCGAGCTCGCCGAACAGGCGCGGGTCACCAAACAGACGGCCGGGGCACTTGTCGATCAGCTGGAACGAGCAGGCTACGTCACGCGCGAACCCGACCCCAGCGACGCGCGGGCCCGACTGGTGACGTTGAGCGATAAGGGCGCCGCGGTGTGCCGACGCGCAAACGCCGAGGTTGTCCGAATCGAGGCGGAATGGCGAAAGCAGCTGGGCGACAAGGTGTTCGACACCATGCGCGCAGCACTCCTACGAGTGACTTCGGTGTAGTTGGTCACGCTCTAGTTGACCAACTACGCCCGAATCACCGATCAGTCGTCGCCGTTACCGCCGGGGGTGTTCTTCGAGACCTGAACTAGGAACTCGTAGTTGTTCTTGGTCTTGCGCAATTGGCTCATCAGCAGATCGATGGCCTGGTGCGGATCGAGACCCGACAGCACACGGCGCAGCTTGTGCACGATCGCGAACTCGTCGGGCGAGAGCAACAGCTCGTCCTTGCGGGTGCCGGATGGGTTGACGTCCACCGCGGGGAACACGCGACGCTCGGCGATCTTGCGGTCGAGCTTGAGCTCGGCGTTACCGGTGCCCTTGAACTCCTCGAAGATCACCGTGTCGCCCGTCGAACCGGTCTCGACCATCGCTGTGGCGATGATCGTCAGAGAACCGCCCTCTTCGATGTTGCGCGCCGCACCGAGGAAGCGCTTCGGCGGATACAGCGCCGTCGAGTCGACACCACCGGAGAGGATGCGGCCCGACGCCGGCGACGCGTTGTTGTACGCGCGGCCCAAGCGGGTGATCGAGTCGAGCAGCACAACGACGTCCTTGCCCTGCTCCACCAGGCGCTTGGCGCGCTCGATCGCGAGCTCGGCGGCCTGTGTGTGGTCTGACGGGGGGCGGTCGAAGGTGGAGGCGATGACCTCACCCTTGACCGAACGCTGCATGTCGGTTACCTCTTCGGGGCGCTCGTCGACGAGCACCACCATGAGGTGGCATTCGGGGTTGTTGCGGGTGATCGCGTTCGCGATGTCCTGCATGATCGTCGTCTTACCGGCCTTCGGCGGCGACACGATCAGCGCGCGCTGGCCCTTGCCGATCGGCATGATCAGGTCGATCACGCGCGTGGTCAGCTTGTCGCCGCTGGTCTCAAGACGCAGCCGCTGATTCGGGTACAGCGGGGTGAGCTTGGTGAACTCGGGACGCTTCTTGGCGTCCTCGACCGGGCCGCCGTTGACGGTGTCGAGGCGCACCAGCGGGTTGAACTTCTGGCGCTGGTTCGCCTGCTCCCCCTCTTTGGCGACGCGGACGGCTCCGGTGACGGCATCGCCGCGACGCAGACCGTTCTTGCGCACCATGTTCATGGAGACGTAGACGTCGTTGGGGCCCGCCAGGTATCCCGACGTGCGGACGAATGCGTAGTTGTCGAGTACGTCGAGGATGCCGGCTACCGGCTGGACGACATCGTCCTCGCGCAGCTCGGTGTCGCGGTCAGCGCCGCCACCACCGCCGCCGTCGCCCCCACGCTCGCGGCGGCGGCGATCGCGGAACCGGCGGCCACGCCGGCCCTGCCGACCGTCGCCGTCCTCGTCGTTATCGCCTCCGCGGTTGTTGTCGCCACCCCGGTTGTTGTCGCCACCGCGGTTGCGGTTCTGGCCACCCTGCTGGTCGTTGTCACCGCGGTTGTCGGACCCGGAGTCGGCCTTCGCGTCCTGGTTGCCCTGGTTTGCCTTGGCGTCGCGGTTGTCCTCGCGACCGCGATCGTCCTGTCCTACCCTCTTGCCCCGGCCGGGCTGCTCACCGGCCTCGGGCTGCTGGGTGTCGGCGGTTGCCGTGCCCTTCTCGGGAGCCTGATCCTTGCCCGCCTGGTCACCGCCGGTGGGGCCGCCCTGCTCGCGGGAAGCTCCGCGGCGTTCGCGGCGCCGCGGCTGCGCCTCGGCCGCCTGATCGGCCTGCGCCTCAGCAGGAGCACTCGCGGCCTCGGCAGAAGCGCTGGCGGTCTCGGCGGAGACATTCTTCGGCGCGGACGTCCCGTTGGAGTCGGCGCGACGCTCCTTGATGGCAGCGATCAGTTCGCTCTTGCGCATCCCGGAGGCGCCTTCGATGCCGATCTCCTTGGCGAGAGCGCGCAGTTCAGGCAGGACGAGGCTGGTCAGCGCTCCACGTCGGGCGGGGGCCGCCGCAACCGCGGAAGTATCCGCAGCGGGCGCAGCCGCGGGGGCGCCAGCATCTGCGGGAGTCGTGATGTCTGCAGTCACGGTGTTCGGCAGCGCGCCGTTTTCGGTGCTGTCACCAGCCGTGATGAGGTCCGTATCAGTCACGGATTTCCTTTCTTCCCTCGCTGATCGAGTCACGCGGGGGTTCAGTGCGCTCAGCCAATCTGCTGAGCGCCTAGGTCACACCATTGCCACTGCAACGGTGATCGCCGGGCTTCGCCGGGATACGGCGAACCGTCAGTCCACAAGTTTGAACACCTGAAAGAAGAGTCGTCCTAGTGTCGGCGCAGGTGAAGAAGCTGCGATTGCTGGACGACAGCGAGAATAACCCGCATCCGATTCGGAAGCAAGAAACGGCGTGATTCGCATGTTGCCGGTGTTACTCGCTGGACTAGCTGCCTACAGCAACACCCGACGTCCACGTGACGCCCTGACCGATCGACCTTCTGTTTACCGCGAACCCGTTCTCCCTGCCGTATTCCACGGCTTCTTCGGGCAACTCCGGTTCGGTGCTCAACGCCAGCACTGCAGGTCCAGCGCCTGATAGCACTGCCGACACACCACAACGCCGAAGCACCGCCAAGTATTCCGCTGATGCCGGCATCGCCGCGGCCCGCTGCGGCTGATGCAGCACGTCCTCGGTCGCGACCATCAGCAGATCGGGCCGTTCGGTCAACGCCACGACCAGCAGCGCTGCCCGGCTCAGATTGAAGCGCGCATCGGTGTGCGCGACGTGGTCGGGCAGAAGTACGCGGGTTTCGGCGGTCGACGAACGCTCCTGCGGGATCGCGGTGAACACGGTGATGTCCGGGTGTAGGCGAATCGAGGCTGCGGCGTACCTCGCCTCACCGCCGTGGCCCTCGGTCCACGCCACCACTGCCCCTCCGAGGACGGCGGCCGCAGCGTTGTCCGGGTGCCCTTCGAACTCCGACGAGACCTGCACCAACCGGTCCGTCGACATGGTGGACGAATCGATCTGTGCGGCAAGACCATTGGCGGCCGCGAGACCGCCGACCACCGCGGCGGCCGAGGAACCCAGGCCTCGGGAGTGTGGAATGTTGTTGCGGCAGCGCACGATCAGTCCGGGAGTCACCACCCCGTTTTCACGCAGTCCCCGTTCGATGGCGCGCACGACCAGATGAGACCCGTCGAGCGGAACCTGACCCGCACCTTCGCCCTCTACCTCGACGGTGAGACCGGATTCAGTTGTCTCCACCACGATTTCGTCGTACAGACTGACCGCCAACCCCATGCTGTCAAAGCCGGGTCCGAGATTCGCGCTGGAGGCAGGTACCTCGGCGGTCGCCGTCAGACCGGGCGGCAGGGTGCTGGTCACGTTGTCCCGTCCTAGACGAGGCCGAGCTTGGCGACGACGGCGACGGGGTCGACGGGGACCGGAATGACCGCGGGCATGCCCTTCAGCGCGGTATCGGGATCCTTGAGGCCGTTGCCGGTGACGGTGCATACGACGGTGGAACCCTTGGCCACCCAACCGTCTTCGATGGCCTTCAGCAGGCCGGCGATGCTGGCGGCCGAAGCGGGCTCGACGAACACGCCTTCTGCGCGGGCGACGAGGTGGTATGCGGCAAGGATCTCTTCGTCGGTGGCGGCCAGGAATCGACCGTCCGACTGTTGTTGGGCTTCGACTGCCGAGGTCCACGACGCGGGCGAGCCGATGCGGATCGCGGTGGCGATCGTCTCGGGATCGCTGACGGGCTCACCGAGCACCAGAGGCGCCGCGCCTGCGGCCTGGGTGCCGAGCATGCGCGGCAACCGCGTGGCAAGGCCGTCGCGGTGGTACTCGGTGTAGCCCTTCCAGTAGGCGGTGATGTTGCCCGCGTTGCCGACCGGCAGTGCATGGATGTCAGGGGCGTCGCCCAACGCGTCGACGATCTCGAAGGAGGCCGTCTTCTGACCTTCGATCCGGAATGGGTTGACGGAGTTGACAAGTGACACCGTCGGGAAGTCAGAGGTGAGCTTGCGCGCAAGCTCGAGGCAGTCGTCGAAGTTGCCGTCGATCTGGATGATCTTGGCGCCGTGCATGACCGCCTGGGCGAGCTTGCCCATCGCGATCTTGCCCTGCGGCACGAGCACCGCGCAGGTGATGCCGGCGCGAGCCGCGTACGCTGCCGCCGATGCCGACGTGTTGCCGGTGGAGGCGCACAGCACGGCCTGCTGCCCACGCGACACGGCCTCCGTGACGGCCATCGTCATGCCGCGGTCCTTGAAGGACCCGGTCGGGTTGAGCCCTTCGACCTTCAGATGCACGGTGCAACCGGTGTATTCGGAGAGCCGCGGCGCAGGCAGCAGCGGGGTGCCGCCCTCGCGCAACGTGATCGGGGTCCAGGTGTCCTCGACCGGGAGCCGGTCCCGGTAGGCCTCGATCAGCCCAGGCCAGGGCTGGTGTACGGCACGGGTGGTACTCACTCTGTGGTCCCTTCCAAGCGCAGGACACTGTTGATGTTTTGCACGACGTCCAGATCGGCCAGTGCGGCAACGGTTTCCGAGAGGGCGGCGTCGGTGGCCTGATGGGTCACCACCACGATGCGGGCGCCGCAGCGCTGCCCGCCTTCGTCGACCATCCCCTCCTGGCGTACCTCGGCGATACTGACCTCACGCTTGGAGAACTGGGCCGCGACGGCTGACAGCACACCGGGCCGGTCTGCCACGTTCATGTTGACGTAGTAGCGGGTGGGGATGAAGCCGATCGGCGCGACCGGGAGCTTGGCGTACTTGGACTCGCGAGGTCCACGGCCCCCCTGCACACGGTTGCGCGCGGCCATCACCACGTCGCCGAGCACGGCCGACGCCGTGGGCGCACCGCCTGCGCCCTGTCCGTAGAACATCAGCCGTCCCGCCGCCTCGGCCTCGACGACGACCGCGTTGAAGGCGCCGTTGACGGAGGCCAACGGGTGCTCCAGCGGCACCAGCGCCGGGTAGACACGGGCTGAAACCCGTTCCCGCCCTTCGTCGTCGACGAGCCGCTCGCAGATCGCGAGCAGCTTGATCGTGCAGCCGAGGGCACGGGCGGACGCGAAGTCTGCCGCCGACACCTTCGTCATACCCTCCCGGTAGACGTCGTCGGCGGTGACGCGCGTGTGGAACGCGATCGACGCGAGGATCGCCGCTTTGGCCGCTGCGTCGTAGCCTTCGACGTCGGCGGTCGGATCAGCCTCGGCGTATCCGAGCGCGCCGGCGTCGGCGAGGGCACTGGCGTAGTCGGCGCCGGTGCTGTCCATCTCCGAGAGGATGTAGTTCGTGGTGCCGTTGACGATTCCGGCCACTCGCAGGACGGTGTCGCCGGCCAGCGACTGGGTCAGCGGCCGGATGACGGGGATAGCCCCGGCGACAGCGGCTTCGAAGTAGAGGTCGACGTGGGCGCTCTCGGCCGCCTGAGCGAGCTCGCCGGCCGACACGGCCATCAGGGCCTTGTTGGCGGTGACGACGGACTTGCCCTGTTCGAGCGCGGCGAGGATCGCCTTGCGGGCGGGCTCCACCGGTCCCATCACCTCGACGACGATGTCGACGTCGTCGCGGGAGACCAGTTCTTCGATGTTGTCGGTGAGAAGATCCGCCGGCACACCGCGGTCTTCGGCCACCCGCCGGACACCGATCCCGCGCACGACCAGCGGCGCGCCGATACGGGCCGTCAGGTCGGCCGCGCTCTCCTCGATGATGCGCACCACCTGGCTGCCGACATTGCCCAGCCCCAGTACGGCTATTCCGATCGGCTTTTCTGCCACGTCACTCACCGCTTTACCTCACTTACTTCCAGACTCAGTAGATCGTCGACCGTCTCCCGGCGCAGGATCAGGCGGGCCCGTCCGTCGCGCACGGCCACCACAGCGGGCCGGCCGATCAGGTTGTAGCGGCTCGACATCGAGTAGCAGTATGCGCCGGTCGCGGCGACGCCGAGCAGGTCCCCCGGCGTTACGTCGTCGGGCAGCCACGCGTCGCGCACCACGATGTCCCCGCTCTCACAGTGCTTGCCGACCACCCGAGACAGCGTCGGGGTCGCTTCGCTGGTCCGCGACAGCAGCCGGACGTCGTATTCGGCGCCATACAGCGAGGTGCGGATGTTGTCGCTCATCCCACCGTCCACGCTGACGTACCGGCGGTGCGCGGTCGGGCTGACGGCAACGTCTTTGACGGTGCCCACCTCGTAGAGCGTGATGGTGCCGGGTCCGGCGATGGCGCGGCCGGGCTCGACCACCAGCTTCGGAGCAGGCAACCCGACGGCCTCGGACTCGCTGCGCACGATCCCCTTCAGCTTGCTCGCTAGCTCGCTCATCGGCGGCGGATTGTCATGCGGCAGGTAGGAAATGCCCAGTCCACCACCGAGGTCGACGATGTCCATCTGCGAGGTCTTCTCAACACCGAATTCGGCCACGACGTCGCGCAACAGGCCGATCACCCGGTGCGCGGCGATTTCGAAACCCGCGACGTCGAAGATCTGCGAACCGATGTGGCTGTGCAGACCGACAAGTCGCAGGTTGTCGGTCTCGAAAACGCGGCGTACCGCGGCCATCGCAGCGCCGGACGCCAGCGACAGTCCGAACTTCTGGTCCTCGTGCGCGGTCGAGATGAACTCGTGGGTATGCGCCTCCACGCCGACGGTGACACGGACCAGAACGTCCTGAACGGTTCCGTTTTCGGCCGCAATCCGGTCGAGGCGGTCGATCTCCACCATGGAGTCGACCACCACGTGGCCGACGCGGTTCTTGACCGCTGCCGTCAGCTCCTCGACAGATTTGTTGTTGCCGTGCATCGTGATTCGCTCGGCAGGGAAACCGGCGTGCAGCGCGACGGCAAGCTCGCCGCCCGTGGCGACATCGAGCGACAACCCCTCTTCGTCGACCCATCGTGCGATCTCCGAGCACAGGAACGCCTTGGCCGCGTAGTGGACGTACTCACCTCCGCCGAATGCCGACGAGATGTCGCGGCAGCGAGCACGGAAGTCAGCCTCGTCGATGACGAAGACCGGGGTGCCGAACTCGGCGGCGATGTCGGTGACGGAGACGCCCGCGACGGAGACGAGACCTCCGTCGAGGTCACGAACAGTGTTCTGCGGCCACACATTCGGCGCGAGTTGCAGCACTTCGGCGGCAGTCAGCGGACGCTCCGGCGTCGCGGCAGCCTGGATTTCTTCGGCGTGTCTGGGGCCGGCCGGGTGCGCGATCACATCCGCTCCGGCGCACTGACACCGAGGATGCCCAGGCCGTTGGCGATCACCTGCCGGGTAGCGGCGCACAGTGCCAGCCGTGCGGCGTGCAGCTCACCGGGCTCTTCGTCACCCTGAGGCAGCACTCGGCACGCGTCGTAGAACCGGTGGTAGTCCCCGGCGAGATCTTCGAGGTAGCGCGACACGCGGTGCGGCTCACGCAGGCTCGCCGCAGTCTTGAGAATCCGCGGGAACTCCCCCAGATTGCGGATCAGGGTGCCTTCCTTGTCATGGGTCAGCAGATCCACCCGCGCGGTGTCAGGGGTGATTCCGAGTTCAGCGGCGTTGCGCGCCAGCGCGGACAACCGTGCATGCGCGTATTGCACGTAGTAGACCGGGTTCTCAGCTGAGGCCGACGACCACAGCGCGAGGTCGATGTCGATGGGGGTGTCGACCGAGCTACGGATCAGTGAGTAGCGGGCGGCGTCGACGCCGATGGCCTCGACGAGATCGTCGAGGGTGATGACCGTGCCGGCACGCTTGCTCATCCGGACCGGCTGGCCGTCACGAACGAGGTTGACCATCTGGCCGATCAGCACCTCGACGGTGTCGGGATCGTCGCCCAGCGCTGCCGCCGAGGCCTTCAGCCGGGCGATGTAGCCGTGGTGGTCGGCCCCGAGCATGTAGATGCACAGGTCGAAGCCACGTTTACGCTTGTCGAGGAAGTACGCGAGGTCACCGGCGATGTAGGCGGGCTTGCCGTCGCTCTTGATGACGACGCGGTCCTTGTCGTCTCCGAAGTCCGTGGTACGCAACCAGACTGCGCCGTCCTTCTCGTAGGCGAACCCGGTCTCGCGCAGCTTCGCGATGGCTTGCTCCACGCGGCCGGACGTGTGCATCGAGTCTTCGTGGGTGTAGACGTCGAAGTCGGTGCCGAACTCGTGCAGTGACTGCTTGATGTGGTCGAACATCAGGTTCACGCCGATCGCCCGGAACGTTTCCCGCATCTCGGCGTCGGGCAGGTTGAGTGCATCGGGCTCCTTCGCGAGAACCTGTCCCGCGATGTCGGCGATGTAGGTGCCTGCGTATCCGTCCTCCGGTGTCGGCTCCCCCTTCGCGGACGCGATCAGAGAGTTGGTGAACCGGTCGATCTGGGCGCCGTGGTCGTTGAAGTAGTACTCGCGGACGACTTCGGCCCCCTGGGTGGTCAACAACCGCCCCAGGGCGTCGCCGACCGCGGCCCACCGGGTGCCACCGATATGGATGGGGCCGGTCGGGTTGGCAGAAACGAACTCGAGGTTCACGTTCTTGCCACCGAGGTCGGCCGAGTGTCCGTACGCGGTACCGGCCGCGATGACGTCACCGACGATCACGTTCTGCGCCGACGCCTCGATTCGCAGGTTGACAAAGCCCGGACCTGCAACGTCGGCGGCGGCGATGCCGTCGTTCGCCAGGAGCGCTTCAGCCAGCCAGCCCGCAAGCTCGCGAGGATTGACGCCCACCTTCTTGCCGAGCTGCAGTGCCAGGTTGGTCGCGTAATCGCCGTGCTCGGGGTTGCGCGGACGCTCGACGGTGACGACGTCGGGCAGGGCAGCGGAGTCGAGGGCGTGCTCGGCCAGCACCGCGGCGGCGGTGGCCTTGAGCAGTTCGGCCAGATCGGCGGGGGTCACGAGGGTCCATCCTATGGTCTGACCTGTTCCGGGCCGAATCCGTTTCCCCGTCGCCGGCCCAGGGCTGCAAGGGCGCCTGCCGCGACCGATCCGTGCCCACGTGCGACCCGTCGAAGCGGTGGATGTCGGCCCCTACCGATGTGTTCATTGATCGTGTCGTGGATGCGTTAGTCTGTTCAGGCCCAACCGGCGCAGCTGTCACAGCACGCGCCCCCGTAGCTCAGGGGATAGAGCGTCTGCCTCCGGAGCAGAAGGCCGCAGGTTCGAATCCTGCCGGGGGCACCCTTTTACCAGCCGCTTTTCCCGAATCGGGGTCCAGGCTGTCGACTTGAAGGCCTCGAAATAGGCGGCGCCGGGTGCCGGCTCACTCCGGAAGATAGAACAGCAGGACAAGCGCGAGCCCTATCACTACCGCGCCGGCGATCAGCACCAGCGCACGCCGCTCTACACCAGACGCGGCCTGCTCACCACGGGATTGCCTGACGTAGATGCCGGCGACCGTGACGGCGAGGATGGCCGTCACGGCTGCGTAGGACAGCAGATACAGGACGTCGATCATCAGGAGGTAGCTCGCGTCGGGCAGCGTCGAGGACACTCCCCAGTGCATGGCTACCAGGGCCAACAGGGCCGTGATCCCCAGACCGATCTTGGCGTCCACATGCACCACGGGAACCATCAGCGCGAGAGCGGCGGCGATCAGAACAATGGTGACCGGCAAGATCGTCTTGACGATTCCCGATGCTGCGGGCGAAGACAACGGGATGCTGACCGTGATCCTCGGATACGTGCGGCTCTCCCGCGTGCTCTCGACCTCCCCGAAGGAGGAGGTGTAGGTGAATTCGCCGAAGTCGATCTGTGGCTCACCAATGCGGTAACCGGGCAGGGTTACCTCGGGATCCAACGCGATCGGATCGCTGTCGGGCCGGTAGACGACGTCTCGGGTGGTGCCGAGGCCGTCCTCGATGATGATGCGCAGAGTCTGCCGCTCAAAGGGGTAGTCCGACAACGACAGTGGCGAGTTGAACGAACCTTGGTAGCGGGCCAGCCACAGTAGGCTCCCGTCGGGCTGAAGCTGCGGCTCGTCGTACACCGGGGTGACCACCAGCGCCCAGGACTGGTAGGGGTTCATCACCTCCACCCCGGCCGTGGGGTCGAGGTCGGGGTTCCGCCACCGCAGCCACACGTAGAAGTCGGCATCGAAGCTGTTGGTGGTCAGATTGATGGCCTGAATATTGGACACGTAGACACCGGCAAGCACCTCATCGGCGCCAGCCTTGTCCTCGGTGGACAGATGCCTGATCGTGGTAGAAGCGGTTGGTTTTTGTTCGCTCTGCAGACTTGCCGTCCAATCGGCCAGTCCGAGCAGCGCGGCGACCGCAAGGACCACTGCAACACTCGCCGCGCGTCTCATGGAGTGGCTGGACAGGTGAAGAGCGGTTCAGGCGGCGTCGCACCGCGCAGCAGGAATGCCATGAGCATCTCGTCGGCACACGCGTTCTGGGAACTCGCCAGATGCCCTGGGCCGGGAGCGATCACGAGTGATGATCCGCTGATCTGACCGTGCAAGGAGCGCGCCCATTCCTCTGGGGTAGCTGGGTCGCCGGTGGTGGTGAGGATCAGCACGGGGCCGCCGCCTTCAGGCTTCACGGGAGCGGGTCTGCGAACGGGGGCGACGGGCCAGGACTCACACGGCGCCAGCGACCACGCCCAATTGCCGCCGCTGATCGGGCTTTCCTTCGCCCACAGCGGCGCCAACTCGCCCGGACGCTTCGGATCGCGTTCGGTGGCGAAGTCTGTGCACACCACCGAGAGGTACTCCGAGTCAGCGGGATTCACCATCAAGTCGGGGGAATAGGCGGCCTCGACCACCTCTGACCACCGGCCTGCCAGGGCGTCGCCGAGCGCTGTCCTCAAGGTCGGCCATCCCGACTGTGGCATGTACTGCGAGGATTCGACCAAAGCCAGCATCCTCGACCCCGACAGTTGCCGCCCGTCAGGTTCGCGGTGGGGCGTCGCGTCGAGCCGATCGATGAGACCGACGATCGTGCGCACCGCGTTCTCCACCGGACCGGTCAGTGGGCAGTCGGTGCGACGCAGACAATCTTGCGCGAAAGCAGTGACACTGGCTTGCATTCCGATGGCTTGACCGTGCCGGACCTCGCGATAATCCAGCTCGGGCGCCATGACTGAGTACAGCACTACTCGGCCGGTGCGCTGCGGGAACGTCTGCAGGTACAGCGCCCCGAGGAAAGTCCCGTAGGAGTAGCCCAGGTAGCTGACCTCCTCGAAACCCATCGCTGCCCGAAGGGCATCCACATCGCGGACCACGTTCTCGGTACCGAGATGGCTGAGGGCCGAGGCGAATTGACGCTCACACGCCGCGCCGATGCCCGCCGAGAGTTCTTGACGGCGTCGAATGTCGGGCTCGGTTCGAGGCACACTGGGCTGGTCGAAGATCGCCGCCTTCTGCGCATCGTCGAGGCACGACACGGCCGGGCTCGACCCACCCATGCCGCGCGGATCGAAGGACACCACCGTGTAGACCTCGGCGAACTTCTGGTAGTAGTCCCGACCCGAGGTCAGATCCCCGACACCGCTGACGCCGGGGCCGCCCGGGTTCATCACCAGCAGTTGCGGATTCGCGGCCGAGGACGGGATTCGGCGGACAGGGATGGTGAATCGCGGTCCGTCGGTGCGGCTGTAGTCGTAGGGCACTGTCAACGTCGCGCACTCCAGGCCCGCCGAGCCTTCACCCGAGCACGAGGTCCACTCGCTGAGCTGAGGGACCGGAAGGGCTGATGCCGGGGCGTTTTCGCGCGGGGCCGCTGAACAACTCGCGAGAAGCACCGCACCGGTGAGCAGGACGCTCACCGATCTCGCCGCGGTACCCACGCTATGGCCCGATCTCGAGCAGCAGTGAACCGCAGTTGTCTCCGTTGATCGGTTCGAGGTCCATCGAGCATGCGGTCACGATGACGAAGACCGCCATCTCCGCGCGCAAGGTCACGGAGTCACCCGGTCGGCTCAACGCCGGGAGAGCGGTGAGGACGCCATTGTCTTCTATCCGGGTCCGTTGAAATAAGTTGACCGGATCGGGCACGTGCGCCGGGAACCATTCGACCTTCGCCGCCTCCGCGCGAAAGTTCTCGCTGCAGCTCGGATGGTGACCGAAATGCCCCAGCGCGCTGTACATCTCCGCGCTACACGGGGCAAACATCATGTCGTGCACCCCCGGCGAGTCGTCCTGTTCGAAGGCGAGAAGGGGACGGTAGGCGGTGGTCCAAAAGGACCCGCCGACGGCTGGGAACAGCCGCCAGTTCCAGGCTCTGGTGACGGCCACTGACAGCCATTCGTCCGGATCGGTCGCAGACACCGCGAACACGTCGGCGACCTGAGATCCCTCGACGTCGACGATTTTCACGCGTTTCCCGGCCGCCAGGCTCACAACCGCGCCGCCCTGCGCAGGCACCACCACGCTCGTCGACATATCGCCGTTCGGAACTGCCATGGCCGCTCCTTGACCCTGGAACCGACCTGTCAGATTACTCCCGGTCTCGTTCCAGCAAGGGACAGTTCGCGCAATACATGAGCCGGCCTGACCGGGGAATCACACCTTCTTCGTCGTGCCGTAGTACCCCAGGATGGAGTCGGATTGGTCAGTCGCATGCGTGAGCACGGCGTAGGACCTGATGAACGACTCTCCCACGCAGCCGTCGATCTTCACCTGGAAACCACTGATCGACACCCACGGGTCGTTGCCGGTGAACTCCTTGCGCCCCACAGGAACGGTGTTGATGATGCCGGGCCGCAAACCGACGGCGATGCCACCGGTGACCGGCGCAGACAGCACCGGCGCGATGCCGTCGATGAACTCGCCCTCGCCATCGAGTCCCACCAGGCCCAGAGACGGCGTGAGCCCTGCAGAACCCGTCATGGTGACGCCGTTGGCACCCATGTCGATGCCACAACCGATTTGGTAACCGACCTCCAACACTCCTCGCGGCGGCACGGAGCCCTCCGGCCCGACAAGCGAACCGTTGAACACGCCACTGACCACGTAACTCCGCGACGACAACGCGGTGGTCAACGGATTCACGTTGCGGATGACCTCATCCTTGGCGCCAACTGTCAGCGCCCAACCGTTGGGTGTAGTGGTCGTGGATGCAGGAGCGGAAACGATGAGTGCGTCCGCGCCCGGGGCGATGACTCCCGCTGCGTGGGCGACGGGTGCTGCGCCGCTGACGGCAGGGTCGAGCACCGGCGCAACGACATCAGGTGCCGGCTCGGCAGCCGCGGGACACGCGACTGCCGGCATCAGAACCCAGACGATGCTGAGTGCGCCAAGCCAACTCAGCTTCACGAGAGGGAACCTACTATCGGATTCGGCTAGAGGGACCTCCCCAATATCAACTTGTGACAGGCCGCAAGCATATTGTGATGTGACAAACCTCGGGGACGACTGTCACGGCGCCGATTGACTCCGACGATCACTCGGCACGATTGCGAGGATGATGCACTCATGAAGCCGAGCAAGGCGTGCAAGGGCAGCGGTAAGAGTTGGTCGGTGAACAAGGACGGCAAGCCGATCTGCCCCGGCTGTCACAGGGCGTTCAGCACGGTGGCCGGTTACGGAAAAAAGGTGCGCGACACTCCCGTCGTCCCGCCGCACGACCGCCGCGGCCCCCAGGATGTGCAGAAGTCCGGACGCGACCGGCGCGCAGACTGAATGCCGCGGCGGCTGGAGCGGCCAAGCGCTGGGAAGACGTCCAGCGGCGAATGCAGGTTGCAAGAGCAGACGCTGTGACGCATGACTGGTGAAAACTATTTCTAGACAATAGATTTCACCTCCGAACCGGAGGATTTCAGAGGCATCGCCGTCGGCGCGACAGGCGGGCCCGCCTGCGGTTTCGCACCAGTACAGCGGCCTGCCGACGTCCTTCGAGGTGATGGAGGTCAACTGCCCCCGAGCCGACCGCCCCTGTCAGGACGGGACGAGGACGAAGGTGGTCGATCCCACAGGTCCGTTGTTGCCACAGGGATTCGGCCCGTTCAGTGTGTAGAGCCCGTTCGTGCCATCGAGGTTGAAGGTGTACCGGGCCACCACGTCGACGGCGCGACCGTCCGGGCAGAACGCTCCTGCGGGCACGAACTGGTCCAGCACGTACTGCGCGCCTTGGATGCGCGCCTGGCCCTGATCCCTGTTGTTCTCGAGGTTGAACAGGCTGATACAGCCGGGACCGCAACTGTCGATACGCATGCTGATGTCCTCGGTGGCACCCGTGGCCATGACGGACCGGTACTGATACAGGCCCGGGGCGAGATCGGCATGCGCGGGTGCCGCCAAAGCGAGGGCGGTGGCACAGACACCGGCGGCCACCGCACTCACGGTCAGGTTTCTCATGATGCCTCCCTCGCGCTGATCAGCGCATTACCGAGAGTGTAGGAAGCCTCGGTCGGGCCCCGGATCGTTTTCGTCAAGGGCGTCCGGCTGTGGCCCCCGGCCCGTCAGATCCCCGTACACAGCGACACGAAAGGAATCGGCGCGCAGATCCCGATCGAGAAGCCCGGCGTGGGGTCACCGTTCCACGGCGGAGGCGGCGGCGGTGGCGGTGGCGGTGGCGGCGCCGGTGGAAGCGGGGCAACGACACACGTGTTCGACGGTGCGTCGTACACCGTGCCGACGCCGCATTCGGCTGCCTGAGCACTTCCCGCCGATAGCACCAACCACGAAGCCGGAAGCGCCACCACCGCGGCGACCGTCAACGCCGTCCGTATTGATCTCGTCCGCATCCGGGCCTCCTGCGATGAACCCCGACCCACTTTGCGTACTCGCATCGTAGTCCTGCGGTGCGTCGCGTTCATCCCACTTCGCAAGTCGTTCGCTACGACCACTCCGCCAGGATGCGCATCTTGCCTGCCTTCACCGCAGCGTCCTTGCGGCGCTTCTTCAGGGTCGATGCGAACGCATTGTGGTCGTTGTTCTGAATGTTCAACGGCAGATCCAGTGCGCTGATCAGCTTGGCCTCGAGGTACCAGGGCTCCGGATGCAGGACCCAGGACACCGCGACATTCTCGGCCATCCACTGGGTCAGGATCGCCTCCCCGCCTGCGAAGGTCTGTCGCTTGCCCGAGCCGATCCGGCGCAGCGCAAAACCCAACTCGTCGCCGAGAAGAACGCCGAGCGACTTGCGCAGCGTCGACCCGTCTGCGCTGGCGTTGCCCGCACCGAAGTGGTATCGGATGCGCTTGCGCAAATCCTGCGGCGCCTGGGGCTTGCCGTCTGCGCGCGGCGGCCCGGGACTGATTCCGACGTACAGAAGCGTCCAACCATCGCGCTGCTCGCAGCCGGAGACGTCGATGCCACCGGGAATCTGGCGGAACCACCACCCGTGAGCACCCGCAGCAGCCGGCACCGGATCGTCGTCGGCGAACACTTGGTCACGCGTATATCGTTGCGCGTCAAGAAAGTTCGCGACAGCTCGGGCGTTGCGCTTCGCAGACATCGACTCGGCCATGGGATGCAGCGTAGCCGGGATCGGCTGACAGCTGGCCGGCGTTCACTGCGGGTGGCGCTTCAGGTACTCCTGCACGGGGATGGGCGAGGTCGAGGAATAGCCGACCGGCAGAACGACGTCGCCGGCCACCGTGTTGTAGTACACGTCCCACCGGTGGTAGCCCGCGAAAACAGCCGGGTCCGCTCCGATCAGCGTGGCGTACTGATTGATCGCGCGAACGTACTGGCGCGAATTGTTGTACCGATAGAGCGCGTGATCGCGGTCGCGCGCGAAGCCGTGGGCGGCGAGGAACCGTCCGGCCGCCATGATGCTGTCGTGCGGGGACAGGATGTCCGTGCCCGCGCCGTGCGTGGCGAACGTCGAGGGCATGAACTGCATCGGACCCTGCGCTCCGGCGGTGCTGACGCCCGAGATGCGCCCGTAGGCGGTCTCGACGAAATTGATCGCCGCCAGGTAGTTCCAGCCGACACCCGAGGCCGCCTCGGCCTTGCGGTAGTAGCCGAGCAGCTCCTCGGCGGGTCGTGGCGGATCGATCCGCCACGCCGGCAACGTCGGCTTGCCGCGGCCCATCGCACTCAATTGCCTACGCGCATCGATGTTGCGGTCGTACACATCGAGAAGCGTTCGGGGAACGCGGGCGCGCGCGATCACATCCCATTCCGGGTGCCTGGCCAGGACGCGGTAGGCCTTCTGCTGCCGGCGTGCAGCGGCGGTCAGCGTCTCCTCCGAGGACTGTTGATCGCGCAGGGCGTGCTCGTCGGCGACGAGGTCGTCGACGATCCGTGCCGGATCCGGGGCGAGCACCGGTTGCGCGGTGCTCGGCAGGGTCGGCTGAGCAGTCTGCGCCCCGACCGCCTGAGGTGGCGCAGGGTCGGCGGCCGGCGGCGCAGGCGCGGAGCATCCGACGAGCACAGATGCGGCCACCGCCGCAACGCCAACCCGATTGCCGCTCAATGCCATCTCCTCGACGACGGTTCACCGTGATCCAACCAGTCTGACCGATCCGGTTGGACTCTCGACGTACAGTGGCCCAATGCTGCGGTGCATCATGAGCCTCCACCGACTTGCGTGTGTTGGCGTGGTGCTCACGCTGATCGCCGGCGGAGGAACGGTTTCGGCCTCCGCGGCGCCGGGCGTTCGCATCACCGAGGGCAGCGATCAGAACCTGCAATCGATGCTCGCCGCGATCGACGACGCCCCGAGTGCCGATGCGGGTGCGCAGGCGGAATACATCTCCCGGCTTTTCCTGGGAACGCCCTATGGCGCACACACTCTCATCGGTTCGGCGACCGAACCCGAGCAGCATGTCGTGGAACTGGAACGCGTCGACTGCTTCACCTACGCCGACTACGTCGAAGCGCTCAAACGGTCCGACAACCGCGACGAGTTCATCGCAAACCTGATCGCCGTCCGCTACAAGAACGGCGATGTCTCGTTCGAGAACAGAAAGCACTTCTTCACGGACTGGTCCGCATCTGCCCCCGCGCTCGCCACCGACATCACCGCAAGCCTCAGCGACAACGCAGTGCGAACATCCAAGGATCTCAACAGCAAGGACGACGGTGGCGTGTACCTACCGGGATTGCCGGTCGTCGCGCGAACCGTCACCTACGTTCCGAGTGAAAACGTCGACGACGACGTTGTCAGCCGGCTCTCCACGGGCGATTACCTCGGGGCCTACGCGCCGGACGGCGGGCTCGACGTCACACACGTCGGCATGTTCATCGACGCGCCGGACGGACCCGTGTTCCGCCATGCGTCGTCAGAGAGCGGCCAGGTGATCGACACTCCGCTGTCGGCATATCTGAGCACCATCAACGGGATCGTCGTGCTCCGACCGGTGATGTGAGGCACCTAGATACCCAGCGTTGTGCCGGTCTCGCGCTCGGCGAACTCCCACAGCTTCTGCGCGTCCGCGTAGTCGCAAGCAGCCGGTGCCCGGCCGCTGAGCGTCGGCGGGCCCTGTAGGCCGAACCGCCCCGCGATTCCCACATAACTGCCCGGCGGGATCGGTTCGGTGATGCAGTACAGCGTCGGCGCGGCCCCAGCGTGAATGTCGTTACCGACGACGCCGGCCATCCGGTTCACCGCCGAGTGGAATGCGGTCATGATTCGTGTGTCCGACATCTTGGCCAAATTCGACGACACCCAGCCGGGGTGAGTCAGGTAGGTGGTGACCGGTGAGCCGGCTGTGCGCAGCCGGCGGTCGAGTTCGAGGCCCCACAGCATCACGGCCAGCTTCGAACGTGCGTAGGCCGGGAAGGCCGACCATCGGTGCGTCCGCAGATGGGGGTCGTCGAACGCTATTGCCGCCGACTTGTGGGCGTCCGATCCCACGTTGATGATCTTCGATCGCACCCGTTCGAAGAGCAGGTTCGTCAGCGCGAACGGGCCGAGGAAGTTCGTGCCCATGGTCGACTCGAAGCCGTCCACTGTCTCGCCGCGGTGTTGAGCGACGAGTCCGGCGTTGTTGATCAGGATGTCGACGTCACCGTCGAACAGTCCGGGAAAGGCTTTGACGGACGACAGGTCGGCGAGGTCGAGTTTGACGACGGAGGTGTCGCCGCCCATCTCCGTCGCACGCTGTGCGCCGAGGTCGAGGTTTCGGACGGCGAGGATGACATGGGCTCCGGCTCGGGCGAGCGCCGTCGCGGTTCCCAGCCCGACCCCGTTCGTCGCACCTGTGACGATGACGCGTGTACCGGTCATGTCTCCGAGCCGCTTTTCCGACCATGTTGTTGCCACGCCCCGAGGTTAGCTGCGCCGATGAACCGCGCAAGCGTTGACATGACAGTTTTTGACTGGTTGTCTACCGGCGATGAGCGACGCCGCCCGCGAGATCGAGAACTTGGTGTACACGTACGCCGAGCGGATCGATGCAGGCGACCTGGACGGAGTGGCCGCATTGTTCGCGCACGGTCGGATCTGCGGCGTGGAGGACGGTCCGCCGGAGACAGTCTTCGAAGGCACGACACGGGTGCGGCAGATGTACGACATGGCGACGCGCCTCCACGAAGACGGGACCCCGAAGACCAAACACTTCACCACCAACGTCGTCCTGCGAGTCGACGAGGATGCCGGTACGGCCAGCGGCAGCGCGTACTACTGCGTGACGCAGGCGACTCCGGACCTGCCGCTGCAGGTCATCGTGACCGGAAGGTATCGGGACACCTTCCACCGCATCGACGGCGCCTGGTGGTTCGACACCCGCATCATGTTCGTCGACCAGGTCGGCGACACCAGCCATCACCTGAAGTTCTGAACAGATTCCGAGCCGCCGCAACTGCATAGGAGGACACGGTGTCTGACTTCTCCGGCCACCCCGTCGCCACGGTGTCACAACACGAGCAGGAGCTCGCCGCGCTGGAGTTGACGAACCATCCGACGGTCAGAGCCGCCTATCGAACCGTCGCCGAGAACTGGCTGGGACGGGCGAAACCCTCCGAGGCCATGCGCGAGGTGTTCGACGCGGCGTTCGCCGAGGTGATGTTCTCGGCCGCCATCTGGTCGTCGAACCAGGATCCGTTGCGGCCCAAAATCAGCTGCATCACCCGGCTGCAACACCCGGTCGAGGGCCGGACCATACCCGGATCACGGTGGGGCATCGACAATCCGGACAGCATCTACCGCGTCATCCCCATCTCAGGTGACGAACGCTACGAGATCCATGGCCGGGTCGGCGCACACCGGATGACGGAGAACTACTTCACGCTGTGGGACGCCAACATGGGTACCGTCGCCGTGCTCAACGGCCGCACCATGGACGTCGAGCCCGACGGATCGTTCACTATCACCGTCGACTCCGATCCCGCCAACGGACGCCCCAACCATGTGCAGTCCACGCCGGAGGCGCATGAGTTCTACATCCGCGACGTGCTGCTCAACTGGGACCGCGACGACCCCAATCACCTTGCTGTGCAACGACTCGGCGAGCAGCCGTCGGCCCCGGCGCGGACGCTCGACGAGCAGGCCGACGCGACCGCTGACATGATGGCCCACTTCGCCAACTTCACCGGCAAGCTCAGCCACGGCATCTACAAGATGCCGGCAAACCATTTCAACCTCGCCTGGTCTGCCGACAAGGTCGGTGCGATGCGCAACCAGGTGTATGTCATGGGCCGTTTCGACCTGGAACCGGGCGAAGCCTTCGTCGTGGAGGTGGGCGACGGCGGCGCAGAGTATTTCACCGTCCCGTTGAGCAACATCTGGGGAACCACCTTGGACCTCGTAGACCGCTCCGGCAGCCTCAACAAGGCGCAATCCACTGAGAACGAGGACGGCACCTACACCTTTGTCATCTCCCCCACCGACCCTGGCACCGCCAATTGGATCGACTCCGACGGACTTCGGGAGGGCATCCTGACCCTGCGGATGGCCGAATTCGGTCCGGAGGGGCCGAAAGAGGATCTGGGCGCGCGCGGCCGGGTTGTGAAACTCGACGATCTCGACAACGAGGTGCCGTCGCTGCCGCGGGTGTCCGAGCAGGAGCGGGCGACCGAGCTTGCCCAGCGCCGCGCCGCGTATCTTCGGCGCCTGCCCGAGGGGACGATCTGACATGGCTCGCTGGTTGATCACGGGATGCTCCACCGGAATCGGACGCGAAATCGCCCGTGCTGCACTCGAAGACGGCCAATCGGTGGTGGTGACCGCTCGCCGCGCCGAATCGGTGTCTAACTTCGCCGACCATTTCGGGGACCGCGTGGCCATCGTCGCCCTCGACGTCACCGACAAGGACCAGATCACCGCGGCCGTGCGTGCCGCCGACGAACGGTTCGGCGGCGTCGACGTCCTGGTCAACAACGCGGGCAACGGGTACCTGTCCGCCGTCGAAGAGGGCGAGGACGAGCAGATCCGGAAACTCTTCGACACCAACTACTTCGGCGTCGTCGACACCATCAAGGCGGTGCTGCCGCAGATGCGTGCCCGCCGCCGCGGTCACATCGTGAACATCTCGTCGATGACCGGGCTGGTCGCCAACCCGCCCAATGCCTACTACTCGTCGACCAAGTTCGCCCTCGAGGCACTGACCGAGGCGTTGGCGCAGGAGGTCGCGCCGTTCGGCATCAAGGTCACTGCGATCGAGCCCGGCGCGTTCCGCACCGACTGGGCGGCGCGGTCGATGTGGGAATCATCCTCTCCGATCGGCGATTACGACGAGAACGTCGGGGCTCGCAAAACGCTGATCAAAGAGTTCGCCCATCACCTTCCCGGCGATCCGCGCAAGGTGGCCGAGGCAGTGCTGATGGTCACCAAACTCGATGATCCGCCGCTGCGGCTGCTGCTCGGTCGTGACGTGCTCAAGGCGGTGCGGGACAAGCTGGCCGCATTCTCGGCGTCGATCGACGAGTGGGAAGCGGTGACCAAAGACGTCAACTTTCCGCCCGCGGGCGCGAAGAACGAAAGCACCGGAGACTGACGATGGACACGCTCACCGACCGCGTCGCCTTCGTCACTGGCGCGGCCAGGGGCATGGGCCGTGCGCACGCGGTGAAGCTCGCCAGTGAAGGCGTCGACGTCATCGCGCTCGACATCTGCCAAGGATTCCCCTTCACCGGCTACCCCGGCGCCTCCCCTGACGATCTGAACGAAACCGTGAGGCTGGTCGAGGCGCACGGCCGTCGAATAATGGCGCGGCGGGCCGACGTCCGTGACCCCGACGCCGTGGCCTCCGTCGTTGCCGACGGGCTCGGCGAATTCGGTCGTCTCGACATCGTCATCGCGAACGCCGGAGTGATCCGGGTGACCGACAGCGACGACCGGGCCGGCGACTTCCGGTCGATCGTCGAGGTGAACCTGATCGGCGCATGGAACACCGTCGAAGCCGCCATCCCCGCGCTGATCGCCGGCGGTCGCGGGGGCTCGGTCGTCCTGACCAGCTCGACCCAGGGCATCAAGGCGTCCGGCACCGATCGCGCCGGACTTCAGGCCTACGCCGCGTCCAAACGCGCTCTGGTCGCCCTGATGCAGGGTTGGGCACAACAGCTCGCCCCGCATTCGATACGCGTCAACGCCATTCACCCCAGCGGTGTGGCCACGGACATGATTCTCAACGAGGCGACCATGGCACTGGCCGCCGACAACGATCCATGGCTGCTGTCCCAGCAGAACGCGCTACCGATCGCGCTCGTCCAACCCGAGGAAATCGCGTCGGCGGTCGCGTGGCTGGTGTCCGACGCAGGGGCCTTCATCACCGGCACCTCGTGGCCGCTCGACGCCGGGTTCACGCTGCGCAGCTAGCATCCCTACGGCACCGGGCCGCCCGTGGTCGAGCCGCGGTTCGGCGTCGGGACTGGGGTCAACCGGGTCGGCATTGTGACAGAACACCGGGCACCCTGTTTGGCTCCCAACCAAGCGGTTAGTCTGGCCGTTGGTACGCCGACGAACCAGGAGGCCGCACATGCAGCTGGCGCTCACGCCCGAGGAAGCCGAGTTCCGCGACGAGCTTCGCGAGTTCTACCGGACCAAGATTCCGGCCGAGATCCGCGAGCGCACCCGCACCGGCTCCGAGGCCAACCGCGACGACATCGTCACGGCAAACAAGATCCTCAACGACCACGGGCTGATGGTCCCCAACTGGCCGGTCGAGTGGGGCGGCAAAGACTGGACGCCGATCCAGCAGCAGATCTGGCTCGACGAGATGCAGCTGGCCAGCGTGCCCGAGCCGCTGACATTCAATGCCAACATGGTCGGTCCGGTGATCGCCGAGTTCGGCTCTCAAGAGCTCAAGCAGCGTTTCCTGCCGCCGACGGCCGCAGTGGACATCTGGTGGTGCCAGGGCTTCTCCGAGCCCGAGGCCGGGTCGGACCTGGCATCGCTGCGCACAACCGCGCTGCGGGACGGTGACACCTATGTGGTGAACGGCCAGAAGACATGGACCACCCTCGGGCAGTACGCCGATTGGATCTTCTGCCTGGTGCGCACCGACCCGAATGCCCCGAAGAAGCAGGCCGGAATCTCGTTCCTGCTCATCGACATGAACACCCCGGGCATCACGCTGCGGCCGATCAAGCTCATCGACGGCAGCTACGAGGTCAACGAGGTCTTCTTCGAAGATGTCCGGGTGCCTGCCGACCAGCTCGTCGGCGAGGAGAACCAGGGCTGGGGTTACGCGAAGTACCTCCTGGGCAACGAGCGCAACGGCATTGCCCAGGTGGGTCGAACCAAACTGCGGATCTCCGAGGTCAAGGAACGCGCACAGAGCAGCGGCCTGATCGACGATCCGTTGTTCGCGGCCCGGCTCGCCGAACTCGAAAACGACATCCTCGCACTGGAACTGACGCAGATGCGGGTGGCGTCGGGCTCCAAGGACGGAAAGCTCAATCCCGCGTCGTCCGTACTGAAACTGCGGGGCAGCCAGCTGCAGCAGGTCGCCACCGAGCTGTTGATGGAGGTCGCCGGACCCGACGCGCTGCCGTTCGACGGCGAGGGCATCGCCTCGGCCGGCTGGGCCCAGCACAGCGCCCCGCGCTACCTCAACTACCGCAAGACCTCCATCTACGGCGGCAGCAACGAGGTCCAGCGCACCATCATCGCGTCGACCATCCTCGGATTGTGAGGTAAGACATGGACTTTCAACTCAGCGAAGAGCAGGCCCTGCTCCGCGACACCACACGCGACATGCTGTCGCGCAAGTACGACCCCGAGAGCCGACTCAAGACCATCGACAATGATCCCGGCTGGAGCCGTGACGTCTGGACTCAGCTCGCCGAAGTCGGTGTCCTGGGGCTCGGCTTCGACGAAGACGCCGGCGGCCAGATCGAAGTCCAGGTGGTGCTCACCGAGGTCGGAAGACGGCTGGCACCCGAGCCTGTGCTGCATGCCGCTCTGGGCCCCGGTGCGATCATCGCCGATGTCGGCAGCGTGGAGCAGCGGGCCCTGTTGGACGAGGTGGCTGCCGGCGAGCGCCTACTGGCGTTCGCGCACCTGGAGCCCGGAATGCGGCAACCTGTCGCCGTGGTCACCACCAAGGCTGTGCGCGAAGGGGATTCGTGGACGATCTCGGGCCGGAAGAACCCCGTGCTGGCCGGCGACTGCGCGGACACGTTGATCGTCAGCGCCGCGCTGCCCGACGGCGGTACCGGACTGTTCCTCGTCGACGGCGAGGCGGTGCAACGCAAGAACTATCGAACCTTCGACGGTCAGCGCGGTGCCGAGATCGACTTCGACAAGGTGTCCGCTGAACCGCTGGGGGAGCCGACCGACGCATCGGGCGCGATCTCCCGCGCCGTGGTGCGGATCCTGTCCGGCCTGTGCGCCGAAGCCCTCGGGGCCATGGAGGAGGCGCTGCGCCTGACATCCGAATACCTCACGCAGCGCAAGCAATTCGGCGTCACTCTGAGCAAATTCCAGACGCTGACTCAACGCGCCGCCGACATGTACGTCTCGCTCGAGCTGGCCCGTAGCATGGCGCTCTACTCGGCGATGTCGGTCGCCGATGGCGACCTCGACCCGACCAAGGCCGCCAGGGCGAAGCTGCAGATCGGCCGTTCTGGTCGCCACATCGCCCAGGAGTCCATCCAACTGCACGGCGGCATCGGCGTGACCGCCGAATACCCGATCGCCCATTACGCGGCACGGCTCACCGCCATCGAGAACACGTTCGGCTCGACGCAGGACCAGCTGCACGTGCTGATCGGCCGCCTCGGCGACTACGAGGTCGTCTCGGTCTAGGCCGCACACGCCTCACGGCGACTCGGCGGAACCCGCCGAGGAAGTACCGTCCGACGTGGCGCCAGTGTCGGTGTCGGCGGTGTTGTCCACGACGGTGTCCGTCGACGTGCTCGGGTCGCTTGTCGCGGTCTCCGCCGTAGCTGTCGGCTCCGGCGTGGCGGTCGGGGTCGGCTCGGCGACGACGGTGCTGCCGGCTGACGTCGTGGGCGCGGTCGATTCCGCTGGTGCACTGGTGGCGGTCGCGCTGGACGTGGAGGAGGTCGTGGGTACCGCGGACGTGGGGGAACTTGTGGTCGTCGGCGCGCCGCTGGTCGTGGTCGTCGGCGCAGTGGACGATTCCGTATGCGACGCAGCGGCTTCC
Source organism: Mycolicibacterium iranicum (assembly GCF_002101705.1). Classification (GTDB taxonomy): domain Bacteria; phylum Actinomycetota; class Actinomycetes; order Mycobacteriales; family Mycobacteriaceae; genus Mycobacterium; species Mycobacterium iranicum. Next base: position 59,699 of record NZ_LQPC01000050.1, on the reverse strand, counting down.
GGTTGTTCGGCAGCCACGATCGCGAGGATCTGCTCGGTGTACTCGCCGATTCGTGTCTCGATCTCCTCGGGACGCAGTATTCCGAGCTCGATCTGCAACTCGAACATCTTTATCTCCGACCACACCTCGTCGAGCTGCCGCATGGTGTCTTCCGACAGCGGCTCGTCGAGGGTGACGAACACTTGGCGCGCCAGCGCGTAGGTCAGGCAATTCACGCATTCGTAGTTCAGCGCGCCGGCGAGGTTCTGCGGGGCCACCACGTTGTCGTCGGTGTCGTCGCCGTCGACGACGAAGACGACCTGGTACGCAACCGCTACGGCCGCACACGAATTGCAGGATGCGTAGGCCTGCGCCTCGTTGACATTCATCGCATCGGAGTCGTCGGTGACCCAGACCATCGCGAACGCGGCTTCGTATTCGGTGGTGCCATCTGTGGTGTTGATCGCCAGCGCTTGGACATCCCCGGGCTCAGGGGCCAGCGGCTTGTCGACCGGGAAGACCCAACCCCGACGCGACGATATGGTCGCCGTCGATCCTGCACCGCTTCCGCCGCGCATCTCCGGCCCAGACACAGGGGTGAGCACCAGCGCAAGTTGCGGGGATTGCTTCGTCGGCATTGCGGAACTGGTGTCCCAGACCGCCTGCATGACACCCTGCTGACCGTTGACCAGCGCGCGAGACGACGCCACCGCGCGCGGATCTGCGTCCCCGCCCGCCGAATTGGACAAACGTCCGACGTCCAACGCATAGACGATGTCGCCAATCGTTCCACGCTCCCACGGCTGGATCGGCCGGTAATTCGCCTCCCCCGGCCACCACGCATAGGCGACACCGCACCCGATGGCCATGCCGGCGGCGACGGCGAACATGCGCATCACGGGCTTGCCCGCAGTCGACTTCCAGACCCCGGCGCTGCTGCGGCGCACGAGTCGGCCCAACATGTAGAGCACTCCGGCGACCGGGATGACGATGGCGATCATCGCCAGCACGCGGGCGATCATCTGAATGACATCGCCATCCTCCCATGCCGTCGCGAGTACGTCCTGCTGCTTCTGCAACCCGGCCCACGCGCTGCCGAGCACCCTCGGCAGCGCCCACACAGCGATCGCCACGGTCGCAAGAAGCAACGGGACGACCACAATCACCCACAGTGTCACCACGATTCGTGCCCAGGGCTTCAGCAGGCGGGCGTGCGGATCCCCCCACCGCCACGGCAGGGCACCCAGCAGCGTCGGCTTTATGCGTGAGTAGAGGTCTGGCACTCCCGTGACGTCGGCGAGCACGTGGTAGCCGTCGAATCGCACCAACGGCGCGAGTTGGCGCAGCATCTGCAGGATCTGCGTGGCGACGACGAGCAGTAGGGCGTCGTATCCGAGCCACAACCACAGCCCGGTGATCGCGATGGCGACGAGAGCGTTGAAGTACAAGCCGCCCAGGTCGGTTCGGATCCGGCCCCATCGGCCCAGGCGATAGGAGTCGGTGACATCGGTGTAGAACGCCGGCCACACCAGATAGACGCCGAACCCCATGACACCGGGAGTGGCGCCGCCGTAGCGTGCCGCCGCAGCATGCCCGAATTCGTGAAATCCAGCGGACACGATCGTGACCGCGAAGACGAGGATCAGGAGTCCTGGCCGCTCGAATGCATCATGGGCGGCCGACGCCAGACCCTTCTCGAAGAACACCCACCAACAGACCACGGCGAAGGCCGCAAGTGCAGGGAGCGTGACCCACGGCCGGAACAGAATCCGGAACGGGTCGGTGAACGCTCTGGTGCGCTCGGGGTCAGTGACGGCGTAGCGAAATCGCAACCCGAGCAGAGGGTCCCGTTTGCGAACGACAGGCTGGCTACCGTCGGTCAGCGTCAACAACCCGAGGGGGCGCAACTTTTCGTCGACGAGCTGAGAGACGTTGTCCTCGTTGATGGTTCGCCCGGTCGACGCCGACACCGCAGCAGCGACCTCCGCGGCGGACTTCTCACCGTCGATCTGGTGCAGCACCGCATACAGAAGCGGTGTCAACTGCACGGTCTGACCATCGGCGCGGCGGGCCAGCGATGGTGGGACCCGATATCCGGATCCCACCATCTCGCCGATCAGTTCGACACCGTCCGCACGTCGAAGCACGACCTGGGTCGGCTCGGCGCCCATGGTGGTCACGGGAATCCCTCGGTTAACTCAGGTATCTCAGGCTGCGGAACCGTCACTGCCGGCATCCGAGGATCCGGAATCCGAAGCCGCGTCCGTGCCGCTGTCGGCGTCTCCGTCACCCTGCGAGATCGTGGAGTTCTGATCGGCTTCGGCAACGGCTTCTCCGACCACCGTTTGCTTGATGATGGCGTCCTGCTCGGCCACCGAAATCGCGTCGGAGTCGATCGAGCCGATGTTGGCGGACACGCCGGCGTTGATCGGCGCCGCGACGTTGGCGTTGGCCGCGACCGCTCCGCTGATCGGGGCCGCGAGGTCGGAATCGAGGTCCACGTTGACGTTGACATTCAGCAGGTTGCCGTCGAGGAGCGCGCCGGGGCTGGTGTCCACCGACGTGTCCGTCACGCCGGTTCCCTCCGTTGTTCCACCGTCGTCCGTTCCGGTGCCGCCGTCAGGAACCTCGTCGTCGTCGGTGTCCATGCCGCCCTGGTCGATGCCACTGACCTGAGTGGAGGTGGCATACGCGTCGGCATCCAGCATCTGCTCGATCGAAGTGCCCTGATCCACGGTGGCCTGGCTTCCCGAACCGTAGGTCAGGACGTTGGCACCGGCGGCGGCGTCGATCGGGGCCGCAACGTTGAGATTCGCCGCGGCAGCCAGATCGATGGGTGACGCGGCATCGATGGCCACGTCGACATCGGCGTTGAGGTCGAGGATCGACACCACTTCTTTGTCCGGCAGCGCGATCGCGCTCTCTGCCATCAACTCTTCAGGACTCAGCCCTTGCGCGCTCATCTGCGTCTCGCTTTCTCGCCGCGACACGGCGTTGCTGTAGCTCACCGGTAATGCCCTACATCGTGTGCTGCGGGGGTTACCCCACATCTCTCAAGATCAAATCCCGAAATTTCTTGGATCTGAGCAGCAAAAACAGCGGCGGGCTAAGTAAGCGCTCGACCAGCACGGTTTGCGGTAACTCGCCCCAGACCGTTTGCTGCACTGGATCCAGAATTTATCGTTGGCGTCAGACTTCGTCCTTGGGACTATTTCAACTCCGCCATGGGTTAACGGCTTAGATGCCGCTCGCGATATAACCGAAGAACACCCTGAAACGAGCATCCAATCAGGCAAGGAGTGCACGATGCAGGCGAAGAAGTATGTGGTGGCCGCGATCGCCGCCGGCGGGTTAAGTGTCGGTGTGCTGGCCGGCGCCGGTCAGGCTGCTGCGGATCCACACTGGTGGCCCGCGCCGCCGCCGCCGGGGCATGTCGGACAGATCGTCAACGTGCCGCCCGGGCACATCGGTCAGTGGGTCGGAGTTCCCCCGGGTCACTGGGACAAGCCGTGGAAGTGGTTGCGCTAGCTTTCATACGCGTCGTGGAGTCGCATCCACTCATAGGGTGGCTTCTGCGGCCATCCCTGCGGTGAGTCCTCCCACGTCTCCTGCCGGCCGTACGCGGTGACGTCCAGCAGATCGAACACCACCATGAAGGGTTCCTCGCCCCGGTCGAACGTCTGCCAGGTGTGGAAAACCCTGTCGCCGTCACGAAGGAACGCGCTGATCGCGTGACGCTCTTCGCCGTCGACGGTGACGCGAAAGTCCTCGTTGAACGTGCTGCGGCCGGATGACACCCATGGCAGGTCCCATTCCATCCGGTCCTTGAAGGCGACGATCTTGCCGACCGGTGCACGGGACACCAGTACGAGCGACGTGTCTTTGGCGTAAAGATGCGACAGCGGACCGATGTGGTCGGCCATCATGGAACAGCCGGAACACCCCTCGTCCCAATCGGATCCGAACATGAAGTGCTGGACGATCAACTGGCTGCGGCCGTCGAACAAGTCGAGCAGGGTCAGTGGCCCTGATTCGGTGTCGAAGACGTAGGGTTCGTCGATCTGGACCATCGGCAGCCTGCGGCGCTGAGCGCTGACAGCGTCTTTCAGCCGGAACAGCTCCTTCTCCCGCACGAGGAGTTCGGCGCGTGCGACTTCCCATTCGGCGCGCGACACGATGGGCGGCAACGCTTTGGCGGTGTGCATGCGAGAAGCTTGCCGTTGGTCAGCCCAGGTCGGCAACCACCTCGGCAGCCTGGCGTACCTGATCGATGTCCGAGCTCGTCGGGATCAGATGAACCTCGTCGGTGCCGATGTCGGCGAAGCGCTGCAGCACGCCGCGCAGGTCATCAACGGTGCCCGCGAAGCCGGTGGTCGGCGCCATGGAGTCGACGAACTCCGACGGGATCCAGTTCATGTATCGGAGCAGATGGCGGTGCACCTGCTCGCGCGGCCCGTCGCCGTCGCCGAGAGCGAACCAGAAGGACGTGGCCAGGTGCGGGGTCGCCTTTCCCGCCTGCCGCCACGCGTCACGAGCGACGTCGAACAGTTCGTTCTGCTTGTCGAGGGCCAGATCCAGCGTCATCCCGGCGACACCGTCGGCCCAGGCGGCGGCACTGCGAATCGTCTTGGGCCCTAACGTGCCGACCTGCAACTCGGGGCCGCCCGGCTGCACCGGCGGCGGGCCCACGGGCAGCGTCGAATCGGTGATCTTCTCCCCCGCCCACACGCGCTTCATGACGGCCACGCGCTCGGCCATCTGACGCATCGTCTGCGTGGACGGGTCGGCACCCACAGCGAGGTAATCCTCGTGGCGCCCACCGACGCCGACGCCGACTGTCAGCCGCCCGCCGCAGAGGAGATCGCCGGTCGCCAGCTGTTTGGCCAGCATCACCGGGTCGTGCAGCTGCGGGATCACCACCGTCGTCACCAACCGCACCCGGTCCGTCCACGCCGCGAGCGCACCGAGCAGCGTCAGGCTCTCTGGATTGTCGAACGCGATGCGCTCGCCCCAGCACAGCGAGGAGAAGGGACCGCCGTCGACCAGTTGCGCCCACGACTTCAACGTGGCCCTGTCGAGATTGGGCTCCATCACCGGCATCGTCATCCCGATACGCACGTCGGCGATTCTGACACGTCGGCTAAATGTGTCTAGGCCGGCGGGTCCTTATACGCGCGGACCGGGTCAGTGCCCGGCGGCGTGAAGAGTCCGCGTCGCACGCCGACCCGCCAGGTGCGGACCGCGACCAGCACCCACGTGCACAGTAGTCCGACATAGGCGACCGCGGCGGCGTAGCGGAACGCGGGCAGTGAAGTGTGGACGGCGAGCTGTGTCGTGCCGGTGACGAACGTGCCGACCGGGAACGTCAGACTCCACCACGTCAGCGCGAAGGGCATCCCGCGACGAAGCGTGCGCGCCGTCAGCGCGGTGGCCAGCGCGATCCACAAGACCGCGAAACCCCACACCGGCACGCCGTAGAGAACGGCGAACACCCGCATCCCGCCGGCGAGCTCGCCGTCGACGGCCAGCGCCGCATCGGTGCCGAGAAGCCCTGCGACGGTGATGGATTGACCGAGAGGGCCCAACACGATCCACAGCGTGGGAACGCGCGCGGTGCCGGAGGTACCGAAGTGCGCGAGACGACTCCACACCATCGTGATGATGATGAGCGAGGCCACCAGCGACAGACCGAACATCGCGTAACAGCCGTAGAGCATCGTCGCGCGGCCCGGGCCTTGGGCCATGTGAGGGATGAGGAGGCTGCCCGTGGCGGCCGCGACCATCGGCGGCACGACGGGCATCAGCCAGCCCCCGAACGCGGCATCCGGTTCGACGCGGTATCGGGTGAACATGAGGTACGGAATGCTCATCGCGGTGAACAGCCCGCCGAGCGTGCCCGCCGCCCACAGCACCCAGGCAAGGTCGACGGCGATCCGGGCTCCGATCAGGTCATGGCCGACCACCAGCGCCCCGGTGGCGACGGTCAGCAAGGCCATCGGAGCGGCACCGTAGAAGTGGGCCATGGTGGGGTTGCGGTGATGGCTGCGCGCCACCGTCGGGTTGCGCAGCCAGTGCGCCAGCATCGCCAAGACCACGACCACCAGCCACAGTGCCGACGCCACCCACACCACAAGCGCGAACGTGCGCAGGCCGGGCACATGCACCGGGAGTGTGGCACCGGCATTGGCGACAATGCCCGTGCCCATCACCGAGGCGAACCAGTTGGGCCCGAGGTATCCCAGGATCGCGGGACGCTCGTTGGCCGTTTCGGCGGTCATGCCGACCAGTATGGCGACCGCGAGCGCGCGCAAAATGCCAAGGTTGGCGGCGTGTCGATGCGCAGACACGCGCGCTCGCGGTGCCGGGCCGGCGCTCGCGGTGCCGGGCCCGCGCTCGCGGTGCCGGGCCGGCGGAAGGGGTGGTTATCCCCCGGGGGAATCTCGGGAAAACGCTGTATCGCCGTTGCGCGTCGGTCCATAGGTTGGTGTCATGTCCGCAGTCACCGACACAGACACCATCCCGACGGCCCCGGTGGACGTGTACGACCACGCCGAACCGCCCGCCCCACCTCGCACCCGGCCGTTCAGCGCCGCGGCCAGCGCGTCCCTGCTCGTGGGCGGCGCGATCGCGGTGGTGTGGTTCTGGATTCCGTTGGCGCTTCTCGTGATCGGCCTCTCGTCGATCCCCAGCGTCATCGGCTTTGCGGTGTCGGCGGTTGTCTTCATCTACCTGATGCGCGGCGTGGACTACATCGAGCGGATCCGTAGCGAAGCCGTCTTCGGCTTCGGCATCGGCGTCCCGCCGCGCCGGCTCTCGCATCACACCGGCTTCCAGGGCTGGGCACACCAACTCTGGCTGGACGTCAGCAGTGGCCGGTTCTGGAAGGCGATCGGCCATCACTACCTGCGAATGCTCTACGACGCGTTCGTGACCGGGCTGGTATTCGCGCTGCTGGCGTTCGCTTTCTTGGCACCTGCGGCGGCGATCGCGATCGGTCACAGCGACCCCGACGCCGGACTGTCATTCATGCCGACTCCGCTCGCCGTGGTGTTGGCGGTGGTGGCCATCGCCGCTGCGGCCGCTCTGGTGATCTTCGCACCCGCCCTGGACGCGACGATCGACCGCTGGCTGCTGCCCCCGTCGCCCACCGCAGCACTTCAACACGAGGTGAGTGCACTCTCCGACGCACGGGAGGGAGCGGTCACATCCGCACAGACCGAACGGCACCGCATCGAACGCGATCTGCATGACAGCGTGCAGCCGCGCCTGGTGTCCCTGGCGATGACGATCGGGCTCGCGCAGACCAAGCTCGACTCCGATCTGCCTGCGGCCAAGGCGTTGATCGCCGAGGCCCACGACGACGCCAAGAACGCTCTGGTGGAACTGCGGAATGTGGTGCGCGGCATCGCCCCGACGATCCTGTCCGACCGCGGACTCGACGCGGCGCTGTCGGCGGTGGTGCAGCGCGCCGTCAACTCCGGTGTGCCGACCACGCTGAGCGTGTACCTACCGCGCCGGCTGCCGGAGGAGGTCGAGGCGTGCGCCTACTTCGTCGTCGCCGAAGCCCTCACCAACGTCAGCCGACACTCCGGGGCGTCGAACGCCGCGGTCACCGTCCGCCTGGACGAGAGCACAAATCAACTGCACGTCAGCGTATTCGACGACGGCCGCGGCGGCGCGCGCATCGTCGAGGACGACGTCGACAGGGAAGCCACGGGCCTGCGCGGCCTCGACGAACGTGTGCGCGCCGCCCGCGGGACGTTTACCGTGTCCAGCCCAGCCACCGGCCCGACCATCATCACGGCGGTGCTGCCATGCGGATCGTGATCGCCGAGGACTCGGCTCTGCTGCGGGCAGGAATCGAGCGGATCCTCACCGACGCCGGCCACGAGGTGATCGCCGGCGTGCCCGATGCGACGAACCTGCTGCGTCTGGTCAACGAGATGCGACCCGATCTAGCGATCCTGGATGTCCGAATGCCCCCGACGTTCACCGACGAGGGCATCCGCGCCGCGGCGCTGTTGCGCAGCCAGAACCCTGAGTCGCCCGTGCTCGTGCTCTCGCACTACGTCGAGGAGCGCTATGCGGCTGATCTGATCGCCTCGGACACAAGAGGTTTCGGATATCTACTCAAGGACAGGGTCGCGGATGTGCCCGCATTCCTCGACGCGGTGAGTGTCATCGGCTCCGGTGGGACGGTCCTCGACCCCGAGGTGGTCTCGCAGATCCTGGTCCGCTCACACCGCCGCAATGTGCTCGACGCGCTGACACCGCGCGAAAACGAGGTGCTGCAGCTGATGGCCGAGGGCAAGACGAACTCCGCCATCGCCACGGCCCTGCACATGTCGGTCGGCTCGGCCGAGAAGCACATCGCCTCCATCTTCACCAAGCTGAACCTCGCTCCCGACGAGAGTGAGAACCGCCGTGTCCTCGCGGTGCTGCGATACCTCGAATCCTGAAGCATTGAAAGGACTCCCGTGACTACCACGTTCTCCCCCTCGCCCGTCCCTGCTCCCGCTCCCACGTCGCCGCCACCTCCACTGTCCCCCGGCGGCCGCAGCGCGTTCCGGGTACTGCTCATCATCGCCGCCACCGCGCTGGTGATCGCCGTCGTGGTGGCACTGGGCGCGGCCGCATTCGGGATCAGCACATTCCGGGTCGTCAAAGACTCGATGCCACTACCGAACACGCTCACCTCGGTCACGGTCGACACCGGGTCGGTACCCGCCGCCGTGCGCATCACCACCGACCGTGAGGTGCGTGAACCGCGGGTGGACATGCGCATGGTGAATTCCACCCGGGCGGGCTCCCATCCCCTGGCGGTCACCGCTGACGGCACCACTGCGAGGGTGACCATCGACGGCGAAGCCGCGGAATTTCTGCGGTGGGGCAGAGCCAGTGAGATCACCGTGGTGTTGCCCCCGGAGCTTGCCCGCAGAGTCTCGGTGACCACCCAGCAGGAGATGGGAGTTCTGTTCGCGCAGGCCGACATCGACCAGTTGACGGCGCGAACGGTGGAGGGGGCTGTCGTTCTCAGCGGCTCAGCCCGACGAGTCGAGATCACCAATGAACACGGCGATGTCACCACGCGCGAGCCGATCGCGGTCACTGAATCGTTCCGCGCGACGACGACCGGCGACGTCAGCGTCGACTTCGCCGAACCGCCGCAAACCGTGGATGCGACGACCGAACACGGCGATGTCGTGATCTCGCTACCGCCGCCGGGACCCTACTTCGTCGACGCCACGACGGCGCTGCCGGGCAACTCGGCGGTCGTCGAGGTGCCGCAGACCAGGGATCGCGAGAATGCCGCGGCGGTGATCACGGGTCGGGCCGAAACCGGCGACGTCGTCGTCAACGAGTTGGGCTGACCGCCGAAACTGCATTCCATGCGCCCAGTTCGGCGAAAGGGCCGCATGGAATGCAGTTTCGGCGGGTTATGTCCCGAGGATTCGGTCGGCTTCCCGCAATCCACTGAGGTAGGCCCCGTGCACGGTGGCGAAATACTCGGGATTGGTCGCCTCACCGGCGAAGCCGAGCCGTTCGCCGACAGGCTCGGCCAGCGCCTCCTGGTCGTCGGGGCTCGACCCGACGGCCAGGAAGCTGTAGGAGCCGCGGGCGTACGGGTCGGCGGCCCACCGGGTCACGAGGAAGCCGGTCGGCTCGGGCGCCCGGAGAGCTGAGACGAGCTGAGCCACCGATTCCTTGTCCGAATCCGCCTCACGGATACGGGCGTTCGCTCCCCCGCGTAAACCGATCAGCACCGGAGCATCGGCGAACCTCATACCGTTGACCAGATCCGACGCCGGCTGGTCCTCACCGGCGAGGCTGATCATGTCGGTTCGCGCGCCGAACTGCTCGATCCAGAAGGGCTCGTCGAAGGTGAGCACCACCTTGTCGAGCACTCCGAAGCCCAGGCGTTGAATCGCGTCGACTTTGGCCTGCGGCAGCACGGGGTCGAAGGCGATGGTGCCGGCTTTCAGCACACCCAGCGGGACGGTGACGATCACGCGGTCACCCTGGAAGCTCCCCTGCACCGTTTCGACCGTGACTCCCGAATCGCCGTAGGCGATCTTGGCCGCCTCGGCGCCCAGCTCGATTGTCAGATCTCGTGCGACGTGGTCGACGATCTGGCGGTATCCGCCGGGCAGGATCAGGTCACCGCCGCCGAATTCGCCTTCGTTTCCGAACCAGCGCAGCGACAGTTCGTCGGGGTCGGCCGCGTACTCGGCGCCGATCGCCCCGGCCACGATCCATTGCATCAGCGGGTCGTCGAAGTCTGCGCCGGTCTGGGCGAGTCCGTCAGCCAGCGACGCATCGGGGGTTGCCGTCGCGGTCATGCCGTCGACGTCGTCGAGTATCCGCACCCACTCCTGGCCTGCGGCATCTACCGATGCCGGGTCGACCACGGTGCCGTCCGCAAGCACGACGGTGTCGTCGAAGTCGGTCCCGACGGTGCGCGCCCCGACCTGTTCGGCGAGTTCTGTCAGCGGGTTGCCTTCGGGGCCGTGAATCCAGGCGCCGCCTAGGTCGATCGGCAGCCCGAGCGAGGTGTCCGTCCACGTCCGTCCGCCAATCCGTTGACGGGCTTCGAGCACGGTGACCCTCACCCCGGCGTCCGCCAGACGCCGGGCGGCGCTCAGTCCCGAGATCCCGGCACCCACCACCAGGACATGTTGGCTGGACGTTCCGCCCCCACCGCCGTCACCGCAGGAGGCGAGCAGGGGGGCGGCGGTCACCGCGCCGAGTCCCAGCGTGAACTGCCGCCGCGTCATCGGGATCATCAGTCCGCGCCGACCAAGGTGGCGATGATGTCTGCCGCCGAACCGGTCCTCGCTTTCCGAAAGCCCGTTCCCGCCCAGACATTCACCGCATGCGGATCGCCCGCACGCACGGATGCCGCTCGCACCGGGCTCGTCATGTAGTGCACTTCGGGGTAGCCGAACGGAGCGTCGGCTTCGTGCTCGACGATGAATCGGTTGCGCAGACCGCGGGCATACCGGCCGGAAAACGCTCGGGTGACGGCGGTTTCGGTGAACTGGGGATCCTGCAGCGCGGCGCGGTGGACGGGGCTGCTCCCCGCTTCGTCGGCCAGCAGGAAAGCCGTTCCGAGTTGCGCGGCCACCGCCCCGGCGCGCCGTACCCCACTGACATCGCCGGCGGTCATCAACCCGCCGGCCGCGACGACCGGTAGGTCCAGGTTGGCGGTGAGCGTGGCGATCAGATCGTCCAATGACTCTTCCGATGGCTGCGCGGTGGCGTCGAATGTGCCTCGGTGTCCACCCGCCGACGGGCCCTGCGCGATAAGGACGTCCACACCGACGTCCGCTGCGGCCCGCGCCTCGGACAGCGTCGTGACGGTACCTGCGGTCGCGATGCCGGCCTCGGTGAGGCGGCGTCGCTCGTCGGCGCTGGGCAGCCCGAAGGTGAACGAGACCACGGCAGGCCGCAGGTCGAGTACGACGTCGAGCTTGGCGACCCAGTGGTCGTCGTCGAATCGTGGTGCGCCCAGGCTGACCCCGTAGCGCTGGGCTTCTGATTCCAGCGTCGCGGCATATGCCGCGATTGCGTCCGGTGTGGCCGCACTGGGCTGGGGCACAAAGAGATTGGCCCCCACGGGCGCTGAGGTGAGCCTCTGCGCGGCGCGCAGTCGGTCGGCGAACGCGTCCGCGGTGAGGTATCCGGCCGCGACGAAACCGAGCCCGCCGGCGTTCGACACCGCCGCGGCGAGCTCAGGTGTCGACGGCCCGCCGGCCATCGGGGCGGAAAGAACAGGTGTGCTGAGTTCGCGCAGGTCGAACATCACGTGCCTTTCGTATCATGATCAACATCGACTTCTTACTGGAACAGCAGCCGTCGCCGGTTCTATTCTCGAAGCAATGGTCACCCTCAACCACACCATCGTGGCGGCCCGGGACAAGACGGAATCGGCAACCTTCCTCACCGAACTGTTCGGCCTGCCGAGCCCGACACCGTTCAGCCATTTTCTGGTCGTCAGCATCGGCGATGTCAGCCTCGATTACGCCGAGGTCGCGCCCGATGCTCCGATATCGCCACAGCACTATGCGTTCCTGGTGTCCGAGGACGAGTTCGACGCCATCTACGGCAAGATCCGCGAACGCGGCCTTCAGCACTGGGCCGACCCGCGGGGAGGGGGGCCGGGCGAGATCAATCACAACGACGGCGGCCGCGGCGTCTACTTCCAGGATCCCGGCGGGCACTATCTGGAGATCCTGACCCGCCCGTACGGATCCGGGTCCTAGCTGATCGAGTGACCGCGCGCCTCTTCTTGCCTGCGGTAGTCATCGGCCATGGCGCGAACGTGATCGGGCAACACACCCGACGCGACGTCGGCGAGGCTCGTCTCCTCCAGTACCGAGCGCATACTCGCGCGCAGCGCGCGCCACACATCGGTCAGCGCGGCGGTCGGACCGGAGTAGGGAAGGTCGCCCAGGCCGATGTCGCGCACACTGGCCAGCGGTCCGTCGATACAGCGCAGCACATCGGCGACGCTGATATCAGCCGCGGGGCGGGCCAGTTCGTAACCCCCCTCGCGGCCGCGGTGACTGCGAACCAGCCGGTCGGTGCGCAGGTCGGAGAGGATATCGACCAGGAACTGCGGCGGTATGCCCTGGGCTTTGGCGAGGTCATCGGTTTTGACCAGGGCACCATCGTCGACCGTCGCCAGCTGGATCATCGCCCGCACGGCATACTCCGCCTTGGCCGACATCCGCATGGGGCAACCCTAGTCGGATGACGTCTTGGATGGGTGTCCGGTCGCGAGCACGCCGAAATCCACCTTTTGCGGCGGAAGTGCGAGAGAACGCCTGCAAAAGGTGGATTTCGAAGGCAAGCTCAGTCGGGGATGTCGCTCGCTTTCGGTACGACCACGGCGAACAGGTCGGCGACCGCGGCGAGGCTGGCCGTATGCAGCGCCTGCGCAGGCACCGAAGCGCCGTCGACGCCCGGCAGTGTGCGGGTCGCCGTGGCCGCCGCAACCACCGTCGGCGCGTACCCGAGGTTGAATGCGCCACGGGCCGTCGAATTCACGCACATGTGCGTCATGAAGCCGGCGAGAACGAGGTGGGACGCGTCGAACGACTTGAGGATGTCGTCGAGATCGGTCTTGACGAATGAGTTCGGGTAGTTCTTGACGACGACGGACTCGCCGTTGCGTGGCGCGACCCGGTCTACGATCGCGCCGCTTTCGCCCTCGATGTCGTAGAGCGACCCCGGTCCGTCGTCGTGCTGGATGTGCACGACGGGGATGCCTGCCGTTCTGGCCCGGTCGAGCAGTGTGGCGGCCTCGTCGAGTGCGGGCTGGACTCCGTCGAGTTCCATCACGCCTCTGGTGTAGGTGTTCTGACAATCGATGAGCACCAGCACCGAATCCGAGAGGCTCACCGGAGCAAGTGGCAGTCCTGCGAGCGCGCGCAGGGTTTGGGGTTCAGACACCCGTCGCAGCCTACTGGCGGCAACGCTGTTGCGTCACGACCTGGTGCAGGCATGCCCCGGTATCGGCGATCCGCCCGTCAGCCCGCCGTGACCGCCAGCACGGCCTCGGCGAGTTCCGGGCGGCACACGATCAGGTCGGGCAGCTTCGAGTCGCGCTGGTTGTACACCAACGGGGATCCGTCGAGGCGGGATGTGAACAGACCGGCTGCGCGGGCGACGGCAACGGGCGCCGCGGAGTCCCATTCATACTGGCCACCGGCATGCACGTAGACATCGGAGATGCCCTGCATCACGGATGCGACTTTCGCTCCGGCTGAACCCATTTCGACAAGTGTGCCCCCAAGGGCGTCCCTGACCTCCAGCGCGATGGCCGGCGGACGGGTGCGCGACACCACGACGCGCGGTGCGTCCGCGCCGGCAGGCGGTGCGACGACGGTCGGGGTCGCGAGCGTGACGCCTTGCGCGGGCAACGCGACTGCGCCCGCGACGAGCTCGCCCTCCTCCCAGAGCGCGACGTGCACGGCCCAGTCGGCCCGCCCCAGTTCGGAGAACTCCCGCGTCCCGTCGAGAGGGTCGACGATCCACACCCGGCGCGCCGAGAGCCGCACCGGATCGTCGACACCTTCCTCTGACAGCACTGCGTCTTCCGGCCGCTCTGTGGCCAGAGCCGCCATCAGGAAGTCGTGGGACCGCTTGTCCCCCGCGGCTTTTCGCTCCTCGGCCGTCGCCTGCGCGAGCTCGGCGCGGACATCGAGCAGCAGCGCGCCTGCTTCGGTGGTAAGCCGCCCCGCCAGTTCGTGATCGGTCATGATCGTCTGTTCGTCGCGCAGGCGCTCGTCATTCGGCGCAGCCTTCCAGCAGCGCGATCACAGCTTCGGCGTGCTCGTCAGGCGTGCGATCCGGAGTCAACCGCAGGTCCGGGTTCTTCGGCCGCTGGTACGGGCTGTCGATCCCGGTGAAGTGCGTTATCTCTCCTGCTCGGGCTTTGGCATACAGCCCCTTCGGATCACGGCGCTCGCAGTCTTCCAGCGGCGTGTCGCAGAAGACCTCGAAGAAGTCCAGACCCTGGTCGGTGGCCACCTTGCGCGCCAACGCCCGATGCTCGGTGAGCGGGCTGATCGCGGGCACGAGCACCACCTGGCCGGAATCGGCGAGAATGGCGGCGACGTGCGCGAGCCGGCGCTGATTCTCGGCGCGGTCATCCATTGAGAAGCCGAGATCGGCGTTGAGGCCGTGCCGCAGATTGTCACCATCGAGAACGTATGCGGGGATGCCCTTTTCGAGCAGCTTCTGCTCGACGAGCACCGCCACGGACGACTTGCCCGAACCCGACAGGCCGGTGAACCACACCGTGCGGCCCTTGGTGAGCCGGTCCTCCTGCTTGCATAGCGACTCGTGGCGAACCGTGTTCGGTGTCGACGTCCGCCCTGCGACGTGGGGCAGGATCATGCCGGCCGCGACGGTGCCGTTGGTGTTGGGATCGATCAGAATGAAAGAGCCCGTCGCCGAGTTTCGGCTGTACTCGTCGAGCAGCAGCGGGACCTGGCTGCGCAGCGAGATACGACCCAGCTCATTGAGTTTGAGTGCCGTCGCCGTCTTGTCGCGATGCAGGGTGTTGACGTCGAGGCGATAGTCGAGGCCAGTCACCTTGACCCGGGTCGTGCGGGTGGTGTGCTTGATGACGTAGTCCCGCCCCGGCTCGAGCGAATCGGCGTCGGCCATCCAACACACCGTCGCGTCGAACTCCTGCGCGACACGCGGCTGGTTGTTCGGACGCGCGATCATGTCGCCGCGGGAGATGTCGATGTCGTCGGCGAGGCTGACCGACACCGCCATCGGCGGGAACGCCTCGGTGACCGGGCCGCCCGGACCCTCGATCTCGGTGATCCGCGACGTCTTGCCGGTCGGCAGCACGACGATCTCGTCGCCGGGGCGCATCACACCGCTGGCCACCGTGCCCGCATAGCTGCGGTGGTCGGCGTGGTCGCGGGTCTGCGGCCGGATGACGTACTGGACCGGGAAGCGGACGTCGGTGAGGTTGCGGTCGCCGGCGATGTAGACCTCTTCGAGGTGGGCGAGCAGCGACGGCCCCTCGTACCAGGGCGTGACATCGGATTTGGTGACCACGTTGTCGCCGTTGAGCGCCGAGAGCGGAATCGTCGTGACGTCGTGAACGTCGAGGCGTGCCGCGAAGTCATGAAAGTCATCGCGAATCTTCTCGAAACGCTCTCTGTCCCAGTCGATCAGGTCCATCTTGTTGACGGCGAGCACGATGTGCTGGATGCCGAGCAGCGAGGCGAGGAACGCATGCCGGCGCGACTGCTCGAGCAACCCGTGGCGGGCGTCGACGAGGACGATCGCCAGTTGTGCGGTCGACGTGCCGGTGACCATGTTGCGGGTGTATTGGATGTGGCCCGGGGTGTCGGCGATGATGAATTTCCGCTTGGCCGTGGCGAAGTAGCGGTATGCGACGTCGATCGTGATGCCCTGCTCGCGCTCGGCGCGCAACCCGTCGGTGACCAACGCCAGGTCGGTGTAGTCGTTGCCGCGTTCCTTGGAGGTGCGCTCGACGGCGGCGAGCTGATCCTCCATGACCGCCTTGGAGTCGTACAGCAACCGGCCGATCAGGGTGGACTTTCCGTCGTCGACCGAACCCGCGGTCGCGATGCGCAAAAGTGTGGTGGACGAACCCATGTCAGAAATCCCGTCGCTTCGCTCGCCCCGGATCCATATCCCGTCGCTTCGCTCGCCCCATGTCAGAAATACCCCTCGCGCTTGCGGTCTTCCATGCCTGCTTCCGAAATCCGGTCGTCGGCGCGGGTTGCCCCGCGCTCGGTGAGCCGTGAGATCGCGGTCTCGGCGATGACCTCGGAAACCGTTGCCGCCGTGGACTCCACGCAGCCGGTGCACGTCACGTCGCCAACAGTGCGGAACCGCACCGTCTTCTCGACGATCTTCTCGTCCTTGCGCGGCTGCAGGTACTTGTGCACGGCGAGCAGCATTCCGTCGCGCTCGAAGACCTGACGCTGATGGGCGTAGTAGATCGAGGGCAGCTTGATCTTCTCGGCGCCGATGTAGGACCAGATGTCGAACTCGGTCCAGTTCGACAGCGGGAACGCCCGGATGTGCTCCCCCTTGCGGTGCCTGCCGTTGTAGAGGTTCCACAGCTCGGGGCGCTGGTTCTTCGGGTCCCACTGACCGAACTCGTCGCGAAAGCTGAACACCCGCTCCTTGGCGCGCGCCTTCTCCTCGTCACGCCGGGCACCGCCGAACGCGGCGTCGAACTTGTTTTCACGGATCGCGCGCAGCAGCGTGAAGGTCTGCATCGGGTTGCGCGACGGGATCGTCTCGACCACCCGCCCGGCGTCGATGTCGTCCTGCACCTTGGCGACCACGAGGCGCACACCCGATTCGGAGACGAGCTCGTCGCGGGCCTGCAGCACCTCCTCGAAGTTGTGCCCGGTGTCGACGTGCATCACCGGGAACGGAAGCCGGCCCGGCCGGAACGCCTTGAGGGCCAGATGCAGCATCACGATGGAGTCCTTGCCGCCCGAGAACAGCAGCACCGGCCGCTCGAACTCGGCGGCTACCTCCCTGATGATGTGGATCGCCTCGGCCTCCAGCGCGCGGAGGTGGCTCAACTCGTAGCGCCCCGCATTCTGCGTGAGCTCATCGGTCGCAGTCATCATTCCCCGTAAAGTTGGTAGATTTGACCATATTTATGGTCATAACCAGATATGAAACCAGCGACGGGGGACGCTGTCAACAACGGTGATCGATGACCTCCGAGCCAGCCATCGGATGCAGGCGCCGAGCGTGCGCTGGCGGCGCGTTCTGGGCCAAAATCCCGCCCTCAACGCACGCTCGACGACGTCTTGGTTCGCGCCTTACCCCTGCAGGTCAAAGACGGTGGCCCCGCCGACGTCCATGGGCTCGAAGTTCTGCTCGACCCACGAGGTGATCAGGCTCGACGAGCCGGAGTCACCTCCCGGGCCGCGATGTTCGCCGGCGATGAAGTAGCGGACCTGACCATCGGCGACGTAGTCCTGGAACTGCTGCAGGGTCGGCGAGTTGTCGCCGCCGGTGAAACCACCGATCGCCATCACCGACGCCCCGGTCTGCAGTTCGAGCTCCCCCGCCGTCATCGATCCGATACTTGCTGCCGCCCATCGGTTCTCAGCGGACTCGACGAGCTGTTGCAGTTCGATGTTGTCCGCCACCGATGCGGCAGGCCCGCCAGGACCGCGGAAACCACCGAAACCGGTGTCGGACCTGGCCGGGCCCGACATCGCCATCGGGCCGTCATGAGCGTGCAGGACGGTCTCGACCGCGTAGGCCGCCGGTGCGGCACCGGCGAACAGCAGCGCTGCGGCGGCCACCGCTGCGGTGGCACGGCCCAGCCGGTGCACACCCACGGCGATGACCACGGCCACCACGATCGCGCCGATCAGGACCACCCACCGCAGCCACGGCTGCCAGTCCGGTGTCCGGTTCAGCAGCACGAACGCCCACACACCGGTGGCCGCCGACATCGTCCCCAGTATCAGCCGCGGCGCCACCGTCGTTCTCCCGCGCCATAGTTCGGCAACGGCGATGCCGACCAGCGCAGCGATTCCCGGCGCCAGCGCCACCGTGTAATAGGGATGGATGATGCCGTCCATGAAGCTGAACACGAGGCCGGACACGAGCACCCAACCGCCCCACAGCAGCAGGCTCGCGCGGACCGCGTCGGTGCGCGCCGTGCGACGGGTAAACCAGAGACCCGCTACGAGGGCGATCAGCGCCGCGGGAAGCAGCCACGACGCCTCGGTTCCCATCGATGCTCCGAACAGCCTGCCGATACCGGGGTCACCGCCGAAGAACAGGTTGGCGCCGCCGGGACCGCCGGGGCCACCGCCGGGCGGCGGACCGCCGCGGCCGGGTGTGCCTTCGCCGCCCATGACCCGCTGAATCCCGTTGTAGCCCAGTGCGAGCTGCAGCAGGCTGTTGTCGGTCGAGCCACCGATGTAGGGACGCGAGTCCGCAGGCCAGAGGCTGACCATCGCGAGGAACGACCCCGCCGTCACGGCCATGGCGAGCGCCCCGGCGAGCAACCGCCAGATGCGCTGCCACATCCCGATCGGCGCGGCAACGAGGAACGCCAGCGCCAGGCCCGGCATGACCAGGAACGCCTGCAGCAGCTTGGTCAGGAACGCGAAGCCGAGCACCACCCCCACCAGCACCACCCATCGGGTGGCACCGGTCTGGATCGCCCGCACCATCAGGTAGGCAGCGACCACGAGCAGCAGCACCAGCAGGGCGTCCGGATTGTTGTAGCGGAACATCAGCGCCGCCACCGGCGTCACGGTGAGGGCGGCGCCTGCGATCAGACCGGCCCCCGGGCCGCTGACCCGGCGTACCGCGGCGAAGAGCACTGCGACCGAGGCCACACCCATCAGCGCTTGGGGAAGCAACATCGTGAACGGGCTGAAGCCGAACAGCCTGCCCGACAGCGCCATCACCCACAGCGCGGCTGGGGGCTTGTCGACGGTGATCGCGTTGCCGGCATCGAGCGAGCCGAACAGCCACGCTTTCCAGTCCTGGGTGCCCGCCTGGGCGGCCGCCGCGTAGTACGTGTTGGCCCATCCCGACGATCCCAGTCCCCACAGGTAGAGCAGGGCCGTGGTGGCCAGCAGGGCCGACAGCGCGGGCCACACCCATCGCGGCTGGCGACGTTCGGCGGCATCGGTTGCCGCGTGTGCACTGACGGCCGGCGGCGCGGTCATGGTCATCGGGTGGTTCCTTCGGTGACGAGGCGGCGGGGATGGAACACCCAGCCGCGCAGGAGGACGAACCGCACCGCGGTGGCGACCAGATTGGCCGCGACGAGAACCGCCAGCTCGACCAGGTGGTGCGGGGATGCGACGGTGGCGTGCAGGATTCCGAGGGCACCGCTGGTGATGGTCAGGGCCACGCCGAACACGAACAGGCCTTCGACATGGTGGCGGGCCAGCTGTGAGCGCTTCCTGACACCGAAGGTGAAGCGCCGGTTGGCGGCCGTGTTGCCGACCGCGGTGACAAGGAGGGCCGTCAGGTTGGCCAGCTGCGCACCGGCCCATGGCTGCAGCTGGATGAACAGCACAATGTAGGCGACGGTGGACGCAACACCGACAGCGCCGAATCGAACCGCCTGCCGCAACAGCGATCCCGGCGCGGCGGAGTCCCTGGACTCACCGAGCTGCGCAGCGATGGTGTTGACCGGGATCGTCCCGGTGGCGAACCCGCGCAGGAGCCTGCCGATTCCTTTGAGGTCGGCCGCGGCGGTGGCGACGATGTCGACCCGACTGTCCGGATCATCGACCCAGTCCACCGGGACTTCGTGGATCCGTAGCCCACTTCGTTCCGCGAGGACGAGTAGTTCGGTGTCGAAGAACCATCCCGTGTCCTCGACGTAGGGAAGCAGTTGGGCGGCGACATCGGAGCGGATTGCTTTGAATCCACACTGAGCATCTGAAAAGCCCGCTGACAACGTGGATTTCAGGATCAGGTTGTAGCAGCGTGAGATGATCTCGCGCTTCGGCCCGCGCTGGACACGGGCGCCGCGGGCCAGCCGGGTGCCGATCGCGAGGTCCGAATGACCGGAGATCAACGGCGCGACGAGCGGGGCGAACGCGGCAAGGTCGGTCGACAGGTCGACGTCCATGTAAACGAGTACCGCGGCGTCGGACTGCGACCACACCTGGTGCAAGGCGCGGCCGCGACCCTTCTGCTCCAACCGGACCACCCGCACGTCGGCGAGCTCGGCGGCGAGCTCCGCCGCGATGCGCGGGGTGTCGTCCACACTGGCGTTGTCGGCGATCGTGATCCGCGCGGGGAACGGCACCGAGTCGTGGAGGTAGCGGTGCAGGCGGTGCACCGAATCCGCGAGCGCGGCCTGCTCGTTGTAGACCGGGACCACGACGTCGAGCACCGGAGCCCCCGTGGCCCGCGCGGCCATCGCGGCATTGGGCCGGGCCTCGAAACGACCTTGCCGAAACGGGATCTCAAGGATGGTGTCTGTCATGTCAGCCATGCTCGTGGGCGGATGTGTGCTCATCGTGGGCCGGAGCTATGCCCTGGCTGTGAGATGACGGGCGGCTGGGTCAGGTCGTACACGGCGGTCCCGTCCACCGTCAGCTCCGGATAGCGGGCCTCGACCCACTCGCGGATCGCCGTGGATTCGTGGGTGTCGTTTCCGGTGCGGTGGCCCATCATGGTCGTCGGGCCGACGATGAAGTAGTGGATTCGGCCCTCGTCGACGTAGCGGATGAATTCGTCGAGCGTGGGCGAGGGGTCGGTGCCGTTGAACCCTCCGATCGCCATCACGGGCGCACCGGTCGCCAGCTGATAGCCCGCCGCGTTGTTGGATCCGACAACCGCTGCGGCCCAGGTGAACTCGTCGGCGTCCTGGGCCAGCAAGCTGATCAGATCGGGATGAGGCTGCGGGGAGCTCAGCAATCCGCCACCGGCGAAGCTGCTGTGGACACGTGACGGCCCGACCGACGGGATCGCACCGCTGTGCGGTGACGCGGCCGTCGCCAACGAAAACGCGGCGGGGCCGGCAAGACATGACACGATCGCCAAACCCGCGATCCCCACCGCCACACGGGCGCGCAGTCTTCCGACGACGAGGAGGAGCACTGCGGCCCCCACTCCCCCGACCGCGACAGCGACCCGGAGCCACGGCATCCAGTCGCTGTGGCGTCCCAACAGGACGGCGGCGAGAACCGCGGTGACGGCCACGGCGCCCGCGAGTGCGGTTGCCGACCTGATGTCGTGGCGCCGCTCCCACAACAGCGTGGCAACGATTGCGATCACTGCCGCGATGGCCGGGGCGAGCGCCACCGTGTAGTACGGGTGGACGATGCCGTTCATATAGCTGAACACCACAGCCGTCACCAAAAGCCAACCACCCCAGAGGATCAGCGCAGCACGCGTGGCATCGGTGCGTGGTCGCCCCTGGGTGATGACGAGACCCGCGGTGAGCATGATCAGCGCGGCGGGCAACAGCCATCCGATATCGGCACCCATGCCTGACCCGAACAGCCGACCCCAGCCGACGTCGTGGTTGAGATTTCCGAGCCCACCGGGCTCGTCGCCGGTGAGCCTGCCGATCCCGTTGTACCCCAGGGTGAGTTCGAGGATGCTGTTGGTCTGCGAACCGCCGATGTAGGGCCGCGCCCCCTTGGGCCACAGGTCGACGAGCAGCAGGTACCATCCGGCCGACACCCCGACGGTGAGTGCCGCCAGCAGCGCGTCGGTGATGCGGCGCCGCAGCGGCCGTTGTCCCGCAACCAGATACGTTCCTGCCAACGCGGGCAACACCAGGAATGCCTGCAGCATCTTGGTCAGGAATCCGAACCCGACCGCCACCCCCGCGGCGATCAGCCACCAACGGCGGGCATCCTTCTCACACGCGCGCTGCGTGCAGTACGCGGCGAGCACCACAAGCAGCACCAGCAGCGCGTCCGGATTGTTGTAGCGGAACATCAACGCCGCCACGGGCGTCAGGGCCATGACCGCGCCTGCCAGAAGGCCGGCGCCGGGTCCGCTGACCCGGCGTACCGCCGCGTACAGGACCGCGACGGTCGCCACCCCCATGAGGGCCTGCGGGACGAGCACACTCCACGGGTTCACCCCGAACAATCGCACCGAGAGGTCCGTCACCCACAGCGCGGCGGGTGGCTTGTCGACGGTGATCGAATTCGCGGCGTCACTGGACCCGAAGAACATCGCCGTCCAGCTCTGCGAGCCCGCCTGCGCGGCCGCCGAGTAATACGCATTTGCCCAGTTGCTGGCGCCGAGTCCCCACAGATAGAGACCTGCGGTCGCCATGAGCAGCACAGCAAGGCCGGTCCGTGGCGAGCAGACGCGAACTCGCGCGCCCGAGCGCTCAGGCGCGCGGGTGTGCGTCTGCTCGTCCGGGATCAGCAGGGTCACCGGACGAGCATCGGTGGCCCGGCTAGGCGTCTGATGGGGGCGAACTGTGCCGCAGCTGTGAATCGCCGGGCAGGCTCACCGTGAATTCGGTTCTGCCCTCGACGCTCTGCACGTCGATCGTGCCGCCGTGCGCACGCACGACGGCAGCCACGATGGCGAGCCCGAGGCCGGTGCTGCCACCGATGCGGGAGCGCGAGGTGTCCCCGCGGGCGAAGCGTTCGAACACGTTCGGTTGCAGCCAGTGCGGGATGCCCGGGCCGTCGTCGAGGACGGTCAGGACCACGTCACCGCGGTCCCCTACCGCGAGTGAGGTGGTGACCGTGGTTCCCGGCGGGGTGTGGGTGCGCGCATTGGCGAGCAGGTTCGCCAGCACCTGATGCAGGCGGGCTTCATCGCCCGCGACGGTGACCGGCTCGTCGGGAAGGTCGAGTTCCCAGTGGTGGTCGGGCCCCGCAATGTGGGCGTCGCTGACAGCGTCGACGACCAGCCGGGTGAGGTCCACGCTGTCGCGCTGAAGCGGTCGCCCGGTGTCGAGACGCGCGAGCAGCAGCATGTCCTCGACGAGGTGCGTCATGCGGGCCGTCTCGGATTCGACGCGGTTCATCGCGTGGGCGACGTCCTCGGGCAGCTGCGCCTGTTTGCGTTGCGCGAGTTCGGTGTAGCCGCGGATGGCAGCCAGCGGCGTACGCAACTCGTGGCTGGCGTCGGCCACGAACTGGCGCACCCGGGTCTCACTGGCGTGCCGCGCCGACAGCGCGCCGGCGATCCGGTCGAGCATCCGGTTCAGGGCCGCGCCGAGCTGTCCGACCTCGGTCTGTGCAGCCAACGGGTCGACGTCGACGATCGGGGTGGGTAACTTCACCTCGCCGCGGTCGAGTTCCAGATCGGCGACCTGCTGGGCGGCTGCGGAAACCCTTGTCAGCGGAGCAAGTTGGCGCCGGACGATGACGACGCCGACGGTGCCGGCACCGATGAGAGCGACGGCCGCGACGACGCAGAAGATCACCACGACCCAGAACAGCGTGTCGTCGACGTCGGAGGTCGGCAGTCCGGCGACGACTGCTTCTCCGGGAATGTGGGACGGGAACGCAACCACACGGTAACGGCCGAGTCCGTCGAGATTCACCGTCTGGGGCTGCTCGTCCACCGGCACCGTCGCGAGTTCCTGCGCCGCAGCACTGGATATTTCGGCGCGGGAGCCGTCGGAGGCGATCATCCCGGCTTCCTGCGCGCGCCCGTCCGCCACCACGGCGCCGACGGTCAGGATGGCTTGGCCGGGCGCATTGAGAAACGCCGGCCCCGGCCCCTGGTCGTCACGGATCATGATGCGCGGACCGTGCCCCGGACGCGGCGGGAGCGGGAAAGCGGTCATCGCCGGTGCCCGCATGCCGGGCGGTATAGGTGGTATTCCGGGCGGCATCGGGGCCATGCCGGGCGGCATCGGCGCCATGCCGGGCGGTGGCGGCGGCCCGAACTCGAAGATCGCAGAGGACCTGCGGCCCGCCTCAATGACCTGTTCGTCGAGCTGATTCATCAGAAAGCGTTGCAGCGCAAACTCTGTGGCGATGCCGATACCCGCGCAGACCACGGCGAGCAGGACCACCTGGGTGACGATCAGCCGGGTCCGGAGTGTCCAGCTACGCGGGGAGAACCGCGGGCGCTCAGCGCGCAGGCTTGAGGACATACCCCGCACCGCGCAGTGTGTGAATCATCGGCTCCCGTCCGCTGTCGATCTTCTTTCTCAGATAGGACACATACAGCTCGACGATGTTGGAGCGTCCGCCGAAGTCGTAGCTCCAGACGCGGTCGAGAATCTGCGCCTTGCTCAGCACGCGCTTGGAGTTGCGCATCATGAACCGCAGCAGTTCGAATTCCGTTGCGGTAAGGGTGATGATCTCACCGGCGCGGGTGACTTCGTGGCTGTCCTCGTCGAGCACGAGATCGCCGACGACGATCTTGGCGCCGCCTTCTTCGGTCGTCACGCCGGTTCGCCGCAGCAGCGCTCGCAGCCGCAGCACCACCTCCTCGATGCTGAACGGCTTGGTCACGTAGTCGTCGCCGCCTGCGGTCAGGCCCGCGATACGGTCCTCGACCGAGTCCTTCGCGGTGAGCAACAGCAGCGGCAGGCCAGGCACCTGCTCGCGCAGCTTGCGCAGCACCTCCAGGCCGCTCATGTCGGGCAGCATCACGTCGAGTACGACGACGTCCGGCGGGTTCTCTCGGGCGATCGCAATAGCCGACGCGCCGTCACCGGCGGTGGAAATGTCCCAGCCCTCGTAGCGCAGCGCCATCGACACCAGCTCGGCGAGCACTGCCTCGTCGTCGACGACGAGAACGTGGATGGGGCTGCCGTCGGCGCGCCGCATGACGACCCGGCCGGAGCCGTCTGAGGGAGCGCTGTGCGGGGTGGCCACTGACCCATTATCGGACGCCCCGCTAGGCGCGCACTGTGCCGTTCCTATGTGCACGCTGTGAGGCTGCCGTCATAGAGCACGCTGATCGCCCACACAGCTTGCCCACATCAACGACGACCAATCTGGTGCCATGACCACCGAGCATGACCCCACCGACACGGTGTGGGGCACCCCGCAAACCGCGCCGAAACCGTGGGGACTTCGGCAGACGCTGATGGCCGTCGGCATTGCCGCGGCGATCGCCGGGCTGGGCGGTGCCGCCGTCTACGCGGCCACCGGAAACACGTCGTCGCAGTTCATGGGACCGCCACCGCATCCACCGGGAAGCGATGGCGGCCCTCAGCCCGGCGCGTTCGGCCCCGGCGGCGCGCGCCACGGCGGGCAGCACGGCCCACCCGTGCACGGCCAGGTCGTCGTCGCCGACGGCGCGGGCGGGTTTGTCACCATGATGAGCCAGTCCGGAATCATCACCGCCACGACGCCGGATTCCATCACCGTGCGCAGCGAAGACGGGTTCACCCAAACGTGGTCGACGTCGACCGGCCAGGGTTCGCGGTTCGACGTGGACGACAGCGTGATGGTCCAGGGTGAGCAGTCCGGCGCGGCGGTTACCCCGACCGTCACCGAGGTACTCGACCCCGTGCGCACGCCTCTTTCGGCCGCGCCTGGCGGGCTGTAGCAACGCGCATCTCCTAACCTGGGGCGCATGCAGCACCTCGGCGGAAGCACCGGATGACCCGCTTCCTCGCGCGCCGGTTGCTGAACTATGTCGTCCTGCTGGGGCTGGCATCCTTTGTGGCGTTTGCTCTGACGTCCCTGACGTTCTCTCCGCTCGACAGCCTGCTGGAGCGCAATCCCCGACCGCCCCAGGCCGTCATCGACGCCAAGGCCGCCGAGCTCAACCTCGACAAGCCGATCCCGATCCGATACGCGGACTGGGTTTCCGGCGCTGTCCGCGGCGACTTCGGGACCACCGTCGCAGGTCAGCCCGTCTCCGATGAACTGTGGCGACGCATCGGAGTGAGCCTGCGGCTGGTGATCATCGGCTCGGTCGTCGGCACCGTCGTCGGTGTCCTGGCCGGGGCATGGGGCGCGATCCGGCAGTACCGGCTCTCCGATCGTGTCATCACCACGCTGGCGCTGCTGATCCTGAGCACGCCGACGTTCGTGATCGCCAACTTGCTGATCCTGGCGGCGCTGCGCGGCAATTCGATCCTGGGGATGCAGGTGTTCGAGTACACCGGCGAAACCTCCACCGACGCCGTGGGCGGGGCGTTCGACCAGTTCGTCGACCGGCTGCAGCACCTGGTGCTACCGACACTGACGCTTGCGCTGGTGTCGATCGCCGGGTTCAGCCGCTACCAGCGCAATGCGATGCTCGACGTGCTCGGTCAGGACTTCATCCGCACCGCCCGAGCGAAAGGACTCACCCGACGGCAGGCGCTTCTGAAGCATGGACTCCGCACAGCGCTGATCCCGATGGCGACCCTCTTCGCCTACGGGGTCGGCGGGCTGTTCACCGGCGCGGTGTTCGTGGAGAAGATCTTCGGCTGGCACGGCATCGGGGAATGGTTCATCCAGGGCATCACCACGCAGGACACCAACATCATCGTCGCGATCACGGTGTTCACCGGCGCGACGGTGCTGCTGGCCGGACTGCTCTCGGATGTGCTGTACGCGGCGCTGGACCCGAGGGTGAGGGTCTCGTGACACGCGAAGAGCATCTGAGCGCGCCCGAGGTCCAATTCGTGTCCCGCCGCACGCTGGTGTGGCGCAGGTTCCTCCGAAACCGGCCCGCGGTGGTGTCGCTGTTCGTGCTCGCCGCGCTCTTCATCGCCTGCTACGCGTTGCCGCCGCTGCTACCCTACACGCACACCGATCTGGACTATTACGCGCTGCAGCAGCCGCCGAGCACGACGCACTGGTTCGGCACCAACGCCCTCGGCCAGGACGTGCTGGCACAGACATTGCGCGGAATGCAGAAGTCGATGTTGATCGGTGTCTGCGTGGCGTTCCTGTCGACGTTGATCGCCGCGACGGTCGGTGCGGTGGCGGGATACTTCGGGGCGTGGCGAAACGCCGCGCTGATGTGGCTCGTCGATCTGCTGCTGGTGGTTCCCGGCTTCCTGCTGATCGCGATCGTCACCCCCCGCATCCAGGACTCCGGGACCGAACTCTGGCTGATCCTGCTGCTCGCGGCGTTCAGCTGGATGATCAGCGCCCGCATCGTGCGAGGTCTGACGATGAGCCTGCGCGAACGCGAGTTCGTCACCGCCGCAAGATATATGGGTGTCAGTAACTGGCGCATCATCGTCCGGCACATCATCCCGAACACGGCCTCGATCCTGATCATCGACACCACGCTCAAC
This sequence comes from Mycolicibacterium iranicum, assembly GCF_002101705.1. Taxonomy (GTDB): domain Bacteria; phylum Actinomycetota; class Actinomycetes; order Mycobacteriales; family Mycobacteriaceae; genus Mycobacterium; species Mycobacterium iranicum. The sequence goes on along the minus strand of NZ_LQPC01000050.1, from coordinate 32,524 downwards.
GTTGGCCTGGCGATACTGGCCGAAACCAGCTTGAGCTTCCTCGGATTCGGCGTTCAACCGCCCGACGTGTCGCTGGGCACGTTGATCGCCGACGGCACCCGCTCGGTGACGACATTCCCGTGGGTGTTCCTGTTCCCGGCGGGCGTGCTGGTGCTGATCGTGTTCTGCGCCAACCTCGTCGGCGACGGACTCCGCGACGCGCTCGACCCCGGAGTGCGGACCGCACGCCGACGCCGGAAGGCGCGCGCATGAGCCTGCTCGAGGTGCGCGACCTGCACGTCGCCTTCCCCACCGAGAACGGACTGATCCCCGCCGTGCGTGGCCTGGACTACCACGTCGACTCCGGTGAGGTCGTCGCGCTGGTCGGCGAGTCCGGTGCGGGCAAATCCGCAGGCGCCATGGCCGTCATCGGGTTGCTACCCGAATACGCGGAGGTGACCGGGTCGGTCCGCCTGCACGATGACGAGCTTCTGGGGCTGTCGGACAAGCAGATGTCCCGCATCCGCGGCGCCAAGATCGGCACGGTGTTCCAGGATCCGATGTCGGCGCTGACGCCGGTCTACACCGTCGGCGACCAGATAGCCGAGGCCATCCGGATCCACCGGCGCGAGATCGACGCGCGTGCTGCGCGTACCCGGGCCATCGAGCTGCTGGAGCTCGTCGGCATCGCGCAGCCCGAGCAACGTGCGCGCGCGTTTCCACACGAATTATCCGGCGGCGAACGGCAACGCGTCGTGATCGCCATCGCGATCGCCAACGATCCCGACCTGCTGATCTGCGACGAGCCGACGACCGCGCTGGATGTGACGGTGCAGGCCCAGATCCTCGACGTGCTCCGGACAGCTCGCGACGTCACCGGCGCCGGCGTGCTGGTCATCACCCACGACCTCGGCGTGGTGGCCGAGTTCGCCGACCGCGCGTTGGTGATGTACGCGGGCCGGACAGTCGAGACCGCGCCGGTCGCCGACCTCTATCAGGACCGCCGAATGCCTTACACCGCAGGGCTTCTCGGTTCGGTGCCGCGGCTTGATGCGAGGCAGGGCGCGCGGCTGGTGCCCATCCCCGGCGCTCCACCGTCGGTGTCCTCGCTGCCGCCCGGCTGCCCGTTCGCCCCGCGCTGCCCGCTCGCCATCGACGAATGCAGCACGGCGGAACCGGAATTGGCGCTCGTCACCCCCAACCATCACGTCGCGTGCATCCGCAGCGAGCACGTCGTGGGCCGCAGTGCAGCTAACATCTACGGAGTGTCGACGGCGGCACCGCCGGAGCCGGTCACTCGCGACGACTCCGTCGTACTGCGCGTCACCGACCTGACGAAGACCTACCAGCTGACCAAGGGCGTGGTCCTGCGGCGTCGTATCGGCGAGGTGCGCGCCGTGGACGGCATCAGTTTCGAGCTGCCCGCCGGCCGGACGCTGGGCATCGTCGGTGAGTCGGGTTCGGGCAAATCGACGACACTGCATCAAATTCTGGATCTGACGGCACCGCAGTCCGGCAGCATCGAGGTCTTGGGACGCGACGTCGCAGCCCTCGACCGCGCTGGACGCCGGGCTCTTCGTGGTGATCTGCAGGTGGTGTTCCAGGATCCGGTGGCGTCGCTGGATCCTCGTCTACCCGTATTCGACGTGCTGGCAGAGCCGTTGCAGGCCAGTGGTTCCGGTCGGGAGGCCATCCGCGAGCGGGTCGGTGAACTCCTGACCGTGGTGTGTTTGCGCCGCGAGGACGCCAGCCGGTACCCGGCCGAGTTCTCCGGTGGTCAAAAGCAGCGCATCGGCATCGCGCGGGCACTTGCGCTGCAACCCAAGATCCTTGCGCTCGACGAGCCCGTGTCCGCGCTCGACGTGTCGATCCAGGCGGGCATCATCAATCTGCTGCTGGATCTGCAGGACCGCTTCGGGCTCGCGTATCTGTTCGTGTCGCATGACCTGTCCGTGGTGCGACATCTCGCCCACCGGGTGGCGGTGATGCACAGGGGCGTCATCGTCGAGCAGGGCGACGGCGAGCAGGTGTTCGAGAACCCGCAGCACGAATACACCCGACGGTTGCTGGCCGCGGTTCCCCGCCCGCACCCCGATCCCGGTTAGAGTCGACGCCTATGAATGCGCGAGCAGACACAAAGTCGCACGGTTTGACCCTCAGAGGTGCGATTGTGCGTCTGCTCGCGGTAGGGGCGGTGGCGGCGCTGGTCTTAACCGGCTGCTCCAGCGGCACCAACGAAGTCCCGTCGGCTGGCGGCAACGCAGAGCTGGGTGCGACGGACGACATCAATCCGCAGGACCCGGCGACGCTGCAGCAGGGCGGGAACCTGCGACTGTCGCTGCCGCTCTTTCCCGCCAACTTCAACTATCTGCACATCGACGGGAACAGCGAATTCGGCAGACCGTTGCGGGCGACGATGCCGCGCGCCTTCTTCATCAAGCCGGACGGCGAGATGACGGTCAATACCGACTACTTCACCGACGTCGAGCTGACCAGCACCGACCCGCAGGTTGTGACGTACACGATCAACCCGAAAGCCACATGGTCGGACGGCACTCCCATTACGTGGGAGGACTTGGCGTCTCAAATCAATGCGACGAGCGGTAAGGACAGGCGGTTCCTGTTCGCATCCCCCAACGGCAGCGAGCGCGTCGCGTCGGTCACCAAGGGCGTCGACGACCGGCAGGCGGTCATCACATTCGCACGACACTTTGCCGACTGGCGCGGCATGTTCGCCGGGAACGCCATGCTGTTTCCGAAGGCGATGACGTCAGATCCCGAGGCGTTCAACAAGGGCTTCCTCAACGGCCCGGGACCGTCGGCGGGCCCGTTCATCATCACGACCGTCGATCGGGGCGCACAGCGAATAATATTGACCCGCAACCCGAAATGGTGGGGCACGCCGCCGCTGCTCGACTCGATCACCTACAGCGTCCTCGATGACGCTGCGGTGATTCCCGCGCTCGAGAACAACGCAATCGATGTAGCCGGACTGTTGACGCTGGACGATCTCGAGCGTGCCCGCCGCGCCCAGGGCGTATCGATCCGCCGGGCGCCTGCGCCCAGCTGGAGCCACATGACGTTCAACGGCGCCGAGGGCGCGCTGCTGTCGGACCCTGCGCTACGGGCCGCGATCGCCAAAGGTATTGATCGCCAGGCCATCGCGGCAGTGACGCAACGTGGGCTCACCGACAATCCCGCGCCGCTGAACAACCACATCTACCTGGCCGGCCAGGAGGGCTACCAGGACAACAGCATCGGCTTCGACCCGGAGGCCGCCAAGAGCGAGCTCGATGCGCTCGGGTGGCGACTCAACGGCCAGTTCCGCGAGAAGGACGGAAAGCAGTTGACGCTCCGCGATGTCTTCTACGACGGGCAGAGCACCCGCGCCACGGGTCAGATCACGCAGAATCAGCTCGCGCAGATCGGCGTCAACGTCCAGCTCATGCCGGTCGCGGGCGGTTCGCTGTTCACCGATTACGTGATCCCGGGCAACTTCGACATCGCCCAGTTCGCCTGGGGCGGTGACGCATTTCCGTTGGCCAGCCTCACACAGATCTACGCCGACGGCGGAGAGAGCAACTTCGGCAAGATCGGTAGCCCGGAGATCGACGCCAAGATCGAGGAGACCCTGTCGGAGCTGGACCCGGCCAAGGCCCGCGAGCTGGCCAACGAATTGGACAAGATGATCTGGGCGGAGGGTCACAGCCTGCCGCTGGTGCAGTCAGCCGGGAACGCGGCCGTCCGAAGCAATCTCGCGAACTACGGCCCCGCCGGAATCGGGGACATCAACTTCTCGGCGATCGGCTTCATGAAGTAGACGAGTTGGCGATCTCCCGCACGGCCTTGGGCACCGCACCGGGTACCGCCGATTCCGCACGGGCGGCCACGGCGATGGCGCGTACCAGCAGCCGGACGGTGAGATTTGCAGGCAACGCGTCCAGCTCTGCAGATCGCGAACCCAGTTCGTGAATCGCGCCGGCGTGCATCGCCTTGCAGATCTCCAACGCCGCGTGCTCACGGGTGTCGAGGATGCTGTGGCCCGCGGTCGGCAGGTCTACGAGCACCGAGTCGGGGATCAGGTCGACGACGCGACGCGCCACGTCCGGCGGCGTGGTCAGGTCACGCCCTCCTGAGATCACCGCCGTCGGCCACGTGAAGCGGGGCATCGCCGACGGCAGATCGTAGGGCTCGGCGACGAATTCCACGTCCCCGGTGGCCATTTCACGAAAGGCAATCGCAGGGTCGAGCGGTCCGCCGTCGGGCACGGCGCCGTAGTTCAACTCGCGGTAGGCGATGCGCTCGACGAGGTCCGGCTCGTGGTGGTACGGCGTCTTGCGCTCCAACAGTTTGCGGGTGCCGAGACCGACCGCCGCCCACAGCAGATCGCGACCCGCCAAAAGCAGATCGAGCTGGCGCCGCAGAACGTCGGGACCGGCCGCTCCGTACATGTCGCCGATCAATTGCACATCCTTGGACGACAGCACTCCATCTGCGGCCAACCGCCGCACCCGCGCCGCGAGATCGGCACTTCCGGGCTCGGCACCGTCCCACAGCACCCTGCGGGTCTGCGTGCGGACCACGTCGATGTCATCGGCCGACAGCAGCGGTGAATCCAGCACCATCGCGTGCACGCGGTTCGGGTGACGCACCCCCATGCCGGCGGCCAGATACGACCCGTAAGAGGTGCCATAAACGATGGCCTTGTCCACGTTGGCGTCGTCGAGCACAGCAGCGATGTCGTCCACCGCGGCGTCGACGGTCAGCGCCTCCGGCGGCAGGTCCTTTCCGGCGTCATCGTGGCGTGACAGCCCGACTCCGCGATGCTCGACCATGATGACGTCGAGGCCCGCAACGGCGGCGCGCCGACGGAAGGCCCGGTAGAGCGCGATCGACGCGGCACCCGGCCCGCCGGGGATGACGACGAACGGGTGCGCCGACTTTCGGCCGGTTCGTACGTAGAAAACGTCGAATCGCTCGTTCCCGCCGGCTCGGACCGGCCTGCGCACCGGACGCACCCCCGGCAGCGCCGCGAGCTTGTCATGCGCCCGGCGACGCCTGGCATTCATCGTCATCAAGCCACATTGTGCCTTGCACATCGCCGGGCGGCACCCGACCCCGTCAGCCCGCGATCAGCTGGATGTGCTGCGCGCTGCGGACGTCGGCATAACGCTGCGGGCTGCACGTCAGGATGATGACCTGTCCGTCACCGGCGACGGCGTCGAACACCTCTGCCATCTTGGTCAATCGATCGGCATCGGAGAATCCCAGCGCGTCGTCGATGACGACGGGCACGCTGTCCTCCTTGGCGACCAGCGCGGCGCTGGCCAGACGGGCGACGATCCCCAACTGCTCCTTGGCGCCCCCGGACAGCGACTCGTACGGCACCGTGCGACCCGACAGCGTGCGGTGCCCGATGCGGAGCGCGCTGTCGACGTCCACCTCGAACGTCTCCCCGAAAACGATGCGCCCCAACCGTTCCACCTCGCCACGGTACGGATCGACGTAGCGCTGCCGCATCGCGTCACGATGACGGCCCGTGACCGACCTGAGCAGCTGCGCAGCCCGAGCCCGGCGCTGGACCCGGACAAACTCCGACTCGGCCCGCTCGCGCTCGGTTTCGGCGGCATCCAGGCTGCCCTTGCGTCCCTCGGTGCCGAACACCTTCAGTTGCGCCGCCACCTCCCGCAGCGCATCCACAACCGCCTCGCGCCGGACGTCGACGACCCGGACGCTGCGCTCGGCGTCGGCCAGAGTGGCCGCCACCTCCGCCGGGTGATGACGGGCCAACTCCTCGCCGAGCTGTGCGACGAGGGCTGCGGCTCTGCCCGCCGCCTCCGCGTCGGCTTCGGTCTTGACGGCTAGCTCGTCGTCGCCGATCACCTCGCGCTGTTCGGCCAGACGCCTGCTGCAGGCGGCGAGTTCACTCTGCGCGGACTGCAGCTTCTCCATCAGGCGCGCTGCGTGCAGTTCGCGCTTTGCCTGCAGCTTGCCGGCTTGTTCGGCAACCTTCGCGTGGGTCTCGCAGTCTCGGATGGCTTCCTGGTTTGCGGCGATCGCTTCGATCAGTTCGAGCCGCTGAGCGCCCGGGTCCAGTGATTCAACGGTGGCCGGATCGAACAGGCCGTCCTCGGCGGGTAGCCGGGCCGCCACGACCGCCAACCGTGCGCGCAATTCGTCGGCGGAGCCATCGACGGTCAGCGCCTCGAGAACGGCACTCACCTGCTGGCGGGCAGCACGCAGCTCCTGCCTGCGACGTTCGAGCGCCCTCGCGGCCGCGACATCGGCAACACCGGCCCTTCGCAGGGCCTCGGCCAGTGTGCCTGTCGCTGCATCAAGCCTTGCTTTGGTGGTGGCGGCCGACGCACCGGGCACGACCCGTATCGACAGCACGCCCGGAACGTCGAAAGCGGCCGCCGACGAAATGCCCGCAGCCCATGTCTCGCCGGCGCTGACCGTCGCGACCTCGTCGCCCGTTCGGACCTCCACGTCAGCCGTCGCGACCACCTCGATGTGCGCCGACGTCTGCTCGACGGCAGCTGCCGCTCGGTCCACGACGACCGCGGCTTCCTCGATGGCCGTCATCAGCGTGTCGGTCAGCGTCATCGAGTCGAGTTCGCGTGCCACGGAGTCGAATTCGCGTAGATGCCGTTCGAGGGTGGCGATTCTGCCGGTGAGGCGATCCGCTTCCTCGCGATCGGACAACCTCTGGACAGCGGTACGCGCGGCGTCGACACGCTCCTGGCTGGCAGCGACCACCGTCTTGGCGTGCGCGGCGGTCTCGTCGGCAGCCACCTTCATTTCGCGGGCGGTGTCGAGATCGTCTGCGGCGGCGTCGCATTCGGCTTGCAGCCGCTCGATCGCCGCGATCCGCTCGTCGATGTCAGCACGTGTACGACGCCGCTCTGTGAGCGCGGTCTGCGACGCCGCGTGGGTGGACGTCGCGGCCTCGGCACGCGCGCTCGCCTGGTCGAGTTCACCCTGCAGTTCGGCGACCTTCTGCGCGGCCTCGGCGGCAGCCGCCATCCGCTCTGCGGCAATGGCACTTTCTCCGGTGACGACGGCCAGATCAGCGGTCAGCGTCGCGTGCCTGCGCGCCGCGTCCTCGACTTCGGCTACGGCAGCAGCGCACCGAGCCACATCCTGATCGGCGTTCTGCAGCCGGGTGGTCGCGGCAGCCCATTCGCCGGTGGGGCGCCCTGTCGAGGTGAAATAGCGCCGGTATTCGACTTCGATGCGGTCGACGAGAAGGCTGTCCGCCGCACCGCCGGCAGCGGGTTCGTCGTCGACCTCGCCGGCGACCAGGTCGAGCGCCCGCGACAGCGCATCGCAGCTGGAGAGATCCGCTGCGGTGGTCGGTGCGGATTGCAGAACCCGTTGCGCCTGCCACAGGTCGAGGTCCACCGTTTCGGCGAGCATCGCCCGCACCCGTTCGTGTGCCTCGTCTCCGGTGAGCTGCTCCCGACGCGGCGCGACGACCGTCAGTTCAGTTTCGGGCTTCTTGTGAAATCGCTTGCGATACACGAAACGGTAGGGCCCCGCGGAGATCTCAGCCGTCACCTCCGCTCCCACGTCGGCGTGGGTGGGCTTGACCTGCTTGACCTCCTTCTTGGACGAGCGGTCTTTGGATTCCAACAGCAGGTCGAGCGCTTCGAGCATGGACGATTTGCCGATCTCGTTCGCGCCGCTGACAACCACCACGCCACGATCGGGAAACTCGATGTCGCGGTGGGTGATTCCGCGGTAGTTCGTGAGTACCAGACGATGGAGTTTCATGCCGCCCCTCCTTCAGCCAGCCGCAGCAGCAGGGCGAGTGCGGCGCGCGCGTCCTCGGCATCGTCACCGGCTGCGCGGGCTGTACTCACCAATTCTTCGACGGCAGCGGCCGCGAACCCTCCGATGCCCAGATCGTCGAACTCCCCATCGGCGGGCATCACGGCGATCTCGGTCTGCTTGTCCCACGGCACGAGAGCCGCAAACAACCGCGCATAGCGGTCCAGGCAGGTGTCCAGCGCTGCGCGGTCGGTCACAGTGAGCGAACCCGTGAGCCCCAACCGGATCACCGTGCGCTCCTTGTCGGGCATCTGGTCGAGGTTGATGTCGAGATCGGCCACATCGCGGCTGTTGTCCACGGAGTGCTTCAAGGACATGAATCGCCAGGCTCCCACCCGGTGTGGGTCGACCTTCACCGCACCGTCATCGTCGATATCCACCGCGAGCACATGGCCGGGGTCGGGCTCGATGTCGTCGTAGTTGGTCACCTCGGGTGAGCCCGAATACCAGATGCGCCCCGTCGACCCCACACTCATGCGGGAGTGCTTGTCCCCCAACGCGACATAGTGCACAGCACCGCGCGCGATAGCGGCCTCCACGGCGCCGAGTCCGATCAGCGAGGCCCTGTCCTTGTCGGGCACCAGGATGTCGACGGCGCCGTGGCCGACGACAATGCGGGTCACTCCGTCCGCCTGCAGTCCATCGAGCACCTCGGCGACGAGGTCGGTGGTGGGCGCCTTGGAAAACCACGGCGCGGCAACCAGTTGCAGGCCCGGCCGCACCTCGTGAACACCCGCGGTGTCGAGCACGGTCACGTTGTCCGGCTTCTCGGACGAGAACAGCGCACTGGTGTACACCGACGATGCATCCAAAGGATCGTGATTGCCGGGCAGCAGGTACACCGGCACCGTGATGCCACGCATCACCTCCAGCGCCGTGCTGACCTCACGCGGGGCGAGCTGGTTGTGCTCGAAGACGTCACCGGAGACGACGACGAATTCGGCGCCGAGGTCGGCGGCCAGCGGCCCCAGCGCGGCCACCGCAGCGCGCCTGGCAGCCGAATACCGTGGCTGCGCATCCCCGTTGAGATAATGACGGGTCATTCCGAGCTGCCAGTCAGCCGTATGGAGAAAACGCATCTCAGCCCGTCCTTTCCCGTCTGGCGCCCTGGGCGCCCTCGTTTTCCTGAAGGGCACCGTTACTGTAGGTCCGGCCTCCGACAAGTCCGTGGACGCGCACCGGCATGCCCTACGGTTAATGAGATGAGCGACCGATACCGCACCCTGCTGCTGCTGCGCCACGCCAAGTCCGATTACCCGGACGGGGTTCCCGACCACGACCGTCCGCTGGCGCCGAGGGGTATCAGGGAGGCCGCGCTGGTCGGCGATTGGATCAGGGCGAACGCGGACGGAGTCAATGCCGTGTTGTGCTCCACCGCCACCCGCACGCGTCAGACTCTGGAGCGAACGGGTATCACCGCCGTGGTCGAGTTCGTCGACCGGATCTACGACGCGACGCCCGGCGTCGTCATCGAGGAGATCAACGGCGTACAGTCGCGATTCGGCGACGAGGTGTCCACGCTGTTGGTGGTCGGACACGAACCGGTGATGTCTTCGCTCGCGCTCGGCCTCGCAGACGAGGAATCGAGCAACGGGACTGCCGCACAGCAGCTTTCAGCGAAGTTCCCGACATCTTCGATCGCGGTGCTGCGCTCCACGGCGCCGTGGGATCAGTGGGCGCTGCGCGGCGCCGAACTCGTGGACTTCCATACCGCGCGCTGAGCGCGCAATTTAACCGGAGCGTGCTGAGCGCGCAATCCAACCGGAGCGCGCTAGGCGCGGGTTGCGAGCGTCAACTCCATCAGTTTGATCGCCATACCGCAGGCATCCATGCCGGGCGTCTGCGGGTTGACCCACCATCCGACGACGCCGGCGGCGTCGCTGGCGACCCCGCACGCGCCGTTGGGATCATTGGGCCGCATGACGATCGATTCGATACCGGCGACCGAGCGATTCTCGATCTGATACTGCAACTGTTCGGCGACGCTGCGCTCGTTGTCGAGGCTGCCGGTCTCGAACCAGAAGCGGGTGATATCCACCAGTCCCGCCGGGTTGGCGGCCTGCCAGCGGCAGATCGCGCCGACGAACGTGCTCTGAATGTCGAGCGGATCGGCACCCACCGTCTCGGCGAGGATGTCCTCGGTCAGGACGTCGCACTCCTTCAGCAGGTTCGGGTACTTGCGTTCGGAGTTGTCGTTGCGGGGGACGTCACCGGAGCCCGACTTGGCTGCGGTGCCCTCGACCGTCTGCGTACAGCCGGTCAGCAGCGCCAGACTGGCCATCGCAGCGATCGCCCCGGCGAGCAGGCGGCGGGTCATTTGGAGTTCACAATCGACTGGCGGGTGAGTTCTTTGGCGACTTCACACGCGTCCGGATAGGGCGGCTGCGAGTAGCTGATCGACCATTCGATGAAGTCGTCGTTGAACTGGATGCCGACCTCGCACAGGTTGACGCCGATCTTGGGATCGGGGTCCTCGTTGATGCCGATGAATCCGTCGTGGCCCTCGATGTTGATGTCTTCGACACTTGTCCGCGACAACTCCATCGTCTTGCGCTCACGACCGATGGGACTTCCGCGGAACCACGAGAACGAGAAGTGGGGACCCAGGATGGATCCACCGGACAGCCACTGGCAACCGACCGAGGTCTTCGCGGTGTTCACCAGGCCGGGGACCTCGGTCAATTGGGCGATCGTCTCATCGCTGATTCCGCCGCATTCGGGGAAGAACGGGCCATGCGAGACGTTCTGCTGCGGCGCTTCCGTCGACGGCACGGCGGGGCCCTGTGGTTCGGAGTCCGAACATGCTGCAAGCACCGGGATCAGGGCTACAGCAACAGCCAGCGCCCGGCGCACGCGAGGAGCAGAAACCGACGCCGACGGTCGGCGATGCGTGCGGTAGCTCGGGGTCACGCCATGCACTGTAGCGGCAGCCCCAGGCGTCAACCACCGACATGCCGATTGACCTGCTCATTTATCCGATTCTCAGGTGCGCCAACCGCACAGCCGCAGCGGCTGCCGGGTGTGCGACAGTAACGGGATGCTCTGGGGCCTGCTCCGGCGGTACGCGCGGCCGTATCGCTCACTGTTGGCGGTGGTCGCAGCGCTTCAGGTGGTGAGCACGCTGGCGACGCTGTATTTGCCGACAGTCAATGCGGCGATCATCGACGACGGCGTTTCGCAAGGCGACCTGCGCCGCATCGTCGAGCTCGGCGGAGTGATGCTCGCGGTGACCGCCCTGCAGGTCCTGTGTGCGGTCGGCGCGGTCTACTTCGGTTCGCGCGCAAGCATGGGCGTCGGCCGCGATCTGCGCTCTGACCTGTTCCACCACATCACCGGCTTCTCCGCGGAGGAAACCGCGCGGTTCGGCGCGCCGTCGCTGCTCACCCGGACCACGAACGACGTTCAGCAGATCCAGCTCCTCGTGCAGCTGACCGCCACGATGCTGATCACCGCGCCGATCATGTGCGTCGGGGGCATCTTCATGGCGGTGCACGAGGATGCGGGACTGTCGTGGCTGTTGGTCGTCAGCGTGCCGCTGCTCGCGGGGACCAACTACTGGATCGTCACGCGTCTACTGCCGATCTTCCGGCGGGTGCAGGGCCAGATCGACGGGATCAACCGCGTCATGCGGGAGCAGCTGACAGGCCTGCGGGTGGTGCGGGCGTTTGCGCGGGAACCGTTCGAGCGCAACCGCTTCGCAGAGGCCAATACCGGTCTGGCGGACAGTGCCCTGGAAGCCGGGCGTTGGCAGGCGCTGATGCTTCCGGTGACCACGCTGGTGATCAACGTGTCGAGCGTGGCGCTGATCTGGTTCGGAGGGATGCGCATCGACGCCGGCCAGATGCAGGTCGGGTCGCTCATCGCGTTCCTGTCCTATTTCATGCAGATCCTCGTCGCGGTGCTGATGGCGACGTTCATTCTGGTCATCATCCCGCGGGCCACGGTGTGCGCGGAGCGCATCACCGAGGTGTTCACCACCGAACCGGCCGTGACCACCTCGCCCTCGGCGGTGTCCCCCGAGACAGTCACGGGCGAGATCCGTTTCGATGCCGCGACATTCAGCTATGCCGGCGCCGACCGCCCGGTGCTGCAGGACGTCTCGTTCACGGCGCGGCCCGGGACGACGACGGCGATCGTCGGATCGACCGGTTCCGGCAAATCGACGCTGATATCGCTGATCTGCCGGCTCTACGACGTCACTGCCGGCTCGATCAGCATCGACGGCATCGATGTTCGCAAATTCGACATCGAGAAGCTGTGGGGTGCCATCGGGCTGGTTCCGCAGCGCGGCTACCTGTTCTCGGGCACCGTCGCCGACAATCTGCAGTTCGGCGCGGCCCCGGGAAAGGTTGTCAGCGAGGAGGAGATGTGGGAGGCGCTGCGCGTGGCGTGCGCCGACGACTTCGTGGCCGGGCACCCCGACGGGTTGTCGATACGAGTGGCCCAGGGTGGGATGAACTTCTCCGGCGGGCAGCGTCAGCGGCTGGCCATCGCGCGCGCCGTGATCCGCCGTCCGGTGATCTACCTGTTCGATGACTCCTTCTCCGCGCTCGACGTCCACACCGATGCCCGCGTGCGCGAACGTCTGCGGGCGGCATCGGCGACTGCAACGGTGGTGATCGTCTCGCAACGGATCTCGACGGTCTCAGCCGCGGATCAGATCGTGGTGGTCGATGACGGCCGGGTGGTCGGGACGGGGAGCCACGATCAGCTGCTCGGCACGTGTGGCGCCTACCGCGAGTTCGCCGACTCCCAGTCGGTGTCGGCCGGACAACGATGACCGGACCGTTGGGGCGAGGGATCCGGGCGGCCGAGCCGCCACAGGTTCGGTCCCGCGACTTCAGGGGCTCGGCCATCCGGCTCCTGAAGCGCCTCATGCCACAGCGAGCCATGGCGATCGCCGTGATGGTGCTAGGGGTCGGCGGCATCGCGATCGGCGTGGTGGGACCGCGCATCCTCGGGCACGCGACGGATCTGCTGTTCAACGGCGTCATCGGCCGCCAGCTACCGGCGGGCCTGACCAAGGAGCAGGCAGTCGAGGCAGCACGGACACGGGGCGACGGCACGTTCGCCGACCTGCTGTCGGGCATGAACGTCGTCCCGGGCCAAGGGGTCGATTTCGGCGCCGTCGCGCGCACGTTGATGCTGGCGCTGGCACTGTATCTGGTTGCCGCTCTGATGGTCTGGTTGCAGGCCCGGCTGCTCAACGTCGTCGTGCAGCGCACGATGGTGTCGCTGCGCGCTGACGTCGAAGACAAGGTGCATCGGCTTCCGTTGCGGTACTTCGACTCCCGGCAGCGCGGTGAGGTACTCAGCCGGGTGACCAACGATGTAGACAACCTGCAGCAGTCACTGTCGATGTCGATCACACAGCTGCTCACCTCGGTGCTGACCGTGGTGGCGGTGCTGGTGATGATGCTGACGATCTCGCCGCTGTTGACGCTGCTCACGGTGGTCACGGTGCCGTTGTCGCTGTGGGTGACCCGCTCGATCGCGAAGCGGTCCCGCAAGCTGTTCGTCGCGCAATGGACCAACACTGGAAAACTCAACGCACACATCGAGGAGACCTACAGCGGGTTCACCGTCGTCAAGACGTTCGGGCACCGCGCGCGCGCCGAAGAGGAGTTCCGGGAGCTCAACGACGACGTCTACCATGCCAGCTTCGGAGCCCAGTTCCTATCCGGGCTCGTCTCCCCCGCAACGGTTTTCATTGGGAATCTGAGCTATGTCGCAGTGGCCGTCGTCGGCGGTCTGCAGGTCGCGACGGGTCAGATCACGCTCGGCAGCATCCAGGCCTTCATCCAATACGTGCGACAGTTCAACCAGCCACTGACCCAGATCGCGGGCATGTACAACACCATGCAGTCCGGGGTCGCGAGCGCCGAGCGGGTCTTCGATCTCCTCGACGCCGAGGAGGAGCCCCCCGACCCCTCCCTGGATCTTGCTGCCGCGCTGCCCGTGGGAAACGACGGCCGAAGCGGGCGTGTCGAATTCGACCGGGTGTCGTTCGGCTATCAGCCGGGCGCCCCGGTGATCGAGGACCTCTCGCTGGTGGTCGAACCCGGCACCACCGTCGCGATCGTCGGACCCACCGGGGCGGGTAAGACAACGCTGGTGAACCTGCTGATGCGGTTCTACGACGTCGACTCGGGACGAATCCTGCTCGACGGCGTCGACATCTCGACGGTCAGCCGCAGCTCGCTGCGTTCCCGGATCGGGATGGTGCTGCAGGACACCTGGCTGTTCGCGGGGACTGTCTACGAGAACATCGCCTACGGCCGTCCCGATGCCGAGCGCGACGAGGTCATCGAGGCGGCGACCGCCGCTTTCGTGGACCGGTTCGTGCACACCCTGCCGGACGGTTACGAGACCCGGCTCAACGACGGCGGCGCGAACATCAGCGCCGGCGAGAAGCAGCTCATCACGATCGCGCGCGCGGTACTCGCCCGGCCGCAGCTGTTGATCCTCGACGAGGCCACCAGCTCGGTCGACACCCGCACCGAGGTGCTCATTCAGCAGGCGATGCGCACGCTGCGCCGCGACCGCACGAGTTTCATCATCGCCCACCGACTTTCGACGATTCGAGATGCCGACACGATCCTCGTGATGGAGGCCGGCAAGATCGTGGAGCGCGGCACGCACGCTGAGTTGCTGGAGCGCCGGGGCGAGTACTGGATGATGGTCAACCGCTAGCCAATTCAGCACCCTGCTCATTTTTATTTCGAGGACGTTGCCCGGTTGCACGGGAGACCATGGCGGCATGACCCGGACAGTGCACACCTTCTGCCGCTACTGCCTGGCATCGTGCGGTGTCGAGGTGACGGTCGAGGACAACCGCGTCGTCAAGATCTCGGCCGACAAGCAGAACCCGCACAGCTGGCGCGATTTCTGCGCCAAGGGCCGCACCGCGGGGCAGCTCGTCGAGCACCCGCGGCGCATCGTCGCGCCGATGCGCCGCGTCGGTGACACCTACGTCGAGGCGACCTGGGACGAGGCGATCGCCGACATCGCGGCCAGGATGAACGAGGTCATCGATGCCGACACCCCCGACGCAGTCGGCCTCTACTACGGCAACCCGGCGGGATTCTCGTCGTCGAACATCATCTTCATGAACGGCTGGCTCGATGCCATCGGCACACACAGCCGGTACTCGGTCGGGTCGATCGACCAGAACGCGATGCATGTGGTCGCGGCGGCGATGTACGGGTCGATATTGATGGCGCCCGTCTCCGACGTCGACAATTGCGACTACTTCTTGCTGGTCGGGACGAATCCGGCGGTGAGCGCGTGGAACTGGTTGGAGACGGTGCCGGGAGGTTGGCGACGCGCGTTGGCGCGGCAGGCGCAGGGCGCCACGATCGTCGTGGTCGATCCGCTGCGCACGGAGTCGGCGGCGAAGGCCGATGTGCACCTTGCGGTGCGGCCGGCGCAGGACTGGGCGCTGCTGTTGGCAATGGTGAAGGTGATCCTCGACGAAGGCTTGGAGCATGTCCAGGACTGCAACGAACTCACCCACGGGCTACAGAGTCTCCGCGAGCTCGTTGCTGATTCCGACCTCGACGATCTCGCCCGCCGCTGCGACCTCGATCGGCCCCGAATCGAGACGGTGGCACGGGATTTCGCCAATGCGCGCGCGGCGATGGTGGTCACCCGTACCGGTGTCTCCATGCATCTGACGGGCACTGTCGCGGAGTGGCTTGGCCACGTGCTGAACGTCATCACGGGACGCATGGACCGGCCCGGCGGCCGCCGCTACGAACCGGGGTACTTGGACGCGATCCGCATGTCGGGAATGGCCAAGGCCAGCCCGCACCGCAACCGGCTCTCGGGCCGGACGATGGTTGCCGGCGCCCACGCGCTGTCGGAGCTTCCTGACGAGATCACGACGCCGGGCTCGGGCCAGATCCGGGCCATGGTGATCAACTGCGGCAACCCGGTGGTGTCGGGACCCGACGGCGCCAGGCTCGACAAAGCGCTGGCCCAACTCGACCTGCTGGTGGCCATCGACTTCGTCCAGCGGGAGAGCCACCGGCACGCGCACTGGCTGCTGCCTGCCGTGCACTGGCTGGAGCGCGACGACCTGCTGGCGTTCACCAGCAACATGCACGACGAGCCGTACCTGCATTACGGCGCCAGGGCTGTTGACCCCCCGCCGGGTGCGCGGCAGGAATGGCGGATCTTCGTCGATCTCGCGATAGCGATGGGCAAGCCGATGTTCCGCGCGAAGGGTCTCAACGGTTTCATCGCGGCCACCCGGCGGGCAGCGCAGCTGACCCGCAGACCGGGCCTGGAGTTCAACCCGCACTGGATCGACCGCATGATCGTCGCGACGAGCCGAAAGTTCAACGGCCGCAGGATCTCCTGGCGTGAGGTGATGGCGCATCCGCACGGTTGGGTGCTGGGGCCGCGTGAGTTCGGCCACTTCCGGGACGCACTACGCACACCCGACAAGAAGGTCCACGTTGCACCGCCCGAATTCGTGGCGCGCGTAGGGGAACTTCTGGCCGAGCCGGCCCCATGTCCGCCCGCCGACTTTCCGTTCCTGCTCGCGAACCGCAGGCACCGACACTCCATGAACTCGTGGCTGAACGATCTGCCGGGCCTGCACCCGTCCGGGAAGGGCACCGAGGTCGTCATCCACCCCGATGACGCGGCGAAGCTGTGCATCAGCGACGGCGACCGGGTGAAGGTGCACTCCCCCGTCGGAGCCGTCGAGTTGACGGCGACGATCTCGGATCAGCCCCGTCGCGGCGTCGTCGTCATCGACCACGGCTGGGGCTCAAGGGTTTTCGATCCGCGCGGCGGATCGGCTCCGGAGTGTTTCGGCGTCAACCGCAATCTGCTCGTCGACGCCGGGCCGGTGGATCCACTGTCGCAGACGGCGGCGCTGAACTCGTCCTACGTCGCCGTCGCCCGCGTCTAGAGTTTCGGCCCCTCACTGCGCAGGTCGTCGACCTCGCGCATCGCGTCGCGCAGCTTGCCGAGCCACTCGTCGGCATGCTCGCCGACGAGCCGCACCGACCACACGAGAGCGTCCGACCGGGAGCGCGCCACGCCGGCATCGACAAGCGTGTCGAGCACTTGCCTTTCGGGTTGACGCAGCCGCGTCATGACTGGAACAGCCAGGTGGGTGAACAGGATTCGCTCGGTAGCGTCACCCTCACCGGCAATGTCGATACCCCAGGAAACCTTGCGGCCGTATCGCGTCTCCGCCTCGTCGGCGATCTGCATGCGCTCGTTTCGGGTCTGCTCGCGGAATCGAGCAGCCCGACCTGAGGCGCGCGCTTCACTTTCGGGATTCTCGGGCTCGGGAAGCCTGCCGATCACGGTGATCTCTTCACGGTCGACGATGACCTCCGGGTCACCGGCGAACCAATGGTCAGGGAGACGTCCACCGAACCAGTCGGGGGCGTCGGTGGCATTGGGCTGGTCGGCTTGCTGCCAGCCGCCGGGGCGGCCCGACCGTCGGCTATGAGGATGGTGTCGCATGATTACATGCTTACACTGTTACAACGTTGTCGGGGCTGCGTTCGCCGCCAGCAGAATTACCGCCGTCAGCTGCGCTTGAACAGCACTGCGGCGCCGCCACCCAGCACGGCCGCTACCAGCAAGATCATCGCCCATCCCGGGCCCAACAACCACCACACCAGCCCGATCCCGAGCAGGACGGGCGACAGCGCGAACAACACCATGCCAGGGTGCTGCTTGATGACCGCGAGCGCGCCCTGGGCACGCTGGCGGTCGATTTCTTTGGCCATTTCACCAGAATGCCAGCTGACCGACGGCGCGGCGCCGCATAGGGTGAACCCCGACAAACTCGCTAAAGGAGGCGGCGATGACAGGACCTGCGCAAGGCAGTTGGCAGCCCGATCCGGAGGGACGCTTCGACTACCGGTGGCACGACGGACAACAGTGGACCGATCAGGTCTCCCACCAAGGACAGGTGCAGCGCTCGCCACTCGGCGGGCCGCCCCCGCAAGCACAGGCGTACGGCGGACCACCCCCAGCCCAGGCTCAGCAGCAGGCCCAGCCGCTCGGTGGTGCCGATGGATTCTCCGGCATCAGTGGGGATCTCGTCGACGGACGCTTCAGCGAGAAGGAAGCCAAACCGATCGCCAACCAGAACGCGAAGCTTCTCCGCGTGCGACTCGGCGAGCCGTTCATGGCTCGTCAGGGTTCGATGGTCGCCTATCAGGGCAACGTCGACTTCGCCTACGAGGGCAGCGGCGCGTCAAAGTTCATCAAGAAAGCCCTCACCGGTGAAGGACTGCCGCTGATGCGGTGTTCCGGCCAGGGCGACGTGTTCCTCGCGGAGCGGGCCTTCGACGTTCACTTGCTGAACCTCAACAACTCCGGCCTGTCGATCAGCGGCAAGAACGTGCTGGCATTTTCCTCGAGCCTGGATTGGAACGTCGAACGGGTTAAAGGCGGCAGCATGGTCGCCGGCGGCTTGTTCAATACGACCCTGCGCGGGACCGGCTGGGTGGCGCTGACCACCGACGGCGCTCCCGTCGTCCTCAATGCCGCCGAAGCGCCGACATTCGCCGACACCAACGCGATCGTGGCTTGGTCGGCCAATCTGCAGACGCAGCTGAAGACCAGCTTCAAGGCCGGCGCCTTGATCGGCCGCGGTTCGGGTGAGGCAATGCAGGTGGCGTTCCACGGCAACGGATTCGTGATCGTGCAGCCGTCGGAAGGAATTCCCGTCACGCCGACCGCGTGAGCCGGGGGCACTGACTCACTGCGGGTGTCACAGGCGGTGCATCTCGCGCGTCATCGCCGCTTCTTCGATGAAGTCCTCCCGCCGCCGTGCGCGGGGGGCCTTCTTCGGAGCGGGCGGTTCGCGACGGTCGGCGGTCGCGTCGGCGCCGCCCAGTAACCAGTAGAGCAGTCGATAGCGAATGAGCTTGCGGGCCCGGATATTTCCGGGAGCGATTGCTGCCATATCACGACGCTACGAAAGCGCATGTCTCGGCACATCGTGCCGAAGACCGATCTTGGTCTACGACCGTGGTATGAGGCGGCGCTCCTACCGTGGGCGCGGTCAGAGCTCCAACAGGACCGTGACCGGCCCGTCGTTGACGAGCTCGACCTGCATGTCAGCCCCGAAGACTCCGGTCCGCACCTGCGCACCGAGGGTGGCCAGCGCCGCGGCGAATGCGTCGACGAGGGGTTCGGCGACGGCCCTGGGAGCCGCGGCATTCCACGTGGGACGGCGACCTTTGGTGGTGTTGCCGTACAGCGTGAACTGACTGACCACCAGGATCGGTGCGGCGACGTCGCTCGCGGACTTCTCGTCATCGAGAATGCGCAGCGCCCAGAGCTTTTCGGCCAGCCTCTGCGCCTTGGCAGGGTCGTCGTCGTGGGTGACACCGACGAGGGCGACCAGGCCCTGCGTCTGGGGTCTGATCTCACCTACGGTGTCACCGGCGACGGTCACCCGAGCGGAGGTGACGCGCTGCACGAGGATACGCATGCCGCGAACCTACAGCGAGCCGAGAATGCCTTTCATCGTCTCGATCTCCCGCTGCTGGGTCTCGATCATGTCGCGCGCCAGCTGAATGGCTTCTGGGGCCTGCCCGGTGTCGACCTCGGTCTGCGCCATGGTCACCGCACCTTCATGGTGCGCGATCATGCCGGTGAGGAATTGCTTACTGGCGTCTACGCCCTGAGCTTGGCGCAGCTGTTCGAGTTGCGCATCGCTCATCATTCCCATCGCCGCGTGGTCGGCGCCCATGTCGTGGCCTTCGTGCCCGGACGGCGCCTGTGCGCCCCACTGCGTCAGCCACTCCTGCATGGTCGCGATCTCGGGCCCCTGCGCGGCTTTGATCTGGTTCGCCAGATCGGTCACCCGCGGGTCGATGTCCTGCTTCGCCAGAATGATGTCGCTCATCACGATCGCCTGCTCGTGGTGCGGAATCATGTCGCGGGCAAAGGTCGCGTCTGCTTGATTGTGGGCACCGTCGGCCGCCTGCGAAGTCGGCTCGTGCTCGTGCGTCGCGTGGTCGTGCTCGGCGGATTCGGTTCCGACGTCGCTGCACCCCGACAGCAGCAGCGTGAGGGTGGCCCCCACAGCGGCCGCCCCGACCAGCAGACTGCGCTTCGACAACAACTTCATGCTCCCTTCGCCGCGATATGTGAAATCGATACCCTAGGGGGGTATGGTACATAGTATTCACCCGCCCCCTAAAGGAGCCCGATGACCACCACCATCACTGTCGAGGGTATGAGCTGCGGTGGATGCGCCAAATCGGTGCGTGCCGAACTCACCCACATTCCAGGCGTCCTCGCCGTGGACGTCGACGTTCCCAATGGCACGGTGACGATTGCCAGCGACAACCCCGTCGATGACGAGGCGATCCGCGCAGCCGTCGAAGAAGCCGGCTACACGCTGGCCGGCTGACTGCGATGAGCGCCCCTGCCAAGATCGCCGCGTTTGTCGCGATGCTCGCCGTCGTGTTCGCGGGCGCGCTGTGGCTGGGCGCGCTCTTCGGCCCAGAGGCGGACGTTGCCGTACCCCGTCCCGCGACCAGCGAGCACCCCCACCCACCCTCGGACGGCCACCGATGAACACAGTCGAACTCACGATCGGCGGCATGACGTGCGCGTCGTGCGCCGCACGCGTCGAGAAAAAGCTGAACAAGCTCGACGGCGTCACCGCGACCGTGAACTTCGCGACGGAGAAAGCGCGCGTCGAGTTCGGCGACGCCGTCTCCCCCGAGCAACTGGTCACGGCCGTCGAGGCTGCCGGTTATCACGCCGAACTACCCACGGCCGTCGACCAGCCCGCGCCCGAGGTCGATCCGACCGCTGCGCTACGTCAGCGCCTGCTGATCTGCGTGGCGCTATCGGTCCCGGTGATCGCGATGGCGATGGCACCGGCGCTGCAGTTCACGTATTGGCAGTGGCTTTCACTGACTCTGGCCGCGCCCGTGGTGGTCTGGGGCGCCTGGCCGTTCCACCGAGCGGCGATGACGAACCTGCGCCATGGCGCCGCGACGATGGACACGTTGATCTCGATCGGCACGCTGGCCGCATTCGGCTGGTCGATCTATGCGTTGTTCTGGGGCACCGCAGGGGCGCCTGGGATGACCCATCCGTTCGAGCTGACGATCGCCCGCACCGATGGCAGCGGAAACATCTACCTCGAGGCGGCAGCCGGGGTAACGACGTTCATCCTGGCAGGCCGGTACTTCGAGGCGAGGGCCAAGCGACGGGCCGGCGCCGCGCTGCGAGCACTGCTGGAACTGGCGGCGAAAGAGGTCACGGTTCGCAGAGGCGCTGCAGAACAACGCATTCCGATCGATCAGCTCGTGGCCGGAGACGAGTTCGTCGTCCGGCCGGGAGAGAAGGTCGCCGCCGACGGCGTCGTCGTGGAGGGCGCGTCCGCCGTCGATGCGTCGATGCTGACGGGCGAGTCGGTGCCTGTCGAGGTTGCGCCCGGCGCCCAGGTGGTCGGCGCGACGGTGAACGTGGACGGCCGGTTGGTGGTGCGTGCCGAACGGATCGGCGCCGACACGCAGCTGGCGCAGATGGCGCGCATGGTCGAAGAGGCTCAGAACGGAAAGGCGCAGGCACAGAGGCTTGCCGACCGGATCTCCGGCGTGTTCGTGCCCATCGTGATCGCACTCTCGGTGGCGACACTGGGATTCTGGATCGGCAGTGGACTTTCGGTCGCGGCGGCGTTCACCGCGGCCGTCGCGGTGCTGATCATCGCGTGCCCGTGTGCGCTCGGGTTGGCGACGCCGATGGCGCTGATGGTCGGGACGGGGCGCGGTGCGCAACTGGGCATCGTGATCAAGGGACCCGAAGTACTGGAGTCCACACGGCGGGTGGACACCGTGATCGTCGACAAGACGGGCACCGTGACTACGGGCCGCATGACACTGGTGGACGTGTTCGCCGTCGAGGGCGAGCAGCCTGACGAGGCGCTGCTTGTCGCGGGCGCTGTCGAGAGTCCGTCGGAACATCCGATTGCTGCGGCGATCGCGACGGGGGCACGCGAGAAGCTCGGCGAACTGCCCGCAGTCGAGGGTTTCGCGAATCTACGGGGTCTCGGGGTCGAGGGTTCGGTCGAAGGCCGTCGGGTGCTACTCGGCCGGCTGCGTCTGCTTTCCGACCGGTCGCTGGACATTCCCGACGAAGTACGTCACGCGGTGCAGCGCGCGGAGTCCGACGGCCGGACCGCGGTTGTCGTGGGATGGGACGGCAGCGCGCGCGGCGTCCTGATGGTGGCTGATGCGGTGAAACCGACCTCTGCGGAGGCAATTTCACTGCTGAAGAAGCTCGGGTTGACGCCGATCATGGTGACCGGCGACAACGAGGCGGTGGCTCGCTCCGTGGCAACCCAGGTCGGCATCGACGAGGTCATCGCGGGCGTGCTGCCGCACGACAAGGTCGACACCGTGACGCGACTGCAGGGCGAGGGCAAGGTCGTGGCGATGGTCGGCGACGGGATCAACGACGCGGCCGCGCTTGCCCAGGCGGATCTCGGACTGGCGATGGGCAGCGGCACCGATGTCGCGATCGAAGCCAGCGATCTGACACTGGTCAGCAACGATCTGCGGGCGGTTCCAGATGCTATTCGCTTGTCGCGCAAGACTTTGAGCACCATCAAGAGCAACTTGTTCTGGGCATTCGCGTACAACGTCGCCGCCCTGCCGCTGGCCGCGGCCGGGTTACTGAACCCGATGATCGCCGGCGCGGCAATGGCTTTCAGCTCGGTGTTCGTGGTGACGAACAGCCTGCGTTTGCGCGCGTTCACACCCTCGCGCTGACTACGGCCCTACGCTTTCGTTACCGTCGTCGTCTTCGGGGAGTAGGTAGCGTTCGGGGTGGTGGTAGCCGTTGATGCGGTGTTGACCGGTGTCGAGGTCGGGTGGCGGAAGCCATTCGGTTTGATTTTTCTTGTTTTTGCGGGTGCGCCAGTCGGTGTTGTCGAGCATGCGATGATCGGCTCCGCAGGCGAAGGTCAGATCGTCAATGTTGGTCTGCCCGTCGTCTTTCCAATCCGCGGCAGCGTGATGCACCTGGGCCCAGTAGCCGGGCACGCTGCAGCCCGGGCGCGTGCAGCCTCGTTCTTTCGCGTGCAGCGCGAGGCGTTGGGCAGCGGTGGCTAGCCGTTTGGCACGGCCCAGATACAGCGATTGTTCGCTGTGTTGGTCATACACGTAGAGGTAGTGATGGGCGTGGGCAGCCAGGCGGATCAGATCCCGCATCGGCAGCAGTGAACCGCCTCCGGTGACCGCCACCCCGGCACCCTTCTCCAACTCCTGAAGCGTCGTCGACACGATCACGGTCACCGGGAGTCCGTTGTGGGTACCCAGCCCCGCCTCCAGCGCCCGACGAGCCACCGCTTTGAGGGCATCGTGATTGCGCTGAGCCTGCGAACGCAACTCACCAGCGCTGCGCTCCGGCGCGGGCGCCACCCCCGACCCGACGCTCGGCCCGCCCTCGACGCCGGCCGACGGCTCTGGATCGACGGCGGACTCGGATTCGACGTAAGCAGCCTGCTCGGCATCCTCGGCGGGCTCGGCCGTGGGGTCAACAGCAGGGCCATCGTCGGGGGCATTAGCGCCAGGGGCAGCCTCTTTGGCCAGAATCGCCTCCAACAGCGCCCCGGTCTCGGCATCGATCACACCCCGGATCGAGCGGGTCCCATCAGGACGCTGCGGCCCCAACCTCACCCCACACCGGCGCGCAATATCGGTCTCGGTGGGCTCAGGACCATCCTGATCGATCATCCCTAACAACCGCCCCGCCACCTGCCGCAACGCCTCTGGACCCAACCCCGACCCCACCCGCGCCAGCTCACGATCAGCGTCAGCGCGCGTCCCGGCATCCACCCACGACGGCAACGCGGCATGAAAATCAGCGATGACCTTCACATGCTCCTCATCGAGGACACCACGCGCCTGCGCGGCAGCAGTCGACTCCAACAACGGACCCAAAGGCTCCCCGGTCATCGCCCGCCGCGGACCCAACGTCGCCGCACGCTCCAGTCGGCGTTTGGCGTCCTTCTCACTGCACCGCAACGCTGTGGTCAGCACCTTCTTCCACGACGCCTCCCCGAGTGCGCCCGGCTCGGTCTCGTCGGTCAACCGCGACACGATCCGATGCTCGACAGCAGGGATCGTCCGCACCACCGTCGTGAGCTCCACCAACAGCTCGATCAACTCGCGATGAGACAACTCGTCACAAGCCTTCGACAGGATGGCGACCTGCTCACCCACCCCCGCCAACGCCTCCACCACCACATCCACATATCGAACAATAGTTCGAACCACCGACAGATCCGAGCTTCGATGTGACAGCTGAAACGAAAGAGACAGAAGAAATTTGAGAGTTCAGCTAGGACTGTTCGCCTCGGCGAGCCCGGAACGTCTTCACGTCCGGCTTGATTCCCTTCAGATGTTTGGCGCCCGCGAAGGACCATGTGAATCGGTCGTCCTCCCCGATCGCCTCGCGCGACGACTCAGCGACCAGCACAGTGCCCGGCCGCGCCGCACCCGTGACGCGCGCCGCAAGATTCACCGGGCTACCGAACCAGTCGCCTTCCCTGCTCACGGCCATGCCCGTCGCGACGCCGGCGCGCAACCGAGGAAAGTCGTCCTCACCCTCGGTGGCATCGACCAGGTGCAGCAGCGTCTCGAGCAGCGGCGCGGGTTCTGGGCTGACCAGCATCACCTCGTCACCGATCGTCTTGATGAATCGCACTGGGGCGACGGCCAATTCGCGGGTGAGATCGGCCAGGTGCTGGGCAAGCCGCTCAAGTTCCTCCGGCGGCAACGCCTCGCCCAGCCGAGTGAAACCGACAAGGTCGGCGAACCCGATCGTCACCAGACGAGCACCCGGCAAATGCTGCCCTTCGGCGCGTTCGGTCGCGTTGATCGCTTCCGTCTCGATCGCATGACGCAGCTGCAGCATCATGACCTCCTGGATCATGGGACCCAGCAGCGGCGCCACATTGCTGACCAGTGCCTCAGACGCCTGCGCAATCTCCAGTTCCGTTGCGCCCGGACGCATCACCGCCGCGAGGGCTGCGTGCCGCATCGCTTCGGCCGCCCGCGACAAGCCATCCCCGAGAAGTCGGGTGATCTGCACCAGTTCATCGGGGTCGATGCCGACATCGAGGAAGTCTCGCGTGAACTTGGCCGCTTCCGCGTCGGCGCGCAGGAACACCTCGGCGTCGGGATCGTCGACCCGCGGCAGCCCCATCGCGCGCTGAGTCCGTTCGAACAGCCCGAGGTCGACGCCTGCTTTGTCCGCCGCCTGACGCGCAGACACGTACTGGCCGTCGTCGCCGATGACGCGTCGCGACGCCAGCAGCATCGGCGCCGGATTGCCACGAATCTGCTCGACACTCACCCCTCGCTCGACCAACCAGCTGATCAACTCGGCGCGTTCGGCGCGCGCATTGCCTTCGAGCCCGTCGAGCAGCCCGGATGTCTCCAGATCGAGGTCTTCGGCCACGTGCCCAACGTATACGGTCGCCTCATGACGTCACCGATGCTGGAGAGCTTCCCGCCGCTCGTCGCCCCCGGCGCCCGCATCTTGATCCTCGGCAACATGCCCGGTGTGGCCTCACTGCAGGCGCAGCGCTACTACGCCTACGAGCGCAACGCGTTCTGGCGCCTCACCGCTGCGCTTTTCGGCTTCGACGCCGCCGCACCCTACGATGACCGCGTCACTGCCCTGACGGCGGCCGAGGTGGCTGTGTGGGATGTGCTGAAGCACTGCCGGCGGATCGGCAGCCTCGATTCCGCCGTGGAGCCGGACAGTATGGTGGCCAACGACTTCGAGCGGCTCTTCGCCGCCTATCCGACGATCACCCACGTCTACTTCAACGGCGCGGCCGCCGAGAAGAACTACCGTCGGCTGGTCACTGCGCCCGCCCGCTTGGAATACACCCGGTTGCCCTCGACCAGTCCTGCGCAGACCATGTCCTTCGACGCGAAACTGGCCGCGTGGCGTCGGATCACGACCGAGGCCCGTACTTAGCGGCGTACTCCCCCGGCGTGGTTCCCAGCATCGCCCGGAAGTCGTTGATGAAGTGCGCCTGGTCGTACCAGCCGAGCCGAACGGCGAGTTCGGCGAAGTCCAACTCCGGACCGGTTTCGATCTCCAGCGCCGCGTTCTGTAGGCGGTACCGGCACAGGACCCACTTCACGGGGACGCCGACATAGCGCCGGAAGACGCGCTGGGTGGTCCGCTCGCTCCACGGCGAGTGGCTCATCACCTGCTCCACGCGATGAATGTCGGTGTCGTCGCGGATCCGGTCGACGAGGGCGGTCAGCGCCGGATACGTGTCATCCGGCCGGTCTGCCTGCGCGATGAGCCGATCGAGGCGCGCCGCTGCGCTGTCGACATCGTCGTCGAGATCGACCGGCACCCCGAATAGTGCGGTGTCGACCGGTCGCACTCGCCCCGTCATCGTCGAAGCATCACCGCCGAAACGCGCCGTGAACCCACCGGGCCGCAAGCGTGCTCCGACGACCCAACCCTGCTCGCTGATCGTGGTCTGGAAAACCCGTTCGACCACGCCGTGCACCAGCGTGTTCGGCAGCGAAAAGCCATGCCGCTCAACGTCGGAACCCCATTCATGGGTGATGTGCATGGACGGGAAGGTGATGACCGAGCTGTCGAACGGCGCCACACCGCGCAGATCCCATGTGACGGACCAGAAATGCTCAACGTAGGGGCTGCTCTCGGAACTGGGCGGCCACCGCCGCAGATCGAAGACCGAGGAACTGACCGGCCGGCCGACCACGCCGAGCAGTGGTTGCCCGGATGTCGGGTTTTTCCAAGCACCCACGTCTAGCAGCCTACGAAACTCAAGGCATGTCTGTTCAACCGATTCCCGCGGGATACACCAGCCTCACCCCGTTCCTGTGCGTCGCGGGCGCCGCTGCCGCGATCGACTTCTACACACAGGTATTCGGCGCGACGCTCGTCGAGAAGATGGACGGCCCGGACGGCACCGTCGCCCACGCCGAGCTCGACTTCGGCACCGGCCGCCTGCAACTCGGCGACCCGGCGGACGCCTACGGAATCACTGCTCCCGCGACCGGCAGTGACACCGTGACGTACTCGATCGCGCTCTACTGCCCCGACGTCGACGACGTGGTGGCGCGGGCACAGAAGGCCGGCGCGACGGTGCGTGAGGCGCCGCAGGACTTCGCCACCGGTGACCGGTTCGCCTCCCTCCGCGACCCGTTCGGAGTCCGGTGGACCGTGATGACACGGGTCGAGGACGTCTCGGCCGAAGAGCGCGACCGCAGCCTGGGCGAGTGGGCGGCACAGAATGTGAACTAGCGTGGCGGCATGCCCTGCGTGTTCTGCGCCATCGTCGCCGGTGAGGCGCCCGCCATCACGATCTACGAAGACGACGACTATCTCGCCATCCTCGACATCCGTCCGTTCACGCGGGGCCACACGCTGGTGATCCCGAAGGCCCACACCGTCGATCTGACCGACACACCGGCGGAAACCCTGGGTCGCATGACGGCCATCGGCCAGCGCATCGCCAAGGCCGCCCGGGTGTCGGGTCTACACGCCGACGGCAACAACATTGCCATCAACGACGGCAAAGCGGCATTTCAGACGGTGTTTCACATCCACCTGCACGTCGTTCCGCGCCGTGACGGCGACAAGCTGTCGTTCGCCAAGGGGATGCTGGTGCGCCGCGACGCCGATCGCGAGGAGACCGGCCGCCTGCTGCGCGAGGCCCTGGCGCGAGTCGACGCCCCGGAGAACTATTGACCCATGGGCATCGCACTCTGGGTCGAACAGAACATCGGCTATCGCCTGCTGATGATGCACGACAAGATCTACAAGAGCACCGACGGACGTGTTGGGCACCGCATCCCCCTGCCCGGTGTGCCACCCTCGCTGCTCCTGCACACGGTCGGCGCGAAGACCGGGAAACAGCGTACGAATACGCTGTCCTACTTTCCCGACGGCGGCAGCTACTACGTCGTCGCCTCGAAGGGCGGTGACCCCAAGGCGCCGGGCTGGTACCACAATCTCAAGGCCGATCCGGACGTCGAAATCAACCTCGGGCCAAAGAGATTGGCGGTGACGGCGACACCGGTGCTTGCGGACGACCCCGACTATCCGCGGCTGTGGAAGATCGTCAACGACGGCAACTCGAACCGCTACGACGGTTACCAGAAACGAACGACGCGCAGGATTCCGCTCGTCCGGCTCACCCCGAGGACCTAGAACAACTCTTTGGCGAGCAGCTCCAGCGTGGCCTCACGCGCCGGCGCGGTCGCAGGATCGACACCGCGGTGAGCCGAGGCGACCGGGTGAACCATCACCTCGTCGACGCCGAAGTGTTCGGCCAGTGCCCGCACCTGGTCGGCAGCCTCGGCGGGCGAGCCGACGACGGCCTGGCGCAATCCTCCGTCGATCACGGACTGCGCGCGCGGGCCGAGATCGGTGGCCTCCGCGTCCTCGACGAGATCGATCGGAATCAGAGGCTGTCCGGTACGGAGCCGTGCCATCATCTGCAGATTGGGCAGGATCAAACGCAGTGCCTCGTCGCGGGTCTCGGCGACGACGGCATTCACCGTGAGGAACGTCACGGGTTCGGGCGCCAGCTCGCTGGGCCGGAAGTTCTCGCGATAGAACTGCAGCGCCTCGATGGTGCCCTGACCGGCGAAGTGGTGGGCGAATACGTACGGCAGGCCCTTGGCCGCTGCGAGTCGCGCGGAGTACATCGACGACCCCAGCAACCACAGTTTGGGTTCTGTCACGGCGGCCGGGGTGGCCTTGAGGATGTAGTTGTCCCGCATCAGGTCACGCGGGAGCGGTACGCGCACGCCTGTACTGCTCATGAGTTTGACGACGTCGTCCAGGTACTCAGGAAACGCCTCGATGTCACGTTCGTCGCGTCCGGCGGCACCGCGCAGTGCCAGCGAGGTGACCGGATCCGAGCCCGGCGCACGTCCGATTCCGAGGTCGATGCGTCCAGGATGGGCGGCTTCGAGCAGCGCGAACTGCTCGGCGACGGCCAGCGGTGCGTGGTTGGGCAACATGACCCCGCCCGAGCCCAGCCGCACCGATGACGTGTGGGCGGCGAGGTGAGCAATCAGCACCGGCGGACTCGTCGCCGCGACAGCCGGCATGTTGTGGTGCTCGGCGACCCAGTATCGCGTGTATCCAAGCCGGTCGGCCGCCTGTGCCAGCAGCGTCGAAGCGGCGATCGCATCGGAAGTGCTCTGGTCGGAGCGCACAGGAACGAGATCGAGGACAGAAAGACGCATTGACAGTGCAACGTCGCGCCGTGGGATTACGTTCCCGCCGAAATCGCACAGGCGGTGGCGAAGATGTCGTCCATCATCGCGGGGGTGAGCCGGCCGGTGAAGGTGTTCTGCTGGCTGGGATGGAAGCAGCCGAGCAGCGTCACGGTGCCGGTGGCGGTGCTCCCGGTGGCCAACGTGGCCAGCGTGCCGTGGCCGAACTTCGGTGCCGGCGTCCCCACCGTACCGCCGGTTCGGCGGATCAGCGCCAGCACCGACTGCCACGCGAACCCACCCAACGCGATAATCACCCGCACGCCGTTGCCCGTGAGCCGCCACTCCGCGTCGAGCCAGGGCGCACACGTCGTCCGCTCGGCGGGCAGCGGTGCGTTACCCGGAGGAGCGCAGCGCACGGCCGCCGCCACTCGAACACCGTTGAGCTGCAATCCATCTGCACTGTCAGTGCACGTCGCCTGATTCGCCAGCCCGCTGCGATGCAATGACGCGAACAGGAAGTCGCCGGAACGGTCACCGGTGAAGACACGGCCCGTCCGATTCGCGCCGTGGGCGGCCGGCGCCAGACCGACGATCATGATCCGCGGCCGCGCCGCCCCGAAACCGGGAGCCGGCCTTCCCCAATAGGGCTGATCCGCATACGACTTGCGTTTGACCGCGGCCGCCTCCTCGCGCCACTCGACCAGCCGCGGGCAGGCGCGACACACCGAGACCCCGGCGTCGACCTGTTTGAGCGTTCTGGCCGCCCCGGCCAGCTCCACCACGTCGGCAGGAGTGGACGCCACCGCGGTGCGCGACGTCGCGGGATCACCGGGCCAACCATGACCGGGTTGCACCGGGGTCTCGAAAAGATCACCAGTTCGTGGATGCGGAAGGGGAGTCAAGATTCGTTACCAAGAAGCACTATTCATCGTTACCACGAAACGCCGCTTTCCTCACCGGAGCGCCGCTGCAGTTGGCTCACCATTGATCCCCAGCACTTCGATTGGGGGCATTCATGCGACGAGCGGCAGCGATAGCAGGCATCTGCATCCTGGTCACCGGATGCGCCAGCACGAGCAGCGCGGAGTCGGCCAAACCGACCAGGACAATGATCCCCCGCCCCCTCGTGGAACGTGAGCTCGGCGACGTCCTGCTCAGCCCCGAAGAGGCCGCCGCGACGATGGGCGTGCCCGCGATGACGGTCATCGAGTCCCAGACCGCGATGTCGGACCACAGCGACATCATGGAGCCACGAGAATGCCTCGCGATCGACGGTGCGGCCGAGTTGCAGGTCTATGCCGACAGCGGCTTCCAGGCGGAACGCGACCAGAGCCTCAATGACGGTGAGGGCTGGAAAACGTACGTCAAGCAGGCCGTGGTGCTGTTTCCTTATCTGGAGAAGGCCGGCGAATTCTTCGAGGCCTCTGTGCAGCAGTGGCCGGCCTGCCACGAGTACACCCACACCCAGAGCGGTTCACGCTGGAACCCGGGGCCGATCGTCCGGGAGGACAACCGATTGAACACGGTCGCCATGCAGCAGGACGCCGCGGCGCCAGGCTGGGGTTGTGGGCGGGCGCTGGTGCACCGCAACAACGTCATCGTCGATGTCAACACCTGCAGCGCCGCTCCCGGCGACTCCGCGTTGCGGATCGCCGACCAGATCGCGGCCAAGGTCGACGCGCAATGGTGAGCCGCTAGTCGCCGAAAACTCGGTCGTCAAGTGCTTTGCGGCACTGCTACATTCCCGGCGATATCCCATGACGAACGAAGAATCGCGCGGTAGGCGCGTCCCACTGCTGCTGATCCTGTTCGCCGCACTGATGGCCGGGGCGGGCAACGGCATCTCCATCGTCGCGTTCCCCTGGTTGGTTTTGCAGCGCAACGGTTCTGCGCTGGACGCGTCCATCGTGGCGATGGCGGGAACGCTCCCGCTGCTCGCCGCGACGCTGCTCGCCGGCGCCGCCGTCGACAAGCTCGGCCGCAGGCGGGTGTCGATGATCGCTGACGCGCTGTCGGCAGTGTCGGTGGCCGCGGTGCCCGTCCTGGCGCTGACATTCGGTGTCGACGCCATCAACGTCGCCGTGCTGGCAGGCCTGGCCGCACTCGGTGCGTTCTTCGACCCCGCGGGGCTGACAGCCCGCGAGACGATGCTGCCCGAGGCGGCGCAGAAGGCCGGCTGGACCCTTGACCATGCCAACTCCGTGTACGAGGCGATTTTCAACCTGGCCTACATCGTGGGGCCCGGCATCGGAGGTCTGCTGATCGCCACTCTCGGCGGCATCAACACGATGTGGGTGACCGCCGCCGCGTTCGGAACGTCGATCGTCGCCATCGGCGTACTGAAGCTCGAGGGTGCGGGCAAGCCCGATCCGTCGGCGATGTCCGACGGCGTGTGGGCGGGAATCATCGAAGGCCTGCGCTTTGTGTGGAACAACAAGGTCCTTCGCACGCTGGCTTTCGTCGACCTCGCAGCCACTGGGCTCTACATGCCCATGGAGAGCGTGCTGTTCCCGAAATACTTCACCGACCGCAACGAGCCGGCCCAGCTCGGCTGGGTGCTGATGGCGTTGAGCATCGGCGGGTTGATCGGCGCGCTCGGCTACGCGGTGATGTCGAAGTACATGAAGCGGCGCACCGTGATGCTGACGGCGGTGCTGACGCTGGGCGTGGCGATGACCGTGATCGCGTTCCTGCCGCCGCTTCCCGTGATTCTCGCGTTGTGTGCGCTCGTCGGGTTCGTGTACGGGCCGATCGCGCCCATCTACAACTACGTGATGCAGACCCGGGCGCCGCAGCATCTGCGCGGCCGCGTGGTCGGCGTGATGGGATCGCTCGCCTACGCGGCGGGGCCGCTCGGCCTGATCCTGGCCGGTCCGCTGGCTGACGCCACGGGGCTGCATGCGACGTTCCTGGCCCTGTCGCTGCCCATGCTGGCGCTCGGAATCGTCGCAGTGTTCCTGCCCGGTCTGCGAGACCTCGACGCGCCGCACGCTAGACCGGAAGCAGGTACTCCTTGAAGAACCGGCCGATCGCCCGCAGCCAGCGGCGGCGCACCGGCTGCGCGAAATGTTCGATCAGGTCGAGGTCTGCCACGACATAACCGTCGGAAGCGCGGTACCACATTCCGGCCATGCACAACTCGATGGCGGCCATCGTCGTGACACGGCCGGGGGCGATCGCATCGAGGCGTTCGTCAGGCACGAACGCCGGGTAGGGCGTCCCGATCCGGTCCGCCACGGCACGCACGTGGATCTCCAACGCGCCCGCCGACACCCGCGCCGTACGGCGCATGCCCTGCAACGTCTTCACCTGGGCGAAGACCACACTGTCCCGCATGCGTCGAAGAATAGCCGTAACACGGGCGTAACAAGACACCGCCCGTCCCTAGACTGGTGTCAGCAGTCACGTAATTCCCCAGGTATGAGGGGTTGTCCGTCACGTAATTCCTCACCCGCCGTCACGTAATTCCC